>NZ_JAJAEG010000013.1:0-273019 GCF_047445655.1 Lentzea alba
GAACATCCCGTCCTGAACATCAACAAGCTTATGGAGCGAGACATGACCGCTGCACTCATCGACCGAGTGCGTCACCGCCTGGCAGGCGCGGACATCGAGATGACCGCAGCCGTGGTCGCCGACGCGGTCCGCTCCGAAGCCGGAGGTGTACTTGCCGACGCTGACGTCCTCGACGCCCTCCAGGTCCTGCGCCAGGAATTCAGCGGCACCGGCCCGCTGGACCCGCTGCTAGCCGATCCAGGCACCACCGACGTCCTGGTCACCGCCCCGGATCAGGTGTGGGTAGACGGCACGGCAGGCCTGCGCCGCACCGGCATCACCTTCCCCGACGAGGACGCGGTCCGCCGCCTCGCCCAACGGCTGGCGGTGGCCGCGGGCCGGCGCCTCGACGACGCGAGTCCCTGTGTCGACGGCTGGTTGCCGGGCAGCGGAGTCCGCATGCACGCGGTGCTGCCACCGATCGCGGACGGCACCTGCCTGTCACTCCGGGTACTCCGCCCCGCGACGCACGATCTGAAAGCACTCCAAGAACTCGGCACGTTCGACGCCGAGATGGCGGACGCGCTGACCACGATCGTCCGGAAACGGCTGGCGTTCCTGGTGATCGGCGGCACCGGATCGGGCAAGACGTCGTTGTTGTCGGCGCTCTTGGGATGCGTGCCGCCCACCGAACGGATCGTGTGCGTCGAGGACGCCGGCGAGCTGCACCCGGACCACCCGCAGTTCGTTCGGCTCGTGGCGCGGCCGGCGAACGTTGAAGGGGCCGGCGAGATCACCGTGCGGTCGCTGGTGCGGGAGGCGCTGCGGATGCGGCCCGACCGGATCGTTGTCGGTGAGGTGCGAGGGGCTGAGGTTCGTGAACTTCTCACCTCGTTGAACACCGGGCACGAAGGTGGTGCCGGGACGTTGCACGCCAACTCGCCGGCCGAGGTCCCCGCGCGGTTGGAAGCGTTGGGGGCGCTCGCCGGGCTCGACGCGCCGGCCCTCAGGAGTCAGGTGGCTGCGGCGGTGCGGCTGGTGCTCCACATGCGACGCGCTGACGACGGTGCGCGACACCTGGCCGGGATCGGAGCGTTCACCAGAACGGCAACAGCGCTGGAAGTTCGTCCTGTTTGGACGCGGGAGCGCGGCTGGGAGGGGGAGCTGTGCTGAGTCTTCTGCTGATAGCTGCAGCACTGCTGGTGTGGCCACAGATCAAACCAATCCGCCGGCTCAGACCCAAAGGCAAGCGGGAAGTGATTGTGCCGCAATGGGTCTGGCTAACAGCAGTAGCAGCAACCACCTACCTGGTGGCAGGTCTGGGCGGACTGATCGCCGGAGCGGTCCTCACGGCGGTGATCTACCACATCGTCAAGCAGGGCAGGCGGAACAAAGCGCTGAGGCAAGCGACCGAAGCGCTCAGCAACGGCCTCGGCGGCGTGGTCGACGAGCTGCGAGCGGGCGCGCACCCGGCCGTGGCTGCCGAAGGAGCTGCGCAGGACACACCGGCACCGGCCGCAGAGGTGTTGAAGGCAGCGGCGGCGACGTCGCGGTTGGGCGGCGACGTGGAGCGGACGCTCAAAGACCTGAGGCAGCCGCTGCTGGAGTCGGCTGTCGATCAGCTGGCCAAGGCGTGGCACGTGTCGGCCAAGCACGGCGTGGCGTTGGCGGATGTCCTGGACGCGACCAGGCGCGATCTTGATCAGCGGGCCGCGTTCCAACGGCAGGTGCACGCGCGGATGGCTGGGCCGCGAGCGAGTGCGGCGGTGTTGGCCGGGTTGCCGGTGTTCGGGGTGTTGCTGGGCGAGCTCAGCGGGGCGAGGCCGCTCGAAGTCCTGTTGAACACGACGGCCGGGCAGGTGCTGATCGTGCTGGGCGCGGTGTTCCTGGCGGCTGGGTTGTGGTGGACGAAGAGGATCACCGAGGTGCAGCCGTGACGTTCCTGTTGCTGGCGTTGGCGGTGCTCGTCGCGCCGATGCCGATGAGAGCGATCGACCGGCTCCGGCCCAGGGCGCATGAGCCGCCCGAAGAACAGAAGCCGAGAACCGAGTTCGACCGGGCTGCGGCGTGGGATCTGCTGGCCGCCTGCCTCACGGCCGGGTTGCCGGTGCCGACGGCGATCCAGGCAGTCGGCATCAGGGAGCTGAGCCAGGTCGCCGAACTCCTCCGGCTCGGCGCTGATCCGGTCACGGCGTGGGCACCTGCGCTGGAACAGCCCGCGACCGCTGTGCTCGCGAGGGCCGCGCGCAGGACTGCGCGGTCTGGGGCGGCGCTTGCCCGGCAGACCGCTGAGCTTGCGGACAGAACCAGGGCTGAGGCCGTGGACCAGGCCGAGGCCAAGGCGCAACGGGCCGCGGTCGCGGTGGCGGCGCCGCTCGCGCTGTGTTTTCTGCCGGCGTTCCTGTGCCTCGGCGTTGCGCCGGTGGTGCTGGGGCTGGCTGACCAATTCCTCAACTAGAGAGGCGAGATGAGATGGAACTGCTGAAGGACGAGAGCGGCATGAGCACGGTCGAGTACTCGCTGGGCGTGTTGGCCGTGGCCGCGCTGGCCGGGGTGTTGTACGCGCTGGTGACCAGTGACTTCGTCGAGAACCTGTTGCAAGGGCTGATACAGCGTGCGCTGTCTTCGGTCTGATGACCGGGGCATGGTCACCGTCGAGGCGGCCGTCGCGGTGTCCGCGCTGCTCGTCGTCATGGTGTTGGCGGCCGGTGGGGTGGCGGCAGTCGTCGAGCAGGTGCGGTGCACGGATGCGGCGCGGGAGGCCGCGCGACTTGCTGCGCGCGGTGAACGGTCGCGCGGTGAGGCGGCGGCTGGGCAGATCGCGCCCGGAGCGACAGTCAACTTCCACGCTGAAGGTGACGCCATCAGGGTCGTCGTGAGGATGCGGGGGCCGTTGGGGCTGTCGCTCAGCGCGCAGGCGTTCGCCGTCGCGGAGCCGCGATGAACGGTGAAGCGCCTGGTTGCGAGCGAGGTTCGGCTGCGGTGAGCGGTGTCGTGGCGATGTTGCTGCTGATCACGCTCGCGGTGGGCGGTGCGCGGATCGGGGCGGCGGTCGTCGTGCGGCATCGGGTGACCGGTGCGGCCGATTTGGCGGCGCTGGCTGCTGCGGCGCACGTCGTGGAAGGTGACGAAAGTGCTTGTGAGCAGGCGAAACGGGTGGCACTGGCCAACAGAACGGACCTGGCGGCCTGCGCGGTGAGCGAGTGGGAGGTGGTTGTGGAGGTGTCGGCGATTACGCCGTTCGGCCCGGTGAGCGCACGGGCGAGAGCAGGTCCGGCCGAAGATCGAAGCGTTTGGAGCGCGACGAGCGGTCGTTCGCCCGCGGTGAGCGGACTCACACCGCCGCCGGGACATGCTGAACGGTGATCGAACTAAACGCGGGCAGTTCAGTGGCTCGTTCTGGCAAAGGGCGTTCGCCGTCTCGTAGCTACCAGTTGTCGCGACGGGGGTTACCAAGCCCAGGGCCGGTGTCGTTAGTTGTAGTAGCGGCACCGACGCGGTGTCCTACGAAGACCGACACCACGTAGATGTCGAGACAGACCTGAGGAAGAAGGCGACGGAAGATGGATTGGTCGGATAGCTGGCGCGGGGCCTTCCGCATCGAACTGCGTGCCGAGGCGGTCAGCCTCGCGTACCGCGGTTGGCCCGTACTGCCCGGCACGTATCCGGCCGGTTCGGAGCAGGGCGTCACCCAGTGGGCGGGCCGCAGCGGGCTCGAGCTCCACGGTCCCATCCCCGTGCACCGCGACTGGGTCGACCGCATCGGTACGCGGCCCGACCAGGTCGCCACCTGGTGGACCGGTCGCTCCTACAGCCTTCTCGTCGCCACCGGCCACGTGGTGGACGCGATCGAGGTCGGCACCGACCTCGGCCGCCGCGCGGCCGTTGCACTGCGGTCGATCGGTGTTCCCGTGCCGATCGCCGCGACCCCGTCCGGCCGGTGGATGTTCCTGGTGAAGTCCGGCTCGAAGCTCAACGCCGAGCTGGCCAACAACGCGGACGTGCACCTCTACGGCCAGGGTGAGTACATCCCGTTGCCGCCCACGCCGATGGCGCACGGCGTCGTGCACTGGAGGGTCAAGCCGTCGATCTGCGGCTGGAACCTGCCGGACGCGCACGTCGTGCAGGACGCCCTCGTCGAGGCGCTGCACACCCCGGCCGTGCTCCAGCTCGAAGCCGTCTGACACAACTAAATCGAAGAGCCCGGCCGCGCTGGGTGTCGTCGTGGACTCTCCCCGACAACCCCGAAGGCGATGCCCTGCGCGGCCGTTCCAACCCCAGCCCGATCCGATGATCGGCCCTCGTACCCCGCACTTCGGGGGCCACGGAGGAACGGGCGAAAAGCCGAACACGCACCCCGAAGGACAGCCTCCCGCAAGTAACGACCGGACCGAGGAACGTTAGTGGCAGGGCAACCCGCTCTGCCGCGGTCGGTGAAGCCGGCTCCTCCCCGGAGTTCGTCGCAAGACAGTCGACACCGTCGCCTCCCGCGTGTCCTGTTGAGACGAACAACCAGATTCCGCCGATGTTCCACGGGATCCGGTCGTGAAGCGGTAGCAGGCGGGAACACAGTGTTCGGCACGTGGAGAGCGCGCGCCGCGGTACCCGTGAGCCGCGGCGCGCGCCCAGCGTCCTCGGGCTGACCCTGCTCGCGCTACGCGCTTGCCGGGTCGGACGCCGTGCCTGTTGCGGGGACGACCCCGCAGACCCCGAGAGTTCGGGCGCTTGGCGCCCTCACGAACTCACAGGCTTTCGCAGTAGGCCGCGAAAGCCTCGGTCTGCTCCATGCTTCCCGGACGAGGTGCAGCGTCGGCGTCCCAGCCGAGGTCCCGGTCCGCCAAGACCTGCTCGATCAGCGGGTGCCACCGCTGATCGAGCATTTTCATTGCCCACTGAAGGGCGCCGCGCTTCGACTCCACCTCTCCCGTGTGGATCGTGTAGAGCGTCCGGCAGTAGGTCGAGACGATGTAGCGCTGCGTCCAGGCGTTGCCCATCGGTGCCCAGGTCTTGATGCCCTCCAACACGTGCGGCAGCTCAGCACGCATCGACGAGCGCAGAACCGAATCAGGCACCTCGTCGACCAGCGAGGTGATCGGCGGGCCGTCCAGCACGATGCCGTGGTGGCGCAGGATCCAGCGGGCGTGCGGGCTGTTGCAGTGGGTGTCCCAGACCAGCGTCCGGGTGCCGTGGTCGTTGAACAGCCACGGAACCCCGAGGCCCGCCACCGAGCGCAGGGACTCCACGTCGGCGTACGAACCCTCGATCTCCGTCGACCAGTGGCCTGGGCGAGTGGGGATCTCGTCGTGCAGGACGCGCAACGCGGCTTCGCGGTCGTCGGACGGCAACTCGGTGCAGGCGACGATGAAGTCGCAGTCGCTGTGGATGTCTCCGGCGCCGAGGGCGAACGAGCCCTGGACGTAGGTGCCCACGTAGGTCGGGCCGAGGATCTCGCGGACCGACGAGACGAGGTCGGCGAGCAGCGCGTTCAGATCAGAAAAGGGCGTGAACAAACCAGACTCCAATGAACCCGTGGCCAGAAGGGGAAACGGGCGCGGCGGAGCACGCGACACCCCTGCGCCGAGGCGCGTCGGGGCGGTCAGGCCGGCCGCGCGTGGGCGCAGCGGGCATCCGGCTCAAGCCGCGCTAGGCGCGACGGGTCCGGTCAGTGGCGTTGCAGCTGCATGCGTTCACACCACCACGGTAGCCGGGCGGTCTGACACCGGTCAGGCGATTTTGCCCAGCACCACGTCGAGCACCAGCACGGCACCGGCCTTGTCCAGCGGTTCGTTGCCGTTGCCGCACTTGGGCGACTGCACGCACGACGGGCACCCCATCGGGCACGTGCAGGAGCTGATCGCCGACCGCGTCGCCGACAGCCACGCCCGCAGCGCCTCGAAGCCCCTGTCCGCGAAGCCCGCGCCGCCGGGATGGCCGTCGTGCACGAACACCGTCGGCATCCCGGTGTCCGGGTGCGCGGCGGTCGAGACGCCGCCGATGTCCCACCTGTCGCACGTCGCGAAGAGCGGCAGCAGGCCGATCGCCGCGTGCTCGGCGGCGTGCAGGGCGCCGGGGATCCGTTTGCCATCAACACCTGCGGCGACCAGCAGCGACTCGTCGACCGTGTACCAGACGGCACGGGTCTGCAGCCGCTGCTCCGGCAGGTCGAGCGGGATCTGGTCGAGCACGACGCCGGACGGCAGCCGCCGGAGGTAGCCGACGACCTGCGTGGTCACCTCGACCTCGCCCAGACACATCGACACGCCGCCGAAGTTGAGGCGTTCGATCTCGCGCACCACCGTGATGTCCACGCAGTCACGCGGCTGCGTCGTCCACTCCGGGTCCTCGCGGTGCACCATCGCCAGGCCGCTCTCCAGGTCGAGCTCGTCGACCACGTACGCGCGCCCCTGATGCAGGTACACGGCACCGGGATGCACCTGCCAGCAGGCGGAGCCGGGGTCGACGGTGCCGAGCATCCGGCCGGAGTCCACCTCGACGACGGCCACCTGCTCGCCGCCAGAACCGCGGATGTCGACCCCGGCGTGCGGACGGTCGTGCGACGCCCAGTACCAGCCCGCGGGCCTGCGCCGCAGCAGCTTCTCCTCCACCAGTTCGGCCAGCACGGTCTCCGCCAGCGGACCGCCGAAGTCGTCCAGGCAGGCCGGGGTCAACGGCATCTCGGCCGCGGCGCACGCCAGCTGTGGACCTAATACATAGGGGTTCAACGGATCCAGCACGGTCGCCTCGACCGGCCTGTCGAGCACCGCGGCCGGGTTGTGCACCAGGTACGTGTCCAACGGGTCGTCGCGCGCGACGAACACCACGAGAGCGCTGGCGCCAGAACGGCCCGCACGCCCCGCCTGCTGCCAGAACGACGCCAACGTGCCGGGGAATCCGGCCACCACCACCGCGTCCAGCCCCGCGATGTCGACGCCCAGCTCCAGCGCGTTCGTCGTCGCCACACCCAGCAGATCGCCCGTGGACAGGGACTTCTCCAGCGCCCGCCGCTCCTCCGGCAGGAACCCGCCCCGGTAGGCGGCCACGCGACCGGGCAGCTCACTGTCCACTTCGGACAGGATTCGCTGGGTGCCCAGCGCGGTCAGCTCCGCGCCACGACGTGAGCGCACGAACGCGAGCGAACGTGCGCCCTCGACGACGAGATCGGCGAGGATCCGCGACGTCTCGGCACCGGCCGAACGCCGCACGGGAGCGCCGTTCTCACCCTCCAGTGAGGTCAGCGGCGGCTCCCACAGCGCGACCGTCCGCGAGGCGCGCGGCGAGAAGTCGTCCACGACAGCGGAAACCGGAACGCCGAGCAATCGCTGAGCGGAAGCAGAAGGATCAGCCACAGTGGCCGATGCCAGAACGAAGATCGGGTCCGCGCCGTATTTGCGCGCGACCCGGCGCAGCCGCCGCATCAACAACGCCACGTGCGACCCGAAAACGCCGCGATAGGAATGGCACTCGTCGATCACCACGTACTTCAGCCGGCGGAAGAACCGCAGCCATTTCGGGTGCTGCGGCAGGATTCCGCGGTGCAGCATGTCCGGGTTGGTGAAGACCCAGTTCGCGTGCGCCTTGACCCAGTCGCGTTCGGCCATCGGGGTGTCACCGTCGTAGGCCGCCGCGCGCACACCTTTGATCCCGAGCTCGTCGAGCGCGCGGAGCTGGTCCGCCCCAAGGGCTTTGGTCGGTGACAGGTACAGAGCAGTGGCCTTCGTGTCCGCCAAAAGAGTGGAAAGCACGGGCAGTTGGTAGGCAAGTGACTTGCCCGACGCGGTGCCCGTCGCGAGCACGACGTGTGATCCAGACCACGCAAGGGAAGCCGCCTCGACCTGGTGCCGCCAGGGTTCGCGCACTCCGGTTTCGGCGAACGCGGCGACCACCGCGGGAGCGGCCCACGACGGCCAGTCCACGTGATCTGCCTGCCGCAACGGCAGATCGCGTGCGTGTGTGAGAGGTAGCTCACCAGCGGGCACTCCCGCCAGCACGCGGTCCAGCAACCGCCGTCCCTGATCCACCACTAGCCGAGCTTCGCACACGGCACCGACACTTCCGGCTGGGGCGTACTCGACTTCCTGCGCAGATAACGGTGTGTGCACGGATCGGGACAGTTCGTTGCCTCGTTGCAACCACCCCCTAGACTCCCCGCTCATCGCATCCAATGAGGGATGCGTCACGTCGCGCTGGGCGGCTGGACTGCCTTGGCGCTGCACATGGCAACTCACCAGGAGGACGGATGTCCCGGCATTTCCTCGCGGAGAGCCTCGAGCTCTCCGGGGGTGATCGCGGCGTCGTAGCCGTGGTCGCCGTGGTCGCCCTGGCTGCTCTCGCCGTCGGGTACGTGCTGCTCAAGGAGGTGCTGGCCGCAGGCCAGGGCACCCCCAAGATGCAGGACATCGCCAAGGCGGTTCAGGAGGGCGCAGCGGCCTACCTCAACAGGCAGTTCCGCACGCTCGGCATCTTTGTCGTGATCGTGTTCGTACTGCTGTTCGCGCTACCGGCGGATGATTTGGCCGAACGAATCGGCCGATCTTTGTTCTTCATCGTCGGTGCCGCGTTCTCGGCGACTATCGGCTACCTGGGCATGTGGTTGTCCACGCGCGCCAACGTGCGTGTCGCCGCCGCCGCGAACGAAGAAGGCGGTCGCGAAAAGGCGACGCGCATCGCGTTCCGCACCGGTGGTGTGGTCGGTATGACCACGGTCGGTCTCGGCCTCTTCGGCGCCGCGCTGGTCGTGTTCGTGTACACGGGTCAGGCCCCGAAGGTCCTGGAGGGCTTCGGTTTCGGTGCCGCGCTGCTCGCGATGTTCATGCGTGTCGGTGGCGGCATCTTCACCAAGGCCGCCGACGTCGGCGCCGACCTGGTCGGCAAGGTCGAGCAGAACATCCCCGAGGACGACCCCCGCAACGCCGCCACCATCGCGGACAACGTGGGCGACAACGTCGGTGACTGCGCCGGCATGGCCGCGGACCTCTTCGAGTCCTACGCCGTCACCCTGGTGGCGTCGCTGATCCTCGGCACCGTCGCGTTCGGTGTGCAGGGCCTGCTGTTCCCGCTGATCGTCCCCGCGATCGGTGTGCTGACCGCGATCATCGGCGTGTACACGACGAAGGCGAAGGTGGGCGAGAGCGGCCTCACGGCCATCAACCGCTCCTTCTACATCTCCGCGGTCATCTCCGCGGTGCTGTGCACGATCGCCGCCTTCTCGTACCTGCCGAGCTCCTTCGCGAACCTCAGGGGCGTCAGCGACGCGATCAAGGCCACGAGCGGCAACCCGCAGCTGATCGCGGCCGTCGCGGTGATCATCGGCATCGTGCTGGCCGGCGTCATCCTGTGGCTGACCGGCTACTACACCGGCACCGACCACAAGCCGGTGCAGGAGGTCGGCAAGACCTCGCTGACCGGTGCTGCCACGGTGATCCTGTCCGGTATCTCGGTCGGTTTCGAGTCGGCCGTCTACACCGCGCTGGTCATCGGTGCCGCCGTGTACGGCGCGTTCCTGCTCTCGGGTTCGGTCGTCGTCGCGCTGTTCGCGATCGCGCTGGCCGGTTGTGGTCTGCTCACGACCGTCGGCGTCATCGTCGCGATGGACACCTTCGGCCCGGTCTCCGACAACGCGCAGGGCATCGCCGAGATGTCCGGTGACGTGCACGGCGAGGGCGCGCAGATCCTCACCGAGCTCGACGCGGTGGGCAACACCACCAAGGCCATCACCAAGGGCATCGCGATCGCGACGGCCGTGCTCGCCGCGACGGCGCTGTTCGGCTCCTACCAGGACGCGATCACGCAGGCACTGGTCAAGGTCGGCAACGTCGCGGGCGACCTGCCCGTGTCGTTCAGCAACGTGGTGTTCAGCCCGAACGTGCTCGTCGGTGTCGCCATCGGTGCGGCCGTCGTCTTCATGTTCTCGGGCCTCGCGGTCAACGCCGTGACGCGCGCCGCCGGTGCCATCGTGTTCGAGGTGCGCCGTCAGTTCCGCGACAACCCCGGCATCATGGACTACTCGGTGAAGCCGGAGTACGGCAAGGTCGTCGACATCTGCACCAGGGACTCGCTGCGTGAGCTGGCGACTCCTGGTCTGATGGCCGTGCTCGCCCCGGTCGCCGTCGGCTTCGGCCTCGGCGTCGGCCCGCTGGCCGGGTACCTCGCCGGTGCGATCGCGACCGGCACGCTGATGGCGGTCTTCCTGGCCAACTCCGGTGGTGCCTGGGACAACGCCAAGAAGCTGGTCGAGGACGGCAACCACGGTGGCAAGGGCTCCGACGCCCACGCCGCCACGGTCATCGGCGACACGGTCGGCGACCCGTTCAAGGACACCGCCGGCCCGGCCATCAACCCGCTGATCAAGGTCATGAACCTGGTCTCGGTGCTGATCGCCCCGGCCATCGTCACCTTCTCCATCGGTGACAACGCGTCCGACCCGATCCGGATCGCGATCGCGGTGGTCGCGGCCCTGATCATCGTCGGTGCGGTCGTCGTGTCGAAGCGTCGCGGTACCGCGATCGCGGACACGCCCGCGGAGACCGTGAGCAACGGCGCCGCGTAGTTCCACCTCTGGTCGGGGTACGTTCGGGTCTCCCCCCGACGTACCCCGACCGAGGAGTTACGACATGAGGCGCAGCCTCGTCGCCACTGCCGCTGTTGCCGCCCTTGCGCTGGCCGGGTGCACCACCGGCGGCAACTCCGGCACTTCATCGACGCCGACCAGCGGCGCGGCCACCCCCGAGGCCGTCGCCTACATGGACAAGGTGTGCGGTTCCGCGTCCGAGTTCGCGAAGATCGACAAGACCTCCCCGAAGCTCGACGCCGGCGACCCCGCCAAGCTCAAGGCCGAGATGGCCGCCTACATGGGCCAGCTCGCCGACGCCTTCGCCAAGTCCGCGGACGGCCTCAAGAACGTCGGCCCGTCGCCCGTCGCGGGTGGCGAGGAGGCCGTCAACAAGATGGCCGAGACGTTCACCTCTCTGGGTGCTGTCTTCGCCGACGCCAAGGTCAAGGTGGAGCAGGCCGACCCGAACAACGCCACCGGAGGCCTCCAGGCCGCCGGAGAGGCCATCGCCAAGCTCTCCGAGCTGGCCGACCCCCTGCGCGACCTCAAGGCCGTTCCCGAGCTGCAGAAGGCCACGCAGACGGCGCCGAAGTGCCAGGAGATGCAGCGCCTCAACGTCGCGCCGACGAGCTGAGCGCGGCCGTTCGGAGTAGCTTCCGCGCCATGCGTCGCACAGTCATCGCGCTCCTGACCGGTCTGCTCGCGCTCACCGCGTGCAGCACCGGAGGCACCCCCACGTCCTCGACGCCGACCACCGGCAGCGAGGCCGACGTCGTCGCCTGGATGGACAAGGTCTGCGGAGCCGTCAACGGCACCGTCGACGCCATGTCCGACGAGCCGAACATCGACATGAGCGATCCGTCGAAGCTCCAGACCGGCCTGTCCGAGTGGCTCGGCACGAAGGTCACCGCGGTCGACAAGTCGATCGCGGACCTCAAGGCGCTGGAGAACGGCCCGCACCCGAAGGCGAAGGAGCTGGCCACCACCGCTCAGGACGGCATGGGACAGATCAAGACCCTGCTGTCGGACACCAAGACGAAGCTGGACTCGGCGACCGACCCGACCCAGGTCGTCACGGCCTTCACCGAGATGGCGGCCAAGGCCGCCGCGCTGGACCAGCACGGTGCCGACGTGCAGAAGAAGTTCGACGAGGCCGGGCTCAAGACGGCCGCGGCGAAGGCGGAGAACTGCAAGAAGCTGGAGCTCACCACGTCTTCCGCTCCGACTTCATAACGCCAGCTCAGAACCGTCGAACCGGATCACCCGAACGAGTACTGTTCGCGCGATCCGGTTCGGCGTTTCTGGGGGGAACGGCATGAACGCACGTCTGTCGGTTGTCGCCGCCGTGCTCGCTCTCGCGTCCTGCACAGGGCCGTCCACACCGGCGGCGACGATCTACGCCGACCCGATCGCGTGGGCGAACGTGTACTGCAACGGCACGCTCAGAGCGAACATGGCGGGGCGGGAGATGGATCCGCAGAACCTGGCTGACCCCGCGGGCTACAAGGAGTCGCTGCTCAAGGTGCAGGCCGCGGCCGCCGAGGCGTACTCAGAGTCCGCGCGGCAGCTGGACGGGCTGGGCCCGCCCGGACCGGATGCCGTGGAAGCGCACAAGAACCTGGTGCAGTTCGTCAGGGACCTGGCGGACCACGCCACCAGGTACGAGGCGCGCTTGCGTGCGATCGAGCCGGACGCCGAGTTTCACGCGAACGTCGAGAAGATGGTGGCGAGCCTGACCGATCTGTCGACGATCGAGCGGACGCAGGACATCGTCAAGGCGTTCGCGGTGAACCCGGCGTACATCGACGCGCTCCAGAACGCGCCCAAGTGCGTCGAGATACGCGACAGGACCTTGGCGAATCCGCCGACGAACTAGTTGATCTGACCTGGGGAAACAAGTGAGAACAAGATCGATCGCCTGGCTGGCCCTCTCCTGCGCCGTGCCGCTCGGCGCGTGCTCCCAGCAGGTGGCAGCGCCCATGCCGACCGTCGTCAGCACGCCCACCACGACCTCGGAGCCGCCCGGCGCCGACCCGACGGCGTGGTTCGAGGCGTACTGCGGTCCGATGGGCGTTGCGGAGCTCGCGCGACACGACATCCAGAGCAAGGTCCCGCAGGGCATGGCAGCAGTGAAGGAGGCCGTCGTGCTCTGGGCGACGACGGCCGCGACGTCGGAACGCAAGATCGCGGACGACCTGGAGAAGCTCGGCCCGATGGGCTCGGACGTGCGGAACCCTCACGAGCGAATGATCAAGTCGCTGCGCGGATCGGCGGAGGGCTTCGAGGACGCGGCACAGCGGTTGCGGGCGCTGACGGCCGACGACAAGTTCCCGGAGCGGTACGAGCAGGTCATGGCCTCCAGCCAGAGCAGTGCGCGCGAGAACACGGCGCTCATGTTCAAGCAGATCGTGGAGACCCCGAAGTACGCCGAGGCGTTCCGCGCGAGCAAGGTCTGCGCGGACTGGCAGGGTCTGGCCAAACAGTCCGGGGGAAAATGACGTTGTGAAAGCACGCCTGATCGCAGCTGTCCTGGCCACGCTGGCGCTGAGCGGCTGCGCCTCCGACGAGGAGAAGCCGCTCACCGACGCGCAGGGCCGCTGGGTCGACGTGTTCTGCGGCGGCGTGCTGCCCGGCATGCGCGCCGGTCAGGAGCTGCGGGCGCAGAACCCCGCCGACCCGGCCGCGGTCAAGGCGTCGTATCTGAAGCTGATCACCGCCAACGCGACGGCGTTCGCGGACGCGGAGGAGAAGCTGAAGGAGCTGGGCCCGCCGTCGGACGAGCTGAAGGCCGTCCACGAACGGCTGGTGAAGTACGCCGGCGAGTCGGCCAGGTCCTACGTCGCCGCGGAGGCGCCGGTGAAGGCGCTGGAGCCGAACGCCCAGTTCTGGGAGAACGCGGAGAAGGCGCTCCAGGACACTTCGCAGGTCACGAGCCCGGAAGACCTGCGGGCGACGTTCGACGCGCTGGAGAAGTCGCCGAAGTACGCGGCCGCGATGGGCAAGTCCGAGCCCTGCCGCGGGCTCAAGGCCGAGAGCTAGTCACACGAGTCCCACTGGCCACAGTCGAACGTCTGTTCTACTCTGTGGGCCGTGGTTGGGCAGCTGTCCTTCTTCTCGGCCGAGGCGCGCACGCCGGCCAAGGCGGACCTCGCCGGCTTCCTCTGCGGGCCGGGGCAGGCCGTCAGCTTCGCACGCGGCACGGCGGCCCGCGTGTACGTCGAGCTGCGCGACGACTGGCGTCACGGGCCGCTCAAGCAGGCCTGCAGCGAGCGCGGCGTCACGTCCGAGCTGTGCGTCAACGAGGAGGGCACGCGGTTCGTCCGCACACCGTTCCGCACCGATCTCACCCCTCTGGCCGCCCGCTGGCTGGACGGATCTGTCAAAAAGGTTCCGAACGACTTCGAGCTGAACGGCGCAGTGCTGAGGGTCTGGGCGCTGGCCGCGGGCAGCTGGATGGAGTCGGCGTACCTGCTCGGTTTGGACCCCAACGCACCACAGACACACCTGCCGTTGCAAAATGCCCTGCTCGCATCCGGACTTCCGTGCACCCTGGTAGGGGCTCCGGCGTTGCGGGTAACCGGCCGACGACGGCTGGCACGGCTCGCTGAGCTGGTCGGAAGCCCTCCGCACGGGGTGGCGTGCAGCACCTGGCCGGCGGCCTGAGCGGGCGGTCCGGCAAGGTTGTGTCACTCTGTCTCGTCGTACAGGCGTCGCGGATGGTGTGCTTTTCGGCCGACGCTGGGCAACACTGGCGGGCCTGGGAACCGGGTTTGGAAGAGAGCGGGACGGCGAGTGGCTGGATCGACACGGACGAGAAAGAGCAGCGGAGGCGGGGGTAACACCCGACGACTGGTGATCGTCGAGTCGCCCACGAAGGCGCGCAAGATCGCCTCATACCTCGGCGCCAACTTCGTCGTGGAGTCCTCCAGGGGACACATCCGGGACCTGCCGCGCGGTGCCGCCGACGTTCCCGCGAAGTTCAAGGGCCAGGCCTGGGCCAGGCTCGGCGTGGACGTCGACCACGACTTCGAACCCCTGTACGTGGTCTCCGCCGACAAGAAGTCGCTGGTCACCGAGCTCAAGGAAGCGTTGAAGGACGTCGACGAGCTCTACCTCGCGACAGACGGTGACCGCGAGGGCGAGGCCATCGCGTGGCACCTGCTGGAGACGCTCAAGCCCAAGGTCCCGGTTCGCCGGATGGTGTTCCACGAGATCACCGAGTCCGCGATCCAGGCGGCCGCCGCCAATCCGCGTGACCTCGACCAGGACCTGGTCGACGCCCAGGAGACCCGCCGCATCCTCGACCGCCTCTACGGCTACGAGGTCAGCCCGGTGCTGTGGAAGAAGGTCATGCCGAAGCTCTCGGCTGGCCGCGTGCAGTCCGTGGCGACGCGTCTGGTCGTGGAGCGCGAACGTGAGCGGATGAAGTTCGTCTCCGCGAGCTACTGGGACATCTCCGCGCAGATGGATGCCGGTGCACAAGCCACGCCGCGTCAGTTCGGCGCGCGTCTCGTGGCCGTCGACGGCACCAGGCTCGCGACGGGCCGCGACTTCGGTTCGGACGGCAAGCTCACCGGCAAGTCCGACGTCACCGTGCTGGACGAGGCGCAGGCCCGCGCACTGGCGGCCGGGCTGCAGAACGCGCCGGTCAAGGTCGCCTCGGTCGAGGAGAAGCCGTACAGCCGCAAGCCGTACGCGCCGTTCATGACCTCGACGCTGCAGCAGGAGGCCGGTCGCAAGCTGCGGTTCTCCGCGGACCGCACGATGCGCACGGCCCAGAAGCTGTACGAGAACGGCTACATCACATACATGCGTACCGACAGCACCACGCTGTCGGAGACCGCGATCAACGCGGCCCGCACGCAGGCGACTGACCTCTACGGCGCCCAGTACGTCGCCAAGGAGCCGCGCCAGTACACGCGCAAGGTCAAGAACGCGCAGGAGGCCCACGAGGCGATCAGGCCGGCGGGAGAGGTCTTCCGCACGCCCGGTCAGGTGGCCGCCGAGCTCGACGCCGACGAGTTCAAGCTCTACGAGATGGTCTGGCAGCGCACGATCGCCTCCCAGATGGCCGACGCGCGGGGCAACACGACCAGCGTGCGGATCGTGGGCAAGGCGACGACGGGCCAGGAGGCCACGTTCGCCGCGTCGGGTCGCACCATCACGTTCGCCGGCTTCCTCAAGGCCTACGTCGAGACGGTCGACGCCGAGGCCGGTGGCGAGTCGGACGACGCCGAGTCGCGCCTGCCCCAGCTGGTCAAGGACCAGGACCTGACGATCGCGGAGCTGTCCGCGGACGGTCACACCACCTCGCCGCCCTCGCGCTTCACCGAGCCGTCGCTGATCAAGACGATGGAGGAGCTCGGCATCGGCCGTCCGTCCACCTACTCGTCGATCATCAGCACCATCCAGGACCGCGGCTACGTGTGGAAGAAGGGCGCCGCGCTGGTCCCGTCGTGGGTGGCGTTCGCCGTGGTCGGCCTGCTGGAGGGCCACTTCGGCCGGCTCGTCGACTACGACTTCACCGCCGCGCTGGAGGACGAGCTCGACGGCATCGCCGCCGGTCGTCAGCAGCGCACCACGTGGCTGTCCGGGTTCTACTTCGGCGGCTCGATCGGCCCCGACGGCTCGATCGGCCGCTCCGGTGGCCTGAAGAAGCTGGTCGGCACCGGTGTCGAGGACATCGACCCGCGTGAGGTCAACTCGATCCCGCTGTTCAGCGACTCCGAGGGCCGCACGGTCGTGGTCCGGGTCGGCCGGTTCGGGCCGTACCTGGAGCGCGAGGTCGACGGTGCCGCTCAGCGCGCGAACCTGCAGGACGACCTGGCGCCGGACGAGCTGACCGCGGAGATCGCCGAGAAGCTGTTCTCGACGCCGCAGGAAGGCCGGTCCCTGGGCACCGACCCGGTCTCGGGCAACGAGATCGTCGCCAAGGAAGGCCGCTTCGGTCCGTACGTGACCGAGGTGCTGCCGGAGGCGGCCGAGAACGGGGCCGCTCCGTCGAAGGCGAAGGCCCCGAAGCCGCGCACCGGCTCGTTGTTCAAGTCGATGTCGCTGGACACGGTGACGCTGGAAGACGCGCTCAAGCTGCTCTCGCTGCCGCGCGTGGTGGGCAAGGACCCGGAGACGGGCGCCGAGATCACCGCGCAGAACGGCCGCTACGGCCCGTACCTGAAGAAGGGCACGGACTCGCGGTCGCTGGTCGACGAGTCGCAGATCTTCACCGTCACGCTCGAAGAGGCGCTGAAGATCTACGCCGAGCCGAAGAAGCGCGGCCGGGCAGCCGCCGCGCCGCCGTTGCGCGAGCTCGGCAACGACCCGGTGTCCGGCAAGCCGATGGTGATCAAGGAGGGCCGCTTCGGCCCGTACGTCACCGACGGCGAGGCGAACGCGTCGCTGCGCAAGTCGGACAGCGTGGAGACCATCACCGACGAGCGCGCGGCCGAGTTGCTGGCCGAGAAGCGCGCCAAGGGACCGGTCAAGAAGAAGGCCCCGGCCAAGAAGCCCGCGGCGGCGAAGAAGCCGGCGGCCAAGAAGGCTCCGGCCAAGTCGAAGAGCTGATTCTCGCTTCCCGGTAGGAGGTGGCGGTGCCGAAGTCCGAGTTCGGTCCGGACGGGACCCAGGCCCCGCCGCCTCCCCGGCTGTTCCCCGACCCGCTGGCCGGGCTGGTGGCAGCCGACACCCCGATCGCTCCTCAGTGGACGTCCGGGTACTCCTCGTCACGTGTGTCGGTGCCTACACCGCCGACGCCGACCGAGGAGATGCGGCAGGCGATCTGGACCGCGATGGAGCAGGAACAACGCCGGCCACGAGGTCGGCGGCAGCGGGCGCCCCAGCAGCAGCAGTTCGTGCCCGGCCAGCAAATGCCTGCGGTGCAACAACAACAGCCCGCCAAACAGTCGAACGGCATCGCCGCGTTCATCGGCTGTCTGGTCGTGATCGGGTTCTTCGTGCTGGTCGTGATCAGCATTCTCGGAGCGATCTTCAGCTAGCCGTGCTGAGAGTCCGGCATCCTGGGTCACCTCCTCCGGTTACGCTGATCGCACGGAGCAGGCCGAATTTGGGGTGACTGAGATTCAGGACGCGGACACAGGAGTGACCGAGGCAGGCCAGTCGGGGCAGGCCCAGTCCAGCGTGTCCACGGTCCACCGGCTGCGCTCGGTGCTGGCCATCCGGCCGTTCCGCCGGCTGTGGCTCGTCACCTATCTGTGCAGCGTCGGTGACTGGCTGTCACTGCTCGCGCTGACCGGTCTGGTCTCCGAGATGATGAACAGCTACCAGTGGCAGTCGTTCGCGCTGTCGCTGGTCGTGCTGACCCAGCTGCTGCCGGGCATCCTGTTCGCGCCCATCGGTGGCGTGCTCGCGGACAAGTTCGACCGCCGCAAGGTGATGGTGGTCTGCGACGTCCTGCGCGGGTCGTTGTTCATCTCGATCGCGCTGATCGGGTCGCCCATCTGGCTCTTCGCGGCGAACTTCCTGGTCGGCTGCTGCGCGATGCTGTGGATCCCGGCCAAGGAGTCGGCGGTCCCGAACCTGCTGCGCCGCCCCGACCAGGTGGAGTCGGCGAACCAGCTCGGCCTGGTGATGACCTACGGCATCTCCACGATCAGCGGCTTCGGCCTGTACTCGCTGATCGCGGGCATCCCCGCCTACCTGAACCTGCAGGGCGGGAACCTCGAGTTCAACATCGCGACCATCGCGGTGATCATCAACGGCCTGCTGTACTTCACCTCCGCGATCCTGATCGCGACCCGCCTGCCGGAGCTGTCCGGCCGCGTCGCGCCGAAGAAGAAGGAAGTCGACGCCGACAAGCCGGGCTTCGTCGCGATGTTCCGCGACGGCATCCGGTTCGCCGCCGCGACGCCGCTGGTCCGCGGCCTGGTGATCGGCATGATCGGCGCGTTCGCCGCGGCCGGTGTCGTGATCGCGACGGCGAAGCTCTACGCGCAGTCGCTGCTCGGCGGCGCCTCGACGTTCGGACTGCTGTTCGTGGCCGTGTTCGTCGGTCTGGCGATCGGTATGGCCACGGCACCCCGGCTGGCCCGGCGGCTCGCCTACAACCGGCTGTTCGGCGTCACGATCGTCGGCGCCGGCATCACGCTGGTGCTGGTCGCGCTGGCCCCGCACCTGTGGATCGCGCTGCTGACGGTGGCGCTGGTCGGCACGTGCGCCGGCGTGGCGTTCCTGACCGGCCTGACCATCGTGGGCTCGCAGGTCGAGGACGAGATGCGCGGCCGCACGGTGGCGCTGATCCAGTCGTTGCTCAAGATCGTCCTGTTCGGCGCGTCAGCCGGTGCGCCTCTGCTCGTAGCCCTGCTGCAGAAGCGGACGGTCAGCGTCTTCGGCCACCCGATGGAGGTCGACGCGACCCGCCCGGTGATGCTCGGCGGCGCCGCGATCGCCATCGTGCTCGGCCTGGTCGCGTACCGGCAGATGGACGACCGCCGCGAGGAGCCGGTGCTGTCGTCGCTGTTCGCGGCCATCCGCGGCCGTCGCCACACCAAGGGCATGCTGATCGCCGTCGAAGGCGACACCCGCGAGGACACGTCGGTGCAGGCCCGCCGCCTGGCCGCGACGTTGCGCGCCGAGGGGCTGGACGTCCTGCTGGCCGCAGACCCCGAGCACGACGAACGCGTACTGCGCACGATGCTGTCCTCCGCCGACCTTGCCGGCGTGCGCGCGCAGGCACTCGTGGCTGCTGCTGTGCGGGCTGATGTCGTGGAACGGCAGGTGCGACCCGCTCTGGACGAGGGTTCCATCGTGGTGATGGAGCGCTACGTCGACTCACCGCTGGCGCACTTCACCGCGACTTCGACGTTGGAGCACCAGGAGCTCGAAGGGCTCGTCGACTGGGCCACCGGGCGGTTGCGGCCTGACCTGACCGTTCTGCTGGACCGGCCGGTTGTCGACGGCAAGTCGATCGCGCTCGAGCACCACTGGCGGGTGCAACGGCTGCTGAGCGAGATGGCAGCGGCCGACCCTGACCGGTACATCGTGGTCGAGGCCGACGGTGATGCCGACGCGGTGGCCGAACGGGTGCGTGGCGCGGTGCTGCCGTTGCTCGTGGGTCGCCGGCGCGCGGTGGTCCCCGAAGCCGCGGTCTGACCGTTCGCTGGAAGACTGCTCGCCATGAGCGTGTGGGACGAGGTGGTCGGGCAGCCGGACGCGGTTTCCACGCTGTCCGCGGCTGCTGAAGCTGGTGCCATGATCGTTGCCGGTGGAACGCCTGCGCCTGGCGTCATGACGCACGCCTGGCTGTTCACCGGGCCGCCCGGGTCTGGCCGGTCTTCCACCGCTCGTGCATTTGCTGCTGCCTTGCAGTGTGTTGTGACTGATGATCGGCCTGGGTGCGGCGAGTGCGGCGGGTGCCGGACGACCTTGCACGGTACCCATGCCGATGTTCGGGTCGTGGCGCCTGAGGGGTTGTCGATCTCGGTTGCCGAGATGCGGTCGTTGGTCCAGATCTCTGCTCGTCGGCCCACTTCCGGGCGGTGGCAGGTGGTGATCATCGAGGATGCGGACAGGTTGACCGAGGGGGCTGCCAACGCTCTGTTGAAGGCTGTTGAGGAGCCTCCGGAGCGGACTGTGTTCCTGCTGTGCGCGCCTTCTGATCATCCTGACGACGTGTCGGTGACCATTCGGTCTCGGTGTCGGTTGGTTTCGTTGGGGTCGCCTCGGCCTTCGGCCATTGCGTCTGCGTTGGAAGCCGTTGACGGGGTTGCTCCTGAGATGGCTCAGTGGGCCGCTTCGGTTTGTGGTGGGCATGTTGGGCGGGCTCGGCGGTTGGCTGTGGATGAGCTGGTTCGGGCTCGGCGGGAGGCCGTGTTGCGGATTCCGCTTGCGTTGCGTCGGCCCGCGGATGTCTTCACGTGTGCTGATGAGCTGATCAAAGCCGCTGAGGATGATGCTTCTACTGCCAATGAGGCTCGTAATGAGGCTGAGCGGGAGGCGCTGGAGACCGCGATGGGGGCGGGTGGCACCGGTAAGGGGACGGCTGCTGCTTCTCGCGGGGCTAAAGGGGCGTTGAAAGATCTGGAGAAGCGGCAGAAGTCGCGTGCTACCCGGACGCAGCGTGACTCGTTGGACATGGCTCTGGTGGACCTGGCCGGGTTCTACCGGGACGCGCTGGTGACCAAGACCGGGTCTGAGGCGGCGTTGATGCATCCGGATCGGGCCGGGGATTCTCGGACTGCGGCTGCTCAGTGGTCTTCTGAGTCGATCTTGCGGCGGTTGGAGGCGGTGTTGGCTTGTCGGGAGGCCATCGAGGTCAACGTGAAGCCGCGCATCGCGATCGAGGCGATGGTGACGACGCTGCACCGGGGCTGACCCTGTGGTGAGGCGTGGAGCCCGGCCGCTCACACCCAGCCGAGCGCCGTTGACACCTCGTCCGCCGCCTGCACCACCCGCGGTCCCAGCGCGATCAACTCCGACAACGAGTGCTCCATCGCCAGTGAGGACGCCGAGAGCCCGCCGATCACCACTCCGGCGTGATCGCGCACGGCCGCACCGACGCAGCGGACGCCCACCTCGTTCTCCTCGTCGTCCAGCGCGAACCGTGATCGGCGCACCCGCGACAGCTGCGCTTTCAGGCGAGATGTCGAGGTGATCGTCTGCGGCGTTCGGCCCGGGAGCCCGGCCCGTCTCACGAACGCGTCCAGTTCTGAGGTGGAGAGCGAGGCCAGTACGGCCTTGCCGATGGCGGTTCCGTGTGCGGGCAGGGACATGCCCAGCCGGGACGCCATTCGGTAGGGCTTGTTGGCCTCGATCTTGTCCACGTAGACCAGTTCGTCGCCGAAGAGCACGGCCAGGTGCACGGTGCACCCCGTGGATTCCTGCAGGGAGCGCAGGAACGGCCGGGCTCGCTCCACCGTGTCCATGGGCCGCAACACCTTGCCGGCCAGCGCGAGCACGCGCGGACCGGTGAGGTAGCCGTCGGTGCTCGGGGTGGCGAAGCCTCGGTCCACCATGGTTTGGAGCAGGCGGTGGACCGTGGACTTGGGCAGGCCGGTGACCCGCGCTATGTCGGTGATGCGCGTGTGGTCGGCCAGGGCCTCCAGCACGGCGAGCGTTTTTTCGACGGCGGTATCTGTCATCTCGCCAGCCAGCCTCCATCGACCACCAGGACGTGTCCGGTCACATAATCGGACGCCGTGGACGAAAGGAACACCGCTGGGCCCACCAGATCTTCCGGGGTTCCCCAGCGGCCTGCTGGGATTCGGGCTCGGATTGCTGGTTCGCGGTCGGGGTCGGCGCGCAGGGGTGCGGTGTTGTTGGTTTCGATGTAGCCGGGGGCTATGGCGTTGACCTGGACGTTTGACGCCGCCCACTCGTTGGCGAGGAGTTTGGTCATGCCGACGAGGGCGTGCTTTGAGGCTGTGTAGGCGGAGACGAGGATTCCGCCCTGAAAGGACAGCAGGGACGCGATGTTCACGACCTTGCCGCTGCCTCGCGCCACCATCTGGCGGCCGCAGAGCTTCGAGATCTCGAACGCCGAGTCCAGGTTCACGGCCATGATGCGCTGCCAGTCCGACAGGGAGACGTCTACGGCGGCGCCTCGGTGGATCGTGCCGGCGTTGTTGACCAGCACGTCCACCTGGTGATCGCGCAGCACCGGTGCCAGTGCGGGCTCGATCGACGCCGGGTCCGAGAGGTCGATCGACACGGTGGCCACCGCCGGAGCCACGTCGGACAGGTCGCCACGGCCGACCAGGATCAACGACGCGCCTGCTTCGTGGAGGCCGCGGGCGAGGGCACGGCCGATGCCTGTGCGTGCGCCGGTTACCAGGGCGGTCTTGCCGTCTAGAGAGAAGGTCACCGGAGCTCCGTTACGGCTACGGGGTCCATGTCGTCGTAGGCCTGGTTCTCGCCGCCCATGGCCCAGACGAAGGTGTAGTTGTGCGTTCCTGCTCCACTGTGGACGGACCAGGACGGGGAGATCACGGCTTCTTCGTTGCGCACCACGATGTTGCGGGTGTTCTGGGGTTCGCCGCAGAGGTGGACCACGCGGTGGTCCTCCGGCAGGTCGAAGTAGAGGTAGCACTCGGTGCGGCGGTCGTGGGTGTGGGGCGGCATGGTGTTCCAGACGCTGCCTGGGGCCAGCGAGGTCACGCCCAGGACCAGCTGGGAAGAGCGGATGCCGTCGGCGTGGACGAACTTGCGGATCTCGCGGACGTTCGCGGTCTCCGGGGAGCCCGTGGCCAGCACGTCGACCTCGTCGAAACGGGCCACAGCGGTGGGGAACGAGGCGTGTGCGGGCGTGGAGAAGAGGTAGAAGCGGGTGTCGTCGTCGGACGCGTGGAACTCGACGTTCTCGGCGCCCTGGCCGATGTAGAGGCAGTCGCGCGTGCCGAGTTCGTGCTCGGTTCCGTCCACGGTGATGGTTCCGGTCCCGCGGATCGCCAGGACGGCCAGCTCGCGTCGTTCGAGGAAGTACGTGGAGCGGAGTGGGGAAGCGCTTTCCAGTTTGAGCGGCTTGCCCGGTGCCGGCGTTGCTCCGCCGAGGACGATGCGGTCCTCGTGCGTGTAGACGGTGCGGAGTTCGCCCGGTGCGAAGAGGTCGTCCACGAGGTAGTGCTGCCGCAGCCCGTCCGTGTCGAAGCCCGGCAACTGCGCCGGATGGGTCGAGTGCCTGATTTGCATCTGAGGATGCCTTCCGATCGGGGCGGCGGAGTGACACGATGTGCGCCGAACCAACATGGAACTACGTTCCGTGGACTGGAACAAGCCTTGCGTCTCCATGCCGCCGGAGACGTGTTCAGGCTTATGAAAGGCGGCCTTTGGTGTACCAGCAGAACCCGAATCCGACGGGGCTCGCTGTTCCTGACGGTCCACAGCGGACATTTCGCCGTTCTCCGGCGGTCGTTCAGCTCGATCTCCGACGACCAGCGCGTGCAGGCGGTCGTCATCGCGTTCTCGTTCGGTGCGTTGCTCGAAGCGCTGGCGGGTGCCGGTGGGCCGGTCGCGATCACGCAGTACCTGGTCTCGAACTTCTCACACCCGTTCTCGGATGGATGGTGCCATGAGTTTCAGTCGCAGGACCCTGCTCGGCGCGGCGGCCGCAGCTCCGGTCGTGGTCGGGACCGCTGGGGAGGCGTCGGCTTCTTCCACGCGCTTGTTCCGCGAGTCGCTGGACTACGCGCTCGGCAAGCTGCGCCAGGTCGCCCCGAACGTCACCTCGTTCCCCGAGGAGACGAAGTTCGAGAAGTGGATCTACGTCAACTCCGGTGGCTGGGTCGGCGGTTTCTGGCCCGGCATGCACTGGCTGGCTTTCTTGGACAGCGGTGACGAGCAGTTCAAGAAGTGGGCGGTGGAGTCGGCGCTGCGGCTGTCCCCGCGCCGCACCGACACGTCGATCCACGACCTGGGCTTCCTGTTCTACCCGTCGTGGGTGACCGCGTACCGGCTCACGGGCGACGTCTCGTGGCGTGACGGTGCCGTGCAGGCTGCGTCGTCGTTGATCCAGCGCTACAACGACAAGGGCCGTTTCATCAGGGCGTGGGGTGCGCTCGGCACGCCGAACAACGCGGGTCGCGCGATCATGGACACGATGATGAACCTGGACCTGCTGACGTTCGCGTCCGAGCAGACCGGGGACTCGAAGTACCTGGACATCGCCGTCGCGCACTCGTTGACCACGCGCACGAAGTTCATCCGGCCGGACGGCTCGACGCCGCACGTCTTCGACTTCAACCCGGACACCGGCGAGGACATCGGCCCCAACACGAACCAGGGCTACAGCCCGACGTCGTGCTGGTCGCGCGGTCAGGCTTGGGGCATCTACGGCTTCACGACGATGTACCGGCGTACTCGCAAGCGTGAGTTCCTCGACGCGGCAAGGAAACTCGCGGACTTCGCGCTGGACGCCCTCACGCCGGACCACATTCCGGTGTGGGACTACCGCTCACCGTTGGCGCCCAACGACGTCAAGGACTCGTCGGCGGGCGCCATCATGGCGTGCGGCCTGCTGGACCTGGCCGCGGTCTCCGGCCGGATCGGCTACCGGATCGCGGCTCTGCGCATCCTGGAAGCGTTGTGCCGCACGTGTTTGACGACCCGTTCCGAACGGCACGAGGCGGTCTTGGCGCGCGGCACCCGCAACCGCCGCATCGAGGTGGGCATCGAGGTCTCCCTGCCCTACGGCGACTACTACTTCATGGAGGCGCTGCTCAGGGTTCTGAAACCTCGGGAGATTTCGCGCGCGATCGGCCTCTGACCGGCAGCGCGGCGAAGATCACCACACCCGCGAGCAGCAGTCCCGTGCCGGTCCAGAACAGCGGGATCGACTGGTACGCGGCGTTGGTGTAGGCGAGCGGCGTCTTCTGCTGGGGAGGCGCCGCCCCACCACCGGGGTTCTGCGGCGTGTTCGTCTGCGGCGGCTGCGCGGTCCCGCAGACCACGCCACCCTGCGGCGCCGCGGCCCGCACGATCTGCTCGCCGAGCGAGATCTGCGCGAGCGCCGTGGGCAGGTTCGGCAGCTTCAGCTTGTCCGTCGGCAACAGCTGCACGTCGAGCATCCGCGCCGTCGCCCCGAGCTGGAACCCGGTGAACCCGGTGCCCGTGAAGCTCGCCTTCTTCTCGTTGAGCCCGGCGATCTGCAACCTGATGACGGCCAGGTCGAGGAGGAGTGGCACGTCCAACGTCGGATGCGCCGCGTCCAGCGTGCCGAGCTCCTTGCCGTTCTGACTGACCTTCAGCACCGGCGCCGTGTACGTGATCTTCGACGTCTTCTCGTCCCCGGTGGCCGTGGCCGTGAGCGTCGGCGGGCTCGCGACATCGATCTTGATCCCGCCGGCGATCTCGACGCTGACCGCCCGCATCGTCGACGTCGACTCGACGGCCTTGTTCTTGCTGCCCGGCAAGTCGACGAGCTTGACGCTCGAGTTCGCTTCGAACGTGTCCGGAATGCTGATCAGGCTCTTCGACGGCAACGGCACCTCGGCCGGCAAGGCGCTGAGCACTTCGAGCCCGGCAACGGACGTGCGCGCGTTGGCCAGCGGACTGACGCACGGCCCGAGCTTCTCGTCCCACCGCGCGTGCACGCTGCCGTTGAGCGCCTTGATCTTCCCCAGCGGCGTCTCGGGGATGGGCAGCCCGCCATTCGTGGGCTGAGGGTTGTCCGGAATCGCGGTCTGCACGAGCGTCCCCGGCGACTGCGGCGACCGCCCGGCCACCGCGAACCCGAACGGGTTGGCCTGCGTGACCACCCGCTCGGTGCTCAGGAACGCCTCGGTGTTGACCTGCGCGCTGGCCAGTCCGAGCCCGAGCTCGGTCACCGACTGCTTCGGCAGCTGATCGCCCAGCCCCGGCAGGATCGTGTTCGTCGGCACTCCCTGCGGCCCGAGCCTGATCACCGTCAGCCCGGTCCCCGCATCACCAACGGCGTGCGCGAGCGACTGCGGCCCGTTCGGCGCCGACGCGGGCGGCTGGTTCGGGTCGCGCGGCCCGGGCACCGGCGTGGTCGGAGGCTGCGCGAACGCGGGCGCCGCGGCGAGCGCCAGCAACAACCCGGCCAACGGCACGGACGACGAACGGCGCATGAACCACTCCTCGGCGGTTAGGAGGTGGTGACATCGGTCACGGTCCGTACAACGAAGCCGACCCCCGTGAGTAACGGGTCGCGGGACCGGCTATAGTTATCGCGTCTCGCCGCCTTAGCTCAGTCGGCCAGAGCGGCTCACTCGTAATGAGCAGGTCATCGGTTCGATTCCGATAGGCGGCTCGGTGAGACGGAAGGGCCAGGTCAGTTCGCTGACCTGGCCCTTCTGCTTTGTCTAGGCTGGCGCCATGGCCGTCATCGGGGTCTTCAACCAAAGCGAGCACTGGCTGGTCATCTGGCTCGAACCGCTCGGCGAGGACTACTGGTTGCGGCCCAAGGAGCAGGTGCGCGTCCGGAACGACTACGAGGGCGACGAGCCGGCCTTCTGCGTGGGCTACTGGACCAGCGAGAGCGATCGGGCCGAGGGCATCGAGAACGTCAACGTCTGGGTCGAGCACGGCAACTGCGACGCCGAGGTGATCGACAGCGACGGCAACCCCGTCGACTGCGGGTACCAGCGGCCGGCAACGATCAGCGAGCAGTGGCGGGTTCAGCGCGAACAGGCGTTGCGTGCCCTTTCCAAGGCCGAACGCTCCGATGTTTGACCCCGTAACGATGTGATCCGTGTCACGACCTCCTTGGTATGTGGCGCATGCGGGGACTTTCCCCTCAGGAACGCAAGCTCGTGCAGGCAGCCAGGAACGGTCAGCGTTTTCGATGCAGCGTTGTGCGGGCAGCCGTGATCCGCGATCTCCTGCTCGGCCGCCACGGCACCTTGGACCCCAGGGGAATCCAGTTGTCAGGGGCACGGGTCGAGGGTGCGCTGGACCTCGAAGGAGTGATCAGCAAGGCGGGCCTGAACCTGACCGACTGCCGTCTTTCGGATCCTGTGGTTGCGCGGGATGCCGAGTTCCCCTGGTTCGAGATGGAGGGTTGTCGCATACCCGCACTCCTGGCGGATCGGCTCAGGGTGACCGGCGGACTCTTTCTCAGGTATGGCTTCAGGGCCGCCGCGCCGAACAGCAGAGCTATTCGGTTGCCTGGCGCCCACATCGGCGGAAACCTCGAGTTCGACGGGGCTGTTCTCAGCAGCGCCAACAATGCCGCATTGCATGCCCAGCACGTCCGGGTTGAGGGAAGTCTCTTTCTGCGACACGGATTTTCAGCAACAGCAGACTCTCCACTTGGCGCTGTCGTGCTGGACGGCGCCTTCATCGGAGGCAGTCTCAATCTCGAACGATCGACGTTGATCAACAAGTCCGGCCCGGCGCTGTGCGCACCCGGAATCAAAGTCGAGGACGAACTGGTGATGGGCGGCGACTCCTCGGTTCTGGCCAGGAGTCAGAGGGTTGTGATCGATCTGGCCGGCTCGACGCTGGGCGGCGTTCGCTGGAGCAGGTTCGAGGTGAAGAACTCGGACACCGATGGCGCGCTGGTCTGCTTCGAACACGTCTCGACCAGGTGGGCGAAGCTCGAAGGCGATGTCGTGTGTGAAGCGCAGCCCGGGCACGACTGCGCTGGCGGCGAGTTGTTGCTCGACGGGTTCGCCTATGGATCGCTGGCCACGACGGGAACTGACTGGCGGAGGTGGTTGCACTGGATCCGCTCACACACCCGTGAATACACCGCCCAGTCCTACTGGCAATTGGCGGGCGTCGAGCGCGCCGCAGGCAATGACGTCGCGGTTCGCCGCATCTTGATCTCACAGCAGGACGACCGCCGCATCCGCGGCGCGTTCGACAGTCGATGGTCGAGGTTGAGGCACCGAATCTGGGGAGTGCTCGCAGGCTATGGCTACCGTGTCGGCCGCACGGTCGTCGCGACACTGCTCGTGCTGGTGCTCGCTGGAGCGCTCGGGTTCTGGGCCGGCCGCACACCGATCCGGGACGGCCGGTACGTGGCGGGTCACACCAGCCGTACCGAGCACCCGTTCACCCCGTGTTCGACCTTTGAGCAGATCGGCCTCGGAATTGACCGAGGCCTTCCGCTCGCGGTGACAGGTGTTCGCGAGAGGTGCGACCTCGACACGATCAGTCGGCGAGGCCAGGCTTTCGCGGTCGCGATCTGGCTGCTCCAGGTGGCGGTCTGGTTGCTGGCGACCCTCGTCGTGGTCGGCTACTCCGGCCTGATCCGCAGAGTCGACTAGGTGGCGGGCGGTGTGTCACAGGTGGTGAGTGCTCTCTCCAGCGCCGAACGTTCCGCCGGAGCCACGCTCAACCCGTAGGCCGCCTTGACCGTCACGTAGATCCGCCCGTACGAGCACGCGTACCCGGCATTGGGCGGCATCCACTCGTCCGGCGTCTTGTCACCTTTCGACTGGTTGACCTTCCCGGACACCGCCATCAGGTTCCGCAGGTCGTTCGCCGCCCCCACCCGCCGTTCCTGAGCCCACGACGCCGCCCCGCTGCGCCACATCTCGGCCAGCGGCACCACGTGGTCGATCTGGATCTTCGACACGCCGGAGATCCGCGACCCCGTGTAGGGATCGTCCAACGTGCCGGACTGCACGCCACAACGGCCGGGTTTGCGTTGCACGCCGGTCAGATCGCGGGCCAGGACCTGTGACCGTTGATCGCAGCCGTCGCCGTCGGTGTCGAACCACGGCTGCCCGAACACGCACGCTTTGCCGTCAGAGCAGTCGCGCACGTACCCGTCCAGCCGGCCCGGCGTGCTCAACGGCAGCGCTGCGAGAGAGGTGCGCGCCGTGACAGCATCGAGGGTTCCTGCGGGCACGCGGTCGATTTGAGGAGGAGGGGTCAGGGGTATCGCGGAACAGCCGGCAACCAGGATGATCAGCCACAACCACCGCATGGGAAAGGCATACCCGTGACGTGCGGTCGTGAAGGCCGCCCAACGGCGTAACTCTTGGGGGAGAAACGCATGTCCGAAGTCAACGTGCTCGCTGATCGGTTGTTCGCAGAGCTTCTCGACCACTACCCGGTCATGGCGACCCTGCTGGGGCTGGACGGGGACCACGAGGCGCTCACCGACCACAGCGTGGAAGCCGAGCAGCAATTCCGGGTGCGGCTCTGGGCCATCGTGGAGGCGGCGAACGAGCTCGAGCCGCAGACCCTGTCGGAACGGATCACGCAGGGGATCGCGCTGCACGAGGCGCGCTCGCAGGCGGACGCGATCGACTCGCGGCACAACGAGTACCTGATCAGCGCCAACTTCCGCGCCCCGGTGCCAGATCTGTTGAACTTCCTGCCGAAGCTCCCGGTCGACACACCGGAACGGCAGGCCGCCTACCTGGAACGGCTTCGCAAGATCGAGGGGTTCCTCAAGCCGTTCGTGGAGCGCTATCGCACAAGCATCGAGAACGGCCGCACGCCCGTTGCTCTCCTCGTCGAGCAGGCCATCGCGCTGGTGGACCGAAATCTCGCGGACCTCGACGCGTTCGACGTGGTCGACGGTGCGCGTGAGGTCATCGACACCGTGGTGAAGCCGGCGCTGGAGAACTACCGGAACGTGCTGCAGCAGGAGGTTCTGCCGCACGGCCGCGACACCGAGCACGCCGGGTTGTGCTGGATGCCGGAGGGCGACGCCATCTACCGGAAGGCGATGCGCGCACACACCACAGTGGACGTGGAGCCGGCGGAGCTGCACGCCATCGGGTTGCGGCAGATCGAGGACCTCAAGCGCGAGTTCGCGCAGTACGGCGAGGACGTGTTCGACCGGCTGCGCAACGATCCCGCGCTGCGTCACACCGACGGGCAGGACCTGCTCGACGCCGCCCGCGTGGCAGTGGCGAAGGCCGAAGCCGAGGCTCCCAAGTGGTTCCGTGTGATGCCGGAACAGAAGTGTGCGATCGAGGCGATGGCGCCGTCGTTGTCCGCGCAGGTGCCGCCGCACTACTTCCCGGCTGCGGAGGACGGCAGCAGGCCCGGCACGTACTTCGTCAACACGAAGGAGCCGGAGAGCCGGACCTGGATCGAGGACGAGGCGACGGCGTACCACGAGGCCGTGCCGGGCCATCACTTCGAACGCGCGAAAGGCGCGCTGCTCAAGGATCTGCCGCTGCTCCGCCGCAAGGTGCAGATCAGCGCGTTCGGTGAGGGCTGGGCGCTGTACTGCGAACGGCTCGCGGACGAGATGGGTCTCTACAGCAGCGATGAGGCCAGGCTCGGCATGCTCATGCTGGACGCCATGCGCGCCGGCCGGCTCGTCGTCGACACCGGGTTGCACGCGTTGGGCTGGAGCCGCCAGCAGGCCATCGACTACCTGGTGGAGAACACCCCGATGGCGCTCCTGCTGATCGAGTCCGAGGTGGACCGCTACCTCGGCGAACCGGGGCAGGCGCTCGCGTACATGGTGGGGCGCCTCAAGTTCGACGAGCTGCGCGCACGGGCGGAAGCCGCGGGCAAGGACGTCCGCGACTTCCACGAGGTCGTGCTCAGCCAGGGACGGCTAACCCTCGCGTTGCTCGACGAGGTCGTCACGGACTGGCTCGCTGAGAGCTGATCGCATCTGGTCGAGATCCAACAGCCCCTCCCAGCGCGACACGACGAACGTCGCCACGCAGTTGCCCAGCAGGTTCGTGAAGACGCGCATCGAGTCCATGATCCGGTCCGCGCCGAGCAGCAACGCGACCGCCGCGGCCGGGATCGAGCCGACTGCGGCGACCGTCGCCGACAGCGCCAGGAACGCGGAACCCGGCACGCCGGCCATGCCCTTGGAGGTCAGCACGAGCACGAGCACGATCGTCAGCTGGTCACCGAGGTCCAACGGCACGTTCAACGCCTGGGCGAGGAACACCGTGGCCAGCGACAGGTAGATCGAGGCGCCGTCGAGGTTGAACGAGTAGCCGGTCGGCAGCACCAGGCCGACCGACGCCGGCGCGCACCCGGCACGTTGGAGCTTCACCATCATCCGCGGCAGCACGGCTTCCGACGACGCGGTGCCGAGCGCCAGCAGGAACTCTTCTCGCGCGTACCTGATGAACCGCAGGATGTTCACCCGCGCGAACGCCCACGCGATCACGCCCAGCAGGCCGCAGAACAGCAAAGCGGCGCCGTACGCGGAAAGGATCAGCCACGCATAGGTGCGCAACGAGCCGAGTCCGTACTGCCCGACCAGGAAAGCCATCGCCCCGAACGCACCGAGCGGCGCCAGCTTCATCACGTAGCCCAGGACCGTGAAGAACGCCAGGTTGACGCGTTCCAGGAGGTCCACGACCGGTGTCACGCGCTCGCCGAGCTGGGCCAGCGCGCAGCCGAACAGCACCGCGAACAGCAGCACCTGAAGCAACGCGTTGCGCGCCAACGCGTCCACCACACTGGAAGGAATGAGATCCAGCAGGAACTGCACGACGCCGGGGAGGTGACCACCCTGCGTCTTCGCCTCCACGGCGGAGGCGTCCAACGTGGACGGATCCACGTTCATGCCCGCACCCGGTCGCACCACGTTGCCGACCAGCAGCCCGAACGCCAGCGCGGCGGTCGACACCACCTCGAAGTAGATCAGCGCCTTCACGCCGATCCGGCCCACCGCGCGCAGGTCGCCGACCTTCGCGATACCCGTTGCCACGACGCAGAAGATCAGCGGCGCGATCACCATCTTGATCAGCTTGATGAAGCCGTCCCCGATGGGCTTCAGATCTGCGCCGAACGCCCTGAAGTAGTGGCCCACCAGCACACCGGCGACGACTGCGATCACGAGCTGCAGGAACAGCGACCGAGTTTTCACATCCCGGAAGCTAAATCTCATTTGTGAGGGATGGAGTGTCCTTCGTGTTACGCCTGCGTCATTCGACGGGTGGCACACTGCCGCGCATGAAGACAGCCGCGGCGGCTGCCGCCCTGCTCCTGCTCGTCGCTTCCTGCAGCGCGAGCGAACCCGAGCTGCCGCCGGTCGAGATGCCTCCCACCGGCGGGAAGTTCGACTACCAGCTCGGTGGCGTCTACCAGCCGGACTCCAAGGTGAAGATCGTCGTGCGGGACCGCAGCAAGATCCCCGTCGGCGACCGCTACAACATCTGCTACCTCAACGCGTTGCAGACGCAGCCGGACCCGATGGACGGCAGCCTGAGCTGGTGGAAGCAGAACCACGGCGACCTGCTGGTCAAGAAGCCGGATGGCGAGCCGGTGGTCGACCCCGAGTGGGAAGAGGGGATTCTCGACATCTCCACCGCGGACAAGCGGCAGAAGATCCTGGAGATCCAGAAGAAGTGGATCGAGGGCTGCAAGATGTCGCGCTACCAGGCCGTCGAGGCGGACAACCTCGACTCGCACACGCGGGCCGGCGGAGCGTTCGACATCAACGCCACCAAGGAGTTCATGAAGGCGTTCGTCCGGCACGCCCACGAGAAGGGGCTGGCCGTCGCGCAGAAGAACGGTGGTGAGCTGGGCGACTCGGGCAAGAAGTACATCGGGTTCGACTTCGCGATCACCGAGGACTGCCAGGCCAACGACGAGTGCAAGCCGTTCGCGGACGCGTTCGGCGACAACGTCTTCCAGATCGAGTACACCGACGAGGCGTTCCAGAAGTCGTGTGCCGATCGCGGCGGAAAGAGGTCGATCATCCGCCGCGACCGGGCCGTGGTGCCGTACGGGCACCCGGACTACGTCTACGAGGCCTGTCCGACCGCCTGATTCAGGAACGCCTGCCACTTCTCCGCCTGGCCGGTCGCGTCACCGAAGACGTGGTGGCCGACGGCGTTGGTGCCGTGGAAGCGGTAAATGCCCTCGGGTCCGCGCACGCCGAGGAAGTTGTGCAGGTCGTGCTCCACGACGTAGTCGACGACACCGGTGATGCCGAACGGTTCGAGGGTGACCTCGTCGCCGACCTTCGCGCCCTCGGGGACGCCGAGCTCCCGCAGCAGCACCGGCCAGTTGTCGGCGCCCTCCGGCTGCTCAGGCCACTGCGCGAACACGTAGGTGCCGGGCTTGCCCGCGAAGTGCTTGACGTACTCGGCCATCGTGAACAGGTACATGTCCCAGCCCTTCGACTGCTGGTCGACGAACTCGTCGCCCCAGCCGTCGGCGAGGATGCCGCTGTGCACGAACCGCAGCACGGTCGTGCCCTGGTCGCGGGCCTCGATCAGGTACTCCATCGCGTGGACGGTGCCGTCCTCGCCCTTGTCGCTGGAGTACGCGAGGTGCTTGCCGGGCTCCCAGGCGGTGATCGTCGAAGACTCCTTGAAGAAGCCCAGGTCCAGCGTCATGCGGCCGCCGAGGCGTCCGTCGACGGTGTGCGGGCCCATGAACCACGAGTCGATGCCGGGCCCGGTCGCGATGGCGTCCCAGACCTGCTCGGGGGTCCCCTCGACCTCGATCTCCTTGCTGATCTCGAACTCGTGGGTCACGACTCTTCCTCCTTGACTGCGGCAGCGATGCTGGGGTGCAGGGCGACGACGACTCGGTGCGGACGTCCCCCTTCGGCCTGTTCGTCGTGGTACTTGGCGACGAGCCGGGTCACGCTGGCCGCGAGCTCCTCGGCGAACGCCGCGCGGTCGGCCGCGGTCGCGAACCGGACCTCGCCGTCCAGCGCGAACGTCGCCAGCCGCTTCTTCGCCTTGGTAGCTCCCGTGATCAACGTGCCGACGTCGCGCACCAGCCTGGCCGAAACGGCCAGCAGCCACCGCGCCGACAACCGGTCGGGTGAACGCGCCGGGTCCGGCTGCACGGCCGAGAGCGCGGTCGGGGAGATCACGTAGGACGCGGCGGTCGCCTGCAGCAGGCGCTCGTTCACGTTGCCCTTGCGTCGTTCCTCGACCAGCTCCACCAGGCCGTGCTGCTCCAGCGTGCGCAGGTGGTAGTTCACCTTCTGCCTGGGCAGACCGACCTTCGCGGCGAGCATCGTCGCCGATCCGGGCTCGACCAGTTCCGCGAGCAGACGTGCCCGCACGGGGTCCAGCGACACCTCGGCCGCGGACGGGTCTTCGATCACCGCCACTTCGAACATGGCTTCACCGTCGCACCGAAAACAAAATTAGTCAAGAACTGAGTTGCTGTCGGTGACTTTGCTCCACCTGGGTGGCTTTGGACCCGGTACCGTAAGCGCTGTCTCGATTGGTCGTTGCTTGTTCGCAACCCCTGAGGAGACAAGATGACGATGATGCTGGTCCTGACCCTGCTGGCCCTGCCGTTCGCGCTGACCGCCGCCAACGTGGGCAGACGCAGGTGGATCCGCAAGAGGGGCGTGGCCAGAGTGCGCGCCGAGCTCGACGCTTTCCACGACGAGCTGGCGCGTCAGGGCCTGAGTCACTTCTCGGGTCGTTGAAGCACGTTCTTCGACGGTGAGATCCGCGTGACGACGTCTCCGCAGCGCTTCAGCAGCGTGGCCGTGACGGTGTCCGCCGGTCCGACGACGGCGAACTCCCGCAGCACCTCGTCCGTGATCAGCTCGCTCATCTCCGCCCACTGCTGCCGCCGGGACATCCGGTGCAGCTCCTCGTGCAACGCACCCCAGCCGTGCAGGTCCAACACGGGCTTGTACGCGGGCGTCGACCCGTAGAACGCGATCTGCCGCTTGACGTCGGCGATCTCCTCGTCCGACGAAGCGGTGAACACCGGACCGCTGATCTCGAAGCCCTCCAACGTCTTTCCCGCCTTCGCCCGGCCGCGTTCCAGCGCTGGCAGCGTCACCTCGCGCAGATACCGCTCGGTCGTGAAGTTGTGGCACAGGAAGCCGTCCGCGACCTCGCCTGCCACCTCGGTCATCAGCTCGCCGACGCCCGCGAGGTAGATCGGCGCGTTCCCGTGCGGGTTGGGACCGGGGTCGAAGAACGGCGTCATCAGCGTGTGCTTGTAGAACTCGCCGCGGAACGCCAGCCGCTCGCCGGTCTCCCACGCGTGCCAGATCGCCCGGATCGCCAGCACGAACTCCCGCATGCGCGCGGCCGGCTTGCTCCACGGCATCGAGAAGCGCTTGGTGATGTGCGCTTCGACCTGCGAGCCGAGGCCGAGGTTGAACCGGCCACCCGACAGCAGCTGCAGGTCGTTCGCCGTGGTCGCGATGGTCATCGGGTTGCGCGCGAACGCCACCGCGATGGCCGTGCCGAGCTCGATCCGCTCGGTCGCCGCCGCGGCACCGGCCAGCGCGAGGAACGGGTCGTGCTTGGTCTCGGCGAGCCAGAACCCGTCGTAGCCGCGGTCCTCGGCGCGCTCGGCGATGTCCCCGACGTTGCCCGGGGTGTAGTCGACGGCACTCCTGTCCAGCTTCATGCCGCTGAGGTTATTGGCGCCTAGCGGTAACCGCCGTAGCCGTACCGGGACTCGCAGGCGACGCCGTTGCGGTTCTCGTCCAGCTCGACGCGGTAGCCCGGCTGGCCCCAGTACAGCGGCGCCGCACCGGCCCGTCGCGCGTCGTCGCAGGTCGCGTAGAAGACCGGCTTCGGCCTGGGCTGCGTGGTCGGCTTCGGCTTGGTGGTGGTGACCGGCGGCGGTGGTGGCGGAGGCGGGGGAGTGGGCGTCTCGGTGGCGTCCTTGCCGCCACAGGGCGAACCCCACAGGCCCATCGGTACGCGTTGTGCGGCCGCCTCGGCTTCCTTCTGCACGGCCGAAGGGGTGCCCGTGACCCGGCCGGCGCCGTTGCCCAGTGCGAGCAACGCGTAGTCCGTGCCGTCCGCGAGGCTGAGCGCGCCGGTGGCGCGGTCGAAGCGCACCTGCTGGCCCAGCAACATGCTCTTGGCGAAGCTCGTCGCCGCCTCAGCCCAGCACGGTCCCGGCTGCGCGAGGCCCGCGATCTCGGCCTTCGAGCCGTCGGACAGCATCACCGCCCGGCCGTCCACGATCGACGCGACGGTGATGCCCAGCTGCGCCGGCGGCACCGTCGCCGAGGTCGAAGCCGGTGCTTCCTCGACCGGCTTCTCCACGGCGACAGGAGTCGACTGCTGTGCTTGTGCGGTACAACCCGCGGTGAGCGCGACCGCGAGGACCCCGCCCAGAGTTCTCCACCCCGACATGAACCTGAATGGTGCTCGCCCGCAGCGGTGTGGCCAAGGTTACGTATTTGGTTCGGATCGGTTCACAAGGAGTCCGAACTGAAACACGGAGATTCCCAGCTCAGCGCGCGGGCTTCAAGGTCCAGACCACCGTCATCTCGCAGGTGATCACTCCCTCGGCGTCGGTGATCGTGATGGCGACCGGGAACTCGGGCCGCGTACCGGTCTCCAGCTCGGCCAGAACCTCGTCGGCGGTGCGGCCGAGAACGGCTTCCGCGCGCACGGCACCCATGGCGATCTTCTTGTAGGCGATCTCCGCGCGGACGGCGAGCGGGGTGGCCTTGCCGAGGTGCGCGGCGAACGCGGCCATCACCACGGCGCCGGACGCGGACTCGCCGAGGCCGAACATCATCGCGGCGTGCGGGCCGCCGATGTGGTTGTGCAGCGACGCGTTGTCCGGCAGCGACGCGACGATGCGGGTGGGCGAGACCTCTTCGAACTCGATGCCGGTGGTCTTCACGTACGGCACCGCTTGCTTCATCGCCTCGGCGAGGAACGACACGTCTTGGCTCATGAGACGGATGCTACCGGCGAGTAACCCACTCTGCTACCCGTCGGTAACCGGACATATCAGTCCTCTGTGGAGTGAGACTCGAAACTCACTTGCGTTCTGACTTGTCGAGATGGATGCTTGTACCGAGCAACTAGTTGGGTGATACAAGCAACGAGGTGTCAGATGGTCGATCCGGGCAGGTGCACCGCCGTCGATCCCGAGCACGAGCTCGCGGACCGCGTCGGCATGGCGATGGTGCGGCTGAACAAGATGCACGCCCAGGTCGCCCACCAGATGGCCAAGCAGGGCATGGACAAGTCCGCCTTCGTGCTGCTCGCCACGCTCAACGGCCTCGGGGAGTGCCGATCGAGCGGACTGGCGGAGGCGGTGCTGTCCGACCCGTCCACGGTCAGCAGGCAGGTCGCCGGGCTGGTGAAGGACGGGCTGGTCGAACGGCGGGCCGACCCCGCCGACGGACGCGCCAGCGTGCTTGCCGTGACCGAGGCGGGACGCCAGTTGCTCGTCGAGCGACGCCGGCAGCGCAACGAAGCGATCGAGCAGGTGTTCGCGGACTGGGCCCACGAGGACTTCAAGGGCTTCGCGGACCTGTTCGAACGCTTTGTCCAGGACTACGAGCGCACGATTCCGGCGCTTTTGACCGAACGCGGGACGGGTCCCCGCGCAGGAGGGGAAAAGTAGAGATGTCAGAAACAACCGAGGCGGCACCCACACCAGGGGTCTCGTTGACGCACCGCCAGATCATGACGGTGCTGTCCGGCCTGCTGCTGGGCATGTTCCTCGCGGCGCTGGACCAGATGATCGTCGCCAGCGCCATGAAGACCATCGCGGACCAGCTGCACGGCCAGACGCTGCAGGCGTGGGCGACGACCGCCTACCTGATCACCGCGACCATCACGACCCCGTTGTACGGCAAGCTGTCCGACATCTACGGGCGCAAGCCGATGTACCTCACGGCGATCTCGCTGTTCCTGCTCGGCTCGCTGCTGTCGGGCATCGCGACGTCGATGTACGAGCTGGCCGCGTTCCGCGCGGTGCAGGGCCTCGGCGCCGGCGGTCTGATGTCGCTGGCGTTCGCGATCATGGCCGACATCATCTCGCCGCGTGAGCGCAGCAAGTACTCGGCGTACTTCATGGCCGTGTTCGGTTCGGCGAGCGTGCTCGGGCCGGTCATCGGCGGTGTGTTCGCGGGCCTCGACTCGTTCGTCGGTGTCACCGGCTGGCGCTGGGTGTTCCTGGTGAACGTCCCGATCGCGCTGCTCGCGCTGTTCGTCGTCGGCCGCGTGCTGAACATCCCGCACCAGCGGGTCGACCACCGCGTCGACTACCTCGGCGCGCTGACGCTGACCGTCGGCCTGGTGCCGTTGCTGATCGTGGCCGAACAGGGCCGGGAGTGGGGCTGGGCGTCCGGAACGTCGATCGCGATGTACGTGGTCGGTGTGCTCGGTCTGGTGGCGTTCGTCTGGGCGGAGTTCCGCGCGGGCGACGAGGCGCTGCTGCCGATGCGGATGTTCCGCAACCACACGTTCGCACTGGGCAACGGGATCAACTTCGTGCTGGGCATCGGCATGTTCGGCGGCATGGTCTCCATCCCGCTGTACCTGCAGATCGTGAAGGGCGTGACGCCGACCGTCGCCGGTCTGATGTTGCTGCCGATGACGTTCGGCATCATGTCGGCCACGGCGATCGCAGGCCGGGTGACGTCCCAGACCGGGCGCTACAAGATCTTCCCGATCCTCGGCGCCGGTCTGATGACGGTCGCGCTGATCCTGCTCAGCACCATCGGCACGGACACGCCGAACTGGCTGGTCATGGTCTACATGTTCGTCATGGGCGCGGGTCTCGGCCAGTGCATGCAGACGCTGCTGCTGGCCATCCAGAACGACGCCGAGCCGCGTGACATGGGTGTGGCGACCGCTTCGGCGACGTTCTTCCGCCAGATCGGTGGCACGGTCGGTACCGCGGTGTTCCTGTCGATCCTGTTCAGCACGGTCGGCGACAAGATCGCCGACGGTCTGAAGTCGGCCATGCAGACCGACGCCTTCCGGGCGGCGCTGGCCCAGAACCCGCAGTTCGCCCAGCAGCTGCAGAGCGGTGGCGGGACCGGTGTGGACATCAACAACACCGAGTTCCTCAACCACCTCGACCCGGTGCTGGCGCGACCGTTCCTGGACGGCTTCTCCAGCGCGATCGACCTGGTGTTCCTCACCGGCGGGATCGTGATGGTGGTGGCGTTCGTGCTCGTGTGGTTCCTGCGCGAGAAGCCGCTGTCGACCCGGTCGGGTCTGGAGCGGGTCGCCGACGCCGAGGCCCTCGCGGTCTAGCTTCAAACGAGGAAGGGCTCTTTCGTCCACATGAGGTGGATGAAAGAGCCCTTCGTCGTTCGCGCTTCAGTGCAGCTCTTCGCCGCGCTCCTGGGCGTCCTTCAGACGCTGGTAGGAGCGGACGATCTCGGCCTCGGCCTCGGTGCGGCCGACCCAGGTCGCGCCCTCGACGCTCTTGCCGGGCTCCAGGTCCTTGTAGACCTCGAAGAAGTGCTGGATCTCCAGGCGGTCGAACTCCGCCAGGTGGTGGATGTCGCGCAGGTGCTCGTGCCGCGGGTCGTAGGCCGGGACGCACAGAACCTTGTCGTCGCCGCCCTTCTCGTCGGTCATGCGGAACATGCCGATGGCGCGAGCCGCGATCAGGCAGCCGGGGAACGTCGGCTCCTGGACGAGGACGAGGGCGTCCAACGGGTCGCCGTCCTCACCCAGGGTGTTCTCGATGAACCCGTAGTCGGCGGGGTACTGCGTCGACGTGAACAACGTGCGGTCGAGGCGGATGCGCCCACTCTTGTGGTCCACCTCGTACTTGTTGCGCACGCCCTTGGGGATCTCGATCAGGACGTCGAACTCCACTGGTCCTCGCTCATGTAGCCCATTCGTGACGCCCACTAGTGTGGACCACGACGCCCTGTCAACCCTCATCGGAGCGGCGGCTGGAGGGTGTGAGATTGCCCGTACCGAGCTGACGGAGGCCCTTTTGTCGGACGAGCCCCAGTGGCCGACCGAGGACGACGACGCCGGTCCGGACGCTGCGCCCGAGGAGCCGACTCTGCAGGTCAGCCGTCCGTCGCTGGACCAGCCGACGATGCGGTTGCCCGTCGCGTCCGTGCTGAAGCCACCGTCCATTCAGGAGCCTATGCGGTCGTCCCCGGTTCGTTCTGCTCCGAACGGTGCGGGGTCGGTTGGCGGTGGTCGCGGGGGTCCCGGAAACGGTTCCGGTGCGGGTTCCGGTGGATCTTCGGGTGGGAAGTCTCACGGGCCGATTGGTCCGGACGGTGGCCAACCTCGGTCGCCCGAGCCGCCGCGGGCCGCGCCGGTGCGGATCTCGCCGGGTGGCTCGGAGCCCGCGCCGGTGGTGGAGCCGCGTGGTGACCAGACGCGGGTGGTGCCCAAGCCGGTCCCCGGCAAGACCGCGCGGGTCGACCAGCTGCCGATGGGCGACCCCTCGTGGTTCAACCAGCCGGTCAGACCCGAGGTTGTCCACAGGCCCGAGGTTGTCCACAGGCAGCCGCCAGCAGCCCCGGAAATGTCGGTGCCACCTGGCAAAGTTGAAACCGGGGGACCCCCTGGAGGGGACCCTCGCGCGAGCGTGCGGCAGGACGCGAGCGTGCGGCAGGAAGAGCCCGTTCGCGAGACCCTCCCGGTCTCCGGCTACGACGAAGAACCGGAAGACCGGCTCACCACCGACGAGCCCAAGAAGGGCCGCAAGCCCCTCGCCGTCGTCCTCAGCCTGTTCGTCGTCGCCGCACTCGCCGGCGCCACCATCTACGCGGTCAACGAGTTCGGTGGCCCCGCAGCGGTCGAGACCAAGCCCCCGGCCCCGCCCGCGAACGTTCAGCCGCTGGTCAAGGCGGCCACCGCGGGTGCACCGGCCGCGACCCCGCAGGGCGTCAAAGGTGTGCTCACCGGCCCGGCCGGCAACGCCAACCTCGGCACGCTGACCGGCAGCGTCGTGGACCCCGCGAGCGGCACGGCGCTGTGGCAGCAGGGCGACACCACGCCCGCGACCCCGGCGTCGAGCCTCAAGGTCCTCACGGCCGCAGCGGCGTTGCTCAGCCTGGAGAAGACCGACCAGCTGTCCACCAAGGTCGTGCAGGGTGCGGAGCCCGGCACCGTGGTGATCGTCGGCGGTGGCGACCCGACGATCTCCGGCACGCCCGGCAGCTCCGTCTACCCCGGCGCGGCGACGCTCGACGACCTGGTCAACCAGGTCAAGGCGAAGGGCGCGGTCACCAAGGTCCAGTTCGACCTGAGCCGGTACGCGGGCGAGGCGCTCGGACCGCAGTGGGAGACGGCCGACATCGCGGGTGGTTCAGTGGCGCCGATCGTGCCGTTCATGCTCGACGGTGGCCGCCTCGACCCGAAGAAGGACGTGTCCGCGCGCACCGGGAGTCCGGCGCAGTCGGCGGCGGACGCGTTCGCACAGCGCATCGGGGCTCCCGGAGCGACCGCGGGCACGGCTCCGGCCGGCGCGCAGGTGCTCGGCGAGATCAAGAGCGCGCCGATCGAGCAGCTCGTCGACAACATGATGCAGATCTCGGACAACGTCCTCACCGAGGCGATCGCCCGCGAGATCGCGATCAAGTCGGGCAACGAGCCGTCGTTCGCGGGCGGGGTCAAGGCCGTGCGGGACGTGCTGACCAAGAACGGGTTCGACCTCACCGGCGCGAACTTCGTGGACGGCAGCGGGCTGTCCGCGACGAACAAGATCCCGGCCAAGCTGCTCACCGACGTGCTGGCCGTCGCGGCCAAGCCCACGCTCGACGACCCGCGCACGGCGAAGCTGCGGCCGTTGCTGACGGCGCTGCCGGTGGCGGGCGGCAGTGGCACGCTGGCCGGTCGCTACGGCGGCAGCGCGGCCGGCGGCAAGGGCTGGGTGCGGGCCAAGACGGGCACGCTCACCGGCGTCAACGCGCTCGCCGGCGTGGTGGTCGACGTGGACGGACGGGTGCTCGTGTTCGCGTTCATGTCGGCCAGCAACCGCAACCCCGAGCTCGAGGTGCGGCCCGCGCTGGACGTGATGGCCGCTGCGTTGCGGGGCTGTGGCTGTTCGTAGCGGGCCGGGCGCAGGTAACTTCGGCAGGGTGAACGGCGCAGCGGAGGCAGAGCTCGGCCCGGTGGACTGGGAGCTGGCGGTCGCGACCGCCGTGCGGCTCGTGCGGCCGGGGCCGGTGATCGGCAAGGACGAGGCGGAGCACGCGGTCGGGAGACTGCGGGAGCTCGCGCCCCAGGCCGAGGTGCACGTCCGCGAGCTGACCGGGCTCGGGCAGGGGTTGCCGCTGCTGCCCGGTGAGGTCGTGGACCGGCCCGCGTGGGTCAAGGCCGCCGCGCAGGGCCTGGCCGCGCTGACCGCGCCCGCGATGCCGCGTCAGTCCGGTGCGATGGCGAGCATCCTCGCCGGGACCGCCGGGGTGCAGGCCGGCGTCGTGATGGCGTTCCTGTCGTCGCGGGTGCTCGGCCAGTACGACCCGTTCAGCCCGAGCGACCAGCTGGCCGGCCGGTTGCTGCTCGTCGCGCCGAACATCGTTGGCGCGCAACAGGCTCTGGACGTGCCCGCGGACGACTTCCGGATGTGGGTGTGCCTGCACGAGTGCACGCACCGCCTGCAGTTCACCGGCGTGCCGTGGCTGCGGAAGTACTTCTCGGACCAGGTCACCACGCTTCTTTCCACAATGGACGAAGACCGTGCGCCGCTGCCGGAGGTGATCCGCGACTTCCGGCACAAGCTGCGCGCGGGCGACGGCCCGATCGGACTGATCGAGCTCATCCAGTCGCCGCAGCAGAAAGCCGTGCTGGACCGGCTGATCGCACTGTCCACTTTGCTCGAAGGCCACGCGGACCACGTGATGGACGCGGTCGGCCCGTCGGTCGTGCCGACGGTCGGGACGATCCGCAGCCGCTTCACGGCGCGGCGCAAGGGCGGCGGCCTGCTGGACCGCGTGCTGCGCACGGTGCTCGGCGTGGACGCGAAGGTGCGCCAGTACGAGGAGGGCGCGGCGTTCACCGAGTACGTCGTGGAACGCGTCGGCATGGACGGCTTCAACGCGATCTGGACCTCCGCCGAGACCCTGCCCACCCGCGCGGAGATCACCGAACCGATGACCTGGCTGCGCCGCGTGGCCCCGTGAACGGGCCGGTCGCCGAGATCAGGACGGCGGTCCGCCGCTTCCTGGACGAGGTGCGCCCGGACGCGGTGACCGTGGCGGTCTCCGGTGGCGCCGACTCGCTCGCGCTGGCGTGCACGGTGGCCGGGCTGATGCCCGGTGCCTCGGCCGTGATCGTCGATCACCAGCTGCAGCCCGGCTCGGCCGAGGTGGCGCTGCGTGCGGCCCGGCAGTGCGCGGACTTCGGTCTCGTGTCACGGGTGGAGGCTGTCGAGGTGTCCGGCCCCGGCGGTCCCGAGGCGGCGGCTCGCAAGGCCCGGTACGCGGCGCTGAGGCCGGCTTCCGGTGTCGTGCTGCTCGGCCACACCCTGGACGACCAGGCGGAGACCGTGCTGCTCGGGCTGGGACGCGGGTCCGGTCCGCGCTCGATCGCCGGGATGCGTTCGTACGACCCGCCGTGGGGACGGCCGCTGCTCGGCGTGACCCGTGCGATGACGCGTGCTTTCTGCGTGGAGCAGGGCATCGAGGTGTGGGAGGACCCGCACAACGCCGACCCGGCGTTCACCCGCGTGCGCTTGCGTTCCGAGGTCCTGCCGTTGCTGGAGGACGTGCTGCAGGGCGGCGTCGCGTCGTCGTTGGCGCGCACGGCCGCACAGCTGCGCGAGGACTGTGACGCACTTGACTCTCTCGCGTCGGCGTTCAGCGGCGACTGCTGTGCGGTCGACGACATCGCCGAGTTGCCGGTGGCACTGCGACGCAGAGTGCTCAGGTCGTGGCTCAAAGACGAAGGTGTGCCGGAACTGTCCGATTCGCACCTGCGTCGTGTTGACGCACTGGTGAGTGAATGGCGCGGTCAGGGCGGTGTCTGGCTACCTGGCGGCTTTGTCGTGCGGCGCGCGCATGGCAGGCTCGCGGTTGAACCTGAGTCTTAAGCAGAGGGGACCTGTCCGTGTACGACGGCGACATCGCATCCGTGCTCATCACCGAGCAGGAGATCAGCGACAAGGTCACCGAACTCGCCAAGCAGGTCGCGGATGATCACCCAGAAGGTGACTCCGACCTCGTGCTCATCACCGTCCTCAAGGGCGCCGTGATGTTCATGGCCGATCTTGCCCGTGCGCTGCCCGTTCCGGTGCAGCTGGAGTTCATGGCCGTTTCTTCCTACGGCTCCTCCACGTCCTCCTCGGGCGTGGTGCGGATCCTGAAGGACCTGGACCGAGACATCGCCGACCGCAACGTGGTGATCGTCGAGGACATCATCGACTCCGGCCTGACGCTGTCGTGGCTGCTCAAGAACCTGCAGTCGCGCCGGCCCCGGTCGCTGGAGGTGTGCACGCTGCTGCGCAAGCCCGACGCGGTGAAGGTCGAGGTGCCGGTGAAGTACGTCGGCTTCGACATTCCCAACGAGTTCGTCGTCGGGTACGGCCTCGACTACGCCGAGCGCTACCGCGACCTGCCCTACATCGGCACGCTGGACCCGAAGGTCTACTCGAGCTGACCTTCCCGCGAACGTGAAACGGGGGCGCTGCCGGTTGTGGCAGCGCCCCCGTTTCACGTTCGAAGGCGATCAGCAGGTCGGACGGCAGCGGCGCTGGGAGACCGCGTCCAGCAGCACGCCGCGGATGTCCTCCGGGTTCTTCGCCTGGTACGCCTTACCGCCACTGGCAGCGGAAATGGCGCGCAGCGCGTCCATGTCGACCTCGTCGCCGAGCCCGACCATGATGATCGGCACCGGCTTGGCGGGATCGGCCTCCCGCTTCAGGGTCTCGATCAACGCGGCCGTGTCGATCGACGAGATGTCGTCGTTGCGGCCGTCGGTCATCAGCACGACCGAGTTGACCTTCGACGGGTCGTAGCCGGACAGCACGTGCCGGTACGCCGCCAGGGTCGTGTCGTTCAACGCCGTGCCACCACCCACGAGCCCGGGCAGCTGTGAAGCACCGGCCTCCAGGCGCTTGCGGCGCGTGACACCGGCCAGAGGTTCGCCGAGCGGCCCGATCGGCACCAGCTCGATCCAGTCCTGCGGCGGCTTCTTGTCGGTCGAGAACGCCCACAGGCCGATCTGCGTGGTGTCCGGCAGCATCGACAGCGCGGCCATGGACGCCTCGGTCGCGGTCTCGACGCGGGTCTTGGTGGTGCCGCCCTTCTCCAGCATCGAGCCGGAGACGTCGATGACGGTCAGCATGCGCATGTCGAGGCTGATGGCACCCCACGTGCGCAGCAGCTCGGACACCTGGTCGGCGTTCGGCGTCTCGATCAGCTTCACGTCGCCGGCCTGCACGCCCTCGACGTCGTTCGACCACTTGGCGGGCGCGGCGCCCTGCACGGTGCGGAAGCCGGCCTCGCCGAAGCGCTTGACGGAGTCGTTGGAGCGCAGGACCCGCTCGAAGTCGGCAGCGGCCTCGCCGATGCCCTCCGGCTCGTTCGGGCGCGACACCCGGACCAGCGGGTAGTCGAACGACAGCGTGCCTTCCTTGGGCGGGGCGCCCAGCACGACGTTGTCCTTGACCGAGCGGTTGTTCGCCACGACCGACTGCTCGGGAGCGGCGAAGATCGGGGCCTTGTCCGCGTCCGTGGTGACCTTGCCGAACGCGTCGCGGACGGATGGCACGGCGGAGCGGCCCACCCGCAGCAGCGCGCCGACCAGCTCGGGCTTCGGCGTGCCGTCGGCGTTGCCGAGGAGCGTGCGGATGACGAACAACGTCGCCAGGCCCTCGGAGGTCATCGTCGGGTCGGCCATCGAGACCGTGACCTTGGGGTCGAGGACCTTCTGCCACGACACCGGCTGGACCGGGTAGCCGATCTTGGACATGGCCTGCTCCGACCCGGCCATCACCAGCGGGCTGGACGCCAGCGAGGGCTTGATGTCCAGCTTCGGGGCCTCGGGCCCGGTCTCGGCGGCCTGACGCTGGGCCTCGGCGGCCCACATCGAGGAGTCCGGGATCCAGAGCGAGTGGGGGTTGATCTGCGCGGTGGGCAGCTCGTTCGCCACGTCGGCCGCGTTGCGCGACTCGACCTGGACCTGAACGCACCTGCCGTTCACGACGGGTTGTGACCGCTGATAGTCCTGGGCCGCCGCGTTCACCACATCTAATGCTGCGGGGGTGACGGCGACCTTCAACGGCATTGCGCCGGAGCAGTCGGCGCCGCTGGTGGCACGCAGTGCCACGACCGTGACGCCCGCCGCCGCGACCACTCCGAGCAAGGCGCCCACGGGAAGGGCAACCCGCCGGAACAGACCGGGGGACGTGTGACGTGCTGACATACAGTTACTGACCTTCGGTCACGTGTTCACTCTTTCGAGTGGCGGGGGAACACTCGGGGGATGCATGAGGATGACATGTGACCTCCAAACGTAGTGAGACGGCGTGACCTGCGTCACTCATCCGGACGGCCGTATTTGTTCCGGATGAACCAAACAGCGTGAACATGCGTGGTGGGAGTCACCCGCGGGAACCACAGGGCGCCCCTGACCGTTGGGTGCTCAGTACCTGACCAGCGAGCGGTAGGCTGGTCGGACGCGGTATGTGGGTCTTCCACTGCCCGACGCGCAAGTCAGGGAGGGTCGAGGCCGCCCGCCGGCCGTAAGTGCATGGACCGCAAGCGCCTGCTTCGCAACCCGCTGCTGTGGATCGCTGCGGTGTTGCTGCTCTACTTCGTCTTCACCGTGCTCTTCGACGACTCACGGGGCTATCACCAGGTCAAGACCTCTCAAGCCCTGCAGCTGGTGCGCGAGGGCAAGGTCAAGGAAGCCACGATCGAGGACAAGGAGCAGCGTCTCCGTCTCACCCTCACCGACGGCACGAACTTCGAGAACAGCAACCGCCTCATCACGCAGTTCCCGGCCAGCTCGACGGACGAGATCTTCAACGTCCTCGACCAGGCCGGCAACAAGCCGACGGTGGAGACCAAGGTCAGCCAGGAGTCCATCCTGATGCAGATCTTGATCTACCTCGTTCCGCTCGGCCTGCTGTTGCTGCTGCTGATGTGGATGATGAACAACGCCCAGGGCGGCGGTAACCGCGTCCTGAACTTCGGCAAGTCCAAGGCCAAGCAGCTCTCCAAGGACATGCCGAAGACGACGTTCGCCGACGTCGCCGGTGCCGAAGAGGCCGTCGAGGAGCTCGAGGAGATCAAGGACTTCCTCCAGAACCCCGGCCGCTACCAGGCGCTCGGCGCCAAGATCCCCAAGGGCGTGCTGCTGTACGGCCCGCCGGGAACCGGTAAGACGCTGCTCGCCCGAGCCGTCGCCGGTGAGGCGGGCGTGCCGTTCTACTCGATCTCCGGTTCGGACTTCGTCGAGATGTTCGTCGGTGTCGGTGCCTCGCGTGTGCGTGACCTGTTCGAGCAGGCCAAGCAGAACGCGCCGTGCATCATCTTCGTCGACGAGATCGACGCGGTGGGCCGCCACCGCGGTGCCGGTCTCGGCGGCGGTCACGACGAGCGCGAGCAGACGCTGAACCAGCTCCTCGTCGAGATGGACGGCTTCGACTCGCGCGGCGGGATCATCCTGATCGCGGCGACGAACCGTCCCGACATCCTCGACCCCGCGCTGCTGCGTCCCGGTCGCTTCGACCGCCAGATCCCGGTGTCCGCACCGGACCTGAAGGGCCGCAAGCAGATCCTGCGGGTGCACTCGAAGGGCAAGCCGCTCGCCGCGGACGCCGACCTCGACGGCCTCGCGAAGCGCACCGTCGGGTTCTCCGGCGCCGACCTCGCGAACGTCATCAACGAGGCCGCGCTGCTCACCGCGCGCAAGAACGGCCACGTCATCGACGGCTCCGCGCTGGAGGAGTCGGTGGACCGCGTGATCGGCGGTCCGGCCCGCAAGAGCCGGATCATCTCCGAGAAGGAGAAGAAGATCACCGCGTACCACGAGGCAGGGCACGCCCTGGCCGCGTGGGCGATGCCGGACATCGACCCGGTCTACAAGGTCACGATCCTCGCCCGCGGCCGCACGGGTGGTCACACCCTCTCGGTGCCGGAAGAGGACAAGGACCTGATGACCAGGTCCGAGATGATCGCGCGACTGGTGTTCGCACTGGGTGGCCGTTCCGCCGAGGAGCTCGTCTTCCACGAGCCCACGACGGGTGCGTCCAACGACATCGAGCAGGCGACGAAGATCGCCCGCGCGATGGTCACCGAGTACGGCATGAGCGCGAAGCTCGGCGCCGTGAAGTACGGGCAGGAGCAGGGCGAGCCGTTCCTCGGTCGCTCGGCCGGCCGCCAGGCGGACTACTCGCTGGAGGTCGCGCACGAGATCGACGAGGAGGTGCGCAAGCTCATCGAGGCGGCGCACACCGAGGCGTACGAGGTGCTCGTCACCTACCGCGACGTCCTCGACGACCTCACGCTCGAGCTCATCGAGAAGGAGACCCTGCACCAGAAGGAACTGGAGCGGATCTTCGCCCGCGTCGAGAAGCGGCCGCGCATCACCCAGTTCAACGACTTCGGTGACCGCACGCCGTCCGACATCCCGCCGGTCAAGACCCCTGGCGAGCTCGCCAAGGAACGTGGCGAGCCGTGGCCGCCCGTCGTGGAGGACACCCTCGACGACGAGCCGTCCGCCGAGCCCGCCGCCCCGGTGGAGCCCACCGAGGAGCTGCCGTCGCCGAACGGTTCCAACGGCGCGCACCAGCCCGCTCCGGCCCAGCCGGGTCAGTCGGGTCAGTCGGGCAGCCAGTCGGGCCCGCCGAACTACGGCGCCCCGCCCGGATGGACCCCGGCGACCGTGCCCGGCGGCAAGCCGCACAACGTCTGGGAGCCGAAGACACCGCAGTCCGACCAGGACGAGCGGCAGTGACAGAGCACAACCAGCTCGACGTGGACGCCGGTCTCACCCGCAACGGGGAGGCCGGCGTCTCCGCGCGGCGGCCCTTCGACCACGCGCGGGCAGAGGCAGCGGTGCGCGAACTGTTGATCGCGTGCGGTGAGGATCCGGAGCGCGAGGGCCTGCGCGAGACACCCGCTCGGGTGGCGCGCGCTTACCGGGAGTTGTTCGCGGGCCTCTACTCGGACGCGGACAGCGTGCTCGCGAAGACGTTCGACGAGAGCCACGAGGAGCTCGTCCTCGTCACGGACATCCCGATGTTCAGCTTCTGCGAGCACCACCTGCTGCCGTTCCACGGCGTCGCGCACGTCGGGTACATCCCGAACGAGGCCGGCCGGGTGACGGGCCTGTCGAAGCTGGCCAGGCTGGTCGACCTCTACGCGAAACGGCCGCAGGTGCAGGAACGGCTGACGTCGCAGGTCGCGGACGCGTTGGTGCGCAAGCTGGAGCCGCGCGGCGTGATCGTGGTCGTCGAGGCCGAGCACCTGTGCATGGGCATGCGCGGTGTGCGCAAGCCCGGTTCGCGCACGACGACCTCCGCGGTGCGCGGTCTGCTGCGCACGTCCGCCTCGTCGCGGGCGGAGGCGATCGAGCTGATCCGGGGCCGGCTGCGGTGAGTGCTCTACCGCGGCCCGGCCGTTGCGTGGTGATGGGCGTGCTGAACGTGACGCCCGATTCGTTCTCGGACGGCGGCCGCTACCTGGACCGGCAGGACGCGGTCGCGCACGGCGTCGCGATGCACAAGCGCGGTGCCGACCTGATCGACGTCGGTGGTGAGTCCACCCGGCCGGGCGCGATTCGCGTCGAGCCCGCGGAGGAGATCTCGCGGGTGGTGCCGGTGATCCGCGGGCTGGTCGCCGAGGGCGTGCCGGTCAGCGTGGACACCATGCGCGGCTCCGTCGCGGCGGCGGCGCTGGAAGCGGGTGCGTCGATCGTGAACGACGTCTCCGGCGGCCTGGCCGATCCGGAGATGGCTTCCGTGGTGGCTGCTGCGGGAGTGCCGTACGTGTTGATGCACTGGCGCGGCCACAGCACCGAGATGGACTCGTTGGCGCGCTACGACGACGTGGTGACGGACGTGCGCACCGAGCTGCTGGAGCGCGTCGAGGCGGCGTTGGCGGCGGGCGTCGCGGAGTCGTCGATCGTGCTGGATCCCGGGCTGGGGTTCGCGAAGCTCGGCGACCACAACTGGGAGCTGCTGCAGCGCCTCGACGAACTGGTGGAGCTGGGCTTCCCGGTGCTGGTGGGGGCGTCGCGCAAACGCTTCCTCGGCACGTTGCTCGGCGAGCGTCCACCGGACGGCAGGGAGGACGCGACCGCGGCGGTGTCCGCTCTGGCCGCGTTCAACGGGGCGTGGGGAGTGCGGGTGCACGACGTCGACCGGACGCTGGACGCGGTCGCCGTCGCCGGTGCGTGGAGGCGGGGACATGGCTGACCGGATCGCGTTGACGGGCCTGCGGGTCCGCGGCAACCACGGCGTGTTCGAGCACGAGAAGCGCGACGGCCAGGAGTTCGTCGTGGACATCACGCTGTGGCTGGACCTCTCGTCCGCGTCGCGCACGGACGACCTGACGCAGACCGTGCACTACGGCGAGCTCGCCGAGATGGCCGCCAAGATCATCGGTGGCGAGCCGTACGACCTGATCGAGACGGTCGCCGGGAAGATCGCGGACACGGCCATGCAGGACACGCGGCTGCACGCGGTCGAGGTGACGGTGCACAAGCCGTCCGCGCCGATCCCGCTGACCTTCGACGACGTGTCGGTGACGATCCGCCGTTCGCGCCGGCTCGCCGCACCGCTGCCCAAGGAAGCCCGGTGACCCGGGCGGTTCTGTCGATCGGCTCGAACCTCGGTGACCGGTTGGCGTTCCTGCAGTCCGTGGTGGACGGGTTGGGGGAGCACGTGGTCGCGGTCTCGCCCGTGTACGAGACGGCGGCGTGGGGCGTGGAGGACCAGCCGGACTTCCTGAACGCCGTCGTGATCGTGGCTTCGGACGATGTCGACGAGTGGGGCTGGCTGCGGCGCGGTCAGGAGCTGGAGAACGCCGCCGGGCGCGTGCGGGAGAAGCGCTGGGGACCGCGCACGTTGGACGTGGACGTGGTTTCGGTGGACGGGGTGACCTCGGACCACCCCGAGCTGCTTCTGCCGCATCCTGGGGCGTTTGAGCGCGCAACGGTCCTCATCCCGTGGCTCGACGTCGAACCGGACGCGGTGCTGCCGGGCCGTGGACCCGTTGCGGCACTGCAGTTCTCCGCGGACGGCGTGCGGCGGCGCGACGATCTCGTGCTTTCGGGTTGGATGGACTCGTGAGGTTCACCCGTCCCCGTGACCTGGCGGCCGTCGCGATCATCGCCGGGATCCTGGCTCATCTGGTGCTGCGGCTCGCGTACGACACGTTGCCCGCGTTGCCCAGGCTGGCCGGCACGACACTCCTCGTCATCGCGGTCGTGGAGGTCGTGTTCGCGTTCAGCCTGCGCTCCCGGATCCAGCGCCGGCCGGGGGCTCGTCCGGTGGAGCCGCTGACTGCCGCCCGCGCGGTCGCGCTGGCGAAGGCCTCCTCGGTTTTGGGCGCGTTGATGTTCGGTGCCTGGACCGGGTTGCTGATCTACGTCCTGCCGGTGCGCGACGCGTTCCCCGAGGCGGGGAACGACCTGGTGACGGCCGTGATCGGGATGATCTCGGCGCTGGCGTTGACGGCGGCCGCGCTGTGGTTGGAACACTGCTGCAAGACGCCGACGGAGACTCCCGGGAAGGATTAGATACCCGGCCGTAGGTCTCAGTCGCATAACTACGCGGTACCGTAGGGCCCATGACCGGGCGAGGCGCGTCGATCGACGACGAGCAGGAAGATCACGGTCGTGGCTCCGGGCGATTGCTGTTAGTAGCGGCATTGGCGCTCGCCCTGGTGGCCGCGGCGGTGCTCGTGCTGAGCGACAGCGCCCGCATGCTGCGCCTGGCCGTGGTGGCCGCGCTGTGGGCGGCACTGGTGGGAGCGTTCCTCGCCGCCAGGTACCGCAAGCAGGTCACAGAGCGCGACGAGGAGGTGGCCGACCTCCAGTCCGTGTACGAGCTCGAACTCGAACGCGAGGTCGCCGCTCGCCGCGAGTACGAGTTGGAGATCGAGTCCGAGACCCGCAAGCGGATCGAGGAGGAGTCGCGCGCGGACATCGAGGCCCTGCGCGCCGACCTCCACGCCCTGCGCGACAACCTCCAGGCTCTGCTGGGCGGCGACGTCCTGGTGGAGCGCGTGGCCCTGCGCGCCGAGTCCACCCGCCTGAGGTCTTTGGCTTCCGACGCCGCCCGCCTGTCCGCGCCGCTCGAGAACCGGGTCATCAACGCCAAACCCGCGATCACGGCGTCGTCCTCGGTGGAGAAGCCGTCCGAGCGCACCGAACTGATCGAGCGCGTGGCCCACGAGGCGAAGGTCCAGCCCCCGCGCCGCGAGCCTGCCCGCCCGGAGCCCACGCGCCCCGAGCCCACCCGCACCTCACCGCGCCCGCAGCCGGCCGTCGTGCGCCGCGAGCCGGTGAAGGCCGCGAAGCAGCCTGAGCCCGCCCGCCAGCAGCCGCGCACCACCGGCGTCGCGGCCCGTCTCGGCAGCACCCCGCCTCCGGTCCAGCCGCCGACCGTGAAGGCCCCGCCCGTCGCGCAGCCGCTGCAGGCCCAGGTGCACCGCACCGAACGCGTGCCGCGCCCCCAGCCCGTGCAGAACCGCACCGAGGCGTTGGCGCGCCCGGCAGAGCCGCCCAAGGCCCCCGCCGCCGTCGCCAAGGCCGTCGAGACCCGCAAGCCCGAGCCGCGCTCCCGCGTGGCCGAGCGGACCGAGATGATCGACCCGAAGCAGCTGGAGTCCCGCGCGGCCGCCGGCGGCCGCCGCCGCGCCGACGACCGCCCCGAGCAGGACAGCGGCTCGTGGGAGACCTTGAAGCCCTCCAGCGGCAGCACCAGCGCGTCCCTGCCCGTCTCCGGCGGCCGCCGCCGTGCCGACGACGCTCCACCCCGCGACGACTCGCCCCGCGCCCGCCGCTCGCCCGAGGACTCCCTGGTCTCGCTGCAGCCCTCGGGCCGCCGCGCCGCCGAGCAGTCGTCCGCGCGCTTGCCGGTGGCGTCGACCGGCCGCCGTTCCGCAGCAGACGAACCGTCGGTCTCGGGCCGCCGGGTGGCCGAGGACTCGTCCACGCGCCTGCCCGCGGTCTCGACCGGCCGCCGGGCCGCGCCGGAGGACCCGTCCGGTGCGCACGCTGACGGCAAGTCGGTGAGCGAGCTGCTGGCTTCGCTCGGCGGCGGGGACGCGCCTCGGCGTCGGCGTCGTCGCGACGACTAGCTGCTTGCCGGTGTGGTCGGCACGCCTCGTTCTGTGGCTGGCCGCGCCAAGGTGCTGACGTTGTCGCGATGACCAGCGGTTTCGCTGGTGTGGCTGGCGATCGCGGCGAACGAGTGGTCGCGGGCGGCGAGTTCGCCCGGTGGTGGAGACGCGCGTCGTCGCGACAACGAGTAGTTCGTTGGTGTGGCCGACGAGCGAGTGGTCGCGGGCGGCAGGCTTCGCTCCGTGGTGGAGCGCGCTAGGCGTCAGCGTTGGCGCCTAGCTGCCGGCAGGTTCGCTCGGTGGTGGAGCACGGCTCGCTGTTGCCGATGATCACGGCGATTGAGCTGTGCGCAGCCGGCGGGTGAGTGAGCGAGCGGCTGGCGCGACGATCGGCTGCTACTTGTCGATGTCCCCGACGATCACTGCGAACGAGCTCAACACCGCCGGCAGGTCGTCCACCCGAGTCCCCGGCAGCAACGCCGACAGCGCCTGCACGTTGTTGAACGAAGGCGTGCGGAGCTTCAACCGCCACGGCGTCTTCTCACCGCGCGACGACAGGTGCACCCCAGAGGTCCCCAGCGGCGCCTCGACGCGCGTGTAGACCGAGCCCTCAGGCGCCTTGATGGCCTTGGGCAGCCGCACGTTCACCGGCCCGGACGGCAGCTGTTCCAAGCAGGACAACGACAACGCGACCGACAGCCGTGCCTCGTCCAGCAGGCACCGCACCCGCGCGGCGGCATCGCCCTCGGTGCGCACGACAGGCGCGAAGGACAGCGACCTGTAGGCGGGCAACGGGTCGTCCCGCCGCAGGTCGAAGTCCACCCCGCTGGCGCGGCCGATCGGACCGGTCACGCCGTACGCCAGAGCGTCCGCGTGCGACAGGACGCCAAGCCCTTCCAGCGCAGCGAACGAGACCGGCAACGCCGAGAAGTCCACAGTGGACAAGAAGTCGAAGACACGAGAAGTCCAGCCGGCCGGGACGTCCTCGCGCAGCCCGCCGATCCGGTTGAACATGAAGTGGATGCGGCCGCCCGAGGCCTCTTCCATCAGCGCCTGCACGCCTTCGCGGTACGCGGCAGCGTTGGGGGACAACGGGGTCAGGAAGACCATGTGCGCCATCAGGCGGTTGAGCTCGCAGAGCAGGGCACGCAGCCACTGGGCGCGCGCGGGGACGTCCATGCCGGTCATGCGTTCGACGGCCAGGGCCACGGCCAGCTCGTTGCAGAACGCGGAGAGCCAGTCGTGGCGGTTGGCGAGCGTCAGGACCTGGCGGTAGTCGCGGACCTCGAAGAGCTTCTCGGCGCCGCGGTGCAGATGGCCGACCAGCGGTTCGGCTGCGGTGATCAGCAGGTCCGGGGTGACCGTGAGGCGCAGGCGGTAGGCGCCGTGGGCGGACGGGTGCAGCGGGCCCAGGTCGACCACGCGGTCCACGCCCAGGTACTGGGCGCCCGCGCCCACGCCGACGGTGATCTGCTCGCTCACCTGAGCAATGGTTTCACGCCCTCGTGATCGCGAAGAAGAAGCACCCGTGCGACAGGCTGCGGACCTGGAGCGACTCGACGGAAGGATCGTCGAACAGGCCGTTGACCACCTGGTCGAACGAACCCGGCTCCACCACGGAACCGTCGTTGATCTGACCGGCGGCGTTGTAGGAACGCAGGATGCGAGGGGCGTTCAACAGCTCGGCGGGGAGACGGTCGAGCGTTGGCGTGGCGGGGCAGTCGACGTGGGTGAAGATCGGGCCGACCTCGGCGTACGGGCCCTTGCCCGACGAGGGCGAGTAGCGGAAGAGCCAGACCGGCTCGTCGGCCAGCGACTTGCGCAGACAGCAGCGCAACGGGACGCTGGGTTCGGAGGCGCGGTACTCGCGGCCGGGGTCGGACAACGCGGCGGACGGCTGGACGTTGTGGATTCGCATACCTGCAACGATCGTCGTCAGGCTTCAGAAGTTCTGGCGGGAATCGGACGCCAGGGCGGCAACGACGGCAGCAGGTCCGAGACGGCCACACCGCGCCCGTGCAACAGCCAGCCGAACGAACCCAACCCGGCAGGATCGCGCAGCTCGGCGATCCGCCCGGCACGAGCGGCCGACTCCAGCCAGTCCCACCCGGACCCGGAAACCGTGCCGGTCAACCCCAACGCCGCCAATGCATCCCGTTGCGACACCAGGACCCAGTCGCCGCCGGCCGCCGCAGCACACGCGTCCAAAGCGACGTGTGCGGTGATGTCGCAGGACCCGTCGAAAACAGCAGGCACCTGACGCCCGGCGCGATAGCCGGTCAGCGTGAACCGCCGCGAAGAGATCAGGTGCCCGTAGTCCACCGCCAGCGCCGCCCCGCGCACCGAAGCGACCACGGCGGCCCAGGCGGCGTCCCGAGGAGAACCCACCTCGGCCAAGGCACCGTCCTCCAGCCCCGGCCACCACCGAGCGATCCAAGGATCGTCAGAGGGCCCGGTCACCACCGGACAGGGGATCGAGTCGAGCCACTCGTGCCCGACCAGCAACCCGACGCACGAAGGCACGACCGAAGTCCACCGAACCCCGGGCAACTCGACCGGTGGACCCAGCTCCACAGCGGTCACCCGCAACCGGTCGGCAAGAGACCCGGAAGCCAGCGAACGAACCGCGAAAGCCAGCTCACCCCCACCGGCACCCACGTCGACGAAGTCCACGACCGGGGGAAATCCGAGCGCGCGGTCCACCCGCGACAAGAGCTCCAACAGCGCGAAAGCCAGCTCAGGGCCCACCAACGGCGAGGTGCGGAAGTGCGCGGACGGCTTCTCGCCGCGGGCGAAGAAGCCGGAAGGCCCGTACAGCGCGGCGTGCCAAGCGGCTTCCCAGTCGTACATCGGACAAGTGTGCATCTAAGGTCATTTCCCGTGAACGACGCCGACCTCCCGCCGACGCCGGCCAAGAAGCGCATCGAGCAGCGCCGCTGGACCGTCCTGTTCCCAGTCGTGGCGCTGATCGCGCTCGCCGCGGCCGGTCTTGTGCTGTTCGCGCTGGGCACGTCGAGCATCGGCGTCGAGCCGTTGCTGGTCGGTGCCGCGGCCGCGCTGATCCCGGTCGTGTTCGTGGTGAGCGCGTTCCTGTGGATCGACCGGTGGGAGCCGGAACCGGCGAAGATGCTGCTCTTCGCGTTCGTCTGGGGGAGTTGCGGCGCCACGATCAGCTCACTCGCGTTCAACCAGACGACCCGCGTGCTCGGCGACCTGCTGAACCAGGACGGCGCGACGTTCACCGCCGTGGTCGGAGCGCCGATCGTCGAGGAGGCGACCAAGGCCGCGTTCCTGATCGCCGTGTTCCTGCGCCGCAGGCACGAGTTCGACGGCGTCGTCGACGGCATGGTCTACGCCGGCATCACGGCCGCGGGTTTCGCCTTCACCGAGAACATCTGGTACTTCGGCCGGGTCTTCGTCGAGAACGGGATCGGCAACATGGGCGGCGGCGTGATCGCGCTGTTCATCCTGCGCGGGGTGCTGTCGCCGTTCGCGCACCCGCTGTTCACGGCCATGACCGGCATCGGGGTCGGCATCGCGGCCAGCACGAGCAACACCACCGTCCGGATCCTCGCGCCGATCGGCGGGTACCTCACCGCGGTCGGCCTGCACTCGCTGTGGAACTTCTCCACGACGGTCGGCACCGGGTCGGACTTCATCAACCTGTACTTCCTGATCATGGTGCCGGTGTTCGCGGGAGCGGTCACGATCGTGGTCTGGCAGCGGCGCAGGGAGCAGCGGATCGTGGCGGGCCAGCTCGCCGCGATGGCGCAGAACCGGTGGATCGCGAACAGCGAGGTGGCGTTGCTGGCCAGCCTCAACGGGCGCAAGAACTGGCTGCGGGCGGTCAAGCGCAAGTCCGGTGACGCGTCGGTCAAGGCCGTGAAGAGCTACCAGATCGCGGTCACCGAGCTGGCCTTCCTGCGGCACCGCATCGAGCAGGGAACGGCGGGTCAGAGCGCCGAACAGCGCCACGGAGTGCTGCTCGACACGCTGCACGCCGCCAGGGCGGCCGCCCGCCGGTGAGTCCCGTCACCGACCGGCCTCAGGCAAGGACCGGCGGGATTACCCTCGGCGGCGTCGTCTGGTACCCGCACTAGGGACTGGAACGTCAGAAGGAGTGAGTCGCATGGACGCGACCCCACGTCCGGCCAGGCTCGCCGTCGGTGTCATCTCGGCAGGCCGGGTCGGTTCGGTGCTGGGCGCCGCGCTGGCCAGGACGGGCCACGTGGTGGTCGGCGCATCCGCCGTCTCCCAGGCCTCCCGCAACCGCGCGGAGGAGCTGCTGCCCGGCGTCCCCGTCGAGGACCCCACCGAAGTCGCCCAACGAGCCGACCTCGTGCTGCTGGCCGTGCCGGACGACGAGCTCGAAGGCCTGGTCAAAGGCCTCGTCGCCACGGACTCGTTGCGCGCGGGGCAGATCATCGTGCACACCAGTGGCGCGCAGGGCGTGAAAGTTCTCGAACCCGCAGCTCAGCTCGGTGCGCTGACGCTCGCGCTGCACCCCGTCATGACGTTCACCGGCCGGTCGGAGGACCTGCTGCGGATGAGCGCGGCGTGCGTCGGCGTCACGGCCGCGGACGGCGACGAGGTGGCCTGGAGCGTCGGCGAGGCGCTGGTCGTCGAGATGGACGCGGAGCCGGTCCGGGTCCCCGAGGCCGTCCGCCCGCTCTACCACGCGGCACTGGCCCACGGCGCGAACCACCTGATCACGCTGGTCCGCGACGCGGCGGACCTGCTCACGAACGCCGGCGTCGCGAACGCCGAACGCCTGCTCGGCCCGTTGCTGTCCGCGGCGCTCGACAACTCGCTGCGCCACGGTGACCGCGCCCTCACCGGTCCGGTCGCCCGCGGCGACACGGGTACCTTGCGCAAGCACCTGAGCGTGCTCGCCGAGCAGGCACCCGACACCCTGCCCAGCTACCGCGCGCTCGCCCGGCGCACCGCCGACCGGGCCGAACGCTCCGGGCTGCTCAAGCCCGACGCGGCCGACGACGTTCGCACCACACTCGAGGACTGACGTGACCAAGCCACTCACCAAGGACGACTACCGCCCGGACGACGTCACGGTGCACCGCGACCCCGAGCGGCTCAACCGCGTGGTCAAAGCGCTGCGCAACGCCGGTCGCAACGTGGCGCTGGTGCCCACGATGGGCGCCCTGCACGCGGGCCACCGGCAGCTGATCCGCGAGGCGCAGGTCATGCAGAACACGGTGGTCGTCGTGTCGATCTTCGTGAACCCGTTGCAGTTCGGGCCGAACGAGGACCTCGCGAAGTACCCGCGCCAGTTCGAGTCCGATGTGGACATCTGCCGCGAGGAGCGCGTGGGCCTGGTGTTCGCGCCGTCCGTCGAGGACATGTACCCGGCGGGCGCGCAGGTCACCGTGCACCCCGGCCCGTTGGGTGACGAGCTGGAGGGCGCGTCGCGGCCCGGCCACTTCGGCGGCGTGCTCACGGTGGTGTCGAAGCTGTTCAACATCGTGCAGCCCACGTACGCGGTGTTCGGGCAGAAGGACTACCAACAGCTGCAGCTGATCCACAAGATGGCGCGGGACCTGAACTTCCCGCTCGACGTCGTCGGCGTGCCGACCGTTCGCGAGCACGACGGCCTGGCGCTGTCGTCCCGCAACGCCTACCTGAGCCCGGAGCAGCGGCAGGCCGCCGTCGCGCTCTCGGCCGCGCTGACCGCGGGCGCCCACGTGAGTTCGCAGGGCGCGGACACGGTGCTCAAGGCCGCGCACGACGTGCTGGCCGCGACTCCCGAGGTCGAGCTGGACTACCTGGAGCTGCGCGGGGTCGACCTCGGCCCCGCGCCGGAGAACGGCGACGCGCGCCTGCTCGTGGCGGCCCGCGTCGGTTCCACCCGCCTGATCGACAACATCGCGGTGTTGCTCGGCGAAGGCGACGAGTAGGGGGAATGACATGTTCCGCACGATGCTGAAGTCCAAGATCCACCGCGCCACCGTGACGCAGGCCGACCTGCACTACGTCGGCTCGGTGACGGTGGACGAGGACCTGATGGAGGCCGCCGACCTGCTGGCGGGCGAGCAGGTCGCCATCGTCGACGTCACCAACGGCGCTCGGCTGGAGACCTACGTCATCCCCGGCGAGCGCGGCACCGGCGTGCTGGGCATCAACGGCGCTGCGGCGCACCTCGTGCACCCCGGCGACATCGTGATCCTCATCGCGTACGGGCAGATGGACGACGCCGAGTCGCGGACCTACCAGCCGCGGGTCGTCTTCGTGGACGCCGACAACAAGGTCGTCGACCTCGGTGCCGACCCCGCGCACGCCCCCGAAGGCTCCGGACTGGTGAACGGCTCCACGAGCGCCCCGAGCTCGTCGCCGTCTTCTGAGACCGTTGAGGCGACCGCGCTGGACGCGTTGATCCAGGCCGACAACTAAGGAATCGCCAAGTGCTGCTCGCCATCGACGTCGGCAACACCAACATCGTGCTCGGTCTGTACGACGGGGTCGGCGACTCGGCCCCGCTCGTGCGCGACTGGCGCATGCGCACCGACGCCAGGATGACCGCCGACGAGCTCGCGCTGACCATGCGCGGCCTGCTCGGCGAGTACGCCGACAAGATCACCGGCATCTCCGCGCTGTCCACCGTGCCCGCGGTGCTGCGCGAGCTGCGGGTGATGCTCGGCCGCTACTACGACGCCGTGCCGAAGATCCTGGTCGAGCCGGGTGTGAAGACGGGCGTCCCGCTGCTCGTGGACAACCCGAAGGAGGTGGGCTCGGACCGCGTGATCAACACGCTGGCCGCGCACCACCTCTACGCGACCTCGTGCATCGTGGTCGACTTCGGCACGTCCACGAACCTCGACGTGATCTCGTCGCGCGGCGAGTTCCTCGGTGGCGCGCTGGCGCCGGGCATCGAGATCTCGGTCGACGCGCTGGCCGCCCGCGCCGCCCAGCTGCGCAAGGTCGAGCTGGTCAGGCCGCGCAACGTCATCGGCAAGAACACCGTGGAGTGCCTGCAGTCCGGCATCGTCTACGGCTTCGTCGGCCAGGTGGACGGGCTGGTGCGCAAGATCACCGACGAGCTCCAGCAGACCGACCCCGGCCCCGTCACGGTGATCGCGACCGGTGGCCTGGCGCCGTTGGTGGTCTCGGAGTCCTCGACGATCGCGCACCACGTGCCCGACCTGACCCTGTTGGGGTTGCGGCTCGTGTTCGAGCGCAACATGCCTAGTCGCTGAGACGAACCACCCGGAAGACCTCTGCTCGCAAGGGGACGTCGAACGGCCCGTTCGACGTCTCCGGGCGGGAGCGGAGGAACGCCAGCATCTTCTCGTTGATCGCGCTGCGCTCCTCGTCGTCGACGACGAGCATCCGCGAGTGCGTGTTGACGGTGGCGACGAGCTCTTCGGGCGACTCCCTGCGTTGCACGTGCGGGAACGTCTTCCACTCGACCGCGCCGAACGCCGGGTGCGTCATGACGCCCGTCGGGTCCTGCTTCTGGGACTCGACGCTGCCCGTCGACACCCGCTCCAGCTCACCCAGCCACTCGACGTCCGGGTCCGGCAGGATCCACATGGCCGTCAGCACGCCGCCGGGCCGCAGCACTCGCGCGATCTCCGGCATGGCCTTCTCCTGGTCGAACCAGTGGAACGCGGTCCCGACGAACACGGCGTCGACCGACTGGTCGCGCACCGGGATGTGCTCCGCGTGTCCGGGCAGCGCGCGCACGTCGTGCACACGCCTCACCAGCTCGGTCAGCATCTGCTCGTTGGGCTCGACGGCCGTCACGTGGTGGCCCTCGGCCACCAGTCCCGCGGTCAGCTTGCCGGTGCCGGCGGCGAGGTCCAGGACCTCTAACCGCTCAGGCTTGCCCAGAGGCTCCAATGCCCACCGGATCGCCGCCACGGGATAGTCAGGCCGGTGTTCGGCGTAGGCGTGGGCCTGCGCGCCGAACGAGTCCGCTCGCCTCGCGTGTAGATCCATCCACCTAACTTAGGGTGTCGCGGATCCGGTGGGGTATCCGGTTCGCTCGGGCACGACGCCCTTCCGTACCCTTCTCGGCGTGAGTGAGCAGCCGAAGCAAAACCTCGTGACCAGCGAAGAAGACCTGCCAGAGCAGATGCGCGTGCGCCGGGAGAAGCGTGCGCGGCTGCTCGCTTCCGGTAAGGAGCCGTATCCCGTCGAAGTCGCGCGCACGCACACGTTGCGCGAGATTCGTGAAGCGCATCCCGAACTCGAACCCGACACGCAGACCGGTGAGATCGTCGGAGTGACCGGCCGGGTCATGTTCCTGCGCAACACCGGAAAGCTGTGCTTCGCGACGTTGCGGGAAGGCGACGGCACCGAACTGCAGGCGATGCTGAGCCTCGCCGGAGTCGGTGAAGAAGCGCTTTCCGAGTGGAAGACCGACGTCGACCTCGGAGACCACGTTTTCGTGCACGGCGAGGTCATCAGCTCGCGCCGCGGCGAACTTTCCGTGATGGCCGACGCGTGGCACCTGACGTCGAAGTCGTTGCGCCCGTTGCCGGTCGCGCACAAGGAACTCGGCGAGGAAACCCGTATTCGTCAGCGATACGTCGACCTGATCCTGCGGCCGTTGGCGCGCGACACCGTTCGGACCCGCGCGAACGTCGTTCGTTCTCTGCGCGACTCGTTCCACCGGCGCGGATTCCTCGAAGTCGAGACGCCGATGTTGCAGTCGCTGCAGGGTGGTGCGACCGCGCGTCCGTTCATCACGCACTCGAACGCGCTCGACATCGACCTCTTCCTGCGCATCGCGCCGGAGCTGTACTTGAAGCGCTGCGTCGTCGGTGGGATCGAGAAGGTCTTCGAGATCAACCGGAACTTCCGCAACGAGGGCGTGGACTCGTCTCATTCGCCCGAGTTTTCGATGCTGGAGTACTACGAGGCGTACGCCACGTACGACTCGGTTCAGAAGCTCACGCGTGAGGTCATCCAGGAAGCCGCTGAAGCGGTGACCGGTTCTCAGATCGTGACGTTGGCGGACGGCACCGAGTACGACCTGTCGGGTGAATGGACGACGATCAGCATCTACGACTCGTTGTCGGGTGCGGTCGGTGAGGAAATCACCCCCGACACGCCTGCTGAGGTGCTTCGCAAGCTTTGCGACCGGCACGAACTGGAAGTCAACCCGAAGTTCGGGCACGGCAAGCTGGTCGAGGAGCTGTGGGAGCACCTGGTGTGCGACTCGCTCTACCTGCCGACGTTCGTGCGCGACTACCCGGTGGAGACGTCGCCGCTGACCAGGCAGCACCGCACCAAGCCGGGTGTCGCCGAAAAGTGGGATCTCTACATCCGCGGATTCGAACTCGGCACCGGTTACTCCGAACTGGTGGACCCGGTCATCGAGCGGGAACGCCTGGAAGCTCAGGCACGTCTTGCCGCCGCAGGCGACAACGAGGCGATGCCGGTCGACGAAGACTTTCTGCGATCACTGGAGTACGGAATGCCACCGACTGGTGGCGTCGGAATGGGTATCGATCGGCTGCTGATGGCCCTCACCGGTCTGGGTATCCGGGAGACCATCTTGTTCCCGCTCGTTCGCCCTGAATGAGTAACTTTCCGGATGTCGATAGGTGCAATGTGCCAGCCGTGCGCTAACCTGCGTCGCAGAAGGCTTTAGTTGGCGACGCGGGTGCACCGCGCATTCGGGGTCCAGGAGGATACGCATGGCGCAGAAGGTCACCGTGACCCTCGTCGACGATCTGGACGGCTCCACCGCCGAGGAGACCGTTGAGTTCGGGTTGGACGGTGTCAGTTACACGATCGACCTTTCCTCGGGCAATGCGGGCAAACTGCGGGACGCTCTTGCCGACTTCGTCGGAAGTGCACGTCGTGCGGGTGGTCGCAAGCGCGTTGGTCCCGGTCGTCCGGCCGGTGTGAAGGCGCGTCCGGCCTCGGCGGATCGTGAGCAGAACCAGGCCATTCGCGAGTGGGCTCGCAAGCAGGGCATGAAGGTGTCGGATCGTGGCCGGATCCCGGCCGAGGTGCTCGACGCCTACCACCAGCAGGGCTGAAATTCGCAAAATCACGAAGGGGTTCCGGGATGATTCCCGGAACCCCTTCGCGTTATTTGAGTGACTGATCAACTACTCGCCGCGCGGTGAAGCCGACCCAAACGAATTTGGTTGACCTAACAACAGGTTGCCAATATTGCGCGCCGATCTTCTTCGTGAGTTTCTCTCCGGTTGTGACCAGAACCGCGCACCTTCGTGGCGGTGACCTGCGGTAGTTCGGTTAGGCTTACCTGTCTTCAGCTGGAGCGAGGAGGGTGGGCCTTGGGTCGTAGGTCGTTCGGCCTGCTCTTCCTGCTGATCGTGCTCGTCGCCGTGTGCCTGGCGAGCATCGCGATCGGCTCGAAGGAGATCCCGCTGGCGGGGGTGTGGCACGGGCTCTTCACGCCGACCGGCGTCGAGGACGACGTGGTCATCCGCGAGCTCCGGATCCCTCGTACGTTGCTCGGCATCGCGGTGGGCATCGCGCTGGGTATCGGCGGTGCGTTGATGCAGGGCCACACGCGCAACCCCCTGGCCGACCCCGGCATCCTCGGCGTCACGCACGGCGCCGCGCTGGCGGTCGTGCTCTCGATCTTCCTGCTCGGCGTCTCGTCGCTGGTCGGCTACATCTGGTTCGCCTTCGCCGGCGCGATGATCGCGAGCGTCGTGGTGTTCCTGCTCGGGTCGGCGGGGCGTGCCGGGCCTTCGCCGGTGACGCTGGCGCTCGCCGGTGCCGCGGTTTCGGCTTTGATGCACGGCCTGGTGTCCGCGATCGTGCTGATCGACCAGCAGTCGCTCGACGCGTTCCGGTTCTGGCAGGTCGGCGCGATCGCCGGGCGGGACATGACCGTGCTGACCCAGGTCCTGCCGTTCCTGGTCGTCGGCCTGGTGGTGGCGGCGTTCAACGCACCTGGGCTCAACGCGTTGTCGCTGGGCGAGGACGTGGCGAAGTCGCTGGGCGTCAACGTCAACAGGACGCGGTCACTGGGCATCCTGGCCGTCACGCTGCTGGTGGGCGGCGCCGTTGCCGCGTGTGGTCCCATCGGGTTCCTGGGGCTGGTGGTGCCGCACGTCGCGCGGGCGTTCACCGGGCCGGACTACCGCTGGATCCTGCCGTACTCGGCGCTGCTCGGGGCGGTGCTCATCCTCGTGGCCGACATCGCCGGCCGGGTGGTCGCCCGCCCGTCCGAAGTGGAGGTCGGCGTGATGATGGCGCTGCTCGGCGCGCCGTTCTTCATCTACCTGGTGCGGCGCAAGAAGCTGGTGAAGATTTGACCGCGACCGCGCTGAGGGTGGGAGCCACCTCGTTCAAACTGCGCCGCCGGCCGTTGCTGGTGGTGGCGGTGTCGCTGGTGGTGCTGGCGGCTCTGCTGGTCGCGGACATCATGATCGGCGACTTCCCGCTGACCGCTGCTCAGGTGATCGACACGTTGCTGGGCGGTGGCACGCGCCGCGACCAGTTCGTGGTGATGGAGCTGCGGATGCCGCGGGCGCTGACCGGGTTGCTGGTCGGTGGCGCGCTGGGACTGTCCGGGGCGATCTTCCAGGCGATCGTGCGGAACCCGTTGGCGTCGCCGGACATCCTGGGTGTGACCTGGGGTGCGGGTGCCGGTGCGGTCTCGGTGATCACGTTCGCGGGGTCGCTCGGGGTGGTGACCGGTACCGCCGCTTCGGTCGGGGTGCCGTTGGCCGGGCTGGCCGGTGGGTTGTTCACCGGGTTGCTGGTTTACGCGCTGGCTTGGCGGCAGGGCATCGAAGGCTTCCGGATGGTGCTGGTCGGCATCGGGATCACCGCTGTGGCCGGCAACTTCACGCACTACCTGTTGACGGTCGGCGATGTGTTGGACGCCGGGCGGGCGATGGTGTGGATCACCGGGTCGTTGAACGGGCGTGGGTGGGAGCACGTTGTGCCCGTGGCTTTGGCGCTGGTCGTGCTGGTTCCGGTGGCGTTGATCGGTGGGCACGTGCTGGGGGCGCTGCAGTTCGACGACCAGACCTCGCGCGGGCTGGGTGTGCGGGTCAACGTGGCGCGGTCGTTCCTGATCGTGGTGGCGATCGTGTTGGCGTCGGTGGCCACGGCTGCTGCTGGGCCGATCGCGTTTGTCGCGCTGGCCACGCCGCAGATCGCGTTGAGGTTGGCTGGGACTGCTCAGCCGCCCTTGTTCGGGTCTGTGGTGGTGGGTGGGGCGCTGGTCGTGCTGTCGGATCTGGTGGCTCGGACGGTCTATCGGACTGAGCTGCCGGTCGGAGTGGTGACGGCTGTGCTCGGGGCGCCCTATCTGATGTACCTGCTGGTTCGGAGTCGCCGGGAGGCTCGGGTATGAGTGTTCGTCTTGAGGCTTCCTCGTTGTGCGTGGGGTATGGGGAGCGGCTCGTTGTCGACACCCTGGATCTGTCTGTTCTCGGTGGGACTGTCACGGCCGTGATCGGGCCCAACGGGTGTGGGAAGTCCACTCTGCTGAAGGCTCTGGGGCGGTTGTTGCCGGCTCGGTCTGGTGCGGTGTTGTTGGACGGCAAGCAGATTGATCGGATGGCCACTCGGGACGTGGCTCGGGTGTTGGGGATGTTGCCGCAGTCTCCGTCTGCGCCTGAGGGGCTGACTGTGGCGGATCTTGTTGCGCGGGGGCGGCATCCGCACCAGGCCTGGTATCGGCAGTGGTCTTCGGATGATGCGGCTGCTGTCGATGCTGCGTTGGAGATGACTGGGATTTCGGATCTTGCCGAGCGGACTGTGGATGAGCTGTCCGGGGGGCAGCGGCAGCGGGCGTGGATCTCGATGGCGCTTGCGCAGGGGACGGATCTGTTGCTGCTGGATGAGCCGACCACCTATCTGGATCTTGCTCATCAGATCGATGTGCTGGATTTGGTGCAGGAGTTGCACTCCAGCATGGGGCGGACTGTGGTGATGGTGTTGCACGATCTGAACCTCGCGGCTCGGTATGCGGACAACATCGTGGCCATGAGGGATGGGCGGATCGTGGCTCAGGGGGCGCCGTCTGAGGTGTTGACCGAGTCGATGTTGCTGGATGTTTTTGGGCTGGATGCTCGGGTTGTTGAGGATCCGGTTTCTGGGACGCCCCTGGTGGTGCCGGTGGGGTCGCGGCATCGGTTGCCGTAGGTGAGTTTGTAGCGACGCCTGGTCCGTAGGTGGTCGCCTTGCGGGCGGCGACCTTGCGTTGCGTGCCTCCCCTGGGGGCTCTGCCCCCAGACCCCCGGCAATCTGATCAGGGGGTTAGCGCCGCGGGCGGGTTGATGGCACGCCTGTTGGGTTGGGTTGGGCGTCCGGCGGTTGCGTTGGTGCTTGCGTTGGTTTGTTGGTGTGTGGGCGGTGGGGGTCCCGTCACCGCCGGGACCGCTCGGGAAAGACGGCTCGCCTTCGGCATCGCATAAGGGCAGTGGGCTCACCCGGTGCGTAAGGGCGGTGCAGGCTCACCCGGCGTGGTGCGGCAGGGCGGTGGGCGGCAGGTCGGCGGCTTGCCTGCGGCGTCGCGAGAGATCAGGAGCAGGTGCGGGGGCAGGCCGTGCAGGGCTCTGCGTCGGGGAGGACGTAGTGGAAGCAGCAGCTGTTGCGCTTGCGCTTCCAACCCTCCTCGGTGAAGTGCAGGGTTGAGGCTGAGACGAACGGGGCGAGCTTCTCCGGGAGGAGCAGGGCGGCGTCGGTTACGCCGCCGTTCTCGTCGCCGCAGAGTCGGCCTGCTGCCCAGGCGCCGTATTCCAGCATGTCGGTTGCTGCGGCCCAGAGTTGGCGGCGGCCGAAGCGGACCACCTGGCCGAAGGAGGCGACGAATTGAGCGGCGTGGGCTGCGTAGCGGGCGCGGAGGAGAGAGGCGAGGGCTGCTTCGTTGGCGACGACGGTGGCGGCGGGGTGGTTCGAGGCCGGGTCGTCCGGGAGGCAGGCGAACTCGTCGGAGAGAACTGAGATGCCGTCCGGGTGTGGACGGCCGTCGGACGAGATGTGGAACGCGAGGTCTGAGGGTTTCAGGGTTGGTACGCGGCGGGCGGTGTGGAAGAGGAGGCCTGCCAGGTAGCCGGGGACGTGCAGGTACCAGCCCATGATGTAGCCCGCGGTGGCGCGGGGGTCGGATTCGCCGTACTGCTCGACCATCCACTCGGCCAGGTCTTTGCGCCAGAGGTCGAAGGCCTCGGGCTCGGCCAGGAGGTCTGAGCAGATCGTCCAGTCGCGCGAAGGGGTGCCGAAGCGGATGTCGGAGTCGGTCTCCAGGCGGGCGATGGACTCGGCAAGAGGCGTGAGCGCACGCGGGTTCTGCTGTGAGACCCTCGCAGGTACGGTCAACGCGCAAGTCCTTATCTCAAATGAATGAGGCTTGCCTTACCTTACCTGTGATCGCCGCTGTCGCGCCTCCTGTGGTGGTCCCGGTCACACGAGTATCGCTCAACGGTTGGTTGTTCGCGCTGAGCGGACATCGCCCGATCTGTGGAATCCGTTGCTCCCGACCTGCGTTGATGCCGATGTCAAGGTTTGCCGGATGCGGTTGGCCGCTGATGGGAACCACAGGCCTCGGGACCGCCCACTACAGTGGAGCCACGGTGCCGCGCTCACCAGGGTAGATCGGTGGAGCCGAGGACCGCCGACGCAGCAGTCAGGGAGTGCGAATGTTCGAAAGGTTCACCGACCGCGCGAGGCGGGTGGTTGTCCTTGCCCAAGAAGAGGCACGGATGCTCAACCACAACTACATCGGCACCGAGCACATCCTCCTGGGTCTGATCCACGAGGGTGAAGGTGTCGCCGCCAAGGCGCTCGAGTCGTTGGGGATCGCGCTGGAGGGCGTCCGCCAGCAGGTCGAGGAGATCATCGGCCAGGGCCAGCAGGCTCCGAGTGGACACATCCCCTTCACCCCGCGCGCCAAGAAGGTGCTGGAGCTGTCTCTGCGCGAGGCGCTGCAGCTCGGCCACAACTACATCGGCACCGAGCACATCCTGCTCGGCCTGATTCGAGAGGGTGAGGGCGTTGCTGCGCAGGTCCTCGTCAAGCTCGGCGCCGATCTGAACAGGGTGCGGCAGCAGGTGCTGCAGCTGCTGTCCGGTTACTCGACGGAGAAGGGCGCGTCGGAGTCGACCGGTCGTGGCGAGGGCACCCCTTCGTCTTCCCTGGTCCTCGACCAGTTCGGGCGCAACCTCACTGCCTCGGCGCGTGAGGGCAAGCTCGACCCGGTGATCGGGCGCACCAAGGAGATCGAGCGGGTCATGCAGGTGCTGTCCCGCCGCACCAAGAACAACCCGGTCCTCATCGGCGAGCCCGGCGTCGGCAAGACCGCCGTCGTCGAGGGGCTGGCGCAGATGGTCGTCAAGGGCGAGGTGCCCGAGACGCTCAAGGACAAGCAGCTCTACACGCTCGACCTCGGCTCGCTGGTCGCGGGCTCGCGCTACCGCGGTGACTTCGAAGAGCGCCTGAAGAAGGTTCTCAAGGAGATCCGCACGCGCGGCGACATCATCCTGTTCATCGACGAGATCCACACGCTCGTCGGTGCGGGTGCCGCCGAGGGCGCGATCGACGCGGCGAGCATCCTCAAGCCGATGCTGGCTCGCGGTGAGCTGCAGACGATCGGTGCGACCACGCTCGACGAGTACCGCAAGCACGTCGAGAAGGACCCCGCGCTGGAGCGCCGCTTCCAGCCGATCCAGGTGGGCGAGCCGTCGCTCGAGCACACGATCGAGATCCTCAAGGGCCTGCGCGACCGGTACGAGGCGCACCACCGCGTCTCGATCACCGACTCCGCGCTGGTCGCCGCCGCCACGCTGGCCGACCGGTACATCAACGACCGGTTCCTGCCGGACAAGGCGATCGACCTCATCGACGAGGCGGGCGCTCGCATGCGCATCCGCCGGATGACCGCGCCGCCAGACCTGCGCGAGTTCGACGAGAAGATCGCGGACGTGCGTCGCGACAAGGAGTCCGCGATCGACGCGCAGGACTTCGAGCGCGCGGCGAAGCTCCGTGACGCGGAGAAGCAGCTCCTGGGCCAGAAGGCCGAGCGGGAGAAGCAGTGGAAGGACGGTGACCTGGACGTCGTCGCAGAGGTCGACGACGAGCAGATCGCCGAGGTCCTCGCCAACTGGACCGGTATCCCGGTGTTCAAGCTCACCGAGGAGGAGACCTCGCGTCTGCTCCGCATGGAGGACGAGCTGCACAAGCGGATCATCGGCCAGGTCGACGCGGTCAAGGCCGTGTCGCAGGCGATCCGCCGCACCCGCGCCGGCCTGAAGGACCCGAAGCGCCCCTCCGGCTCGTTCATCTTCGCCGGCCCGTCCGGTGTCGGTAAGACCGAGCTCTCGAAGGCGCTGGCGAACTTCCTGTTCGGCGAGGACGACGCGCTCATCCAGATCGACATGGGCGAGTTCCACGACCGGTACACCGCGTCGCGGCTCTTCGGTGCCCCTCCCGGTTACGTCGGCTACGAAGAGGGCGGCCAGCTCACCGAGAAGGTGCGCCGCAAGCCGTTCTCCGTGGTTCTCTTCGACGAGATCGAGAAGGCCCACCAGGAGGTCTACAACACGCTGCTCCAGGTGCTGGAGGACGGCCGCCTGACCGACGGTCAGGGCCGGACGGTGGACTTCAAGAACACCGTCATCATCTTCACGTCGAACCTGGGCACATCGGACATCAGCAAGGCCGTCGGCCTCGGCTTCACCTCGGGTCAGGACACCGCGTCCAACTACGAGCGCATGAAGAACAAGGTCAACGACGAGCTGAAGAAGCACTTCCGCCCCGAGTTCCTCAACCGCATCGACGACATCATCGTCTTCCACCAGCTGACTCAGGACGAGATCATCAAGATGGTGGACCTGATGATCGCCCGCGTCGAGGCCCAGTTGAAGAACAAGGACATGGCCATCGAGCTGACCGACAGGGCGAAGTCCCTGCTGGCCAAGCGCGGCTTCGACCCGGTGCTGGGCGCTCGCCCGCTGCGCAGGACGATCCAGCGCGAGATCGAGGACACCCTGTCGGAGAAGATCCTGTTCGGCGAGATCCAGCCGGGCCAGATCATCATCACCGACGTCGAGGGCTGGGACGGCGTGTCCGACGACCACGACAAGGCGAAGTTCGTCTTCCGCGGCGAGGCCAAGCCGAACCGCGTGCCGGACGCTCCGCCGGTCGACCTGGCAGCCCCCGCGGCCACCGAGCCGCAGGACGCTCCGGCGACCGAGACCGAGTGATCTAGCAGCTGAGAAGAGAACGGCCCCCAGGCTCCGGCCTGGGGGCCGTTCTCGTTGTTGATCGGGTCACTCGGCCGCATCGATTAGGCCGTTTCGCCGCGAACTGGAACAGTGCCTGCCACTATGGCTCGCGATCTTGTGAGGAAAGTGGAAGTCCTGGGGGAGGTTCGCTAGTGCCGTCGGCCGCCTTTGAGCAGCTCGTGGCTCAGTTCGAGCAGTTCCAAGCTCGCATGCAACACGTGGACAAGCAGTTCGCCAACATCGGCGAGATGCAGCAACAGTTGACCGAGATGGAAGCCGTCGCAACCTCGGCCGACCGCGCCGTGACAGTCGTGGCAGGCCCGTCCGGCACCATCAAGGCCATCAGGCTGACGGACCAGGCCATGCGCAGATCACCGCAAGCCCTGGCCGCCGAACTGATGTCAACGCTGCAGCAGGCCGTCGCCGAAGCAGCCCGCCGCCAAGCCGGCATCGTCGAGGGCGCCATCGGCACCGACATGAAGCTCTCCGACCAGGTCCTGGAAACCCAGGCCCAACTGTTCGGAATGTCCAAAGAGGACCTCCGCGCCGCCACCGCGGCCGACGGTTCCACACCACCGCCGCTGCCGCCTGCCGCCGCACATCCGCCGCGCCCGCCGATGCCTGCCGCGCCACCGGCACCGCAGCCCGGTCAGGTCCGGCAGCCGCCGCCTGCACGCAGGCCCGCGCCTGAGCCGCCGGAGGACTTCTCCCAGCAGAACGTCATGCGCGGCAACTCCTGGGACGACAGGTCGCCGCAGGCTCCGGCCGCTCCGTCCAAACAGGACGGCCGCTTCCTGAGCCTCTACGACGACGAGGACGGCCGATGAGCGGGTTCAGCGTCAACCCGGACGAGCTGCGCGAGTTCGCGGGTCAGCTCCAGGGTCATCAGAACTTCGCCAGCCAGGTCGCGGCTCTCGTGGACAAGGCGGACGTTGGCGACAAGTCGTGGGGCGTGGTCGGCATCTTCGTGAAGCAGCAGTACACGCAGATGCTCAAGGACCTCCAGGACACGATGAAGGCCATGACGGAGGGGCTGGACTCCGGTGCGGAGAAGTTCCGCGACACCGCGCAGGGCTACGCGGACCAGGAAGAGGCTCTGAAGAAGATCCTCGACGGCATCCAGGTCGAGAGGGGTTAGCGCCGCCATGGCTGAAGATCCCTATTACGCCGACAAGGGCGGCGAGAACGAGATCAAGATCAAGGTCGGGGAGAAGGACCTCGGCGAGAAGGCGATCGAGAACATCCCCATCTACGGCAACTTCGTCAAGGCGAAGGAAGCCGCGGGGGAGGCGGGTGAGACCGGAGGCGTCGCCGGCCTGACCTCCGAGGGCAGCGCGCTGGTCACCTCGGTCGTCGAGTTCGGTCAGGGCATGGTGATGGACCCGATCGGCTGGCTGGTCGGTCAGGGTCTGAACTTCCTGATCAGCGTCGTGCAGCCGCTCGAGGACTGGATCCACTTCGTCAGCGGTGACGGTCCTGCGTTGCAGCAGGCTGGTGAGAACTTCGGTGAGATCGCCAAGGGCATCTCGGACCTCAGCACGAGGTTCACCGAGGACCTGCAGAGCACCGTGACGAGCTGGGGCGGCAGCGCCTCGGAGTCGGCCGCCACGAAGCTGGGCGAGTTCGCTCACGGCATCGACGGCGTCGCGCACCAAGCCGGAGAACTGGCCGAACTGCTGCTGATGTCGTCGATGGTCATGCAGGTCATCGAGGACGTCATCAAGGCGATCATCTCCGAGCTGATCACCTGGCTGATCATGATCTGGATTCCCGCGCTGGCCGCCGCCGTGCCGAGCTGTGGCGCGTCGACGGCGGCCGCGGGTGCTGCGACCGGCGTCCGGGTCGCCTCCACCGCGAGCCGGGTCTCGCGGATCATCGCGAAGCTGAAGCAGCTGCTGACCAAGATCATGGACTTCCTGCGGAACCTGGCGAGCAAGGCCAAGAACCTCGGCAGCGGTTTCAAGAAGGCCATGGCGGACAAGAAGGTTCGCAGCCAGGAGGCGACCGACAAGCTCAAGGACATGTCGAAGTGGGACAGGTTCAAGAGCAATCCGGTCGACAGGATGAACAGCCACGACGGCATCGTCGGCGAACGGATGCAGCAGGGCTTCTGGAAGTCGATGGGTGACGCGGTCGGCAACGAGGCGCTGGCTCAGGTCAACGGGGCCCATGAGAAGGGCGCTCGAAACCAGGCCCTCCGGGAGAAGGCTGCCGAGTCCGGCGCAACCGGAACTGATCACGGGAAACAGCGCATCGAAGGGTTTCTGGACATCTGATCATGGACCTTCTGTTGAAGATCTGGAACGAGTACGTCCTCACTCCGCACTTCCTCATCTGGCTCTCCGTCGTGATCGGTTTCCTGGTCGGGCGGCGCTGGCTCCACTTCCGCAACCACGCGAAGGGGCGGGACGCTCAGATCGCCGCGCTGACCCCGTTGGCGCAGCGACTCGGTGGAAAGGTCCTCGGTCCTGACGAGGCCGCGATGTGGACGGCCGAGCTCCGCAAGCCGTTCGAGAACGAGTTCTCGATCGCGTTGCGTTCGAAGCGGCAGTTCGACCTGTCTCTGGACTTCCAACGCGGTGCATGGCACGTGCGCGTGACCGAGGCATCGGTCCGGTACGACACTCGTGGCTTCGGTGTGCGCTGGATGCAGGAGCACCGCATCGAGGTCGCCACCGCTCGCCTGGCGCCGATCAAGACCAACCGTCCCAGCAAGTACAACTCCGACGGTTCACCGTCGTCGCCCGGCCGGCTGAAGGACAAGTGGAAGGAGTTCGTCAGCTACAAGCCGACGACCGTGAAGCGCGACGACGCCGAGTGGGCTCCGGTGCCGTTGCTGTCGCCGATGGACCAGGAGTTCTCTGCGTACGGCAGCGATCCCGCGGCGGCTGCACGAGAGCTGAACTTCGACGCGCTGCACTGGCTCATCGAGCAGGAGGAGAGCCTGCCCATCTGGGCCAAGAGGATGTCCCTGACCTTTGAGTCGGGCTTCGTGTACCTGGTTGTGCACGACCACATCTACCCCGATGACCTGATGGTCGTGGTCGACATGATCGTCGGACTCCTCGACCGCATGCCCGGCGCGCGGCCGAGGCATCCCGCGGCGGCTCTCTGACTCAACGAGCGCACTGCCCGGCCGCGTCTTTGGGGTGAAGCCGAACAACCGGAGGGCACATGGTGATCCTCGCGGCCGCCGTGGTCGTGTTCATCGTCGGCTACTTCGTGGTGCAGCCTCGCTGGTTCGCCAATGAACGCGATCGGGCGCTCGTCACGCAGACCCCTGCGCTGACGGCACTCGCGGAAAGCCTCGGCGGCACGCTGACCGGCCCGGACGGGGCCGGTGCGTGGTCGCCGAGGCTTCAGCGGGCGAAGTCCCGGCCCGAGCTCACGCTGGACTTCCGGCGCGGGTCGTGGCACGTGCGGGTCACCGAGGTGTCGATCGAGCAGGGGTGGCTGGCCGACAGCGCCGGGAAGTGCCGCACGAGTTCTTCCCGCTGACCTTCGAGGGCGGGTTCGTCCACACGGAGTGCCAGGGGCAGATCGATGCCGACGGGCTCGTGTTCGCGGTCGACATGATCCTGGAGACGCTCGACCGGTTATCTGGCGTGGAGCCACGTGACCTTGCTGCCTAGCCGGGGCATCACGGCGAACCCGGCCAGATCGATGTACTCCGGGACGGGGTCGTCGTACTCGACCTTGCGTTCGTAGTTGAAGCCGAACATCCCCTGGAGCACCGCCTCGGCCTCGCCGAGAGGGGGCTCCACCGGGTAGTCGTCGTCCTCGTCTTCGTATTCCGCGTAGTTCAGCTTCTCCAACGCCAGGGGAGCGCCGATGTCCTCGATCCAGCCGGCGTCGTTGTCCCACGAGAAGCTGAACGAGCGGCGCAGGGTGCCGTCGCGCGACCAGATCGCCCAGGCGTAGGCCCGATCGCCGTACTTCGCGTGCAGGTACAGCGTGCGGCCGGCGGCCTCCTGAACGAACCTCGGTGGCAGGCTGGACGGGGTGTCTTCCGCGGCGTCGCGGGTGCAGACGATCGAGACGCCTGGGAAGACGGCGGCGTAGACCTCGCCATCGGGTGGGGCGGCGGAGTCGCGGAGCGTGCCGTCGGTGATCGGGTGGATGTCGTGCGACGGGTACAGCCGCTCGATCAACGCGCGGGTGGCCTCGCGGTCGATCTCCGGGCAGGTGCGCAGCACCGTGCTGACGTCCGTGGACGCGTACACGAGCATCCAGTCGTTTGCTCCCACGAGAAACAGGATGCCGGAGGGGTCTGACAGTTCCGGCAGGCAACGGGACCTCGGTGCCAACCGTCCCCCAATCGTGGGGACCACACCGGAGACTGACGAGCGCTCGGCGACACTGCACGACGTGGTCACCACCGAGGTGAAGGCACCATGGAGCGGATTCGCCACGTTCCTGCTGGTCATCTGCGCTATCGCGTTCGTAGCGGCCGCGCTCATCAGACTGCTCGGCATCGACGGCACCCGGTACATGATCGCCACGACGTCGCTGACCCCGTACATCACCGTGTTGGGCCTGCTGATCGGGCTCGGAGCGCTGCTGCGCAAGCGGTGGGCCATCGGGCTGGTGATGACGCTGGTGGGGGTCGTGCTGGTCGCGAACGTGGTGCCGCGGACGTTCCCGGACTCACGGCCGAACGGCGTGGGGCAGCCGGTGCGGGTGATGACGTCGAACCTGCTCACCGGCATCGCGGACGCGGAAGCGATCGTGCGGGAGGTCAGGAACCGCAAGGTCGACATCCTGGCGATGCAGGAGCTGACGCCGGAGATGGTGCGCGACCTCGACCGCGCCGGTCTCAACCAGGTGTTGCCCAACCGGGTCTTCCTCGACGAGCCGGGCGGGTCGGGCAGCGGCATCGCCTCGAGGTACCCGCTCACGCAGCGGAACCTCACCCCGCCGGGCACGTTGCAGCAGGCCGGGGCGCTGGTGGACCTGCCGGGCAAGGACATCGAGGTCGTGTCGGTGCACCCGTTGCCGCCTGTCGTGATCGCGGGGCCGGAGGCGTGGCAGCGGGAGCTCGCAGGGCTGCCCGTGCCGGACTCCACCGGCGCGCTGAGGGTGCTCGCGGGCGACTTCAACGCCACGCTCGACCACGTCGGCATCACGCGGTTGCTGAACAAGGGGTACGTGGACGCCGCCGACCAGGTCGGCAAGGGTCTGATCCACACGTGGCCGAGCAACAGCGGGATCTGGCCGCCGCCGGTCACCATCGACCACGTGCTGGTGGACGCGAAGTGCCCGGTCGACACGGTGGACGTGTTCGACGTGCCCGGCAGTGATCACCGGGCCGTCGTCACGCAGTTCGTCGTGCCAAGGCTGTGAGGGCTTCCAACGCGCCGACCGGCAACGACACACCGCGGCCGTGCCGGACCTCCGGCTCGCGGATGTTGATCCGGATCAACCCGCCGTTGGCCGCGCTCGCCAGCTCGGCCTGACGCCGCACGGTCGGGACCGCGGTGCCGGCACCGATCTCGATCACGACCAGGTTCCGCCGCGTCCGCCGCCACGAGGTCAGCTCGTCCAGCTGGGCCTGACTGCGGTGCGGCACCCAGCCCCAGTCGCCGAACATCAGGATGTTGGGCCTGGCCAAGCCGCCGCAGTTGGGACACGACGGCAACGGGCCGATCGCGCGCATCGTCTCGGGGTCGACGGTGACGTCGAACGAGCACTCCCAGATTTCGTCGGTGCACGGTTCCACGCACTGGACGTGGTGGATCGAACCGTGGACCTCGGCGACGTCCGTGAAGCCCGCCTTCTGGAACTGTCCGTCCACATTGGACGTGAACACGCGGGCACCCCACGAACGCAGGATCTCGAAGCCCTCGTGCGGCACGGTCGCGCGGTACAGACCTAAGCGGTGGCCGTAGAAACCCCACGCCAGCTCGGGATCGTCGGCGAAGTGCACCGGATCGGCGATCTCCTCGAACTTCAGCCCGAGGCGCTCGTACGGCGGATAGGCCCGCCAGAAGCCCTCGGTGCCGCGGAAGTCCGGCAGACCCGAGTCGACCCCCATGCCGGCACCGGCGCAGACGAGCAACGCGTCCGCGCCGGCGATCAGCTCGGCGGCCCTGTCGTAAGCCTGGTCGATCACTGCTTGGGCTTGCTCCCCAGCACGACCTCGAACTCCAGCAGGTCGGCACCGGACGCCACGGGCTTCGCGCGCTCACCGGAGTGCGCCGCCTCGCCGGCACTGCCGGTGCGCCACGCCACGAAGTCCTCGTGGGTCTCCCAGTGCGTCACGACGAAGTAGCGGTCCTCGCCGGCGACCGGGCGCAGGAGCTCGAAGCCGAGGAAGCCGGGCTGGCCGTCGACCGCGCCGAGGCGGGCGGCGAAGCGCTTCTCCAGCTCGGGGCCGTTGCCCTCGGGGACCTTGATCGCGTTGATCTTCACGACTGCCATGACACCCACACTAGCGGCGCACACCGACAGGCAGCAGGTACTGATCTTCCGGAATGCCCGACGACCGGAACCAGGCGTTGAAGAACCCGCCGAGATCCTGGCCAGAAGCCTTCTTGAAGTGGTCCTCGAACTCCGGCCACGAGGCGTTCGAGTCCCGATGAGTCGCGGTCCACGACTGCAGCGCCTTGAAGAACACGTCGTCACCGACCTGCTTGCGCAGCGCGTGCATCGCCATGATGCCCTTGTCGTAGACGCCCCGGAACTCGTTGCCCTTGCCCATGTCGTAGAGCTTCGGCGCCCAGAACGACGACCGGCCCCGCAGTTCGTCGACCCGGCCGCGGTAGCGCTGGTCGAGGTCCGCGCCCTCCTTCTCCAGCCACAGCCACTGCGAGTACGAGGCGAGGCACTCGTTCAGGCAGATGTCCGCCCAGTTCTCCAGCGTCACCGAGTCGCCGAACCACTGGTGGGCGTTCTCGTGCACGACCGTCTCCAGGTCCGCCCACGACGCGTAGATCGGCCGGGTCTGCGTCTCCAGCGAGAACCCGATCTGGTCGGCCACCCAGATGCTGCCGGCCGCGCGCTGCGGGTACGGGCCGAACTTCGTCTCCAGGAACGTCAGGACCTCCGGCAGCCGCGCCTGGATCGGCTTCTTGGAACCGGACGTGCCGGGGGCGTACGCGTCGAGCACCGGCGCGCCGCTGGGCAGCTTCGAGCGCACGATCTCGAACTTGTCGACGGCCACCGTGGCCAGGTACGTCGCGAGCGGAGTCTCCTCGGACCAGTTGAACGTCGTCCAGCCGCCATCACGCGTCACGGGACCTTCGAGGCCGTTCGAGACCGCGGTCCAGCCGTCGGGCACGCGGGCTGCGACCTTCAGCGCCGCCTTGTCGCGCGGGGTGTCGTTGGCCGGGAACCAGGTCGTCGCGGAGTGCGGCTGACCTGCGGCGAAAGCGCCGCCGGTCGACGAGATCTGCCAGCCGCTGCGGCCCAGCGAGGCATCGTTGATCGTGGTCGGCTTGCCGCCGTAGGTGACGACCGCGGTGAACGGCTTGCCCTTCGCGAGCGGCGCGGCAGGCGTGATCACCAGCTCGTGGTCGCCCTCCTGCACGAACTTCGCGGGCTGACCGCCGACCTGCACCTCGTGGACCTGCAGGCCTTCCAGGTCGAGGTTGAACCGGCTCAGGTCGTCCGACGCCACGGCCGTGACCTTGGCGACGCCGTCGAGCTGCTTCGAACCGGGGTCGTAGGTGATCGCCAGGTCGTAGAGCGTGACGTCGTAGCCGCTGTTGCCGTCCGTCGGGTAGTAGGCGTCGCCCGCACCCGCACCGGCCTCCACGGCGGCCTGCGGTGACGTCTCCTGGCGCTGCTGCTGCGCCGGGTCACCGCCAGGCGTGCGGAACACGACCAGCAGACCCGCGACGAGCACGAGCAACACCAGGGCGATCAGGTAGGGGCGGGCCTTCATGCGTTTAATCATCCCTGTGTCGGTGGTGGAGTTCGGCGGAACGGGTCAAGGCGTGCTGCTCCTGCACGGCCTGATGAGCAGGGCCACTGCCTGGTGGCCGGTCGCACAGTGGCTGCAGCCGTTCGGTCGCGTGGTCGGGATCGACCAGCGCGGGCACGGCCGAAACCCGCAGCGGGGGCCGTTCCGCTCCGAGGACTTCGTCGCCGACGCCGCGAAGGCGATCGAGGACCTCGGCCTCGGACCCGCTGTGGTGATCGGGCACTCCATGGGCGGGCTGCACGCGTGGTGTCTCGCGGCGACCCGTCCGGACCTGGTCCGCGCGATTGTGGTCGAGGACTTCGCCCCGGACAACCGGGGCAAGACGATCGACGAGTGGAAGTGGTTCTTCGACGCGTGGCCGGTGCCGTTCCAGTCGCTCGCGCACGTGACGTCGTTCTTCGGCTCGCCGCTGTTCGCCGAGTACTTCGAGGAACGCGCGGACGGCTGGCACCTGATCGCCGAGATGGACGACCTCTACGAGATCGCCGCCGAGTGGGGCACGCGGGCGTACTGGGACCTCATCGACGACGTCCGGTGCCCGTCACTGGTCATCGAGGCAGGTCAGGGCGGCCAGCTCCCCGGCCAGATGGAAGAGGCCGCGCGCAGGTCGGGCGGCCGGTACCTCTACGTCCCGGAGGCTGGCCACGTCGTGCACGCCACCGCGCCGTGGGTCTACCGAGGTGCGGTGGAGGCCTTCTTGAGCACGTCGATCTCGCCGGTCTGAGTGTCGACGATCGACACCTCGCGGACCTTCGCGCGGATCGGCTCGACCGGGAACACCGCGGCGAACGCGGCCTTCACCGCGGAGTCGTCGACGCCCTGGACGAGAGTGCAGTGCGGCACCCAGTTGCCCGGCAGGTAGTAGGCACTCGGGTTCTTCACGTTGCTCGCCAGCACGTCGTGAATGGCGGAGTGCACGGCGAGGAGCTCGGTGTCGACCACGGCGGCCAGCATCAGCACGTTGTCGACGGTCGAGAACGTGCTGAGCGAGTGCAGGTAGAGGTCCGGCATCCACAGCCGTTCGAGGTCCTCGCGCAGCTCCTTGCGCACCTTCGGGCCGATGGTGCTCGCCACGGCGTAGGTGAGGTGCGGCGGGTACTCGTGACGAGCGCCGATGCGTCGCTGCAGGTCGCGGACCTTCTTGTCCGCCTCGTCGTCGAAGAACGCCACCAGCGCGTGCATGTCAGTGCTCTCCCGGTAGCGCGAACAGGCCGTCGCGCGTCTGCTCGACCAAACCGTCGTCGAGCAGCGAGACCAGGCACTTCTCTCGTTGCGTGATGTCGTTCCAGACGATGTCGAGCTGCGCCTTGGGCACCGGACCGGGTGCACCGCGCAGCACGTCCAGCAGCTTGCCCCGCACCTGCCGGTCGGTCCCCGCGAACTGCTGCACCTTCTTCGCCGGCCCCGCGTAGGCAGGGCGCCCAGCCAGCTGCCACGCGCACTCGTCGTACAACGGGCAGTCCGCGCACTTCTGGTTCTTGGCGGTGCAGATCAACGCCCCGAGCTCCATCAACGCCGCGGAGAACACCGCCGCGTCCTCCTGACCCGACGGCAGGATCGCCTCGACGTCACGGAGATCGCGCTTGGTCGAGGGCGGTCCGGCATCACCGGCACCGTGCACCGCCCGCGCGACAACCCGGCGGACGTTCGTGTCAACGACAGCGCACCTCTGCCCGTACGCGAACGTGGCCACAGCACGAGCCGTGTAGCTGCCAATGCCCGGCAGCGACTCCAACGTTTCGACGTCCGACGGCACGACATCGCCGTGATCGCGGGCAATGGCCGTGGCAGCCTCGTGCAGCCGCAGAGCGCGCCGGGGATACCCGAGCTTGCCCCACATCCGCAGCACTTCACCCTGAGAGGCGGCGGCCATCGCCGAAGGCACCGGCCAGCGCGACAGCCACTCGTGCCAGATCGGCTCGACGCGGGAAACCGGCGTCTGCTGCAGCATGATCTCGCTGACCAGCACACCCCAAGCGGTGCAGTCGGGACGCCGCCACGGCAGGTCGCGCGCGGCGGTGTCCCACCAGCCAAGCAACAACTCGTGATTCATCGTGCGCCATTGTGGCGCAAGCGAATCAGGCAGCCTGAGTGCCCACCGCGTCGACCTCGCGCAGCTCGCCCGTGTGCACGTCGTAGACGAACCCGCGGATCTTGTCCGTGTGCGGGATGAACGGGCTGCGACGCAGGCGCGCCATCGATCCGCGCACGCTCTGCTCGACGACCTTGAACGCCTCGACGGCCCAGGTCGGCCGCAGACCGGTGTCGGCCTCCAGCTCGTCCTTGAAGTCGTCCTCGGTCACCATCTCCAGGCCGCAGTTCGTGTGGTGCACCAGCAGCACCTCGCGCGTGCCCAGCTTGCGCTGGCTCAGCGCCAACGACCGGATCGCGTCGTCGGTGACGACACCACCCGCGTTGCGCAGCACGTGCGCCTCACCCTGCTTCAACCCGAAGATCTCGAACACCCGGATGCGCGAGTCCATGCAGGTGAGGATGGCTACCTGCAGGGACGGCTTCGCGGACGAACGGTCTCCGGGAACCACGTTCCCGAGCTCGTAGTTCCGCTTGAGCAGTTCGTCGATCGCGGTCATGACACCTCCATGGCCTACCGGCGGACCCCGCACCGATTGGAACCGGAGTTAGCAGGCGTTCACAAGGGGAAGAGGGTCAATATCACGTTCACCGGATCGAGCGATGCTCGCCTACCGCTGGATTCCAGCTGGTCGAGCTACGTTCGGGCCGTGATCGAGCCCACAGGACCTCTGCCGTCCTCGGTGTACTGGCGCCGCCGCATCGCCGCGATCGGGGCAGCGCTGGTCACACTGGTGCTCTTGATCTGGATCGTGGGGATGTTCAGCTCCGACGACGAGACCGCCCAGCCGACGAACGCGGCCGCGACGTCGTCCTCCAACCCGCCGCCCAGCATGTCCGAGGAGGCCGCGGCGTCGTCCTCGTCGACCACTCCGCCGCCGTCGCCCACGGAGACCACCCCGCCGCCACCGCCTCCCGGGCCGCCGCAGCCCTGTCCAGAAGACGTGATCGCGGTCGTGGCGAAGGCCAACAAGCCCTTTTACACCATCGGTGACCAGCCGGAACTGTCGATGGACGTGGCGAACAACGGCCCGGCGCCGTGCATCAAGGACATCGGCAGGCAGCACCGCGAGCTCATCGTGCTCACCGCGGACGGCCAGACCCAGCTGTGGTCGAGCAACCACTGCCTGGCGGCCAACGGGTCCGAGGTGCGGGTCATGCAGCCGAAGGAAGTCTTCAACTACGGCACGAAGTGGGCGGGCTCGACCTCGAAGCCGGGGTGTGGCGCGCACACCCGCGTCGGCCCCGGCGACTACCTGCTGGTGGCGAAGCTGGCCGGGAAGGCCAGCTCACCCGTTGTCTTCAGGCTGGAATGGTGAACCTCAGGGACCGAACCAGCGCTCTTCAGCACCACCGCGCGGCGCCGCCGACGTCTTGCCGATGATCAGCTCCGTGGCCAGGTTGACCGACCGCGGCCGCGTCCGCTCGTTCGCGTCGAGCAGCAGCTTGCCCGCCGCCCGGCCCTTCTCCAGCACCGGCTGACGCACCGTCGTGAGCCCGGCCTCCTCGCCGGCGCGGATGCCGTCGAACCCGGTCACGGTGATGTCGTGCGGCACGCGCAGACCGCGCCGGGCCGCCTCGGTCAGCGCACCGAGCGCCAGCACGTCCGAGGTGCAGATCAACGCGGTGATCTGCGGGTCGCGGTCCAGCACCTGAGCGGCGCCGGACGCACCGGAGGCCATGTTGTGGTCGAAGCGTTCGACCACGGGGACCTGCGACCAGTCGACGCCGGCCTCGCTGAACGCCTCGGCCAGGCCGGACAGGCGGTTGCGCTGCACGTGGAAGTGCGCGGCGTGCTGGCGGTCCGGGGTCACGAAGCCGTCGTTGCGGTCACGCGCCAGGCGCATGCACACGACGCCGATCCGGCGGTGTCCCAACGAGATCAGGTGCTTCGCGAGCTCGTACATCGCGCCGCGGTCGTCGATGCCGACGCGGTCGACCGTGCCGAGGTCCGGCTGGTCGCAGACGACCGTGGGCACCGGGCGCTCCAGAACAGCGGCCAGGTGCGGGTCGTCGTCGGGGACCGAGTAGACGACGAAGCCGTCGACGCCCGCGCGGTGCACGGAGGCGACGTCCTCGCGTTCGGGGTTGGCGGGGACCAGCAACAGGCCCGTGCCCGCGTCTTCACACGCCAGCGCGAGGCCTTCGAGGAAGCCGATCGCGGCAGGGTCGCGGAACGCGTAGGAGAGGTTCTCGGTGAGCAACAGACCCACCGCCCCGGCCTTGCGCGTGCGCAACGAGCGCGCCACAGGATCCGGGCCGGGATAACCCAGCCTTCGGGCCGTGTCCAACACCCGCCGCCTCAGCTCGGGGGAGAGCTGGTCGGGACGGTTGTAGGCGTTGGACACCGTTGTCCGGGAAACGCCCAGCTCAGCGGCCAGAGAGGCCAACGTTGCCGGACGTCGCACATGCATCGACCGCGCCATGAAAGGACCGTAACGGTTCAGAACCAATTCGTGAAGCGAGGGTGACCTGTGTCCCTCAAATGACGCATCCGCCCTGGTTGACCCATCTGCCTTGTTCAGAAGATGGTCCAGACCAATGGGCGTCTCACTTCGGAGGCGCTGTGGACTCCCGCGCGACGAGCCGCGGACGGAACACGCGGGTGTAGTTGTCGCGGTCCTGCCTGCGGCTATCCGGATCGAGGCGCACCACCAACTCGTCGATCGCGGCTGCCGCCATCTCCTCGATCGGCTGCGCGAGCGTCGTCAAAGCGGGCGAGGAGTAGGCGGCCAACGGGATGTCGTCGAACCCGACGACCGACAGATCTTCAGGAACCGATATCCCTCGTTGGTGTGCCTCGCGCATGACGCCCAGTGCCATGTGGTCCGACGAGCAGATCACCGCCGTGGGCGTCACGGTGTCGAGCAGCTGCGCCACGGCGACACCGCCACCCTCCGCGCTGAACGGCCCGTGTGCGACGTACTCCGAACCCGCCGGCAGATGGTTCTCCTCAAGAGCAGCGGCCCAGCCGGCGCGCTTCAGCCGTGAGGGGAGAGATCGCGCCGGACCCGAGACGAACCCGATCCGCTCGTGGCCGAGCTCGATCAGGTGCTTGGTCGCCATGTAGCCCGCCAGCTGCTCGTCCACCGTCACGTCGGGCACGTCCAGCGCGGGCGTGGCACCGTTCAGGAAGACCATGTGGACGCCGTCCGCGACGAGCTTCGCGTAGTAGCTCGGCCGGGGCGCCTGCCCGAGCGGCACCTCGACGTTGGTGATCTCCGGTGACACGAACACCATGCCCTCGACCCCGCGGGCCAGGAGCATCCGGACGTACTCCTCCTCGCCCATGGGCGCGCCGCTGCGCGTGTTGCACAGCAGCGAGGAGTAGCCGAGCCGCGCGGCACGGGTCTCCAGTGCCTCGGCGAACGCGGGGAAGACCGGGTTCGAGAGCTCCGGCACCAGGAGGCCGATCACGCCGGTGCGTTGCAACGCACCGAGTCCGCGCGGGGTGTAGGGCATCTCCGCGAGCACCGACAGCACCCGCTGCCGGGTCTCCTCGTTCACACCTGCGCGCCTGTTGAGGACACGGCTCACGGTCGAGATGGACACCCCGGCTGCCCTGGCGATCTCGGACAGTCCGGACACGTTGCCTCCCTGGTCAGCTTGGGTCGGCGCAAGCCTGCCGTGTTCAGAAAACTTTTGCAACGAGTGGCTGCAAGACCGTGCCGTTACGGCTTGGTTACGGATGGCGTCTTGACCTGACCATGGTTCTGGTAGTGAAATCGCCCGCAACATTCTCGCAAAACCTTGCAAGACCCCTCATCTCACTGGGAGATGGGGCCCAGCTGGAGGGAACGGCAGCAACGATGCGACGGACAACCCTCGTGACCGCCATGGCGACGGGTGTCGCCCTCGTGCTCACCGCCTGTGGTGGCGGTGGATCGAGCAGCAGCGGATCCGACTCGGGCGAAGTGACCTTCTGGGACACCAGTGGCCCCAACGAGAGCCCGGTGTTCACCAAGATCGCGAATGACTGCGCCTCGAAGGGCGGTTACAAGGTCAAGACCGAGACCGTCGCGTTCGACCAGGCGCTGAACAACTACAAGACCGCCGCGCAGGGCGGTCAGGGGCCGGACGTGTTCCGGTCCGAGGTCGCCTGGGTGCCGCAGCTGGCCAAGAACGGCCTGATCCTGGACCTGAGCGACACCGACCTCGCCAAGGACACCGGCGACTTCCTCGAGGTCCCGCTGGGCTCCACGAAGTACGACGGCAAGAGCTGGGGCGTCCCGCAGGTCACCGACTCGCTCGCCCTGCTCTACAACAAGAAGAAGCTCGCCGACGCCGGCGTCGAGCCGCCGAAGACGTGGGACGAGCTGAAGGCCGCGGCCGCCAAGCTGGGCGGCGAGAAGTCGTTCTTCCTCAACAACGACGCGTACTACGCGCTGCCGTTCATCTACGGCGCGGGCGGCGACCTGGTCGACGCCTCCGCCAAGAAGATCGTGGTCAACTCCGCGGAGAACGTGAAGGCGCTGCAGACCGCCAAGGGCCTGCTCGACGCCAAGGCCGCGACGACCGCGCTCGACCCGACGAACTCCTACGCGAACATGCAGGCCGCGTTCACGTCCGGTGACGCCGCCATGGTCATCAACGGCCCGTGGGCCGTCGCGGACTACCTGAAGGGCGCCGCGTTCACCGACGCGTCGAACCTCGGCATCGCGCCGGTTCCCGGTGACGCCGCCGGCAAGGGCAGCGCGCCGGTCGGTGGCCACGACTACGTGGTCCGCCAGGGCACCAAGGCCAAGCAGTCCTCGATCAAGTTCATCCAGTGCATGAGCTCGGTCGAGTCGCAGGCCCAGGTCGCCAAGGAGCTCGGCCTGCTGCCGACCCGCAAGTCCGCGTACGCCAACGCCGACGTGAAGGCCAACGCCGTCGTGTCCGCGTTCGAGCCGGTCGCCAAGGCCGCGCACGCCCGTCCGTGGATCCCCGAGGGCGGGCAGCTGTTCGACCCGCTGAAGATCGCCTACGCCGACGTCCTCGCCGGCAAGAAGGAGCCGAAGGCGGCGCTCGACGAGGTCGCCAAGGCCTACAAGGACACCGTCGTCACCGAGTACTCGATCGGCTGAGTGAGCTCGTGAGCGGCCCGGTTCGCCGGGCCGCTCACGACTCTTGCTGGAGGGAGAGATTTCGGTGCGCCGGTTCTTGGAACGGCACTGGTACGCGTACGCGATGGTCCTGCCCGTCGTGGTGGTCATCGCCGTGTTGGTGCTCTACCCGCTCGCCCAGGGCGTGTTCTTCACCTTCACCAACATCAACGAGGCCAACATCGCCAACCCGGTGCTCGACCGGCCGGCGACCTACGAGGGCGTTGGTTTCAAGAACTACCTGAACGTGCTGTCCGGCGACTCGTCGTACGGCGCGTTCTGGGGAACGCTGGTCCGGACCTTGATCTGGACGTTCGCCTGCGTGTTCCTGCACTACACGATCGGTCTCGGGCTCGCGCTGCTGCTCAACCGCGAGGTCAAGGGCCGCACGCTCTACCGCGTCCTGCTGATCCTGCCGTGGGCCGTGCCCGCCTTCATCAGCGCGTTCGCGTGGAAGTACATGTTCAACGCGCAGTACGGGATCATCAACCAGCTGCTGCGCGCGGTCGGCCTGCCCGACCCGGTGTGGCTGGGCCAGTCCGACTGGGCGCTGTTCGCCGTGATCGTCGTCAACGTCTGGCTGGGCGTTCCGTTCATGATGGTCGCGCTGCTCGGTGGCCTGCAGTCGATCCCGGGCGATCTCTACGAGGCGGCCGAGATGGACGGCGCGACGCCGTGGCAGCGGTTCCGCAACGTGACGCTGCCCGGCCTGCGCTCGGTGTCGTCGACGGTGATCCTGCTGGGCATCATCTGGACGTTCAACATGTTCCCGGTGATCTACCTGATCGCCGGTCCGAACCCGAACACGCGCATCCTCGTCACCTACGCGTTCGAGCGCTTCTTCTCCGGCGCCTCGCGTGACTACGCGATCGCGTCGACCTACGGCGTGCTCATCCTCTCCGTGTTGTTGGTCTTCGCCACGGTTTACCGCCGTGCGCTGCGCAAGCAAGGCGAGGTGTGGTGATGACGCTCGACGCTTCTTCTTTGCAGGTGGTGCGTGCCACGGATCGCCGCCTCAAGCGCAGCGACCGGTCGGTTCTCGCTTCTGTCGGCCTGCACGCCGGGCTGATCATCGCTTCGCTGGTCGCGGTGTTCCCGGTTTTCTGGGTGCTCGTCACGTCTTTCAAGCCCGACGCTCGTGCGGTCGAGACCACGCCGCAGTTGTTCAACGAGTCCTCTTTGGACAACTACACGCGGATCCTCGGCGGCGAGAAGGGCGCGTTCCTCACGTGGTTCGGCAACTCGGTGCTGATCGCGTTGCTGACGACGATCATCGCGGTGTTCCTGTCCGCGACGACGGGCTACGCGGCGTCGCGCTTCCGGTTCCCCGGCAAGCGATCGCTGATGATGTCGTTCCTCGTCGTGCAGATGTTCCCGTTCGCGGTGCTGATCGTGCCGCTCTACAACATCCTGATCGCGTTGGGGCTGCAGGGAACCTCGATCGGTCTCGTGCTCGTGTACTGCACGACCGCGGTGCCGTTCTGCACGTACATGCTCAAGGGCTACTTCGACACGATCCCCGGTGACATCGACGAAGCCGGCCGTGTGGACGGGCTATCGCCGTTCGGCGTGTTCTGGCGGCTGATCATGCCGCTGGCCAAGCCTGGTCTCGCGGTCACGTCGTTCTACGCGTTCCTGACGGCGTGGGGCGAGGTGGCGTTCGCGTCGGCGTTCCTGTCCGCAGCCGACGAGTCGAAGACCTTGGCCGTGGGGCTGCAGGTGTTCGTGCAGCAGAACAGGACGGAGTGGGGCCACCTGGCCGCCGCCTCCATCCTGGTCGCGATCCCGGCTGTCATCGTGTTCTACCTGGTGCAGCGCTTCCTGGTGACCGGGCTGTCGTCCGGTGCCGTGAAGGGCTAGTCGGTCTCCCGCACCGGCCGGTACCGCACGTCCACCTCCGAGTGGGGGTCGTCGGTGTCGAGCCGGTGCAGGTGGATCGGCGCCCCGCCGGGGTTGTCGAAGAACCTCAGGCCGTGGCCGAGGATCACCGGTGCGATGTGCAGGGCGATCTCGTCGACGAGCCCGCGTTCCAGCAGTTGCCGGCCGATGGTCGGCGAGAGCACCACGAGGTCCTTGCCGTCCGCGGCTTCGAGGCCGATCTTGACCGCCTCGGCCACGTCGCAGGTCAGGAAGGTGACACCCTCCGCCTGCGGGGCGTCCTCGGGGTGGTGGGTGAGGACGAAGAGCTTTCCGACGAACTGACCGCTGTACGCCATGGCCGGATCGGGGTACTCCTCCCACCCCTTTCTGCCGCCGAGGATCGCGCCGGTGCTCTCCTCGTAGGACTTCGCGAGGTCGGAGCCGGCGGTCGTGTGGGCCAGCCAGTCCATGCCGTTGTCCGCGTCGGCGACGAAGCCGTCCAGTGACATCGAGAAGTGCAGTCGCACTTTGCCGCTCATGGGTTCCTCCTGCGGTCGGGTGTTGCAGGGGTAGACCAGAGCGCCTCGGAGAACTCATCGGTCGTCGTAGCGCGTCCTCGCCTCGTCGACCTTGACCAGGTTGTTCTTCGACCACTCTGCGAGGTTGTGGAAGATCGGCGCGAGGCTGCGGCCCAGCTCGCTGATCTCGTACTCCACCCGCGGCGGGACCTCCGGGTGGTAGGTCCTGGTGACCAGGCCGTCTCGTTCGAGCTGCCGCAGCCGTTGCGTGAGGACCTTCGGCGTGATCGTGCCGATCCGGCGCTCCAGCTCCACGAACCGCTGCCGGCCGTACTCGTTCAACGTCCACAGGATCGGCGTCGTCCACCGGCTGAAGACCAGGTCGACGACCGGGGCGATCGGGCAGGCCAGCTCCGGTACGGGCTCCACGGGCAGTCACTTTCCTCTAGGTACCTACTAACTTCACGATGTTAGCTTTCCTCGCGATACCGAATCAACGGCTGAGGAGATGCTCGTGATCGTGGTGACCGGGGCGACCGGAAACGTCGGCCGTCCGTTGATGGAGTTGTTGGGGGACAAGGCTGTCGCGGCGTCGCGCCCGCAGGTGGATCTCGCCCGGCCTGCTTCGCTGGAACCCGTGGTGGAAGGTGCGGAGGCGCTTTTCCTTCTGTTCGCGGGAGAACTGCTCGGGCCGGACACGGACATCGCCTCCGTGCTGGACGTGGCGAAGGTTTCCGGAGTTCGGCGCGTGGTGCTGTTGTCGTCGCAGGGTGCCGGGACGCGGCCGGGGATGGTGCCGCACTCGCGGATGGCGTCGTTCGAGGAGACCGTGCGGCAGTCGAGTCTGGAGTGGACGATCCTGCGGCCGAGCGGGTTCTTCACCAACGCCTACGCGTGGACTCAGCCGATCCGCGAGCACGGGGTGGCCGCGGCGCCGTTCGCGGACGTGGCACTGCCGTTCGTCGATCCGGCCGACATCGCGGCGGTGGCTGCCGAGGCACTGCAGGGTGGTCACGAAGGTCAGACCTATGTGCTGACGGGTCCGGAAGCGTTGACTCCGCGCGAACGAACGAAGGCGCTTTCGTCGGCGATCGGGCGGGAGATTCGGTTCGTCGAGCAGTCCGTTGAGGAGGCTCGCGCGCAGATGGCGCAGTTCATGCCTCCGCCCGTTGTCGACGGGACGCTGACCATTCTCGGTTCGCCTTTGGCGGAGGAGCGGCAGGTCAGCGGACATGTGGAGCAGGTGACCGGACGTGCGGCCACCCGTTTCGCGGACTGGGCTGCCCGCAACGCGAAAGCGTTCAGCTGATCGGGTAACCGGTCGCGGCGACGCGGGCGGCGACGGCGGCCAGGGTGGTGGCGGGGTTGAGCGCGGTCACGACGGCTGCGGTCAGCGGCTTCCCGGCGTAGACGTGCCGCACCGCGTCGAGGTCGACCGGCATTTCGCAGTAGTCCTCCGCCCAGTCCTGGAACGCCTCGGGCGTGGGGTCGGTCAGCAGGGCGAACAGCCAGTCGGCCCCGTCCTCGTCCCCGTCGGGGAAGGCGATGTCTCCGTGCCGCCAGGCGGTGTCGTTGTGTTCACGCCACAGGCACACGGTGACTGACGGCGTGCCGTCATCGGAGAACGCCGGTTCCTCCACGCACTCCCGGAACACGTCGGGCACGGTGTCGAGCACACCGGGCCACGGCTGGTCGTCGTCGGTGGCGTAGGGACTCATCGGCGACTCGTGGTCGAAACCACGCACGTACGCCCCCGCGGCCGTGAACACGACGGAGTACTCGTTGCCCGAGCCGTCCCACATGGACGCCAACTCCTCGCCAGGCGCCCAAGAGGTGTCGTAGTCGTGGTGCCGGTCGTTGCTGTCGGGGTTCAGCACGATGTCCAGCGCGGCCAGCGCACGGCACAGCGTGCGCAGCTCCGGGATGGCGGGCAGGCGACGAGCGACGTCGTACGCGGTCACCCCGACATCCAATCAGGAAACCGCAGAACGTAAGCGCTTACGTCTGTTCCCGTAAGCGCTTGCAATGCCTAACGTCGCGCCCAGACAAGGTGAAAGGTGCGTCACATGGCTGAGGTGTCCTACGTCAAGGCGTCGCGGGTGTTCTCCGGCAACCCGCCGGTCCGCGCGGTCGACGAGCTGTCCCTTGAGGTCAGCGACGGCGAGTTCCTGGTGCTGGTCGGTCCGTCCGGTTCCGGTAAGTCGACCGCGCTGCGCATGCTCGCGGGCCTCGAAGACGTCGACGAGGGCGCCATCCACATCGGTGGCAAGGACGTCACGAACGTGCCGCCGAAGGGCCGGGACATCGCGATGGTGTTCCAGTCGTACGCGCTCTACCCGCACATGACGGTCGCGGAGAACATGGGCTTCGCGCTCAAGCTGCGCGGCGTCAACAAGACCGAGATCAAGGCGAAGGTCGACGAGGCCGCCAAGATGCTCGACCTGACCAAGTACCTGGACCGCAAGCCGAAGGCGCTGTCCGGTGGTCAGCGGCAGCGTGTCGCGATGGGTCGCGCCATCGTGCGCGAGCCGTCCGTGTTCCTCATGGACGAGCCGCTGTCCAACCTGGACGCGAAGCTGCGCGTCGAGACCCGTGCGAACATCGCGGCGCTGCAGCAGCGCCTCGAGACGACCACGATCTACGTCACGCACGACCAGGTCGAAGCCATGACGATGGGTCACCGCGTCGCGGTGCTCAAGGACGGCCTGCTGCAGCAGTGCGACACGCCTCGCGCGCTGTACGACCGCCCGGCCAACGCGTTCGTCGCGGGCTTCATCGGCTCGCCGGCCATGAACCTCAAGACCGTGCCGATCACGGGTGAGGGCGCGAAGCTCGACGGCATCGTGGTGCCGCTGAGCCGGGCCGCGCTCGACGCCGCGTCCGGCCTGGACGAGGTCACCTTCGGCATCCGGCCCGAGGCGCTCGGGCTCGTGCCGTCCGGTGACGAGGGCATGGACATGACGGTCGAGCTGGTCGAGGAGCTCGGCGCCGACGCGCTCGTGCACGGTGCCGTGAAGATCGGCGACTCGTCGCAGCGCTTCGTCGTCCGCGTCGACGGCCGCACGCCGCCGACCCTGGGCCAGCACGTCAAGGTCGCCGTCCGCGACACCACCGAGATTCACCTGTTCCACCCCGAGTCGGGCGAGCGCCTGGAGGCGTGAGTCACACGACGAAGCCCCCGGCGTGACCGCCGGGGGCTTTTTCGTGTCGTAAACTGAACTCGACAACGGTTTCCATTACCTGATCGAGGGATGGTGTGATGACTCTCCGCTACGTTCTGGTCGGCGCTCTCGCCGTGGTGAGCCTGGCCGCCTGCGGCACGAGCACGCCGTCCGCCGACAACGGGAAGATCCAGGTCGTCGCGTCCACGAACGTGTGGGGCAGCGTGATCAAGGCGGTCGGTGGCGACGCGGTCGAGGTGAAGGCCCTGCTGGACGACCCGTCGGCGGACCCGCACTCGTACGAGAGCAAGCCGGCGGACGCCGCCCTGGTCAAGGACGCCAAGCTGGTCGTGTTCAACGGCGGCGGCTACGACGACTTCTTCGCGAAGCTGATCACCAGCGACGCCACCAAGAAGATCGAGGCGTTCCCGCTGCGCGACCACGACCACGGCCCTGAGTCCAGCGAGGCGCCCACGAGCGAGGCCCCGGACGCCGACGGTCACGACCACGCCGAGAACGAGCACGTCTGGTACGACCTGCACACCGTGCAGGCGGTGGCCGAGGCGGCCGCGAACGAGCTCGGTGCCATCGCGCCGGACAAGAAGACGACGTTCGAGAGCAACACCCAGCAGTTCACCGCCGCGCTGGAGGAGCTGGAGAAGAAGGTCGACGGCATCGGCGCCGGCAAGAAGGTCGCCGCGACCGAGCCGATCGCCCACTACCTGCTCGACGAGACCGGCGCAGAAGACGTCACCCCCGAGGCGTTCAGCAAGGCGATCGAGGAGGAGTCGGACGTCCCGGCCGCCGCCCTCGCGTCGATGAACCAGCTGGTCGAGGGCAAGCAGATCAACGTGCTGGTGGAGAACACCCAGACCGAGAACCAGGTCACCAAGCAGGTCGTGGAGAAGGCCAAGGCGGCGGGCGTGCCGGTCGTCGCGGTCACCGAGACGCTGCCCGCGGGTGTCACCGGCTACCTTGACTGGATGAGCAAGCAGGTGGACGCGCTTTCGCAGGCGCTCAAGGCATGACCGCGATCTCGCTGCGCGGGGCCCGGCTGTCCTACGGGGACAGGGTGCTGTGGGACGGGCTTGACCTCGACGTCGAGCCCGGTGAGTTCCTCGCGGTGCTCGGCCCGAACGGCTCCGGCAAGACCAGCCTGATGCGCGTGCTGCTCGGACTGCAGCCGCTGTCGTCGGGCACGGTCACCGTCTCCGGTGGCAACCAGGCCATCGGGTACATCCCGCAGCAGCGAGCGCTCGACCAGTCCATGACGTTGCGCGGCCGGGACCTCGTCGGTCTCGGCCTCGACGGCTACCGGTGGGGCCTCGGCCTGCGCAACGGCCGCGAGCGCCGGATCCGGGTCGACGCGGCCATCGCCTCGGTCGGTGCGACGCGTTATGCGGACGAGCCGATCGGTCTGCTGTCCGGTGGTGAGCAGCAACGGCTGCGCGTCGCCCAGGCGCTCGTCGGCGACCCGACGGTGATGCTCTGCGACGAACCGCTGCTGTCCCTCGACCTGGCGAACCAGCGGGTGGTCAGCGAGCTGATCGACAAGCGGCGGCGGGAAGCCTCCACCGCGGTCTTGTTCGTGACGCACGAGCTGAATCCCGTGCTGCCCCTGGTCGACCGGGTCCTGTACCTGGTGGGCGGGCGGTTCCGGGTGGGCACCCCGGAAGAGGTCATGAACTCCCGCACGCTGTCCGAGCTGTACCGGACGCCGGTCGAGGTCGTCCGGGTGCGCGACCAGATCCTGGTCGTGGGCGCCGGCGCCTGCGAGGAGCAGACCCACCACCTCACGGCGGAGGCCACGTCGTGACGATCTGGGACTTGCTGGAGCTCGACTTCGTGCAGACCGCGTTGATCGCGGCCGCGGTGCTGGGGCTCGTCGCCGGCGTGCTCGGTCCGTTCATCGTCACCCGCAAGATGGCTTTCGCCGTGCACGGCACCAGCGAGCTCGCGCTCACCGGTGGTGCGGCGGCGCTGTTGCTGGGCATCGGGGTCGGCTACGGCGCGCTGGCCGGGTCGATCATCGCCGCGGTGTTGCTCGGCGTGTTGTCGCGCAGGGAGAACGACCGCGACTCGGTGATCGGCGCGATCCTCGCGTTCGGGCTCGGCATGGGCATCCTGATGCTGGCGCTCTACAAAGGACGGTCGGCGAACAAGTTCGGGCTGCTGACCGGGCAGATCGTCGGGGTCGACTCGACCGATCTGCGGCTGCTGGTGGTGTCGTCGATCGCGGTGCTGGCGGTGCTGGCGTTCATCTACCGGCCGTTGTTCTTCGCCTCCGTCGATCCGGATGTGGCGGTTTCGCGCGGGGTTCCGGTGCGGGGACTGTCGATCGTGTTCGCCGTGCTGGTCGGTGTGGCGACCGCGCTGTCGGTTCAGGTCGTCGGGGCGTTGCTGGTGCTGGCGTTGATGATCACGCCGGCTGCTGCGGCCATGCGGATCACCGCTTCGCCGTTGCGCGCGACTGTTCTTTCCGTGGTTTTTGCCGAGGTCGCGGCCGTCGGCGGCATTCTTCTGTCGCTGCAACCAGGGCTTCCTGTTTCCGCTCTCGTCACGGCGGTGAGCTTCGTGATATACCTCGTATGCCGAGGTATTGGGGCAGTTCAGCGCCGTTCCACCTGATGGACTGACGTAGCTGGTCTCTTTTGCCTGCTTGAGGCGCTGTCGACTTGACCCATCCCTCCGAGCGCGGCGAGAGCTCTGGCACGACTCGTGACGGGACCACCCCACCCGGCCCGTAAGGAAAGACGGCTCGCCTTCGGCATCGCATAAGAGCGGAGGGCTCGCCCGGCCCATAAGGGAAGGACGGCTCGCCTTCGGCATCGCGAGATTTCGCCGCACCGGAGTGTCAGACCTGCTCGGTACGTTGGGTCGCGGGGGAGCCGAAATCCAAGGGGACCCTTGCGTCAGCCTGCCTCCTAGCGGACCGGGGCTGTCGCCCCTACCAGGATTATCAGGCCGAGCGGGACGTGATCGGCTTGGTGATGTCGTCCGCGCGCGGCGCTGGCATCAGGCGCGGCGGGATGTCCAGGCCTGCCACTCGGACCTGGTTGCGGCCGTTTTCCTTGGCCTTGTACAGGGCGGCGTCTGCCGAGTGCTGCGCCGTGGCCATGTCCGGGCCGTTGTCGGGGATCACTGCCACGCCGATGGAGGCCGAGATCGCTTGCAGCGACTCGCCTTCTGGCTCTGGGGGCTGGATCTCGCGGCCGTACAGGGTGACGACGTTGCGGTGCTTGTCGGTTGTGGGGACTGCCAGGGAGCCGATGGCCTCGCGGATGCGTTCGGCGATCGTCACGCCTTGGGCGACCGGGGTGTCCTTCAGCGCGACTACGAATTCCTCGCCGCCGTCGCGGCCCGCTACGTCGCCTGGGCGGAGCTTTTCGCGGAGGATTCGGCCCACCTCGGCCAGGACGGCGTTGCCTGCGGGGTGGCCCCAGGTGTCGTTGATGCGCTTGAAGTGGTCGAGGTCGATGACCAGGACGGTCATCGGTTCGCCGTCCAGGCGGCAGCGTTCGGCGAGGCGGCCTGCGTATTCGGCTAGGCCGTTGGTGTTCAGCAGGCCCGTTCGGTAGTCGGTGTGGGCGTCTGCTGCCAGGCGTTGGTGCAGCTGTTCTTGTTCTCGTAGCAGGCGTTCTAGGTGCGCTCGGCGTTCTGCTGTGTGGTAGAGCAGGGCGTTCACCAGGATCACTGGGACGACCAGCAGTAATGGGCCCACCCAGTGGCTGGTCATGAGCATGCCCAGCATGGCGCCTGCGCCGAGGGTGCTCATCTCCAGCATGTTGTCGACCTTGGAGCCCACGAAGTCGAAGATCTTCGAGTGGGCGGTGCCGATCTTGAACGCCACTGCGACTGTCATGACCTGGACGAACCAGTAGAGGACGGCGGTGATGGCGAGGACGAGAACCAGGACTAGATCGGTTGGGACGTTTCCCGTTGCGGAGAGTGAGACACCCGTTAGGTGGACAAGTGCCCACGAAAGGAGGGTGGAGGCGAGCATGGAGGCGGTGCCGAAGACGAAGCGGTATGGCTGGCGGCGGGCGATCGGGTAGATCAGGATGCGCATCCAGATCGTGGCCAGTACGGCGAGGCCGCCGGGGAGGGCTACTGCTGCGGCGAAGGTCCAGACCGAGGTCAGGTCGATGTGGGGGCCGGAGGCGTCGTTGCGGCGGGCTTCTTCTGCGCGGCGGACGATCGTCAGGTGCACCGTGATGGCGGCGATCAAGGCGCCGAAGCGCATCCAGTCGGTCGCGGTGAGTGGCGCCAGCATTGTTAGCAGCCAAATGGAGGCAGCCGCTACCGCCGCTTCGAGCACGAAGAAGTACGCGATCTTACCAGGGTGCTCGGTCCAAATGTCCCAGTTGCGAATCGGAGTGGAGCCGAGTACCCGCGATCGCCTGCGATCAGTCAAACTGTTCTTCACCACGACCCCCTACGCTCATGACACATCATGAGCAAAGCCGCTGCTGACCCGGTCGTAGACCACCGCGCTGCTCGCCGCAACGAGGAGGTGCCTCCCATGCGCAACCGTGACTACTGAACTCCGCCTCTCCTCAAGAGCATGATTGCCGCCTCTTCACGGGATATCGCTAAAGGTGACCATTCTGTTTCAGATTGCCACTGCCTTCGTGTCGTTGCGCCCTCGCGCCCGACGCCAGGCGATGGTCGCCTGTGCCGCCAGCACCAGTCCGATTCCTCCCGCGCCCGCGATCGTGGCAGTGACCGATCCGATCGTGTGGGAGACGACGCCCGCCAGCGCCATTCCTCCGCCCTGGCTCGAGCGCAGTGCTGCACGCCCAATGCCATAAGCCCTTCCGCGGTACTGATCTGGTAGCAGCCTCATCCACGCCGCACGCGCGGGCGTGTGATAAGCACCTCCCATACCGGCAATGACCAACAATGTGATCGTCCACGTCAGGTTCGGGTTGAACGCGAACATGATCAACGGGGCTAGCGACAAGATCGCCAGCGGTCCGATCAGCCGTTCTCGCTTCGCCGGATCTCGTACGAACCTGAAGAGCAGGGCCACACCCAGTACGTTCGCGGCCGGCTCGATCGCGAGGATCAGGCCCACGGCCCAGACCGCGTTCAGGGACGCCGCGAGGGGTACCGCCAGTCCTTCCGGGACCATCGCCAGGCCTGCGAGCAGGCGGACACCCAGAAGAGTTCTCAATCGCGGCTCGGTCACCATCAACGTGAAGGCGCCGCGTGGTTCGTCGTCCTTCTTCTTGCGGCCCAGTGGATCCGCGGCAGGACGGTGCTGGACGGACACCTGCACCAAGATCGCGAGCAGCACGAACGTCGCCGCGTCGATCGCCAGTGCGACGCCGGGGCCGGTGGTCGCCACGAGGAAGCCCGCAGCTGCCAGGCCGGCCATTTGTGCGATGTCGACGGACGTGCCGAACAGAGCGACGCCGTCGTCGTAGCGCTTCGCCGGTAGGACGTGCGGGAGGCTTGCCTCCTGTGCTGCCAGGTACGGCGAGGAGATCATCAGCACGACCACGAGCAGCACGATCATGACCCAGAGCGGCATGCCCGGAATGGCCATCACGCCGACGAGCACAGCCTGCAACCAAGCTGTCGTCACCATTACTGTGCGTCGCGGGAACCGGTCGGCGACCCAGCCGAGCAACGGGCCCGAAATCAGCGGCGGGAAGAGCGTCATCGACCACGTGAGTGCGGTCCAGGCAGCGGATTGTGTTCGTTCGAATACGAGCAGTGACAATGCGACGGCAGCGAGTTGGTCGCCGGCGGTCGATGCGGTCGAACCGATCCACATGGCGCGGAACTCGCGCAAACCCACCAGATCGCGGAGCGCGCCGCGGGTCGTCATGCCGTACCTCGGCGTGCCGCGCTCCAGGCGCGGCGAATCAGCACGTCCTGATTCGCTCTACGCCGAGTCACGTCGCCCCCGCCGGTGGTAATCAATTTCTATCGACAATCACGGTAGAAGCTGCCTGACCGTTCAACGTCTGTCCTACCACAGTGTGTACCTAAACGGAGCAGGCCAGTTACCTAAAGTAGTTACAATAGCGAAACGCAGGGCTGATCTTCTTCACAGTTGACCTCGGGTTCGCCTGATTGGACCCCAAATGGTCACAGCGTGTGTCAACCGGTGCCAAACGGGTGTCACCTGCTCGACCAACTGGTGCAACCCGCTAGGACTCCTGCACGGCAGAACAGGCAATTAGTGAACGCGATGAAGGTACCCGCGCTCGGGAGTGCCGCGGAATAGGCCACGCCGTTTGTCATGAGAGTCAGGCGCAAGACGTTTCCTGCCCGCGGATCGCGGGCAGGAAAACGATCACTAACGTCGGCTGAAGAACGCCGTTAGCGGCTCGAACTAGCCGATAACGTCAGCCCTTGGCGGCGATCCGACGGCGGCGTGCCACCTCGGCCAGCACGACACCCGCGGCGACGGACGCGTTCAGCGACTCGACGCCCGTGGCCATCGGGATCGACACGGTCTGGTCGCACGTCTCCTTGACCAGCCGACCGAGACCGCGGCCCTCCGAGCCCACCACGACGACCAGCGGGCCGGTCGCGAGGTCCAGGCCGTCGACGTCCACGTCGCCGTCCGCGTCCAGGCCCACGATCATCAGACCGGCCTCGGCCCAGTCGCGCAGCGTGCGGGTGAGGTTCGTGGCCATCGCGATCGGCAGCTTGGCCGCCGTTCCGGCGCTGGTACGCCACGCCACGGCCGTCATCGACGCACTGCGCCGCTGCGGCAGCACGACACCGTGCGCACCGAACGCAGCCGCGGACCGCACGACGGCGCCCAGGTTGCGCGGGTCCGTCACGCCGTCCAGCGCCACGAGCAGCGCGGGCTCGCCGGCACGCTGAGCGAGCTCCAGGATCTCGTCCGGGGATGCGTACTCGAACGGGGGAACTTGCAGGCCCAGACCCTGGTGCATCGCGCCGCCGGTGATGCGGTCGAGCTCGCCGCGGGCCACCTCCAGCACGGAGATGCCCCGGTCGGCGGCCAGGCGCACGGCCTCCTGCACGCGGTCGTCCGCGTCGATGCCCAGCGCCACGTACAGCGCCGTCGCCGGCGTGCCCGCGCGCAGGCACTCCACGACGGGGTTGCGGCCCGCCACGGTCTCGGCCTGGGCCTTCTCGGTCTTCTGGCGGCGCTGCGTCTTGACGGCCTCGGTCTTCGCGACCACCTTGGCCCGCTTGTACGCGGGGTGGTTCGGGCGTTCCGACGCCTTCGGGGTCGGACCCTTGCCCTGCAGGCCCTTGGACTTCTGTCCGCCGGAGCCGACGACCGCGCCCTTCTTCGAGCCCGGATTGCGCATCGCGCCCTTGCGCTTGGAGTTGCCAGCCACGGAAGTCAGTCGTCCTTCAAAGTCCACTGCGGACCGTCGGGGGTGTCCTCGACGGCGATGCCCGCCTCGAGCAGCTGGTCGCGCAACGCGTCAGAGCGTGCGAAGTCCCTGCTCTTGCGGGCTTCCTGGCGCTCGACGAGCAGCCGATCCACCAGCGTGGTCAACGCCTGCCGCATGCCGAGGTCGGCAGACGACTGGTCGTTCCACTTCGGCGACAACGGGTCGACGCCGAGGATGTCGGCCATCCGGCGAACGCACTCGGCGGCCTCGCGGGCCTTCTCGTGGTCGCCGTCGGCGAGCGCCGTGTTGCCCTGGCGCACCTTGTTGTGCAGTGCCGCCACGGCTTGAGGCGTGTTCAGGTCGTTGTCCATCGCAACGACGAAGTCCGGGCACATGTCGCCGCGCAGCTCGATCGGCCCGACGCGCTCGGCGACGCGGCGCAGGAAGGACTCGATGCGCCCGTAGGACGTCACCGCCTCCTGCAACGCCTCTTCCGAGTACTCGATGTGCGACCGGTAGTGCGGGGCGACCAGGTAGTACCGCAGCTCCTGGGCGCGGACCTTCTCGAGCATCACCGGGATGGACACCGTGTTGCCGAGCGACTTGGCCATCTTCTCGCCCGACAGCGTCACCCAGTAGTTGTGCATCCAGTAGTTGGCGAAGCCGTCACCGGCCGCGCGCGACTGGGCCTGCTCGTTCTCGTGGTGCGGGAAGATCAGGTCGAGTCCGCCACCGTGGATGTCGAACGTGCCGCCGAGGTACGTCGTGGCCATGGCCGAGCACTCCAGGTGCCAGCCGGGGCGGCCGTTGCCCCACGGCGTCGGCCAGGACGGCTCACCGGGCTTCGCGGACTTCCACAGCGTGAAGTCGCGCGCGTCGCGCTTGCCGCGCACCGCGGTCTCGCCCTGTTCCACCGAGTCGAGCTTCTGCCCGGACAACGCGCCGTACTCGGGGAACGAGCGCACGTCGAAGTAGACGTCGCCCTCGACGGCGTACGCGTGGCCCTTGTCGATCAGCCGCTGCATCAGCTCGACCATCTGCGTCACGTGCCCGGTGGCGCGCGGCGCGTAGGTCGGCGGCAGGCAGCCGAGCGCGTTGTAGGCGTCCTCGAAGGCCAGCTCGTGCTTGTACGCCCAGGCCCACCACGGCTGGTCGTGCTCGGCGGCCTTGGTGAGGATCTTGTCGTCGATGTCGGTGACGTTGCGGACCAGCGTGACCTCGGCACCGTCGCGGGCGAGCCAGCGCCGGAGGACGTCGAAGTTCAGGCCGCTGCGGACGTGCCCGATGTGCGGGATGCCCTGCACGGTCGCCCCACACACGTAGATCGACGCCGTTCCGTTGACCTGCGGGTGGAACTCCCGCATGGACCGGCTCGCGGTGTCGTAGATGTGGAGGCTCACACGGGAATGGTACGGGCCACATCCAAAAGAGCCGTCGGGCGGTCACTCGTCGGAACCGGATTGACAAGCCGGAAGGAGCAGCCGATCGCCTCGGCGCCGCCGTCCGCCTCTTCGCTGTCGCCGACCATTACCGCGTTCGCCGGATCGACACCGAGCCGTTCGCACGCGGTGGTGAAGATCTTCGGGTCCGGCTTGATGACGCCTTCCTCGTACGAGAGGACGAACTCGTCCACGAGGTGGGTGAGCCCGAACCGCTCGAACACCGGGCGGATGTCCCAACCGATGTTGCTGACGACCGCGACGGGGACGTCGGCGAGGTGCTCCAGCGCGGCCCTGGTGTCCGGGTAGGCCTGCCACGACTCGGCGTCGATCAGCTGGTCGTAGAGCTCCTCCGCGTTCGGCACGAGCGCGTCGTTGAGCACCCGCACGTGCACCCAGCGGTGCAGGTCGGGGTCGAGGTCGCGGCGGAACCACGCGTCAACGAGCTCGGGGTCCATGCCGTCGGAGATGCCGACCGGGGCGGTGAGCGCACGCATCAGGTCCGCGTTGGACGCCAGCTCGGGGTGCTCGAGCCGGAAGAGCGTGCCGGAGAAGTCGAAGAGCGCGGCGTGGATCGTCACGTCCCCGACTCTACGTTCTCGGCGCCTATGTGGTCTGGACCTTTGTGAGCTCGGCCTCCACGTCGGCCGGGTCGTAGGAGATGGTCAGCCGCAGATCACCCGCCCCGCGCGTGGCGGCGGTGGCGAACTCCTCGACGAACTGGTCGATCTGCTTCAACGGCTGGTCGGCGAGCCGTGCGGTGGCCGCGTAGAGCGCGCGGTGGCGTTCCGGCGTCGAGGTGCCGCGCAGGTCGGCGGCCCAGTCCAGCAGGTTCTCGTACGCCTTCACGAACAGCGAGGCCAGGTGCTTGATCTTGTCGGCGTCGCCCTTGCGCCCGGCCGGGCCGAACGCCCACTGCTGTCTGCCCGTCGAGAGCACGTCCGCGACGTTGTTGATGATGTCGTCGAACGCGCGGGTGCGGGCGGTGAAGTAGTCCAGCGCCTCGGTGTCACTGGTGAACGTGCGCATGTGCGCGCCGAAGGCCATCTCGTGGTCGAGCTTCTTCTCCTTGAGCTTGCCCAGGTTCAGCGTCACGGTCTCCGCGAACAGCTGGTACTCCCAGCCGGCCGGTGGTGGGGGGACCTGGGTGCCCACCTTCTGCGCGATCAGCTCGGCCAGCTCGCGCGGGGTGCGGTTGCGCAGGTCGAGGTAGCCGGTGCCGACCCGCAGCGCGGGGAGCTCGGTGTCGTCGAACCGCGCAGGCAGCACGTACTCGGTGTCGGAGACCAGGGCGCGGTCGAACGCGGCCTGCCGCTCGTGCTTGGTCCACATCTTCCGCGCGTAGTGCTGCGACACGAACATCACGCAGTAGCGCGATTCCTTGCGGTAGATCTGGTCGAGGTGCTCGACCAGGTTCTTGCCCCAGAGATCGGCCTGCTCGTCCGTGTCGTAGAACCGGGACACACCCAGTTCCGTGAGGTGGCGGGCAACCTCTTCGACGTAGGGACGGTCTTCACCGGCGAACGAGAGACACACGTCGTACTTGGGCACGCCGTGATGTTAGTGGCGGGAACCACAGTGCTCGGCGGCGAGTTGTTCAGGTATGAGCCTGGGGTTCCTCTTCGCGATGTCGTTACCGGCGTTGGTGGCGGCTCTGTTCGTGCTCGCGATGTTCGAACGGTTCGTGCGCGGCAAGAAGAAGGGCACGCCGATGGCCACGGCCGGCATCGGTGAGCTCGGGGCGACGTTCGAGATGGGCAAGCGCGAGGAGATCGAGTACCGCAAGGAGGAACGGCAGCTGCGGGACGAGGAGGGTGACGGCGCGCCGCCGCGAAGCCGGGTGGACCTCGACGGCGGCAAGGCCGTGCTCAAGCTCCCCGACTAGAGGTTGCCCGTCGTCTTGGAGACCTTCACGCGGACGATCACGCGCACGTTGTCCGTGCCGACGTCGCCTGGGTAGTCCTTGCCGATGTACTTGTGCGACAGCTCGTTGATGAGGTCGAACCCGCCCTCGGTCGTCAGCGACGCGTCACCGCGGAACTCCGTGTACTCGTACGGGTTGTCCTTGTTGATGACGGTGATGCTGACCCGCGGGTCGCGCTTGAGGTGAACTTCCTTCGCGCGGCCGACGACGGTCGAGAACAGCACGTCGTCTCCGTCGCGCTTGATCCACACGACCGAGGTCTGCGGGCTGCCGTCCTTGGTGAGCGTCGCGACGGTGGCGTAGTTCGCGCTGTCTAGGAGAGTGCGCTGTGGTTCGGTGAGGGTGGCCATGGCATCAGCAACGCCGTGGCGATCGCCGCGATTCCCTCGTTCCGACCCGTGAGACCGAGCCCGTCGGTGGTGGTGCCGGCCACGGAGACCGGGCCGCCGACGGCTTCGGAAAGCGTTTTCTGCGCCTCTTCGCGGCGCTTGCCGACGCGCGGCTGGTTGCCGATCACCTGCACTGTGGCGTTTCCCACACGGAAACCGGCCTCCTCGACGAGGCGGCGCACCTCGGTGAGGAAGTCCACGCCGTGCGCGCCTGCCCAGCGCGGATCGGACGTGCCGAAGACGGCGCCCAGGTCACCGAGGCCCGCGGCGGACAGCAGCGCGTCGCACAACGCGTGCGCGGCGACGTCGCCGTCGGAGTGGCCGGCGCAACCGTCGACCCCCTCCCACAGCAGTCCGGCGATCCAGCACTCGCGACCTGCCTCGATCGGGTGGACGTCGACGCCCTGGCCGATTCTCACGCTTGGTCTCCTGTGAACAGTGCCTCCGCGACCGCGAGGTCGAACGGGGTGGTGATCTTCATGGCGTGCGCGTGCCCGGGAACCGTGTGGACCTGGCCGCCGTTCTTCTCCACAAGACCAGCGTCATCAGTCGCGGCAATACCGGAGCAATAGGCGGCTTTGAGAGTCTCGGCGCGGAATCCCTGCGGGGTCTGCACGACCCGCAGACCGGCCCGGTCAGGTGTGGAGACGACTACTCCGACCTCGTCCACCTGCTTGATCGTGTCGGTGACCGGCAGCACCGGGATGACGGCGTCGTGCCCGTCGCGCACCGCGGCGACGACGTCGGCGATCACCTGGGGAGGTGTGAAGGCACGGGCAGCGTCGTGAACCAGCACGATCGAGGTGTCCGGAATCACGCGGAGCGCGTGTTCGAGGGCGAGTCGCACCGAGTCGGTGCGTTCGGCGCCCCCAGAAAGCACGTGCACCGCCCCGCCGGCCGGAGCCAGCGAGGCGGTTGCGGTGTGCACTAGATCCACATCGGACGGTGGAGCGGCGATGACGACGTGCTGAACCTGGCCTGACGCGAACAGACCTTGCACGGCACGGGTCAAGAGCGGTACTCCGTTGACCGGCACGAGCGCCTTGGGCATCCCGTAGCCCAGACGCTCACCCCGCCCTGCCGCAGGCACGAGCGCGACAACACTCATGTGCGGCGTTATCCGATGCTCTGTTTGTGATTTTTAGAACTACGACGCTGTGGCGAGAACTTCGTCGAGGAGAACCTCGGCCTTGTCCTCGTCGGTGCCCTCGGCCAGCGCCAGCTCGCTGACCAGTATCTGCCGCGCCTTCGCCAGCATCCGCTTCTCGCCGGCGGACAACCCGCGATCCTTCTCGCGCCGCCAGAGGTCGCGCACCACTTCCGCAACCTTGTTCACGTCGCCGGAGGCGAGCTTCTCAAGGTTGGCCTTGTACCGCCGAGACCAGTTGGTCGGCTCCTCGGTGTGGGGAGCACGCAAGACCTCGAAGACCCGGTCGAGCCCTTCCTGGCCGACAACGTCACGAACGCCCACGATCTCGGCGTTGTCAGCGGGAACCCGAACGGTGAGGTCGCCCTGCGCCACCTTGAGAACGAGGTACTTCTTCTCCTCGCCCTTGATCACGCGGGTCTCGATTGCTTCGATGAGAGCGGCACCGTGGTGCGGGTAGACGACGGTCTCTCCGACCTTGAAAACCATGTGTCCTCTGCCCCTTTCGCTGCCTCCATCCTAACACGTCCAGCAACCCTCCTGACGCAGGTCGATGATCCGTTAGCGCTGGTCAGGGCCATGCGGGGGGTTGACAAACCACCTGTTTGCGTGCAACGTACGGCCTTGTCAAGATCGAATGGCACCACGTCGAGTCGGCTTTCGGGCCCCCGGTTAGGCTCCTTGCCTGGTGGTTGTTCCCTAGGAAGGACGCTGGAGCCGTGAACTCAGGAGTGTCTCGCCGGATGATCGTGACGGCAGCGCTGGCCGCGGGCCTCGGCCTGGTGGCGGTCGGCTGCAGCGCCGGTCAGGTCACCCAGACCGACACCCAGGTCGCCGCCGTCGACGGTGCGAGCGGCAACGCGGGCCCGATCGCGGTGCGCAACGTGATGCTGGCGTTCCCGCCGGACGGGAACCGCTACCACGACGGTGACGACGTGCCGCTGACGTTCGTCATCGCGAACACGGGTGAGAACCCGGACAAGCTGCTGTCGATCAAGTCCGACGCCGCCGAGGGCGAGGCCGAGGTCCTGGGTGGCAAGGACATCCCGGCCCGCTACGCGCTGCAGGCCGAGTACGACGCGTCCAAGGCGCCGACGAAGACCTCCGCGCCCTCTTCCTCGTCGCACGCCCCGTCGTCGTCGCACGCGCCTTCTTCGGTCTCTCCGACCTCCGGTGCGCCTTCGTCCTCGTCGGTCGCCCCGACGTCGGGTTCTGTGACGCCGTCGTCGTCCGGTGCGCCGTCTTCTGCCGCGTCGTCCTCGGGTCGCCCTTCCGGTTCGTCCTCGGTCTCGCCGACCTCGTCGTCGGCCGCGGTGCCGGACGACCTGGAGGTGCTGCAGGTCCGCTGCACGCTGAAGAAGATCAACCGCGACGTGGTGGCCGCGCAGACCATCAAGATCACATTCGTGTTCGAGAAGGCCGGTTCGGTCACCCTTGAGGTGCCGATGGCGGCGTCCGAGCACAAGCGCGTGAGCGAGGGCCACGAGTCCGGCGGTCACTGATCCTCGTACGCGAAAACGCCGCTCCCTCTTCGTGAGGGGGCGGCGTTTTTGGTGCTCAGGCGGCCTTGAGCATGGGGCGGAACTTGTCGCGGTAGGCCCAGGCCAGACCGATCTCGGCGGCGACGACGAGGACCGCCACGGTGGTACCGGCCGGCTCCAGGAAGACGTGGAACAGGAAGATGTTCACGACCATCGGGGCCAGCATCGCGAGCGCCAGCGGGACGAACCGGCCGACGATCAGCAGGATGCCGGACAGCAGTTGCACACCGGACGCGAGCTGCAGCATGTAGCCGGTCGCGTAGAGAGCGCCGCTGAACGCCACACCTTCGGGTGCCATCGTGCTGGGGTCCGGTGCGGGCATGAACATCAGGAAGCCGTTCAGGCCGGTCGTGGCGAACAGCAGGCCGGTCAGCACGCGGGTGACGACGGTGGCGTAGCGGCCGAGCTTGCGGGTCTTGGGCTGGGTCTGCGTGGTCACGGTGTCCTCCAGGCTGTTGTGTCCTTCCACTGATGCGTCGAACGGGCTCCCCGCCGGATCGACAAGCCCGCGAGAACTTTTTTGTCAGGGGTCTGCTCTAACGTTCGATCCGTGGCGAAGACAGCGCGGCCGATCTTCCGTTGTGCCGAGTGCGGGCACGAGGTGGCGAAGTGGTTCGGCCGCTGCCCCGAGTGCCAGGCGTGGGGCAGCATCGAGGAACGCGGTACCGCGTCGGCGACCCGTGTGGTGGCGGGTGCACCGACGTCGGCGGCGCGCCCGATCGGCGAGGTCGACATCGAGTCGGCCCGTGCGCTGTCGACCGGTGTCAGCGAGTTCGACCGGGTGCTCGGCGGCGGCCTGGTGCCGGGTGCCGTGGTGCTGCTGGCGGGCGAGCCGGGCGTCGGCAAGTCGACGTTGCTGCTGGAGGCCGCGCACCGCTGGGCCGAGTCGCACGGCCGCTGTCTCTACGTCACGGGCGAGGAGTCCGCGGGGCAGGTGCGGCTGCGCGCCGAGCGGACCGGCAACCTGCACGCCGAGATGTACCTGGCCGCCGAGAGCGAGCTCAGCGCGTTGCTCGGCCAGGTCGACGCCGTCAAACCGTCCATGCTGATCGTCGACTCGATCCAGACCATGTCGACGGTGAGCGTCGAGGGCGTGCCGGGCGGCGTGACGCAGGTGCGCACCGTCGCCTCCGGGCTGATCGCGATGGCCAAGGAACGCGGCCTGCCGGTCGTGCTGGTCGGCCACGTCACCAAGGACGGATCCGTTGCGGGGCCCAGGGTTCTGGAGCACCTCGTCGACGTGGTGCTGCAGTTCGAGGGCGACCGGCACTCGTCGCTGCGGCTGCTGCGCGGCATCAAGAACCGCTACGGCGCGGCGGACGAGGTGGGCTGCTTCGAGCTGCGCGACGACGGCATCGTGGGCGTGCCGGACCCGTCCGGTCTTTTCTTGACGCGCCGGGAGAAGGCCGTCGAGGGCACCTGCGTGACGGTGATCGTCGAGGGCAAGCGCCCGATGCTCGGCGAGGTGCAGGCGTTGGTGGCCAAGACGAACCTGCCGGCACCGCGGCGCGCGGTCAGCGGCCTGGACTCCGCGCGGATCTCGATGGCGCTGGCGGTGCTGGAGAAGCGCGGCAAGGTCAACCTGTTCCAGAAGGACGTGTTCACCGCGACCGTGGGCGGCATGCGCCTGGTGGAGCCGGCCGCAGACCTCGCCGTCGTGCTGGCGGTGGCCTCAGCCGAACGGGAGATCGCGCTGCCGGCTGACCTCGTGGTGCTGGGTGAGGTGGGGCTGGCCGGTGAGATCCGGCGGGTCAACGGGGTCGGCAAGCGGCTGACCGAGGCGGCGCGGCTGGGGTTCAAGAAGGCTTTGGTGCCGCCGGATCACGGACCGCTGCCCGACGGGGTGCGGGCGCTGGTGGCCCACGACCTGGTTTCGGCGCTGGACGTGCTGGGTCTGAACCGGCGGCTGCGCAGCGTGAAGAGCGAGGAGGAGTAAGCCCTTCTCCTTTGACGTCAGGTTTGCCGGGGCAGGTCTTCCGCACTTCAGCGGTGGGTGTGCTGTCGCTGCCGGAGAGCATCATCGCTTGGCGCACGGCGTTCGGCACATCCCTCGGCGAGGCGCGGGAGGTCGTGCGGAACGCTCCGGTGTGGGCGCACCGCAAGGAGTCCGACGAGGCGCTGCAGGACGTGCTGGTCGACGCCCTCGAACAACTCGCCCGCGATGAACCGGGCGTTGGGCACCCGTGATCGAATACGCGGGTGTTGGGGAGACACGACCGCGAGATAGGTGAGCTGCTGCGCTTCGCCGCGGGCCTGGTTCCGGCAGAGGTGCAGAGCGAGGACGTCCTCGACCACCTCGACCACGAGGAGTGGGAGCTGGTGCTCGACCTGCTGGGCGAGTACACCGGCAACACCTGGCAGACCCCGCGCTACTGGGCCCTGCTGGCCGAGGCGGCGGTCCAGCTGGAGGCCGACGAGGCCTGGTTCCAGTGGCGGTGCGTGGAGTCGATCCAAGGCCTGCTGCGAGTCGAACTGGTCCTTGCGCACGACGCGGAACCGTTGCCGGCCAGGGGAGAACGGCCGATGTGGGACCTGACGGGCAACGAGCGCCGCGTTGCCGCGCTGTGGATCGAGTCCAAGCCGGTGCTGGGGCCGGGGGAACGCGGCCTGGCGCGCCTGCGACCGTTCGTGCCGCCGGCGTGGGCGCATCTCGTCCGGGGTGATGTGATCGCGCTGGACGGCCGTTCGCCTGGCACGGCGAGGGTTGTCGAGCGGGTGCCGCCGCGGCCGTGAGTCAGGCCAGCAGTCTGCGCAGGGCTGTCGGGGTGTGGCCGACGTGTTCACGCACCGTCCGGCACAGGTGCGCCTGGTCTGCGAAGCCCAGGTCGGCAGCCAGGGCGGCGAGGCTCGGTTCGCCGGCTTCCAGGCGGTCGAGCGCACGGGCCACGCGGACGCGGTTGCGGTAGCGGGTCAGCGACACGCCCAGCAGGTCGGCCAGCGAGATCAGGGTGGTGCCGCCGCCGTTGCCGATCACTTCGCGGGCTCGGCCGACCAGGGCTCGGTCACCCGCGGTGCCGGTGTCCGGGGTGGTCGTCGCCACGAGCTGGTGGATGGCCGCGGCGACCAAGCCCACGAGGCTCTCGTCGTCCGCGGTGGCCCGGGGGTGGTCGTGAGCCAGGGCGGGGCGGTGGGCCAGGAGGCGGCGGTGGGCCAGGTCGAGCCTGGCGTCGATGTACAGCGATGAGCCGTCCAGGCGGGGTGTGTCGCCGGCCATGGTGCGCCACAGGTGCGGGGTCAGGCTGATCGACGTGCAGACGTCGCCGCCCGCGGGGTGCGCGAAGTGCTCTTCCTCGCCGGGTAGGCCCAGGTAGCCGACCGTGGGATCAAGGTCGGTGGTGATGCCGCGGACCCGGCGGCGGAAACCACCGCGGCGCACGAGCACGAGCCGCACGTCGGCGCGCGGTTGTTCGGCCGACCAGCCTCGGTGGTCGTCGTGGCAGTCCACCGACGAGACGGTGAACTCCGGGCTGGCCGCCAGGTCGACGAAGGACAGCACACCCCGCAGGTTAGGCCGGGGGTCTGACAATTCCCGCGTGGATCTTCAGGAGCTGGTGGGGGGTGGCGTGGTTCGCGGGTTGGGGTGGGGGTCTGGCAGGTCTCGCGTGGATCTTCAAGACCTGGCGGAGGGCAGCGCGCCCGCAGGTTGCGGCCGAGGGCTGACAACTCCCGCAAGGATCTTCAAGACCTGTCGGTGGCGGGGCGGAAGGCTGGTGTGCACCGAACCGGAGGAGTGCAGATCATGACCGCATTGGCCCAGCTCACCACGATCGTCCTCGACTGCGCCGACCCCGTGCCGCTCGCCGAGTTCTACCGCGCGGTCACCGGGTGGAAGGTGATCTCCAGCGACGCGGACAGCGTTTACCTGGGGGACGAGGGTGTGCAGATCGCGTTCGTGCGGGTGGAGGGGTACGAGCCGCCGGGTTGGCCCGGCACCGACAAGCAAGCGCACTTGGACTTCCAGGTCGCGGACCTCGATCTGGCGGTCAAGCAACTGCTCGCACTGGGTGCGACCAAGCCCGAGTTCCAGCCCGGGGAAGGCTCGTGGACCGTGCTGGCCGACCCGCAGGGGCACCTGCTGTGCCTGGCGGTGTGACGTGGCGTCCATCTACCAGGAGATCGTGATCGAGGCCGGCGCGCAGGAGGTGTGGGCGGTGATCGGTGAGTTCGCCACGGGACCGTCGCGCATGGCGCCGGGGTTCGTCGAGGACACGCGACTGGACGGCGAGTGCCGGGTCGTCACCTTCGCTGACGGCGTGAAAGTGCGCGAGCGGCCGGTCACCGTCGACCACGACGCGCGCAGGCTCGTCTACTCGGTGATCAGCGGCAGCGTCACGCCAGAACACGACAACGCCGTGATGCAGGTGTTCGAGGAAGGCGAGCGATCCAGGCTGGTGTGGACGCGGGACGTGCTTCCCGACGCACTGGCCGAGCCGATGGCCGATGCGATGGAACACGGCCTGAAGGTCATCAAGCAGACGCTCGACGCACTGTGAAACGCACGCGGGGAGCACGAAAGCTCCCCGCGTGCGGTCAGATCACTGGGACAACAGCTGGGCGCAGCGGATCAGGCCCAGGTGCGAGTACGCCTGCGGGTGATTGCCCAGCGAGCGCTCGGCCACCGGGTCGTACTCCTCCGGCAGCAGGCCGGTGGGGCCTGCAGCGGCGACGATCTGGCCGAACAGCTCCTCGGCCTCCGTCCGCCTACCCGTGAGCAGATATGCCTCGATCATCCACGCGGCGCACAGGTGGAAGCCGCCCTCGTCGCCCGGCAGACCGTCGTCGCGGTGGTAGCGGTACACGGTTGAACCCGACCGCAGTTCCGCTTCGATCGCCGTCACGGTCGACTGGAACCGCTCGTCGGCCGGGTCGATCAACCCCGACAAGCCGACGAACAGCGAAGCCGCGTCCAGGTCGTCGCCGTCGTAGGCCGTGGTGAAGGACTGGACCTCGTCGTTCCAGCCGTTCTTCAGCACGTCCGTGGCGATCGTGTCGCGCAACGGCACCCACGACGGGTCGAGAGCGCGGCCGAACTGCTCGCCGAGCTTGATCGCGCGGTCGATGGTCAGCCAGCACATGACCTTGGAGTACACGTGGTGGCGCGGCGCGTGCCGCTCCTCCCAGATGCCGTGGTCGGGCTCGTGCCAGCGCCGCGAGACGGCTTCGGCCATCGCCTGGACCATCGCCCAGTCGGCATCCGAAAGAGACCCACGCGCGGAAGCCAGCTGCACGACCAGGTCGACGACCGGGCCGAACACGTCGAGCTGCACCTGCTGGTTGGCCAGGTTGCCGACGCGCACCGGACGCGAGCCCGCGTAGCCGGGCAGCGTGTCGATCACGGCCTCGGCGCCGAGCTGCGTGCCCTGCAACGTGTACAGCGGGTGCAGGCGCTCCGGGCCGGGGATGGTCTCCAGGACGCCGTGCAGCCACGCCAGGAAGCCGTCGGCCTCGGCGAAGGAGCCCACCGACACCAGGGCGGCGGCGGTCATCGCGCCGTCGCGGAGCCAGCAGTAGCGGTAGTCCCAGTTGCGGACACCGCCCAGCTCTTCGGGCAACGACGTGGTCGCCGCGGCCATGATCGAGCCGGAGTCCTTGTGCACCAGGCCGCGCAACGTCAGCGCGGAGCGCAGCACCAGGTCAGGCTGGACGCGGGGCAACTTGAGACCCGCCGCCCAGTCCGACCAGTAGCCGGCGGCACGGTCGCGACGCACGGACTCGGCCAGGGCGTGCTCGGAGATGTCGTCGGTGCCGCAACGCAGCTCCAGCAACACCGCCGCACCCTCACGCGGCCGGACCACGGCGCGTGCGGTCTCCTGGACGCCGTCGGAGGTGATCTCCCAGTCGACGCCCGGCGAACGCAGCACCATCGGGTCCGAGGTGCCGACCACGCGCAGGCCGTCGCGCTCGCGCAGCAGGCGCACCGGCACCTGACCGAACTCGGGACGCGGCGCGAACGTGATCACCGCGTTGGTCGAGCCCGAAATCCGGCGCACCAGGTCCGTGCGGTGCGACGCGACGTCGTGCTCCAGGTAGTCCGTCACCAGCAGCCGTGACCAGCGGGTCTCCACGATCATCGTGCCCGGCAGGTAGCGCTGGCCCAGCGGCAGCGACCCGTGCTCCGGCTTGATCGAGAAGTGGCCCGCGGCCGGGCCGCCCAGCAGGTCCGCGAAGATCGCCGCGGAGTCCGGCTCTGGGTGGCACAGCCAGTTGACCTTGGCGTCCGGCGTCACCAGCGCGACGGAACGCTCGTTCGCGAGCATCGTCAGACGCTCGATCGGCACGGCCTGGTCGCCGTGCAGCCACGCCCGGCGCTCCTCCAGGAGGAACGCGAGAACGGTGGCCACGTCGGCCGGGTCCTGAACGTAGTGCTGGGCGAGCGACTCGCCGGCACCCACGCGGATGCCCAGGTCCGGACCGTGCAGGCGCGCGAACGCCTTCTCGTCCGTGACGTCGTCGCCCAGGAAGATCGCCGCGGTGGCGCCCACCTGGTGACGCAGGATGTCGAGGGCGTGGCCCTTGTCGGTCTCGACGACCGCGAGCTCGATCACGGCCTTGCCCTCGGTGACCTGCACACCTTCCCAGGTGCACGGGCCGGAGCGGACGGCCGACAGCACCGTCTCGCCGATGGCCTCGCTCGCGGCGCGGCGCACGTGCACCGCGACGGAGGCCGGCTTGACCTCGAGGTGCACGCCCTCGTGGCCGTCGACGATCTCTTCCAGCTCGGATTCGATGCGGCGCAGCAACGCCTTGGCGTTCGCGTCCAGCGCGTGGACGAAGCCGACGTCGAACTCCGAGCCGTGGGAGCCGACCAGGTGGACCTCGCCAGGTAGGCGAGAGAGTGTGGCCAGGTCGCGCAACGCACGACCGGAGATCACAGCTGAGGTGGTCTCGTGCAGGCTCGCGAGAGAACGCAGCGCGTTCACCGACTCCGGGAGCGGGCGTGCCTGCTCCGGGTCGCTCACGATCGGCGCGAGTGTTCCGTCGTAGTCGCTGGCGACGAGAAGTCGCGGGGTCCTGGCCAGTTGCACGATGGCTCGGCGCAGTTCGGCGGGGAGGGCCTCGGCGGTCAACGCCCCTCCTGGAGCACTCGATGGGTCATTTGAAAGATCTGAAAGGATTCAGACCGAGGTCTGGGTGCCCAACGCCTCCAGGAACGACCTCGCCCAGCGGTCAACGTCGTGGGTGAGGACTTGGCGGCGCAGCGCGCGCATCCTACGGCGGCCTTCAGCAGGATCGATGTCGAGGGCGGCCTGCAGAGCGTTCTTGACACCGTCCAGATCATGGGGGTTCACCAGGAACGCACTGGTCAGTTCTGCGGCAGCGCCGGCGAACTCACTGAGCACCAGCGCCCCACCAAGATCATATCGGCACGCTACATATTCCTTGCACACCAGGTTCATGCCGTCACGAACCGGCGTGACGACCATGACGTCGGCGGCGCTCATGAACGCGACGAGTTCCTCGCGGTTGACCGACTGGTGGAGGTAGTGGACGACGGGTTTGCCGACCCGGCCGAACTCGCCGTTGATCCGGCCGACGGACTGCTCGATGTCCTGGCGCATCGTCTTGTAGTGGTCGACGCGCTCCCGGCTGGGCGTCGCGAGCTGGACCATCGTGACGTCCTCCGGGTCCACGCGTCCGTCCGCGATCAGCTCGTAGAGAGCGCGGATCCGGACGTCGATGCCCTTCGTGTAGTCGAGACGGTCCACACCCAGCAGGATGCGCTTGGGGTTGCCGAGATCCGCTCGAATCTGCTTCGCGCGGGCCTGCGTCTCCTTGCGCCTGGCCACCGCGTCGAGGCCGGCGCTGTCGATCGAGATCGGGAACGCGCCCACGCGCACGGTGCGGTCGCCGACCTGCACGACACCTGGCCGGGTCCTGACACCCACGGTCCCGCGGCTGGGCTCCAGGCCGACGAGCCGGCGGGCCAGCCAGAGGAAGTTCTGCGCGCCGCCGGGCCGGTGGAAGCCCACCAGGTCGGCGCCAAGCAGGCCGCGGATGATCTCCGTGCGCCACGGGAGCTGCATGAAGAGCTCGACCGGCGGGAACGGGATGTGCAGGAAGAAGCCGATCTTCAGGTCGGGTCGCTGTTCGCGCAGCATCGCCGGGACGAGCTGCAGCTGGTAGTCCTGCACCCACACGGTCGCGCCCTGCGCGGCGATCTTCGCAGTCGCGTCGGCGAACCGCTGGTTGACCCGCACGTAGGAGTTCCACCAGTGCCGGTGGAACGCGGGCTGGGCGACGACGTCGTGGTAGAGCGGCCAGAGCGTGCCGTTGGAGAAGCCCTCGTAGTAGTCCTCGACCTCTTTGGCGGACAGCGGCACGGGGTGCAGCAGCAGTCCGTCGTCCTCGAACGGCGACACGTCGGCGTCCGCGACACCGGGCCAGCCGACCCAGGCACCGCTGTGTGAGCGGAGGAACGGTTCGAGCGCGCTCACCAGCCCTCCAGGGCTGTGCTTCCACCGCTCTGTGCCGTCGGGCAAGCGCTCCAGGTCAACCGGCAGCCGGTTGGCCACGACTACGAATTCCGCCCCGTTCTCGCCAATGTCGATGCTCACATTTCCGACGCTAGTACGTGCACGTGTCCGAGGCGTGTCGTGTAACCCCTGTCACAGCGACGTTCACTCCAACCGACGCTTGGTGGGTTTGAGCGGCCCGGACATGCGCGGACCAGCGAACTTGCGCTCCAGACGGCCCAGTCCGGTGCGCACCGGCTGGGCCAGGTACTCGCCGAACACGACACCTCCGGCCAGAGCGAGAGCAATGCCACTCGCGAACACCAACGTGCTCAAACCGGCCGGATCACCCTCCGCGGTGAGCTGGAACAGCCCCCGGTACACGGTCCAGCCTGGCAGCAGCGGCACGACGCCCGCCTGCACGACGACCAACGTCGGGATGCGCAACCGGCGGGTCATCGTCGCGCCGCCGAACCCGGTGATCGCGGCGGCCACGGCGGACCCGAGCAGCGCGTCCAGGCCGAAGCTGGTCACGAGCCCGTACGCGGCGGTGCCGATCGCGCCGGAGATGGCGGCGGCCACGAGCGCGCGCGGCCGGGCATAACAGGCGAGCGCGAAGAACGCACTGGTCGCCGCGCCCGCCGCGAACTGCATCGGCACCGCGGAGATCAACGGCGGCAACGGGTCGGTGAGCCGGATCTCCAGTCCGAAGTGGACGGCCGTGCGGATCGCGATGGCGACGCCCGCGATGAGGCCGGCGCTGAGCAGCACGGTCTCGACGGTGCGCCCGGCGGCGGTGACGTTGTAGCCGGAGATCGCGTCCTGCACGGTGCTGACCAGCGCGAGCCCGGACAGCAGCACGACGATCCCGACGGCGACCAGCAGACTCGGCCGGACGTTGGGCAGCAGCTGCGTCGCGAAGACAGTCAGCGCCGCGCCTGTGGCGAGCGCACCGCCGACGAGCTGCTGGAAGAAGAACGGCAGTGCACGCCGGTTCAGAACGCGGCCGACCCGGTCGATCACGGCGGTGACGATCCCGGCGGTGATCGCGAGCTCCCACCCGCCGCCGACGAGGAACGCGACGGCCGCGGCCATGCCGGCCCAGGCGGCGGTGGCGACCCAGCGCGGGTACGGGTGCTTGGCGTTCGTGATGTCCTCGAGCTCGGCGTGGGCGTTCTCGATCGGCCCGAGGTGGCGCACGAGGTGTTCGACGGCGGCCAGCCGCGTGTAGTCGAGGCTGCGCTGCCGGACGACCCGTACCGCAGTGATCGGGGGCGCGTCCGTTCCCCGATGACACGACACGCTGATAGAGGTGTAGATCACGTCGACTTCGGTGTGCGGAAGTCCATAGCTCTCGGTGACTGAGAGAATCGTGGCTGTTACGTCGGCCGCGCCCGCCCCGCTGGCCATTTGGACCTCACCGATCTTCAGTGCGAGATCGAGTACCAGGTGAACAGTGGTGTCATCGGGCAGCGCGGGGCCGTGCAGGTTGTTCGCGGAAATCTTGTGCACCTCCGTCGTGTGATCGTGAGGAGTCGTTCGACTGTTGCTGTGGCGTCTGCCACCTCCGATCGGGCGACCCGAAAAGGAGGACATGATCACTGTCCGTTGGTTACCCTCCTGACCTGGTCAAGGCGGTCAGCCCGACGCTTTGATCCACTCAGTTGGTTGGTCTGCCTCCGGTCGGAGCAATCCGATCACACTGAGAGCAGACCGTTCGCCGCAGGTAGCACCCGCAACGGGCGCTTACGATGTTCGCGAACACGAGCCAGGCCGGCGTAGCTCAATTGGCAGAGCACTCGCCTTGTAAGCGAAAGGTTAGGGGTTCGATTCCCCTCGCCGGCTCTATTGAGCAGAGGGTTCGCCCAGGTGGGCGGGCCCTCGTCTCATTTCGGCGTGACACTTCGTCAGCTTTTGCGAACGAGTCCGGTGAAGCCCGCGACCGACAATGTGGCGAAGCTCCAGCCCAGGATCTGCACGACCCAGCCTGCTCCGGTCGCCCACTGTCCGGCTGGGCCGTTCGCCAGTTCGCATCTCGGTGTGCCGCCGAGCTTCACGAGCGGGATCGCGAGATCCGCCGCAAGACTGATTCTGTTCACCGGTGAACAGGAGTCGGCGGGGCGGTCCTTGGCCGGGGACAGGCCGTTATAGGCATTCGTTGTCCACACGAGACAGAGCGCCAGGACGAAGGTGGCGAGCAGTCCGGCGACCGCTCGGGAGGGCTTGTAGCCGTAGCCGAGGGTGACTCCCAGGAACCAGTGCCACAGCTTGTTGCCGGGGTCGCCGCGGCGGCGGAGGTCTCGTTGTTGGGCGATCAGGACCTTGCGGGCGGTGTGTTCGTGGCCGGCGGCGCGGTGGACGGCGGCAAGTTGTTGGTACGGCTGGGCGTAGTAGGAGAACGCGCGGTCGCGCAGCATCCTGAGCCACGCGTCTGTGTCGCGGGGAGGTTCGGGATAGGTCAGGCCGTTCACCGTCACGGTGAAGGTCTCGTTCTCCAGCAGCGTCGGGACGTCGAGTCTGAGAAGGTCCCCGACCTTGGTGTTCGACAGGCTGAGGTCATAGCCACGGCCGTGGTTGACGAGCTTCTCCGGCCGGAGCACCAGGTTGCCGCCAACGACGTTGTCGTCCATCTCCACGGCAGGCCGCGAGGTGGTGGCCTGGATTGCTGTGCCAGCGAGGCCGAGGGTCGCCGAGATCGTCGACTTCTGCACGATCACCGCGATGCCCTCGTCGTTGCGCACAGACCCGGAGATGAACATGTTGCCGCCCACTCGGGCGTTGACCATCTGGATCGTCCCGAAGTCGGAGCCCCACGAGCGCGCGTCGAATCCTTCGTCGAGCCGCACGTCGGCGCGGAACTGGCTGCCGTCGAGCCCGACGGCGCTGTGCGTGGCCGAGCGAACCACTGTTTCCCTCATGAACAGAGCACCGGCCGTCGCGTCGAGCATCAGCATCCCGCATCCCTCGCCGCCCGCTTTGACGAAGCTCTGGTTGAGATAGATGTCGCCGATGACCTTGGCGTTGTTGAGGATCAGAGCGCTTTCCGACTCGTTGACGATCACGGCCTGGGTCAGCTGCAGATCGCCGCCGATCTCGCAGCCTTCGAGCTGGACCTGCGTGGCGAACAGCCGACCTGCCGACACGGTCCGGCTGACGCGCAATCCTCTCGCGTACATCGATCCGACGTTGCTGCCGTGGAGCAGCAACGGGCCGTCGATGAATGCGTTGTCGAGGTTCACGCCCTCCGTGCAGCGCGCGTTCCGCATCCCGAAGTAACGGGCGCGCAGTCCGGCCGCGTCGATGCTCGGCAGCGTGGACTCGTCGAACGTCAGAGAGCGCAGTTCGGTGTCGAGGAGTACCGGTGACTCCTCGAACACGCAGTTGTCCAGCTCCAACGATGTCGGCATCTGGATGTCGATGAGATCGAGACGACCCGTGACACGTGCGCCGACGACCCGGATACCGCGCGGGTCGAGGTCCCCCGAACGCAGCAGGTCGCGGATCGCAGTGGCGCGCAGCACGTTGTCGCCGCGCCGTCGGAGATCCAGCACTTCGCCCACCTCGGCAGCGCGCTTCATGTCCTGCTCTGTCTCACTAGGGCGTGACATTGTGGGCACCATGTCCTACCTCGCGGATAGCGCGCGCTACGACCAGATGACTTACCGGCGGACGGGCCGCAGCGGCCTCAAGCTGCCCGCCATCTCGCTCGGTCTGTGGCACAACTTCGGCGGCGACCGGCCTTATGAGCTGGGTCGCGGGATTGCGCGGAGGGCGTTCGACCTCGGTGTCACGCACTTCGACCTCGCCAACAACTACGGCCCGCCGTACGGCTCGGCGGAGATCACCTTCGGGCAGATCCTCAAGGATGATCTCAGGCCGTACCGCGACGAGCTCGTCATCTCGACCAAGGCGGGGTACGACATGTGGCCCGGCCCGTACGGGGAGTGGGGCAGCCGCAAGTACCTGCTGAGCTCGCTCGACCAGTCGCTGACCCGGATGGGCCTGGACTACGTCGACATCTTCTACTCGCACCGGTTCGACCCGGAGACGCCGCTCGAAGAAACGATGGGCGCGCTGGTGTCCGCCGTTCAGCAGGGCAAGGCGCTGTACGTCGGCATCTCCTCCTACTCGCCGGCCAAGACCCGTGAGGCGGCGCAGCTGCTCAAGAGCGCCGGGGTGCCGTTGCTGATCCACCAGCCGTCGTACTCGATGCTCAACCGCTGGATCGAGCCGGAGCTGCTGGACGCGCTGGAGGAGGTCGGGGCCGGCTGCATCGCGTTCTCGCCGCTCGCGCAGGGCATGCTGACCGACCGGTACCTCAACGGGGTGCCGGCGGATTCCCGTGCGGCGCAGAACAAGTCGCTGTCGACCGACCTGCTGACCGACGAGAACCTCGGTCGCATCCGCGCTCTCAACGACATCGCGGCATCGCGTGGGCAGAGCCTGGCCCAGCTCGCGCTGACCTGGACGATCCGCGACCCGCGCGTCACGTCGGCGTTGATCGGTGCCTCGTCCGTGACCCAGCTGGAGCAGAACCTCGCGGCCCTGCAGGCGCCGCCGCTGACCGACGACGAGCTCGCCGCGATCGACAAGCACGCCGTCGAGTCGGGTATCGATCTCTGGGCGACGAGCTCCCAGGCCGACTGACCTACATCAGCCGCCGGGGGAGACGGATCGTGAAGACCGTCGACCCCGGCCGGCTGGTCAGCTCGATCGTGCCGCCGTGCGCCTCCACCAGCGACTGCACGACGGCGAGGCCCAGGCCGCTGCCACCGCGCTGGCGGGTCCGCGAGTTGTCCACGCGGTAGAACCTGTCGAAGATCCGCGCCTGGTCGGTCTCCGGGATGCCGGGGCCGGTGTCTCTCACCTTCACCACCGCCTGGCCGTTCGCGGCCGTCACCTGCAACGACACCGAAGTGCCCGCCGGGGTGTGCACGGCCGCGTTGGTCAGCAGGTTGTCGAGCACCTGCCGCAGCCGGGTCGCGTCCGCGCGCATCGTCACGGTGTCGGCGTCGACCTCCAGCGCGTGCGACGGCCTGGCCGCGCGGAACGCGTCCGCTGCCGCCTCCGCGATCACCGCCAGGTCCAGCTCCTCGGGGCGCAGAGGCGGTTCGGACTCGGCGGAGTCCAAGCGTGCCAACAACAACAGGTCGTCGAGCAGCACGCTCATCCGTGACGCTTCCGACCTCAGCTTCTCCAGGTGCTTCTCGCGTTCGCCCGGCTCGTTGGCCGCCGCGTACCGGAAGAGGTCCGCGTAGCCGCGCAACGACGTCAACGGCGTGCGCAGCTCGTGAGAGGCGTCCGCGATGAACCGCCGCAGCCTCTGCTCGGCTGCGGTTCGGGCGGTCAGCGACGAGTCGATGTGCGCGAGCATCTTGTTGAACGCCTCGCGCAGCTCCACCACCTCGACGCCGCCGCCGTTGCCGTCCACGCGGACGTCGAGGTCGGCGGAGTCGGTCAGGTCGTGCGAGGCGATGTCGTGGGCGGTGTCGGACATGTCCGACAACGGCCGCAGACCCCGGCGCAGCAACGCCTGACCGCCGACGACCAGTGTCACCAGCGCGAGCAGGAACGCGATCACGCCGACCGTGATCAGCTGGGTCAGGGTCGAGTTCAGGTCGTGCATCGGGGCGGCGCTGACCAGCACGATCTCGTTGTCGACGATCGGGCACGCACGCAGCCGGAACGGGCCCTCGTCGCGCAGGTACTCGTTCGAGAAGACCTCGGTCGTCAGCGCCTGCTTCGCGAGCTCGTCCATCTCCTCGCGGTCCCTGGGCGGCTCGCCGGCCTTCGGCTGCAAGACGCCGTTCTGCATCTTGTAGACGACCGAGTACCAGCCCTGCGGGATCTTGGTGACCTTCTCGTAGTGCCGCACCTCGTCGGCGGCGCTCTGCTGGCTCACCTGCATCTGCTTGTCGAGCTGGCCGTCGAGGAACGTCCGCATGGACGTGACCAGGATCGTGCCGACGACCAGGAACACCGCCAGGGCCAGCGCACCGAGGCCGAGGGCGAGACGCGTGCCCAGGCGCCACTGGCTGATGGGCTTCATGCGGGGCTTCACTCCGCTGCTCGGCGGAGCACGTACCCCACACCGCGCACGGTGTGGATCAACGGCTCGCGGCCGTCGTCGAGCTTGCGGCGCAGGTGGGAGATGACCAGCTCGACCACGTTCGAGCGGCCGCCGAAGTCGTACTCCCACACGTGGTCGAGGATCTGGGCCTTCGTGAGCACGGCCGGTGAGCGGCGCATCAGGTAGCGCAGCAGCTCGTACTCGGTCGGTGTGAGGGTCACCAACTTGCCGGTGCGACGGACCTCGCGCGTGTCCTCGTCCATCACGAGGTCTGCGACCTTCAGCACAGATCGCTTCCACGACGGACCTGTCGAACGGCGCAGGACGGCCCTGAGACGGGCCATCAGCTCTTCGACGGAGAACGGTTTCACGAGATAGTCGTCGCCGCCGCGAGTGAGTCCCGCCACACGGTCTGCGGTGCCGTCACGAGCCGTCAGGAACACCACGGGGACCATCGCGCCGGCCGCCCGCATCCGATCAAGAACGGTGAATCCGTCCAGGTCAGGCAGCATGAGGTCGAGCACGACGATGTCCGGCTGGAACTCGGCGGCCTCTCTGAGCGCCTCCTCGCCGTTGAGCGCTGTCGCGGCCTGCCAGCCCTCGTACCGGGCGACCGTCGCGACCAGGTCAGCGATGTGCGGCTCGTCGTCGACGACGAGCAATCGAACCGAGTTCCCCTTGTCCACGTGCTCATGGTGCGTCACCTGGTGGCCCCCGCGCTCGATCGACAGGAAGTCGACAGCGCGTGCAAAGCGGAGCCACAGCTCGAACGCCAAGGATCGACAACGACCGACCGAGACCGCCCTGACCGAGGAGCCCGCCGTGACGACCACCCTGCAGCAACCCGTGCGACCGGCTCCGGCCGGCCGGGCGACGCCGCACAAGGTGCTGGCCAAAGCCGGCCTGTACGTGTTCCTCCTGGCCAACGCGGCTTTCGTGACGTACCTGTTCAACGCGGCGGGTGTCGGCTCGAACAAGCTGGTCAACCTGGGCCGGCTGACCGGTCTCTACGGCGCGCTCGCGATGGCGTTCCAGCTGCTCCTGGTCGCCCGCCTGCCGTGGCTCGACAAGCGACTCGGCATGGACAAGCTCACCTCGTGGCACCGCTGGGTCGGCTTCACGATCTTCTGGATGCTGATCGGCCACCTGACCTTCATCGCGTTCGGCAACGCCGGTGACGAGGGCCCGATCGCCGAGATCATCCGCCAGGCCACGGAGCTCGAGGGCATCCTCCGCGCGCTGGTGGCGTGGGCGATCATCATGGTCGTCGGCGTGGTCTCGGCCCGGTTCGCGCGGCGCAAGCTGGCCTACGAGACCTGGCACTTCATCCACCTCTACACCTACATCGCGATCTTCCTCGCGTTCACGCACCAGGTCGCGGTCGGCAGCACGTTCCGCAAGTCCGCCCTGGCCACCGGCTACTGGTGGGGCCTCTGGGCGTTCGCGATCGGGTCTGTCGTGATCGGACGGTTGGTGCTCCCGTTCTGGCGCAACTGGCGTCACCAGTTCCGGGTCGCCGCGGTCGTGCCCGAGGCGCACAACGTCGTGTCGGTCTACATCGAGGGCAAGGACCTGGACAAGCTGGGCGCCAAGGCCGGTCAGTTCTTCCTGTGGCGCTTCCTCACCAAGGCCCGCTGGTGGCAGGCCAACCCGTTCTCGCTGTCCGCGGCGCCGAACGGCAAGTACCTGCGGCTCACCGCCAAGGCATTGGGTACCGGCAGCGCCGACATCCGCAACATCAAGGTCGGCACCCGCGTGTTCGCCGAGGGCCCGTACGGCGCCTTCACGACCATGCACCAGACCAAGCAGAACGCGCTCCTCGTCGCGGGTGGTGTCGGCATCACGCCGGTCCGCGCGCTGCTGGAGGAGATCAAGGGCCACGTCGTGGTGCTGTACCGGGTGAGCGACCCGCGCGAGGCCGTGCTGCTTCGTGAGCTCGAAGGCCTCGCGAGGACCAAGGGCGCGGTGTTGCGCCTGGTCACCGGTTCCTCGAAGACCATCACCGCGAACGGTCCGTTGCTCGGCCCGGAGAACATCGCCGCGCTGGTCCCGGACGTGCAGGACCGCGACGTCTTCATCTGCGGCCCGAACGGCATGACCGGCGCGGTCATCCGCAGCCTGTCCGAACTGGGAGTGCCCAGCAACCAGGTCCACGCCGAGCGCTTCGCGCTGGCCAACTGAAAGGGTCCGACGACGTGAAGAGGGCAATTCCCGTTCTGGCTCTGAGCGTTGCGGGGCTGGTCCCGGTCTGGCTGTACACGCCGGGCGCGGCCCACGAGGGCGAGCTCACCGAGGTCGCCGCGCCGGAAACCCAGCAGCAGCAAGCACAGACACAAACCCAGGCACCGCAGACCACCGGCTCCGCACCCAAGACGACCGGGTCCGCTGCTCCGACCCAGCAGCCGACCCAGACCCAGCAGCAGGCCCAGACCCGCAACGTCTCCGGGCCGGCGGTGAACACGTCGGAAGGCACCGTGCAGGTGCAGGTCACGTTCCAGGGCACCAAGATCACCGACGTGAAGGCGTTGCGGGCGCCCAACAGCAACCCGACCAGGATGGCGCTGCCGTTGCTGCGCGAGTCGGCCCTGAAGGCGCAGAGCGCGGACATCGACACGGTGTCCGGTGCGACCGCGACCTCCGAGGGCTACAAGCAGTCGCTGCAGGCCGCGATCGACGGAGCGCAGTAGGGATGTCGGTGCGGCGCGTCGAACAGATCATGGGTCTGCCGATCTCGGTCGACCTGCGTGACGGCGACGACGCACTGGCCGAGCAGGCGTTCGCCTGGTTGCGAGCGGCCGACGAGCAGTTCTCGCCGTTCAAGCCCGACAGCGAGGTGTCCAGGCTGGACCGGGGTGAGCTCACCAGGGAAGAGCTCACCCCGGATCTGGTCGAGGTCCTCTCCTTGTGCGACTGGTACGAGGAGTCGACCGGCGGCGCGTTCACGGCACGGGTGCCGGGACGCGGGCTCGACCCGTGCGCGGTGGTGAAGGGCTGGGCCGTGCAGCGCGCCGCCGACGTCCTGCGCGACGGCGGGGCATCGACTTTCTGCATCAACGCCGGTGGCGACGTCGTCGTGGCCGGCGAGCCCGAGGCCGGAAAGCCTTGGCGCGTGGGCGTTCGGCATCCCGACATCGCCGACCAGCTCTGCGTCGTGCTCGGCGTGCGCGACGGAGCCGTTGCCACATCAGCGTTGTACGAACGCGGGCAGCACATCCTGGACGGCCGTACCGGTCAGCCGGTCACGGGACTTCTGTCGGTCACGATTTTCGCCGAGGACCTCGCGATCGCCGATACCACTGCCACAGCGGCGTTTGCGCTGGGCAGGGACGGGATCGAGTGGGCGGCCGCACAGGAGGACTGCGAGGTCTTCATCGTCGACGAAGATCGCAAGGTCTTCCGCAGCCCTGGACTTCCGGTACACATCTGTTAACATGCCCGGCCAACGGAGCCTTGACTCCGGGGCACGGATTTCGTTGATCAAGAGCTGGATCGGAGCTCGCGCTCGGGGCAAGACCCGGCCTGCTGTTGATCAACTACTCGTGCGGCACAGCCTGTGGGTGAGCGAATTCGGGAGCGCTCTCCACGGGCTGTTCCTGTTTTCCGGGCCCGGTGATCGGCGGGACAACGACGTCCACGGCGCGCACCAGACGCGGGCCGGCCGGACCGTAGACCGCGCGAGGCTCCGGGAAAACGAAGAGCAGCCCCAGGAACAGCGCCGCGGCAACGACGATCGACAGCGGCAGGCTGACGTCCACGCCGCCGGCGAGATCACCCAGCGGCCCGATGAACTGGCCGGGGATGTTCGTGAAGAGCACGCCCGCGAGTGCCGCGACCCACCAGGCCGTCATTCCCCGCCAGTTCCAGCCGTGCGCGAACCAGTACCGGCCGCCGCGCTGGCGCCGGTTGAACACCTGCAGCGCCTCCGGGTCGTACCAGCCGCGCCGGGTGAACAGGCCGAGCATCATCACGACCATCCACGGGGTGGTGCAGGTGATGATCAGCGTGGCGAACGTGGAGATGCTGCGCACCAGGTCGAACCCGAAGCGGCCGAGGAAGATGAAGACGATGGCCAGCGTGCCGACCAGCACCGTTGCCTGGACGCGGGACAGCCGCGGGAACACCGAGGAGAAGTCCAGACCGGTGCCGTAGAGCGCCGTGGTGCCGGTGGACATCCCGCCGATCAGGGCGAGCAGGCACACCGGCAGGAAGAACCACTGCGGTGCGATCGCCAGCAGTCCGCCGACGAAGTCCTGGTTCTCCACATAGGACGGTGTCGTGGCGGCGATGATGCTGGCCGTGGCCAGACCGAACACGAACGGCACCAGCGTCGCGACCTGGGACAGGAACGCGGCGGCGACGACCCGGCGGTGCGGGGTGCTCGCGGGGATGTAGCGCGACCAGTCACCGAGGAAGGCGCCGAACGACACCGGGTTCGACAGCACGATCAGCGCCGAGCCGATGAACGCCGGCCAGAACAGGTCTTGGGTGATCGTGCCTGCGTACGAGGGATCGAAGTCGCCGGCGAAAGCCACCGCGCCGAGTACGAAGAGCAGCGTCGCCGAGACGACCGCGATCTTGTTGACGAAGAGCATGAAGCGGAACCCGTACGTGCACACGACGAGCACGAGACCGGCGAACAGCGCGTACGCCAGCGCGTAGGAGAAGGTGCTGCGCGGCAAGCCGAACAACCGGTGCGCGCCGCCGACCAGCGCATCGCCGGAGCTCCAGACGGCGAGCGAGAAGAAGGCCACCGCGGTCAGCAGCGACAGGAACGAGCCGACGATCCGGCCGTGGACGCCGAGGTGCGCCGACGACGAGACCGCGTTGTTCGTGCCGTTGACCGGGCCGAAGATCGCCATCGGGCAGAGGATCAACGCGCCGGCGATCACACCGAGGAGGGTCGCCGCCAAGCCCTGCCAGAAGGAGAGTCCGAAGAGGATCGGGAACGCGCCGAGCACGCAGGTGGAGAACGTGTTGGCACCGCCGAAGGCCAGCCGGAACAGGTCGAACGGTGTCGCGGTGCGCTCGGCGTCCGGGATCCGTTCGATGCCGTTGGTCTCGACCTGGGTGAGCGACGGCGGGGAGTGCTCGGCCATGGAGGTCTCCTGCGGCGGCGGGATGGTTCGCCGACGCTACAAAGCCGCCTGAGACCTCGACCACTGGATGTTTTGTCCAACCTTCAGTGCGGGGTTGGACAAAACATCCTGGTCAGGAGTATCGGCTCTCGTCGAACTCGATGTTGACCGCGGACCGGCCGAGGTCGCGGCCCATCTCGTCCAGGACGTCCACCAGCTCGAGGCCGCTCAGCCAGTCGCGGGGCAGCGCCTCGCAGCCGTGCAGCGCGCCGAGCACGTTGCCGGTCAACGCCGCCGTCGCGTCACTGCCGCCGGAGTGGTTCGCCGCGGCGCGCATCGCGTCGACGAACTGCACCGGCTTAGGGTGCGTCAGCACGGTGTAGACCGCGATCGCCAGCGCTTCCGGGCCGGTCCAGCCGCTGCCGAGCCGGTCGACGCGCACGGACGACGAGCCGTCGTGTTCCTCCGCCAGCACCACGGCCCGCGTCAGCACCGTCGCCGTATAAGTGTCGTCGCGCAGCACCCGGCCGATGACCTGGTCGATCGCCTCGCGCAACGGCCGGCCCTTCACCGCGAGCAGGTGGATCAGCAACGCCAGCGCGCCGCCGGAGACCCAGCCGCCGGTGCCGCCGTGGGTGATCGCCGCGAACCGGCAGCCGAGGTCGTACGCGATCGCCGCGGACGGCGCGAAACCGGCTGGTGCGGTGCGGGTGACACCGTTGCAGCCGGACGACTCGTTGTGCGGGTTCTGCGGAGTGGACATGGTTTCCGAGGCCAGCGCGCGCAGGCAGGTCAGACCCGGCGAGCGGCTTTCGTACAGCCGTTCGTCTGCGAGCAGCCCGGTCGAACCCCGTTCCGGGGCCGGTTGCTGCTGGGTGATCAACCAGCGCCGGTAGCTGTGCCACACCATCTCCGACGGCTCCCACTCACCGGTCTGCTTCCCGCGCACCCACGCGCGCAGGTAGCCGTCGGCGGTGAAGAGGGTCAGCTGGGTGTCGTCCGTGAAGAGCGCGGGCTTCGGTGGTGCGAGAACGCCTTCCGGGCCGTGTTCGCGCTGGATGTCGGCCCAGCCGAGGTACTGCACCGGCGCGCCGAGCGCATCACCGAGAGCGCCGCCGAGGAGGCACCCGGCGCCGCGGTCAACCACGGAGTTCCGATCTCGCGGCACAGGTGAACAGTAGCGTCCCGCGAACTTGAACCGTACTTGTATCTGAGACGTCGACTCTCACACCTGTTGAAGTGACAAGGTCAGCGGGCGTGGAGGAGGGGCATGCGGAGCAAAACCGGACTCGAGTTCGGCGTGCTCGGTCCTCTCCAGGTGCTCGCGGACGGACGGCTGATCCAGCTCGGCCGTCGCGGCATGCGCGGACTGCTGGCCATGCTGGTCGTCGAGGCGAACCGACCCGTCTCGATCGACCAGATCGTCGACGCGCTGTGGACGGAGTCGCCGCCGGCCACCGCGCGGACGATCGTGCACGGTTACGTGTCGCGGTTGCGCAAGGTGCTGGAGGAGGCCGATCCCGCGGGCTCCGCGACGATCCGCACCACACCGACCGGGTATCAGCTGACCGTGGACCCGTGGCGTCTCGACCTGCACCGCGCCCGGCAGCTCGTGGCGTCTTCCCGCGGCAAGCCCGCTGCCATCAGGGCGGGCTTGCTGCGCGAGGCGTTGGGTCTGTGGCGCGGGCCGGTGCTCGCAGACGTACCGGGCGACCCGATGACCTCAGACCTCGAAGAGCTGCGGTTGTCCGCGCTGGAGCAGCGCATCGACGCCGAACTGGAGCTCGGCCGGCACCTGGAGCTCGTGGGCGAGCTGCGCGGGTTGTGCACCGAGTTCCCGTTCCGCGAACGCCTGGTGGCGCACAGCATGCGCGCCCTGTACCGATCCGGGCAGCGGGCCGACGCACTTGAGGCGTACCAACGGTTCCAGCGTCGTGCGGTGGACGAGCTCGGCATCGATCCCGGTCCGGAGCTGCGGTTGCTGCAGGAGCAGGTGCTGCGCGACGACCCCGTGCTGAGCGTGATCGGCCCGGTCGAGTCGCGTCCCGTCGCACCTCGTGCGGGGATCGTGTCGCCGGCCTTGCTGCCGGCCTCCGCGTCGCGACTGTTCGGCCGGGACGACGACAAAGCGTGGCTGGACAACGTTTGCGCGACCAGGAACCTGCTCGCCACCACGGTCGCTGTGCTGACCGGTGCGCCCGGTGTCGGCAAGAGCGCTTTGGCGATCACTTGGGGACACGAGAACTGCGAGATGTTCCCGCACGGGGTGTTGTTCGCTTCTTTGGGAGACACGGAACCGGGTGAGGTGCTCACGCGCTTCCTGGTGGCGTTGGGTGTGCCGGCTGACGGTGTGCCGATCGCTCTGGAGGACCGTGTCGGGCTTTACCGGTCGTTGCTGAACCGTCGGCGGGTGCTGGTGGTGCTGGACGACGCGACGGGCTTCGACCAGGTGCAGTTCTTGCTGCCGCCGGGTTCCGGCTCGGTCGTGCTGGTGACTTCGCGCTCCCAGCTGGAACGGCTCGTCGTCACGAACAGCGCTCGGGTGCGCAAGCTCAGGCCGCTGGACGACGACGCCGCGCGCTTGCTGGTCGACGACGTGCTGGGCAAACCGCTGTCGGTGGAAGACCCCGCGGCTTCCCGGAAGCTCGCGGAGCTGTGCGGCGGCCTGCCGCTGGCGTTGCGCGTGGCGGCGGCCAAGCTCGTGATCAGTCCGGAGTGGACGGTCGAGGAGCTGGTGGGGGAGCTGGCCGACGACGGGCACCGGTTGCGTGGGTTGGACCTACCTGAGGCAGGCGTGGGGGTGTCGCGGGCACTGGACCTGTCGACCCGCGACCTGCCGTCCGAGCTCGGCGAGGTCTTCCAGTCCGTCGGCATGGCGCCCGGCCGTTGGATGTCGTCGCACGCCGTCGCGGCCCTGACCCGGATCCACGTGGAGTCTGCACGATCGCGGCTGACCCAGCTCGTCGAGGTGAACCTGCTGGTCGAACCGTGGCCGGACGGGTTCACGATGCACGAGCTGGTGCGGCTGTACGTGCGGGGAGCGGGCCGCCCGGACCTGGACTCGTTGCGGCGCCTGGTGAACTACTACCTCGTCGCGTGCGACCACGTCCGCCGCGTCATCCGACCGGCGCGGGACGGCCTGGACTTCGCGTTGGGGGACAACGGTTCCACGCCGATGCCGGCCTTCAACGACCCGATCGCCTGGTTCGACCGGGAGTGGCCCAACATCGTCTCGGTCGTCCACGCGGCCGCCGAGTCGGGCCTGCACGACCAGGTGTGGCAGCTGGTAAGGCTGCTGCACCCCTACGCGACCGTACGCGCGCTCACCGGGGAGTGGGTGGCGCTGGTCGGGTTCGGTCTGGCCGCGGCCGAGGTGACGGGGAGCCGCCTCGGCCAGGTTCTGATGCTGGACACGACCTACGTGACGAACGCCCGGCTGGGACGACCCGTCCTGCTACCGGACGCTCGCCGCGCGCACCGGCTCGCGACCGAGCTGGGCGAGCGCCAGTACCTCGTGCTGACGCTCGCCCAACTCGCCGACGTGCTGTTCCGGCTGAAGCACCACGACGAGGCGTTGCTGCACTTCTGGGAGTCGGTGCAGCTCGCGCAGCAGTCCGGCGACGTCGTCGGCGAAGCACACGGCCTGAACAACGTCGCCCAGGTCGAACAGGCCCGCGGCCGCGTGGATGTGGCGCTGCAGCACCAATCCCACGCAGTCGAGGTGTACCGGCGTTCGGGTGACCAGATCGCTTTCGTCCGCGGCCTCGCGAACCTGGCCGAGCTGCACCTGGAGGCCGGCTCGCTGGACGAGGCGGAAGCGCTGGCCCGCCAGGTCGTTGACCAGGCAGCCGTCGCCGAGGTGACCTACCTGGAAGGTTTCGGCCGCCACGTGCTGGGCGGGGTACTGCTCCGGCGGGCGGAATGGGTTGCTGCGGCAGCGGAATTGACCGAGGCGCTGCGCCTGTACGCGCAGGTCAACTCGGTCCGCGCGGTGGAGGTCCGGGCCGCCCTGGACTCGCTGTCGTCCGAGGTTTAGCGGACGTTTAGTCGTCTGGTCCCAAAGCATGGGAATGTGGACGTGAGCCCATCTGGGCTCCGCAGGCCGCCGAGTGGGGGATTTACCGAGGGGGTAAGGCGCCTGCGCGTGAGGGGCCCGACCGGCATTCGGGGGAGAGTGCCGGTCGGGCTTCTCCTTCAGTAGTTCTCCTCCGTGCACCTGGCGATCGGGAGAAGCTCCGGTCGCTTCGGCGCGAGGCCGTCGCCCATGGACTCGCCCCTGAGTTGCCTGCCGATCCACGGGACCACGTGTTCCCTGGCCCACTTCAGGTCGGCCTTGCGCTGGGTGACCCAGTCGGCTTGTTCCAGGGCAGGCCACGGTTCGTTCCACGAGTGGTCGTCGGCCAGGCCCAGGACCTCGTAGGCCTTCAGCGCGACTCGTTGGTGGCCTTCCGGGGAGAGATGCAGGCGGTCTTCGCTCCAGGCGCGGCGGTCTTGGAGGACGTGCATGGACCACAGATCGACCATGCGGCAGTGGTAGCGCTCGGCGATCGACCAGAGGTGGGTGTTGTAGATGCCGACCTTGCCTCTCAGGCTTCGCAGGAGAGGGGTGTTCTTGGTGTCGAAGCCCGTGAAGATGATGACGTCGCAGCCGGCTGCTCGTAGGTCTGCCACTGCTACCTCGTAGACCTCGGCCAGGGCATCGGGGTCGCTGTTCGGGACCATGATGTCGTTGCCGCCGCCGCAGAAGGTGACGAGGTCCGGTTTCAGGGAGATCGCCAGTGGGACCTGTTCGTCGATGATCTCCTGCAGGAATTTGCCGCGGATCGCCAGGTTGGCGTACCTGAACTCCGGGGCGTTCTGGGCGATCATGCCGGCCAGGCGGTCTGCCCATCCGACGTAGGTGTCTCCTGGGCCGGGGTCGTCCATGCCCTCGGTGAAGCTGTCCCCCAGGGACACCAGACTGTTCCATCGCAGCACAACATCCCCCTCTTGCTCGTGCGGCATTCCACTGTTCCCGTACTGCCGGGCACTGCCCTTGCCCGTCTTGCAACCGCTCCGCCACGCCCTGCCCGGCCTGGCGTCGTCCGCGGCTCCCGATCGCGGGCGACTGGTCAGCATGCACAACCAAGCCGTGGTTACGCCACCGTCGGTTACGTCATCGTAGGTTTTGTCGCTGTGGGTGACGATTCTTTTACCACTCGATCGAGGGAAGCTTGAGGGGGATCCGGGGGATTCGTCTTGTTTGGTCGCTAGCTTTTGGCGGGTGCGTTCTGGATTGCCGCTTCCGTCCATCTCGTTGGGTGTGGCGCTTGTCACCGTTGGAGTTTTGGCTGGGGTGATGCTCGGGGCCTCTGGTGGGGGCGGGCCTGGGTCTGCTCCTGGTGGGGATGACGAGGCTGAGGGGCCTGAGGTGGTTCAGATCGGTGGCGATCAGCCGCCGATGGAGTTCACGCCGGTGCCTTCTGCTGTGAAGGTGGCGCCTCGGCCTTCTGGGTCGGTTGTGGTTACGCCGCCTCCGCACTCGAATCCGGTGGTCACTCCGGAGGATGGTGTGGAGCCTCGGGGCAGTGTTGTTGGGACGACTGTTGTGCCGTCGGTTTCGTTGCCTGAGTTGGCGTCGTCGTCCTCGGCTTCGCCCTCGTCGATCTCTGTGGGTTCGGGCGCGCCGGTTCCGTAGGTCGTCCCCCTGGCGCGTTGGCGGCTTCCTGTTCCGCAGTGGGGTTGCGGTGGTGGGGTGGTCCCGTATGGGAAAGACGGGCTCGGCTGATGAGTGCTGAGCCGGTCGTTCTTCGCCATCGCTGAAAGCAGAAACCCCCGCAGCACCTCGGCGCGTGAGGTGCTGCGGGGGCGTTGGGACCTTTCCGAGGGGGAGCGCCGCCGCCGATCAAGCTCCCCCTCGGAAAGGGGTGGGACCACTGCTCGGGACGCCGCCGCCGATCTGCCCCGAGCAGTGGGGTTGGGACCGTCTCAGGGGGCGCCGCCGCCGATCTACCCCCTGAGACGGGGTCTTGTCACCCGCTGGCTGCCACGTCCAAGGGGGAGGTGGTGGCTGGCTGGTGGTCGTCGTAGGCCGAGCGCAGCCTCAGCTCTGCGCCCGGCGAGGCTCCGATGGTGTCCAGGCCCAGTAGGGCGGCGCCGACTACCGGGGGGACGTCCACTACGCGGACTTGGGCCAAGGGGGCCTGTTCCAGCACTCGTTCGCGGACTGGGCCCACCACCACGTCGCCGGTGTTGGTCAGGACACCGCCGCCCAGCACGATGTCCACCGGCTCGTCCATCAGGTCGAGTTTGCGGAGGGAGACCGTGGAGAGCAGGACGATCTCTTCGACCAGGCGCTCGATTTCGGCCAGGGCCACGGCGTCGCCGCGGGCTGCCACCTCGAAGACGAGGGGGCAGAGGGCGTGCGGGTCCAGGGCGATTTCCTCGAAGTGGATCTTTTCGACCACCTTGGCGATCGAGGTTTCGCCGTAGTGGGCGAGGAGCGCCGGGAGGAGTTCGGTTGGCTTGCCTCGGCCGTCTTCTGCTCGGACTGCGTGCCAGAGGGCGTCGTTGCCCAGTTGGCCGCCGCCGCCCCAGTCGCCGGAGATTGCGCCCAGGGCTGGGAAGCGGTGGGTTCGGCCGTCGTGGGCCACGCCTACCGCGTTGATGCCTGCGCCGCAGACCACTGCCACGCCCACGCCTGAGTTGGTGCCGGCGCGGAGCAGGGCGAAGGTGTCGTTGCCCACGAAGGTGGTGGTGGACCAGCCGCGCTTGGTGATCTCGCGGGTCAGGTCTTCTTCTTCGCGAGGTAGGTCTGCGCCTGCCAGGTACGCGGCTGTGTGCGCGGCGATCGGCTCGTCGGGGGACAGGCCTGCCTGGGCTGCGGCTTCGCGTGCCAGTGCCTCGAACACGTCCAGTCCGCGCTTCATGCCCACGGTCTGGGGCGGGGCTCCGGGGCCGCGCACCTGCGCCAGCACCTTGCCGTCCGCGTCGACCAGGAGGACTGCGGTTTTGCTGTTGCCGCCGTCGATCGCGAGCACACGGTCAGTCATCGTTGTCAGTTTCCCTTCACCCACGGCAGCAGATCGCGGTTCTGCGCGATCAGCTCGTCGGCCAGCTGGTCCGCGATGGCGTGCTGGCCGATCAGCGGGTGGGCGAGCAGCGCGTTCGCCACGCGGTCTCGGCCGCCGTGGATCGCCGCCTCCAGTGCCAGGTACTCGTACGCGGTGACGTGCGAGATCAGGCCGGAGATCGACGGTTCCACGGGGCGGACCGGTAGCGGTGCGCCACCAGAAGAATCCACAGTGGACGAAACTTCGATCACGGCGTCGTCGGGCAGGAACGGCAGGGTGCCGTTGTTCTGCACGTTGACGACGTGCTTCTCGGCACCCGCGCCGCCCGTCAGCGCGTGCACGAGCTGTACGGCGGCTTCGGAGTAGTAGGCGCCGCCTCGTTGCGAGAGCTGCTCGGGCTTCGTCACGACCGAGAGGTCGCTGTAGATGTCGAGCAGTTCCTTCTCGACCGTCGCGACCACTTCGGCGCGCGGCGGTTCGTTCTGCTGCTTCTTCACGACGGCGTCGTGGTTGTAGAAGTAGTTGAGGTAGTAGGAGGGGACCATGTTCAGGCGACGCATGAGGCCGCCGTCGATGCCGATGTGTTCGGCGAGGCCCTCAACGTGGTCAGCCAAGAGCTCAGGAAGGCGGTCGACGCCGTCCACGTAGACGCCGCGTTCCCACGTGAGGTGGTTCAGGCCGACGTGCTCAAGTTCCACAGTGGACGGATCCACGCCGAGCAGGCCGGAGGTCCAGCGCTGGAACGTGATCGCCACGTTGCACAGGCCGATCGCCTTGTGGCCGTTCTGCAGCAGGGCGCGGGTGACGATGCCGACCGGGTTCGTGAAGTTCACGATCCACGTGTTCTCGCCGGCGATGCGGCGGACCTTGTCGGCGATGTCGAGCACGACGGGAACGGTGCGCAGCGCCTTGGCAAGGCCGCCGGCGCCGGTGGTCTCCTGTCCGACGCAGCCGCACGTGAGCGGGAACGTCTCGTCCGACGCGCGGGCTGCCTGGCCGCCGACGCGCAGCTGCAGCAGCACAGCGGACGCGCCTTCCACGCCCTGTTCCAGCGACGTGGTGGTGCGCACCTTCGCCGGGTGGCCCGCGTGCTGCAGCAGGCGCTGGCAGAACGGGCCGATGATCGACAGGCGGTGCTCGTCCGGGTCGACCAGGACGATCTCGTCCACCGCCAGGCTGGTGCGACGGCCTGCGATGCCGTCGATCAGCTCCGGTGTGTAGGTGGACCCGCCACCGACGACGGTGAGTTTCATCCCTTGACTCCCGTGAACGTGATTCCCTTGACGAACGACTTCTGGGCGAAGACGAAGAGGACGACGGCCGGGATCATCGTCAGGAACGTCACCGCCATCGACGAGTTCCACTGGACGATGTGCATGCCCTTGAACGTCGCCAGCGCCAGCGACAACGTCCAGTTGTCCTTCGCCTCGCCGGTGTAGAGCAACGGGCCGAAGTAGTCGTTCCAGGTGAAGAGGAAGCAGAACAGCGCGGTGGCCGCGATGCCCGGCTTGGCCATCGGCACGATGATCCGCACCAGCGCCTGGAACTCCGAGCAGCCGTCGACGCGCGCTGCGTCCACATAGGACTGCGGGATCGTGAGCATGAACTGGCGCAGCAAGAAGATGCTGAATGCGTCGAACAGGAAGTACGGAGCGATCAACGGCCACAGCGTGCCCGTCAGGTTGAGCGAGGACCAGGTGTCGTACAGCGGCACGGCGACGACCTGCGGCGGCAGCATCATCGCGCCGATGACCAGCAGGAACGCGACGTTGCGGCCGCGCCACCGGAGCTTCGCCAGCGCGTAGGCGGCGGGGATCGACGAGATCAGCATGCCGAAGGTCGCGAGCAGCGAGTACGTGAGGCTGTTGATCAGGTACTGGAACAGCGGGGCCTTGTCGAAGACCTCGACGAAGTTCTCCCAGTGCCACTCGCGCGGCCACAGGTCCGAGGTGAACGCCTGGTCGTCGGACATCACCGCGGTGAGGAAGACGAACACCACGGGCGTGGCGAACATCAGGCCGAGGGCGAGGCCGATCGAGTGCGTGGCGACCCAGTTCAGGAAGCCGGCGACATCGCGCTTGCGCGGCGGCTGCTCCGGATCCGCTGCGACGTCGACCGGTGGTTTGGTCAGCGTGGCGGTCATGCTCCCGGACCCCCTTCCTCAGCGGTGGAGTTCTTGCGCATCCGCTGGACCAGGACGATGGTCACGGCGAACGAGATGACGAACAGGACAGTGGCCATCGCGGCCGCGTAGCCCATGTCGAAGTAGCGGAAGCCTTGCGTGTACAGGTAAACCGGGAACGTCAACGTGGCGTTGTCCGGATAACCGAGATATTTGGTCGATCCCGTCGCGTCCGCAGCTCCCGAGCCGGCCGACCCCGCGACGACCGCCTGGGTGAAGAGCTGCAGTGCCAGGATCACCGAGTTCACGAGACCGAAGAGCAGCACCGGCGAGATCGTCGGCAGCGTGACGTGCCACCAGCGGCGGATCGGGCCCGCGCCGTCGAGCTCAGCTGCTTCGTACTGCTCCTGCGGCACGTCGAGGATCGCGGCCAGGATGATGATCATCAGGTCGCCGGAGATCCACAGCATGATCGCGGTGATGCCGGGCTTGGCCCACGCCGGGTCGGAGAACCACAGCGGCGAGTCGACCCCGAACCATCCGAGAACGCTGTCCATCGGGCCGCCGTTGGGCCGCAACACCATGAAGAACACGAGTGTCGCGGCCACCGGCGGTGCCAGCGAAGGCAGGTAGCAGAGCGTTCGGATCAGACCGACGCCCGACTTGAGACGTGCGATGACCGATGCCACGCCCAGCGCGAACACCGTCCGCGCGATCGTGAGCACCACGACGAACCACAAGGTGTTCGCGATCGCCTTGGTGAGCAAGGGATCCTTGAACATGAACTCGTAGTTGGCGAGTCCGTTGAACTCCGGCGGGTTGATCAGGTCGTACTTCGTGAAGCTGAAGATGACCGTGGCGACCAGCGGATAGCCGAAGAACAGGACGAAGCCGATGATTGCCGGGGCCATGAACCCGAGCACGGCGAGACGGTGGCGGGCACGTGCCCGCCCCCTGCCGGGGGCGGGCCGAGCGCCTAGCGTGGCGGTCATCGCGCGGATTCCTTACTTACCGCTCTTGGTGATCTGGTCGTCGATGTTCTTGTCGACTTCCTTCAGGCCTGCCTGCAGATCGGTGACCTTGCCGGACTGGTAGGACACTGAGAAGTCCGTGACGGCCTTGATGTGCGCGTCACCGATCGGGGTGACCGGGTTGCCCTTGAGCTTGTCGCTCTTGGCCAGGTCGATGAACGTCTTGAACTGCTCGTCGACCTCGAGCTTCGGGCTCTCCATCGCGGCCTTGGTGCTCGGCACGTTCTTGATGGCGTTGGACAGGTCGACGATCGTGTCGGTGTCGAACGACAGGTGCTTGATCAGCTCCCACGCGGCGCCGGGGTTCTTGGCGCCCTTGGGAATGCCCATGATCGTGCCGGTGGTGAAGGCGGTGCCGTAGTCGGCGGGCTTCCAGGTCGGGAACGGAGCCGTGCCGAACTTGATCTGCGGCGCCTGGGCCTTGAGGAAGGCGGTGCGGTACTCGCCGTCCATCATGATCGCGATCTTGCCCTGGTGGAACGCGTGGTCGGCCGAGTACTCCTGGCCGAGACCGGCGCGGAAGCGCTCCAGAGCGTCGTAGCCGTAGAAGTCCACGAGCTTCTTCTGGAACGTCATCATCTCGGTGAAGCCGGGCGAGGAGGCGAGCGCCGACTTGCCGTCCTTCTCCCACTCGGCACCGAACGACGGCGCCAGGATGGTCGGGCGGTTGGCGTAGAAGCCCATGGTGGGCAGGTAACCCGCGACCTCGATCTCACCGGCCGCGTTCTTCTTGGTCAGCTTCTTCGCGGCCTCGAACAGCTCGTCCAGGGTCTTCGGCGCCGCCGTCACGCCGGCCTCGGCGAACTTGTCCGTGTTGTAGTACATGGCGTACACGTCGGTGAGCATGGGCATCGCGCAGCGGTTGCCCTTGTACTCGGTGTACTCCCGAACCGCGGGGGAGATCTGGTTCAGGTCGACCTTGTCGCGGTCGATGTACGGCTTCAGCGCCTGGAACGCGCCCGAGGAGCAGAACTGGCCGATGTTGTCGGTGGTGAACGACAGCGCGACGTCCGGCGTGTTGCCGGACCGGATCCCCGCGGTGATCTTGTCGTCGTCCTGCGAGCCCTCGTGCTTGATCTCGATGTTCGGGAACTTCTTGTTGAACGTCTTGAGGGCCTTGGTGACCTCTTCGTACTCGCGGTCGGAGTAGTTGCTCCAGACCGTGAGCGTGAGCTTGTCGTCCTTACCGGGGGCCGCGGCAGCACCGTCGGTGGTGGAGCCGCCACCCTTGCCCGCCGCACATGCGGTGAGGGTCAGCGCTGCGGCGACACAGAGCAAGGCAGCACGGGTGTGCTTGCGCATGTGCACTCCTTCTCGATCAACGTGGGGACCCGGCGACCACAGGGCCGCGGAATGGAGCCGTGGTGGCTGCCGGCAGACCGAACACCGTCTCGCGCGCCACGGCCAGTGCCGAGTGCAGTGCGCCGCTGCGCACCGGCTTCCCGGTCACCAACGCCAGCTGGACGGGTGTCCTCGGCACCACCAGTTGCCGCAGTTCCGCGGCAACGAGGTCGTTGAGCGTGGTTCCGCCTGCCTGGGCGATGTCGCCGGACAGGAGGATGAGTTCCGGGTCGAGCACCGCGACGACGCTAGCCACGCCCGTGGCGATGCGCTTGGCGAGATCGGCCATGAACTCCCGGCCCGCCGGCCCCGCGGCCAACGCCTTGCGCACGGCACCGTGGCCGTTGCGCGCGGCGAGCCCGTGAGCCCTGGCGAGCTTGCAGATCGACGCGTTGCTGAGCAGCTCACCGAACGTGCCGCCGGAGCGGTCCGTGTCGGTGTCGGCAGAGGCGCGGTCGGGGATCATCAGCCCGTCGATCTCGCCCGCGCCACCGGAAGCGCCGCGCAGCAGCACTCCGTTGATCACGACAGCGGCACCGACGAGGTCCGCGGGCCAGATGACGACGAAGTCGCGCACCTCGGTGGCCCGTCCGGCGACCATCTCCTCCAGTGCGACCAGGTTGACGTCGTTCTCGACGCTCACCGAGGTCGCGAGCTGCTCCCGCAACCGGCCGGGCATGTCGAAACCGCTCCAGCCGGGCAGATGTGGTGCGTAGGCGAGTTCGCCGTTCGCGGGGTTCACCGCTCCCGGACAGCCCACCACGACGTGCAGCAACTGGTCGGGCGCGAGGCCTGCCTGCCCGCACGCCTTGCCGACCGCACTGACGAACGCCTCGAGCACACCGTGCTTCACGGGCATCGGCGCCTTGTGCTCGGTGAGCACGGCACCGGAGATGTCCGCGATCGCGATGTCGACCGTCTCGGGGGTGAGGTCGATGGCCGCGATGTGCGCGAGGGCCCCGTTGACCGACCACAGCTGGGCACGAGGCCCGCGTCCTCCGCCGCGCAGTCCGTTGCGAACAACGGTGTCGGCGGTTTCCAGCCGGGTGAGCAGCTGTGCGGTCGCCGGCTTGGAGAGACCGATCAGGCCCTCCAACTCCGACCTGGTCAGCGGCCCGTTGCGCAGCAAAGCCTCGATGGCTGCGCGGTCGTTGATCTCCCGCAGCAGTCGTGGGCTTCCGGCACGCATTAGGTCCGCTCCTGTCTGTTAACTTTCCAGACGATTTCGTGGAGACGGTAGTGACCTGGTTCACCGCGGTCAATCCCCGATATGGGTCCGTTACCTGACTTAGGTTCACCTAAGGCAGTCTGGAAGCATGACGGACGTGCGCCAGGAGTCGCTGGTATCACTGCTCGGAGGCCGGGGCGGCGCCCTCGACGCCTCCCTGCCGCCGCTGGCGTTCGTCGCGGGATGGCTGATCTGGGGTCACTCGATCGGCGCAGGCGCAGTGGTGGCAGTGCTTTGCGGCGTCGTCATCGGCGTGATCAGGTTCGTGCGCGGCGAGAAGCCCCGCGCGGTGATCTTGTCCGTACTGCTGGTGGTGGCCGCCGCGTTGATCGCCTTGTACACGGGCCGCGTCGAGGACTTCTTCCTGATCCAGCTGCTGTCCAACGTGGCCTCTGCGCTGGCGTGGGCGGGCTCGATCGCGCTGCGGTGGCCGTTGCTCGGCGTGGTGGTGGGCACGCTTCTCGGGCAGAAGACGCGGTGGCGTCGAGATCCTGCCCTTTTGCGCGCTTACTCAGTCGCGTCATGGGCCTGGGTCGGGCAGTACGTGTTGCGGGTGGCGGTGTTCACGCCGTTGTGGCTGGAGGCTCAGGTCATCTGGCTGGGCACGTTGCGCGCTGTGTTGTCGTGGCCGCTGCAGATCGTGTGCATCGCGGTGTCGGGGTGGCTGCTCAGGCGCGCTCTGCCGGCCGGCCACCCCGGCTTCCGTCATCCGCAGGATTCAGCGGACGGACCTCAGGAACGCTGACCAGGCGTCCGCCGACACGGGGGATGTGGGTCGCTGGTGCCTTGCTGTCCCGAATGCCGACGCTGCGACCGACCTCGACGCAGTTGTTGCCGCCGCCGCTGTAGCTGCTCTTACGCCAAGCGGTCATCCGAGCCCTCCAGGATGTTGTCGATCACCGCCCTTGACTCTTCCTCAGTCAGGGCGAGGGCTGCGAGGGCCGTCAGGATGTCATCGTTGATCTTGATGGTGTCCGCGTCGTCGAAGAACAGGCAGTAGTTCACGCTCTCGACGTAGACGACCGGCGGGTACTTCGGGAACTTCATCATCCGGAAATCGCCTGCCGTGCCCGCGTGCATGCCCGCTGAGCGAGGTACGACCCGCAGGCTGATGTACTTCCGCACCGACATCCTGAGCAGGTGGGCGAGCTGCTCTCGCCACACCTCCATGCCGCCGACCGGCAGCCACAACGCCTGTTCGTGCACGAAGAACGTGAACTTCCGGCCGGGTTCCAGCATGTTCGCTCGTGCCGCTCTGGCAGCGGCGACTGTGGGGACGTCGTCCGGTTTGACTGAAGGTGCGTGCGTTCGCCCTGATGAGGTGGACCGCGAACATCCTTCCAACAGCATCGCTCGTCGCCGCAGCGTCGACCAGTTCCGCGCCCGCCTTCTCCGGATCGCGCAGCGCGAACCACGCGCGGAACTCTTCATCGAACTCGTCCGGAGTCAGTGTGTCAGTCCATGTTGCGGCAGGCGTTCAGTCCCGGTGCTGACGTCGTGTTCAGTGAATCTCCGGAACTTCTCGCGCTACTGCGGACCGACGAACTACGTCAAGCACTGCTGAGGTAGCCAGAGCTCAGGGCTGAGGCGGCTGCGGCGGGTACTGCTGCGGCGGGTACGGCGGCTGTTGTTGCTGCTGTTGGGCCCAGTACTGCTGCTGCGCCCAGTACTGCTGCATCTGCTGCTGGTGCCGCATCCGGGCGTTCTTCCGGCTGACGGTGACCGCGATGATCACGACGACGATGAGGATCGGGATGATCAGGTACCCGATCAACCGACCGATGAGGTAGCCGGCGCTGGGTTCGGCCGCGAGAACGTGAAGCACGGCTGCACCCTACGCAACTGCAGGTCAGGACGCTGGACGTGGGTTGCGGAGGAGCTTGCCGCTCGACGTCCTGGGCAGCGTGTCCAGGACGTGGAAGTGCGTCGGGAGCTTGAACTCGGCGAGCCATTGCGTGCACCACTCGGACAACTCGTGTGCGGTGAGCGTTTCGCTGGTGGTGCCCACGTAGGCCTGGATGCCCCCGGACCCCGTCACGACCGCCTCGGTCACCAGCGGGTGTTCTCGGAGCACGTGCTCGACCTCGGTCAGGTCGACCTTGTTGCCGCGCACCACGACCAGCGAGTCCGCGCGGCCCAGCAGCCGCAGCTCGCCGTCGGCACCGAACTCCCCGCGGTCGCCGGTGCGGAACCAGCCGCCGGAGAACCGCGTCGCGTCGTTCTCGTACAGGTACGGCGTTTCCTCCAGCGCCACCTCGACCAGGCCGTCGCGCACGCGTGCCGTGACGCCCGGCATCGGCTTGCCGACCGATGGGCGGACCGTGCCGTCCACCGCGATGGTCAGAGCGCCGGTTTCGGTGGTGCCGAAGCATTCGCCGACCGGGAACCCGTAGGCGGCGGCGAACCTGTCGGCCACCTCCTGCGGCATCAGCTCGCCGCCGGTGAACGCGCCGCGCACCGTGCGCAACGAGTCCCGGTCAGGTGCCGAGGCCAGCAGGTCGATGTGGAACGGCAGACCGGTGACGAAGTCGACCTCGTGGACGCGGGCCTGGCGCAGCATCGCTTCCGCAGAAGGCTCTTCCGCGAACACCAGGTGTACTCCGGCCGCGAGAGCGTGCAGCAGGCCGCCGATCAGGCCGAAGCTGTGGGCGGGGGAGTTGAGCAGCAGCAAGCGTTCGCCGCCTCGGACCATGCCTTCTGACGCTTCGAAGCGGGCCACCTCGGCGATGAGCGACTCGGTGCTGCGCCCGATCACCTTCGGTCTGCCGGTCGAGCCCGAGCTGAACTGGACCAGGCGGTGCGGGGTCGCGGCAGGGGCACCGGGTGCCGGTGAGACCTCCAGCTCGTACCGCTCCTGGAAGCCGTCGGCGGGATTTCCCCGCTGGCTGACGAAGAACTCGGGACGTGTCAGCGACCGCAGCACGTCCACCTCGGCCGGCTTCAACCGGTGGTCGATCGAGATCACCTGGGCGCCGAGGCTCCACAACGCCAGCACGGTCTCCAGCTGGCTGAAGCTCGGCGGCACCTGAACCGCGACCGTGCTCCCACCGTGCACCCCGGCGAACCTCGCGGCGAGAGCGGTGACGTCGGCGCGCAGATCGCCGTGGGTGACGGTGTTCCGGTGCGTGAAGATCGGCACGTCGTCGCCGTGCCGATGCATCAGGTCGTTGACGAACGCGCGCATGTCATGACTCCTTGCAGAACTCGCCGATCGGGAGACCCACGTGCCGTTGTTCGGGGGCGAGGTAGCCGAGCAGTTCGTCGCCGGGCTGAAGTTCGGTGACGTTGCGGACTTTCCCGCCTGGGCCGAGGACGCGGACGTGCCAGTCGTCCTGGACCATCAGGCTGACCTCGACGTTCTCCGGCGACCGCGCGGTGATGGTCAGCATCGGGCGGGACTCCAGCTTGGCCCGGCCGACGGTGAGCTCGCGGGTGTGGCCGGCGGCGTCGACGGCGAGGACCTTGCTGCCGGAACGCAGCTCGGACAGGTAGTTCGTGCGGTTCGCCGGGCCCAGCACGTAGGAGTGCAGCGCGCCCGCGTTGACCCGGAACGGTCGCGTCGGCATGTACGGCAACGGATGCGTTTCGCTGCAACAGAGGACGAAGCCGGAGGAGAACGAACCGACGAGGATGCCTTCGTCCTCACGGAAGTGCGACGCGGTGTCTACGCAGACCCGGTCGCCGAGGCCGTTGTGGGTGACGGCTTCGACGGTGAGCGTGGTCAGGGTCAGCGGCGGTGACGTGGTTTCCAGCAGCCGGGCCAGTTTGAACACGTCGGACGCGTCCTTCGGGGCCATCAGCACGCCGTCCGAGCCGTGTTCCAGCACCTCCAGGACGATCGCGGCCTCGACGAGGTCGGCCACGACGGTGACGAGCTTGCCGGGTGCGCCGTGGGCGGCGGCGATCACGATCTCCAGCGGGATCTTCGTCGGGTCGGTGAACGCGACCACGGTGTGGTCCAGCCGTTCCGCCGCCGCGCAGGCCAGTTTGAGCGTGCGGTCGTCGCTGACCTGGACGAAGGCGGTGGACAGCCGGTCGAGCCGGTCCTGCTCGTGCAAGGCCTCGATGACGAGGTGGGGACTGTCGACCGGGACGTCGGCGAACAGCACGCGGGTGATCGTCGGTGGCAGGTCGTCCAGCAGCGCCGGGTCGTTCGCGACGACACCGGCGATCTTGCTGTGCACCGCCGCGTCGATGACGGCCGTGCGGTTGGCCTCCGGCACGGTTCTGAGGTCGATCCAGGCGAATTTCACCGGTTCTCCAAGCAGGTCAGTGCGCGGATGAGGCTTGCGTCGGTGGGTGAGTGCACGATCGAGGCCAGCTCCGCGACCAACTGCATCGGGGCCGGTGAGGTGAAGACCCGCCGTCCCACGGCGAGACCCGAGCAGCCGGCCGTCATCGCGGCGCGGGCGTGCCCGGTGATGCTGTGCGCGGAGGCCGGACCGCCGGCCACGACCACGGGAATCGGGCAGCTGGCGACCACTGCCGCCATGTCCTCCGCCGGCTCGGTCAGGTTCGTCTTCACGATGTCCGCGCCGAGGTCCGCCGCGATGTTGACGACGTGGGCGAGGAGCGCGGGGTCTTTCGGGTCGCCGACGCGTGGCCCGCGGGCATAGGCCATGGTGACCAGCGGGATGTTCCACGAGTCGCACGCGGCCGCGACCGTGCCGAGGTCGGTGAGCTGGCGGGACTCGGTGTCGGAACCGATGTTGACGTGCACGCTCACCGCGTCTGCGCCGAGCCGCAGCGCCTCGTCGACCTCGCCGACGAGCACTTTGGCGTTGGCGTCGGCCATGTGCGCGGTGCCCGCACTCAGATGCACGATCAGCGCGCATCCACCGAGCACCGCGGGATCGATCGTGCGCACACGTCCTTTGTGGACGACAATGGCGTCGGCGCCGCCCAGTACGACCGCGCGGATGAGATCCTGCCATCGGTCGCGCGGCACCACGGGTCCGTCGGAAACGCTGTGGTCCAACGGCACGAAGAGGTACCTGTCGTCGTACGGACGGGAAAGGCGCCGCAACCGCAACGCTTTCCTCATGGCCCTCACACCTCCTGGATCGTTTGGTGTCAACAGCAGCCTGGAGGAGTCCTCACGCACGGCGGCAGGTGTGAGGTGGCGATAACTCCGCGGTTATCGGCCTGATAGAGCAACAGCGCTTACAACGGCGACTTAGCGTCATCTGGTGACACCCTTGTGGCCGTGTATGTGGCTCGGTAACTGCCCTACGCTTCCTCGGTGCGAATGGAGCTGAGACATCTGCACGTGGTGCTGACCGTGGCACGAGCGGGCAGCATCAGCAGGGCCGCTTCCCAAATGAAGATCGCTCAGGCAGGGCTGACCGCTCAGGTGCGCCGGATCGAGGCGAGTTTCGGCGGCCCGTTGTTCCTGCGTCGCACGGATGGCGTCGAGCTGACCGAACTCGGTCGCCACGTCGTGTTGCGAGCCGAGGACCTGGTCGACCGGTTCGACGACCTGGTGGTGACCGCGCACAAGCTGGCTGCCCGGGGTGACTCCGGTATCCGGCTGGGCGGTGTGGCGGGTTCACCGACCGCGCTGCTGGTCGGGGTGGTGCGGAAGATGTTGCCCGGCGTGGCGCAGACCACCCGCGTCGAGCGCGGTGGTGATGCGGTGCTGGAACTCGTGCGCACCGGTGAGCTCGACCTCGCACTCGTGGTGGAGTTTCCGAACAGCAGGTTGCGGTTCCCCGCCGCGATCGGCTGGCGTGGCGTGGCCACCGAACGCATGCTGATCGGCGTCCCGGTGGGCCACCGGCTGTCCGGCCGCAGCGAGGTGCTGCTGTCGGAGCTGGCAGGCGAGGAGTGGGTGGTGCCGGACGAGAACCACGGCGGGCGGCTGAACCTGGACTCGGCCTGCGCGGCCGTCGGGTTCACCCCGCGGTGCACGCATTTCGGCGTGGATCCCGTGGCCGCGGCGGACCTGGTGCGTTCCACCGGTGCCGTGGCGGGTTTCTTCCCCGACCGCGACCTGCCGGGGGTGCTGCTCAAACCGATCATCGGCAACCCGCTGCACCGGCGGATCACGTTGGTGTGGAACACCGATGTCGACATCGCCGCGCACATGGACGAGGTGCACGCGGGGCTGTTGCGCGCCTACCGGGAGCGCACCCCGCACGCGGACCACCTGCTGGCGTCATGACCTGCTGGGCCGGGGAGCCGTCGGGCCGAGCACGTCGACGGCCGCCAGCCAGGCAGCCCCTGCCGCACCTTCCGTCGCCATGATCACCTGCGCGTTGCAGCGCTTGAGCAGTTCCTGCTTCAGGTGCACGCCGACAGGGGTCTTGATCAGACTGCCCACCAGCACGATCGGTGAGGTGTCGGACGGCTCGCGCACCGCCGAGGCCGTGTCCGCGAGCAGCCGGGCCGCGGACGCGATGATCGTCAACGCCTCGGGATCGCCGTGGTGGTAGGCGGAACTGACCAGCGGGGCGAACTGGGCGAGCTTGATCGGCGGCTGCGCGTTGACCGCGGTGATCAGCTGGCCGCGGTTGCGGGCGCCGGCGGCCGTGAGCACAGCGGTGGCCAGGCCTTCCAGCGGTGCACCGAGGTCCAGCAAGCGCAGAGTGGCCCGCACGGCCTCGCGGCCCAGCCAGAACGCGGAGCCGTCGTCGCCGATCAGCCAGCCGTAGCCGCCGGACTGGCCGGTCATGCGGTGGTCGGCGATGCGGCCGGCGATGGAACCGGTGCCCGCCACCAGAACCGTGCCGTCCGGGGACGACGTGCCGGTGGCGAACGCGGCCTCGCAGTCGGTGATCACCCGCATCGGGCAGTGCAGGCCCGCGCGTTCCCAGGCGTCTTGGAAGAGCTCCAGGACGGCCGGATCCGCCATCCGGGAGGCGCCGGCGATGCCGAGGACGCCGGAGCGGACCTTGCGGGAGTCCAGGCCGTCCAACGCTTCCGCGAGGGCCTCGCCGATGTGCGCGGCGGCGACCGACGGCGGGTGCGAGTTCGGGTTCGCGCCGCCCGCCAGGCCTTGGCCCAGGCGGGCGCCGTCGAGATCGAGGACCAAGGCCCTCGTGGACGTGCCGCCTGCGTCTAGTCCGACCACCAGATCCATAAAGACCGAGTATGCCGAGAGACGCTCAGCGGCGGCACGCCCAACCGGGTGTCACCTGGTCAACCCCCGGTTACCGCTTGCGTTGTGGTGGAACAACACCAACGATCCAGAAGGAACTCGATCACCCGGACGGACCACAGTGGACAGTGACGGGACGACCAGCTCGTAGGAGAACACCGCCGATTCGACGACATCGACGAGATCGTCGGGGTCGGCGGGTGCGGTGTAGGGGGTGTTCACGCCGACGGTGTAGGTCACCGGGCCGGGCGGCAGCACGGACCGCGACACCGGCAGGACCACGACGTCGCTGTCGAACAGGTTGGTGTCGACGGCACCGTCGTGGCCGTTGAGCGGCTGTTCGTCGACGACCTCGTCCGTGGCCACGTCGGTGGTGCGCGCCAGCCAGAGGTCCTCGGTCACCTCGTCGTCGGCGTTGGTCGGTTTCACGGCCTTCGTCAGGAACTCCTTGCCGCCCACCGAGAACCGCACCTCGGGCTGGATGTTGCTGCCGATGTTCACCCACGTGTCCCAGGTCGCGACGCCGAACGCCAGCAGTTCCTCCGTCGCCGTCGCGCCCACGTACCGCAGATCGCCGCCACGGGCCGTGCGGTTGATCGCGCAGTTGTCCTGCAGCGCGGGGCCGCAGTCCGGCAGTCGATCAGAGCGGGCGCCGAGCTGCAGCACGGTCATCCGCGCCTGGTAGTCCTGCTGGTCGAGGCCCCGCCCGGCGACCCTGCCGCCGGCCACGGTCAGGCGCGACACCGGTTTTGGCGCCGCGTACACCGGCACCCGCAGCGTTCGGTCGCCGGTGAACATCACGAGCCCGGACGCCTCCGCCAGGAACTGCCGCCCGTCGGCCAGCGAGACAGTGGGGTCGGGCGTCTTGCGCAACGCCGCCGGGTTCGCGATCCGCAGCTGCACGTTCACCGACGCGGTTCCACCGGCAGGCAGCACGACCTGGGGCGAGGCGACCTGGAAGGACACGCCCGGCACCGACGTGATCGGCTCATAGCCTGCGTGCAGGCGGATCGTCGACGTTCCCTTGTTCACCAGCCGGATCGTGCGGCTGGTCAACACCGGCCCGCCCACCTCGACCGCGCCGAACGAGGCGTCACCCACCGCGAGCACGTCCGCGGACAGCGCCGCGAGCCCGTCGACCCGCCCGGCCCCGACCCGCATCGGTGCCTCACGAAGACCCTCAGCGTCCCGGATGACGCCGGAAGCGGTGTTCATCAGCGCAGCCTTGATCTCCGGCACAGTCCACTGCGGATGGGATTCGCGCAGCAACGCGGCGATACCGGCCACGTGCGGCGAAGCCATCGACGTGCCGCCCTGCGAGATGCCGTCCGACTGAGTCCCGACCGCCGCGGAGAAGATCGTGTCGCCCGGCGCCGCCACCGAGATCGACGAACGGGACCGCGAGGACGAAGGGGTGATCGTGTCGGCGAGCGACGGCACCACCGACTTGACCGCGCGCTTCAAAGAAGACGTCAGGTGGACCGACAACGTGCCGGCCTCCAGCGCCGGCCGCAACGCCTGAGAAGCATCCGCCGTCAGCTGGAACGCGGGGATGTGCGCGTTGCCCGCGATCCCGGCCGCGAACACCGGCAGCGTGGTCGGCAGCAAGACGCCGGTGGCCCCGGCCTTCCACGCGTTGTCCGTGCGCGCGCCGGAACCGCAGGCGCGCGTGGCGTCGTTGTCGTCCCACTCCAACCAGACGATCTTCCCGGCCAGCGGCTCGCTGATCGGCTTGCAACCATCCACATCGGACGACAGGCGCACCACCGGTGCCGTGAGCTCCACGGTCCCCTTGTAGTTCACGCTGTACTGCCCAGGCCACTGCTTGCCCTGTGCTTCGAGGCCGTCGAGCATCGAGAACGCGTCCCGGGTGTTCGCGACCGAGATGGCGTCCGGCGCGTTGCCCGGTGATCCGGCCACGTCGTAGAAGTCGCCACCGTTGCCCGCCGCCGCGACCACGACCACGCCGTGCTCCGTCAGCTTGCGCACGAACAGCGCGTCGGGGTCGTCAGACGCGCCGAAGTCGCTGCCCAGCGACAGGTTCACCACGTCGAGCCGGTCGGAGAAGTCACCGTCGCCGTTCGGGTCGAGCGACCAGTCCAGCGCCTTCGCGGTCAGGTCCGTCCCGCCCTCGCAGCCGAACACCTTCAACGCGTAGAGCAACGCCTTGGGCGCCGTTCCCGGCGCGATCTTCAAGGCGTCGAGATCGACATCGGCGTACGAGCCGCGGTAGGTCGTGCCGTCGGCGTTGACGCCGAACCCGGCCGCGGTCCCGGCGACGTGCGTGCCGTGGCCCTCGCAGTCCAGCGGGTCGGCGTCCGGTTCGGGCACGGAGCCGGACGACCCGGTGTACGCGTCGCCGGCGAAGTCGTGGCCGCCGACCACCTTGGCGTTCGGGTAGGTACCGCCGCCGAAGTCCGCGTGCCGGTAGTCGATGCCGGTGTCGATCACGCCGATGCGGACGCCGTCGCCGAGCTTTCCGAACGACTTCCACGCGTCGGAGGTCCTGGTGAGGCGGACGGCGGACGCGTTCGCGAGCTTCTTCGGCACCATCCGGTGGACGGCGCGGACCTCGGGCATGCGTGACAAAGAGGACAGTCGGGACTTTTCCGTGGACAGGACGACACCCGGCACGGCGTTCGACGTTCGGGCAACTTCCCGGCCCCCGGACCGGGAGACGACCCGTGATGCCTGCTGCGAGGAGCGCTCACGTGCGCCACGGGCCTGCGAAGCGTCTCGCATTTCGACCGCTGGTGCAGAGGTCAGCTCGACGAAAACGGTTACACGTTCGGTTGGGCCGGATGGCGTGAGCAGTGCGCCCACCAGGAGTGATGCGGCCACCACATTCATGATCAAACTCTCCTAGTCATCGGACGACTTCACGGCGAGACCTAGACGAACGTGCCCTCCCGGGGCTATACATCCGATGTATTTCGTGCGGTGTGACCAGAGGAGGAACGGCCGTGCAGTTTTTGCGCCTGGGGCCGGTCGGCGATGAACGTCCTGCAGTGAGGACCGACGACGGGACCACATTCGACCTCCTGCCGATCACCCCGGACATCGACGGCGCGTTCCTCGCGAACGACGGCGTCAACCGCGTGCGCGCCGCTCTCGAAGCCGGCGAGCTCGAGGTCCTGGACACCGAAGGACTGCGGGTCGGACCGCCGCTCGCGCATCCGGGCAAGGTCATCTGCATCGGTCTCAACTACCGCGACCACGCGGAGGAGACCGGCGCGGACATCCCCGGCGAGCCGGTGATGTTCCTCAAGACGCCCGACACGATCGTGGGCCCGTACGACGAGGTGCTCGTCCCGCGCCGGTCCGTGAAGACCGACTGGGAGGTCGAGCTCGGCGTCGTCATCGGGCGCACCGCTCGCTATCTCGAGTCCGAAGAGGACGCTCTGAGCTGCGTCGGCGCGTACGTGCTCTCGCACGACGTCTCCGAGCGGGAGTTCCAGATCGAGCGCGGCGGGACGTGGGACAAGGGCAAGAACTGCGAGACGTTCAACCCTCTCGGCCCCTTCCTCGTGCCCGCCGACGAGATCGCCGACCCGCAGAGCCTGGAGATGCGGCTCTGGGTGAACGGCGAGATCAAGCAGAACTCGTCCACCAAGAACATGATCTTCCCGGTGGCGGAGATCGTCCGCTACCTCAGCCAGTTCCTTGTCCTTCGACCGGGTGACGTCATCAACACGGGTACACCCGCTGGGGTGGCGCTCGGCCAGCCGGAGCCCAAGCCGTATCTGCGCGCCGGTGACGTGGTCGAGCTGGAGATCGAGGGGCTCGGCAAGCAAAAGCAGACCCTCGGGCAGGCGTGACCCATGCCGAAGATCACCGCACTGGACGTGCTGGACATCCGGTTCCCCACCTCGCGTGAGCTCGACGGCTCCGACGCGATGAACCCGGACCCGGACTACTCGGCCGCCTACGTCGTGCTGCGCACCGACGACGGACCGGAGGGCCACGGGCTCGCGTTCACCATCGGCCGCGGCAACGACGTGCAGGCCGCCGGGATCAAGGCGCTGGCCCCGCACGTCGTGGGCAAGGACGTGCCGGAGACCGCGAAGGCGCTGGCCGAGCTGTACTTCGAGCTGATCGGCGACTCGCAGATCCGCTGGCTCGGCCCGGAGAAGGGCGTCGCGCACATGGCGATCGGCGCGGTCGTCAACGCCGCGTGGGACCTCGCCGCGCGCCGCGCCGGGTTACCCGTCTGGCGGTTCCTCGCCCAGATGACGCCAGAAGAGATCGTCAGCCTCGTCGACTTCCGGTACCTGTCCGACGCTCTGACGCCCGACGACGCGCTGCAGATCCTGCGCAAGATCGAGCACGGCAAGGCCGAACGCGTGGAAACCGTTGCCCGCGACGGATATCCGGCCTACACGACCTCACCCGGCTGGCTCGGTTACTCCGACGAGAAGCTCGCCGGGCTCGCGCGGCAGGCCCTCGCCGACGGCTTCGACATGATCAAGCTGAAGGTCGGCGGCAGCCTCGACGACGACGTGCGGCGGATGAAGCTCGCCCGCGAGGTCGTCGGCGACGAGGTGCGCGTGGCGGTGGACGCGAACCAGCGTTGGGACGTCGACACGGCCGTGCGCTGGATGCGCGAGCTCGCGCCGTACAACCCGTACTGGATCGAGGAGCCGACCTCGCCGGACGACGTGCTGGCGCACCGCGCGATCGCGGACGCGCTGGCCCCGATCCGGGTCGCCACCGGTGAGCACGTGCAGAACCGCGTGGTGTTCAAGCAACTCCTGCAGGCCGGCGCGATCGACGTGTTGCAGCTCGACGCCTGCCGGGTGGCGGGCGTGAACGAGAACATCGCGATCCTGTTGCTGGCCAAGAAGTTCGAGGTGCCGGTGTGCCCGCACGCCGGCGGTGTCGGCCTGTGCGAGCTGGTCAGGCACCTGTCGTTCTTCGACTACGTCGCGGTCTCCGGCGAGGTCGGCGAGCGCGTGATCGAGTGGGTCGACCACCTGCACGAGCACTTCTTGGACCCGGCCGTCGTCGAGAACGGCCGTTACCTGGCACCCGCCGCGCCGGGATTCTCCGCTCAGCTCAAGGACGAGACGCTGTCCGACTACGTGTACCCGGAGGGTCCCGTGTGGACGGCATTGGAGGGCGAGAGTGACTGACTTCGAAGGACTGGTCGCCGTCGTCACGGGCGGTGCCTCCGGCATCGGTCTGGCGACGGCGAACCTCCTGTCGTCGCGCGGCGCGACCGTGGTGGCGCTGGACCTCACCCCGGACGTGAAGGACCCGCTCGTCGGGATCCGCGCGGACGTGTCCGACGACGAGAGCGTCAAGGCCGCGATCGACGAGGTCGTGCAGCGGTTCGGCCGCCTCGACGTCGTCGTCAACAACGCCGGCATCGGTTCGCAGGGCGACGTGGCCGCCAACTCCGACGAGGAGTGGCAGAAGGTCATGAACGTCAACGTGCTGGGCATGGTTCGCGTGTCGCGGGCCGCGTTGCCACACCTGCGGAACTCGCCGTCCGCGGCGATCGTGAACACCTGCTCCATCGCTGCCTGGGCCGGGCTCCCGCAGCGTGCTCTCTACTCGGCCAGCAAGGGCGCGGTGTACTCGCTGACGCTCGCGATGGCCGCCGACCACGTGCGCGAAGGCATTCGCGTCAACGCGGTCGCCCCCGGCACGGCGGACACCCCGTGGGTGGGCCGTCTGCTCGACTCGGCGCCGGACCCGGCCGCCGAACGGGCCGCGTTGGAGGCACGCCAGCCGCACGGCCGGCTGGTCTCCGCCGATGAGGTCGCGGGCGCGATCGCCTACCTGGCGAGCCCGCTTTCCGGTTCCACCGCCGGCACCATCCTGGCTGTCGATGGCGGTATGTACGGGTTGCGCCTGCGGCCCAAGCAGTCATGAAAGGCCATACAACGATGAAGCGTCGCAACCTCACCGCCGCGGTGTGCCTCGCACTCGCCGGTGCACTGACATTGACGGCTTGTGGCAGCGGGGCCAGCGGGACCGGATCCGGAGGTGTCGGGCCGATCGGCGCCGATCACCCGCGGGCCGACTCCGACTTCTGGAACTCGTACATCAAGTACTTCCCGGACAAGGCCAAGGAACTCGGCATCAACCTGCTGAACCCCACCAACTCGCAGAACAAGGTGGAGACCCTGGTCGCGAACGCCCAGTCGCTGCAGTCGCAGGGCGCCAAGGCGATCGTCATGGCCCCGCAGGACACGGGTGCCATCGCGTCCACTTTGGACCGGCTGGACAAGGCGGGCATCCCGGTCGTCACCGTCGACACCCGTCCGGACAAGGGCAAGACCTACATGGTCGTGCGCGCGGACAACAAGGCGTACGGCGAGAAGGCCTGCAAGTTCCTCGGTGAGAAGCTCGGCGGCAAGGGCAAGGTCATCGAGTTCCAGGGCGCGCTGTCGTCGGTCAACGGCCGCGACCGCTCCGAGGCGTTCGCCGCCTGCATGAAGAAGGACTTCCCCGGCATCACGGTGTTCGAGGAGCCGACCGACTGGGAGGGCCCGAAGGCGTCCGCGGCCCTGACGACCAGGCTGAACCAGCACCCGGACATCAACGGCATCTACATGCAGGCCGGTGGCGTGTTCCTCGCGCCGACGCTGCAGGTGCTGAAGCAGCGGAACCTGCTGGTCCCGCCGAGCGACCCCAAGCACATCTTCATCGTCTCCAACGACGGCATCCCGTCGGAGCTGGAGGCGATCCGCAAGGGTGAGATCGACGCGACCGTCTCGCAGCCGGCCGACCTCTACGCGAAGTGGGCGCTGTTCTACGCCAAGGCCGCAGTGGAGAAGAAGACGTTCTCGCCCGGCAAGACCGACCACGACTCCACCATCGTCGACGTCGGTGGTGGTCGTCTTGAGGACCAGCTGCCCGCGCCGCTGATCACCAAGGAGAACGTCGACGACAAGGCGTTCTGGGGCAATCAGATCTGATGAACGACTTCGCTGCTGTCGCGCGTGGCGTGACGAAGAGGTTCGGGCGGACGCTCGCGTTGGACGACGTGGGCATCGAGATCCGGGCCGGTGAGTCGCACGCGCTCGTCGGTCGCAACGGCGCGGGCAAGTCGACGCTGGTCTCGGTCCTCACCGGCATGCAGGTGCCGGACGCGGGCGAGGTCAGCTTCTTCGGCGAACCCGCGCCGCCCGTCGCCGACCGCGCGGCGTGGCGTCGTCACGTCGCGTGCGTGTACCAGAAGTCGACGGTCGTGCCGGAGCTCTCCGTCGCCGAGAACCTGTTCATCAACAGGCAGGACCTCGGCGGCGGGCTGATCAGCTGGAAGAAGCTGAAGGCCGAGGCCGCCTCGTTGCTGGAGACCTACGAGGTCGCGGTGGACCCGGACTCGTTGGTGTCCACGCTGACCGTCGAGCAGCGGCAGCTCGTCGAGATCGCGCGGGCGCTGTCGATCGGCTCGCGGTTCGTGATCCTCGACGAACCGACCGCGCAGCTCGACGGCCCGGCGATCGAGCGGCTGTTCGACCGGATGAGGTCGTTGCAGGACAGGGGAGTGACGTTCCTCTTCATCTCCCACCACCTGCAGGAGGTCTACGAGGTCTGCCAGACGGTGACGGTCTACCGCGACGCGCGGCACATCATCACCGCGCCGGTCGCCGAGATGTCGAAGCCCGATCTGATCGAGGCGATGACCGGTGAGGCCGGCGGGCTGAACGTGCCCAGCGGCGACGACCGGCCGTCCTCGCAAGACCAGGTCCTGACGGTGTCCTCGCTGAGCGGGGACCACTTCTCGGACATCTCGCTGTCGGCGACGCGTGGCGAGGTCATCGGGCTCGCCGGCAGTGCGTCGTCCGGCAAGCACGAGTTCGCCGAGACCGTCTACGGGCTGCGCAAGCCGTCCGTCGGCACGATCTCGGTCAACGGCTCGGTGGTGCGCGGCGGTGATGTGCCCGCGGCTCTGCGGGCCGGAATCGGTTGTGTGCCACGGGATCGCCACCACCAGGGCCTCGTGCTGGACCTGTCGATCGCGGAGAACGCGACGATGAGCACGGCCGGAGCGTTCGTGTGGCCGTCGGCGCAGAGGTCGGCTGGGTCCACGGCGATCGCGTCGTACGACGTCAAAGCCTCCGGACCGGACCAGCCGGTGTCCGACCTGTCCGGTGGCAACCAGCAGAAGGTCGTGATGGCGCGGGCTCTGGCCGGCGACCCGTCGGTGCTGGTGCTGATCAACCCGACCGCGGGCGTCGACGTGAAGTCGAAGGAGTCGTTGCTCGGGGTGGTCGACGCGCAGGCGCGCCGGGGCAAGGCGGCGATCGTCGTGTCGGACGAGCTGGACGACCTGCGGGTCTGCGACCGTGTTCTGGTGATGTTCCACGGGTCTGTCGTGCGCGAGTTCTCTCGTGGCTGGCGCGACCAGGAACTCATCGCGGCTATTGAGGGAATGAGCTCGGAATGACGAAGGCCATGACTCCGCCGGTCTCGGCGCCCACACCGCCTGGGAAGCAGAAGTTCCAGTTCGCGCGGTACCAGGATCTCGCGCTGGTCCCGGTGATCATCATTCTGCTGATCATCGGGGCCGTGCTGTCGCCGATCTTCCTGACGCCCGGCAACCTGATCGCGGTGCTGACCCAGCAGAGCGAGCTCTCGTTGCTGGTGCTGGGGCAGGCGATGATCCTGATCGTCGGCAAGATGGACCTGTCGCTCGAGTCGACGGTCGGTCTCGCACCCGCGCTGGCCGTCGCGTTGATCATCCCCGCGTCCGCCGGTGGGCTCGACGTCGGTCTCGCCGCGTGGATGGCGTTGCCGTTGTGCCTGCTCATCGGTGTTGCGATCGGTGGGTTGAACGGGTTCTTGATCCTCAAGGTCGGCCTGTCCGGGTTCATGGTGACCCTGGGCATGCTGACGATGCTGCGCGGTCTGCAGCTCGCGATCACCGAGGGCAAGTCGCTGATCGACGTGCCGGAGTCGTTCCTGTACCTGGGATCCACGACCTGGCTCGGCCTGCCGGCGGCGGTGTGGATCTGCGTGGTCTGTTACGCGGTGGGCATCTTCGTGCTGAAGTACCTGCGGGCCGGGCGTTCGCTGTACGCGGTCGGCGGCAACTCGGAGGCCGCGCGGGCGGCCGGTATCCGGGTGGACCGGGTGGTGTGGACCGTGCTGATCATCGGTTCCGTGCTGGCGGTGATCGCGGGCATCCTGATGACCGGGCGGCTCGGTTCGGTGGCCGCGACCCAGGGCGAGGGCATGATCTTCCAGGTCTTCGCGGCCGCGGTGATCGGCGGTATTTCGCTGCAGGGCGGCAAGGGCACGTTGTTCGGTGCGCTGTCCGGCGTGCTGATGCTGGGCCTGGTCGAGCAGATCCTGCGGCTGCAGGGCGTTTCCGGCTTCTACATCAAGGCCTCGTACGGTGCGGTGATCATCCTCGCGCTGATCGTGACCCGGTTCGCGACCGGTCAGAAGCAGGAGTGAGCCTTGGAGACCGTTGCGCTGCACACCCGGCTTCGTGAGGGACGAGAGGCTGACTACGACCGTGTTCACGCCACCATTCCTGCGGAGCTGGACGGCGCGTTGCGCGAGGCCGGGGTGCGCTCGTGGCGGATCTGGCGGTCGGGCCGCGAGTTGTTCCACCTGGTAGAGGTGGACGACTACCAGGCGATGCGCGCTCATCTGGCCACTCACCCGGCGAACGTTCCGTGGCAGGCTCAGATGGCGGAACTGCTGGAGGTCGAGGACGACTACTCCGGTGCCGAACCCGATGTGCGACTCGTGTGGGAGCTGCCGTGAAGGTTGCTGTTTCTCGTCTGGGCTTCGGCGCTGCGCCGATCGGCAACCTGTACCGGGAGGTCTCCGACGAGGAGGCCTTCGGCGCGGTCGAGGCTGCCTGGCAGACCGGTGTGCGGTACTTCGACACCGCGCCGCACTACGGGCTCGGGTTGTCGGAACGTCGTCTCGGCGTTGCCCTGGCCGGGCGGCCGCGCGACGAGTACGTGATCTCCACGAAGGTCGGCCGGTTGCTGGAGCCGTTCGACGGTGAAGGTCTCGACGACGAGGGTTTCGCGGTGCCGCGCCACTTCCGACGGATCCGGGACTACTCGGCGGACGGTGTGCGCAGGTCCATCGAGTCCTCTTTGGAGCGTCTCGACACCGACCGGGTGGAGATCGTCTACATCCACGATCCGGACGACCACTGGGCTTCGGCGGTCGGCGAGGCCTATCCGGCGTTGGAAGAGCTGCGGTCGCAGGGTGTCGTGGGCGCGATCGGCGTCGGCATGAACCAGTGGGAGATGCCGGAGCGGTTCGTCCGCGAGACCGACATCGACGTGGTGATGCTCGCCGGGCGCTACACGCTGCTGGAACAGCCGTCTTTGGCGTCGTTCCTGCCGTTGTGCGTCGAGCGGGGTGTTTCCGTGGTGGCGTGCGGGGTGTTCAACTCCGGGCTGCTGTCGAAGCCCGAGGTGGCCTCCGATGCCAAGTACAACTACGACGACGCGCCGGCCTCGTTGGTCATGCGCGCTCGGTCGATCGCCGAGGTGTGCGGGCGCCATGGCGTGACGCTGCCCGAGGCGGCGATCCAGTTCGCGCTCGGGCATCCGGCGGTGGTGTCGGTGGTGATCGGCTCACGGACGGCTGCGCAGATGAACGCGAACGCCGCGTACTTCTCGGCTTCGATTCCTGCTGACCTGTGGAACGAGCTGAAGGCTCTGAACCTGATCGACCCGGAGGTTCCGACGCCGTGATCGTCGATGCTCATCACCACCTGTGGGACCTGTCCGTCCGGGACCAGGACTGGATCACCGATCCGCCGATGGGTGTGATCCGGCGGTCGTTCCTGGAACCGGACTACCTCGCCGTTGCTTCTGAGGTCTCGGCTTCCGTGCTGGTGCAGACGATTCCGGTCGCTGAGGAGACGCCGGAGTTCCTCGCTGTGGCGGCTTCTTCGGATGTTGTCAGCGCGGTGGTGGGCTGGACCGACCTGACCTCGCCTGCCGTTGGTGATGCGTTGGCGGCCTTGAAGGGTGGTCCCGACGGCTCGTGGCTGCGCGGGATCCGGCACGGCGTGCAGGCAGAGCCGGACCCGGAGTGGTTGTGCCGCAAGGAGGTCTGGAAGGGGCTCGCTGCCGTTGGCGCCGCGGGTCTGGTCTACGACCTGCTGACGTTGCCGCACCAGCTGCCGGCCGCGCGCAAGACCGTGGCGGCGTTGGGGAACGTGCAGTTCGTGGTGGACCACTGCTCGAAGCCGGCGGTCGGGTCTTCAGATGCCGGTGAGTGGGCTGAGCTGATCCGGTCGATGGCGGCGCACGAGAACGTGACGTGCAAGCTGTCCGGGCTGGTCACCGAGGCTGACTGGAAGTCCTGGGACGTGGCGGCGCTGCGGCCGTACTTCGAGGTCGTGCTCGACGCGTTCGGGCCGGAGCGGTTGATGTTCGGCTCGGACTGGCCGGTGTGCTTGCTGGCTGCTTCTTATGACGAGTGGCTCGGGGCCGCTCAGGAGTTGGTGTCCGAGCTGTCACCCGGCGAGCAGGCTTCGATCTTCTCTGGCACTGCTCGCCGGGTGTATTCGCTTTAGACGAAGAGAGCCTTCAGCTCGTTGATCAGCTTCGGCGTGGCCTCGGCGAGCGGCTCACGCACAGGCCCGGCCGGCAGTCCGAGCAGGTTGAGCGCTGCCTTGACCGCGACGGCACCGGGCTCGCGGGTCATGATCGCGGTGATCACCGGCAGCAGCGCCTGGTGCCGGCGCAGGGCTTCCTTGTTGTCGCCCTCGTCGTAGGCGTCGAGCATCGCCTTGATCTCGTTGCCGACGACGTGGCCGACGGTGCTGACCGTGCCGACGCCGCCGATCGAGTACAGCGGCAGGATCAGCTCGTCGTTGCCGGAGTAGAAGTCCAGCCCGGTCTCGGCGATGACCTTCGCGGTCGCCAGCAGGTCGACCTTGCAGTCCTTCACGCCGACGATCCGCGGGTGGTCGGCGAGCTTCATGAGCGTGTCGGTGTCGATCGCCGTGGCCGTGCGGCCGGGGATGTCGTAGAGCAGAGCGGGCAGGCCGCTCGCGTTGGCGACCGCGCGGAAGTGGTTCTCGACGCCTTCCTGGGTGGGCTTGCTGTAGTACGGCGTGACGACGAGGAGGCCGTCCGCGCCGTTCTCCTCGGCTTGCCTGGCGAGCTCGATGGTGTGGCGGGTGGAGTTGGTGCCGACACCCGCGAGGACGTGGGTGTTGCCGACCGCTTCCTTGACAGCCCTGATGACCTGCGCCTTTTCGGCGTCGCTGGTCGTCGGGGCCTCGCCGGTCGTGCCGTTGACGACCAGGCCGTCCACGCCTTGTTTGTCGACGAGGTGCGCCGCCAGCTCCTGCGCACCCTTGAGGTCCAGGTCACCGTCGGGGGTGAACGGGGTGACCATCGCTACCAGCACTCGTCCGAACATGACTCCAGGGTGGCTTGAACGTTTGGAAAGTTCCAGTTAGAAGTTCTGCCCGGAACGTTAAGCTGAGCTTTGTGTTGGATGTAAGGCGGCTGAGGCTGCTCCACGCTCTGTCGGTCCACGGCACGGTCACCGCTGCTGCCGAGGCCCTGCACGTGACGTCTCCAGCTGTGTCTCAGCAGCTCGCTGCGCTGGAGCGTGAGGCCGGGGTTCCGCTGGTCGAACGGGACGGGCGCCGGTTGTCGTTGACCCGCGCTGGGCACGTGCTGGCGGCTCACACGCAGTTGGTCCTGGATCAGCTCGCGGCTGCCGAGGCGGACCTGGCTTCGCTGCGGACTTCCGTTTCCGGTGTGGTGCGCATCGGGGCGTTCGTGTCCGTCGCGGCGTTGCTGCCGCGCGTGATCCGGGTCCTGCGTTCGGCGCACGGGTCCGATGTGGAGCTGTTCGTGCACGAGATGGAGCCCGAGGCGTCGCTGCCGGCGTTGAGGCGCGGGGACATCGACATCGCCGTCATCCACTCGTACAACATCATGCCGCGGTCCTTGCCGCCGTCGTGCGAGTCCTTTGAGCTGTTCGTGGAGCCGGTGAACGTGGCTTTGCCGCTTTCGGATCCGTTGGTGCAGCAGGATTCCGTTGATCTGGCGGAGTTGGCGGACCGGCCGTGGATCATGCCGCGCACCGACGCGTCGTGCCACGAACTGACCCAGCGTGCCTGTGGTGCCGCAGGGTTTGTGCCGCGTGCGCAGGGTTACTGCGATGACTTCGGCGTCATGTGCGGGCTCGTCGAGGCCGGGCTCGGGGTGGCGTTGGTGCCGTCGGTGGCGCGGCGCCCTGGGGTGGCTTTGCGGCCGTTGAAGCAGCAGGTTTTCCGGACCGTCTCTGCCGTGGTGCGGCATCGGGCGGATGGGCAGCCTGCCGTGCGTGCGGTGCTGGAGCAGCTACGCCAGGTCTGAGAGCCACTGCTCGACGCCGGCCACGTGCACAGTCGACCAGCTGCGGGCGAGTTCCGGCTGGCGGGCCGCCAGGGCGTCGACGATGGCGCGGTGTTCGGCGACCGTGCGGTCCACGGCGTTGGACTGCGTGATGCCGCGCCAGATTCGGACGCGGACCGTGGGGCCGGCCAGGGTGTCCAGGAGCTGGGCCAGGTAGGCGTTTCCTGAGCACTGGGCGATGGCGCGGTGGAAGTCGAGGTCGTGTTCGACCAGTTCCTCCACGGACTTCGCGGACTCGGCGGCGTCGCAGAGGGCGCGGAGCTTGATGATCTCGTCCGGGTCCACGCGCTGGGCTGCCATGGCGGCTGCGGCGGGCTCGAGGATGCGGCGGACCTGGAGCACTTCGAGCACCGAATCTTCGCCTCGGTGCAGGTCGAGCACGAAGGAGAGGGCGCCGAGGAGGTCGTCGGCGCGCAGGGACGAGACGTAGGTGCCGTCGCCCTGGCGGACGTCGAGTACACGAACGAGTGACAGTGCTTTTACGGCCTCGCGCAGGGAGTTGCGCGACAGGCCGAGGCGTTCGGCCAGGTCAGCCTCACGCGGGAGGCGGTCGCCGGGCTTGAGTTCGCCCGAAACGATCATCTCCTTGACTCGCAGGATCGCGTCGTCAGTGACTGCCACGGCACCCTCAACTCGTTGTAGACCTCGGATGTCTGAGGACCAGTATGCGCCACGGACGTTCATCTTCCGTGTAACCCGGTACGAATGGCCGTGATTCACGGATTGGGATGTGAGATGGTTATCTACTAACGATACGTGACGGGAACCCCTGTTGTCGCCATAATGGTCTGGACCATTCAAGGAGGGATCTTGGACGCCGTTGTCGCAGCACCGCGCGCTTTGCTCGGTCGCACGATCGTCGGTCCTGCCTCGGTGCGGATCAGGGACGGCCGCATCGTCGAGGTGACCACCGGTGAGGCACCACCCGGCGCGGAGGTCCTATCCGATGGCCTGCTGACACCCGGGCTCGTGGATGTGCAGGTGAACGGGGCTGTTGGAGTCGACTTCGCTGAGGTTGACGCTGACAGCATGCGGTTCGTCGCGGAGGCCTTGCCGTCTACCGGGGTGACCCGGTTCTTGCCCACGTTGATCACTGCACCGGTGGATGTGGTGTTGAGGCAGGCACGTGCCGTGCTGGCTGCTTCTGCCGCATTGCCCGGTGGGGTTGGGGCTCGGCCTCTTGGGGTTCACCTCGAGGGACCGTTCTTGTCGCCCAAGCGGGCTGGGGTGCACGATCCGTCGTTCATGGTTGAGCCTGGGCCGGATCAGGTTTCTGCCCTGCTCGAGGATGAGACGTTGCGGCGGGCGTTGCGGATGGTGACGTTGGCGCCTGAGCAGCCTGGTGGTCTTGAAGCCGTTCGGCGGCTGGTTGAGGCCGGAGTGCTGGTTGCTGTGGGGCATTCGGATGCCACTGGGGAGCAGACTCGGGCGGCAGCTGATGCTGGGGCGCGGATGGTCACGCATCTGTTCAACGCTCAGAGGCCGTTGGGGCATCGGGAACCCGGGGTGCCTGGGGTGGCGCTGGTTGATGAACGCTTCACCCTTGGGCTGATCGCGGACCTTGCACACGTTGGGCCTGATGTCTGTCGGCTTGTGTTCAACGCTGCTGGGGCTCGGGTTGCGCTCGTTACCGATGCTGTTGCTGCTGCTGGGATGCCGCCTGGGCGGTATCACCTCGGTGGGGCTGATGTGTTGTTGACTGAGGATGGGGTGCCGCGGTCGCCTGAAGGCACGATTGCTGGGTCTGCGCTGACGCTTGACCGGGCTGTTCGGAACATCGTGTCCGTTGGTGTGCCGGTGGCGGATGCGTTGGCGTCGGCGACGATTGTTCCGGCTGAGGTTATTGGTGAGTCTGGGCTTGGGCGGTTGGCGCCAGGGGCTGTGGCTGACCTTGTTTGGTGGGATGACGAGCTTCGGCCCAAGAAGGTTTGGGTTGATGGGCGGGTTGTCTTTGACGCCGAGGTTGCTGTGGCGCCTGTTTCTGCGGGGTATGCGACTGCTGGGCAGTAGCGCCTTCGGCGCGCGCGGCGGTTTCGTAGGTCGTCCCCCTGGTGCGTTGGCGGGTTCCTGTTTGTTGTCCGTAGGTGGGCGCGTTGCGTAGTCACCTGCGGCTGCTTTCTGGGGCGCCGCCCCAGACCCCGCCAATCTGATCAAAGACCGGCCAGCGCCGCGGGCGGGTTGATGGCACGCCTGTTGCTCAGGGCGGCTTGCTGTTGCGTAGGTGCTTGCGGTGGTGGGGTGGTCCGGTCACGAAGGGGCACGACTCGTGTCGGGACCACCCCACCCGGCCCGTATGGAAAAGGACGGCTCGGCTTCGCCATCGCGTAGAAAAGGCCTGCCGGGGTGTCCGGCGGGCCGTTTTCCTTGGTATTACAGGGTTCGGGTGACCTTGTTCAGGCCCCGCGGGCTGTCTGGGTCGCCGCCTCGTGCCAAGGCCAGGCCGTGGGCCAGGCGTTGGACGGGGAGGATTTCCAGTACTGGAGCCACTTCCTCTGCGGTCTCCGGGATGGAGATCGAGAGGGCGGACGGGACCTTTTCTGAGGCCGAGCCGACTGCCACGACGTCTGCGCCGCGCTGGTTCACCACCTGGAGGGCGTCCAGCAGTGAGTCGCCGCCCTTGCCCTGGGAGGTGATTGCCAGGACTGCCGTTTCTCCGTCCACTGCCGCTACCGGGCCGTGGAGGAGGTCGGCGCCGCTGTAGGCGCGGGCTGCCAGGTATGAGGTTTCGGCCAGCTTCAGGGACGCTTCCAGGGCGGTGGCGTAGGAGTAGCCACGGCCGGTGGTCAGGACTCGGTCCACGAAGCGGTAGCGGCGGACGGCTTCCTCGACTGTCGGTGCGGACTGGTCCAGAGTCACCTGAGCCAGGTCGCCCAGGGATGCTGCGGCGGCGCCGTCGCCGCCTCGCACGGCGTCGATCAGCAGGTACAACGCCAGCAGCGTTGCCGAGTAGGTCTTGGTGGCGGCCACTGCGTGTTCGACGCCCGCGGAGACGTCGACTGACAGTTCGGCCGCGGCGTTCAGCGGTGACTGCGGCGTGTTGGTCACTGCGACCGTCAGGGCGCCGCGCCTACGAGCCGAGGCCGTGACCTCAAGCAGGTCGGGGGAGCCGCCGGACTGGGAGACCGTGATCAGGAGGACGTCGCGGAGGTCGGGCTCGGCGCCGTACAGCGTGGTCGTCGAGGCGGAGACCAAGCCCGCGGGGAGCTGCAGGAGGATTTCGGTCAGGTACTTGGCGTAGATCGCTGCGTGGTCGCTGGAGCCGCGGGCTGCGAAGAGCACGAAGCGGGGGGCGCGGTCGCGGATCACGGCGGCTACCTCGGCGATTGCGGATCGCGAGGTGTAGAGGGCGTTGAAGATCGATGGCTGGGCCGCGATCTCCTCTGCCATGTGCCGGCCTGGCTGGGGCGTGGTCATGTGGTGCCTTTCAGGATCAGCTCGGCCGCGGCTCGGAGGCTCACCCGAGAACCGCCGTGGGTGTCGATGCGGGCGACGCTGCCCAGGTCCGGACCCGGCACGCCGGTTTCTACGTGCACCACGTCCAGGCCCAGATTAGTTAAGTTTGTTACCAGTTGTCGAGCGCTGGTGTGGCGGTGGGCGTCTCGGGTCACGACCACAATCGTGCGGGTGCCCGCTGCGGACGCAACTTCTTCGGCGGAGGTGTCGCGGGAGGCGATCACCTCGGTGGAAGGGAGCAGGTCCTTCAGGTAGGGGCCCAGGCCCCAGGGGACGTCGCCCACTGCGATCGACGGGTCCACGACCAGGTCTACTACGACCGGGTTGGTACCGACATTAACCTGTCCGCGCACTTCAACGGCACGTCGAGCGGCCGTGAGACCGATCTCAGCGTCGTGGGCGTCGACGGTTGAAGGTGGCAGGCCCAGTGCCAGGGAGCGGGCGGCCGCCTGGGTCAGGCGTTCTTCGGAGAGGTCCCCGGACTTCACGGCGGCGACGATCGACTCGATCAGCCAGCTGAGGTCGTCGTCGTCCAGTGCGATGCCGCCCAGGCAGAGGGAGTCGACGCCGGCTGCCAGGGCGCGGACTGCGCCGTGGGCCAGGTCGCCGCCCACCGCCTTCATGTCCAGGCCGTCGGTGATCACGGCGCCGGTGAAGCCGAGCTCGGTGCGGAGGAGGTTGATCGCGTGCTTGTTCAGGGTGACCGGAGCAGGGCCCCACTCGGGGACTACCAGGTGGCCGGTCATGATCGAGCGGACGCCTGCGTTCACGGCCGCCTGGAACGGGACCAGTTCCACCGCGCGGAGTTGTTCTTCGGTGCGCGGCAGCACCGGGAGTTCCTCGTGCGAGTCCTCTGTGGACGCTCCGTGGCCGGGGAAGTGCTTGGCGCAGGCGGCGACACCCACGGCCTGCAGACCCTCCACCCAGGCGGCCACGTGGCGTGCGGCCAGGACCGGGTCCGAGCCGAACGCGCGGACGCCGATGATCGGGTCGTCGAGGGTGAGGACCAGATCGGCGGACGGGGCCAGGTTCAACGAGATCCCGCACTTCGCCAGCCTGGCACCGATGGAGGCGGCTACTGAACGGGTGAGGTCCAGGTCGTTCGCCGCGCCCAGGGCGTGGTTGCCGGGGACCTCGGAGCCGCGGCCCGCGTCGAGACGCGTTACATCGCCGCCCTCCTCGTCGATGCCGATCACCACGTCCGGGCGCACCGAGCGGAGTTCGCTGCACAGCGCGGTCACCTGGTCGTCGTCGACGACGTTGCGCCCGAAGAGCACAACGCCGCCGAGGCCGTCAGCGACCCGCCGCAGCAACCAGTCGGGGGCGGTCGTTCCGTGAAACCCAGGAAGCAGAACGGCAGCGGCCAACTGATCCACGTGTCATCCCTTCACTGCACCGGCGGTGACACCGGCGACCATCTTGCGCTGGACGATCAGGAAGAAAACGAGTGCGGGCACGGTGAAGAGCACGGACGCGGCCATCGCGCCGCCCCAGTCGGTGCCGAACGCGGTCTGGAAGCCGGACAGCCAGACGGGGAGGGTTTCCCTGTCCTGGCTGCGGATCAGGACCTTGGCGAACAGGAACTCGTTCCACGCCGTGATGAACGCGAAGACCGAGGTGGCGACCAGACCTGGTCCCAGCAAAGGAAGTGTGACCTTCTGGAACGCCTTCCAACGGCCGCAGCCGTCGACCATCGCGGCCTCTTCGAGCTCGACCGGGATGCCGTTGACGAACCCGCGCAACGTCCACGCGCAGAACGGCAGCGTCACCGCGAAGTACACGAGCACAAGAGAAGAAAGGTGTTCGTACAGCTGGAGATCCCGCATCATCAGGAACATCGGGATCAGCAACGCCTCGAACGGCGCCATCTGTGCGACGAGCATCAGCAGCACGAACGACTTGCGGCCGCGGAAAGCGAAGCGCGACATGGCGACCGCAGCGGTGATGCCGACGATGATCGCGGCGAGCACCGCGGTGAGCGTCACGAGCAGGCTGTTGCCGAGCGCGCTGAGGAAGCCGGGCTTCGTCCACGCCGTGACGAAGTTCGAGAACGTCACCGACAACGGGACGAGGTCGTAGTCCGACGTGATCGTCGAGCCCTTGGGCTTCAACGCGGACGTGAGCATCCAGTACGTCGGGAACAGGAAGAACAGCGCGAGCACGACGCCCGCGACGTTCGCGGCAGACTTCTTGAGCATCAGATCTTGCCCTCCTCGGTCTGCAGCAGCCGGCGCAGGTACTGGAAGGTGATCAGGCCGAGGATGATCATCATCAGCACGGAGATCGCGGCCGCGACGCCGAAGTGGCTCTTCGCGATGCCCTCCAGGTACTGCAGCACGGCGAGCGTGGTGCTCTCCCCGCTCGGGCCGCCCTCCTTGAACACCCAGATCTGGGCGAAGACCTTGAAGTCCCACAACGTCGACAGGAACGTCACCATCATCAGCAGCGACTTGATCTCCGGCCAGGTCACCGCGCGGAACGTCTGCAGGCCGGACGCGCCGTCGATGCCCGCTGCCTCGTAGAGGTCGCGCGGGATGCCGACAAGTCCGGCGTAGAGGGAGAAGGCGAGGAACGGGATCGCCTGCCACACGATGAGCAGGCCGACCACCGCGAGCGTCGACGTGCCGGAACCGAACCACGAGTGCCCGTTGAACTGCTCGAAACCGAGCTGCACCAGGGTCTTGTTCAAGATTCCGTAGTTCTGGTCGAACATCCAGATGTAGACGGTCGCGGACGCCAGGATCGGCATCGCCCACGCGCACAGCATCGTGATCTGGAGCAGGACCCGCGCCCACGGGGAAAGCACGCGCATCAGCAACGCGATCAGCAGGCCCGCGCCCACCGACACGCCGACGACGGCGACGGTGAACACGACGGTCCGCAGCGTGACTTCCCAGAAGCGCTCGTCCTTCAGGACCGTCACGTAGTTGTCGATGCCGGTCCACACGATCTCGCCGCGGACCAGTTCACCGAGGTTGAGCTGGCGGAAGCTCGTCACGAAGACCGAGACGACCGGGAACCCGATCAGCCAGAGGATCGCGATGAGCGCCGGAGCCAGCAGCAGGTAGGGCAGCGCCCGGTCGAAGGCGCCGCCCCGGCGGCGACGCTTGCGCGCCCCACCCGTCACGGCAGGCGGCAGCGCCGGCGGGGTGTTGTCCCCGGCCGGCGCTGCCGTTTCGGTCGTCTTGACGGCCGTCATCTCAGCTGGGCTAGCCCATGGCCTTGGTGACGGCTTCGCTCGCGTCCTTCGTCGCCTGGTCCAGCGACTTCGCGCCGGACAGGTACGCCGTGAGCGCGTCCTTGAGCGGGTTCTGGCCTGCCTCGACGGCCGCCCACTTCGGCGTCACCGGGGTGACCTTGCCGTTGGGGGACGAGTCCGCCATGGCCTTGCCGATCGGGCTCGTGGCGAGCTTCGCGGTGTCCTTCGAGGTGCCGGGAACAGCGCCACCCTCGGCCAGCATGTCCTGGTACTTCTTGGACGACAGCAGGGCGAGGTACTTCTTCGCGGCGTCGGCGTTCTTGCTGGCCGCCGGGATCGCGAGGTTCGAGCCGCCGAGGAACACCGGCGCGGCAGCACCGGCCTTCTTGGACGGGATCGGGAACGCCGCGGTCTTGTCCTTCAGGTCCGGCTTGGCCTTGACGGCACCCGCGAGCTCCCACGGGAGACCGATCATCATGCCGACGTTGCCCGTGCCGAAGACCTCCATCTGCTGGGGCTTCGCCTCGTCGATGTCGGCAGGGGCCTTCTTCGCGGCCGACGCGTCGTACAGCGCCTTGTAGGCCTCGAAGCCCGCCTTCGCCTGCGGCGTGTCGAGCTTGCCCGTCCACTTGCCGCCGTCCTGCGCCGCGACGTCGCCGCCCTCGTCCCACAGCAGCGAGAGGAGGAAGTACCAGGACTGGCCAGGCAGGTACAGGGCCTGGAAGTCCGGGTTGGAGGCGTTCGCGGCCTTGAGCTTGTTGATCGCGTCGATCCACTCGGCCCGCGAGGTCGGCGGCTGCGCGATGCCCGCCGCCTGGAACAGGTCCGTGCGGTAGATCACGGTGCGGTTCGCGGCGTAGAACGGCACGCCGTACTGCTTGCCGTTCAGCGTCAGCGAGTCCTTCAGACCGCCGAGCCACTCACCGCTGTTGAACTGGCTCGCGTCGGCGGTGACGTCCATCAGCGTGCCCTGGTCGGCGAAGCTCGCCGTCTGGGTGTTGCCGAGCTCGATGACGTCCGGGGGCGTGCTGCTGGCCAGAGCCGTGGTCAGCTTTTCCTGGATGCCGGTCCACTTCTGGACCTCGTACTTGACCTTGATGCCGTTCGCGCTCTCGAACTCCTTGTTCAGAGCGTCGGTCAGGGTCGTCGGCGCGGAGCCGTCCATGAGCCACACGGTGATCTCTTTGGTCTCCGTGCCGCTACCGCTGTTCGTGCTCGTGCCACATCCGGACACGGCCACTGCCAGTGCGGCGGCACCAGCAGCGAGTCCTCTCCAGCCCTTCACAGTCGCGCCCTTTCAGCAAGCCCGGCCCCTCGGCCGGAACGCCCAAGTGGTGTAGACCAATGCGGAACAGCGTGTGCTGCGTCACCGAGTCTGTCAAGCGCGTTGCCAAAGCGTTGCGGAGTCATCGGAGCAATTTCGTGTCGATTGGCGGGGGTTCGAACGCACGAATCGACACGGACAAGGCATCCTTGTGGTGCGTGACATGGAGTGCGAGGAGGAGGCCATGCTGGAGACGACGCCTGCATCAGGCGTGGACGCCAGGACGCGTGCACAACGCGAACCCAAGTACTGGGGTCTCAAGCGGCACCTGCTCGACCTGTTGAGGGCACTTCCGCCCGGCTCGCCGATCCCCACGGAACGGTCGCTGGCAGCGGAGTTCGACGTCTCCAGGACGACCGTTCGCCAGGCTCTTGCCGAGCTGACGGTGGAAGGCCGGCTGCTCCGGGTGCAGGGCAAGGGCACCTTCGCGGCCGAACCCAAGGTCGCCCAGAGGTTGCAGCTGTCTTCGTACACAGAGGACATGCGCGCCCAGGGCCGCGTGCCGTCGTCCAAGCTCATCGAGGCCTCCGAGATGCCGGCCGAGGCGGAGCTCGCCCGGCTGCTCGGCGTGCGGCCTGGTGCCAAGGTGCTGCGCCTGCACCGCCTCCGTCTGGCCGACAACGAGCCGATGGCGATCGAGACCACACACCTCGCGCTCGGCCGGTTCCGCGGGCTGCGCCGGTACCTGGCGCCTGGCGCCTCGCTGTACCAGGTGCTGTCCGAGCGGTTCGGTGTCGAGATGGGACACGCCGAGGAGACCATCGAGACCGCGCTGGCCTCGCCCGAAGAGGCAGAGCTGCTCGGCGCCGACATCGGCCTGCCGATGCTGCTGCTGTCGCGGCACTCGTTCGACACCGAGGGCAACCCGATCGAGTGGGTGCGTTCGGTCTACCGGGGTGATCGCTACAAGTTCGTCGCCACGCTGAACCGGCCGTCTTGATCGCCTGGGGCACACCGCGCGCCCGCGCGGTGCTGGCCACGACGATCCTCGGTTCGGGCATGGCGATGCTCGACGGCACGATCGTCAACGTCGCGCTGCCCAGGATCGGCGCGGAGTTCACCGCGTCGGTCACCGATCTGCAGTGGATCCTGAACGGCTACATGCTCGCCCTGGCCTCGCTGATCCTGGTCGCCGGATCATTGGGCGACCGGTTCGGCCGGCGCCGGGTCTACGTGATCGGCGTGGTGTGGTTCGGCGTCGCGTCACTGCTGTGCGGTGTGGCCTGGGACGTGCCGGTGCTGGTCGCCGCACGCGTGCTGCAGGGCGTGGGCGCGGCGTTGCTGACGCCAGGTGCCCTGGCGATCCTGCAGTCGTCGTTCAACCGGGAGGACCGGTCGCGGGCGATCGGCGCCTGGTCTGGACTGTCCGGTGTGGCCACCGCCATCGGGCCGTTCGTCGGCGGGCTGCTGGTGCAGGCCTGGTCGTGGCGGCTCGCGTTCCTGGTGAACCTGCCGGTGGCTGCCGTCTGCGTGTGGCTCGCGCTGCGGTTCGTGCCGGAGTCCCGCGACGAGGAAGCCGGGCACCCCAACTACCTCTCGGCGGCGGTCGGCGCGGTCGGTCTCGCCCTGCTGACCGGTGGCCTGGTCGAGCAGTCCTACCTGGTGGCGGCGCTCGGGCTGGTGGCGATGATCGCGTTCGGCGTGGTCCAGGTGCGGTCCGCCGACCCGCTGGTACCGCCATCGCTGTTCGGCAACCGCACGTTCCTGGTGGCGAACCTGCTGACGTTCCTGGTCTACGCGGCCCTCGGTGGCGTGATGGTGCTGCTGGTGCTCCAGCTGCAGGTGTCGCTCGGCTACTCGCCCACGGCGTCGGGCCTGGCCAGCGTGCCGATCACGATCATCATGCTGTTGGCGTCGTCGACCTCGGGGAAGATCGCGCAGAAGTACGGCCCGCGCCTGCAGCTGATCATCGGCCCGATCGTCGTGGGCCTCGGCATGCTGCTGCTGCGCAACGCCGAGCCAGGCTCGACGTACCTGACGGGCGTGCTGCCCGGCGTGCTCGTGTTCGGTGTGGGCCTGGCCGCCGTGGTCGCGCCGGTGACCGCGACCGTGCTCGCCTCCGCCCCTGATCACCACGCGGGCGTCGCGTCCGGCGTCAACAACGCCGTGGCACGCACCGGCAGCCTGCTGGCCATGGCCGTGCTGCCCGCGGCGGTCGGGTTGATGGGCGACGACTACACGGACCCGGAGGTCATGACCTCCGGGTGGCAGATGGCGCTCGTGCTGTGCGCGGTCGCGGCGATCATCGGTGGTGTGCTCGCGATCGGCGTGGACAACGGCGTGCTGGACGCGGCTCCTGAGCAGCACGAGACCCCGCACCCCGGCGAGTGCCTGCACTGCGGGGTGGAGGGTCCGCCGACCCACATCAGGTCAGGTGGCGAGAAGGCGCACCACTAGCGTCCAGGTCGCTGGTGGCGCTCAGGCCACCAACAGCCGCGCCAGCAGCGCCGGGTCGACATTCCCGCCGGACACGACGCCGACACCCGCCCCACCGAACTTCGCCTGCGCTGCCACGGCCACGGCCCCACTCGGTTCGGCGATCAGCCGGGCCCGGCGAGCCAGGTGGGCCACCGCGGCGAGGATCTCGTCCTCGGTCACCGTGATCACGTCGTCGACGAGCTTGCTGATGTGGGACCAGGTGAGCGCCGACGGTTCGTCCCGCAACGCGTCAGCGACCGTCTGAGCCCGCTCTACGGGGTCCCAGCGGATCAACGAGCCCGCCTTCAGCGAGGCGGCGATGTCGGCGGCCAGGGCCGGTTCCGCACCGATCACCCGGACGTCCGGGCGCAGCGCCTTGACCGCCGTGGCGACTCCGGAGATCAGCCCGCCGCCGGACATCGGCACGATCACGGCCTCGACGTCGGGCAGATCCTCCAGGATCTCCAGGCCGATGGTGCCCTGGCCGGCGATCACGTCCGGGTGGTCGAACGGCGGGATGAGCGCCGCGCCGCGTTCGGCGACGAGAGCCTCGGCCCGTTCCACGCGCTCGGTGATGCCGACGATGAAGACCTCGGCGCCCAACGCCTTCGTGGCCTCGATCTTGACCGTCGGCGTGTTGTCCGGCATCACGATCGCGGCCGGAACACCGTGCAGGTGGGCCGCGAACGCCACCGCCTGGGCGTGGTTGCCGCTGGAGTACGCCACCACGCCGTTCGAACGGTTCTCCAGGCGTGCCAAGGCGTTCAGCGCGCCACGGAGTTTGAAGGCGCCGATCGGCTGCAGGTTCTCCGGCTTGAGCCAGCCAGGACCGAACGGCAGCAGCGGCGTGCGCACCACGTGCGGCGCGATCACCGCTGCGGCCGAACGGACGTCGTCGAGCGTGATCATCCGAGGATCGACGCCAGCAGCGCGGGCTCGATGTTGCCGCCCGACACCACGGCGACGGCCGGACCGGCGGGCAGCGAGCGGTTCAGGTATGCGGCAACGGGCACGGCGCCGCTCGTCTCGGACACGACCCGCGTGCGGCGGGCGATCTGCTTCACCGCGTCGCGGATCTCGTCCTCGGTCACCGTGATCACGTCGTCGACGTACTCGCGGATGTGCGCCCAGGTGAGCTCGGACGGCTCGGCTCGCAGACCGTCGGCGGCCGTGCGGGCGCGGTCGTGCGCGTCCCAGCGAACCAGCGAGCCGGCCGCGAACGAAGCGGCGGTGTCACCAGCGAGCTCGGGCTCGACACCGATCACGCGAACGTTGGGGCGCAACGACTTCACCGCCGTGGCGACGCCGGAGATCAGCCCGCCGCCGCTCACCGGGACCAGGACCGTCGCCACCTCCGGCAGGTCCGCGCAGATCTCCAGACCGATCGTGCCCTGACCGGCGATCACGTCCGGGTGGTCGAACGGCGGGATCAGCGTCGCCTTGCGCTCCTCGACCAGTTCGTAGGCCCGCGACTCGCGTTCGGTGATGCCGACGACGAACACCTCTGCGCCGTGCGCCCGCGTCGCGTCGATCTTCAGCTGTGGTGTGTTGTCCGGCACGACGATCGCCGCCGGCATGCCCAGAGTCTTGGCGGCGTAAGCGACCGCCTGCGCGTGGTTACCGCTCGAATACGCCACGACACCGCGCGCCCGGTCCTCGGAAGGTATGCGGGACAACGCGTTCACCGCCCCGCGCTGTTTGAAGGCCCCGATGGGCTGGAGCATCTCGGGCTTGATCCACAACCCGGAGTCGAACGACAGCAACGGGGTGTGGACGACGTGCGGGGCGATCGCGGCGGCGGCCGCGTGGATGTCCTCGAGAGTCACCAGACGCATGCGTTGATGATGCACGTCACCGGGGCACAACCGGTGAACTGTGCCCGACGTCCTACAAGTGTCATGTCTGAGAAGGAGAAGATCACCCCCGTCAAGCTCATCGCGAGTGTGCTCGCCGCCGCCACCGCGGCCGTGCTGAGCCTTCGCCTCAACGTCGCCGGCACCATCATCGGCGCGATTCTCGCGAGCGTGGTGACCACAGTGGGCGCCGTGTTCTACCAACGCTCGATGGAACGCGAAAAGCGTTGGCAGGTCATCGCGGTGGGCGGCCTGCTCGCGTTCGTGGTGACTGTTCTGACCGTCACGAGCGTTCAACTCGTCACCGGGAAACCGACTTCGGCGGACCCCGGGAAGACGTCCACGACGAGCACGCACACCGAGACCCACACCGAGACGACGAAGACCGAAACAGAGACCGTGACGGTGCCTCCGAGCACGTCCGGTCAGTCGCCCACCGAAAGCACCACGCCGACCGGACCATCGACCACGTCGACAGAATCCCGACAGCCGACCGACAGCTCGACGCCGCCGTCAACTGTCGACCCCATTCGGTGATCACGTCACTACTTTGAGCGATAGTTAACTGTCAATTGCTACGCACCGCAGTTGATCTGTCGTGAGCTGTGACACACTTCGTCCACGGTCGAGGTAGGGCGTAATAGATAACATGCCCATAACGTCACTCGAACGGGCGAAGGATTAGGTCCGAAAGAGACCGGGAGGAGGCGCGATGTGGCTCGTGGCAAGACCACTTGAGCGCGGCGCCTTCACAAGACGAGAACGAGATCTGGGGATTGGAGGGGTGGGGCGACCCCTGCCGCCGCCCCACCACCCGTCCCCCTAGAGCCCCCGAGAGAGGTCCCTGCAACCGATCTCTCGGGTTCCCCTGCACCCGAAAGTGAGGGAGACGTCTGATGAACCGCACGAGTGCGGCCCGTGTTACCGGTGCCGTGTTGCTCGCCACCGGAGTCGTGACTGCTCTCAGCGTACCGGCGTTTGGCGCCCCTGCCGCACCAGTCGCCCCAACCGGTTCCGACACGGAGAGCTACCCGGCCGAATTGCTCCAAGCGGTGGAACGTGATTTGGGCCTGAACGCTGACCAGGCACGCGTCCGGTTGGCCAGTGACCTCAAGTCGAGTGAAGTCGCGGAGCAGGCGAAGGCCTCTCTCGGCGACGCGTTCGGCGGAGCGTGGATCGACCAGTCGAGCGGCAGACTGACCGTCGCGGTGACCAAGTCGGGACTCTCCGTGAACGGCGCCGACGTCAAGGTCGTCAAGAACTCGCTCACTCAGCTCAGCGGCACCAAGTCGGTGCTCGACCTCATGAGCGCCCCGGCGAGCATCACCAGCTGGCGCGTCGACGAGAAGTCGAACAGCGTCGTCGTCGAGGTCAACAAGAACGTCCGGGACGCGGCGGCCGACAAGTGGATCGCCACGGCGAAGTCCATCAGCGGTTCGGTCCAGGTCGCCGAGGTGACCGAGAGCCCGACCACGCTGTACGACCTGCGCGGTGGTGACGCGATCTACATGAGCGGCGGCGGCCGTTGCTCGCTCGGCTTCTCGGTGAGCGGCGGCTACGTGACCGCCGGTCACTGCGGCCGCGCCGGCACGGGTGTCTCCGGCTACAACCGCGTCGCGGCGGGCTCGTTCGCCGGCTCGGTGTTCCCGGGCAGCGACATGGCGCACGTCCGCACCAACGCCAACTGGACCCCGCGTCCGTGGGTCAACCGCTACGGCGGCGCGAACGTGATCGTTCGCGGCTCCACCGTCGCGGCCATCGGCTCGCAGATCTGCCGTTCGGGCTCCACGACCGGCTGGCGCTGCGGCACGGTCCAGGCCTACAACCAGACCGTGAACTACCCGCAGGGCACCGTCCGCGGCCTCACCCGCACCAACGCGTGTGCGGAGCCCGGTGACTCGGGTGGCTCGTGGGTGGCGGGCTCGGGCTTCGGCCAGGCCCAGGGCGTGACGTCCGGCGGTTCGGGCAACTGCTCGTCCGGCGGCACCACGTTCTTCCAGCCGGTGAACCCGATCCTGTCGCGCTACGGCCTGACCCTGACGCGTGGCTAACTGAACTGCACTGATCGTTTCGAGAGCCCGTACCAGAAGCCTTCAACACTGGTACGGGCTTTCTCGTTGCTCGCCGCGCCCAGCGCCACGAACAGCGGCGCGAAGTGCTCGGTCCGCGGGTGTGCGATCCCGGCGGCCGGCGCCTTCTGCTGGAAGTCCAGCAACGCGTCCACGTCGCCGTTCGCCAGCTGCTGGTGCGCCCAGTCGTCGAACTCCTTCGACCACGACGGCGGCTCGTAGTCCGGGCCCTGGTTGAAGTGCACGCAGCTCAGGTTGTGCGTCATGAACCCGCTGCCGACGATCAGGACGTTCTTGTCCCGCAGCGGTGCGAGCTTCCGGCCGATGTCGTGCAGCTCGCGCGGGTCGAGCGTGGGCAGCGACATCTGCAGCACCGGCACGTCCGCGTCGGGGAACATCTCCTTGAGCGGCACGTAGGCGCCGTGGTCGAGCCCGCGCTCCGCGTCCTGCTGGACGTGTCCGCCGAGGAGCTTCTTCACGTCCTCCGCGAGCTCCGGCGCACCGGGAGCGGTGTACGTGACCTCGTAGTACCGCTGCGGGAAGCCCCAGAAGTCGTAGACCAGCGGCACGGTCGTCGTGGCGCCGATGGTGGTCGGCGCCTCCTCCCAGTGCGCGGAGACCATGAGCACGGCCTCCGGGCGCGGGAGGGTGGCGGACCAGTCCTTGAGCTCTCTGGTCCACGTCTCGTCGTCAGCCAGCGGAGGTGCTCCGTGGCTCAGGTACAGAACGGGTGCGCTCACGGGTTCGAGCGTACGCGAGTTTGTTCAAATTTCAACGACTAAGTTCAGTTTTGAACAACTCGGCAGCCTTGCGCGGGTCTTCCGCCTCGGTGATGGCCCGCACGACGACCACGCGCGTGGCACCCGCGGCCTTCACCTCGTGGAGGTTCTGCAGGTCGATGCCGCCGATCGCGAACCACGGTCGCCGCATGCCCTTCGTGGCCTTGACGAGGTCCAGTCCCGGCGCCGGGCGTCCTGGTTTGGTCGGCGTCGGCCAGCAGGGGCCGGTGCAGAAGTAGTCCACGCCGTGCTGCGTCGCCGCCGCCTGCATCTGGCCGACGTCGTGCGTGGAGCGGCCGATCACCGGGTGCTCCCCGATGATGTGGCGCGCGCACGAGACGGGCAGGTCGTCCTGGCCGAGGTGCAGCACGTCCGCACGGAGCGCGTGGGCGATGTCCGCGCGGTCGTTGACGGCGAGCAGCCTGCCGTGGGTGTCGCAGGCCTCGGCGAGGATTTCCAGCGCCGCGATCTCCTGCTTCGCCTCCAGTGACTTGTCCCGCAACTGGATGATGTCGACCCCGCCGGCGAGCGCGGCATCGGCGAACTCGGCCAGATCAGGCCGGTTCGGCGTGCAGAGGTAGAGCGTCGCGTCGGCGAGTCGTTGCCTGATCAGGTTTCCGTCGAGTCCTGGCACGTACGCACGTTAACCGTTATGTTGAGGTCGGTCCGCACGGGAGCCTGGAGAAGACCGGGCTGAGAGGGAGCGTGGTTCGCTCCGACCGTCGAACCTGATCCGGGTCATGCCGGCGCAGGGAGCGTGAATGCCTTGACTGTGGAAGTGTCCGTCCGAGGTGGCGGTGTCATCGGCCTGTCCGTCGCGTTGGCCGCGGCACGGGCCGGCTACTCGGTTTCCGTGTCCGACGACGGTTCGCCGCACGCCGGATCACGGGTCGCGGGCGGCATGCTCGCGCCGTTGACGGAGGCCTGGCCGGGCGAGGAAGCCGTGGTGGCACAGGGTGTTGAAGCCCTGGCGATGTGGCCTTCGTTCGCCTCGTCGATCGGGGTCGAACTGTTCACCGCCGGGACGTTGGCGGTCGGCACGCAGCCCGGCGACCTCACTGATCTCCGGCACGCGGGGGAGTTGCTGACCTCACGGGAAATACGCGCGCTGGAGCCGTCGCTCGGTCCTGCTGTCCGTGGTGGCGTGTACGCGTCCGGTGACCTCGCCGTCGACAACCGCGAGCTGCTTTCCGCACTGTGGAAGGCATGTGTGGAAGCCGGTGTGACGTCCAATGTGGACGGCAAGGTCCAGGTGATCGCCGCCGGGGCCTGGAGCGGGCTGTTGCACCCGGCGTTGCGCGACGTGATCCGCCCGGTGAAGGGCGAGATCCTCAGGCTCACCCATCGTCCGGGTGCGTTGCCGCCGCCACGGCACACCATCCGTGCGTTGGTGTCGGGTCGCCCGGTGTACCTCGTGCCGCGGACCGATGGCTTGGTGGTCGGCGCGACCCAGTACGAGGCCGGGTTCGACACCGACGTCACGGTCGCGGGCGTGCGAGACCTGTTGCGGGACGCGGAAACCGTGCTGCCGGGCATCGCCGAGTACGCGCTGACCGAAGCCGCGGTCGGGTTCCGCGCGGGCAGCCCGGACAACGTCCCGGTCGTGCGGTGGCTGGAACCGGGCGTGATCGCCGCGACCGGCCACCACCGCAACGGCCTCCTGCTGGCCCCGCACACCGCTCGTCTCGTGGTCGAGATGATCGAGGGAGGAAGTTCGTGAAGGCACAGGTCAACGGCACTTTTCGAGATCTTGCCGACGGCAGTTCGGTAGCCGCGGTGGTGTCGCTGGTGGGGGCGCCCGACAAGGGCGTGGCCGTCGCGCTCGACGGCGCCGTGGTGCCGAGGGCGTTGTGGGACAAGACGATCGTGCCGGATGGCGGCGTGGTCGAGGTGCTGACCGCGGTCCAGGGAGGCTGACGTGGACGATCCGCTGATCATCGCGGGCCGGGAGTTCCGGTCCCGGCTCATCACCGGCACCGGAGGTGCCGCGAACCTGTCCGTGCTGGAACGCGCGCTGGTCGCGTCCGGCACCGAGCTCACGACCGTGGCCATGCGCCGGGTCGACGCGGCCGGCCAGACCGGGGTGCTGGAGCTGTTGCGGCGCCTGGGGATCGAGGTTCTGCCGAACACCGCGGGCTGCCGCACCGCCGCGGAGGCCGTGCTGACCGCGCAGCTCGCGCGCGAGGCGTTGGGGACGAACTGGGTCAAGCTGGAGGTCGTCCACGACGAGGAGACCCTCCTGCCGGACCCGGTCGAGCTGCTCGACGCGGCCGAGCGGCTGGTGAACGACGGGTTCGTCGTCCTGCCGTACACCAACGACGATCCGGTGCTGGCTTTGAAGCTCCAGGACATCGGGTGTGCCACGGTGATGCCGCTGGGCTCGCCGATCGGGACGGGCCTGGGCATCCGCAACCCGCACAACATCGAGCTGATCACGTCCCGGGCCTCGGTGCCGGTGGTCCTGGACGCGGGGATCGGCACGGCATCCGACGCGGCATTGGCCATGGAGCTGGGGTGCTCGGCCGTGTTGCTGGCGACCGCGGTGACCAGGGCCGATGATCCGGAACGGATGGCGGCGGCGATGCGGTGCGCGGTCGAGGGCGGCCGGTTGGCGCGGCTGGCCGGCCGGATTCCGCAGCGATTCTGGGCGCAGGCCTCGTCACCGGGAATCTGAACGGTGCCAAGGGCATCGGTACTGTTCCTCGGTGCCGCAAGAGGTCCGCAACGAAGTCAGCGGGAACGTGCAGAAGAACGCGTTCGTCTTGCAGACAGGCGTGCTCTCGTTTCATCGCCACGAGATGGGCCGCCGCGTGTGGTGGCCAGATCTCGTGGCGTTGACCGCGCTCTGCTTGGTGTGGCCGTGATCGTGTGGTCGCAGACACCAGTCTTAGTACCGCCGACTCTCGATCTCACCGCTCAGGTCGTGCAGAGCTGCACGCAGCGATACGAGGATCCGGCCGCGCCCGACGCCATCACACGGGCCTACACCGACACGGCGAAGGTTGAACTGTCCGCGAAGAACCCGAGTGACGAGGAGGTTCTTCTGGTCGGCATGCGAGTCGACGTGCTGCACCGTGCCGGTCCTCCGACCAGTGGCAGATACCGCCGCGTCTGGTGCCGGTGGATCACTCCTCTCACGACGAGGTACGTCGTGTTCGACCTGGATGAGCCCGAGCCGCTGGTCACCGGCGGGCGCTTTGCGCCGCGTGCCCGCGTCGGGCCGAACCTCCCGCCGCCCCGATCAGCTGGGTTTCCCTACCAGATCAGTCGTCTCGACCCGGAGTACTTCGAGGTCAGCTTCCGTGCCAAGCGCTGTGACTGCACGTTTCTCATTGTGCTCGACTGGGTGGTCGGCGGCGGTCGGCGCCAGTCCACGACCACGCCGTTCCGCGTCGTCCCGAAGGTTCCTTCGCTCATCGCTTGATACGAACCTGCCGGCCGGATTCCGCAACGCTTCTCGGCCCAGGCGAGCTCACCCGCCTTGTAGAACGAGCTTCCACGGCGGAATGCATCAGGTTTCCTCCTTGGTGAGTGGGAAATTCACTTAGGAGGCGCTAGATCAGTTCTAGCTCTTCGCCAGAACTCAGTGCCGGGTAGCCGCTACCTTGGGTACACACGTGCTGGGGGATGATTGAGCATTACCTGAAATCCGCCGAGGAGGACGACTAGCCGTGACGGCCCCCATTGACGCCGAGGTCGAGGACGCGACCGCGCGCCTGTACCTGGCGATCGGCCGGCTGGCCCGGTTGCTGCGACGCACCGGTTCCCCCGGACTCGGCCCCGGCGCGGTCTCCGCGCTCGCCACGCTGGCCAGGTGCGGCCCCATGCGCCTGGGCGACCTGGCGAACAAGGAAGGCGTGGCGCCGCCGACGTTGTCCCGCATCGTCGCCGCGCTGGTCGAGGCCGGGTACGTGAAGCGCGAACCCGACCCGCAGGACGGCCGTGCGTGGCTCGCCACGCCCACGCCCGAGGGCGAGACGATGGTCTCCGGTGTGCGGTCCGCGCGGGTGCGCGAGCTGCAGCGCCGGATCGAGCAGCTCACGCCCGAGCACGTCGCGGCGCTCGTGAACGCGTTGGACGCGCTGGAGACGCTCGTCGGTGAAGAGTCGAAGTAGCGCATGAAGTCCCGCACCGGCGGCATGTGGTGGGGCACGACGATCGAGGCGCCCGACCCCGGTGCGCTGGCGCGGTTCTACGCCGAGCTCCTCGGCTGGCACATCGGCCAGGAGGAGCCGGACACCACGATCGTCGCGGCCTCCCCGAACGGACCGTTCTTCGTGTTCCAGCGCGCGGACGGCTATCGGGCGCCGGTCTGGCCGCCGGTCGACGGACAGCAGCGCCCGATGATGCATTTCGACTTCCAGGTCGGTGACCTGGAATCAGCCGTCGCCGAGGCGGTGTCCCTGGGGGCGAGCGTGGCCGAGTTCCAGCCGCAGCCTGGCGTCCGGGTGCTGTTCGACCCCGCGGGACATCCCTTCTGCCTCTGCCTGGACGAATAGCCGGCGCAGCGCGTCGTTGAAGGTGTCGAACTCCGCGACGAGCACGTCGCGGGTCTGCGCCAGCACGCCGGCGGCCATCGGGCCGGTGAACTCCTCGACGTTCACCAGCCGCGTGCCTCCGTCGACCTCGCTCAGCTCCCAGCGGTGGCGGCCGAAGAACGTCGCCGGGTCGCCGCCCTGGGACGCCAGCACGTACTTCTCGGCCGAGGTGATCTCGCCCTCGAAGTCGCGTTCGAACGGCGTGCCCTTGGCCGCCTTCACCTTGGTCTTCAGGTCGTCTACCTGCGTGTATTCCATCACGGGGTTCCAGTCGGCATAGCCCGTGAAGTCCACCAGCACCCTCCACACGTCGTCGATCGGCGCGGGGATGACCAGCTCTGTCCTGACCTCATTTTCCTGCATGGTTGTTCAGCATAATGGCAGCGGCTAGTCTTTTTCCCATCGTTGGGGTCAAGGGGCAGGTGCAGCAGCGCGGCGTCGAGCGACGTCGCGAGATCGTCGACGCCGCGATCGAGCTGTTCGGGGTCAACGGGTACGCGGGCACGGGCGTTGCGGCCATCGCGAAGAAGGCGGGCGTCACGCCGTCCGCGGTGATCCACCACTTCGGGTCCAAGGAGAACCTGCTCAAGGCGGTCCTGGACGAGTTCGACGCACGGGCGGCGGCTCGGGTCACCGGCAGCGACCTGGTTCAGGCGTTGCTGGAAGACGCCGAACACACCATGGCGCACAAGGGTTTGGCGACGTTGCACACGGTGCTGCAGGCCGAGCACCTGGCGCGCGACGACGAGATCACGCAGCGGTTCCGGGCGCGGAACCGGTTGCTGCGGCGGCACTTCGCCGGTGTGCTCGGGGAGGCAGCGGCCGTCGAGCTGATCGCCTTCCTGGAAGGCGCGCTGACGGTCTGGCTGCTCGACCCCGAGACCACCGACCTGAGGGCGATGTACGCCCGCTACTTGTCGAGCCTCCACAGCGGAGACACGGGGCCGACTCCGGCACCCAACGGGTAAGCGGCGGCGACCGATCGAACGATGAAGTCCTTGCCGAACCGCACGGCTTCCGGCACCGAAGCACCCTTCGCCAGCGCCGCACTGATCGACGACGCCAAAGTGTCACCACTGCCGTGCGTGTGCTTGACGTCGTAACGCGGGCCGGGCAACTCGATGAACTCGCGACCGTCGTACAGCAGGTCGAGGCACTCCGGGTCGTCCCACATGTGGCCGCCCTTCACGAGCACCCACTCCGGACCCATGGCGTACAACGCTTCCGCCGCCACGCGTTGGTCGTCGCGGTCCTTGACGGTGATCCCGGTGATCAGCCGCACCTCGTCGAGGTTCGGCGTCACCAGCGTCGCGCGCGGGAAGAGCAAGCCCCGCAACGCGTCCAGCGCCGAGTCGGCCAGCAGCTGGTCGCCGTGCATCGACGCCGAGACCGGGTCGACGACGAACGGCGTCTTCCCGGAGCGGCCGATCCCGACCCGGTCCAGTGCCGGCGTGATCGCCTCGATGATGGCCGCCGACGCGAGCATGCCGGTCTTCGCGGCCTGCAGCCCGATGTCCTCGGCCACCGAGATGATCTGCGCCGCAACGGTTTCCGCCGGGATCTCGGCCACACCCGTGACACCGAGCGAGTTCTGGACCGTCACGGCGGTCAGCGCGACACAGCCGTGCACTCCGCACGCGAAGAGCGTGCGGAGGTCGGCCTGGATCCCCGCACCACCGCCGGAATCGCTTCCGGCGATGGTGAGGACCCGTGGAGGTGTTGCTGTCACGTCGTTTCCACCACTGGCAGGTAGACCTTGTTGCCGGTGTCGGCGAACTCGTCGGACTTCTCCGCCATGCCCGCCTCGATCGCTTCCACAGTGGACAGTCCGCGTTCCTCGGCGTAGCGCCGCACGTCCTGGGTGATCTTCATGGAGCAGAACTTCGGCCCGCACATCGAGCAGAAGTGCGCCGTCTTCGCCGGTTCCGCGGGAAGCGTCTCGTCGTGGAACGAGCGCGCGGTGTCCGGGTCGAGCGACAGGTTGAACTGGTCCTCCCAGCGGAACTCGAAGCGCGCCTTGGACAACGCGTCGTCCCAGTCCTGGACGCCGGGGTGGCCCTTGGCGAGGTCCGCGGAGTGCGCCGCGATCTTGTACGTGATCACGCCGGTCTTCACGTCGTCCCGGTTCGGCAGGCCGAGGTGCTCCTTCGGCGTGACGTAGCAGAGCATCGCGGTGCCCAGCCAGCCGATCTGCGCCGCGCCGATCGCGGACGTGATGTGGTCGTACGCCGGCGCGATGTCCGTGGCCAGCGGCCCGAGGGTGTAGAACGGCGCCTCGCCGCACCACTCCTCTTCGAGCCGGACGTTCTCGGCGATCTTGTGCATCGGCACGTGGCCGGGTCCCTCGATCATGACCTGGACGTCCTTGGCCCGCGCGATGTGCGTGAGCTCGCCCAGCGTCTTGAGCTCGGCGAACTGCGCCGCGTCGTTGGCGTCCGCGATGGAACCCGGCCGCAGCCCGTCACCCAGCGAGAACGTCACGTCGTAGGTGCGCAGGATGTCGCAGAGCTCCTCGAAGTGCGTGTAGAGGAAGCTCTCCTTGTGGTGCGCGAGGCACCACGCGGCCATGATCGACCCGCCGCGCGAGACGATGCCGGTGACCCGCTTGGCCGTGAGCGGCACGTACCGCAGCAGCACGCCCGCGTGGACCGTCATGTAGTCCACGCCCTGCTCGCACTGCTCGATCACGGTGTCGCGGTAGATCTCCCACGTCAACGAGGCCGGGTCGCCGTTGACCTTCTCCAGCGCCTGGTAGATCGGCACGGTGCCGATGGGCACCGGCGAGTTGCGCAGGATCCACTCGCGCGTCTCGTGGATGCGCTTGCCGGTGGACAGATCCATGATCGTGTCGGCACCCCAGCGGGACGCCCACACCATCTTCTCGACCTCGTCCTCGATCGACGACGACACGGCGGAGTTGCCGATGTTGGCGTTGATCTTCACGAGGAACTTCTTGCCGATGATCATCGGCTCGGCCTCGGGGTGCTTGCGGTTCAACGGAATGACCGCACGCCCGATGGCCACCTCGTTGCGCACGAACTCCGCGTCGAGGTTCTCGCGCACCGCGATGTAGCGCATCTCCGGGGTGATGATCCCGGCCTTCGCGTACGCGAGCTGACTGACAGCTCCGTTGATCGGTTCCCGTGCGGCGATCCACCCCGACCTGATGTCGGGCAGTCCACTGTGGACGTCGATGGTCGCGTTCTCGTCGGTATACGGACCGGAAGTGTCGTACAGATCGACATGTTCGCCGTTGGTCAGTTCCACCCTGCGGAAAGGCACACCATCGCGGTACACCTTGCGGGAGCCCGAGATCGGGCCGGTGGTAACAGTGGGCTTGACCGAACGGTCGTCAAGTGCCGTCACGACATTCCTCCCTACGCCGGCATTACCCGGTCAGGTTCAGGCGGTCGGTGACACCGGCACTACAGCCAGTCACCCTCTCAGCCCGCTCAGGCGCGAGCTCCCGCGTTTTGTTGAGTTGTCGAGACCTGACCATAGTCAGCGCGCGGCGTAGCTGCCAAGGCCGTCGTTTGCCCCTAATCTTCTCTCTCGTGGCGGATCATCAGCCGTTCCCGCCCGGCGCGCGTCGCGGTCAACGTCCCGCCGTGGTCTCGGCATGCCCTTCCTGCGGTGAACTCGCAGGTCGCGGCTACCCCGACTGCGGTTTCTGCGCCGAGCTGCTGGACCAGTTCTGGCTCGCGGATTGGGAGGCGCTGCGGATGTCATCGCAGCTCGCCGACCGGGAACTGGCCGAGTTGGTCACATCCGCCGACGTCGGCGAGTACCCGTGGACGTGCGTCGACTGGGCGATGACGCTGCTGGCGTGCTCCCGGTGCGGTGCCGAACTGGGCACCGGTCCCGTCGAGTGCGTGCGGTGTGCCGTCACGGAGGAGCGCCGGTGGAACTGGGACCACTCGGCGCACCCGTACACGATGAGCGCGAACGAGCACCTGTTACGAGTCGCGCGCGCGGCCATGCGCGCACCTCACCGGCGTCGTCCCGCGGTGGTCCAGGCCTGGCAGCTGGTGCTGCCGTTCCTGATCGCCGGTGAGGTGATCGAGTTCGGCCGTCTGGACCGAATTCGTGCGCACGTGCTGGCCGGTGGCTACGCGTCGATGGCCGCGTGCCACACCCTCGACGAGCTGGCCGGGTTGCCCGAGCTGTTCTGGCGCCGGGGCAACCCGATCTCAACGCGGGTCGAGTACCAGCCGGACTCCGAGCGCCAGCAGCACGCTGCCCGACAGCTTCTCGAGCGCCGGTCGGACCCGCGGGCGGCTGAGCCAGCCGCGGATGGTGTGCAGGATCGACACGATGATCAGGTACCAGACCGTGTCGATGACGACCCAGAACACGGCGAGGAAGAGCAGAACCCCCTGGCCGGCCTCCCCGGCAGGCACGAACTGCGGTAGGAACGAGATCGCGAACACGCCGAGCTTCGGGTTGGCCAGGTTCACGATCAACCCGCTGCGGAACGCGTGGCTGGCGGGCGGGGGTGCGGTCTCGGGCTTGGTCTTGCTGATCAGGGCCTTGACGCCCAGGTAGATCAGGAAGACCGCGCCGGCGATGCGGAGTCCGTGGTAGGCGATCTCCGACGCCGTCAGCAGCACCGAGATGCCGAGAGCCGCGGCGATCGCCCAGCAGGCGACGCCGACCTCCATGCCGAACACCGTCGCCAGCGCGGCTTTTCGCCCGTGCACCGACTGTCGCAGGACCATGGCCGTGCCGGGTCCGGGCGACAGTGCGATGAGGAACGAGGCCGCGATGAAGGCGACGAGGTTGTCGAGTGGCATGCCTTGATGGTCGCTGACTCTCGCAAGTCGTTTCTTGACCTGGAGCGCGCTCCAGGATGTTCGGTGTCCTCATGACGGATCTCGGGAAGTTGGGTTTCGGAACGTGGGCCATGGGTGGGCCGTTCGCGGGTCCGGACGGTTCGCCGGTCGGATGGGGACCGGCTGACGACGGGCAGTCGGTCAAGGCGCTGCGGCGGGCGGTGGAGCTCGGCGTGACGCTGTTCGACACCGCGGACGTCTACGGGTGCGGGCACGCGGAAACGCTCGTGGGGCAAGCGTTTGCCGGTGTGCGTGACCAGGTGTTGATCGCTTCCAAGTGGGGTTGCGGGTTCGACGCCGAGTCGCGCCGGATGACCGGCAACGAAGGATCGGTTTCCTACCTGCGCCGTGCCGTCGAGGGGTCGTTGCGGCGCTTGGGGACCGACTGGATCGACCTGTATCAGCTGCACATCGGCGACTTGCCGCTGGAGGACGCGGCGTTGTTGCGGGACGAGTGCGAGGTGCTGGTTCGCGAGGGCAAGATCCGTGCCTACGGGTGGAGCACCGATGACGTCGCGCGGGCTCGGTTCTTCTGCGAGGGGGAGCACGGGATCGCGGCGCAGGCGGACATCAACCTGCTGTTCGACAACCCTGAGATGTACGCGGGGGAGTACGCGGTGCTGTGCCGGCGTCCGCTCGCGATGGGGCTGCTGGCGCGGGAGACGTTCACCGACTTGCCGTTGGACGACGTGCGCGTGACGAACCCCGACTGGCTGCGGTTCTTCGTGGATGGGAAGCCTTCACCGGAGTTCCTGAAGGCGCGGGAGTCCGTGCGGGACGTGCTGACTTCCGGTGGGAGGACGTTGGTGCAGGGCGCACTGGCGTGGTTCTGGGCGCGTTCTCCCCGGCTGATCCCGATTCCGGGGGTGCGGACCGTGGAGCAGGTCGAGGAGAACGCGGGTGCGCTGGCGTTCGGTGCTTTGACGGCTGATGAACTGGCGCAGGTGGAGTCGGTGCTCCGGCCCTAGTCCTCGTCAGTCTTCGTCGTCGTCGAAGTTCGCGGGGTCTGCCGGGTCCCAGGACAGGTCCGGCACTCCCCACTCGTTGTCGCGCAGCATCCGCTTGGATTCCTTCTTGTAGCGGCCCACGAGACGGTCGAGGTAGAGGTAGCCGTTGAGGTGGTCGGTCTCGTGCTGCAGGCAGCGAGCGAAGAATCCGGTGCCCTCGACCTCGAACGGCTGCCCGTCCAGGTCCTGCCCGGTGACCTTCGCCCAACGGGCGCGTCCGGTCGGGTACGCCTCACCCGGAACGGAGAGGCAGCCCTCGAAGTCGTCGTCCGGATCCGGCATGGTCTCCGGGATCTCGGAGGTCTCCAGCACGGGGTTGCAGATCACGCCGCGGTACTGGACACCCTCGTCATCCGGGCAGTCGTACACGAAAACCCGCAGGTCGACACCGATCTGGTTGGCCGCGAGCCCGACTCCGCGAGCGGCTGCCATCGTCTCGAACATGTCGTCGACGAGGGTCTTGAGGTCGGTGTCGAACTCGGTGACCTCGCGCGTCGGGTTGTGGAGCACGGGGTCGCCAGCGATGCGGATGCGTTGCACGGCCATGGTCAGACTTTAAGCGGTCCAAAACTGTCGGTGTCGCGCGGTAGGTTGGAACGATCACGTGATTGAATTGCCCGCACCTGAGATGGTGTGGCGACCGTGGGGAGCCAGATGGATCACGCCGAGACGCTCACCTCCGCTGACGGGCTGACCAGCCGCGAACGCACGATGCTCGCGTTCGAGCGTCAGTGGTGGAAGTACTCGGGATCCAAGGAACAGGCCATCAGGGAACTGTTCGACATGTCGGCCACCCGCTACTACCAGCTCCTCAACGGCCTGATCGAGTCGGAAGCCGCGTTGGCTGCCGATCCGATGCTGGTCAAGCGGTTGAGAGGCGTGCGGACAGGCCGCGCCAGGGTTCGTGCACGCGCCAGGAGCACCGAGGACTGATGACCTCCCCCGAGTCCGCTAGCCCTTCCCGTCCGGCCAAGGCTGCCGGCTTCGCCCTGCTGGGTGTTGCTGCTGTGGCGTTGGTGATCGGCGTTGTCAGTTTGTTCGGTGGGGGTGATGAGAGTCCCTCTGCTGGAGGGTCTTCTACCGCGCCTCCCGCGCAGACGACCACCGAGTCGACTACTACTCCTCCTACCTCTGAGTCGCCTTCGGCGCCTGCGGCTACCACTACGACTCCGCCTGCGGCGTCGTCGTCTGCTGTTGTGCCGCCGCCTCCTGTCACTCAGCCCGGGGTGCCCAAGGTTTCTGTTCGGGTTTACAACAACTCGACCATTACTGGGTTGGCTGTTCGGGCTGCTGATGATGTTCGAGCCAGTGGGTGGGCTGTTGAGGGGACTGGGAACTACTCCTCTGGGACTATTCCCACCACTACCGTTTATTTCCGTCCCGGGACTGATGAGGAAGCTTCTGCTAAGGAGCTCGCTTCGGTTTTGAAGGCCCGGGTTGAGCCTCGGTTCGATGGGATTCAGTCTTCTGCGCCTGGGATCATTCTGATTGTCACGAATGATTATCAGGGTCCTTCTAAGAACAAGTGATTTTTAGAGCCGCGGCGGTTTCGTAGGTCGTCCCCCTGGTGCGTTGGCGGGTTCCTGTTTTGTGTCCGTAGGTGGGCGCGTGCCGTAGTCATGTTCCGGCTGCTTTCTGGGGCGCCGCCCCAGACCCCGCCAATCTGATCAAAGACCGGCCAGCGCCGCGGGCGGGTTGATGGCACGCCTGTTGCTCAGGGCGGCTTGCTGTTGCGTAGGTGCTTGCGGTGGTGGGGTGGTCCGGTCACGATCGGGCACGACTCGTGACGGGACCACCCCACCCGGCCCGTATGGGAGATACGGGCTCGGCTTCGCCTTCGCTGATATTGGGGCTTAGGCTTGTCGGTTTGCTGCGTAGGCCGCCAGTGACGCCAGTTGTGCTGGGTCCAGGGACGGGCGCACTACCTGCCTCGCCTTTGCCAGGTGGGCCTGGGTTACTTCAGCCGCCTCCAGCGATTCCCGCATTGCGGTCAGTGCCGCTTCGCGTACCAGTGCTGCGCAGTCTGCTGCCGAATACATGTCCAGTTCGGCTGCCAGTGCGGACAGGTCCACGTCTTCTGCCAGTGGCGTGTTCCGTGAGGATGCCTTGAGGATTTCTGTGCGGGCTTCGGCGTCTGGTGGTGGGACGTTGACCAGGCGTTCCAGACGGCCTGGGCGCAGCAGTGCCGGGTCGATCAGTTCGGGGCGGTTGGTTGCCGCGATCACCACTACGTCTCGGAGTGGTTCTACGCCGTCAAGTTCTGTTAGGAGGGCTGCTACTACGCGGTCGGCTACACCGGCGTCGGAGGACTGGCCTCGGCGTGGGGCCAGGGCGTCGACCTCGTCGAGGAAGATGAGGGCTGGGGCGGCGTCTGCGGCGCGGCGGAAGAGTTCGCGGACTGCTCGTTCTGACTCGCCTACGAACTTGTCCATCAGTTCGGCGCCCTTGACGGTCAGGACGTTCAGTTGGCCGGTGCCTGCCAGTGCTCGGACCAGGAAGGTTTTGCCGCACCCCGGTGGTCCGTAGAGGAGGACGCCGCGCGGGGGTTCTACTCCTAGGCGGGCGAAGCTGTCGGGGTAGCGGAGGGGCCACAGGGCTGCTTCGGTCAGGGCCTGCTTGACCTCGATCATGTCGCCCACGTCGTCGAGGGTCAGGCCGCCGGTTTGGATTGTGTCGGAGGCTGACATCGAGATCGGGCGGACTGTGTTCAGGGCGCCCAGCAGATCTTCTTGTCCCACACGGGGTTCTGCTACCTCGCGTTGGCGGAGGGCGGCTCGTACTGCTGCTTCGCGGCGTAGGGCGCAGAGGTCGGCTGCTACGAAGCCCGGGGTGCGTTCGGCTACTGCGCTCAGGTCCACATCGGACTCCAATGGGACCTCGCGCAGCAGGACGCGGAGGAGTTCGGTGCGGGTGGCGCCGTCTGGGAGGGGGAGCGTTAGCTCGCGGTCTACCAGGTCTGGGGCGCGTAGGCGGGCGTCTACCGATTCTGCGTGGGCTGAGGTGACGACCAGGGCCAGGTTTGGGCGGGACACGGCGGTGCGGAGGATGTCGAGTACGACGGTTGCTACCGGGGGTGGCGTTGACGGGAGCAGGGCGTCGATGTCGGTCAGCAGGAGGACGGTTGGTTGTTCGGGGACGGCTGCGATTGCGTCGCCCAGCTGCTTGGCCATTGCGCCCGGTTCCAGGACGGAGATGCTGGGGGCGGCCAGTTCCACGATCGTGGCGTCCACGGAGTGGGCTACCGCGCGGACCAGGGTTGCTTTGCCCACGCCTTCCGGGCCGCTGATCAAGGCCGCCAGGCGGGCTGATGCGCCCAGCTTGGTGAGGAGTTCGGGCTGGCGGAACATCAGTTCCAGCCATTCGGTCAGGCGGCGGGCCTGGTCCTTTTGGCCCACCAGGTCGGTTAGCGGCAGGGCGTCGTGCTTTTCCTGGACCACAACCGGCGTCACCTCGGCTGCGGGGGCCTGGGCCGAGCGCCAGCCCACGACGCTGGAGGGTTGGACGGCCACCGGGCCCGCTGGGTCGGTGGAGGTGATGGTGATGAGTTCGTTGGTCCACGTCATGCCGATGGCGTTGGACAGGCGTTGGCGCGTCTCGGAGACGTTGGCGCCGGGCGGTGGGGCCAGGTCTTGGGGGAGCAGGCTCACGTTGTCGCCGACCGTGAGGACCTTGCCGGTCAGGGCCATGCGGACGTGGTCTGGCGTCAGGGCCGTGGTTGCGAGGCGGGAGCCTGCGACTGTGATTGAGCGGGCGCCGGCCACCTGGACCGGGGCCACGACGATTTCGGAGCCCTCGATGATGCCCAGGTTGGTGAGGGTCACGTCGTCTACCAGGACTACGCCCGGGGGTTGTTCGCCTGCTGCGGCCAGGGCGGCGCTCACGCGGGCGCCGGTGAGTTTGACGGCGTCCCAGGCTCGTAGGCCCAAGGCGTCCAGCACCTCGGGGTGGAGGCGGACTACGCCGCGTCGGGTGTCCAGTGCGGACGGGGACAGGCGGGCCGTCAGCGTGATCACGTGCCGACTCTAGTTGCTCGGAAAGACTGCGGGCCGGACACGTTGACGTGTCCGGCCCGCCGGGGATATGAAGCGNGCCCAAGGCGTCCAGCACCTCGGGGTGGAGGCGGACTACGCCGCGTCGGGTGTCCAGTGCGGACGGGGACAGGCGGGCCGTCAGCGTGATCACGTGCCGACTCTAGTTGCTCGGAAAGACTGCGGGCCGGACACGTTGACGTGTCCGGCCCGCAGGTGATCTGAAGCGATTACCGCCTTGGTTGCCGACGGAGCCCCAGCTGGCGCCAGGAACGACGGCGCGCACCGTTGGCGGGTTCCGCGCTTTCTGCAGCGATGGCCGAGGAAGCATCGCGGCGGGGGCGGCGCACTGCGCGCATTGCTGCACCGGCCACGCGGCCGTGCAGGGGCTGGCGCAGGCCCAGGCGACGGGCTGCCACGCCGTGGGCGCGCTTGATCGCACGACGGTCAGCACCCGTGACGGTCCACGCCTCCGGGTGCTTGGACAGCCACATGTACCGGCGCACCGAGTACGGCAGGTGTGCCAGGTAGACGACCATCGCGATGATCAGTGCCACCAACGGGAACGTGATGATCGCGGCCGCCAGGAGGCCGATCAGGACCAGGAGAGGGGCCACCGCGCGCGGGGGCACCTTCACGGTCTTCACGGACAGGGTCGGGATGCGGGAGACGAGCAGCATCGCGACCACGACGGTCCAGATGCCGACGACGATGGGGTGGTTCCACCAGCCGTCGGTGCGGACCTGCTCCTCGATGATCAGGGGGAGCAGCAGCAACAGGCCGCCTGCCGGGGCCGGGACGCCCACGAAGAACTCCTTCGCGAACGGCGGCTGTTCCTTTTCCAGCAGCGTGTTGAAGCGGGCCAGGCGGACCACCATGCAGACCGCGAAGATCAGCGCGATGACCCAGCCCGCGCGGCTGCCCTCGAACTTCCAGAGGTAGATCGCGAGGGCGGGTGCCACGCCGAACGAGATCGCGTCGGCCAGGGAGTCCAGCTCGGCGCCCATCTTCGACGTCGCGTCCAGCAGGCGGGCGATGCGGCCGTCGAGGCCGTCGAGCACGGCGGCGGCTGCGATCGAGGCGATGGCCGCACCCCACATGCCCGTGTTCGCGAAGTGCACGGCGGACAGGCCCGCGGACATCGCGAGGACCGTGATCGCGTTCGGCAGCAGGCGAACGCCGGGCCCGCTGGGAGCCATCAGGCTTCCGGAAGTTCGGCGAGAACGGTTTCGCCGCCGATCGTGCGCTGGCCGGCCTCGACCAGCACGCGGCTGCCGCGCGGCACGTAGAGGTCCACGCGCGAGCCGAAGCGGATCAGGCCGTAGGTCTGGCCGGGGGTGACCTTCTCGCCCTCGGCGACCTCGCACACGATGCGGCGCGCGACCAGGCCGGCGATCTGCACGAACACCAGGTCGTGGCCGTCGACGGTGCGCATCCACACGGTGTTGCGCTCGTTCTCCTCGGAGGCCTTGTCGAGGTCGGCCGAGAGGAACTTGCCGGGGTGGTACGAGACCTGGACGATCTCGCCCTCGGCGGGGATGCGCTGGACGTGGACGTCGAAGACCGAGAGGAACACGCTGACGCGCGTCATCGGCTCGGTGCCGAGGCCGAGCTCGGCGGGCGGGACGGCGTCGACCACGTGCGAGACGGTGCCGTCGGCCGGGGCGACCGCGATGTTCGGGCGGGTCGGCGTCACGCGCTTGGGCTCGCGGAAGAACCACGCCACCCACGCCGTGACCAGGCCGAGGACGACGCCGAGCCGCTTGAAGCGCAGCCGGACGAGGAGGGTCGCGATCGCCGCACCGGCGACGAACGGGCGTCCGGCCGGGTGCATCGGCGGCACCATGCCGCGCGCGAGTTCGAGGAAGTGGGAGACGGGCTTCTCGCTGCTCATCGTGTCTGGGGGTTCCGTAGCTTCCGTGAGTTGTCGGGCGGCATCACGCTACGCCAACACGCCAAACCGCCCATCGGGATGTCTGGAAAAGCAAGTGGCCGGTCGGCCCGTGCATCCCCCGACGAATGCACGCGCCGACCGGCACCTGCCGGTCAGTGTAATCCCCGTCACATGGCGTGAACAACGTCGCTCGGTGAGCGTTCCGTCACAGTCCGTCGACGCCGATGGCCTGCAAACGAAGTCGCACTTCAGGGACGCGGTTGGCGTCACGCACCGCGGGAGCGACGAGGTCGTCCGGGTAGATCGCAGCTCCGTCGGGCAGCCGCAGCACGAACAGTCCGCCCCAGTTGAGTTCCAGCACAGCACGGTCAGCCGTGACGAGCTGGTCCGCGACGGCGTACGCGAGCAGTTCCGTCACGGTGTCCACGGCTGCCTCGTGCACCTGCTCGGGGGTCAGCGACGCGTCCACCGGCGCCCCGGTGAGCTTGTGCAGGTCACCGCGTGCCAGCGCCGCCAGCACGTCGGACAGGGTCTCGCCGACCTTGCTCACCCGGCCCGCGTGCCGCAGCGCCTCGGCGTAGCGGCGCACGTGGGCCGGACCGCTCAGAGGAACCAGCTCCTCCCACGTCACGAGCGGCCCCTGGAGGCCGACGAGGTGCGACGCGGCCTCGGCGGAGACGCCCGAGAGCAACGTCCACCCCGGACGTTCGTCGATCGGGACGTCGTCGCTGGTCAGCAAGGCCATCGTGGCCACGCGCTCGCGCACCGGCGGATGGCTGTCGAACACCGACGTCGGCTCCCGTTCGGCCAGCACGACCTCCAGCTCGCGCAGCTCGTGCACGCGCCGCGGGTGGTCGAGGTAGGAGCGGAAGCCTTCGAGCAACGGGGGCGTGCGGCCCGCCGTGACCGCCAGCGAGACGTACGACGTGAGGTAGTCGTTCCACGCCTCGCCGACCGGCCCGCTGCGCAGCAACGCCCGGCGCGCGGCGTCCCGGCCCGCCGCGGCGACGGCCACCTCGTCGGCGAACCGCTCGTGATCACGGCTCTCCGACGCCGCCACCAGCGCGTAGAGCTTGGCCCACGCGCTGAGCAGGCCGAAGCCGTGGTCCCCGTGCAGCGAGAGCTCCAGCGCGAGCTTTGCCCGGTAGGTGACCGCGGACAGCTGGGTGTGGCCGCCGCCGAAGTGCCCGAACTCGTGCGCGAGCACCGACCGCAGCTCGCCGACGCTCAGCCCGGCCACCAGCGGCAGGCCGAGCTCCAGGTAGCGGACCCCGCGCCGCTCCCACACCGAAGCGTTCGCGCCGTCGACGAGCCGGATGTCGTCGGGACCGCGCGTGCCCGCCAGCCCGGCCAGCTCGTCGACGTGCCGCCACAGCTCCGGATGCGTCTCGCGGGTCATCCGGAACCCGGTCGGCTCCGGCCGCGCGAACAGCGCCCGCAACGTCGCCCACAGCGCGGGCCCGCCGAGCGCGCACGCGACGACGACCATCCAGCCGCCGCCCTCGACGTCGCCGATCGAGAACCGCCAGATCGCGATCCCGGTCAGGCCGGCCGTGAGCGCTACCGCGAGCACGAAGAAGCCGGCGAGCATCACCAGCGCGAGTGCGGCTCTCATCCCCCAGTCCGCCTTTCTACTGCAGGTGTCTGACGGTGACCTCGGCACCGGCCGCCAGCTCGGTGACGTCCTCGGGCACCTCGATCAGGCAGTTCGACAACGCGAGCGCCGACAGCAGGTGCGAACCCGGCCCGCCGACCGGCGTCACGACCTGACCGGACGTCGGGTCGTACGCGCCGCGCCGGAACTGCGTCTTACCCGCTGGAGACGTCAGCGAAGTCGTCACGGTTGCGCGCGCGGTGGGGCGTTCGACCTGTGTGTGGCCCATCGACGCGAGAAGCGCAGGCCGCACGAACACCTCGAACGACACGTGCGCGCTCACCGGGTTGCCCGGCAGCGCGAGCACCGGCAGGCCCTCGTACGTGCCCGCGCCCTGCGGCCCGCCCGGCTGCATCGCGACCTTCGTGAACCGCACGTCGTGGCTGGCGAGGGCGTCCTTGACCACCTCGTACGCGCCCGCGCTGACCCCGCCGGACGTCATGATCACGTCCACCGAGCCGAGGTACGGCGCCAGCGCGCGGTGGAACGCCTCCACGTCGTCCGGCACGAACCGCAGTTGCACGGCGATTCCGCCCGCCTCGCGGACCGATGAGGCGAGCATCATGCCGTTCGACTCGTAGATCTGGCCGTGCTGCAGCGGTTTGCCGGGTTCGACCAGTTCGGAGCCGGTGGACAGGACCAGCACGCGGGGGCGGCGGCGCACGGGCAGCTCGGGGTGTCCGAGCGCGGACGCGAGCCCGAGCGTGGACGGGCGCAGCACCGTGCCGGCGACCAGCACCGCGTCGCCCTTCACCACGTCGTCGCCCGCGGTCCGGATGTTCGCTCCGGCCTGGACGGCCTGGTTGATCGTGACGGTCTCGGTGCCGCCGTCGGTCCACTCGACCTGGACCACGGCGTCCGCACCGGGCGGCACCGGCGCGCCCGTCATGATCCGCTGCACCGTGCCGGGCTCCAGCGGCTTGATGTCCGTGCGACCTGCGGGGATGTCGTCGGCGACGGGGAGCTGGACCGGTACCTGAGCCAGGTCCGCGGCTCGCACCGCGTACCCGTCCATCGCGGAGTTGTCGAACGGCGGCAGGGAGACCGGAGCGATGACGTCGGCGGCGAGCACCAGTCCGAGGCACTCGTCGAGCGGGAGCTGCAGCACGGGCATCAGCCCGACGAGCTCCGCGACGCGCTGGCGGTGTTCGGCGACAGTGGTGGGGGACACGACTGCATACTGCCAACGTCGCGGTGATCGTGGCGATCGCTTGGACTTCTTGAGCACCCGGAGGTGTTGTTAGTGCAGGTCCGGACCAGGCACACACCGAACTTCGGCGTGGCGCGGCTCGTGCTCGCGCCCGGCGAGATGGTGCTGGCCGACCCGCAGACCCTGATGGCCACGAGCTACGGGCTCGCGGTCGACGTCAAGGGAGCGGGCGCCGTCGCGCTGTGCACGGCCGGCGCCGAGGGCGGCTGGATCGACACGGCGCCGGTGCTGCCCGGTGATCTGCACCTCGTCGAGCTCGACGGCGCGCACGGCTGGTGCGTCTCCCGGATCAGCTGGATCGCGTCGAGCAGCACGGTGGCGATGAACCCGGACGCGCCGCCGCTGAAGGCGCTCTTCGGTGGCGCTGAAGGCTTCCTGAACTACGCCCACGGCCAGGGCTCCGTCGTGCTCGCCTGCTACGGCGCACTCGACCTCGTGACGCTCGAAGCGGGAGAGGCCGTGACCATCGGCAGCGATCACGTGGTGGCGTTCGCGGACACCGTGCAATGCCGCCTTCGCGCACTGCCGCCGGATGGTGCGCAATCCATTCACTCGGGCGAGGGTCTGGTGTTCGACTTCGCCGGTCCGGGTGCCGTGCTGACCCAGACGCGCGGACCTCGCCGACTCACCACCTGGTTGCGCGCCAACGGAGTCAGCTCCCGTTCATGACTCCGTAAGGAGGTATCCGAGTGACTTTTTCTCTTTTAGCGTTGCGTTCTGCGTTTGCGTGATCTGAAGGAGGACGCCTTGGCTCTCGGTACCGTCAAGTGGTTCAACTCCGAAAAGGGATACGGCTTCATCGCAACCGACGGCGGGCCCGACGTGTTCGTGCACTACTCGGCGATCCAGATGGAAGGCTTCCGGACCCTCTCTGAAGGCGACCGGGTGGAGTTCGAGGTGCAGGCCGGACGGGACGGGCGCAGCCAGGCCTCGGACGTCCGCCGCGCAGGCTGAGTCCTGCGGGACACCCGCACCCGAGGAGCCATCCTGATCACAGCTTTGAGCAACCCTGAGCAGCCCGATCCGGGCGCGCGTTAGGCTGCCTCGCGTGTCAGAGGACCTGAGCGGTCGGCGGATCGCGCACTACCGGATCGACGGCGTGCTCGGCCGCGGTGGCATGAGCGTGACCTACAAGGCCACGGACGTGAGACTGGGCCGCAAGGTCGCTCTCAAGGTCATCGGTGAGCACCTCGCGCCCGACGCGGAGTTCCGCGAGCGGTTCGTCGACGAGGCGCGCAACACCTCCGCGATCGACCACGCGAACATCGTGCCGCTGTACGACTTCGACGAGGTCGACGGCCTGCTGTACATCGCGATGCGGCTGGTGGACGGCCAGGACCTCTCCGGCCACATCAAGGAGGGGCCGCTCACCCCGGCCCGCACGCTGACGCTGCTCGCCCAGGTCGCCGAGGCGCTGGACATGCTGCACGGCAAGGGTCTCGTGCACCTCGACGTGAAGCCGGCGAACGTGCTGGTGACCCAGAAGGAAGGCGTGCGCGAGCACGTCTACGTCGCCGACTTCGGCCTGACCCGGCGCGGCGCCACTGGCCACCGCACTCGAACGGGTGATTTCCTCGGTTCGCCGACCTACGCGGCGCCGGAGCACCTGCGCGGTGAGCCCGTCGACGGTCGCACCGACCAGTACGCGCTGGCCTGCATGCTGTTCGCGTGTCTCTCCGGCCGGCCGCCGTTCCAGGGCGGTGTGCAGGAGGTCATCCAGGGTCACCTCGGCCAGGCCGTGCCGTCGCTGTCGCAGCTCGTGGCGTTGCCGCCGGGGATCGACGAGGTCATCCGCAAGGGCACCTCGAAGGACCCCTCGCAGCGGTTCGCGAACTGCGCCGAGCTGATCGCCACCGCCCGTGCCGCGCTCTCCGGGGTCGCGCAGGGCTCGATCCCCGCTCAACTCGGGCCTCAGTCCGGCTCGATCCCGGTGCAGTCGCCGGTGTCCGGTCCGATGGCCGCGCAGCAGGGTCCGTACCAGGGCGGCTACCAGCAGCCGCTCGCCGACCCGGTTCGCCTGCGCCCGCCGAACCAGGTCGGCGTGAGCGCGTTCACGTCGTCCAAGAAGGAACGGCCCGCGTGGTTCGCGCCGGTCATCGCGGCCGCCGCGGCGATCGTGGTGATCGTCATCCTGGTGATCATCCTGTCGCCCGGTGACGAGCCTGCGCGGCAGCCCAAGACGAACTCCTCGCCGACGTTGAACATCGGGGACGAGCCGACCTCGCGCAAGCCGCTGCCCACCTCTGTGCCGGTGCGCACCTCGCGCTGAGTTCGCCCCGGGTTCGCTTGCACTCGACCTCCCCGAGTGCTAAACACGAACTAGCACTCGGCTCCGTCGAGTGCCAAAGCAGTGAGGCTGGGAAGGTGAGGCACTCCCGCAAGGGAGCGTCGTCCGTCGCGGGCACCGATCCTGGCCACTGCACCGTGTTCCGCTGTGGGCTTTGCCGGCCCGCAGTGGCCCAGAATCCACAAAGGCGGAGGAACACACCGCAATGGCCAAGATGATTGCGTTCGACGAGGACGCCCGCCGCGGTCTCGAGCGGGGTATGAACACCCTCGCTGACGCCGTCAAGGTGACGCTCGGCCCGAAGGGCCGCAACGTCGTGCTCGAGAAGAAGTGGGGTGCGCCGACGATCACGAACGACGGCGTCTCCATCGCGAAGGAGATCGAGCTCGAGGACCCGTGGGAGAAGATCGGGGCCGAGCTCGTCAAGGAAGTCGCGAAGAAGACCGACGACGTTGCCGGTGACGGCACCACCACCGCGACCGTTCTGGCTCAGGCGCTGGTCCGCGAGGGCCTGCGCAACGTGGCCGCCGGCGCGAACCCGCTGGGCCTCAAGCGCGGCATCGAGCAGGCTGTCGAGGCGATCGCCGAGCAGCTGCTGAAGGCCGCCAAGGAGATCGAGACGAAGGAGCAGATCGCTGCTACCGCGTCCATCTCCGCCGCTGACCCCACGATCGGCGAGCTCATCGCCGAGGCGATGGACAAGGTCGGCAAGGAAGGCGTCATCACCGTCGAGGAGAGCAACACCCTCGGTCTCGAGCTCGAGCTCACCGAAGGCATGCGCTTCGACAAGGGTTACATCTCCGGTTACTTCGTGACCGACCCCGAGCGTCAGGAAGCGGTCCTCGAGGACCCGTACATCCTGCTGTTCGGTTCCAAGATCTCCACGGTCAAGGACCTGCTCCCGCTCCTGGAGAAGGTCATGCAGGGCGGCAAGCCGCTGCTGATCATCTCCGAGGACGTCGAGGGCGAGGCCCTGGCGACCCTGGTCGTGAACAAGATCCGTGGCACCTTCAAGTCCGTCGCCGTCAAGGCTCCGGGCTTCGGTGACCGCCGCAAGGCCATCCTCCAGGACATCGCCACCCTCACCGGTGGCCAGGTCATCACCGAGGACGTCGGCCTGAAGCTGGAGAACGCCGACATCTCGCTGCTGGGCAAGGCCCGCAAGGTCGTCGTCACCAAGGACGAGACGACCATCGTCGAGGGCTCGGGCGACGCCGACCAGATCCAGGGTCGCGTCAACCAGATCCGCGCCGAGATCGAGAAGTCGGACTCCGACTACGACCGCGAGAAGCTCCAGGAGCGCCTCGCCAAGCTCGCCGGCGGCGTCGCCGTCATCAAGGCGGGCGCGGCCACCGAGGTCGAGCTCAAGGAGCGCAAGCACCGCATCGAGGACGCCGTTCGCAACGCGAAGGCCGCCGTCGAAGAGGGCATCGTCGCCGGTGGTGGCGTTGCGCTGCTGCAGGCCGCCGAGGCTGCCTTCGAGGGTCTGCGTCTCACGGGCGACGAGGCCACTGGCGCCAACATCGTCAAGGTCGCCGTCGAGGCCCCGCTGAAGCAGATCGCCGTCAACGCCGGCCTCGAAGGCGGCGTCGTGGTCGAGCGCGTCAAGTCCCTGCCTGCGGGCGAGGGCCTGGACGCCGCGACCGGCGAGTACAAGGACCTGATCGCGGCCGGCATCATCGACCCGGCCAAGGTCACGCGTTCCGCGCTGCAGAACGCCGCGTCCATCGCCGCGCTGTTCCTGACGACCGAAGCCGTCGTCGCGGACAAGCCGGAGAAGAACGCTGCTCCGGCCGCGCCGGACGCCGGTGGCATGGACTTCTGAGTCCAGCTGCTTGATCGCTCTGAAAGGCCCGGATCGCTTCGGCGAGCCGGGCCTTTCGGCATTCCGGGCCAGCCCTGTTCCGCGGAGCGCGCAAGGGGTCGATGAAGGGGTCTTTCATCGACCCCAGGTGGATGAAAGACCCCTTCATCGCGAGCGGAGACGTCGCTGAAGGCGGCCGTGGCGCAGCGGGTTCGCGGGAGCAAGGCACGATGATTCGCCGGGCGCCGAACCAGTTGGGTGTGGTCAACGGCGATTCGATCAAGGGTTGGTAGTACTCGCACACGCCATCAGGCAACAGCGCGCGGTCGCGTCAGACCAAGGCCGCCACGGGTGTGCTCCTGCGAGGGGAGTGCCGATTGCCGCCCGAATCCCCAGAAACCCCGGACAAACCTCACAGCATGATCGTCGGTGTCACCACGGTCCGGCCCGGCTCCCCACGAGAGTTCACCAGGTGCACCAGGATCTGGGTCGTCCCCGCCGGCACGTCCGGCAGCACGAACCGACCCCCGTCGTCGGCTCGGGTGGAGGACGACTTGTGGTCGGCGACCCGCACCTCGACGGTGTGCTCCCCGGCCGGCACGAGCCAGCCGTCGATGCGATGGCGGGAGCCGGTCGAGGTGAAGTTCACCATCAACGTCAGGTTGTCGACGGTGAAGGTGATCGTGCCCGTCTGGCCGCCGCGGACACCGGCGAAGGATCCGGCGCGTTCCCAGCGGGCGACTTCCACGTCGAGGTCTTCCAGCGCGATCGCGAACTTCACGCGGTCCACCAGGTCTGCCGGTGGCGGGTCCAGTTCGTCGACCAGCCTGTTGAGTTCGGAGAGGACGGCGGTGTCCTCAAGGCCCCTGCGGTCGTCGCGCGGGTCGATCTCGTTCACCGCGATCCTCCTTCCGTTTCCAGGTAGTTGCGCAGCAGTGTGAGACACCGTCCCCTGGTCGGACCGATGCTGCCGTGGGGCATGGCGAGTGCCTCGGCGACCGCTCGGTACTCGGCGCGCCCCGCGAGCACGGTGAGTCGGAGCAGTTCCTGGCACCTCGTGGTCAGGCGGCCGAACGCGAGCCAAAGTCGGCGGTCGCGGTCGTCCATCAGCGTCACGTCCTCGGGCAGGCCGGTGTCGGACTCGAGCTGTTCGGCGAACTCGTCTGACAGGTGGGTTTCCCTCTTGTTGGGTGTCCACGTTCGGCGGGCTTCACGCCTCGTGGTGACCACCAGATAGCCGACCAGGGCTTTCGGCTCGTTGATGTTCTCGATGTTCTTGAGAAACGCGAGCCAGACCGTCTGCACGACGTCTTCCGCGGCCGCCCGGTCGAGGCCCTGGCCGCGGGCGACGTGCCACAGCAGCGGGGTCAGCTCTGTCACCAGGACGTCCAACGCGTCGCGGTTGCCTTCGCGCGCGGCTGCAACACACACCGCGTGCCGTTCGGTGCCTTCCAACCCGTCCCACGGCGGACGGTCATCCGCCGTGTGCAGCTCGTCCACGCAGCACCTCCGATCGGCCGCCCTGTCAGCGCCGTTCGCCAACTCATGAAGGGCTAACTGAGCGGTAGATACAAAATTCACTCGAATGGAGCAGTATCACCGCTGTACCGATCCTCATCTTCCTCCGGGCACGCCAGCGGCCCGTGATTCCCCCTCCTCATCACGGGCCGCCGTGGTGGGAGCCTGCGCCAGCCGGCACCCCTCGAACCGGCTGACACGTGCTCCACGCCTGAACAAGCGCTCACTGAGTAAGAGCCCCAGCAAGGCGAACAGATACAGGTCTGACGCACGAACCGCGTCGCTCGCTCCGGATTCGCGGAAGCACATCACCTGGGACGTTATGGTCTAGACCATGCCGATTCTCGAAGTGATCGCACTGAACGCGAAGGACGCCGAGGCCGCGCAGGCCGGCGGCGCGCACCGGCTGGAGCTGGTCGCCGACATGGCCTCCGACGGCCTCACCCCGTCGATCGCCACCTTCAAAGAGGTGCAGAAGGCCGTCGACCTGCCCATCCGCGTGATGCTCAGGGACGCCAAGGGGTTCGCGCCCGGCAACCTCAAGCAGCTGCGCCGCCAGGCCTGGGAGCTCCGCGAGGCGGGTGCCACCGAGTTCGTCCTCGGCTTCCTCGACGCCGAGAACGAGATCGACGAGGGCGTCACGCTGAACCTCGTCGCCGAGCTGGAGGGCTGTGCCTGGACGTTCCACCGCGCGCTCGACAACTCCGCGGACGTCTTCCGCTCGTGGGCGTCGGTGCAGACCCTCGGCTGCGACACCGTCCTCGCCGCGGGCAGTGCCAAGGGCGTCGAGGACGGCATGGAGAACCTGAAGAAACTCGTCGCCCAGTCACCTCCCGCGTTGCTCGTCGGCGGCGGTCTGCAGCAGCGCCACGTCGCGGAACTGCTGGCAGCGGGCGTCACGGGCTTCCACGTCGGCAGCGCGGTTCGTCCGCAGGGGTGGGATTCGCCGGTCTCCAGTGCATCAGTTCGGGAATGGGTCAATCGTCTGGTCTAGACCCTTGCCCTAGACCGTTCTACAGTCACGTTGCTTCCTGTGAAATGGCTGTTGCAACATATGCAATGCGGAGGGCGCGATGAGGCTGAAGACACTCGTGGCTGTGCTGGGCGTGGGCGCGGTGGTCGCCTGCGCACCGGTGCAGTCGGGACCGACCAACTCGGGGACTGACGAGAAGACCGGGCAGCTGCGGGTGTGGCTGTTCGACGAGGTCAACCGCGGTCCCAAGGAAGCCGTGGTGAAGGAGGCGATCTCCGAGTTCCAGGGCAAGCACAACGGCGTGACCGTCGACGTCCAGTACATCCAGGTGTCCAGCCGGGCCGAACGCTTCAAGGCCGCGTTCAGCGACCCGAAGAGCGCGCCGGACGTCGCCGAGTTCGGCAACACCGACCTCGCGGGCTACGTCTCCGCCGGCGGCTTCTCGGAGCTCGACCTGGCGGGTTGGAGCGAGTCCAAGGACCTGGTCCCGACGATCCTGGACACGGCCAAGGTCGACGGCAAGACCTACGGCGTGCCGTGGTTCGTCGGTGTCCGCGCGCTCTACTACCGCACGGACGTGTTCACCGAGCTGGGCCTGAAGCCGCCCACGACGCTCGACGAGATCGCCACGACCGCGCGCCAGATCCGGCAGCGCAAGCCGGACATGCTCGGCATCTCCGCCGGTGGCAAGTACCTGTTCGCCGCGCTGCCGTTCATCTGGGCGCAGGGTGGCGACATCGCCAAGCAGGACGGCGGCAAGTTCACCGCCACGATCGACAGCGCCGAGGCCAAGGCCGGTGTCGCCAAGTACACCGAGCTGATCAAGGACGACATCTGCCCGCCCGCCACGTGCGCGGGCAACGGCGGTGACGCGAGCGTCGAGCAGTTCCGCGCGGGCAAGGCCGCGATGACCATCGGTGGCGACTTCAACCGCAAGTCCGTGGACGCGTCGAGCGCGGCCGGCAAGTACGGCGTCGTGCCGCTGCCCGGCAAGACCGCGGGCTCGATCGCGCCCGCGTTCGCCGGCGGCAACCTGCTCGGCGTGCTCAAGGGCACCCAGCGCAAGACGCTCTCGAACGAGTTCGTGCAGCTGCTCGCGTCGAAGAAGTACCAGCAGAAGATGTACACGGCGATGGGTAACCTGCCGACGTTCTCCGACGTGCAGAAGCAGGTCAGCGACTCCGACAAGTTCCTGGAGCCGTTCACGAAGACCCTGCAGGCCGGTACCAAGTTCGTCCCCGTCACGCCGGCGTGGGCGAAGATCGAGGCGCAAGCCGTGGTGCCGACGATGATCCAGGAGGTCGTCACCGGCGCGAAGAACGTCGACACGGCCACCGCCGACGCCGCCAAGACGATGAACGCGGCCTTCGCATCGTGAGCATGACCGCCAAAGGTCAGGGGCGGACCGCCTTCGCCTACCTGACCCCAGCGCTGCTGGTCCTCGGAGGCCTGCTGGCCTACCCGATCTACCAGCTGGTGCTCATCTCGCTCTACGACTACGGCCAGGAGCAGGTCAGCGGCGGCGCGCCGCTCGAGTTCCTGGGCTTGAGGAACTACCAGAACCTGCTGGGGAACCAGCAGTTCTGGACGGTGCTCGGGCAGACCGTCGCCTTCGCGGCGGTCTGCGTGGTCGGCACGTTGCTAGTGGGCGCGTTTCTCGCGATCTTGGCCACCCGCGTTCGCACGTGGGTGCGCATGACGTTGTTCCTGGCGGCGCTCGGTGCGTGGTCCACGCCCGCGGTCGCCGGCTCGACGATCTGGCTGTTCCTGTTCGACGCGAACTTCGGGTTCGTCAACGAGGTGCTGGGCATCCAGGGCTTCTCCTGGACGTTCGACAAGTGGACGGCGTTCGGACTCGTTGCGGCACAGGTGATCTGGTGCTCGTTCCCGTTCGTCATGGTGACCCTCTACGCGGGCATCAAGGCGATTCCGGGTGAGGTGCTGGAGGCCGCCGCACTCGACGGCGCGTCGACGTTCCGCACGGCGTGGAGCGTCACCTTGCCGTTGCTGCGGCCGATCATCCTCGTGGTGACGATCCAGTCGATCATCTGGGACTTCAAGGTCTTCACGCAGATCTACGTGATGACCAACGGTGGTGGCATCGCCGGGCGCAACCTCGTGCTCAACGTCTACGCGTACCAACAGGCGTTCGCGGCGTCGGAGTACGGCCTGGGCGCGGCTATCGGTGTCGTGATGACCGTGCTGCTGCTGGCGATCACGTTGTTCTACCTGCGCGCGTTGCGCCGGTCCGGGGAGGTGCTGTGAGGCGCTGGATCACCGAGGCGCTCGTCCTCGTCATCGCCGCCGTCGTGGCGTTCCCGCTGTTCTGGATGGTGCTGTCCGCGTTCAAGCCGGAGGACGAGATCATCTCGGCCGACCCGGTGCCGTGGACGACCCGGCCCACGCTCGACAGCTTCACGCGGGCGCTGACCGTGGCGAACTTCGGGCGTTACTTCATGAACAGCGTGATCGTTGCACTGATCGTGGTGGCGCTCAGCATCCTGATCTCGTTCCTGGCCGCCACGGCGTTGACCCGGTTCCGGTTCCGCAGCCGGACGACGTTGCTGATCATGCTGCTGGTCGTGCAGATGGTGCCGGTCGAGGCGTTGACCGTGCCGCTGTTCTTCCTGATGCGGTCGGTCGGTGACTCCGTTCCGGCGTTCGGGCTGAACCACCTCGGGTCGTTGGTGCTGGTGCACCTCGCGTTCAGCCTGCCGTTCGCGATCTGGATGCTGCGCGGCTTCGTCGCCGCGGTGCCGGTGGAACTGGAGGAGGCCGCCACCCTGGACGGCGCCTCGCGGTTCCGGTTCCTCTGGCAGGTGCTGTTCCCGCTCGTCGCGCCCGGCCTGGTGGCGACGAGCGTGCTGTCGTTCATCCACGCGTGGAACGACTTCCTGTTCGCCAAGACGTTCATCATCTCGGCCGTGGAGAACCAGACCCTGCCGCTGGCTCTTCAGGTGTTCGTCAAACCCGACCAGAACGATTGGGGCGCGATCATGGCGGGCTCCACCCTGATGACCATCCCTGTGCTCATCTTCTTCATGCTCGTGCAACGCCGTCTGGTGTCCGGACTCGCGGGGGCGGTGAAGGGATGAACCTGCTGCCACGCCCGGTGTCCTATGTGGACGGCGGAAGACTCTGTGCGTACCAGGGCTGGGAGACCGTGCTCGTCGACGGCCCACCCGGCGGGTACCGGTTGCTCTCGAGTGACGACGGCGTGCTGATCGAGGCACACGACGCGGCCGGCGAGATGAACGCGCTGCAGACCCTCCGCCAGTTGCTGGGAGCTCAGGCGTTCCGGGCGGCGGGGGAGAAACCTGCCGTCATCCCGGCGTGCGAGATCGTCGACCACCCGCGGTTCCAGTGGCGTGGCGTGATGCTCGACGTGGCGCGGCACTTCCTGCCCAAGCGGGAGGTGCTGCGGTACGTCGAGCTGCTGTCCGTGCACAAGCTCAACGTCCTGCACCTGCACCTGACCGACGACCAGGGCTGGCGCTTCGAGAGCAGGCGCTACCCGAAGCTGACCGAGGTCGGGTCGTGGCGTTCCGACTCCCGGTTCGGTGATCGGCGCTCAGCCGGCATGGCGGGCCGTCCGCACGGCGGTTTCTACACGCAGGACGACCTGCGCGAGATCGTCGAGTACGCCCGCCAACGGCACATCGTCGTGATCCCGGAGATCGACATCCCGGGTCACTCGCAGGCGGCCATCGCGGCGTACCCGGAGCTCGGCGTGCACGGCGGCGACGTGTGGACGGACTGGGGCATCAACGAACGCGTGCTCAACACCGAGGAGTCCACTGTGGACTTCTATCGGAACGTGTTCGACGAGCTGATGGAAGTGTTCCCCGGCGAGTTCATCGGCCTGGGCGGCGACGAGGCACCCGGCCACGAGGGCGAGCTGGTCCGCGCGGTCGCCCGGCACATCGTGCGCAGCGGGCGGCGGCCTTACGCGTGGGACGAGGTCCTGGAGTCAGGTCCGCTGCCGGTGGGGACGATCGTCGCGTCGTGGCGCGGAGTCGAGCCCGGCATCACGGCGTTGCGCGAGGGCCACGACGTGGTGATGTGCCCTGAGGAGCACGTTTATCTGGACTACCGGCAGTCGGAGTCGCTGGACGAACCGATCCCGGTGGGCACGGTGACCACGCTGGAGGACGTCTACGCGTGGGATCCGGTGCCCGCAGGTCTCACGGGCGAGGAGCCTGGCCGGCTGCTGGGGGCGCAGGCGAACATCTGGACCGAGCACCTCGACTCGGCCCGGCGGGTGGACTACGCGGCGTTTCCCCGGCTGGCGGCGTTCGCCGAGGTGATGTGGTCGCCGGCGGAGAAGGATCCTGCTTTCGTGCAACGGCTGGCGGAACACCACCTGCCGCGGCTCGATGCCCTGGGGGTGGAGTACCGGCCCCTCAACGGCCCACTCCCGTGGCAGAAGCTTCCCGGCGTCCCAGGTTTCCCGCGTTGATCGGCAGGGGCGGACCCCCACCCCTGCCGACGGCTACCTGCGCGGTCCTGGTTTCCACGTCGATCACATCGCCGCGTCTTCCTCGGGCATGAGGATCCAGGCGGCGATGTAGAGGATGGCGCCGGTGCCGAACCCGAGCAGCGTCGCGGCGACCAGGATGATCCGCAGGATCGCGGCGTCCACGCCGATCATCTTGGCAACGCCGCCGCAGACACCGGCGAGCATCTTGTCGCTGCGGCTGCGGCGGAGCTTCTTGACCTGGTCAGTGGCTTCGTTGAGCACGTTGTTCGTCATGCCACAAGAGTCGTCGTTTCGAAGCCCCGGCACATCGGTGACCACCCGGAACCCGACCCTGATTCCGGGGTCCGGTCCCAGGGTCAGTCGAGGCAGAACTCGTTGCCCTCGACGTCCTGCATGTTGAGGCACGACTCGTTGACGCCGTCGGCGAGCAGCAGCTGCCCGCGCACCGCACCGAGCGGGAGCAGGCGTGCGCACTCGGCCTCGAGCGCGGCGAGGCGCTCCTCGCCCACCAGCCCGGTGCCGACCCGCACGTCGAGGTGCACGCGGTTCTTCACGATCTTGCCTTCCGGCACGCGCTGGAAGAACAGTCGCGGACCTGCCCCGGAAGGATCACTGGCGGCGAACCACGAGTCGTCGTCGTGATCGGCCGGTCCGACGTACCCGAGCACCTCGCACCAGAACCGGCCGACGCGCACCGGCTCCGCGCAGTCGAACGTGATCTGGACCTGCTTGATCGACCCCATCCGCCCACCATAGAGGGGCGAGGCCCTGGGAACAGGGCCTACCCTGAGGCTCATGGAGTCCCCTGAGGACCTGGCGTCAGGGCTCGACCGCGCGGGGTACCTGCCGGACGGCGGGATCGCCACGGCGGCGTTCCTCGCGGTCGCGATGGGACGGCCGCTGTTCCTCGAAGGCGAGCCCGGCACCGGCAAGACCTCGCTGGCGCTGGCGCTGGCCAAGGCGATGGACGTGCCGCTCATCCGGCTCCAGTGCCACGAGGGCATCGACGCCACCCAGGCGTTGTACGACTGGGACTACCCGCGTCAGCTCATGCACCTGCGCGTGCTCGAAACCCGCGGCGAGGTCGACGAGGCGTCCCTCTACACGCGCCGGTTCCTGCTGGCCCGGCCGCTGCTGCAGGCGCTGGAGAACGCACCGTGCGTGCTGCTGGTGGACGAGATCGACCGGGCGGACGACGAGTTCGAGGCGTTCCTGCTGGAGGTGCTGTCCGAGAACGCGGTCAGCATCCCGGAGTTCGGCGAGATCAGGGCCTCCACGCCGCCGCTCACCGTGCTGACCTCGAACCGGACCCGGGAGGTGCACGACGCGTTGAAGCGCCGCTGCCTCTACCACTGGCTGGAGCACCCCTCGATCGACCGCGAGGTCGCGATCCTGCGACGCACCCTGCCCGGCCTCGACGAACGGCTCGCGCAGAAGGTGGCGGAGGCCGTGCGGAAGATGCGCGGGCTCGACCTGCTGAAGCCGCCGGGTGTCGCCGAGTCGCTGGACTGGGCGCGGGCGCTGCAGGCGCTGGGGCGGACCGAACCGGACGCGACGACGCTCGGTGCCGTGCTCAAGTACCGGGAGGACGCGGACCGGGTGATCGGGAGCACAATCGTGGGGTGACGGAAGCCTGCGTGGGGTTCACGCGCGTCCTGCGGGGCGCCGGACTTCAGTGCGGGCCGGACCGCGTCCAGGCCTACCTGCGGGCGTCCGAGCACGTCGACCTCTACTGGGCGGGGCGGCTCACGCTCTGCACCGATCCCGACGACCTGGCGCGCTACGACGCGGCCTACCGGGCGTACTTCGGCGGCACCCCACCACGGCCGCGCACGACGATCGAGCTCGACTCGGTCACGGTCGGTGTCGCCGCGTCGGACGTGGAAGTGCTGCGGCACAAGGACATCTCCGAGTTCAACGCGGCGCCGCTGATCGCTCGCCTGAAACCTCTCCCGCCGCGCCGACGTTCCCGGAGGCTGAAGAAGGCCCGTCGTGGCCGCATCGACCTGGCCAGGACCGTGCGCGCGATGATCGAGATCGGCGGCGAGATCGCGTTGCCACGGCACCGCCGCAGGGGCGTCAAGGCACGCAGGCTGGTGTTGCTGATCGACGTCTCCGGCTCGATGGCCGCGTACTCCGACGCGCTGCTGCGGTTCGCGCACGTCATCGCGCACGCCATGCCCGTCGAGGTCCGCACGATCGGCACCCGGCTCACCCGCGTGACCCGGCAGCTGCGCGAACGCGATCCGGAGCGGGCGTTGCGGGCTGCCGGACGGGCAATCCCCGACTACGAGGGCGGCACGAGGCTCGGTGAGGCTGTCAGAAGGTTCAACCAGCAGTGGCGGCAGCGAGGTGCGGTGGTCGTGTTGTTCAGCGACGGCTGGGAACGTGGCGACCCGAGCCTGCTGGCGAACGAGATGGCGAGGTTGAGACGGGTGAGTCACAGGGTCATCTGGGCCAACCCCCACGCGGGCAAACCCGGCTACCGGCCCGTCCAGCAAGGTGTCGTGGCAGCGCTGCCGCACGTCGACAGGATGGTCGCCGGCCACAGCGTGCACGCGTTGGAAGAACTGCTGAAGGAGGTGCGCCGTGCGTGATGTCCTGTTCGACCTCGCGGAACGGGTGGCGAACGGCGAAACGGTCGGCGTCGGGACCGTGGTCGCGACCTTCAGCTCGGCCCCGCGGCCCGCGGGCGCGGCGATGCTCGTGACGCAGGACGGCGAGGCGGTCGGCAGCGTGTCCGGCGGGTGCGTCGAGGGCGCTGTCTACGACCTCGCACAGGAGACCGACGAACCGGTCCTGCAGCGGTACGGGGTGAGCGACGACGACGCGTTCGCGGTCGGGCTGACCTGTGGCGGGATCATCGACATCTACGTCGAGAAGATCACCGCAGACACGTTTCCGCAGCTCAGTGAGGTGGTGGAGACGGTCAGGGCCGAGCAGCCGGTGGCCGTCGCGACCGTCATCGAGCACCCGGACGGCATCGGCCGGCGCCTGGTGATCTGGCCTGACCGCCGCTCGGGCGGTCTCGGGTCTGCGCGCATCGACGACGCCGTCACGGACGACGCGCGCGGCATGCTCGCTTCAGGTCGTAGCGGCGTGCTGCAGTACGGCCCGGACGGTCAGCGTCGTGGCGAGGGCATGAGCGTGTTCGTGAACTCGTTCGAACCGCCACCGCGCATGCTCGTGTTCGGCGCGATCGACTTCGCCGCCGCGATGGCGCGGCTCGGCGCGTTCCTCGGCTACCGCGTGACCGTCTGCGACGCGCGGCCGGTGTTCGCCACCCGCAGCCGTTTTCCGGAGGCGGACGAGGTCGTCGTCGCCTGGCCGCACAGGTACCTCGAAGGTGAAGCGTCCAAATTGGACGAACGCACGGTGATCGCTGTCCTGACCCATGATCCGAAGTTCGACGTGCCGTTGCTGGAGGTCGCGTTGCGGCTCAAGGTCGGCTACGTCGGCGCGATGGGTTCGCGGCGCACGCACGAAGATCGCTTGCAACGCTTGAGGGAAGCCGGTTTGACCGAGAGCGAACTGGCTCACCTCGCGTCGCCGATCGGGCTGGATCTGGGCGCCAGGACACCGGAGGAGACCGCGGTGTCGATCGCCGCCGAGATCATTTCCTTGAGGTGGAAGGGAAGTGGCCGGCGGTTGGTCGATCTTGGTGAACCGATCCACCACTGATCGGGTTGTTGAACCCGCACACAGGGAGGAGGCTGAAGTGACCCTCGTCACTAAAAAAGAAGAAGGCCCACCGCCGTTTCGATAAAGCACGGGAGGGTTCCAATGCACATCTCGGTCAACGTCGACGGAGTGACGTACGCCGACGAGGTCGAACCCCGCCTCCTGCTCGTCCACTACCTGCGGGAGCGTCTGGGCAAGACCGGCACCGTCGTCGGCTGCGACACCGGCAACTGCGGAGCCTGCACGGTGCACCTCGACGGCCACAGCGTGAAGTCGTGCCAGATGTTCGCGGTCCAGGCGAACGGGCACGACGTCACCACGATCGAAGGCCTCGCCCGCGACGGCAAGCTGCACCCGGTGCAGGAGGCGTTCCGCAACAACCACGCGCTGCAGTGCGGCTTCTGCACGCCCGGCATGATCATGCAGGCGATCGACCTGCTCGCCGACGAGTCGGATCCCGACGACGAGACCGTGCGGAAGGGCCTGGAGGGCAACCTCTGCCGCTGCACGGGCTACCAGAACATCGTCCGCGCGGTCCAGGACGCCGCCCACCGGATGCGGCCGGGCGCCGGCCCGAAGATGGAACAGCACACGGACGACCACGTCGTGTCGAAGCAGCCGGTAGGTGGCGAATGACCGCCACCGCGGAACCTGAAGTCGGCAAAGCCAGGCTCCGCAAGGAAGACGGTCGCCTGATCACCGGTCAGACCAAGTGGACCGACAACATCCAGCTGACGGGCATGCTCCACATGGCCGTGCTGCGCAGTCCTGTCGCACACGCCCGCATCCGCAACATCGACTGCAGTCGTGCCACCGCGATGCCCGGTGTTGCGATCGTGCTGACCGGTGAGGACTTCGCCGCCGAGCAGGGTTCGCTGCCGTGCGCGTGGCCGATCACCGCGGACATGAAGGCACCGCCCGCGCCCGCGCTGGCCGTCGACGAGGTCAACTTCGCCGGCGAGGCGGTGGCGTTGGTGATCGCCGACAGCGCCTACCGCGCCGCGGACGCGCTGGCCGCGATCGACGTCGACTACGACGAGTTGCCGGTCGTGCTCGACATGGAAGAAGCACTGCGGGACAGCGATCTCGTCCACCCGGACCTGGGCACGAACAAGTGCGCGACCTGGATCTTCGACTCGGCTGAGGCGGGGAGCGGCACCAACGTCGAGGACGAGATCGCGTCCGCGGAGGTCGTGATCGAACGGACGTTCCGGCAGCAGCGGCTGATCCCGTCGTTCATGGAACCGCGTTCGGTCGTCGTGGACCCGAGCGCCGACATGTTCACCATCTGGTCCGCGACGCAGATCCCGCACATCCTGCGCTGGATGCTCTCCGCCGTCACCGGCATCGCCGAGCAGAAGCTCCGCGTGATCGCGCCGGACGTCGGCGGCGGGTTCGGCGGCAAGCTCCAGGTCACCCCGGAGGAGCTGCTCTGCCTGCTCGTCGCGCGGCGGATGGGCCGTCCGGTCAAGTGGACCGAGTCGCGCACCGAGTCGATGCTGTCCGCGCACCACGGCCGCGACCAGATCCAGAAGATCACGCTGTCCGCCCGCCGCGACGGCACCGTGACCGGCCTGAAGGTCGAGCTGCTCGCCGACATGGGCGCGTACCTGCGGCTGGTGTCGCCGGGCGTGCCGATCCTGGGCGCGTTCATGTTCAACGCGATCTACAAGTTCGCGGCTTACCGGTTCGTGTGCACCAACGTGTTCACGAACAAGGTGCCGACGGACGCCTACCGCGGTGCAGGGCGGCCCGAGGCCACGTTCGCGGTCGAGCGGATGATGGACGAGCTCGCGGTCGAGCTGGGCCGCGACCCGATGGAGCTGCGGCAGCAGAACTGGATCAAGCACGACGAGTTCCCGTTCAACACGGTCGCGGGTCTCACCTACGACTCCGGCAACTACGAGGCCGCGACGGCTCGCGCGATGGAGCTGTTCGACTACGAGGCACTGCGTGAGGAGCAGGCACGGCGTCGTGCGGACGGTTCGGTGGTGCAGCTGGGCATCGGGATCTCCACCTACACCGAGATGTGCGGCCTCGCGCCATCCCGGGTGTTGGGCGCTTTGCGTTATGCCGCAGGCGGTTGGGAGACCGCGTCGATCCGGATGCTGCCCACCGGCAAGGTCGAGGTGATCACCGGGACCTCGCCGCACGGGCAGGGGCACGAGACGGTGTGGTCGCAGATCGTCGCCGACCGGCTCGGAGTGCCGTTCGAGGACGTCGAGGTGCTGCACGGCGACACGGCGTCGTCGCACAAGGGCATGGACAGCTACGGGTCGAGGTCTTTGGCTGTTGGCGGCACGGCTCTGGTGCACGCGGCGGACAAAGTCCTCGCCAAAGCGAAACGGCTGGCCGCGCACATGATGGAGTGCGACGAGGCGGACGTGGAGTTCGCCACCGGGTCGTTCTCCGTCCGCGGCACGTCCACGGTTCGCACTTTGGGTGACGTCGTGCTGGCCGCGCACGTGGCGCACGACCTGCCCGAGGGCATGGAACCGGGCATGGACGCCGATGCCACGTTCGACCCGGACAACTTCTCCTTCCCGCACGGAACCCATTTGTGCGCAACGGAAGTCGACACGGAGACCGGCATGGTCCGGATCTCCAGGTACGTGGCGGTCGACGACGTCGGCACGGTCGTGAACCCGTTGATCGTCGACGGCCAGGTGCACGGTGGGCTGGCGCAGGGCATCGCGCAGGCGTTGTACGAGGAAGCCATCCACGACGAGATGGGCACGCTGACGACGGCGACCCTCGCCGACTACCTGGTGCCTTCCGCGGCCGATCTGCCCGGGTTCCTCACGGCTCGTACTGCCACTCCGGCAACGTCGAACCCGTTGGGAGTCAAGGGAGTCGGCGAGGCCGGCACGATCGCGTCGACGCCCGCGGTGGTGAACAGCGTCCTGGATGCCGTGCGGCACCTGGGCGTGCGGGACATCGAGATGCCGATGTCGCCGGAACGGGTGTGGACGGCGCTGCAGGGCGGGTCGGCTGATCCGTCCACGCCGGCCGCCGGTGGGCTCGGTTCCATCGACTCGCAGGGAGGTCGGTCGTGATCCCGGCGGAGTTCAAGTACCTGTTCCCGTCCACTGTGGACGAAGCCGTGCGGATGCTCGCCGAGGAGGGCGAGGACGCCAAGGTCATCGCGGGCGGGCAGTCGCTCGTGCCGGTGCTGCGCATGCGGTTGGCGGCACCCACGGCGTTGATCGACATCGGTGGCTTGACCGAGCTGACGGGCGTGCGCGACGACGGTGACTCGTTGCTCATCGGTGCCATGACCACGCACTACGAGGTGCAGCGCGACCATCTGATCCACGACCACGCGTTGTTGTTGAAGCTGGTCACGGACACGGTGGCCGATCCGCAGGTCCGGCACCGCGGCACGTTCGGCGGCTCGCTGTGCCACGCGGACCCGGCGGGCGACCTGCTGGCGCCTGCGCTGGCCCTGGACGCGGTGATGATCATCGCCGGGCCGTCCGGGCGTCGTGAGGTGCCGGCCTCGGAGTTCTTCGTCGACTACTTCGAGACCGCGCTGGCCCCCGACGAGATCCTGATCGATGTCAGGGTGCCGAAATACACCGGTTGGGGAGCGCACTACGAGAAGCTCAACCGGGTCGCCCAGGCGTGGTCGATCGTCGCGGTCGCGGCGGCCGTGCAGATCAGCGACGGCACGATCGCCGCTGCTCGGATCGGTCTCACCAACGTCGGTGCGGGTCCGGTGCGTGCCACTGACGTCGAGGCCGCTCTGGTCGGTCAGCCGGCCACCTCTGAGTCGATCTCTGCCGCGGCTGTGCGGGCGTCCTCCGGTGACGGTTACAAGGACAACCTGGCTCGGGTGCTGACGGGCCGTGCACTGACGGCGGCGGTAGCGGGATGAAGCTGACGCACTCGTTCGTCGCGCCTGCCCCGGCCGAGGAGGTCTGGGAGGCGCTGCTCGACCCGGAACGCGTGGCGCCGTGCCTGCCGGGCGCCACGCTGACCTCGGTCGACGGCAAGACGTTCAGCGGGGAGGTGAAGGTCAAGCTCGGCCCGGTGCAGCTGCTGTACCGGGGGACCGGCGAGTTCGTGGAGATCGACCCGGTGCTGCGCCGCGCGGTGATGAAAGCCGCGGGCAAGGACACCCGTGGCAACGGCACGGCCTCCGCGACCGTGACGTTCCAGGTGGGCGAGTCGGTCGAGGTCGAGACGGACCTGAACGTGACGGGCCGTCCGGCCCAACTCGGCCGCGGCCTGATCTCCGAGGTCAGTGGCAAGCTCGTGGGCCAGTTCGCCGAATGCCTGGCGAGCACGCTGGGTTCCGTGGATCCTGACGAGGTGGCGCAACAGCAGCATCTCCGAGTGGTCCCCGACGAGCCGATCGACCTGATCGACACGGCAGGCGTTCCGGTGTTGAAGCGCGTGCTACCCATTGCGGCCGCGGTCTTGGCCGTCGCGCTGTTCGTGGTCCTGCGACGCAGGCGGCAGCGCTGAAGCGTGCGGTCCGGTGGCCAGCATTCGTGCTGGTCACCGGGCTTGTGCTGTCCGGGTGCACAGGCTCGCCGGTCGTCATCACCACACCGCCGTCGACGCCCTCCTCGCCCACGTCGTCGGGCCCGCCCCCGCCGCGCTCGTTCGTGCTGACCGCGGGCGGCGACATCCTGATCCACCCCGCGCTGACCGAGCAGGCCGTCGCGGACGGTGGCGCTGCCGGGCGTGACTTCCTGCCGCTCTTCTCGGGCATCAAGGACACCCTGAAGGCTGATTTGTCTCTTTGTCACCTGGAGGTACCGCTCGGGAAGAAGGAGGGGCCGTTCTTCGGCTATCCGTCGTTCCTGGCGCCGCCCGAGGTGGCGAAGGGCCTGGTCGACGTGGGCTACGACTCCTGCTCGACCGCCTCGAACCACACACTGGACCGCGGTGTCTCGGCGATCCAGACGACGCTGGACGCGATGGACGCCGTCGGCCTGAAGCACACCGGCTCGTTCCGCACGCCCGAGGAGTCCGCCGCGCCGCTCATCCTCGACGCGGGCGGCGTGAAGGTGGCCCAGCTGTCGTTCACGTACGGCTTCAACGGCATCCCGCTGCCCCAGCCGTGGCGCGCGAACCAGATCAACGCGACCAAGATCCTCGCCGACGCCCGCAAGGCCCGTGAGGCCGGCGCCGAGGTCGTCGTGCTGTCCGTGCAGTGGGGCAACGAGTACCAGCACGAGGCGACCGCGGACCAGAAAGCCCTGGCCCGCCAGCTGCTGGCCGATCCCGCGCTGGACCTGATCATCGGCACGCACGTCCACGTGGTGCAGCCGTTCGAGAAGATCGGCAAGAAGTGGGTGGCGTACGGGCTCGGGAACGAGGTCGCCCGGCACGCCGAGCCTCGTGGCGTCACCGAGGAGGGGGCGATCGCGCGGTTCAAGTTCGAGCAGGGGCCCGAAGGCTGGTCCGTCGTCGAGGCTTCCTACACGCCGACGTTGGTCGAGCTGGGGCCGCCGATTCGGCTGGTCGATCTGACTCGGGTGCCGGCCACTGATCGGCGGACTCAGGCGATCAACCGGACCGAGGGGATCGTGTTCAGCCTCGGGGCGAACGGGCAGGGTCTGAGCAGGGCCAAGCCCTGAGCTTCGCCTCGACCCTCCGGTACCGCTCGACCCAGGCCTCGTCGCCGCTCTCGAACTCCGCGATGCGGTCCGGCACCGGGGCCTTGCCGACCACGGGCAGGAAGCCGTTCACCGGCGTCAGCGAGTCACTTGTGACGTCGCCGTCCAGCAGTTGGAGCGTGGCGAGCCCGCACGCGTAGTCGAGCTGCGGGAGTGCGGCCGCGAGTGCGATCCCGGCGGCCATGCCGACGGACGTTTCCAGCGCCGACGACACCACACACGGCAGCCCGCACGCCTCGGCCACCTCCAGGGCCTTCCTCACCCCGCCCAGCGGCGCCACCTTGATCACCGCGATGTCCGCGGCCCCGGACACGGCGACCTTGAGCGGGTCGTCGGCCTTGCGGATCGACTCGTCCGCGGCGATCGGCACGTTGACCCGTTTCCGGACGTCCGCGAGCTCTTCCAGCGTGTGGCACGGCTGTTCCACGTACTGGAGCCCGCCGGCGGCCTTGTCCATGGCCTTGATCGCGGCAACGGCCGTGTCGACGTCCCACATCATGTTCGCGTCGACCCGCACGAACCCTTGCGGCCCCAACGCGTCCCTCACGGCTTCGAGTCGTGCGCAGTCCGCGGCCGAAGTCGACTCCGCGACCTTCACCTTGGCCGTCGAACAACCCGACTTCGCGACGATCTCGTGAGCCTTCTCGGGCGAGACCACCGGGACCGTGCAGTTGACCGGGATACGTGAACGCACGGGCGCCGGCCAGCCGTCATGAGCGGCTTCGAGAGCGCAGGCGAGCCACGACATGGATTCGTCGTCGTCGTACTCCTCGAACGGGCAGAACTCACCCCATCCGGCAGGCCCTTCGAGCAGCAGTCCGGTGCGCTGGGTGATGCCGCGGAACCGCGCGCGCATCGGGATGGAGTAGACGTGCACGTCCGCGATTCAAGCGCACTTGAGGAACTCGAGCGAATGGCCGCCACCCCGCAGGTTGACGGTGCCGACGTTCTGGATGCCGAGCAACGTGCACACGATCTGCTGGACCGCGGCCTTGCTGAGCAGCGAGACGTCGGTGGAGATCGAGACGTCGAGCCCGTTGGCCACGCGGTCGACGGTCGACGGTGCCGCGTCGAACGGGACCTCGGTGGTGAGGCCGCGGGTCTGCTCGGCGTTGGTCGGGCCCTGGGCGAGCAGCGCGACGACGTCGAAGCCGCTCAGGCTGCCCTGCGGCCGGGTGACCGCGACGACCTTGCCCTCGGACACCCAGTAGAGCGCGGGCGAGGTGTTCTCGACGGGACCGCTGGGCGCTTCGAGGCCGGTGATGGGGTCGGTCGGCCTGATCCCGCACCCGGACAAGCAGAGCAGCACCAACACGAAGAGCCAACGCCTCACTGCTCACCCCCGAGCGGCAGCCGCAGCGTGAACAACGCCCCACCACCTGGCCGGTTCGCCGCCACCAGCGTGCCCCCGTGCAACCGGGCGTTCTCCCAGGCGATGGCCAGCCCGAGCCCGGACCCCTCCGACCGCCCGCGCGACGAGTCCGCCTTGTAGAACCGCGCGAACACGTGCGGCAGCACCTCGTCCGACAGCCCGGCACCGGAGTCCGCGACCAGGATCACCAGCGACGACCCCTCGACGTAGAGCGTCACGGTCACCGGCGGCGCACCGTGCCGCAAGGCGTTCCCGACCAGGTTCGCCACGATCACGTCCAACCGCCGTGGATCCAGCCGCGCCCGCACTCCGTCGGGCAAGCTGGCCGTCACCTCGAACCCGCGCATCTTCAGCGTCCGCGACACCACCTCGGCCACGTCGACGTCGTCCAACGCCAGCGCCGCCGTCCCGGAGTCGAACCGGGTGACCTCGATCAGGTCGTTGACCAGCCGCGTCAGGTTCTGCGTCTCCCGGTTCACCAGCCGAGCGGCTTGACCGGCCACTCCCGGCAGCGAGGCCGTCTCGGCGTCCAGCACGTCCGTCACCGCGGTCATCGCGGCCAACGGGGTGCGCAGCTCGTGCGACACGTCGCCCACGAACCGGCGCGCGTCCGCCTCCATCCGCCGCAGCTCACCGACGTGGTGCTCCAGCGAGGAGGCCGTGCTGTTGAACGTGGAGGCGACCGAAGCCAGCTCGTCCCGCCCCCGCACCGGCACCCGCGCGGCCAGATCGCCCTGACCGAGCCGCCACGCCGCCATCTGCAGCTCGCGAACGGGCCCGAGCACCCCGCGTGCCGCCAGAAATCCCAGCCCCAAAGCCAGCAACAGCCCCGCGCCGCCGATCAGCCAGGCGTTGCGCGCGAGCTCGCCGACCACCTCGATCTCCGAGGTGAACGGCCGCAGCACGTACACCTCGATGCCGGACGACCCACCGCCGGAAACCCGCATCTGCATGCCCACGACGAGCCACACCCCGCCCATGTACGGCACCCGTTGCCAGCCCACGTACCCGGCCGACACCAGCGACCGCAGCTCGCCGGTGATCACCGCGGGGTCCATCGTGCCCGCGTGCAGCCCCTGAGCCTGCGCGAGCGCCATCCCCTCGCGCCCGGACACCCGGCCGGCGATGCGTTCCAGCGAAGCGGCGTCCGGCGGCCGGGCGGGCAACGGGTAGAGCTGCTCGACGCGGTTCGTCGTCTCGATCACGGCGTTGTCCTGGGCGCGCTGCACGATCGCGTCGCGGGCCTTGACGTACCCGGCGCCGGCCACCGCCACCGCCGTCACGATGCTCAGGAAGGCGAACGCGAGCAGCAGCCGCAGGCGCAGCGTCACAGCGGCCCGAAGCGGTAGCCGAAGCCCCGCACGGTCTGGACGTACAGCGGCGTCGCCGGGTCGTCCTCGATCTTCGAACGCAGCCGCTGCACGCACGCGTCGACCAGCCGCGAGTCGCCGAGGTAGCCCTGGTCCCACACGGACTCCAGCAACTGCTGCCGCGACATCACCCGGCCCGGCGACGAGGACAGCTCCAGCAGCAACCGCAGTTCGGTCGGCGCCAGCGACACCGGCCGTCCGAGCCGCGTCACCACGAGCCCCTCGCGGTCGATCGTCAGGTCGCCGTAGCGTTCGGCCACGACCTCGGGCGTCGAGACGGAGGACCGCCGCAGCACCGCGCGGATGCGGGCCTCCAGCACTCGGGCCTGCGCGGGTTTGGCCACGTAGTCGTCGGCACCGGCCTCCAGACCGGCCACGACGTCGATGTCGTCGTTGCGCGCGGTGAGCATGATGATCGGCAGGTCACCCGACGCGCGGATGCGGCGGCACACCTCGAACCCGTCCACGCCCGGCAGCATCAGGTCCAGCACGACGACGTCCGGCGCGACGCTCATGAGCAGTTCGAGGCCCTCCTCGCCCGTGCGCACCGCGTCCACGGTGTGTCCCTGGTAGGTCAGGGCGAGCGACAGTCCCTCGCGGACCGCCTCGTCGTCCTCGATCAGCAGTACGCGCGGCATGCCCTCCAGCCTTCCCGACGGGTCTCATGAGGACGTTCTTGCCACGTCATCGTTGCGTAACGACCGGCCGTGCGCAGTTGTTGCAGAGCCATCACTCGGCGCGGACACAGGTTCGAAAGCCTCTGCGGCATGCGGAAAGTGCTACCGAATTGCGGCTAGCGCCGGGCTTCAGTCCGGTGGTGAAGGCCCGCGCGGGAGGCCGGTCACGGCCGAGCGTGGCCTGAACCGGCCGGTCCTGCTGCTCGATGTACTGGCGCAGCACGCTGATCGGGGCACCGCCGACCGAACCGGCGAAGTACGACCCCGACCAGAGGCGTTGCGCCCGCCAGTAGTGGCGCACGAGGCCGGGGAACTCCTGCCGCATCCTGCGGGACGAGACCCCCTTGAGGCTGTTGACCAGTTTCGAGATCGCGACCTTGGGCGGGAAGTTCACCAGAAGGTGCACGTGGCCGGCCTCGCCATTGAACTCGACCAGCTCGGTTTCGAAGTTGTCTCACACCGCCCGCGTGATCTCTTCCAGCCGCGTCAGGTGCCGATCGCTGAACACCTCGTGCCGGTAATTCGTCACGAAGACCAAGTGGGCGTGCAGGGCGAAAACACAGTGTCTGCCAGTACGAATGCCCGCGAGATCTGTCATGAGACCGACTGCATAGGGTGGCGTTGTGCAGCTTCGGTACAACTTCCGCGTCTATCCGATGCCTGGCCAGCGTGAGGCGCTGGCGCGGGCGTTCGGCTGCGCACGGGTGGTGTTCAACGACGCGCTGCACGCCCGCCGGGCAGCCCACGTGAACGGCGACCCGTACCTGTCGGATGGCGAGCTGTCCAAGCAGGTCATCACCCGAGCCAAGCACACCCCTGAACGGGCATGGCTGGGCGAGGTGTCCGCGGTGGTGTTGCAGCAGGCACTCGCGGACCTGAACACCGCCTACCGCAACTTCTTCTCCTCCATCACCGGCGCACGCAAGGGCCGCAAGGTCGCCCCGCCCCGGTTTCGGTCCCGCAAGGACAACCGGCAGGCCATCCGGTTCACCCGCAACGCCCGGTTCACGGTGCTCGGCAACGGCCGGTTGCGGCTGCCGAAGATCGGTGACCTCGACGTGCGCTGGTCCCGTGACCTACCGTCTGAACCGTCCTCGGTGACCATCGTGAAGGACGCGGCTGGCCGGTACTTCGCCTCGTTCGTCGTCGCGTCGGAGCAGGACGAGACGCTGCCGTCCTCGGAGTCCGAGGTCGGTGTCGATCTGGGTTTGACGCATTTCGCTGTCCTGTCGGACGGCACGAAGGTCACGGCACCGAAGTTCCTGCGGCAGGCCGCTCGCAGGCTTACACGGCTGCAACAGGCCCTGTCCCGCAAGGCCAAGGGCTCGAACCGGCGCAGGAAAGCCGTGGTGAAGGTCGCCCGTGCACACGCGAAGGTGGCCGATAGCCGGCGGGACTGGCAGCACAAGCTGTCCACGGCGATCATCCGCGACAACCAAGCGGTGTACGTCGAGGACCTGTGCGTCGCTGGTCTCGGCCGGACCCGGCTCGCGAAGTCCGTGCACGACGCCGGATGGGCCACCTTCACCGGCATGCTGGAGTACAAGGCGGCCCGATACGGGCGGACCTTCGGGCGGATCGACCGGTGGCTGCCGACCTCGCAAACCTGCTCGGCATGTGGCCGGGCTGACGGTCGGAAGCCGTTGAACATCCGATCGTGGACCTGCCTCTGCGGCGTCGCCCATGATCGGGACATCAACGCCGCCATCAACATCCTCGCCGCAGGACGTGCGGAGAGGCTAAACGACCGTGGAGCGCAGGTAAGACCAGCATCCGTGCTGGCGCCGCGCTGTGAAACGGGAATCCACCCAGACGCCGTGCTGTCCACGCGCGGCGTGGAGGGAATCCCCGCCCTTTAGGGCGAGGAGAACGTCAATGACGACGAGCTTCGCGGCCCTCGCCGCGATCAGCTCCGTCACCCCTGCCTCGGCCATTCGCGGCGGCGTCGAGGCGCCGGCGCCCTACCCGTTCTCCGGTTCGCTGCAGCGGCCCGACTCGCCGCGCCAGGACGGCCACACCTGCGGCGTCACGCTGGTCGCCCCGAGCTGGGCGGTGACCGCGGGCCACTGCACCAAGAACAACCCCAGCGGCGCCCAGGTCGGCCGGCCGAAGAACTGGACGGTCCGGCTCGGCACCACCGATGCGGGCAGCGGCGGCGAGGTGGTCGCCGTCGAACGGTTCATCACCTACTCGCCCCATCCCGTCCACGAAGGCGACATCGGGCTGCTGAAGCTGAAGAAACCGGCCAGGACCAAGCCCGTCGCGCTGCCGGACGCCCGCCCGGCGGAAGGCACGAAGACCCGGATCCTCGGCTGGGGCATGACGTGCGGCCAGCGCCTGCCCGAGTGCTACCCGCAGAAGCTGCGCGAGGCGGACACCGTGATCCAGCCGGCGCAGGACTGTGAGGGCATGTACGCGGACCGCGAGCTCTGCATCGGCGCGCTGGACGGCAGCGTCGCCGCGACGAACATGGACTCCGGCGGCCCCGGACTCGTTCGCGACGGCGACCGCTGGGTGATGGCCGGCATCGTGAGCGGGGCGCAGGGCGACACGCAACCGGTCATGTACACCGACGTGCACCACTTCAAGGGCTGGATCAACGACGTCGTCACCGGCAAGCTCAACCCGCCGGACGACCCGGTGCCGAACCTCGAAGGCTCCGCGTCGCTCGCAGGACGCTGCTCCGCGTCCGTGGTCAGGGCCGACCGCACGAGGCTCAGCGACCCCGCGCTGCTCCTCACCAACGGCCACTGCGTCCCGGAACGCCCAGCGCCCGGCCAGACGCTGAAGGAGGTCGCGATCGAGGTCCCGGTGACCATCGGCGACCGCCAGGGCTACCTCCAGGCCAAGGCCAAGACGACCCACGTCGTCTACGCGACCATGAGCGGCACCGACACCGCGCTCTACCGCCTGGACCAGACCTACGCGCAGCTCTACGCGAAGGGCGTGAAGATCTTCAAGCTCGCCGACCGGTCCGCCAGGCCGGGCGAGAAGGTCGACATCATCTCGTCGGGCAACGGCAACCGCTTCAAGTGCACGATCGAAGCCGTTGTGCCGCATCTCCGCGAGGAGGGCTACACGCAGGACAACGCCTATCGGTACGACCCCGAGTGCAAGCCTTCGCACGGCGGGTCGGGTTCGCCGCTGGTGCTGCGCGACGGTGTCACGGTCGTCGGTGTGCACAGCACGGGCAACGACAGCGGCGAGCAGTGCACGGCGAACAACCCCTGCGAGGTCGCAGCGGACGGCACGGTGACGGTGCACCAGGGCCGCCGCTACGGCCAGCAGATCACGCACCTAGTCGCTTGCGCACGAACGCCGAAGCCTGGTCGACCACAACAACAAGAAGCAGCACGACCAGGATGTGCGTGACCATCTCGTCGAACCGGAACAGCTTGATCGACTGGTTGATCAGGAAGCCGATCCCGCCCGCGCCGACCAGGCCGAGCACGAGCGACGACCGCACGTTGACGTCCAGCCGGTAGAGCAGAAGTCCGGCGAGAGAAGGCATGACGGTGGGGAGCACCGCGTGCAGCGCGATCTGCGGACCGGACGCACCGGTCACCCGCAGGGCGTCGCGCGGCCCGCGGTCGCTCTCGTCCATGGCCTCGGCCCAGAGCTTGCCCATGACGCCGGTGTTGTGGAACACCAACGCCAGCACGCCCGCGAACGGCCCTAGCCCGACGGCCGTCACGAAGATCAGCGCGAACACCACGTCCGGAACCGAGCGCAGGAACGACAGCACCGCGCGTGCCGCCTGCTGCGCCCACGCCGCGGAAGTGGTTGCCCTGGAAGCGCACAGGGCGAGGACGAGCGCGAACGGGATCGAGAACGTGGTGCCGAGCAGTCCGATGTAGAGGGTGATCACCGCTGCTTCGAGGGACTTGCCGAGCACCGAGAGGTCCGGTGGCAACGACTCGGCGAGGAAGTCCGCCATGCCCTCCCAGCCCGCGATCAGCGCGGCAGGGGAGAACTCGGTGGCCTGCCACGCGAGAACGTGCACGACGAGGACGACCGCCGTCGTGGCCCAGATGGCCGCGGACGGCCAACGGCGCCGCGGAACGGTGAGTGCCGCGCCGCCACCGTGTGCATCTACGAGACCCGGTGCGCGGCTCATGCTGCTACCACCGTTCGCATCTCGACGACCCGATTTGCGTATTTGCGGGCGAGATCCGGTTGGTGCAGAACCGCGACCACCGCCATCCCCTCGGCCGCGAGGTCCACCAGCAACTCCATGACCTGCACGGCGGCCTGCGGGTCGAGCGCCGACACGGGCTCGTCCGCGAGGATCACGTTGGCGCGCTGGCACAACGCCCGCGCGATCGCCACACGTTGTTGCTGCCCACCGGAAAGCCGCGCGCACCTGTCCAGCGCGCGGTCCGCGAGCCCGACCCGTTCAAGGCACTGCATCGCTTCTTCCCGCACGTCGTCGGGAAAGATCAACGAGCGGTGCAGCGGCAGCCGGCCCAGCGCGCCGGAACACACGTTGTCCAGCGCGTTGCGGCGGCCGACCAGGTGGATCTTCTGGAACACCATCGCGGCGCTCCCACTGACGTCGATCTCGCCGCCGTCGGGCGTCTCCAGCCCGACGACGCAGCGCAGGGCCGTGGACTTGCCCGAGCCGTTCGGCCCGAGCAGCGCCACGAACTCCCCGGCCTCGACCCGCAGGTCGAGGCCGTCCAGCACGGTGCGGCCGCCGAACGACTTGAGCAGGCCGCGGATGGCGAGCATCAGACGTCCTCTTCCTTGAGCCCCAGCGTGTTCGCGAGGTCGAAGAGCACCTTGTACGTGTCGTTAGTGACCTCGACGAGCGGTCCGGGCGGGGTGACGTCGAGGAACGCGCCGACCTTCTCGACGTCCTGCGGCCCGAGCTCGAGGAGCGCCTTGCGCACCTTGTCCTTGAACGACGCGTCGAGGTCGCCGCGCACGGTGATCGGGTCGTTCGGGATCGGCTCGGACTTCCAGATCTGCCGGAACTTCGACTCGTCGAACGTGCCGGCGGACTTCGCGCTGGCGAGCTGCTGGCTGTTGATCTCGGCGGCGTCGACCTTGCCGTTGATCAGCGCGAGCATCGCCTCGGGGTGACCACCGGCGTAGTCGAGCTTCACGTCCGCGACGTTGTGCTTCTTCAGGCCGTAGCGGGGAAGTGCGTCACCGGAGGCGCTGCCGACGCTGCTCAGTGCCAGCGACTTCCCGGCCAGGTCCTCGATCTTCTGCGCCGGGGAGTCCTTCGCGACCCAGATGCCGGCGGTGTAGCTGGTGAGCTTGCCGGAACCGTCGGCGAACGAGGCGAGAGGCTCGGCCTTGGCCTTCTGCGAGGCGAACACGTAACCGAGCGGCCCGAACTGCGCGATGTCCAGCTTGCCGTTGCGCATGGCCAGCACCTCGGCCGCGTAGTCGTCCACGATCTGCAGCTCGACCTCGCAGCCGAGCTTCGTGGTGAGCGCCTTGGCGAGCACCTCGTAGGCGGGCTTGAGCTTGTCGGGCGCCTCGTACGGCTCGACGCCGAAGCGCACCCTGCCGTTGTCGGGACAGTCACCACTGCTCGCGGAGTTCGTTGTGCCGCAAGCTGTCAGGGCCAGTGTCGCGGCGAGGACGACGCTGATGGCTCTCATCTCACATCTCCTGGAGGAGGTCGTCGAGCACGGCCGGGGCGAGGCCGAGCGCGGTGGTCATGCCGATGCCGGAGGTGACCGAGACGGCCCTGGTGAGGGGAGCGGGCGTCGCGGTCAGGAAGGGTTCGGGGGCCGACGCGTAGATGCCGCGCCAGCGTTCGAGGACTTGGAGCGCCGGAACGCCGAGCAGCCGGGCCGTCTCGGTGAGCACCAGGTCGTCCAGGTGCTCGGGGAGGTACGGGTCGACCGTGCGGCTGTAGTGGTGGGTGTCGCCGATCGTGAGCGAGCCGTCGGGGAGCTGGGTGAACATCAGGTTCAGCCCGGCCTCGACCAGCTCGGGGTGGTCGTGCGTGAGACGTTCGCGGACCTTCTCGGTGCTGGGGCACCGTGCGAACGCGTCGTAGCGCAGCATCGAGAACCCGGTCAGCACCGCCGGGTCGATCACGCCGCCGTGTGCGACGCGCAGCATCCGCAGCTGGCAGCGCTGGATCTGGTGCTGCTCGGCGAGGTCGGGGAAGAACCTGTCGACGTCGTGGCCGACCGCGACGACCGCCGTGCGGCAGTGGATCTCGTCGCGTGACGTGCGGACCAGGCCCGGCTCGACCGTGAGGACGTTGGTCGACCAGTGGAACGTGACACCGCGCTCAGCCAGCAGTTTCGCGATGGCGTGCACGGCTTCGCGCGGGTTGACGCGGATGTCCAACGGCAGGAACGCGCCTTCGTCGGTGAGCTCGATGTCGCGGACGTGCGCGAACTCTTCGAGAACGGCGCGCTCGTCGTCGTGCCGAGCCATGACGACCGTGCCCGACTCACGCAGCCAGAAGCCGGCCTCTTTGGCGAGCTTGAGCCACTCCTCGCGTGCGGTCGTCGCGTACTCGAACGCCACCCCGTCCTGAGCGGTGAAGCAGCCGTGCCCGAAGTTGCGCACGGAGGCTCCGGCCGCGTGCTCGTCGCGCTCGACCACGGCGACGGAGAGACCCCGTTGCACCGCGTGCCAGGCGTGCGCGAGACCGACGATTCCCGCGCCGACGACCACCAGGTCCACACTTGTCATGACAAGAACGATGAGTGCCGCTTTGGGTTGAATCAATGGGTGTTCTGATGTGTTCACTTGGTGTTCAGACTTGTTATGACATGTATGGTTGGTGGCATGGAGATGCCCCTGCACGAGCGCATCGCGGCCGACCTGCGGCGCCGTATCGCGTCGGGTGAGCTGGCCGTCGGTGATCCCGTGCCGTCCGAATCGCAGCTGTGCGCACAGTGGAACGCCTCGCGCGCGCCGGTCCGGCAGGCGCTCACGACGTTGCGCGCGGAGGGCATGATCGGCGGCGGCCGGGGCAAGCCCGCGGTGGTCCGCCGGCACACGCTGTCGCAGCCGTTCGAGACGTTCCTGTCGTTCTCCAGCTGGGCCGCGGGCCTCGGACACGTGCCGGGGCAACGAACTCTGGAGATCGCGCGCCGTCCAGCGTCGGTCGAGGTCGCGGACGCGCTGGCGCTCGACGAGGGCACGCCGGTCGTGCAGTTGTTGCGGCAGCGGCTGATCGACGGCCGGCCGACGATGCTGGAGCGCACGACGTTCGTGGAACCGGTGGGGCGCCTGCTGTTCGACTTCGACTGCGACAGCGGTTCGCTGTACGCCTATCTGGGAGAGCAGGGCGTCGACATGACCGTTGCCCGGCACCAGATCGACGCCGTCGCGGCAGATGAGACGGACCACGAACTGCTGGAAGTCGCTTTGGGGGCACCGCTTCTGCGTGAGCGGCGGCGTGCGTCCGGTGTGGACGGTCGTCCCGTCGAGTACTCCGACGACCGCTACCGTCCGGACATGGTCAGCTTTTCGATCGAGAACTCCCAGCAGGCGCACCCGGCGCTGCTGCGGGACTGGAGGGCGTCGTGAAGGTCGACCTGGTGGTGCTGGACATCGCCGGCACCACGGTGCAGGAACACGGGTTGGTCTACCAGGCGTTGGCGGACACCGTGATCGCGGCGGGTGGCTCGGCTTCCGATGTGGGCCGCTGGATGGGTGCCGACAAGTACGAGGCGATCTCGTCGATGCTCGGTCGCTCCGATGTGGACGATGAGTTCGCCGACTTCCACGAGCGGCTGGCGAAGTACTACGCCGAGACCCCGCCGACGCCGCTGCCGGGTGTGCCGGAAACGTTGGCGTGGTTGCGTTCTAACGGAGTGAAGGTCGCGTTGACCACCGGCTTCGACCGTCCGGTCCTGGTCGGCCTGCTGAATGTCCTGGGCTGGAGCTCCGGGGTGCTGGACGCGGTCGTGTGCGTTGACGACGTGCCCGCCGGCCGCCCGGCGCCGTACATGATCTTCAAGGCGATGGAGCTGACCGGTGCACGCGACGTGCGGCGCGTGCTGACCGCGGGTGACACCGTGCGCGACCTGGAGGCCGGGATGAACGCCGGTGCCGGGTTCGTGGTCGGGGTGCTGAGCGGCAGCCAGACCGCGCAGGAGCTGGGCGTCGTCCGCCACACCCACCTGCTGACGGGTGTGGCCGAGATTCCCGCGCTAGTCCAGGGCGGCGGTGTGGCGTAGCTGCTCCGGCGTCGGGTCCGCGACCAGGACCTGCAACGCGGCCGCGAACCGGTCGAAGCGCCGGTCGAACTCGGCCAGTTCGCGCGAGGGCTCCGCGACCAGCGCCGCCCGCCCGGGCTTGGGGATCGCGGTCGCCAGCGCGTCCCGGAGCGGCTGGGCCCGGCGCAGGGCCACGAGCAGCGTCCACAGCCGTTGCTCGACCAGCGCCACCTGCACGGGGTCACCGGTCACTTTCAGGAAGTCCTCGCGCACGGCGGTGGCGCGGCGGCGTTGCTCGGGGCAGTGGAAGTCGGCGGACCGGACGACCTGCGTGTCCGGCGCCGACCGGGCCAGCGACTCCTCCGACCGGAACCGTTTCGACGGAACGGTCCCGGCCGGGTTCCACATCCACCAGGACGTCATCCGACCAGGTCGTCCGCGTCAACGATCTTGTAGGCGTACCCCTGCTCGGCCAGGAACCGTTGCCGGTGGGCCGCGTAGTCGGCGTCCAGCGTGTCGCGCGAGACGACCGAGTAGAAGTGCGCCTGCCGCCCGTCACCCTTGGGCCGCAGGATCCGGCCGAGCCGCTGGGCCTCCTCCTGACGTGACCCGAACGTGCCCGACACCTGGATGGCGACCGAGGCCTCCGGCAGGTCGATGGAGAAGTTCGCGACCTTCGACACGACGAGCGTGCGCAGCTCGCCCTTGCGGAACCTGTCGAACAGTTCCTCGCGCTCTTTGTTCTTCGTCGATCCCTTGATCACCGGCGCGTCCAGCTCCTCCCCGAGCTCGTCGAGCTGGTCCAGATAAGCACCGATCACGAGAGCCGGCTCGTCGGGATGCCGGTCGAGCACCCTTTTGACGACCGCGATCTTGGTCCGCGCGGTCGAGCAGAGCTTGTACCGCTCCTCAGGCTCGGCCGTCGCGTACTGCAGCCGTTCGTTGTCCGTCATCGTCACCCGGACCTCGGTGCACTCGGCGGGCGCGATCCAGCCCTGCGCCTCGATGTCACGCCACGGCACGTCGTACCGCTTCGGCCCGATCAACGAGAAGACGTCGCCTTCCTGCCCGTCCTCCCTGACCAGCGTCGCCGTGAGCCCCAGGCGTCGTCGGCTTTGGAGGTCCGCGGTCATCCGGAACACCGGTGCCGGCAGCAGGTGGACCTCGTCGTAAACGATCAGGCCCCAGTCCCGCGAGTCGAACAGCTCCAGGTGCTTGTACTCGCCCTTCGACTTGCGGGTGATCACCTGGTAGGTCGCGATGGTGACCGGGCGGATCTCCTTGCGCTCACCCGAGTACTCACCGATCTCCTCCTCGGTGAGCGACGTGCGCGCGATCAGCTCCCGCTTCCACTGCCTGCCCGCCACCGTGTTCGTGACCAGGATCAACGTGGTCGCCTGCGCCTCAGCCATCGCCGCCGCGCCGACGAGCGTCTTACCCGCGCCACACGGCAGCACGACAACGCCGGACCCACCCGCCCAGAACGCCTGCGCCGCGAGCCGCTGGTAGTCGCGCAGCTTCCAGTCCTTCTCGTCGAGCTCGATCGGATGCGCCTCGCCGTCGACGTACCCGGCGTGGTCCTCGGCCGGCCACCCGACCTTGAGCAACAGCTGCTTGAGCCGCCCCCGCTCACTGGGATGCACGACCACCGTGTCGTCGTCGATCCGCGCCCCGAACATCGGCGCGATCTTCTTGTTCCGCAGCACCTCTTCGAGCACAGCGCGGTCGTTCGAGTGCAACACCAGCCCGTGCGCCGGGTTGTTCGTCAGCACGAGCCGCCCGAACCGCCCCATGGTGTCGACCACGTCCACGAGCAACGGCTGCGGCACCGGGTAGCGGCTGAACCGCACCAGCGCGTCCACCACCTGCTCGGCGTCGTGGCCTGCCGCACGTGCGTTCCACAAGGCCAACGGCGTCACGCGGTAGGTGTGCACGTGCTCAGGCGCCCGCTCCAACTCGGCGAACGGCGCGATGGACGTACGCGCGTCGTCGGCGAGCGGGTGGTCGACCTCGAGCAGCAGCGTTTTGTCCGACTGGACGATCAGGGGGCCATCGGTCACGCGTACAAGTCTCCCTGACGACGCCAAATGCGTTCGACGTGCGTCGACCGGCGGCCGAGCCCCTGCCGCCGACCGTTTGGAAACAGCCCGAGACCGGTACCCGAGCCCTGCCGCCCCGACTCCGCCACCCAGGGCCCGGCTGACGACGCGAAACGCGTTCGACCTGCGTCAACTGGCGATAACAAGTGTGAGGCGACACACGCAGCCAACACGCGGTGTCGTACGTTCTCGCCCATGAGCACCGAGTCGACTGATCCCGTCGAGCCCCCCGCTTCGGTGGCACCGGCTTCCGTGGACACCGATGGAACCGAGACCGACGAGTCGCCCAAGAAGAACAACTGGCTGAAGTTCGTCATCGTCGGCGTGCTGGCGGTCGTGCTGGTCGGCGGCGGCGTGTGGGCGCTCACGGCGCTCAACAGCACCAAGGTCGGCGACTGCGTCAGCGCCTCGCCGCAGGACGTCGACAAGCCGGACGGCGAGTGGAACGTCTCCTCGCAGGGCTGCGGCGACCAGGCCGCCACGCACCGGGTCGCCAAGGTGCTGGCCAACACTGATGACGCCTGCCCCGACGAGGGCATCTACGAGCCCGTGAAGTCCGGTGGCGACTCGTTCTGCCTGATGCCGAACCTCGCCGAGGGCAAGTGCTACACCTCCGGTGACGACGGCGCCTTCAAGACCGAGCCGTGCACCACCGAGTCGCCCGTGAAGATCGTGAAGAAGGTCGACGGCCTGCCCGAGGAGGGCACGGTGTGTCCCGAGGGCTCCAGCGAGCTGCGGTTCAGCGAGCCGGCCTCGGTCTACTGCATGGGTGTGCACGAAGGGTCCTGATCGGGTGAACCCGCACAAGTTCACCACCTGACGCGACCGATACCCAGGCCATGAAGAAGGTCGGCCTGGGTATCGCTGTTGTCTTCGCGCTCGTCCTGCTCGGCGGTTTCGTGCTGAACCAGCTGGGCGATGTGGCGAAGGCGGCGCAGGTCGGCGACTGCGCGCGCATCACGGGCGCGCTCGACAACCCGAAGTACCAGGCGCTCGACTGCGCCTCGGAGATGGCGAACGTCAAGATCGCCAAGATCCTCCCGTGGAACGAGCAGAAGTGCCCGTCAGGTGGCATGGACTACTCGACGTACACGGGCGACTCCACGTTCTGCCTCATGCCGAACTTCGTCGAGGGTTCCTGCTACGGCCAGGACCCCGAGTCCGGCATCGCCAAGGTCGACTGCACCACCAAGGACGCGGTGAAGGTCGCCAAGGTGCTCAGCGGCAAGGCCGACCGCGCAGCCTGCGGTGACGGGCGCGCGGCGGTCTTCCCGGAACCCGCCGTCACCTTCTGCCTCCAGCGCGGGGACACGCAGCAGTAGACCTGCACTTATCTTGAGGTCAGGCGGACTTACCTCGAGGTGTGCACAAGCACCCGTAACGTTTCCGTAAAGCGGCAGCGGATTCCACTTCCGCGTGGCAACCTCTCCTCCGGCCGTTGTCGGGGGGCATGGGCCACATGGGGTAATCGGAAGCAGGAATCATGAGCACTGAACCAGTCGCGCCCGCACCTGCGCAGGAGCAGGCACCCGTCGAGCCGAAGAAGAAGTCGAGCATCGGCAAGAAGATCCTGACCTACGTCGTCGGTCTGGTCGTCGCCGGCGCGGCGATCTACGCGTTCAACTACTTCACCAGCGACGTCGCGCAGGCGAAGGTGGGGGACTGCGCGAGCGTCACGGGTACCTCGACCAGCCCTGAGTACAAGCCGGTCGACTGTGCCGCCGCCGAGGCGAACTACGTCGTCGGCAAGGCCGGTGGCACCAACGAGGCGTGTGGCGAGAACTACGACGAGTACACGCAGTCGCAGCGTCGTGGTCCCAAGACCAAGCTGTGCCTCGCGCCGCTGTACGCCGAGGGCAAGTGCTTCGACGAGGCCGTGGGCGGCGTCGGTGCCAAGGCCGTCGAGTGCTCCGGCAGCGCAGCGTTCAAGGTGACCAAGGTCGTCAAGGACACCGCCGCGCCGCAGTGCGCCGCAGAAGAGCAGGCGGCTTCGTTCCCCGAGGCCAAGCTGCACTACTGCCTCGGCGCACCCGCGTAACGGTTCGCGCCGTAGTTCGACCTCAAGAGGAAACCGGAGTCGTGGCACACGGCTCCGGTTTCGCGTTCTTCGCGTGTCCCATCGGAGAGGAATCAAGGTGACACCCCCCAACTACCCCCAGCAGCCAGGGCCTTACGGCCCGCCTCCCGGTGGGCAGCCCCAGCAGCCCTACGGTCAGCAGCCCTACGGCCAGCAGCCCTACGGCACGCCTCCGCAGGGCATGCCCCAGCAGCCGGGCTACCCCGGTGACCCCTACGCCCAGCCGCAGGGCCAGCCCGGCCAGCCCTTCGGCCCGCCTCCGCCGCCTCCCGGCCAGATGCCGCCGGGCATGCCGATGCCGTACGGGCAGCAGCCGCCGAAGAAGGGCGGTGCCGGCAAGGTGATCGGCTCGATCCTCGCGTTCGTGCTGGTCGCGGGCGGTTTCTTCGTCGTTCGCACGGTGCTCAACAGCACCGGTGAGCCCTCGGCCAAGCCGGGCGACTGCGCGAGCGTCACGGGCACCACGATCAGCCCGAACTACAAGAAGGTCGACTGCGGCGCTCCCGAGGCGAACTACATCATCGCCAAGGCCATGAAGAGCACGTCGGAGGCCTGCCCGAGCGACGACTACGCCGAGTACGAGCAGTCCGGCGGACGTCGCGAGACGCTCAAGCTCTGCCTCGTGGAGAAGCTCGAAGAGGGCAAGTGCTACGAGGAAGAACTCGTGAAGATCAGCATGGGCGGAATGAAGGCCGTTGACTGCTCGAAGGGCAACAACGAGTTCGCCGTCCAGAAGGTCGTGAAGATCGAGAAAGTCGTCAAGGCCGCCACTGCCGATTGCGGTGAAGCGACCGCTGTTTCGTACAACGAACCCGCGCCGGGCATCACGTACTGCGTAACGGCGCTCGCCGGACAGTGACCGAAACTGAGAAAGGCGGGCCACAAAAGCCCGCCTTTCTCATGTCATTCAGCAACTAGCCGGTAGTACCTGGCGGCAACAACTGCTGCACGTCCAGACGACCGGAAAGCACGTCCTCGGTGTCCATCATGTCGGCGACGCGCTGGAGCCGGATCGGGTTCAGCGACAGCGGGAACGTGCCCACGGACACGAGCGCCGCGGTCGGCTGGTCGACGTCTGCGTAGCTGGTCAGCGAGTCCTGCACGCTCAGCTTGTTGGCCTGTGCGCGCTGCTGCGCCTCACGCAGCACGTCGCGGAACACCTTCAGCGTCTTCGGGTTCGCCTCGGCGAACTTCTTCGACGCCGCGTAGCCGGACATCGGGAAGTCCAGTGTCGGGCCGCGGGCGGTGTCGGTGACGATCTTCGCGCCGATCTTGCGCTGCGCCTTCGTGATGAAGGGCTCGATCATGAACGCCGCGTCGACCTCGCCGGAGGTCAGCGCGTTCTCCATGTCCGCGAACGGCATGGCGTTGAACTTGATCTTCTGCTTCTCGACCGCGGCGGTGTCCAGCACGGCACGCGTGGTCAGCGCGCCGATGTCGGTCTCGCTGTTCACGGCGATGCGCGGCTGCGGCTTCTTGCCGGGGTCGTCGTAGTCCGAGTTGGCCGCCGTGACCAGCGCCATCGAGTTCGGACCGGCCTGGTAGGCCTCGCCCTGCAGCTGCAGCTCGGTGCCCTCGGCGACCGCGCGGAACAGGCTGACGTGCGTCGCCCACGTGATGTCGAGCGTGGTGTCCAGCTGCTTGATGGCCTCGGCCTCGCTGGGCTGGGTGACCAGGTTGACCTGCAGACCGGCCTTCTCGAAGAGCTTCTCGGTCAGTGCGATTCGCAGCGGTGCGACGTCGACGACCGGCAGCACGCCGATGCGCAGGGTGTCCCGCTCAACGTCCGCGGCACCGCCGTTCGACGAACTTCCGAACAGGCTGCAGCTCGCGGTCAGAACACACGTGATGAGCACTGCAGCAAGCCGCAGAGCTTTGGCTCGGGTAGCCATGGCACCTCTCGCCGGTAGGCCTTGAGTAGCATCAAGATGATCAGTGAGTGTCGTCACGGACCAGGTAGTCCGCAGTCCGAACTGCGAGTTCGAACGGACGTGGGGCGTGCCGACAACCGGGGATGTTAACCACCTGAACGTATGAAACGACACCCCGTCTCGATACGGTGAGTGCTTCCGGAGACTTCCCCAGAGCAGGGGGTGGCCATTACGCTCCCCGCTCGGGTGGCACTGGTCGTAGTAGACCGACGTGTCTTCAGACGGGGTAGGGCGCCTCACCGGGCGAACGACCTCTGTGCTGCAATTCGGCCCGTTTGACGAGTCCATGCTCGGTCCTGGGGAGAGACCGGGACACTGCTGCTGGAAGAGGAAGCCCAGAGTGGCCCGACGTGAGAGAGGTCCCAGCCAGTTTGGCGTGGGTGACACCACACGCTCCGAAAGGCCCGAATCGGGTGACGGACTGGCTGCGCTGGGTGACGGGACGATGAATGTGACGCCGCACGCGGTGAAGCAGGACGTCGCGCCCGGACCCGGACAAGGACCTGCCAGGTCCGCGGGATGGCGGCTGCGCAACTGGCGGTTGCGCACGAAGCTGCTCGCCGTTCTGCTCATCCCGACGGTCGCCGCCCTCGCCCTGGGTGGTCTGCGCGTGCGCAGCGACCTCCAGGCCGCGACGGAGTTCAACAACCTCGCGAACCAGATCCGCCTGGAGACAGCGGTCGCGGACCTGGTGCAGCAGCTCCAGCGTGAACGCGACCTGTCGGTCAGCTACGTCGCCTCGAACAAGAAGGTCGACCGGGTCGTCCTGGAGCGCCAGCTGCGCCGGGTGAACGACACCAGCGAGGCGTTCAGCAACAAGATCGCCGAGCTGAGCTCCGACCTGAACCCGCCGGCCGTCGAGCGCTTCCAGGTCGCGTTCAACCAGCTCAACCGCCTGAACAGCCTCCGCAACTCGGTGCGCGACACGCAGTACCCCGCCGAGGCCGTCCAGCGCACCTACTCGGAGTCCATCGAGACCCTCATCGGTCTCGGTGAGCAGACGATCTCCGAGATCAACGACCCCGCGCTGGTGCGACTGCACCTGACGACGAACGCCATCGCGCGCATCAAGGAGCAGGAGTCGCTCAAGCGAGCGATCCTCCTCGACGTCTTCCAGCGCAAGGCGTTCACCCCGTCCCAGCTGCGCTCCCTGCAGGCAGCGGACGCGGAGCTCGAAGCCGCACGTAACGACTTCCGCAAGTCCGCGACGCCCGAACAGGCCAAGATCTACGACGACACCGTCACCGGCCTCATCGTCGACACCGCGAACGACATGCAGGAATCGGCGATCAACCAGCAGAGCCGCAACAAGGACTTCAGCCAGCTGACGTCCGAGAAGTGGGACATCGCCGCCACGCTGACGGTCAACCTGACCCGTGACGTCGAGAACCTGCTGGTCGAGCAGCTGCAGAACCAGACCGACGTGGCCGCCGGCGACGCTCGCCGCAGTGCCTACATCCAGTCCGGCATCGTGCTGACGCTGCTCGCGCTCGCGTTGCTGATGGCGCTGTTCGTCGCCCGCTCGATCCTCAACCCGCTGCGCACGCTGCGCCGCACCGCCCTCGACGTCGCCGACCACGGTCTTCCGGACGCGGTCGAGCGGATCCTCGCGGACCCGAACCCGGAGGACGCGGCCAAGACGGCCGTCGAGCCGGTGCCGGTGCACACGCGTGAAGAGATCGGTCAGGTGGCGCGCGCGTTCGACGCGGTGCACGGTGAAGCGGTGCGACTGGCCGCCCAGCAGGCCCTCCTGCGTGACAACGTCAACGCGATGTTCGTCAACCTGTCGCGCCGTTCGCAGGCGCTGGTCGAACGCCAGCTGAACCTGATCGACCGGCTGGAGCAGGACGAGCAGGACCCGGACCAGCTGGCCTCCCTGTTCGAGCTGGACCACCTCGCCACGCGTATGCGCCGCAACTCGGAGAACCTGCTGGTTCTCTCGGGCACGGACCTCTCGCGGCGACTGACCAGGCCCGTCCCGGCCGCCGAGGTCCTCGGCGCCGCGGTCTCCGAGGTCGAGCAGTACGCCCGCGTGCAGGTCGGCCAGACCCCGGACCTCACCGTCCAGGGCCGCGCGGTCAACGACCTCGTGCACCTCATCGCCGAGCTGCTGGACAACGCCACGGCGTTCTCCGACCCGGTCACCAAGGTCACCGTTCGCACGGCCAAGACCCGCAAGGGCGAGCTGGCGATCGAGATCCAGGACCGCGGTGTGGGCATGGGCGACCAGGAGATCCTCGACGCCAACGAGCGTCTGGCCGACCCGCCGGACGTCGACGTCGCCGTCTCCCGCCGAATGGGCCTGTACGTGGTCGCGCGGCTGGCCAAGCGCCACGACATCAAGGTCCGCCTGCGCGGCAACGAGGACATCGAAGGCGGTACGACCGCACTGGTGATCGTGCCGGAGACGCTCATCGCGTTCCCCGGCCAGGCACCGGCGTCGACTCCGCCGTCCGGTACCGGCATCGCGGGTGCGTTCGGCATGCCGTCCCAGGCGCCGGCTCCGATGGCGCCGATGGCGCCGATGGCTCCTGCCGAGCACACGACCGAGATCGGCACGACCGCGACCAGGGCCAGCGGAATCGCCGGAGCGTTCGGCGGTGCCACCGGCACCACGCCGAGGATCGACGAGTCGAGCCCGAGCATCCCGGTCAGCTTCGTCCCGAGCGCGCTCACCGACACCGGTGCGGGCGCGACGGCGGTGCCGGTCTACAGCGAGCCGCCGATCGAGGACGCGACGCCGTCCGAGCGGTGGCGGCGCGACCAGCTGGCGGCCGTGGAGCCCGAGGGCTCGTTCGGTGAGCCGACGCTCTTCACGGCCTACGAGGACCGCCACGAAGAGGACGGCGGCGAGATCTCCTTCGAGCCGGGCTACGAGACGACCCAGTTCGTCCCGATCTCGCCGATGGACGACGAGCCGGTCTCCACCAACGGCGTCTCGCGCGCCTCGGTGGACTCCGACCTCGCGCACCGCAACGGCACCTCGGAGGCCTCGCGCAAGCAGGTCGAGCACGACCTGGACGCGCCGACCGAACGCCTGCCCATCTACGAGGCAGTTCTGTCGCAGTGGTTCCAGGCCGTCGGCAGCGAGACGTCCGCGTCCGCGGCCCAGCCGGTTCCGACTGCGGCGGAACACCCCGAACCTGCAGAGGCCAACGGACGTGTTGAGTCCAGGCTCGGCAGTGTCGAGAAGGCCGACAACGCGAACAAGGGCGGTGTCGAGTACATCGACGAGCCTCCGACCACCCCTCCGCTCTCGGACGGGCCGGAACCGGAGCTGCCGACCCGCAAGCCCAAGCCTGTCCCGGCGGTGGCACCCACCACCACGTCGGCCGCTGGTCTTCCCGTGCGCCAGCCGCGCGCGAAGGTCCAGCCGGCGGTCGAGGAAGCAGTAGTCGCACCCGCTGAGCAGGAGCGAGTTGTGGAACCGGAGCCCGTTGTGGAGGAGACTCCAGCGGCGGCACCCACTTCCGAGTCGGCTTGGCAATCGCCTGCCGATGAGGGATGGCAAGCGGCTCAGGCGTTGTTGAACAAGGCGCCGGAGACGAAGACGACGGCAGGATTGCCGAAACGGACACCGAAGGCTCAGCTCGTGCCAGGATCTGCAGCACCCAAGCCGCAGTCCCTGACACAGACGGCACAGCGACCTCCGCTGCCGCCCCGCTCCGCCGATGCGGTGCGCGGACGGATGTCGAGTCTGCAAAGTGGTGTCCGGCGAGGCCGGCACGCATTGATCGAGGCATACGCTGGTGACCAATCGAGCCGGCAGAACGAGGAGCAGGAGTGACGACCGCAGCGCAGCCAGGCAGCTTTGGTTGGCTTATCACCGACTTCGTGCGGAGGGTGCCCGGCGTGGCACATTCCGTCGTGGTGTCCGCGGACGGGCTGTTGCTCGCGGGGTCCCAGGGTCTTCCCCGGGACCGTGCAGAGCAGCTCTCCGCAGTCGCGTCCGGCCTGGTCAGCCTCACACAGGGTGCTGCCCGCTGCTTCGAAGCAGGCGGGGTCAACCAGACCGTGGTCGAGATGGAGCGGGGTTACCTGTTCCTCATGTCGATCAGTGACGGCTCGTGCCTTGCCGTCCTCGCCGCCCCCAACTGCGACATCGGCCTCGTGGCCTACGAGATGACGCTGTTGGTGGAAAGAGTCGGTCAACAACTCACCCCGGAGCTGCGCGCGCAGCTTCAGGGTGTGGTCCGTCGCTAGACCTCACTGGCAGTTCAGGGGTGAGAACAGATGGCTGGAAGATCTGGCGCTAGAGGCCGTGGCTTCGGTAGGAACTTCAACTACCAGGAGTGGGCCGCTGGTGGGTTCCAGTTCGACGAGCCTGACGAGATACCCCAAGAACCAGAGGAAGCCGAGGACGCACCCCACGATGAGCGGGTTACAGGGCAAGGGCTAGGCGATATGTCTCAGCGTGAGGTGGATGACTCGTCGTCGTATCCGTACGACGACGTGCCGAACCGGTTCGACATCGACGGGTACGGCACCGGGTTGTTCGGTGGCCCGGGTGCGGACCTCTTCGGCCAGCACGAGATGCCGGACGCGGTGCCGGAACAACTGCCGTACACCACCGGGCCGCAGCCGGTGTACGCCACCGGTGCACAGCCTGCTGTGCGTCCGGAGGAGAATTCGTCTGCGGACTCGGGTTCACTGGTGCGGCCGTACACACGCACCGGTGGGCGCACACGGCCCGACTACGACCTTGCTATCGAGGCGCTGATTTCGACCAGCGAGCGTGGCCTCGAACGGGATGCCGCAGTACTTCCCGAGCACAGGTCGATCTGCGGGTTGTGCGTGGACACTCGGTCGGTGGCCGAGGTCGCGGCACTCCTACGCTTGCCGCTTGGCGTCGTGCGGGTGTTGATCGGCGACATGGCAAGCATGGGATTGGTTTTGATTCACCAGGGCGGTCTGGTCGTGGGGGACCGGCCTTCCATGGAATTCCTGGAGAGGGTGCTCAGTGGGCTTCGCAGGCTCTAGTCCCCAGGGCGCCGAGGGCGCACGGAAGCCGACGACCTCCGCCAAGATCGTGGTGGCGGGTGGCTTCGGTGTTGGCAAGACGACGTTCGTCGGCTCGGTGTCCGAGATCGTCCCGTTGACCACCGAGGCGGTGATGACCGAGGCCAGCGCGGGGGTGGACGACCTCTCCGCCACGCCCAACAAGGTCACCACGACCGTCGCGATGGACTTCGGCCGTGTGTCGCTCGACAGCGACCTGATCCTGTACCTCTTCGGTACTCCGGGTCAGCACCGGTTCTGGTTCATGTGGGACGACCTCGTACGTGGTGCCATCGGCGCCATCGTGCTGGTCGACACCCGCCGACTGGCCGACGCGTTCGCCTCGATCGACTTCTTCGACGACCGGCAGCTGCCGTACGTCGTGGGCGTCAACTGCTTCGACGGCCTCCTCCACCACAGGCTGGAGGACGTCCGCGAGGCGCTCACGATCGACGAGTCGGTTCCGATCGTCACGTGCGACGCGCGCAACCGGCAGTCGACGAAGCAGACGCTCATCACGCTGGTCGAGCACGCGATGCGCCAGTGGATGTCCGTCCGCGCGGGCTGATCTCCACCCGTCGGGGACAACTGCAAACGTGAACGAGGCGAGCGCCACCTTCGGGTGCGGCGCTCGCCTCGTCGTTGCGGTCTGATTCAGTTGGTCCTCGTCGTGGTGGCCTCCCTCCGGGTCGTCGTGGTCAGCCGACTCAGATGTGGAGCTGGATCACGTCCGGCAACAGGCAGACGCTGAGGATTCCCAACGCGGTGATGTTGGGGCAGCCCGACGGCTTGACCTCCTCCGGGCAGTCCTCTTCTTCCTCGTCGCCCTTCGGCTCGTCCGGCAACGCCGTCGTGTCGTCGGTGGTCGTGACGGCGGACTCGAAGGCCGGCGCGGCCTCAGGTTCAGCCGGCGGCGCGGCCACCGCGGGTTCGGCGGGCGGTGCCGCGATCTCCACGGCCACGTCGACGTTCGCCTGCGCGTCGGCGGTGACGCTCACCTCGGCGTTCTCGACCGCCACGGCCACCGCGGGCCCGTCGACCGCGGCTGCGGCGGACGCTTCGACACCGATGTTCGTGAAGGGCACGCCGACCGAGGCGTCGGCCCAGACCTCCGCGTGGCCGATGTCCAGCGCGAGCTGGATGCCCTCGTTCTCGTCGAGGCCGAGAGTGATGCCGCTGCCCGTGTTGAGGCTCGCGCCCGCGCCCAGACTGACCGGGATCGAGTTGACGTTGTTGTTGTAAGCGCCAACGGTCACGTTGACGTTGTTGTCCGCGAGAACCTCGATGATCGGGTCGGCCTGTGCTGTTCCTGTTGAGAACGGCAAGGCGAACGCCAATGCCGTTGCGGTGAGGACCGCTCTACGCGCCCACCGGGTGATGGCCATTTGCGCTGCTCCTCCTTCGTCGAGCGAGCGTCGTGAAACGCCCACGCCACTCGACGCTAGGTCGCGACGCGCACACGCAAGGGTGGACGTGCGGTTCGTCCGGGGGATGACCGACCGTCAGGCCTCGTCCACCAATGCGGCGGACGTGATGCGATGAAGAGGGAACCTGAGTACCTCTCCGTAGCTGTGGTCGTAGCCCTCGAGCACGCCCCCGCCGACCACGTGCGGCTCGACCACGCGCTGCGCGGCCGTGCCGTGGGAGTCGACGAACCCGACGAGCACTCTCTGTCGCGCCCGTGCGGCCTGCTGGAGCAACGACAGGGTGGCGGACGGCCCGGCACCGAGGTGGCCGGGGACCGTGATCCGTTCACCCCGTGGTGTCGCGGCGGCGCGATCACCGGCCCGCACCAGCCGGACGAGTTCACCCAACCGCTCGTCGGCCTGCACGGCGGGTGACGCGATTTTGCGCGCTGTCCGCTGCCTCGGCGTGGTCCGGCGCCCGCCCGGTCGCAGGTCGAGGACCTGGCCGTCGGGGCCCTCCGCCGCCGGGGCGAACCCGGCCGAGCGCAGCCCGTCCAGCACGTCTGCCAGCGGCAACGGGCTGACCAGCACCGTCGGCGCGATCCGGCGCAGCTCCAGGCGCCCGGCCTCCGGGTGCGCGAGCACCTCGCTGATCAGCACCGGGTCGTCGCACCGCAGGAACGAACCGGCGGCACCTCCGCGCAGCCTGCCGTGGCGTCGTGCGGCGTCGTCGATCAGATAGCTCAACGACTGCGGGACGGGCGTGCGGGAGCGGATCTTGAAGAGTTCCTGCAGCTCATCCGCCGTGCGTCCGGCGTCCAGCGCGCGGCGGACGGTGCTCTCGCTGATCCGGTAGACCGTCGCGCTGCCCGCCGACTCGACGTCCGCGACGAGCGCCATCTCGTCCGCGAGCTCGGGTTCGAGCCGGCCGGGCGCGATGACGGTGAGGTCGGCCTGCACGAGGACGTGGTCCAGCGGGGCCGGGAGTGCGTCGCCGAGCGCCTTGGCGGCGTGGCCAGGGCCCTCGTCGAGCAGCACGCGGCCCGCGCTGGTGATCGCGCCGAGAGCGAGCACACCGACCGCGGTGCCCTCCTCGACCGTCCAGCGCACGAGTTCGTCGCGCTGCCGCCCGCCACGGCGCGGCGCCCGCCAGGCGAGCAACGCGGCCAGGTCGGTGGGGTTCGCGATCGCGGTGCCCTTGGGGAACGCGCCGAGCGCTTCGAGGATCCATCTGCGGTCGCGTGGTGCCTGGGCGCGCCGGATCTCGTCCGCGAGGGGGTTGAAGAGCTTGTCCTTCTCGTCGCGGCGGCCGATCAGCGCGGGCAGCCGGGGCAGCTCCAGCCAGGCGCCCGCGATCGTGGCCCAGCGGACCTCGGCGGTCGCGGCGAGCCACACGTCGGCCTTGGTCGTCGGGATCCACTCCGGTTCGGCGGCCTCGGTGTTCGCGGCCAGGTCCGCGCCGACCACGAGCTCGATCAACAGTGCCGCGCGTTGCTCGTCGACGCCCAGGTCCTTGGCGACCTTGCGCAGCTCGCGGACGCCCAGGCCGCCGGTCCGCAGCACCGCCGGTGGTTCGACGGACCAGCTCGCGATCAGGTTCTCGACGTGGCGGACCAGCTCCAACGCCTCGCCGCCGCCCGTGGCGTCGATGCTCGTCTGCTGGAGGGTGCTCGTCTTCGGTTTCGGCTCGGTGACCTGGATCGGGCCGAGCGGCCTCTCACCGCGGAACTGGAGCGCGATCTCTCGCGGCAGCTCAACGGTGCCGGGGTCGCGCCGCAGCAGCAGGCCGCGCGCGAGCAGGCGTTGGACCGGGGTCTCCGCCTTTTCGAGCGGCACGACCCGTGACGCGTCCTTGGTGTCACCGATCGGCGGGCCGGCGGCGAGCTTCTGCAGCACGCGCTGTTCGCCCTCGGTGATGCCGTGCAGGTCGTACGTCTGCCCGGTCGACCGGCCGAGTCCGCCGGGGTACGTGCCGAACGCCTCGCGCGTGACCGGAGGCACCGACATCGCGTCGTCCTCGCCCCACACGAGCGCGAGGGAGCGCAGTTTCGTGACGGCCAACTTGAGCGGCTTGGGCTTCACGTCCGGCCCGAGCACCTGCGCGAGTGTGGCCAACGCCACGGGCTCGGTGTCCGCGCCCTGCACCACCAGGCCTTCGAGCACGGCCAGCGTGAACGTGTCGAGGTCCTCGCAGGCACGCGCGATCGACGCCCTGGTGCCTACCCGTGTCGCGAGCACGGACATATCGGCAGGTGGGGGCGTTGCCAGGTCGGGGCGCGCGCGCAGCAGTGCCACGAGTGCGACGTCGTCCTGGGCGCGCAGCCAGTCGGCGAGAGTGATGCCGGACATTCTCACCACGGTATATGGGCCGGTCGGGATCTCGTCCTTGCCCGGATGAGAAATCAGGGTCTGTCACACTTGTCGCGTCATTGGGCATCACCGAGGAGGAGATCGTGGCGAAAGGACGCCCTGGACGGGTCGACCCGCACTGGCCGGAGGGCCCCGACGGTGGCCACCCCGTCACCGAGCTCACCAGCGACGTGCAGGGTGCGCTCTCCCCGTTCGGCACTGTGACGTTCCCGCTGCCGGTCGAGGACCTCGGCTACACGCACCCGGTGACCGAGATCAACAAGTCCTGAGTGCTTTGTCAGGCCGGTCTTAAGACTGGTCGAGTCGCGTGAGTACCGCAATGGGGCCGGGGATAGGCTCACTTCCCGCTTGAGCAGCACTGCGTGGGAGGACGACGATGCCGGTCCCCGGCCCTGGTTACTCGATCACCGTTCGCCTGGAGGCGCCGCCGTCAGCGAGCGCCGCGGGTGACCTCACCTCGGCCGTCGGCCGCGCCGGCGGGGTGATCACGGCGTTCGACGTCGTGGAGTCGCACAACGACCGCGTCGTCATCGACCTCACGTGCAACGCGCTGTCCGCGAACCACGCCAAGGACATCACCGACACGCTGGAGACGTTGCCCGGCATCGTCGTCCGCAAGGTGTCGGACCGGACGTTCCTCGTGCACCTCGGCGGCAAGATCGAGGTCTCGTCGAAGGTGCCGCTGCGCAACCGCGACGACTTGTCTCGGGCGTACACGCCCGGTGTGGCCCGTGTGTGTGAGGCGATCGCCAAGAACCCGGACGACGCGCGCCGTCTGACGATCAAGCGCAACACCGTCGCGGTCGTCACCGACGGCTCCGCGGTGCTGGGCCTGGGCAACCTCGGCCCCGCCGCCGCGCTGCCGGTGATGGAGGGCAAGGCGGCGCTGTTCAAGAAGTTCGCCGGCGTCGACGCCTGGCCGGTCTGCCTGGACACCCAGGACACCGAGGAGATCATCCGCGCGGTCGAGCTCATCGCTCCCGTGTACGGCGGCATCAACCTCGAGGACATCTCCGCGCCGCGCTGCTTCGAGATCGAGGCCCGCCTGCGCGAGAAGCTCGACATCCCGGTCTTCCACGACGACCAGCACGGCACCGCGATCGTCGTCGTGGCCGCTCTGCGCAACGCGCTGCGGGTCGTCAACAAGGACATCAAGGACTGCCGCATCACGGTCTGCGGCGTCGGCGCCGCGGGTTCGGCGATCATCCGCCTGCTGCAGGCCCAGACGCCGGGCGACATCATCGCCGTGGACGTCGACGGCATCGTGCACCGCGACCGCCCCGGCCTGGACTCGAACCTGAAGTCCATCGCGGCCTCCACGAACAAGGACAACCAGTCCGGCCGCCTGCACGACGCGCTGGTCGGTTCCGACGTGTTCATCGGCGTCTCCGCGCCCAACCTGTTCGGTGCCGAGCAGGTCGCCACGATGGCCAAGGACGCGATCGTCTTCGCACTGGCGAACCCGGACCCCGAGATCGACCCGATGGAGGCCCAGCAGCACGCCGCCGTCGTGGCGACCGGCCGCTCGGACTTCCCGAACCAGATCAACAACGTGCTGGCGTTCCCCGGCGTGTTCCGCGGCCTGCTGGACGCACACGCCCGCACCATCACCGACGCGATGCTGCTGGCCGCCGCGCAGGCCATCGCCGACGTGGTGGACGGGGACAGGTTGAACGCGTCGTTCATCGTCCCCTCGGTCTTCGACAACACGGTGGCGCCCGCCGTCGCGGAAGCCGTCCGCAAGGCGGCGACTTCGTAGGGATTTCGGCACGGGCCGTTCCTGTGAGCGAGGCATACGATCGCGGTATGACCAAGCAGTTCACCCACCTGGACTCACAAGGCGCGGCCCGCATGGTCGACGTCTCCGGCAAGGAGCAGACCACCCGAACGGCCGTGGCCACCGGGATCCTGCACACGACCGCCGAGGTGGTTGCGCTGCTGGGCGCCGACGGCCTGCCCAAGGGCGACGCCCTGGCCACCGCCCGGATCGCGGGCATCATGGCCGCGAAGCGCACCTGGGAGCTCGTCCCCCTGTGCCACCCGATCTCGCTGTCGTCGGTGGTGGTGGACCTGGCCCTGGCCTCGGACTCCGTCCTGATCTCGGCCACGGTCCGCACCACCGACCGCACCGGCGTCGAGATGGAAGCGCTGACCGCGGTCTCGGTGGCCGGCCTGACCCTGCACGACATGGTGAAGTCCGTCGACCCGGCCGCGTCCCTGGACGCGGTGCGGGTGGAGCGCAAGGAAGGCGGCAAGTCCGGTCTGTGGGAACGTCCGTGAAGGCGGTGGTGATCACGGCCTCCAACCGTGCCGCCGCCGGCGTTTACTCGGATCGCAGCGGACCCTTGATCGTCACCTGGCTTTCGGAGCGCGGCTTCTCGGTCTCCTCGCCGGTCGTGGTCCCGGACGGAGATCCGGTCGCGGAGGCGTTGAAGTCCGCTGTGGGTGAGGGCGCCGACCTCGTGATCACCACGGGCGGCACCGGCATCAACCCGACCGACCGCACCCCCGAGGCCACCCGCTCCGTCCTCGACTACGAGGTGCCCGGCCTGGCCGACGCCATCCGGATGTCCGGCTGGCCACGCGTCCCGGGCTCGGTCCTGTCCCGCGGCGTGGCAGGCGTGGCGGGCCGAACCCTGATCGTGAACCTGCCCGGCTCCACCGGCGGAGTGCGGGACGGTCTGGACGTGCTCGGCACCGTCGTGGAGCATGCGCTGGACCAGTTGCGCGGAGGTGACCACAGATGAGTGTCGTGCTGAGGGCAGTCGTGACCGAGGAACCCCTCTCGGTCGAAGAACACGCCGCCCTGGTCGTCTCCGACCGAGCAGGCGCGGTGGTGACCTTCTCCGGCGTCGTCCGGGACCACGACGGCGGCAAGTCGGTGCTGGAGCTGGAGTACCACTCCCACCCGTCCGCGGGCGACGTCGTGGCCGAGGTGGTCGAGTCGCTGGCTCAGAAGTACTCGGGCGTGCACGGCATCGCTGTGTCGCACCGGGTCGGGCCGCTGAAGATCGGCGACGTGGCGCTGGCCTGCGCCGTGGCCGCCGAGCACCGCAAGGAAGCCTTCTCGCTGTGCGCGGACCTGGTGGACGAGGTCAAGGCTCGGCTGCCGGTGTGGAAGCGCCAGGTGTTCTCGGACGGCAAGGACGAGTGGGTCAACTGCCCCTGACCGCGAGCGACGGCGGAGCCGAGCCACCGCCCTTCCGCGGTGGCGAAGGGAACCAAGGACTCGCTCAGCCGCCAAAGCAAGGCGAGCGTCTGCACGGCGAGCGATCCCTCCACTGGAACGCAACGGCCCGCTCGCAACGGGACCACCGCCGTCGGCGAGCCCGCCGCCCGTGAGCCGCAGAACACCCCGCAAACGCAGGCAGGGACCTCACCGTCGGGGGGTAACGGTGAGATCCCTGGTCCTGAGCCAGCCCGCATCAAGCGAACCGACGATCAATCAGCCCGCATCAAGCGGACGGTGAATCGGCCGAGACCCTGCTCAGATGAGGATCTTGTGGCCCGGGAAGATCAGGTCGGGGTTCGTGAGGAACTCCTTGTTCTTCTCGACGATGGCCTGGTAGCCACCCGCGACCTTGTTCGCCTCGGCGATCTTCGACAGCGTGTCGCCCGGCTTGATCTCGTAGTTGCCGTTCGGGTTCGTCTTCGAACCCGCCAGCACCTGCACCGGCGCGGCGGCCTGGCGCTGCTGCGGCTGCGGCTGCGTCTTGCGCTGCTGCGGAGCCGGGGTGCTCTTGCGGACCTGGCCGGCGCCCATCTTCGCGCTGCAGGCCGGCCACGCGTTGCGGCCCTGGCCGGCGAGCACGCGCTCCGCGACAGCGATCTGCTGCTCGCGGGAGGCGTTGGCCGGGTTGCCCTGGCCGCCGTAGGCGCGCCAGGTCTGCATCGTGAACTGCAGACCACCGTAGTAGCCGTTACCGGTGTTGGTGGCCCAGTTGCCACTGGCCTCGCACTGCGCGAGTGCGTCCCAGTCCATTCCAGGGGCGGCGTTGGCGGTGCCAACGGCCAGGCCCAGAGGGGCACCGGCGATGATGCCGGCGACCGCGACCTTGGCGATAGTGCGAGCGGCGGAACCCTGCTTGCCCTGCTTGCCTCGGTTGAAAGCCATGTGCCTCTCGGTCCACCGCACCTGCTGCCAGGAACTCGGGTTCGGGGCCCGGTGCGTTCCTGCGTCCCAGTCCGGCGGTTTCTCTCGCTCGGGGTTGTTCCGGAGAACCCTCGGACTGGGCTCGGTGCTCGGTCCTCCGGTCTAGCTCGTGGCTGGTCGGGGCCAGCCGAGGAGCGACCGTACGTAACCGACGGGTGGCTCACCAAACGTATCAGGCTGTGATGCGCGTCACAGTAACGTTCTGACACGTTGTGCAGAGGCTACAAAACGCCAGGTCAAAGGTGTCGTTATCGGTCCGTTTCCATTCTGAGATCCACCGAGATCTATTACAGAAAGTGAGGCGTGGCTCACGTGGTTTCGGCCATCGGAGACACGCCGCTCACGGTCGTGGGACGCCTCTACGATCACTTGTGATGGCAACCCAACTGGCCCCGGCCGGGCACCACCTCATCACCCTCGCCAACTACCAACGGGTTGACGTCACCCGCTTCCAACACGACGCCACAGACGACCGATCGGCCCTCGCCGCGTTGATCGAGCACGAGCTGTACGGCCACAACCACGCCGGCGGCGAACCCGGTGACGACCCCACCCGGCACGGCCCGTACTGGCGTGACCGGATCACCGTCGACAGCTTCGAGCCCGTCGACGCCGCCGCGGCGGAGCGACAGTTGCGGAGGTGGGCCAACGGAACCGCCGAGCTCGACCGCGAGGTGTACGGGCCGTTGCGCGTCGCGAAGAGCGTCTACCGGCTGCGCGAACTCGCCGACCACGCCGTGCACGACTGGGGCTGGGTCCTGTGGGACTTCCAGGAGTTCGTCCTCGCCGGCGACGGCACCCTCACCCTGGTCGTCGCCGCGGTGGACTGAGCTCAGCCGCCCGCGAAGGGCGGCAGCACGTCCAGCTGGGCCCCAGCAGGCACGCGCACCGACGTGTCGCGCACAGCGACCCCGTCCAGCAGGAAGCTCGAAGCCGCGAGCACCTTTCCGAGCTGCGACCCGTGCAGTTCGCCGATGGTCGACACCACGAGCGCCACGGTCGGTTCGGCGGAGTCGAGCAGCAGGTCCTCATCGGCCACCCCGGCCGCGGCACGTGCGCCCGCGAAGTAGCGGACCTTCACGGCGGTTGCAGAAGGCACCGTCATCCTCCGATAGCGCTCATGGGGCGGTCAGGCTGGTGGAAGCCCGCGTCGTTGATGCCGTGACCGGCCGCCTTGGCCCACATCGTGGCACGCCAGGCGTCGGCGATCGCGGAGTCGGGCGAGCCGTCGCGCAGCAGCGTGCGCAGGTCGGTCTCGGTCTGGCTGAACAGGCAGTTGCGGATCTGGCCGTCGGAGGTCAGCCGGGTGCGGTCGCAGGCCGCGCAGAACGGGCGGGTCACCGACGCGATCACGCCGACCGTTGCGGGGCCGTCGTCGACCAGCCAGCGCTCTGCCGGGGCACCGCCGCGCGGGGTTTCCGAAGGTGTGAGCCTGAAAGCGGACGAGAGCATCGTGAGGATCTCGTCGGCCGTGACCATGTTCGTGCGCGTCCAGCCGTGTTGCGGGTCGAGCGGCATCTGCTCGATGAACCGCAGTTGGTAGCCGTTCTCCACGCAGAATCGCAGCAGCGGGACGGCCTCGTCCTCGTTCACGCCCCGCAGCAGCACGGAGTTGACCTTCACGGGCTCCAGGCCGGCCTCGCGGGCGGCGTCCAGGCCGTCCAGCACGTCCGTGATGCGATCGCGCCTGGTCAGCGTGGCGAAACGGTCCGGGTCGAGGGTGTCCAGCGAGACGTTGATCCGGTTCAGGCCGGCGTCCTTCAGCGAGCGGGCGCGGCGGGACAGGCCGATGCCGTTCGACGTCATCGACATGCGCGGGCGCGGCTCCAGCTCGGCCGTCGCGGCGATGACGTGCTCCAGGCCGCGGCGCAGCAACGGTTCGCCGCCGGTGAAGCGGATGTCCGTGACGCCGAGGTCGACCACGGCGATCCGCATCAGGCGGATCAGCTCGGCGTCGGTGAGCAGCTCGTCCTTCTGCAGCCAGTCGAGGCCCTCGGCCGGCATGCAGTAGGTGCAGCGCAGGTTGCAGCGGTCGGTCAGCGAGACCCGCAGGTCCGTCGCGACCCGGCCGAACTTGTCGAGCAACAACGGCGTGTCTGGCCGTGCGGACACGTCGGTGGTGCCGCGCACGATGGGTAGTCCCAGATCAACAGCTGTCACCCCTACCAGGGTAATGAACAACCTCTTGTGGATGACGCTACAAATAGGGTTTCTCACGTTCCGCCCGTTTGGAGCACTCTGACAAGGAATTGTCTTAGTGGCTAAGATGTTCAACATGGAACCTGAGGTGCTGGAGAGGTTCACCTGGTACATGCGGGAGCAGAGCGCGCTCACCGTCATGTTCCACACGAAGGTCGCCGAGCAGATGGGCCTCTCCGCGACCGACGAGAAGTGCCTCGACCTCGCCATGAGGGCGGACGGCCCGCTCACGGCCGGCCGCATCGCCGAGCTCTCCGGCCTCTCCACCGGCGCCGTCACCGGCGTGATCGACCGCCTCGAACGTGCCGGTTTCGTCCGCCGTGTCCGGGATCCGCACGACCGGCGCAAGGTCCTGGTCGAGGTCACACCGGGCGACCTGCCGAAGTTCGCGCACCTCTTCGAACAGGCCCAGGGCAGCCTCGTCGAGACCCTCGGCCACTTCGACGACGATGAACTTCAGGTGATCGAGCGTTACCTGAAGCTCCAGATCGAGACGTTCCGCAGGCGCGTGATCGATACTTAGGCCCATGTGGCACTACTTGATGGACATGGACGGTGTTCTGGTTCACGAAGAGCACCTGATCCCCGGCGCTGACGAGTTCGTCGCGGAGCTTCGTGCTTCCGAGACCCCGTTCCTCGTGCTCACCAACAACTCCATCTACACGCCACGGGACCTGCGCGCGCGTCTGCAGCGCACCGGCCTGGACATCCCGGAGACCTCCATCTGGACGTCCGCGCTGGCCACGGCCAAGTTCCTCGACTCGCAGCGCCCGAACGGCTCGGCGTTCGTGATCGGCGAGGCCGGCCTCACCACCGCGCTGCACGAGATCGGCTACGTGCTGACCGACCGCGACCCGGACTACGTGGTGCTCGGCGAGACCCGCACCTACAGCTTCACCGCGATCACCAAGGCCATCCGCCTGGTCGAGGAGGGCGCGAAGTTCATCGCGACCAACCCGGACGCGACGGGCCCCTCCCGTGAGGGCTCCCTGCCCGCGACCGGCGCCGTGGCCGCGTTGATCGAGCGCGCCACCGGCCGTGAGCCGTACTACGTGGGCAAGCCGAACCCGTTGATGATGAGGTCGGCCCTGCGTGCGCTCGGTTCGCACTCCGAGAACGCGCTGATGATCGGCGACCGGATGGACACCGACGTCCGCTCGGGCCTGGAAGCCGGCCTCTCGACCATCCTCGTGCTCTCCGGGATCTTCACCGCCGAGCACGCCGAGATGTACCCGTACCGGCCGACCCGCGTGCTCAAGTCGATCGCCGAGCTGGTCGGTCACTCTCAGGACCCGTTCGGTGACTGGAGCGGCTGATTCGCACTGGCCACTGACGCGCGGGGGCCAATCACCTATCGTCGCGGACGTGGACACGGATCGACGCCCGATGTACGTCGTAGGTGACGTGCACGGGCACCTAGCCGAACTGATCAGAGCCCTGCACGTCGCCGAACTGTGCGACGAGGAAGGGCACTGGATCGGCGGCGAGGCCGAGCTGTGGTTCCTCGGCGACTTCGTGGACCGCGGGCCGGACGGCGTGGGCGTGATCGACCTGGTCATGCGCCTCGGCGAGGAGGCGGCCGAGGTGGGTGGCACGGTCAGCTCGCTCATCGGCAACCACGAGGTGCTGCTGCTCGGCATGTACCGGTTCGGCGACGACCAGGTGCCGGACAGCGCGGGGCCGCGGTCGTTCGCGCGCAGCTGGCTGCTCAACGGCGGGCTGCGCAGCGACCAGGACCGGCTGACCGACGCGCACGTCGAGTGGCTCACCAGCCGGCCCGTGCTGAAGCTGCGCGACGACCACCTGCTGATGCACTCCGACACGGTGGCCTACCTCGAATGGGGGTCCTCGATCGAGGAGGTCAACGAGGCCGTTCGCCAGGTGCTCAAGGGCGACGACCTCGTCGACTGGTGGGAGTGCTGGCGCAAGATGACGACCCGGTACGCGTTCCGAGGTCCGCAGGGGCCGGAGATCGCGGACGAGCTGCTGGCGACGTTGGGCGGCAACAAGATCGTGCACGGCCACAGCGTCATCGCCGATCAGCTCGGGGTCTCGCCGGAGCAGATCGAGGGACCGCTCGTGTACGCCGACGACAAGGTGCTGGCGATCGACGCCGGCCTCTACAGCGGCGGGCCCTGCCTCGTCGTCCCCTTGCCATACGTCGAAGCCTGACTACGGTCGGGGAGATGAGCGCGAGCTACTCCTCGGGCACGTCCGCCGCCCCGCTGCTGGGTGACACGATCCACGCGAACTTCGCCGCGACCGTCGCGCGGTTCGGCGACCGCGAGGCACTTGTCGACAAGGCCACAGATCGACGGTGGACGTACGCGGAGCTTCACGCCGAGGTGGAGAAGGCCGCCGCGGGGCTCACGACGTTGGGCGTCCGCAAGGGCGACCGGGTCGGCATCTGGGCGCCGAACTGCGCGGAGTGGGTCTTCGTGCAGTACGCGACGGCCCGGATCGGCGCGATCCTGGTCAACGTCAACCCGGCGTACCGCGTGCACGAGCTGGAGTACGTGCTGAACCAGGCGGGCATCCACACCCTGGTGTCCGCGCGGTCGTTCAAGACCTCCGACTACGCGGCCATGATCGAAGAGGTCCGTCCGCGCTGCCCAACGTTTCAGCACGTCGTGTTCGTCGACGATCCACAGTGGACTGGCACCGGGATTCCGGACGTCGAGCTCGACCGCGACGACCCGATCAACATCCAGTACACGTCCGGCACCACGGGATTCCCCAAGGGCGCAACGCTTTCGCACCACAACATCCTGAACAACGGCTACTTCGTCGGCGAGCTCCTCAGCTACACCGAGAACGACCGCATCTGCGTGGTGCCGCCGTTCTACCACTGCTTCGGCATGGTCATGGGCAACCTCGCCGCAACCAGCCACGGCGCCTGCGTCGTGATCCCGGCCCCGGCGTTCGACCCGGCGAAAACCCTTGCGGCGGTTGAAGAAGAGAAGTGCACGTCGCTGTACGGCGTGCCGACGATGTTCATCGCGATGCTCGACCTGATCGACGGCTACGACCTCTCGTCGTTGCGCACCGGCATCATGGCGGGCTCGCCGTGCCCGGTCGAGGTGATGAAGCAGGTCGTCGAACGGATGGGCATGCGCGAGGTGTCGATCTGCTACGGAATGACGGAAACCTCCCCGGTGTCGACGCAAACGCGAACCGACGACTCGCTCGACCGGCGCGTCGGGACGGTCGGCCGGGTGGGCCCGCACCTCGAGGTCAAGATCGTCGACCCGGAATCGGGTCTCACGGTTGCGCGCGGGGTGCCGGGGGAGCTGTGCACGCGCGGCTACTCGGTCATGCTCGGCTACTGGAACGAGCCCGAGAAGACGGCCGAGGCGGTGGACCAGGCGGGCTGGATGCACACCGGCGACCTGGCGGAGATGGACGACGACGACTACGTGAACATCACCGGCCGCATCAAGGACATGGTCATCCGCGGCGGCGAGAACATCTACCCGCGTGAGATCGAGGAGTTCCTCTACACGCACCCCGACGTGCTCGACGCCCAGGTGATCGGCGTGCCGGACGCCAAGTACGGCGAGGAGCTCATGGCATGGGTGCGCATGCGCGAGGGCGCCGAGCCGTTGACCGCCGAGGCCGTTCGCGCGTTCTGCACCGGAAAGCTCGCCCACTACAAGGTGCCCCGGTACGTGCACGTCGTCGAGGAGTTCCCGATGACGGTCACCGGCAAGGTCCGCAAGGTCGAGATGCGGGCGAAGTCCGTGGAGCTGCTGGGCCTCGACGACAGCGCGAAGCACGCCTAGGTCAGCTTCGGTTCGATCACCGTCATCACGGCTCGAGCGACCTCGCACGCCTTGCACGCCTTGCCGCCGGCCTCCGTGAGCATCTCGGCGGCGGCCACGCCCTCGGAGTGCGTCAACACGACACTGCACGTACCCGTGCCCCCGCTGTTCTCGGCGAGCACGCCCGAGTGGCTGCCGATGGTGATCGGGGAGGTCTTGAGCCCCTTCGGCTTGGCGAGGAACTGCTCGGGGGTGACCTTCTCGCGGAGGGTGACCTGGAGCGGGCCGCTGTCCCTGGAGAGCCAGAAGCAGCTCGAAGCGTTGGCGTAGCCGTTGTAGAACCCGTACTCGGTGAGGTCGGCCGGATCGAACAGCCGGCAAGAGGGCGTGTCCGACGGAGTGGTCGACGGCGCCACGAACGGCTCGATCGGCTTGTACTCGGGCTGCGCCAGCCCGCAGCCGGACAGTCCGAACACGACGGCGAGCACGGCGAGGCGCAAGGTGTTCACGGAGTGAAATCGTCTCGTGAATCAAACAACGCCGCAGGTCACGAAGGGGTGAAAGGCCTCTTGCCAACTGAGTGTGACGCGCGCAACATCGGTGGATTCCGCCGAAGGAGGCGCCCATGCTCACCGCCACCAAGACCACGACGATGCTGCCCGTCGAAGATCCCGAGCGCGCCGGACGCTTCTACTCGGACATGCTCGGCCTCAAGCCCCTCACCACCGCGCCGGACGGCACGCGGATCTTCGCGCTCGGCCAGGGCGACGCGCTGGGCCTGATGCCCGCGGAGAAGGGTGCGCAGACCGCCCACACGGTGCTCAGCTTCGAGGTGCCGAACCTGGAGGACGAGATCCGCGAGCTCGAGGACAAGGGCGTGCACTTCGAGGACTACGACCTGCCCGACTTCAAGACGATCAACCACATCGCGGTCATGGGCAACGAGCGCGCGGCGTGGTTCACCGACACCGAGGGCAACATCCTGTGCCTGCACGAGCTGCTGGGCGACGAAGCCTGACAGCCGTGCTCCCGAGTGGTCTTCCGCTCCTCGCCCCCGACGAGGAGCGGGAGACCCTCACGGGACCTCGATGATCTCCTTGCCCAGCGGCACCAGCGAGACCTTCACCAGCTTGAAGTTGGCCACGCCGAGCGGGATGCCGATGATCGTGACGCACAGCGCGATGCCCGTGATGACGTGGCCGATCGCGAGCCAGATCCCGGCGACGATGATCCAGATGACGTTGCCCAGCAACGACCCGGTACCCGCACCCGGCTTGTCGACGACCTCGCGGCCGAACGGCCACAGGGCGTAGTTCGCGATGCGGAACGACGCGATGCCCCACGGGATCGTGATGATCAGGACGCAGCAGATGAGACCGGCGACGGCGTAGCCGACGGCCAGCCAGAACCCGGCGAAGATCAGCCAGATCACGTTCAGGATGAGGCGCATGCCTTCAATCTAAGCTCACGTCATGAAGTGGGGTGTGATCGCAACCGGCGGTATCGCGCAAACCGTGACCGCAGACATGCTGAAAGTTCCGGACGTCGAGGTGGTCGCGGTGTCGTCGCGCGACCTCGCGCGTGCGCAAGCGTTTGCCGATCGGTTCGGCATCAAGCGCGCCTACGGCGACTACCGTGAGCTCCTCCGCGACGAGAACGTCGAGATCGTCTACGTCGCCACACCACACGCCCAGCACCACGAGGTCACGCTCGCCGCGCTCGACGCCGGCAAGCACGTGCTGTGCGAGAAGCCGATCGCTCTCTCCTCCGCCCAGGCCGAGGAGATGATCGTGAAGGCGAGCGTCGAGAAGCGCTTCCTGATGGAGGCCATGTGGACGCGGTTCAACCCGTTGATCCGCAAGGTCGCCCAGGCCGTCGCCGACGGTGAGATCGGCGAGGTGCGGATGATCCGCGCGGACTTCGGTTTCCAGCACCCCTTTCACGAGAGCGACCGGCTGTGGGCGAAGGAGGCGGGTGGTGGTTCGGTGCTCGACCTCGGCGTCTACCCGATCGCGCTCGCGCACCAACTTCTCGGTACGCCAACGCACATCGCCGCGCACGGCAAGCTCGCATCGTCCGGAGTGGACGCCGACGCCGGAATCCTGCTCGGCTACGAGAACGGTGCGCACGCCCTGCTCAGCTGCTCACTCGTGGCGAACACCGGCAGCAGTGCCACCATCGTCGGCACGCGCGGCCGCATCGAGATCGTCGACCCGATGTTCAACCCCACCAAGGTGATCATCAACGGGGTCGAGCACGTGACCGACGACATGGGCTACCGGCACCAGATCCACGAGGTTCAGATCTGGGCGTCGACCGGCCAGGTCGAGCACTCCGAGATGTCGTGGGTGGCGACGATGGACATCATGCGCACGATGGAGGAAGTGCTGGAACAGCTCGGCGTCTCCTACGAGGACACCGTCAGGTAGATCAGCGCCACGTTCAGCACGACCACCGCGAACGCGACAACCCCAGCAGCAACGGTGACCGAGCGCCGGTTCGTGTACGAGCCCATCAACGGCCGGCGCGCGGTCAGCCACACCAAAGGCACCAGTGCGAACGGGATGCCGAACGACAGCACGACCTGCGACAGCACCAACGCGAACGTCGGATCGACCCCGAACGCCAAGATCGCCAACGCTGGCACCATCGTGATCAAGCGCCGTGCCAGCAACGGAATCCGCACCCGCAGCAGCCCGTCCATCACGACCGCGCCGGCATAACAACCGACCGCGGTCGACGCGAAACCCGAAGCCAGCAAACCCAGAGCGAACAGCAGCGCGATCCCGCCACCCAGCGTGGAACCGACCGCCGCGTGCGCGCCTTCCAGCGTGTCCACGCCGTCGCGACCGTGCAGCGCCGAAGCCGCGACGAGCAGCATCGCCATGTTCACCGCGCCGGCCAGCATCATCGCCACCACGACGTCGACCTTCGTCGGGCCGAGCATCGCGGGGTTGCGGCCGTGCCGGTCCCGCGCCAGCGCCGAGTGCAGGTACACCGCGTGCGGCATGACGGTCGCGCCGAGCATGCCCGCCGCCAGCAACACGCTGTCCGCGCCGTCGAACCGCGGCACCAGGCCCGCAACGGCACCGGACCCAGATGGCGGCGACACGAACAGCCCCGCCATGAACCCGACCGCGATCACGATCAACATCGTGGTGATCACGCGCTCGAACGGCTTCTGCCCGCGCCGGTCCTGGACCAGCAGCAGACCCGTCGACACCACCCCGGTGATCACGCCACCGAGCAACAGCGGAAGATCGAAGAGCAACGACAGTGCGATGGCGCCACCGAGAACCTCGGCCAGATCGGTCGCCATCGCGACCACCTCGGCCTGGCCCCAGTACGCGAGCCGCACCGGCCGGGGCAGGTGATCGCGCACCGCCTCCGGCAACGACTGCCCGGTCACCAGACCGAGCTTCGCCGACAGGTACTGCACGAGCCCAGCCATGACGTTCGCGACGACGAGCACCCACACCAGCAGGTAGCCGTAGCGAGCACCAGCCGCGGTGTTGGTGGCCACGTTCCCCGGATCGACGTACGCGATCGCGGCGACGAACGCCGGACCGAGCAACGCCGCACCCGCGCGCAGACGCGTTGAAACAGCGACCACCGGACACCTCCCCTTGCTGCAAGATTATTGCAACAAGGGGGGTGCTTCACGCCTCCAACGTGGCACGGGCCACTCTGACGACGGCGTCGACCGCCCCGTCGAGATCGCCGCTCGGCATCAGCAGGTGGCTCAACGCGAGCCGCACGGTCGTTTCGGCAGTGAGCCGCACGTGCCTGCCGGGGAAATGTTCGCAGAGGTGCCGTTCGACGACCTCGGTCGCCTGGAACAGCACGGGATGGCCGCGGGTGGTGAGGAACGGCAGCAGGTCCTCGGCGTCCTGTCCGGTCAGCACGGCGGAGACCAGCCGGTCCTTCTCGGTCTGCTCGAAGGTGAACCGGAACGCCGACCGCATCGCCTGCCACGGGTCGGGGTCCTCGCGCAGCCTCGTCGTGACGCCGTCGAGGTACTCCAGGGTCCGGTGCGCGGCGACGGCCTGGACGAGGCCCTCCTTGTTGCCGAACTCGTTGTAGACGGTCTGTCTGCTCACCCCGGCGCGACTCGCGACCTCGATCATGCGCAGCCCGTGGAACCCGTGGGCGGCCAACAGATCAGCGGCCGCCTCCAGTAAGAGCTCGGTGATGTCGCTCACGCTCCCACCTTTACACAGTTATCGTTTTTGTAAAGACGTAGAGTCAGGTTCTGTGCCTTTCACCGTGGGTTTCGACCTCGACATGACCCTCATCGACCCGAGACCAGGCATGGCGGCGGTGATGAACGAGGTGGGCGCCCGCACCGGCCACGCGCTGGACGGCGAGCACTTCGCGGCGAACCTCGGCCCGCCCCTCGACATGATCTACCGCGAGATGGGCGTGCCCGAGGACGAGGTTCCGGACATGGTCACGCTCTTCCGCGCGCTGTACCCGATGGTCGTGATTCCCGGCACGGTCGCGCTCCCAGGTGCTGCCCAAGCGTTGCAGTGCGTCCGCGAGCTCGGTGGCAAGACCATGGTCGTCACCGGCAAGTACCGCAAGAACGCCGCGCTGCACCTCGAAGCCATGGGCTGGGAGGTCGACCACCTCTACGGCGAGCTGTGGGCCACGGGCAAGGCGGAGTCGCTCAAGCTGCACGGCGCCGCGATCTACGTGGGTGATCACGTCGGCGACATGCGCGGGGCCGAAGCCGCCGGAGCGCTGGGCGTCGGCGTGGTGACCGGGCCGTGCAGCCGCAAGGAACTGGCCGAGGCAGGCGCCGCGGTCGTGCTGGAGGACCTGCGCGAGTTCCCGGACTGGCTCAGGACTTCTTCTGGCGTGCTTTCCTGATCACCGCGATGATCCCGAGCCCGAGGCCGATCGCGGGCAGGTAGGTGGCGGCGACGTTGAGCCACACGGGCAGGTCGCTGTGGCCCGTGGCGAAGAGCACGAAGACCGCGACGATCGCCAGCACGCCCACGGCGAACAGGCCGACGGCCAGCGGCAACAGCTTCGGAGCGGTCATACGAGCAGGGTAGTCGCGCTAACGGAGGTGCCTTCTTCAAGGTCTTCTGGCTACTCTGGTGGGACGCGTCCTGGGTACGCCTGGGGCGCGTTCGTTGTGCAAGAGCAAGGGAATGGTGAGCGCGGTGCCGACCGGCAAGGTCAAGTGGTACGACACGGAGAAGGGCTTTGGGTTCGTCACCCAGGACGGTGGCGAGGACGTCTACGTCCGCAAAGCCGCACTGCCTCCCGGTGTCACCGGTTTGAAGGCCGGCCAGCGCATCGAGTTCGGCATGGCCGAAGGCAGGCGTGGTCCGCAGGCGCTCTCGGTGCGCCTGGTCGACCCGCAGCCGTCGGTCGCCGAGGCGCGCCGCCGTCCCGCGGAGGAGCTGCACGGCCTGATCGAGGACATGATCAAGCTGCTGGAGACCAAGGTGCAGCCTGACCTGCGCCGCGGCCGCTACCCGTCCGACAAGAAGAGCATGAAGCTCGTCGCCGAGGTCGTCCGGGCGGTGGCGCGGGACCTCGATCCGTAAAAAGATCGGCTCCATGTCTGAAGCGGACCGGATCGTCGAGTTCCTGTACGAAGTCGGCCAGCTCAAGCGCCTGCCCCGAGCGGGGTGGCTGTTCGCCGGGGTGCAGAACCCCGAGTCGGTGGCCGCCCATTCGTTCCGGGTGGGAGTTCTGGCGTACGCGATCGCCGTTCAGGAAGGCGCTGACCCGGATCGGGCGGCGACACTCGGCCTGTTCCACGACGTGCCCGAGACGCGGATCGGCGACATCCCGTACGTCGGCAAGCTCTACGTCGACGTGAAGGTGCCACCCGAGAAGGTGGCGGCTGATCAGGTGCAGCACCTGCCCGCACCGCTCGCCGCGCACATCGAGGCGTTGGTGGCCGAGCACGAGTCCGCGAAGGGCGACGACTTCACGCCCGAGGCGCGCTGTTCACGTGACGCCGACAAGCTGGAACTCCTGTTGCAGGCGCGGGAGTACCAGGCTGCCGGCATCACGAAGATGGAGCGCTTCATCCAGACCATGCAGGCGTCAGTGGTCACCGACACCGGCAAGGCGTTGCTCGACAGCGCTTTGCGGATCGTGCCGAGCGAGTGGTGGGAAGCCTTCGGCAAGCGTTAGCGCGTGATGTCGACGACCCACGAACCGCGCATCAGCGGCTGGCCGGTCTCCAGCACCGCGCCGGCCGCCTCGTGCACCTCGATGCGCAGCAGCTGGTCGGACTCGTTGGGCACGGCCAGCGTGTACGTGTAGTCCTCGCCCTTGCCGAGCAACGGTGAGGTGCAGCCCTCCTGCACCTTGGCGGAGTTCTCGTACACGCACACGACCTCCCAGAGGCCGTCCGCGAGCTGGCCGTCGACGGAGATCTGCACGACCTTGCCCGCGGGCACCTTCAACGAGCCGGGCGCGTTCTTCTCGGCGCAGTTGTCGCCGGCGAGGTCGCAGTAGATCGTCGGCTCCATGCGGATGGTCTTGCCGTTCGCGTAGAACGTGACCTCTGGGTCGTGCTGCGGCAGCGCGCAGCCGGTCAGCACGAGAACGCTGGCAGCCATTACGGAAGCAAGTCGACGCACGTCAGGCAGCCTACGGGGTCACCGGGGCCGGCCTGCGGACCAGGTGATGCAACGACGTGCCGTTGCGGTACATCCACGTCTGCGTGAGGCCGAGCGCGAGCAGCACGGCCAGCACGAGGAAGCCGACCCAGAACGTCGCCGGCAGCAGCACGCCCAACGCACCGCCGAAGACCCACGCGAGCTGCAGGATCGTTTCGGAGCGCCCGAACGCCGACGCGCGCGACTCCTCCGGCAGGTCGTCCTGGATCACCGCGTCCAGGCTGATCTTGGCCAGCGAGGACGCCGTCGCGCCCAGCAGGCCGACGACCGCCGCCGTGACGAGTCCCGGCAGCGCGGCGGCCACGATCGTGGCGGCCAGTGCCGTGCCCACGCAGGCGAGGATCACCTCGTCCGGCTTGCCGAAGTGCTGCCGTGCGCCGATCGCGTTGCCGAGGAAGCTGCCCGCACCGGCCGCGCCCGCGATCACGCCGAGCAGCAGGAGCTGCTGGAACGCGTCACCCTCGGTCTGCGCGCGCACCACGAAGGCCGCGAAGAGCGTCAGGAACCCGGTCAGCATCCGGATGGAACCGTTGCCCCACAACGCGACCACGATGTGCCGCGACACGCGCCGCTTCGCGGGCTTGGCCGTGAGGGTCGCGGGGACCTCGCCCTCGGTCACCTCGACCCACGACGGGATCTTCATGCAGAACACCGCGTTCACCAGACACAGCACCGCGGTGAACCACAGCGCTCCCGGCGAGCCGAACAGGTGCGCGAAGCCGGCCGCGAACGCACCGAACACCGCACCCGCCGCGAGCCCGAAGACGGTCATGCGGGCGTTGGTCTTGGACAGCGTGATGTCCGGCGGCAGCACGCGCGGGGTGATCGCGGACTTGAGCACCGTGAAGGACTTCGACAGCACCATGCTGCCCAGCGCGGCCGGGTACAGCAGCCAGTTGTCGAAGTTCAGCGCCATCACGACCGCCAGCACGACCCGCAGCACGCACGACGCGGCCAGGGCGAGGCGCCGGCCCCGTTGGATCCTGTCGAGCAGCGGGCCGATCACCGGTGCGATCAACGCGAACGGCGCGACCGTGATCAGCAGGTAGAGGGCGACCTTGGTCTTGGATTCCGCTGTCGCCGCGGAGAAGAAGAGCGTGTTCGCCAGCGCCACGGCCATCGCCGCATCGGCGGCGTAGTTCATCATCACCGCGTAGGTGACCGACGACATGCCGGACTTCTTGGCGCCGTCGGCGTGGGCCGCGCGCCGGAACGCCGCGACCGCTTGCTGCGAGATCTGCTTGCTGCGGAACCAGGCGACGCGCGTGACCGTGAGCTTCTTCGGCGGCTTGGGCGTCGGGGTGGTCTGCTGATCTTGGTTCGGCAGCGGCCGGGTGTTCTGGGGACGGCGGGGCGGGGGCTGGAATCCGTGTTCGGACGCGGGTTGCTGACGCTGCCGCGGCTGGTACTCGTCGTCCTGCCACGGGTAGCGCTTCGGAGTCGGCTCGTCACTCCACCCGCGGTCGCCCGTCACACCCTCAATCCTGCCCCATTCAGTTGAAGCGCACTCGGAAGATGGTCGGCCAGTTCTTGCCTGTGACCAGGAACTCGTTGGTTCCGGGGATGTGCGCGATGCCGTTGAGGACGTCCACTTCTTCGCCGCTCGGCTTCAGCGACGCCAGGTCGTAGCTGTTGACGACCTGGCCGTTGGTGGGGTCGATGCGGATGATCTCGTCGGACTTCCAGACGTTCGCCCACACCTTGCCGCCGACGCACTCCAGCTCGTTGAGCTGCGCGACCGGCTGGCCGTCCCTGCTGACCTGCACGCTTCCGGTTTCCTTGAACGTCTTCGGGTCGCGGAAGGTCAGCTTCGCGCTGCCGTCGCTCATGACCAGGCGCTGGCCGTCGTCGCAGATGCCCCAGCCCTCGCCGTCGTAGCTGACGCGGCGGATCTCGTCGAGCGTCTTGCGATCGCGTTCGATGGCCACGCCGTTGCGCCAGGTGATCTGCCAGATGGTGTCGCCGACGACCGTGATGCCCTCGCCGAAGAAGTCCGGCGGGAGGTCGACCTTCTTCTGGACGTTGCCGCTCGACGGGTCGAGCGCGCGCATCGTCGACTGACCTTCCAGACCCGTGCCCTCGTAGAGGACGCCGTCGACCAGTTCCAACCCCTGGGTGAACGCCGACGTGTCGTGCGGAATCTTCTGCAGGACTTCTACCTGCGGTTTTGCTGGACCCTGAGTGGAGCAGGCGGCGAGAACCGCGACGAGGACCAGCCAGAAGGGTGAGCGCACCCCACGGAGGGTGGCACGAGTTTTCGTCCCGGCGAAGACCTGCGGCACAATTCACCACGTGACCGCGACTGAGATGCTCACCGACGCCGTTGATCTCGCCCGCGCCGCCGCTCAGGAAGAGGCGGGTGCGGAAAGCGTCGGCGCTCACGTCGGGGTGCACGCCGAGGACGAATACTCGGTCACGCACCTGTTCGAGGCCGAGCACGCGGGCTACCGCGGCTGGAACTGGGCCGTGACCGTCGCCCACGCCGGCGAGGGCACCCCGGTGTCGGTCAGCGAGGTCGTGCTGCTGCCGGGCCAGGACGCCCTGGTCGCCCCCGAGTGGGTGCCGTGGAGCGAACGGGTCCGCGCCGGTGACCTCGGCGTCGGCGACCTGCTGCCGCCCCGCGAGGACGACCCGCGCCTGATCGAGGCGTACGTGCAGTCCGACGATCCCGCCGTCGAGGAGGTCGCGCTGGAGATCGGCCTCGGCCGCACGCGCGTGCTGTCCCGCGAGGGTCGCATCGAGGCTGCGGAACGTTGGTTGAACAGCGACTTCGGCCCCCGTTCCGACATGGCTCGCAGCGCGCCCGCGCACTGCGGCACCTGCGGCTTCTACACCCGCGTCGCCGGCGCGTTCGGTGCCGCGTTCGGCATCTGCGCGAACGAGATCGCGCCCGCCGACGGCCACGTCGTGCACGTCGAGTACGGCTGCGGCGCGCACTCCCAGGTCGAGGTCGACATCAGCCCGATGGTGCCGGTCGCCGACCTCGTCTACGACGACGCGCAGCTGGACGTCTCGGAGTGACCGACCCGTTCGGCACCGAGGCCCTGCGCACCTCGGTCCTCGCCGCGTGGCGTGGTTCGCCCACCCGCTTCCGCGAAGACGCGAACGCTGAAGAAGATCTTCGACTCGGTGGTTACCGGGACCGGCTTCTGGTCGAGCTCGCCCAGAACGCCGCCGATGCCGCGGGTGCCGAGCCCGGTGTGTTGCGGATCACTCTCGTTGACGGCGAGCTTCGGGCCGCCAACACGGGTGCTCCGCTGACCGCTGCCGGTGTTGCCGCTCTGGCCTCCCTGCGGGCTTCGGCCAAGGAGTCCGGTGTCGGGCAGTTCGGTGTCGGGTTCGCGGCTGTACTTGCTGTCTCGGACTCGCCTCGGGTGGTTTCCACTTCGGGCGGCGTGGAGTTCTCCGCCTCGCGGACCCGTGCCGAGGTTCCGGAGCTCGCTTCCGAACGCGGCGGCGACGTGCCGATCCTGCGGCTGGTGTGGCCGGTGGTGGAGGACGTTCCGGACGGCTTCACGACCGAGGTCCGGCTGCCGCTGAAGGTCGATCTGTCGCTGGACGACCTCGCTGCCGAGGTGCCGGACCTGCTGCTGGCGTTGCCCGGGCTGCGGCGCATCGAGGTGGGCTCGCAGTCGTGGGAACGCTTCGTGACCGCCGATGGTGTGGTCACCGTCGGGTCGGTGCGCTGGCTGGTCGAGCGGACCGTGGGGGAGCTGCCCGACGAGCTGGTCCAGGGCGTGGAGCACCGTCCTCAGTGGACGGTCTCGTGGGCTTACCCGCTGGACTCCCCGCTCGGTGAGGACGTGCTGCACGCGCCGACGCCGACCGATGAGCGGTTGTCGTTGCCTGCGCGGTTGATCGCGACTTTGCCGGTCGAGCCTTCGCGCCGCCGGGTCCTTCCCGGTGCAGCTGCGTGGTCGGTGCTCGACGCTGCCGCCGCTCTGTACCCGGCCTTGATCTCTCGGGTTCCTGCGGTGGAGCGGACCGCTCTGGTGCCGTTGCCCGGGTTCCCGCTGTCCGAAGTGGACTCACGGCTGCGCACGGCGGTTCTGCGGGAGTTGAGGGCTGCTTCGTGGCTGCCGCTGGCTTCCGGTGAGTGGATCGCTCCCGCGCGGGCTCGGGTGCTGGACGTCGGTTCCGAGGAGCTCGTCGAGCTGGTCGAGGACACGTTGCCCGGGTTGCTGGACGCCGAGCTCTCCGCTCCTGCCCACGCGAAAGCCTTGGCAGCACTGGAAGTTCCGCGCGTGACCACCGCCGAGGTCGTTGCCGCGCTGGCCGGCGCCGACGGTGATCCCGCCTGGTGGCGCGAGGTCTACGCCGCGTTCGCGCCGCTGGCCGAGGTCGACCCGGACGTGCGTGAGGCCCTGCAGTCGTTGCCGGTACCGCTGGCCGACGGCCGCACGGTGACCGGCCCGCGCACCACGCTGATCGCTGACGAGCCGTTGCCGGGGTTGCGGGTCGTGCACCCGGACGCCGTGCATCCGTTGCTGGTGCGGCTCGGGGCGGTCGAGGCAGGCGCTACCGAACTGCTCGCCGACCCGTCGCTGCGCGAGAACGTGGCTCGGTCGTTGGAAGACGCCGAGGCCGGGCTCGACGGCGAAGACCTGATCGAGACCGTGCTGCGGTTGGTCGACCGGGCTGCTCTTCGTGCTGGTGAGGAGCCCTGGCTCGGGGCGTTGGCGCTGCCTGACGCTTCCGGCGAGTGGCATCGGGCCGATGAGTTGCTGCTGCCCGACTCGCCGCTCGTCGATGTGGTCGAAGCGGACGCGTTCCCGTTGCTCTCCAAGGAGATCGCCGAGAACTACCCGCGTGCCGCGCTGGTCGCGGTGGGTGTGGTCGACGGCTTCTCGCTGGTGATCGACGACGAGCCCGCCGGTGCTGATCACGACCTGCCGGACGAGTCCGCGTGGTGGTCGTCGATGCCGGACGAGCCCACGCGAGTCGTGGCCGTCCGGGACCTGGACCTGGTGGCCGACTGGCCGGCCGCGCTGCGGTTGTTGGCCTCCGACCCGGTCACGTGGCGAGCGGTCACCGAACCGGACGGGTACACCGGGTGGTGGATCGCCCGGCACGCAACGCTCGCGGGCAAGTCTCCGCGTGAGTACCGGCTGGCCGAGGCCTCGTTGCTCGACGGGCTGTTCGACGTCGTGCCGGATCTGGAACTGCCTGAGCACGTGCTGCGCGCGGCGGGTGTCCGGTCGCGGCTGGAGATCCTGGACGACGACGATGCCGAGTTCGTCCTGGAGCGGCTCGGGGACGCGGATCGCGTGATCGCCGACGCCGTGGTGCTGAGGGCTCATGCCGCGCTGCCCGAGGGTGACTTCGCGCCGCCCGAACGGGTTCGGGTGCTGTCCGGTGAGGTCGTGACCGCGGACGACGTCGTTGTTCTGGATCACCCGTGGTTGTTGGGCGTGGTGCCGGCTTCTCGGGTGTTGCTGGCTGACGGGTCGGAAGAGTTGGCCGACCTGTTGGATCTGGCGCTGGCGTCGGAGGAGTTCGACGGGTCGCCGGATCACGTCGGCGAAGTCGTTCAGTGGCAGGACCTGGCCGCGGTTCGGATGGCCTGCGAGCTGCTCGAGGTCGCGCTGCCGGACGGCGTTGTCGTCGTGCACGACTCGTTGTTCGTTGACGGGCAACGGGTCGAGTGGTGGATGGCGGACGGCGTGCCGCACGCCGCGGACACCCCTGAAGGGCTTTCGCGGGCGCTGGCCTGGGTGACGGAGCGGTGGGAGGACCGGCACACGTTCGCCGCGCTGATCACCGATCCGACGGCTGCAACTCTGCTGGGCTGAGTTCCACCGGCTTCTGCTTCTTCTTCCTGCGCAGGCGCGGCTTCGCGATGTCGCCGCGCCGCATCAGGATGATCCAGGCGGTGATCGTCACCAGCATCGACACCGCGCCGCCGATCACGATCGGCGCGCGGCCGTTGATCTCGCCCAGCCAGCCCATCAGCGGCCCGCCCACGGGGTTGCCGCCCAGGAAGACGAGCATGTAGATGCCCATCACGCGGCCGCGCATCTCGGGTTCCACGGCCAGCTGGATGGTGGCGTTGGCGGTGGTGTTGAAGGTCATCATCGCGATGCCGACCGGGATCATCATCAGGCCGGTCAGGAGCATGGTTGGCATCAGGCCCGAGACGATCTCCAGTGCGCCGAACACGACTCCTGAGCCGATGAAGACGGTCAGGCGAGGTGTTTTGCGTCTGGCCGCCCAGGTCGCGCCCGCCAGGGTGCCGAAGGCGATGAGGGTGGAGAGCAGGCCGTACGCGTCGGCGTCGCCCTTGAAGACGTTGCGGGCCATGATCGCCAGCGTCATGTAGAAGTTCATGCCGAACGTGGCGATGAAGAAGACCAGCAGCATCACGGTCAGCAGATCCGGGCGGTGCTTCACGTACCGCAGGCCGGACAGGAGCTGGCCCTTTTCGCGCGGCACGGGCTCGGAACGCATCAGTTCGTGCGTGCGCATCAGCCAGACGCCCATGACCACGCCCACGAAGCTGATGGCGTTGGCCAGGAAGACCCAGCCGGTGCCGATCGCCACGATCGTCACGCCGGCGATGGCCGGGCCGATGATGCGGGCCAGGTTGAACATCATCGAGTTGAGCGCGACGGCGTTGGTGAGCGACTCGCGGCCGACCATCTCGACGACGAACGACTGGCGCACCGGGGTTTCCACGGCGGAGAAGCAGCCGAGCAGGAAGCAGAGCACGTAGACGTGCCAGAGCTCCACGACACCGGTGACGTCCAGGAGGCCCAGCGCCAGAGCGCAGATGCCCAGCGCGGATTCGAGCCACAGCAACAGCTTGCGCTTGTCCATGCGGTCGGCGAGCACGCCGCCCCACATCGACAGGAGCAGGACGGGTAAGAACTGCAGGGAGGCGGCGATACCCAGGGCGACCGGGGAGCCGTTGGTGAGTTCCAGGACCAGCCAGTCCTGGGCGACGCGCTGCATCCAGACGCCGACCAGCGAGATGATCTGGCCGGAGGCGTAGAGGCGATAGTTGTGTATGCCTAACGAACCGAACATGCCGGTACGACGAGGTGGCGAACTGTCCGCTCCACCACCCGCGTAACCCGCCACGTCGTTACTGCCCCGCCATCCTGTCGATGATCTCGGCTGCCTGGGCGAGCAGTGCCCGTTCCTCGGGCTCCAGCTCCGCCAGGCGCTTGTCGAGCCACGCCTCGCGCGCGGTGATCTCGTCTTCCAGGTACGTCAAGCCTTCGCCGGTCAGCTCGACGATGGCTTGACGGCCGTCGGTGGGGTGCGGGCTGCGCGTCGCGAAGCCGTACTCCTCCAGCGCTGCGATCACGCGCGTCATCGACGGCGGCTGCACGCCTTCCTTGGCCGCGAGCTCGCCCGGTGTCAGCGGTCCGCACTTGTGCAGTGTGGACAGCGCGGACACCTGCGTCAGCGACACCGACGAGTTGGTGCGCTGGGCCCGCAGGCGACGATTCAGGCGAACGACGGCAAGCCTCAGCCTGCTCGCCAGTCCGGGTTGTTCGGTCGCCACGTAGTTAGCATACCTCACGAAATAGTTTCTCGCCGAAAGGTCAGTTGAGCAGGGCCTGGATCGGGCCCAGGGAGAAGTAGACGACGAACGCGGCCGCCACGATCCACATCAGCGGGTGGATGGCGCGCGCCTTGCCGGTCAGCATCTTGAGCAGCACGTAGCTGACGAAGCCCGCGCCGATGCCGTTCGCGATCGAGTAGGTGAACGGCATCACCACGATGGTGAGGAACGCGGGCAGGGCGATGGTGAAGTCGCTGAAGTCGATCTCGCGGATCTGCATCATCATCAGCGCGCCGACGATCACCAACGCCGGTGCGGCCGCCTCGATCGGCACGACCTCGTAGAGCGGCGTGAAGAACATCGCGAGCAGGAACAGCACACCGGTCACGATGTTGGCCAGACCCGTTCGCGCGCCCTCCGCGATGCCGGACGCCGACTCGATGTAGACGGTGTTCGACGAGCTGGACGCGGCACCACCGGCCACGGCGCCGAGGCCGTCGACGAACAGGGCCTTGCTCACGTTGGGGAGCTGGCCGTCCTCCTTGATCAGGTCCGCTTCCTTGCCGAGACCGGTCATCGTGCCGACGGTGTCGAAGAAGTCGGTGAGCACCAGCGTGAAGACGATGAGCGCCGCGGCCAGGGCCGGGAGCCGCGTCCAGGCACCGAACGACACCTCGCCGAGCAGCGACAGGTCCGGCACGCCGAAGACCTGGTCGGGCAGCGCGGGGTAGCCGAGGTTCCAGCCCTTGGCGTTGGTGCCGGCCGACGGGCCCGCCTTGACCAGCGCTTCGAGGATGATCGCGAAGACCGCCGTCGCGACGATCCCGATGAGGATCGCGCCCTTGACCTTGCGCGCGAACAGCACACCCGTGAGGACCAGTCCGACCACGAAGACGAGCGTCGGCCAGCTGGCGATCGACCCGTTGATGCCGAGCCCGACCGGCACGGTGGTGTTGGCGGCGTCGGGCAGGCGGCGCACGAACCCGGCGTCGACCAGGCCGATGAAGGTGATGAAGAGGCCGATGCCGACCGCGATGGCGGCCTTGAGCTCGTTCGGCACGGCGTTGAAGACCGCGGTCCGCACACCCGTGACCACCAGGAGCAGCACGACCAGGCCGTTGACCAGGATGAGGCCCATCGCCTCCGGCCACGTCACCTTGGCGGCCACGGAGACCGCCACGAACGAGTTGATGCCGAGTCCCGTGGCCAGCGCGAACGGGTAGTTCGCGATCAGTCCGAAGAGGATGGTCATGACACCGGCGACGAGCGCCGTCACCGCCGCGACCTGGCCGACCGGGAGGATGTTGCCCAGCACGTCCGGGTGCGCGCCCGGCCCGGTCGGAGCGAAGCTGCCGATGATCAGCGGGTTCAGCACCACGATGTAGGCCATCGTGAAGAACGTGACGACACCGCCGCGCACTTCACGCGCCACGGTCGACCCGCGCTCGGAAATCTTGAAGAACCCGTCCAGCATCTGGTCTCCTAACGCTGTGTCCGAACGCGACTCCGCCCCAAGCCCACCACCGCTGCCGCACAGGCTGGCGGACCCCGTGCCGGTCGTGCTGGGGGGAACGGCGCTGTGGTTCCTCGGTTTTTTCGTGGTCCTGATCGTCGACCGCTCGAACAGCACCCTGCTCTGGACGACCCTGTGCGGCGGTCTGCTCGGGATCATCGGGTACGGAGTCTTCTACTGGCAACGTCGGGCTGCGAGGCGAGGGTCACGTGGTGCTCAGCAGGGCCTGGACGACGTCTGATCTGCAGGGCTTCCCAAGGAAGCCAAGTTAGGCTAACCTAAGTCACGTCGCTTCGTGGTGGGAGCGGCAGTCAGTTCGGGAACGGACGAGGCCCCCGCTCTGGGCAGAGCGGGGGCCTCGTCGTGTTCAGCGAGCGGGAAGCTTTGTCGGAGCGCCCACCGCCGAAGCCTGCGAAAATCAGCCGAGCTGCAGACCGTTCTGGCCCGCCCGTGCCGCCTCGAAGCGCGCGGACACGTCCTCCCAGTTCACGACGTTCCACAGCGCGGAGATGTAGTCGGCCTTGAGGTTGCGGTACTGCAGGTAGTACGCGTGCTCCCAGATGTCGAACGCGAGCAGCGGCGTGGTCGCGATCGACAGGTTCGAGTGGTGGTCCTTGAGCTGCAGCGTGACCAGCTTCTGGCCGATCGGCTCCCACGCGAGGATGCCCCAGCCGGAGCCCTGGATCGACGACGCCGCGGCGTTGAGCTGGCCGCGGAACTTGTCGAACGAGCCGAAGTGCTCGTCGATGGCCGCCGCGAGCTCGCCGACGGGCTTGTCGCCGCCGTTGGGCGAGAGGTTCTTCCACCACACCTGGTGCAGCGCGTGGCCGGCCAGGTGGAACGCGAGCGTGGTCTCCAGGCCGACGATGCCGCCGAAGTTCTCCTTGTCGCGAGCCTCTTCGATCTGCTCCAGCGTGTCGTTCGCGCCCTTGACGTAGGCGGCGTGGTGCTTGCCGTGGTGCAGCTCGTTGATCTCGCCGATGATCGCGGGCTCCAGGTCGCCGTAGTCGTAGTCGAGATCCGGCAGCACGTACTGGGCCATGACATCTCCCCATTTGCAATCTCTTGGTACTTGCAACTTACTAGCAACAAGGCCGAGTAAACCAGTTGCGGAGGCACGTAGCGTCGAAAGCGTGTCCGTGCTGACAGCCAGGAATATTTCGCTGTCGTTCGGTCCGAGGACCGTGATCTCGGAGGTTGATTTCGATGTTTCGCCTGGTGACCGCGTCGGTCTGATCGCGCCCAACGGTGTCGGCAAGTCGACTTTGCTCCGTTTGCTGGCGGGTGACCTGCTGCCGGAGACCGGATCTGTTTCATCCACCGGAACGGTCGCGCACCTGACGCAGGAGACCCTCCACGTAACTGGAGAGTCGCTCCGCGACCACCTCGCCCGCCGCACCGGCGTCGCCAAGGCCGAGGACCGGCTGCAGCGCGCGGCGGAGGCGTTGGCCGAAGGTGGCGGTGAGGACTACCCGGAGGCGTTCGACCACTGGACCGCGATCGGTGCCGGTGACTTCGACGAACGCGCGGACGCCGTCTGCGAACGCCTTGGCCTGCAAGCCGACCTGCTCGCCGGGCGCTCGCCGGACGAGCTGTCCGGCGGTCAGCAGGCGAGGCTCAGGCTTGCGGCCGTGCTGCTGACGCGTGCGGACGTGTTGCTGCTCGACGAGCCGACGAACGACCTCGACGGCGCCGGGCTCGACCTCCTGGAGTCCCACGTGCGGGGCTGTCCGGGCGCGATCGTGCTGGTCAGTCACGATCGGGAGTTCCTGGCGCGCACCACGACCGCGATCGCCGAGCTCGACGAGTTCTCACACCAGCTCAGCGTGTTCGGTGGTGGCTGGGACGCGTACGTCGACGAGAAGGCGAACGCGGACCGGCGCGCGCAGGAGGAGTACGAGGCCTACGCGGGCAAGCGCGACTCGTTGGTGCAGCGCAGCCGCCAGGTCAGGGAGTGGTCGCGCAAGGGCGTGCGCCGGGCGACGAGCGCCAAGATGCGCAACGACGAGCCGGACAAGAACGCCCGTGAGGCCCACAAGCGCGGTGCGGAGAACCTGACCGCGAAAGCGTCCGTTGTGGACCGTCAGCTGGAACGCCTGGAGGAGGTCGAGGAACCGCGCGAGGCGTGGCAGCTGCGGTTGACGTTGCCGTCGGCCGGGCGGGGCAGTTCGGTCGCGTTCACGTTGCGTCAGGCCGTGGTCAGCCGCGGCGACGTGACGCTCGGGCCGATCGACCTCACGATCGGTGCGGGCGAGCGGTGGCGGATCACCGGGCCGAACGGGTCCGGCAAGTCGACGTTGCTCGGCGCGCTGCTCGGCCGGATCCCGCTGGACTCGGGCGACTGTTCGATCGGGCCGGGTGTCGTGGTCGGCGAGGTCGACCAGCTGCGGGCCGAGTTCGCTTCAGACGCTTCGGCGCTGCGGATCGTCGCCGGCGCGACCGGGCTGCAGGACGTCGAGGTGCGCACGTTGCTCGCGAAGTTCCGGCTCGGCGCGGACTCGGTGCTGCGGCCGGCCCGCGAGCTGTCGCCGGGCGAACGCACCCGCGCGGGGTTGGCCCTGCTCCAAGCGCGCGGCACGACGTGTTTGGTGCTCGACGAACCTACGAACCACCTCGATCTGCCGGCGATCGAACAGCTCGAACAAGCGCTGGAAACTTACGAGGGCACGTTGTTGCTGGTCACGCACGATCGGCGGCTCGCATCGGCCGTGCGGGTGGATCACGAGATCAACGTGCGCGACCTCCTCACGTTTCCTCGTGTTAAGGGTGGAAGATATGGGCCATGACCACCGAGGAGGACTGGCCGGTCGAACAGACCTGGTCGATGCGCAACACCCACTGGCACGCCTATGTGGAACACACATCGCTCGACCACGCCTCTCCTCGGCAGGTTCGTCTTGAACGCACCCCGGAAGAAGTGCTGACCTCACCTGCTGAGGTCGCGGCTTGGCTCGAGGTCAACCTGCGCAGCGCGACACGGCCGGAGGAGACCGGCAAGAAGCGCGTGAAGGACGAGCGCGACTTCACCGACTCGAACCGCGTGCACGCCTCACTGGCGTCCCGCGGCGAGTCGATCTACACGGGGGTGAAGGGCGAGCTGACGCTGGCGGTCGAGGCCGTGACGCCGGACGAGTGCCGGATCTCGCACGACGGCGCGGACGTCGCGCCTTTGAAGGCTGGACGCCGCCGCTAGATTCAATCCCCAGGGGATGACTCTGGGGGAGCTCCATGAAGCGTTTGGCGCCGGTTTTGGGTGCGCTCGTGCTGGTCGGCGCGGTCGTTGCGGTGGTGATGTGGCACCAGTCGGAGCCGGCGCCCAAGTACGTCGTTCTGCAGTACGCGGACGGTTCGGAGCTCTGGCGCACCGGCGATCCGGAGACACCTCTCGTCCGGCAGGTGGTCAGGGAGCTCGGCACGCGGGCGTCGCTGTCGCTGGACGAGCTGCGCAAGACCGGTGCGGTCGTGGTGACGACGATCGACGCGAAGGCGCAGTCCGGTGCGATGGCGGTGATCCGCGAGTCGTCCGCGGCGCTGCAGTACTCGATCACCGCCGTCGACCCGGCCAGTGGCGCGGTGCGGACCTACGCGCCGGGCAACGACCCTGCTGTCGACTACGCGGGCGGGGTGGTTCGGGAGCCCGGCGCGGCGTTCTTCCCGTTCGACGCCGTTGCCCTGGTGCAGGACGGCAAGGCGCTTTCTCAGACCGCAGACCCGCGGAAGGCTCTCAGGGCGGCGCAGCGGGCCGGTGTGCCGGAGTTCGCGGACATCGAGGGCACGCGGACGAAGCTGCTCGACGGCTCGGGGTTGCGGCCGTTCGACCTGGCGTCGGCCTATGCGACGTTGGCCGCGGACGGCGTGCACCGCGACGCCCACTTCGTCACGCACGTCAGTGGTGGGGACGGCGCGACACTGCATCAGGCGAGGGACACGCCGCAGCCCGCGTTCGACCGGGATGCGTTGCGCAGCAAGGACATCTCCGGGCAGGTCACCCGTGTGCTGAGGGACGACCCCGCGTGCGGTGACAACCCGGAGATGGCGTGCCGCACGGCTGCGTTGGATCGGCACGCGTGGATGGTCGCGTGCACGCCGCAGCTGTCGGTTTCGGTGTTCGTAGGGGGAGAGCAGGCCGTTGACGTCGGTCTGCCCAAGGCTCTTTGGCAGAAGTTCCTGGAGAAGTTGAAGCCGTGAAGTCGTTGTTGCGCGTGTTGGGCGCGCTCGTGCTGGTGTCGGGGATCGTCGCTTATGTGGTGTGGCAACGGCCTGAGCCGCCGGTGATCCCGCCTCCGGCGCCGAAGGAGGTCGTGCTGCAGTACGCGGACGGCTCGAAGATGTGGAGCAGTTTCGACGGAGGCTTCCGGCCACCGCCGCTGGTGTCGAAGGTGTTCAGGGAGCTCGACCAGGCGAAGGTGCCGTACGACTCGCTGCGGGTCAGCGGTGCGGTGGTGCGCACGACGATCGACGCGAGGGCGCAGTCAGTGGCGGCCACTGTGATCGGCCGGTTGGCTGAGCCGCAACGGAAACTGGGCGTGTCGGTGACCGCGATCGATCCGGCTTCCGGCGCCGTGCTGGTGTACACGGGCGGCTCCCGGCAGGAGGTCGACATGGCCGGCGGGGTGATCACGACACCGAGCCCGGGGATCGTCGAGCCGTTCGCGGCGGTGCCGGACCTCGTGCAGCCCACGATGAGCCCGCTCGACGTGAACGTCGCCTACGCGACCGTCGCCGCTGGTGGAGTGCTGCGTGAGCCGCGCTTCGTCAACTCGGTCACCGCTGCGGACGGATCGGTGCTGCACAAGGCGATCGACAACGGGAAGCCCGTCTTCGGACGTGACATCGCCGACCGGATCACCGCCGGGTTGAAGGAGAAGGCCGGCTGCAACGGGGCTGCCTGTGTGACTGGTGCGTACCCGTGGCTCGCCGGCTACACGCCGGAGCTCGCGGTGACGGTGTTCATCCTGGAACAGGCCGGCGCCGTCGTCGACGACCCCGACCTGCCCAGGGTGATCTGGCAGGAGTTCCTGGCCACGATGGCAGGGTGAGCCCGCGTGCTCACCCGACGTGCCAGGTGTGCACCGGTTCGCCCGCGTGCATGAACTCCATGTACCGCTTGAGCATCCCGGAGAGCGCGGCGTCCCGGGACAACCCGCGTTCCTCCAGCAGCGCAACGGTTTCCCGCTGCCACGACGATCCCGTGCGCCGCGCGAGGCAGCGCTGCTCGATGACGCCGAGGTAGCGTTCGCGGGCCTCGTCGGAGACACCGCAGTCGCGCAGACCCTCGTGCGCCATCGGCAGCAGGCGGCGCAGCACCAGCTCGTCCGGCGGGATCCAGCCGATGCCGGGCCAGTACAGCTGGGCGTGCATGCCGTGGCGGGCGCCGGTGTAGAGGTTCTCCTCGGCCGCCTGGAACGACATCTGCGTCCACAGTGGACGTTCCTGGGCGATGAGGGCGCGCTGGGCGCCGTAGAAGAAGGCCGCGTTGGCCATCGTGTCGAGCACGGTCGGTCCCGCGGGCAGGACGCGGTTCTCCACGCGCAGGTGCGGCACGCCGTCGTGGACGTCGTAAACCGGGCGGTTCCAGCGCCAGATCGTGCCGTTGTGCAGCCGCAGCTCGGAAAGACGAGGCGCGCCACCGGCTTCGAGGGTCTCGATCGGGTCCTCGTCGTCGGTTTCGGGCAGCAGGCTGGGGAAGTAGCGCACGTTCTCCTCGAACAGGTCGAAGATCGACGTGATCCACCGTTCACCGAACCACACGCGCGGACGGACGCCCTGGTTCTTCAGCTCGTCCGGCCGGGTGTCGGTGGCCTGCTGGAACAACGGGATGCGGGTCTCGTGCCAGAGCGCTTTGCCCAGCAGGAAAGCCGAATTCGCGGCGATGGCGACCTGCACCCCGGCCAGGCACTGGGCGGCGTTCCAGTGCGAGGCGAAGTTCGTCGGCTCGACCTGCAGGTGCAGCTGCACCGACGTGCACGCCGCTTCCGGCAGGATCGACTCCGCGTAGGTCAGGAGCTTCTCCGGCCCCTTGCCCGGCATCGCCGGACCTTCCATGTGCAGCACCATTTCCTCGCCGCGGGCGGAGAAGATGGTGTCGTTGAGGAGCGCGTAACGCGGGCTCTCGGAGAGCCACTTGCGGTCGAAGTGCCGTTCTCGCAACGTGGGCAGCACGCCGATCATGGCGAGGTTGGCGCCCACGTCGTTCGCCTTCGAGTCGGCGTTGTCGAGCGACGCGCGCAGTTCCTCTTCCAGGCCAAGCATCTCACCCCCGGCCAGCTCGCGCGGGGGAACGTTGATCTCCAGGTTCTGCTGCCCCAGCTCAAGCGTGTACGAGGGGTCGTCGATCTTCTCGAGCACCTCCGAGTTCGCCATCGCCGGCCGCATCGCGTCGTCGACGAGGTTCAGCTCGATCTCAAGCCCCATCTGCCGACGGGGAAAGGAAAATGTGTCTTCGGCCAACATCGTGGCCAATGCGTCGAGACTTCGCTGCATCTTCTCGCGATAGCGCTGGCGATCGTCTCTGGTGAACGTGCGGCTGGACACTTCGCTTCCCATGCCGCTACCCCTTCGCTCGGCGCCGGTGGGCGCGGGCCAGGCGGAACGCCAAACGTGACACAGCGGAAACCTCCTTTACATCGCCCAAATCGGTGCTCTCTGTCACGCCGAGGTAACAACCAGCGATCATCCGCTGGTCGGGCGTGCGCGGTTCCGCCCTCCGGACTACCTGGCCTGTTCCACATCGGGCAGGATGCGAAACTTCCGGCGTGGCAAAGGTGATCGAGATCAACGACCCGGCCGACCCCCGGCTGGACGACTTCCGCGACCTGTCGACGGCCGACCGCAGGCCGGACAGGCCGGGCGGACGTGGTCTCGTGATCGCCGAGGGCGTGGTGGTGGTGGAACGTCTGCTGGCGTCGCCGTACCCGGTGCGCGGGCTGCTCGGGGTGCGGCGGCGGATCGAGGCGCTGGACCTTTCTGACCTGGACGTTCCCGCTTACGTGACGTCAGCTGAGGTTATGGCGTCAGTCGTCGGTTTCCACTTGAACCGGGGTGTACTGGCCGCCGCCGACCGCGCTCCAGCGGTGTCGTTCGAGGAGCTGTCCGACCGCTCGACGCGCCTCGCCGTGCTGGAAGGCGTGGGCGACCACGAGAACCTGGGTTCGATCTTCCGCAACGCCGCGGCCCTGGGCGTGGACGGCGTGGTCCTGGGCCCAGGCTGCAGCGATCCGCTGTATCGACGCAGCGTCCGCGTCTCGATGGGGCACGTCCTGCGCGTGCCGTTCGCTAGCACGGATCAGTGGCCCGCGGCGCTGAACATGTTGCGGCACAAGGGGTTCACAGTTGCCGCTCTGACCCCGCGCGCTTCCGCCCTGCATCTTGCAGATGCCGGTTTGCGCGGCCGGCGGGTAGCGGTCCTGCTCGGCTCCGAGGGCCCGGGCCTGACCGAGGAGGCGATCTCCGCGGCCGACGTGGCCGTCCGGATCCCCATGTCGTCCGGCGTGGACTCGCTGAACGTGGCCACCGCCGGCGCGGTGGCGTTCTACGCCTTGCTTTAGGTGTCTTCTAGAGCAGCGTCAGGATCAGCACCAGCCAAGCCACCAGCACGCCAGTGACCACGCCGTACGCGACCCAACGCCACACCGGAACCCTGCGCCCGAGCCACACACTCGGCGCCAGACCGCCCACGACCAGCACGTTCGCAATCAGCGCGAGCCACCGACTGGTCTCACCGAGCCCGAGCGAAAGCGACACCACGGTCACGGTGACGATCGCCGCGGTGATGAAACTGACCGTCAGCCCCGTCCCCCACGGCGTGGGCTCCGGGGCCTCCTCCTGCTCGGCCCGTGCCGGTGCCTTCACCGGCACTTCCGGCGCGTCAACGCTGACCAGCTCACCACTGACCGGATCCGTGTACTGAACGCTGGCGTTCATGACGGCGGCAATTCTCCCCGCGAGCTGCTTCCCTCGACGAGTCACCAACGCACTGGCCACCCCGTCAGCCGGGGTCTCGGTGCGCACCACAGCGTCCGCCACCTTCGCCCACTCGTGCAGCGCCTCAGCCAAATCAGCACCAAGCGGCAGGCTGTGCGGGTCGACCTCGCGCTCACCGGACTCGTCCTCCCCGGCGAGCACGGCGCGGCCGTCCCGGACTCGCAACTCCACGAACCCTCCTACGGTCTTCCGGAGCCTCGGCCCAGAACCTATCGGACTGGGTCGGACACGGAGAACGCCTCGCGTGGGCTGGTCCCGGTTGTCGTTGTGCGCGGATCGGCTTGCGGGCGGGCGGGTCGGCTTGCGGGCGTTGGTCGCCGGTTCCAGCGGGGTGGTCACTGCCGTGCGGGCGGTCGCCTTGCGTGCGTGGCTGGGCGGGTCTTTAGACGGGCCGGGTCATTTCATCGCCGCTTCGCGACGATTGCGATTGGGGCTTGACTTCGGGGCCCTTACGAGGCGCTGGTTGGCCTGTAAAAGCCGGGCTGATAAAGCGCCCGGCCGATCCGAACGCGGTAGCGCCTCGAACCCAAAGTCAAGCCCCAATCGCCGTCGTGCGTGGGCGCGTTGACACCGCACCTCGCCATTACCGGTACCCATGCGGGCATTAGTCCTTTTCGGGCTCGGCTTCGCCTTCCCCGCGAGCGGGCGGCTTGGTCGATTCATTCGATCGTGTCTGGCTTTGCGCGTAATCTAATCGTGATCTTGCGGTAGATTAGAACACGTGATCGACGGTCTCGCGCTTCTCTCCACTGACGATGTGCTCCGGCGCATCGTCGGTAAAGCGATGGAGATCCGTACTGGCGAGCACGAGTTGATGGAGATGATCGCCGAATTGGATCGGCGAGGCGCCGCATCCGAGCTCGGCTATAAAGATCTGCCGTATGTGTTGAAGCACGCCGTGCGGTGGGATCGGACTGTCGCCAAGCAATGGGTCGAGAACGCCGCGTTGCTGAGC
>NZ_JAJAEG010000014.1:0-111251 GCF_047445655.1 Lentzea alba
CCGCGTCCCCACGACACGCCGAGACCTAACAAAGTACTACTAGGTGCCGTCCCGCGATCGCACGGAACGGCACCTGGTCGAGATCCTCGTCGCCCGGTTGCAGGCGCGAGCCCTCGAGGTGGGGCGTTCGCGGATACTTGCGCAACATGCCCCGATTTGTAACCCGTCCGAGCGCCCGCTAGCGAACGGTTTACGCCTGACCGACGAACGCGGCCTTGTCGGAGTTGAAGCTCGGCTCGAACACGAGCTGCATCTCGCCGGGCTGCGCGCCGACCGAATACGCGATCTCGAAGGTGTAGGTCTTGCCCGGCAACACGGTCACCGCCTCGAAGCCGCCACCGCACTCGCCGCTGCTGTCGAAGATCCGCTCGGCCTTCTGCCCGTTGTGCTGCGCGTCGTTGCCCATCGACAGCAGCGCGGTCTCGAACGCGGCGCTCGTCCCGTTGGTGATGGTGACCTTGAACTTCACCGCGCGGACGATGTTGGACGGCGCGGAGAACTGACCGGGCGTGCACGCGACGGGCGCGGCGACCACGACCGCGAGCCCGTTCGCCCACGTGTACTGCTTGCCCCAGGTCGGGGTCTCGGCGAGCGCCTCCTGCTTAGGGGTCTCGCCGGCGACGCCGACCTGGCCCTGGTTCGTGGTGCCGTCGAAGATCTTGTCGAGCTCCTCGACCGCCGCCTGCTGCGCCACCACCGTGAAGACGATGGCCAGAACGCACAACACGACGCCGACGGCCGCGAGGATCTTGCGCGTGCCGAACAACGCGATGACGCCGAGCACAACCCCGACGAACGCGGCGATAGCGGTGAGGTTGTTGAAGAAGATGACCCACGAGCAGACAACCCCGACGATCCCGAGGATCACCGCTGTCCACGCCAGCGCGCCGAACTTCGTGGGCTTCTGCGGTGCGACCGGAGGCGGGGCGTAGACGGGCTGCTGCGGGTAGGTCATCACGGCTCCTGGCGGTTGCGATGTGTGACCACCACGTCGATTGGTCCGCTTTACCTGTTAGCGCCCTACCGCCCTGTCACTCGATCGAGTTACGGCCTGCCTGTCAGCCGACTTCCGAAGGTAGCGAGACAACTACGATCCGTACAGGCTTGGCGTTGGATGCCATCCCTGAAAGGAACCCTGCACATGGCACGACGACTCGTTGGATCCCTGCTCGCGGCGATCGCCGCACTCGGTGTGACGGCGGCACCGGCACAAGCGGCCGTCGACTTCACCGGCATCGTGGCACTCAGCAACTGCTCCGGTTCGTTGGTCCGGCTGGCGAGTTCGACCGCCTCCGACAACGCGCTCGTGCTCACGAACGGGCACTGCGTCGAGCTCATGAAGCCCGGTCAGGTGATCGTCAACAAGCCGGACACCCGCACGTTCAGGCTGCTCAACAGCTCCGGCACGGCGGACCTCGCGAAGCTGAGCGCGACCAAGCTCCTCTACGCCACGATGACCGGCACCGATGCCGCGCTCTACCAGCTCAACACGACCTACGGGCAGATCCAGCAGCAGTACGGAAGCCGTGCGCTGGAGCTGTCGGGCTCGCATCCCGTGGCCAAGACCGACATCCGCGTCGTCTCCGGCTACTGGAAGCGGATCTACTCCTGCCAGATCGACGGCTTCGTGCACCAGCTCAAGGAAGCCAACTGGACCTGGCGCGACTCGCTGCGCTACACGCCGTCGTGCAACACCATCGGCGGCACCTCGGGTTCGCCGATCATCGACAACGCGAGCGGCAAGGTCGTCGGCGTCAACAACACCGGCAACGAGAGCGGCGGCCGCTGCACGATGAACAACCCGTGCGAGGTCGACACCGCCGGCAACGTCACCGTCCGCAAGGGCATCAACTACGGCCAGCAGACGTACGACTTCGTCGCCTGCTTCGGCCCGCGCACGACGCTGAACCTGTCGCTGCCGGGTTGCAAGGTCGCCAAGCCCTGAGACATGGCGAAAGCCGGGGCGCCCCTGCCGCGCCCCGGCTTCCTGCTCTTACTAACGTGCCGCACGCACAATCAGGTCGGTCACAGTTTCCGGCTGAGACACGGCCACCGAGTGCGAGGCGCTGCGGACCTCGACGACGGCACGGGCGTTGGCGCGCTCGGCCATCCACTTCTGCGCCGCGATCGGGATGTTCTTGTCCTTGCCCGCGACCACGAAGTACGACGGGATGCTGTGCCACGCCGGGTCGCCAGCACCCTCGGTCAGCGCGCTGTCGTTGACCGGACGCTGCGTCGCCGCCGCCAGCTTCGCCTCGTTGCGGGGAACGTCCGCCGCGAACTGCTGCCAGTACTTGTCCTGCTGGATGGCCAGGTCCTTGGTGCCGTCACCGAGGTCGATGACCTGCAGCGTGTCGCCGAGCGTGCTGCCGGGGAACTTGTTCGACAGCTCCAGCGCGCTCTCACCCTTCTCCGGCGCGAACGCCGCGATGTAGACCAGCGCCTTCACGTTCGGGTTCCCGAGCGCGGCATTCGACTGGACCATGCCGCCGTAGGAGTGCCCGGCCAGCACGATCGGCCCCTCGATCGAGGCCAGCACCTTGCGCAGGTAGTTCGAGTCGTAGGTCAGGCTCCGCAACGGATTCGCGACCGCGACGACCGGGAATCCCTTGCGCTGCAGGCGTTCCACGACACCGTTCCAGCTGGCTCCATCGGCGAACGCGCCGTGCACCAGCACGATGGTCGGCTTCTTGGCGCCGGGCTTCTCGGTCTCCTCCACGGCGCCGGCACCCGACGGAACGGAAGCGGCCAGGGCCAGCAGGGCTCCAAGAACGGCGAACACCTTGCGAACTCGCATTGCTCTCTCACTCTCTCGTCAGGCACCTTGGCGGTGGTGCATCGTGCTCGATTAGGTCGTGCACGATGTAAGTTACCGGACGAGATGCCTCGTACGCGATGTAATTCAGCTCACAAGGCTTCGGCTAGCGCTCGGCACCGTGCTTGACCCGGTGCAGGGCCTTGCGCAGGACGGCGATCTCCTGCTCGTCCATGCCGAGCGCCTGTCCCAGCTGGTTGGTCATCTCGGCACCGATCCACCGCAGGTCACGACCCTTGTCGGTGAGCTGCACGAGCACCGAACGCTCGTCGTCGGGATGCGTGACGCGCACCAGCAGGCCGCTCTTCTCCAGCCTCTTGATCAACGGCGAGAGCGTGCTGTATTCGAGGTCGAGCTCGTGCACGAGCTCCCTGATCGGTCGCGAGTCGCGCTCCCACAGCAGGAGCATCACCAGGAACTGCGGGTAGGTGATGCCGGCCTTGTCCAGGATCGGCCGGTAGAACCCGGTGACCGCTCGCGACGTCGTGTAGAGGTCGAAGCAGAGCAGGTCGGAGACCGTGGGCGTGACGGTGGACGGCGTGTCGGGAGTAGTGCTCACACCACCCAGACTACTCGCGCACGATGTAATTCGCGGCGAGATCGGTTACCGACGTCAGCAGACGGCGTGAGCTTGGGAAGCCCGGCCGATCAGCGCACTCGACAACGGCTTCACGACCAGGGCTCGTCCAACGCCGAAGCCTCGTCCCCGGCGGCACGCAGCTCTTCACGCACCACCCGGTACGCGAGCCCTTCCGCATAACCCTTGCGCGCCAACGCACCCACGAGCCGGCGGATCTTCGTCGTCTCGTCCACACCGGACAGTGTGCGCAGGCGTTTGCGGACCAGCTCGCGGGCCCGTTCCTCTTCGGCCTCGCCGTCGACCGCGGCGACGGCCTCGGCCACCACCTCGTCCGCGACGCCCTTGCGACGCAGTTCCATCGCGAGGGCACGACGGCCCAGCCCGTTGTAGGTGTGCCGGGAACGCACCCACATCTCGGCGAACTGGGCGTCGTCGATCAGACCGGCGCGGTCGAACTTGCCGAGCACGACCTCGGCCGCACCGGCGCTGATTCCCTTGCGCAGCAACGCGTCGTGCAGTTCCTGCCGCGATCGGGCGCGAGCGGTGAGCAGCGCGTAGCAGATGTCCCGCGCTTTGCGCTGCTCCTCAGCCTCGTCCAAACCAGGTACCTCCTAGTGGTGTGGACCGGAACGTTGACGTGCGAATTCGCGGTCAGACGGGCGCATCGTGCCGCGAGGCGCCCTGCTGAGCGTGAATTCACCGCCAAGGTTTCGGGCCACGCCACTAAAACTCGACGGGCGCGGCCGGGGCCGCCTCTTCGGCGTCGAGGGTGGCGCCGATGCCGAGCTTGTCCTTGATGCGCTTCTCGATCTCGTTCGCGATGTCCGGGTTGTCCAGCAGGAACTTGCGGGCGTTCTCCTTGCCCTGGCCCAGCTGGTCGCCCTCGTAGGTGTACCAGGCACCGGACTTGCGCAGGATGCCCTGGTCGACGCCCATGTCGATGAGCGAGCCTTCGCGCGAGACGCCCTTGCCGTAGAGGATGTCGAACTCGGCCTGCTTGAACGGCGGCGCGACCTTGTTCTTCACGACCTTGACCCTGGTGCGGTTGCCGACGGGCTCGCCGCCGTCCTTCAGAGTCTCGATGCGGCGGACGTCCAGACGCACGGAGGCGTAGAACTTCAGCGCCTTACCACCGGTCGTGGTCTCCGGGGAGCCGAACATCACGCCGATCTTCTCGCGCAGCTGGTTGATGAAGATCGCGGTGGTGTTGGACGCGCTCAGCGCACCGGTGATCTTGCGCAGCGCCTGGCTCATCAGGCGGGCCTGCAGACCGACGTGGTTGTCGCCCATCTCGCCCTCGATCTCGGCGCGCGGCACGAGGGCGGCGACCGAGTCGATGACCAGGATGTCGAGCGCGCCGGAGCGGACCAGCATGTCCGCGATCTCGAGCGCCTGCTCACCGGTGTCGGGCTGGGACACCAGCAGCGCGTCGGTGTCGACACCCAGCTTCTTCGCGTACTCCGGGTCGAGGGCGTGCTCCGCGTCGATGAACGCGGCGATACCGCCGGCCTTCTGGGCGTTCGCGACGGCGTGCAGGGCGACGGTGGTCTTACCGGAGGACTCAGGACCGTAGATCTCGACGACACGACCCTTCGGCAGACCACCGATGCCGAGCGCCACGTCCAGCGCGATCGCACCGGTCGGGATCACCTCGATCGGGGCGCGACCCTCCTCGCCGAGGCGCATCACGGAGCCCTTGCCGAACTGCTTGTCGATCTGCGCCAGGGCCAGCTCGAGCGCCTTGTCCCGGTCGGGTGCTGCGGGTGCCATCTTGGATCCACCTTTTGTCGTCTGCCGTTGCTTCGTCATGTTGGATCAGACGCTACTGGCGGGGTCTGACAATTTTGCGAAGCCGGGGTCGGGGCCACTGTAGCCGAACACGTGTTCGAGCACACGTGACACTCCGAACCGGCAGCTCAGCGTCGATTTTCGGGAACTTCGAACGCGTCGCAGACCGCGCCCCAGACTTCCTTGGCGCCGATCCCGGCCTCCAGCGCCTGGTCGGCGGTGCGGCCGCCGAGCGACGACAGCACGTGGTCGCGGGCGATCATCTCGGCCCTGACCTGGCCGAACTCCCCTGTCATGAGTTTGCGGAACACGGTGATGCGCACCCGCAGACATTAACGAACGGGCCTGCGCAGTGATGCGAAGAGGCACACGATCAGCAGCGGCAGCGCGGTGAACCCGACGATCAGCCCGAGCGCCGCGTACGACCACGCCGTGACGACGATCCCCGACACCGCTCCCCCAACGGCGCCACCGACGTTCATCACCAGATCGGACAGTCCCTGCGCGGCCGGCCGGTCCTCGACCCGCACGGACTCGGTCAGCAGTGCGGAGCCCGACACGAGTCCCGCCGACCAGCCGAACCCGAGCAGCGCCAGTCCCGCGGCGAGCTGCGGAGCGTCGTGCGACGGCGCCATCCCGGCGACCCCGGACGCCGCCACCACCAGCGACGCGCCGATCGCGAGCACCGGCACGCGGCCCAGCCGGTCCGCCATCCACCCGAACAGGGGACTCGCGGCGTACATCGCGGCGACGTGCAGGCTGATGACGATGCCGACGACCCGCAACGACGACCCGGAGTGGTTCATGTGCACCGGCGTCATCGACATCAGCCCGACCATCGCGGTGTGGCACAACATCACTCCAACGAGTGCAAGTCGTGCCATCGAGCCGAGCGATCCCCAAATCTTCAGACCACCGGGCGAGCCACCTCCGGTGCAGTGCAGAGATTCAACCGGTCGGGTGCTTTTCACGACGACCAGCGGGTCCGGCCGCAGCCCGAACTGGATCACCAGCGCGGCGGCCGCGAGCACGACGGCCGCCAGCAGGAACGGCCCGGAACCCACCGGCAGCCCCAGAGAACCGGCGAGCCGCCCGGCGGGATCGGCCAGGTTGGGGCCGATGATCGCGCCGATCATGGCCGCCCACACGACGCGCGAGAGCTCACGCGCACGCCGTTGGGGATCCGCCAGATCCGTTGCGGCATAACGAGCCGCGTAGTTCGCGCTGGACGCCCCTCCGAACAGAAGAAGCCCTACCAACAACACCTGCCACAAACCGGCACCAACGGCGACCGCGGCCACCAGTGCACCGATGGCGCCCACGCCGTAGCCGAGGATCAACGCGGGCCGGCGCCCACGCCGTTGCGCGAGACGGGCCGCGGGTAAGGCGAGCAGCGCGGCCCCGGCGACGGCCGCGGTCTGCGCGAGCCCGCCGACGGCATCGGACCCGGACAACGACGCGGCGATCAACGTGCTGATCGCGAGGCCGATCGTCACCGCCGCCGAACCCAGGATCTGGGTGCCGGTCAGCACGCGAACGACCTTGCGCTGCACGCGTTCGACCTGCGGCGCGACGGTCACCATGATCGCGATGGTGGCATGGTTCGGCGCGGGCCGACAGGTCCATCAGGGGCGGTTACTCCCCCGGCAGCACCGTCTGCTCGAAGAAGTCGGCGATTTCGTCCGGCTTGAGCTCGTCGGCGTTCTCCTCGGCGGTCTTGGTGAGGATGCCGAACATCGGGCGCCCCTTGGCGGTGAACACCAGCACGCCGGTACCGCTGGAGGTGGCCGCGCGGTAGTTGCCCTCCAGGCCGTTTCCGGCCCAGTCGGCCTCGACGCGGTCGGTCTGGAAGGACTTCACGATGGCGTCGGCGTTGTTCTCGGCGCCGGTGACGCTGTCGGTGAGGATGTACTGGACCGCGTAGCCGTCGCGGATCGTGCAGCTGACGACCGTGCCCTTGATCTCCTCCATGCCGGTGATCTGCGCGGAGTCCGCGTGCTCGCAGCCGCCGCCGTCCGGCACGGTGCCCGCGAGCTGGCGCAGGCACTTCGTGAAGCCCTGGCCGTCCTGCGCGACGTCGTCCTTGCACTCGTCCGCGGACGGCAGGTCGGGGCCGGACAACGCGATCACCGAGCCGATGATCGCGGCCACCGCCACGATCGCGGCGCCGACACTGATGAAGACCTTCTTGTTGTCCTTCTTCGGCGCCTGCTGCGGGAAGTTCATCGGGTAGCTGCCGCTGACCGCCGGGTTCGCCTGGAACGGGCCGGTCACCGGGTACGTGCCGCTGGTCGAGTACGCGCCGCTCACGTTCGGGTTGACCGCGTACGGCCCGCTGACCGCGGGGTGCGGGCCGCTGACGTTCGGGTTCACCGGGTGCGGCCCGGTCACGGCGGGGCTGACCGGCGCGGTCACGACGGTGGGCGGTTCGACGTACTTGGGCTTGTCGTCCTCGGCCTTGAGCGTGATCTTCGTCTTGTCCACGGCGAGTGCGCCGGACGCGACGATCGTCTCCGGGTTGTCGGGGTTGGTCGGGACGATGCCGACCTTCTCCGCGATGATCTGCGCGACCAGCGGCATCCGGCAGGAGCCGCCGACGAGGTAGACGTGCTCGGGCGTGACACCGGCCTTGTGCACGGTGGTGATCAGCAGCTCGGTGCTGCGGATCAGGCTCGACCGGATCAGCGCTTCGAGCTCCGCGCGCGTGATGACGACCTTCTCGAACGGCTCCGGCATCATCACCTCGACCTGAGGCAGCTCGGAGAGGTCCTCCTTGGCGAGCCGCAGTTCCTCGCGCAGGCCGAGGCGGGCGCGGTGGTCGTCGATCGTGGTCGGGCGCAGCAGCCGCTGCCAGCCGGCCGGGTCCTTGTGCGAGACGCTGCGGCCGATGTGCTCCAGCAGTGCCTGGTCGATGTCGAGACCACCGACGTCGCTGAGGCTGCCGTCGGCGAGGATCCGGTGCTCGGCGTCGAGCACGGAGACGTCGAACGTGTCGGCGCCGAAGTCGTAGATGGCGAGCGGGCGGCCGCCGCCGAGCGAGGCCACCGCGACGGCCTCGGGGACCGGCACGAGCTCACCGGTCATGCCCGCGAGCCTGGCCGAGGACAGCAGCTTGTTGCGCCTGCTCGGACCCCATTCGGCCGGGTGCGTGAGCCGGATCTCGTCGAGCTGCGCGCCTTGCAGCAACGGGGTCACGGCTTCCATCACGCGCGCGTAGATCGCCGCGAGCGCGTCGTTGACCGGGAGGTTCGTCTCGCCGAGCTTGATCGTCGCCTTGTCGATGTGGCGCTTGGGGTTCGCCTCGTAGCGCGACGGGTCCTGGCGGGAGCGCCGCTCGGCTTCTCTGCCGACGCGCAGGGTGCCGTCCTCGTCGAGGTAGACGGACGAGGGCATGGTCGGCCCTCCGTCCAGATCCACCACACCGTGGTCGGACAGCACCGCAACCGTGTTGGCGGTGCCCAGGTCGACGGACAGGACGCGCACCGTGCTCCCCTCGCAGGACGTTCTGCGGTGATCGTGCCACAGAGGCCTTCGCCGGGTACTCGGACCTGCGCAATCAGAAATTGTCAGACCCGGTTGTCATGATGGTCGCCATGGACGTGATGAAGGCATTCTCACCGGCGACCAGGCAGTGGTTCGCCGGAGCCTTCGCCGCTCCGACCCAGGCGCAGACGGGTGCGTGGGCCGCTGCGGCGGCGGGCGAGCACGCGCTGGTCATCGCCCCGACGGGCTCGGGCAAGACGCTGGCCGCGTTCCTGTGGGCGCTGGACAGGCTGGCTTCTTCTCCTCCTGTTTCCGAACCTCGTCGCCGGTGCCGGGTGCTTTATGTCTCACCGTTGAAAGCGCTGGCGGTGGACGTCGAACGAAATCTGCGCGCGCCGCTCGCCGGTATTCGGCAGGCCGCGCATCGGCTGGGTCTGACCGAGCCTTCCATCACGGTCGGCATGCGGACAGGCGACACGTCTCCGGAAGAACGGCGGGCGTTCGGGCGCACTCCCCCGGACGTGCTGGTGACCACGCCGGAGTCGTTGTTCCTGCTGCTGACGTCGTCGGCGCGCGAGTCGTTGCGCGGCGTGGAGACGGTGATCATCGACGAGGTGCACGCGGTGGCGGGCACCAAACGCGGCGCGCACATGGCGTTGTCACTCGAACGGCTGGACGCGCTGCTGGAGAAGCCCGCTCAGCGGATCGGGCTGTCGGCGACGGTGCGGCCGGTCGAGGAGATCAGCACGTTCCTCGCCGGTGGGCGGCCGGTGTCGGTCGTGCAGCCGAAGACCCCCAAGACCATCCAGGTCGAGGTGGAGGTGCCGGTCGAGGACATGACGCTGCTCGGCCAGCCGACTGGTGAGGTGTCGGGATCGGCTGCTGGAGCCGAGCAACGCACGTCTATCTGGCCGTCGGTCGAGGCACGGGTGCTGGAGCTCGTGCGGGCGCACCGGTCGACGATCGTGTTCGCGAACTCGCGCCGTCTCGCCGAACGGCTGACGGCGCGGCTGAACGAGCTCGCGGAAGAAGCAGTGGAGATGTCGTCGTTCCCGGCTGAGGCGGTCGGCCAGTCGGGCGTGACGATCCAGACTTCGGCCTCGGTGGCCCGCGCGCACCACGGGTCGATGTCGCGGGAGCAGCGCACCGCGGTCGAAGAAGATCTGAAGTCCGGGCGTTTGCCCTGCGTGGTGGCGACTTCGTCGTTGGAGCTCGGCATCGACATGGGCTCGGTCGACCTCGTGGTGCAGGTGGAGGCGCCGCCGTCGGTCGCCTCGGGGCTGCAGCGCGTCGGCCGTGCTGGTCACCAGGTGGGTGCGATCTCGCGGGGCGTGATGTTCCCGAAGTTCCGCGGCGACCTGGTGTCGTGCGCGGTGGTGGCGGAGCGGATGCAGAACGGCGCGATCGAGGCCGTGAAGTTCCCGCGCAACCCGTTGGACGTGCTGGCGCAGCACATCGTCGCGATGGTGGCGATGGAGACGTGGACGGTCGAGGACCTGACGGCCCTGGTGCGGCGGGCAGCGCCGTTCGCGGGTCTGCCGGACTCGGCTCTGCAGGCGGTGCTGGACATGTTGTCGGGCCGGTACCCGTCCGAGGAGTTCGGCGAGCTGCGGCCGCGGATCACGTGGGACCGGGTGAACTCCGAGCTGCGCGGCCGGCCTGGGTCCCAGCGCCTGGCGGTGACGTCCGGCGGCACGATCCCGGACCGCGGGTTGTTCGCCGTGATGACGCCGCCTTCGGAGAACGGTCCTGGTTCGCGCGTCGGCGAGCTCGACGAGGAGATGGTCTACGAGTCGCGCGTCGGCGACACGTTCCTGCTCGGCACGTCGTCGTGGCGGGTCGAGGACATCACACACGATCGTGTGATCGTGGTGCCTGCTCCGGGCCAGCCCGCGCGGATGCCGTTCTGGAAGGGCGACGCCCCGGGCCGGCCGCTGGAACTGGGCCGGGCGATGGGCAAGTTCCTCCGCGAAGTGTCCACAATGGAGGATTCGGCGGCTCGCTCTCGCGCTGCTTCCGCTGGGCTGGACCAGTGGGCGACGGACAACCTGCTGGCGTACCTGGGCGAGCAGCGGGAGGCGACGCGGCACGTCCCGAACGACAGAACCGTTCTGGTGGAACGGTTCCGCGACGAGCTGGGCGACTGGCGGCTGGTCGTGCACTCACCGTTCGGTGCTCAGGTCAACGCGCCGTGGGCGCTCGCGATCGCCGCCCGGCTGCGCGAACGCCGTGGCGTCGAGGTGCAGGCGGCGCACTCCGACGACGGCATCGTGCTGCGGTTGCCGGACGCTCTCGACTACGAGGGCGTGGAGGTGACCGCGGGCGCCGAGGACGTGCTGCTCGATCCGGACGAGGTCGAGCAGATCGTGGTGGCCGAGGTGGGTGGCTCGGCGTTGTTCGCGGCCCGGTTCCGCGAGTGCGCCGCACGCTCGCTGTTGCTCCCCCGCCGGGATCCGAAACGCCGCACTCCGTTGTGGCAACAGCGTCAGCGCTCCGCCCAGCTGCTGTCGGTGGCCGCGAAGTACGAGCGGTTCCCGGTGGTCCTGGAGGCGATGCGCGAGTGCCTGCAGGACGTTTACGACGTGCCGGGCCTGCGCGAGCTGATGTCGGACGTCCGCGCACGCCGGGTGCGCGTGGTCGAGGTGGAGACGCCGTCTCCGTCGCCGTTCGCCCGCAGCCTGCTCTTCGGCTACGTGGGCATGTTCCTCTACGAGCTGGACGCTCCTCTGGCGGAACGCCGCGCGGCCGCGCTCTCTCTCGACTCGACGCTGCTCGCAGAACTGCTCGGCTCCGAGGCGATCCGGGAGCTGCTGGACCCGGAGGTAGTGGCCGAGGTCGAACGCAGCCTGCAGCGCCTGTCCGAGGACCGCCGCCCACGTCACGCCGAGGACACCGCGGACCTGTTGCGGTTCCTGGGAGATCTCTCCGACGCGGAGGCTCTAGAACGCGGCGTCCCTCGCGAATGGCTCGACGAACTGGTAGCCCAACGCCGCGCGATCCGAGTCCGGATCGCCGGCGAGGAACGCACCCTCTCGATCGAGGACGCCGGCCGAGTCCGCGACGCACTCGGCGTAGCCCTGCCGGTAGGCGTCCCAGAGGCGTTCACCGAACCCGTGCCAGATCCGCTGGGCGACCTGCTGAGCCGCTACGCCCGCACCCACGGCCCGTTCGCCGCCACGGAACCCGCCACCCGCTTCGGCCTGGGCGTGGCCGTGGTGACGGGCGTCCTGGAACGCATGGCCGCCACGGGCAGGCTGGTCCGCGGCGAACTCCGCCCCGGCGGCACCCACACCGAGTACTGCGACGCGGACGTGCTCCGCCGCCTGCGCCGCGCCTCGCTGGCCCGCCTGCGCTCCGAGGTGGAGCCGGTCGAACCCGCCGCACTGGGCCGCTTCCTCCCGTCGTGGCACGGTCTAGGCCGCCGCCTGCGCTCGGCCCCAACGGTCGACGACGTCTTCTCCGTGGTGGAACAGCTAGCGGGAGCACCACTTCCGGCAAGCGCCCTGGAATCCCTGCTACTCCCCTCCCGCCTACCGGGCTACTACCCGGCACTCCTGGACGAGCTGACGGCGTCCGGCGAGGTGACGTGGACGGGCTGCGGCGCCCTGGCCGGCGGCGACGGCTGGATCGCTTTGGCGCCAACAGATGTGGCAGACCTACTCCTACCCGACCTGGTACCGGAGTCCATCCCGGAGTCACCGCTGCACACAGCGGTCCTGGAAGCACTGTCCGGCGGCGCGCTGTTCTTCCGCCAGGTAGTCGACCGCGCCTCGCTGTCCGTGACATGCACAGACGCCGAAGTAGTCGGCACGCTGTGGGACCTGGTCTGGGCGGGCCTGATCACCAACGACACCCTGTCCCCGTTGCGCGCCTTGGTGTCCGGCGGCGGCGCGGCCCACAAACCCCGCCGCAGCGCCCCTCGTGGCCGCTACGCCCGCCTGCGAGCCGCCCGCCCGGACATGCCTTCCCGCACGGGCCCACCAACAGCAGCCGGCCGCTGGTCGCTAGCCGTACCCCCGGCCTCGGACCCAACCCGCCGAGCACACGCCCGAGCCGAAGCATTCCTGGAACGCCACGGCGTCCTGACCCGCGGCGCCCTGGACACCGAACGCGTGACCGGCGGCTTCAGCGGCGTCTACAAGGTGCTGCGAGCAATGGAGGAATCGGGCCAGGTGATCCGCGGCTACGTGGTCGAAGGCCTAGGCGCCGCCCAGTTCGCCGCACGAGGCGCGGTGGACCGCCTACGCACGCTGTCCCGCCCACCCGGCCAACCGCCACAGGCCGACCAGTCAGCCGTGGTGCTAGCCGCAGCCGACCCAGCCCAGCCTTACGGCGCCGCCCTACCGTGGCCAGATCCGCTGGGAGAAGGCAAACACCGCCCAGCCCGCAAGGCCGGCGCACTGGCCGTCCTGGTCGACGGCACCCCAGCGCTGTACGTAGAGCGCGGCGGCAAATCCCTGCTCTCGTTCACCGACGACGACCCAACGCTACGCATAGCCGCGAACGCTTTGAGCCGCGCAGTCCGCGACGGCTGGCTGGGCCAACTCGCGGTCCAACGGGCAGACGGCGAAGTAGCCCTGACCTCACACCTCGCCACGGTGCTGCAAGAAGCAGGCTTCCGCGCCACCCCGAAAGGCCTGCGCCTGCGAGCCTGACCCGGCATCCCCACACCCCGTCGCACACGACCGCGAACGCGCGCAGAGCCACGCCATCCGTGATGGCTGGCCAGGTCCGCGACCGGACCCCTGACCAGCTCAGCCACCGAACCCAGGCCAGGCCAGCCACCGAACCCAGGCCAGGCCAACCACCGAACCCAGGCCAGGCCAACCACCGAACCCAGGCCAGGCCAACCACCGAACCCAGCACAGCAGCGCCTCAGGTTTGCGGACAGGTGCATCGCTGGGCGCTCCAACGCCCTCGTACTGCTGAGCGTGGCGCTGCCCAGCCAACTCGTCGAGTCACACCACTGGCCAAGTCGACACCACTGGGCAGGGAAGAGCGAGCTGTAGGCGTTCAACGCTGGCTGACCACCAAGCTGGGCGTACAGGACCGCGGACTCATCGATGTCGGCGATGTCGCCCTGACCTCACATCTCGCGACGGTGCTGCAAGAAGCGGGCCTTCGCGCCCCACCGAACGGCCAGCGACTGCGAGCCTGACCGTGCACCTCATTCTTCTCTCTCCACGGAGCACCTCCTCGACTCTCTCTCCACGGACTGACGCGCTCAGGCGTCGTCAGTACGCACTCGCCGGGTTCCTCGACCCCGTTCCCCGGTCCGCACGCCCGCGCTCCGCATATTTGCGGGAGGGACGAACCAGCGAATCAGGACGTCTTTCTTCACCCGACCTGCAGAACAAGACGCTGACCTGGGACGATCAGGACGAGGTTCACCCGTTCAAGTGACACTCGGAGGGACGAGGTCTAGACCTCGAAGATCGAGTTGTAGGCGTTCAGGGCGGACTGGCCGCCGAGGTGGGTGTGGAGAACCGTGGAGTCGCCGTGGCCCTGTCGGCGAGATCGCCCCGACCTCGCACCTCGCGACAATGCTGCAGGAAGCAGGCTTCCGCGCCGCACCAAAAGACCGCGACTACGAGCGTGAACTAAGCCGGGAAGAGTGAGCTGTAGGCGTTCAACGCCGGCTGGCCGCCAAGGTGGGCGTAGAGAACCGTGGAGTCGCGGGCGATCTCTCCTGACGACACGAGGTGGATGAGGCCTGCCAGCGACTTTCCCTCGTAGACAGGATCGGTGATCATGCCTTCGAGGCTCGCGCCGAGGCGCATGGCGTCCACCGTGGACTCGTCGGCGATGCCGTAGGTGCCGGCGTGGAAGCGGTCGTCGAGAAGGATGTCCTTTTCGGACACCTCGACCTCGCGGAGCTTGGCTGTGTTGTGCGCGATGCGGGTGATCTGGGCGAGGGTTTCGGCCGGTTTGGCGGAGGCGTCGATGCCCAGCACGCGGCGGTTGGGGTCGTTCGCGAAGCCGGCGACCATGCCGGCTTGGGTGCTGCCGGTGACCGAGCAGACGATGATGGTGTCGAAGAAGACGCCGAGTTGGGCTTCCTGCTGGCGGACCTCGTCCGCCCAGTTCGCGAAGCCCATGCCGCCCAGCGGGTGGTCGGAGGCGCCGGCCGGGATCGGGTAGGGCTTGCCTCCTGCGGCGCGGACTTCCTCGATTGCCTGTTCCCAGGCTGGTTTGACGCCGATTCCGAACTCGGCGCTCACCAGGCGGACGTCGGCGCCCATCATGCGGCTGAGCAGGATGTTGCCCACGCGGTCACTGCCGACGTCGGTCCAGTCGACCCAGCTTTCCTGCACCAGCACGGCTTTCAGGCCCGCTCGTGCCGCGGCGGCCGCTACCTGGCGGGTGTGGTTGGACTGGATGCCGCCGATCGACACGAGGGTGTCGCAGCCGGTGGCCAGGGCGTCGGCGACCAGGTATTCGAGTTTGCGTGTCTTGTTGCCGCCGTAGGCGAGGCCGGAGTTGCAGTCCTCGCGCTTCGCCCAGACCGAGGCGCCGCCGAGGTGTGTGGACAGGCGGTCCAGGCGGTGGACCGGTGAAGGGCCGAAGAGGAGCGGGAATCTGTTCACAGTTCCTCCAGGAGCGTGCCCCAGTTCTTGTCCACCAGGTTGGAGGCCTTCGCGTAGTCGCCTTGCTCGCACGCCTCGATGATCTGCTGGTGCTGGGTGACCGAGTGGCGGGCGGCGGGTGAGGAGAAGCGGCTGTGCTCGGCTCGGCGGACGAGCGGGGTGTAGCGGTCGATGGTCGCGGCGATCGCGAAGTTGTTGCAGCAGCGGACGGCCACGGCGTGGAACTCGTCGTCGGCGGCCAGGGCGGCGACGGCGTCGTTGGCGTCCAGGGCTTTCTTGAAGGCCTTGTTCGCGGTGCGCATCGCGGCGATGTCCTCGGCCGTCATCAGGCCCGACTGCACGGCGAGGCCCGCGGCCAGGGCGTGCATCGCTTGCACGACAACGAGAGCGTCGCGCACCGGCTCCGCTTCCAGCGCGGTGACGCGGGTGTACGCGTGCGGCTTGGTCTCGACCAGGCCCTCGTCGGTGAGCGTCGCCAGAGCCTCGCGCACCGGGGTGCGGGAGAGGCCGAGCTTCTCGGCCAGTTCGACGTCCTTGATCGCGGTGCCCGGTTCCAGGTCGCCGCGCACGATCGCCGTCCTGATCTCGGCGGCGGCCCGCTCCTTCAGTGACCCATATCCAATATATTGCATATCAGTGAGGGTAGGGGCGGACCTGAGTGATCGCAACTGGCGACTGAGGAACTGTGGACAAACCAAAAACTCCCGAGCCGCGAGCAGCTCGGGAGTCAGGTTTTCGCAGGTCAGGCGAGAGGCAGGGCGCGGCCGAGGACCGCGAACGGGCGCGGGTCGCCGGTGAACTGGTAGTGCCGCAGCACGTCGACGAAGCCGACGCGGCGGTAGAGCTTCCACGCCTTGCTCGGCCCCTCGGGCGTGGACAGCAGCACGTGGGACGAACGCACACCCTCCATCAGGCGGCGCAACAGGTCCTCGCCGAGGCCACGACCCTGGGCGCGCGGCAGCACGTGGAGTTCGGTCAGCTCGAAGTAGTCCTCAAGCCATTCGTCGACCACGGTGGGCGGCGCGACGGCCGTCAGTCCGCGCCGGACCTGTTCGTGCCACCACTGACCAGCGGCGCCGCGGTAGCCGTAGCCGATGCCGACGAGCTCGTCGTGCTCCCCCACCGCCACGACGCAGCGCCAGTCCTCGCGCATCATGTGCGCGAGCCACATCGGGGCGCGCTGCTCGACGGTGCCGGGCGGGTAGTTCATCGCGGTCACGTACAGCGAGAGTGCTTCGCCGAGGCGGACGTTCAGCTCGGCGGCGGACATCTCGACGATGCGCTCCAGGCGCGGCGAGGCCGTCATGCCGACACCACCGCCACGCGGCCACCCGTGAGCGACACCAGTTCCGCGAAGGTCGTGGGGTACACGGCGTGTGGATGTCCCGCGGCGGCCCAGATCTCCTCGTAGCCGGCCAGCGTCTCGTCCACCACGGTCTCGATCGGCGTGGGGTGGCCGACCGGCGACACCCCGCCGATCACCTGACCCGTGTGCTCACGCACGAACTCCGGGTCTGCGCGCTTCACCGCGTCCGCACCGACGATTTCGGCCACCAGCGACGTGTCCGCCCGGTGCGCGCCGGAGGTCAGCACCAGCAGCGGGGCCGCCACGCCGTCGCGAATCGCGGCGAACAACAGGCTGTTCGCGATCGCGCCTACCTGCACACCCACCGCCTCTGCCGCGGCTGCCGCGGTCCGCACCGCGTCCGGCAACACGACGATGCGTTCGGCCGTGGCGGGTGGCAGGGCTTCCGCGACTTTGCGGATTCCGGGGTGTTCGAGCGCACTCACATCACCATCAGACCACGACTGGCCCCCACGTGGTGGGGCGGGTTGAGGAATCCATCGGCCTGCGGCTACGCTGAGAGCGACTCGAACATGTGTTCGAGTCGCACCATGCCTCGGAGGTGGGGTGGGGGAAGCACCCCACCTCCGAGAGCCGCCGGCTTCCCCTCGGCGGAGACGTCGTTCACCGACGCCACGAGGAGGCCGAGATGACAGCTGAGATTTCGAATCCGGCAGCCTTCCCCATCCCGTTGCCACCCGCATCCGCGCTCGCACTGCTGCGGCAGGCTCGCGACTCGCTCGCCGAGTCGGAACGCACACCTGAGCCGTCCGAGCGGTTCGCGACCGCCTACCTCGCCGCGCTGCGGGCCGCCGCCGCGGTGCTCGCCTTGCGCGGACGGCCCCACCGCGGGCGTTCGAGGCCGACCAGCGCGTGGGTGCTGCTCGCCGCGATCGCGCCGGAAATGCAGGAGTGGGCCGCTTTCTTCGCGTCGTGGTCGTCGACGCGGGCCGCTGTGCTCGCGGGAATCACCCGGCACGTCACCGCGCGCACGGCCGACGACCTGGTGCGCCAGACCGGTCAGTTCGTGACGCTCGTCGACCGCGTGATGAACGAGGCCAGGCGGTGAACGCTCTGGAAGTCCTGCAGCGCGAAGCCGACCTGCTCGCCATGTCCGCGATCGGCCAGCCACCGCACAAGGGCGTGCCGGCCTGTCCCGGTCTCAACCTCGGGGAGACGGTCCGGCACGTCGGCAGCGGCTATCGCATCGCCCTGGGGTGGATGACGCTCGGCCGGGAGCCCCAACCCGGCGAGTGGCAGGAGTATCCCGAGGAGGGCCAGGACCCGCTGGACTTCATGCGGACGGGCGCGGAGGCCGTGCTCGCCGAACTCACCGCGCACGACGAGCACGAGCCGTGCGCGACGTGGTGGCCCGTCCAGGAGACCTACGGGTTCTGGCGGCGGCGGCTCGCGCACGAAACCACCTTGCACCGCATGGACGTTCAGGGCGCCGCGGGTATGGAGGTCGGTGTCGTCACCGACGAGGTCGCGATCGACGGCGTCGACGAGGTGCTCGCGTTGTGGTTGGGGCACAAGCTGGACGTGCTCGGGGTGCGCGGGTCGCGGGACAGCCTGGTCGCGGTCCAGGTCGAGGATCACCTGTGGCTCACGCGCTGTGGTCCGCAAGGGGCGTCGGCCTGGCAGGTCGTCGACCCGGAGGACGCCCACCGCGCCGATGCACAGGTCACGGCCGATCCGATGACGATGTACCGCTGGTTGTGGGGACGACTGCCCGACCGGTTGGTCGAGGTGGTCGGCGACCACGACGCGATCGCGCAGCTGTGGGCGCTACTGCGGCTCGCGACCAAGTAACACCGACGCCGTCTCCCCGCCCGCTGCCGACAACAGCCGGTAGCGGGCGCGGCGGCCGTCGAGTTCCAGCAGTGCCACGGAGTTCCCGAAGTGCGGGCCGCTGGTCTTGCGCCAGCGCATCAGGTCCTTCGGCACGCCGACGAGGGTCGCGAGGCCGCGGAAGATCCACGCGGCGGCGCGGGACCACGACAGCCGGAAGATCGGCAGGAACACCTTCGGCGGCTCGTTGTGCACCGGCGAGCACACGAGCTGCGTGACCGTGGCCTTGGTGGGTGTGGGGAACTCGGCCTCGGCGACGTAGCTGTGGTGGACGTCGCCGGAGAGCACGGAAACCGTTGCGGCGCCGTTGTTCGCGACCTTCTCGATCATCCGGGTGAGCCGGTCGAACGACTCGCGGAACGCCGGCCAGTGCTCCAGGTCGGCCGCCTGCCGGATCTTCTCCGCGGCCCGGCCCTGCCAGCCCTTCTTGCGCGCGCCGACCTCGTTGAGGGACTGGAAGTGGCTGAGCGAGTGCGGCATCAGCCACGGCAGCGACGAGCCGATCAGCAGGTGGTCGTACTCGCCTTCGGCGTTGCGCTCGATCCACTCGAACTCTTCGTCGCTGACCATCTGCCGCTTGTCGCCTTCGAGGATGCGGCCGCAGCGCGTGTCGACCATCAGCAGCCTGGCGCGGCCGAAGTCGCGGCGGTAGCTCCACCACGTGGACTTGCGGCCCTGAGTCTCCTTGTCCGCTTCCTCGGCGAACTCCTCCAGCAACGGCAGAACGTCGGTGCCCTGAGCTTTCACCTTGGCGTACAAGGGATCCCTGGCGAGCTCGTTCGGGCCGAGGTTGCCGAGGTGCTGGTACACCCAGTAGGAGGCGATGGCGCCGCGGATCCTGTCGCGCCACCAGGGCTTGTCCGTCATCTCCTGGCGCCACACGGCGGAGGTGTTCCAGTCGTCGCGCACGTCGTGGTCGTCGAAGATCATCGAACTCGGGACGACCGACAGCAACCAGCGGATCTCCGGGTCGCCCCAGGTCTCGTGGTAGAGGTGGGCGTACTCGGCGAAGTGCACGACTTCACCGTCGGGCTCGTCCGTGTCGCGCCGGCGGTCGCGCAGCCACTGCTTGGTGGCCTCGGTGGGTTCGTCGGCGTAGACCTGGTCTCCCAACAGGATCAGCGCCTGCGGCCACTCTTCTTCCGGCGCGCTCATGAGGCGTTGCGCGAAGGCGTCGAGCGCGTCGGGGCCGACCGGCTGGCTCGGTGCGGCGCGGCACGACCCGAAGGCGATCCTGGTGACCTCACCGGTGCGGATCACTGGCTTGGGGAACTTGCTGTCGGGCTCCGGCCAGACCTTTTCCTGGCCGAGCTTCACGTCGTACTCGGTGCGCGGGCCCAGGTTCTCAAGCCTGACGAGGGCGAAGTGCTGGCCGCCGACCTGGAACGTCCGCGCGGTGTGCCCCGCGATCGTGACGTCGCACGACACGTCCGTCTCGACCCACACGGTCGCGGAAGTCTCGTTCACATGCCTGAGGAGCGGTCCGAGCACCAGCTTCGCCACCCGCGAGACAGTACCCTCGCACGCGTGGAAATCACGTTCGAGGCAGCCGATCCCTCCGCGCTGGCCGGGTTCTGGTCCGAGTTCGCCGGTGACGAGATCGAGCTGACGTTCGTGTGGAGCGACGCCCCGAAGATCGAGAAGAACCGGGTGCACCTCGACCTGGCCTCGTCGTCGCTCGAACACCAGGCGGACATCGTCGCGCGCGCCCTGAAGCTCGGCGCCGAACACGCCGACGTCGGACAGCGCGACGTGCCGTGGGTGGTGCTGCGCGATCCGCAGGGCAACGAGTTCTGCGTCCTGGAGCCGCGACCCGAGTACACCGGTGTGATCGCGGCCGTGGTCGTCGACTCACGGGATCCGCTGGCCTCGGCTCAGGCGACCGGGCATCCGGTGGTGCGCAGCGGCGACGGGTGGGCATCGGTGCGACCGGAGCCCGGACCGTGGCTGGAGTTCGTGCGGACCGACGACCCGGAGCCGATCACCAACCGCGTGCGCGTGCGGTGGGAGCCTGCGCCACTGCTCAACGACTGACGACAATCCCGCGACAGGCCGTCCGTCTCATCCGCCTCACAGGCGTGGGCTTCGACGTCCCGATGTTCCGCCTGCGGCGCCCCTCGTAGCGCTGACCAGCGCCAACGAACCGATATCCACTACATCAGCCAGCGGTCGCCCAACTGATATCCGATATATGGCCCACCGGACCGCGTCGACCCCGGTATCCGATATATCAGGCCATCGCACGGCGGTATCCGATATATCGCGCCCTGGACACGGCGATATCCGATATACCACCGCGACCTGCGGCGATATATCGGATATCGCGTATCGGATATTGCGTATTGCCTGGTTGCCGGCCGTGGGTCAGAGGGCGGCGAGGCGCTCCCGCAGCGTGTCGAGGCCCATCGAACCCATCTCCAGGGCCTCCTTGTGGAAGCGCTTGAGGTCGAAGTCCGCGCCCTTGCGAGCCCGCGCGTCCTCACGGGCGGCGAGCCAGAGCCGTTCGCCGATCTTGTAGGCCGGCGCCTGGCCCGGCCAGCCGAGGTAGCGGTCGATCTCGTCGCGGATGTGCGCGGGCTCGGAGAGCGTCCGGGTCATCATGAACTCCAGGCCCAGCTCCGGGGTCCAGCGCTCGCCGGGGTGGAAGCCGGTGCCGGCGGGGATCTCCAGCTCCAGGTGCATGCCGATGTCGATGATGACGCGGGCCGCGCGGAACAGGTGTGCGTCCAGCATGCCGAGCAGGTCGCCGTCGTCGTCGAGGTAGCCGAGCTCGCGCATGAGACGTTCCGCGTACAGCGCCCAGCCCTCGCCGTGACCCGACACCCAGCACATCAGGCGCTGGAAGTCGTTGAGCGTCTCCGACTGATACACCGCCGTCGCGCACTGCAGGTGATGCCCCGGCACACCCTCGTGATAGACCGTCGACGTCTCACGCCAGGTCGGGAACACCGACTTGCCCTCGGCGATCGACCACCACATGCGACCGGGCCGCGCGAAGTCAGCGGTCGGCGGCGTGTAGTACGCGCCGACACCACCGCCGGGCGGCGCGATGCGGCATTCGAGGTTCATCAACGCGTCCGGCAGGTCGAAGTGCACGTCGCGCAGGTCGAGCAGCGCCTTGTCGGACAGCTCCTGCATCCACGCCTGCAGCCCGCTCTGCCCGTGCACCTGGTAGCGCGGGTGCTGGTCGAGATAGGCAGCGGTCTCCGCGAGCGAAGCACCCGGCTTCAGCCGCGCCGCGACCTCCTTCATCTCGGCCTCGATGCCGAGGAACTCCTCCCAGCCCCACGCGTAGGCCTCGGCCAGGTCGAGCTTCGACCCGGTGAAGTAGCGCGAACCGAGCCGGTACCGCTCCTCGCCGACGGCGTCCTTCGTGGGCGCCTGGGGAGCCAGCGAAGTCCGCAGGAACGAAGCGAACTCCGCGTACGCAGAAGAAGCAGCGGCAGCACTGGCGTCGAGCGACGAACGCAGCGCGCCCTCGGCACCGGACGACTTCACGAACGAGCTGAAGAACGTCGAAGCCCAGACGTCGCACTGCTCGGCGACCCTGGTCACCTGACGCAGCGCGGAAACGTGACCACGGGAAGCGGCGTGCGAGAGAGAAGCTTGGAGGCCTTCCAAAGCAGCGGGCACGGCAGAAAGTCTGCGACCGATCGTGGCCCACTGTTCAGGTGTGTCCGTCGGCATCTGGTCGAAGATGTCGCGCACGGACTGAATCGGGCTCGCGATCACGTTCAACGACGACTCGACGAGCCCCGCCTCGTAGATCTCGTGCTCCAGGCCCACCCGCTCCAGGAACACGGCGCGCGCCGCGTCCTCCGAGGCATCCGCGGGCTGGGCCGCCGCGACGTCGGCGAGCGCGCGGACGGCGAGTTCGTCGCGCGCCGCGTGCCCTTCCGGCGAGAAGTCGGTCAGCTGGTCATCGGAACCCGCGAAGCCCATCGTGGTGGCCGTGATCGGGTCCAGCGCCACGTAGTCGCTGACGAACTTGTTGCTGATGAGGTGCACGGATGACATGTGCCGAGACGCTACCTCGCGCCTCGCGACGCCAAAAGGTAGTTAGTCAAGCTCACGACCAATGGCGGGGAACTGCGTCGTTTGGACCGTGCTGGCAGGATGTCCGCCGTGCGTCGATCCCGGGCCCTGCTCGTTCCGGTCTTCCTGCTGCTCACCTTGTTCTCGTTGAGCGGTTGCGTTCGCGTGTACGCGGCCATGGCCGTGTCCGACGACGATCGCATCTCGGGTGAGATCGTCGCGGCCACGCCACCCACGCAGGACAACGACCCCGGCCCTCAGCTGAAGGTGCCGCCGGAACTCGCGAGCCGCGTCACCACCAAGCCGTACCGGGTGGAGTCGTACGCGGGCACGCAGCTGTTCTTCAACGGCCTGTCGTTCGAGGAGATGCGCACGCTCTCCACCGCCACCAGCTCGTCGAACAGCCGGTACAGCCTGAACTTCCGCCGGTCGGGTGATCTTGTCACGCTCTCGGGGTCCGTCGACCTCACCCAGGTGCCCGTGGAACGCGCGGACATCCAGGTGAAGGTCAGCTTCCCCGGCAAGGTCGTGAACACCAACGGCCGCGAGGAGGAGAACAACACCATCGCGTGGTCTCCGAAACCCGGTCAGGCGTCGATGCTCCAGGCCACCGTGCAGTACGCGGGCGAGAACTCGGAGTCGTTCTTCGGCTGGGCACTGCTCGTCGCCGGGCTCACCGGCGGTGCCGCGCTGATCGTCGTCGTGCTCGCCCTCATCGCGCACAAGCGGAACGTGACGGTCTAGGCGCGCGTCACCAAACCCAAGCGCCCCAACACTTCCCGCGTCGCCTTCGACCGGTTCATCGTGTAGAAGTGCAGCGCCGGAACGCCTTCTTCGAGCAACCGCTGACACATCTCGGTCGCGATGTCGATGCCCGTCGCCCGGAAACCGGCCACGTCGTCGGCGTACGGCTCCAGCCTGCGCGCGATCTCCACCGGCAGGTCGGCGCCGGACAGCTCCACGATCTTGGACAACCCGCGCGGCGACAGCATCGGCATGATCCCCGGCAGGATCGCCGCCGAGCAGCCCGCGTCCGCCACCCGGTCACGCAGTCGCAGGAACGGCTCCGGCTCGTGGAACAGCTGCGCCACCGCGTAGTCCGCGCCGGCGTTGAGCTTGCGCAGCAAGTACTTCAGGTCCATGTCGAGGTCGCCCGAACGCGGGTGCCCGTACGGGAACGCCGCCACGCCGACGCAGAAGTCGCCGAGCTCCCGGACCAGCCGCACGAGCTCGTCGGCGTAGTTGAGACCCTCGGGGTGCGCGACCCACTCGCCCATCGGGTCGCCGGGAGGGTCGCCGCGCAGCGCCAGGATGTTGCGCACGCCGATCGCCGCGTACCAGCCGATCACGTTGCGCAGCTCGGCCACCGAGTGGTCGACGGCGGTCAGGTGCGCGACCGGCAGCAGCGTCGTCTCCTGCGCGATGCGGCCGGTGGCGCGGATCGTGCGGTCCCGGCGCGACCCGCCGGCTCCGTAGGTGATCGACACGAACGCGGGGTCGAGACCCTCCAGCTCGCGGACGGCCTTCCACAGGATCTTCTCGTCCTCGGCGTCCCGCGGCGGCAGGAACTCGACCGAGAATCTGGGGGCCGAGAGGCTTGAATTGCCCCGCAGCCGCTCCACCACCGACGTCATGCGACCAACCCTAGTGGTACTTCCGCTAGGTGAGACATCAGCTCACGATGTGGTACGCGGGCCCCGGCATGCGGGTGGTCCCCGACACAGCGGACCATGGGGGTGTGTCCCACCACCCGATCGACGTTGCCCTGCCCCAGCACGTCGAAGAAGCGTTGACCACGTACCTGGCCTCCCGGCGCGCGTCCGGCGAGGCGATGGACCCGAGCTTCGCGAGCGCGGTGGACGCGCTTTCCGATTTCGTGCTGGGCGGTGGCAAGCGCATCCGCCCGACCTACGCGTGGTGGGGCTGGCGCGCGGCGGGTGGCGACCCGGACGGTGAGCTCGCCGGCGAGGTCCTCACGGCGGTCAGCTCGCTGGAGCTGATCCAGGCGTGCGCGTTGATCCACGACGACCTCATGGACTCCTCCTCGGTGCGCCGGGGCAAGCCGACCGTGCACATCGCGTTCGGCGCGCGGCACCGCGAGCAGGGCTGGCTCGGCTCGTCGGAGCGGTTCGGCATGTCGGCGGCGGTCCTGATCGGCGACATCGCCCTGGCGTGGGCGGACGACATGCTCTTCGCCGCCGGGCTGCCGGCCGAGGTGCTGCGCCGGATGAGCGAGCCGTGGCGGGACATGCGCACCGAGATGCTCGCCGGCCAGTACCTCGACGTGCTGACGCAGGCGCAGGGCGACTCGTCCACGGACGCCGCGCTGCGGATCGACCGGCTCAAGACCGCGGCGTACACCGTCGAACGGCCGTTGCACATGGGTGCGGCGATGGCGGGCGGCTCACCGGAGCTCATCGACGGGCTGCGGGCGTTCGGTGCCGACATCGGCGTCGCGTTCCAGCTGCGCGACGACCTGCTCGGCGTGTTCGGCGACCCGGAGGTCACCGGCAAGCCCGCCGGTGACGACCTCGCCGAGGGCAAGCGCACGTTGCTCGTGGCCCTGGGCATGCAGTTCGGCGCCGATATATTGGATATCACTCTGGGCAAGCCCGACCTCGACCTCGACACCGTCGAGGAGGTCCGGCGGGCACTGGTGAAGGTCGGCGCCGTCGACGCCGTCGAGGAGCGCATCGAGGAGCTGACGAAGAGCGCACTGGCCGCGCTCGACGCCGCCCCGGTGGCCGAACCGGCCGCGACGAAGCTCGCCGACCTCGCGATCAGCTCGACCAAACGAGCCTTCTAAAGCTTGATCAGCTCCTCTCGACCGGTGCGGGCTTTGGATTGCCGGGGCTTTCGCGCCCTGTGCAACGATGTTCGCGCGATGGCAGCAACTCAGTCACTCCTCCGCTCGAGCTCCGAGGTGTCTCCACCGGAGCCCTCACCTGCCGTACGCGCGAACGCCGCCGCCCTCCCCGTCCGCACGACCGTGCTCGGTCTGCTGGGCGTGACGCTGATCGCGCTCGGAGGCCTGGGCGCGGGAGCGATCCCCGAGCACGACCCCCTGCTCGACCAGGCCGGGCTGAGCTGGCTGCGCTACGGCCACGGGCGCGATCTCGCGGGCATGGTGCTGTACCTGGGCCTCGGCCTCGTCATCTGGGCGTGGATCAGGCTCGGCAGGCTCGTGCTGCGAGGTGAGTCCGGCGGCTCCGCGGTGCTCACGGCGGTGACGGCCTGGACGTTGCCGCTGCTGTTCGCGCCACCGCTGTTCAGCAAGGACGTCTACAGCTATCTCGCGCAGGGCCAGCTCGCGCTGAGCGGCCACGACCCGTACGCGGTCGGACCCGCGGTGCTGCAGAGCGCGCTCAGCGAGAACGTCAGCGAGGTGTGGCAGAACGCGCCCGCGCCGTACGGGCCGTTGTTCATCCTGGTCGCCAAGGCGGTCGTGTGGATCACCGGCGGCAGCGTGGTCCTCGGCGTCATCGCGATGCGTCTCTCGATCGCCGGTGGGCTCGTGCTGCTGTGCCGGGCGCTGCCGGGTCTGAGCCGACACCTGGGCGGGAAGTCCGCGATCGCGCTGTGGCTGGTGGCGGCGAACCCGTTGCTGCTGATCCACCTGGTCGGAGGCGCGCACAACGACCTGTTGATGATCGGGCTGATGGCCGCGGGCGTGCTGCTGGTGCTCGACCGCAGGCATGTACTCGGCTTCGTGCTGCTCGGGCTCGCGTTCTCGGTGAAGGCGACGGCGGTCGTGATCGTGCCGTTCCTGGTCTGGATCTGGGCGGCACGGCTGGACGGCGACAAGCTCACCCGGTTCGGCAGGGCGCTGGTGCCGGGTGCGGCGGCGTTCCTCGGAACGTTCGCGGCCTGCACGCTGGTCGCCGGGGTGGGCGTCGGCTGGATCCCCGCGCTGAGCAACTCGTCGGTGATCATCAACTGGCTGTCGGTCCCGAGCGGGATCGGCGCCTTCGTGCGCATGGTCGTGAGCTGGTTCACCGACGTCGACGGCGGCATCTTCATCGGCGTCGCGCGGACGCTCGGCTGGGTCGTGCTCATCTGGGTCGCGTGGACGCAGTGGTGGACCGCGCGGGACGGCGACGTGAGCGACAACGTCCGGCGCGGCGCGGTGACGATGCTGGCCGTCGTACTGCTGTCCCCCACCACGCTGCCGTGGTACTTCAGCTGGCCGCTGGCGCTGGCAGCCGGGCTCATGTGGACAACGCGCGCGGTGGTGGCGGTGTCGCTCGCGTCGGTCTTCCTGCTGCTGGTGACGTTCCCGAACGGAGACACGGGCCTGTACTTCTGGAGCTACCTGTCCTTCGCACTCGGTGTGTCGGCGCTGGCGGCGTGGTCGTTGGTGGAGCCGGACCCGTTCGGCCTGTCCCTGCGCCGCGAATGAACGCCAATACATTGGATATCGCGTCCGCGTACGCCGCGTGCCGCCGGATCAACGCGCGCTACGGCAAGACCTTCTTCCTGGCCACGCGCCTGCTGAGGCCCGAACAGCGGCCGGCGGTGCACGCGCTGTACGCGTTCGCGCGATGGGCCGACGAGATCGTCGACGCCGCAGGGGTCGACGATCGCGCGGGTGAGCTCGACCGGCTGGAGCGGCTTCTGGACAAGGAGCCCGCGAACCCGGTGCTGCAGGCTCTGACGGACACGATGCGCCGTTACGACATCGACAGGGTGTTGTTCACCGACTTCCTCGCGTCGATGCGGATGGACCTCGACGTCACGGAGTACGCCGACCTCGACGCGCTCGGCGTCTACATGCACGGCTCGGCGGAGGTCATCGGGCTGCAGATGCTGCCGGTGCTCGGCACCGTCGTGCCCCGAGAAGAGGCCGCGCCACACGCGGCCGAGCTCGGGGTCGCGTTCCAGCTGACGAACTTCCTGCGCGACGTCGGCGAGGACCTCGACCGCGGCCGGGTCTACCTGCCGCAGGACGTCCTCGGTGCGCACGGCGTCGACCGCGACCTTTTGCAATGGGTTCGTGGCCATCGTCGCGCAAACGTCCGGGTGCAAAGGGCGCTCGACGACCTCGTCGCGCACTCGTATGCGATATATCAGTCGGCGCGACCTGGGATCGACATGCTGTCGCCGGTGTCGAGGCCTTGTATGCAGACGGCGTTCACGCTGTATCGCGACATCCTCGGCCTCGTGAGCTGCGAGGTGCTGTGGCGACGCGTGGCGGTGCCGAACTCGCGACGTCTCGCGGTGGCAGTGCCCGGTGTGGGCCGGGCACTGCTCGCACGCGCGTTGGTCAGATGAAGGCGGCTTTAGCTGCGTTGTCAGATGACGACGACGCCGACGATGTTGGACGTCGCGGTCGCGTAGACGCTCGTGCCGGGGAAGTAGAGGCGCAGATCCGCGGAGGCGTCGATGGTGAGCTTCGCGGTGAACGTCGAGTTCGGCTGGCAGTTCCTGGTGTAGATGTTGCTCCACACCGACGCACCGACCCTGACCTGCGCGAACACGTCGAGGCCGAGGGTGAGCTGACGCTCGCCGCCCTGGGCACCGAGCTTGCCCTTGATCTGGAGCTGGTTGCCCTTCTTGAGCTTGACCTTCGCGCCACCTGCGTCGAGTTCGAGCGTCGTGGGCTTCGCCTTCACCGCGGGCGCGGCGGAAGCCACCACCGGCGACAGCAGCAAGCCCAAAGCCGTGAAACCGGCGACAAGAGTCTTAGCGATCATGAGCAACAGTTGAGGGGTTCCGGACGCCTCTCGCCTGCGGAGACGCCCGGAACCGCCACATCGTGTGAACTAGAAGCCCATGGCTTGCGCCCGTCGCTTTACCTCACGCCCACGGTCTCCGCGCAATGCTTCGATCGGAGTGCCAGGGAGGCTCTCGTCCTCCGTGAAGAGCCAGCGCAGAATCTCGTCCGTGGAGAAGTTCTGGTCGCGCAGCACCGTGATGGTGCCCGGCAGACCCTTCACCACCGTTCCGGCGGCGAGGAACGCTTCGGGAACGACGAGGACGCCGTCGCGCCGCACGGCGAGCAGTTGCCCGTCGCGCAGCAGTTGCTGGACCCGGGTGACCGGAAGTCCCATTCGGTCGGCCACCTCGGGGAGAGGAAGAACCTCCAGGTCGGCAGCCAGTACATCCGCAGCGGCAGGAATCGCACTCACGGGGGTCACGATGCCATAACCGAACTGTGAACGCCCTTCCGCCAACCGGGTCATCCTGAGCTTTACCATCTCGCACTGTGGAGAGGTCGGTTTCGAACGTGATGGGTGGACTGCTCGAGCAGCGCTACCGGGTGGACTCCGTGCTCGCGCGCGGTGGCATGTCCACCGTCTATCGAGGTCGCGACACCCGCCTCGACCGCGATGTCGCGGTCAAGGTGATGGATCCGCACCTGACGGCGGACCCGGCGTTCGTCGCGCGCTTCGAGCGCGAGGCACGCGCGGCCGCGCAGTTGCATCACCCGGCCGTGGTGTCCGTGCACGACCAGGGCGTCGACGGTGACCAGGTGTACCTGGTGATGGAGCTGATCGACGGCGGCAACCTCCGTGACCTGCTGAACCAGCGCGGCAAGCTGCCGCCCGCGATCGCGTTGAGCGTGCTCGGGCCGGTGCTGTCGGCGCTGGGTGCCGCCCACCGCGCCGGGCTGGTGCACCGCGACGTGAAGCCGGAGAACGTGCTGATCGGCGCCGGTGGCCAGGTGAAGGTGGCGGACTTCGGGCTGGCCCGTGCGATCGCCGAGAACGGCGTCACGAGCGACAGCGAGATCCTCGGCACAGTGGCCTACCTGTCACCCGAACAGGTGGAGACCGGAGCCGCGGACGCGCGCAGTGACGTCTACTCGGCTGGAATCGTGCTCTACGAGATGCTGGCGGGTCAGGCGCCCTACCGCGGCGAGACGGCCATCTCCGTGGCCTACCAGCACGTGAACTCGGACGTCCCGTCGATCCCGGAGATCCCCCTCGCGCTCGACACGCTCGTGCGCAAGGCGACCCGGCGCGATCCGGGGCTGCGGCCGGCGAACGCCGACGCGTTCCTCTCCGAGCTCGAACGCGTGGGCGCTGAGCTGGGCCTCACGCCGCAGCCGGTGCCGGTTCCCGGCACGGCTCCCGAGAACGACAAGACCGTCATCATGAGACCGGTTCCGGTCGCGGTCGGCGCGACTCCGCCCTCGGTCGCCGAGGCGACCGGGCCGGTCAGCAAGTCGGCGATGCCGACAACGATCAACACCGGCCCGCCGACGCCGCCACCAGGCATTTCCGGCACGCGCACGATGGCGCGCCCGGAACAGCCGCGTCGTCGTCCCGCGCAGCGCAAGCCGAAGGTCGACCCGGTCGAGGAGGAGCGCAAGCGCCGCAAGAAGCTCTTCATCATCTGGGGCTCGATCATCGGCGTGGTGGCGCTGCTCGTCGGGTTGTTCTTCTGGTACCTCGGCGCGGGCCGCTGGACCGCCGTGCCGGAGGTCGCCGGACAGTCCGAGACGAACGCCGTGCGCCTGGTGAACAGCGCCGACCTCACGCCGTTGATCGACAAGGTGCCGTCGGACGACGTGCCGATCGGTCAGGTCATCAGTTCCGACCCCGCCAGCGGCACCGAGGTGCGCAAGAACGACAAGGTGAAGCTCATCGTGTCGCGCGGCAAGCCGGTGGTGCCGTTCATCAACGTCGGCGCCGAGGTGGACGCCGCGACCAAGGAGATCGAGGCGGCGGGCCTGAAGGCGGTCACGGACCCCACGAAGGACGCGTTCCACGACACTGTGCCGAACGGCAAGGTCGTCGCCCTGGACCCGCGCGCCGGCACGGCGCTCAAGATCAACAGTCCGGTGACCCTGGTGTTGAGCAAGGGCCCCGCGCCGCGCCGTCCGGTGCCGAACGTCCAGGGCAAGACGAAGGACGAGGCGTTCCTGGAACTGCAGCGCGCCGGTCTGGAACCGGTCGAGGCGACCGGCGAGGACGCCGCTCAGGGCGACGACGCACGGGTGGCGCGGACGGACCCGCCGGCGGGCACAGTGCTGGAGGGGAACGCGAACAAGCGCGTCACGGTCTTCTTCGTCGACAACCGCGAGGTCGAGGTCCCCGAGGTGACCAGGCTGAAGGTGCGCGAGGCCAAGGAGGAGCTCGAACGGGCCGGCCTGAAGGTGAAGGTCGAGTTCAACAAGAGCAACAACGCGACCGTCGTGAACCAGTCGATCCCGCCGCGCACGCGGGTGAAGCGCGGTACCGAGATCACCATCTTCGGTCTCTGACCAGGACGAACAGAAGGGCCCCGCGTTCTCGACGCGGGGCCCTTCGTTCTTCAGCTCGTCTTCAGGAAACTCCCCAAGAAGTGCTACGAGCGCAGCATCTCGGCGACGAGGAACGCGAGCTCGAGCGACTGCTGCGTGTTCAGGCGCGGGTCGCACGCCGTCTCGTAGCGGCCGGCGAGGTCGTCGTCGGAGATCTCCTGCGCGCCGCCCAGGCACTCGGTGACGTCCTCACCCGTGAGCTCGATGTGGATGCCACCGGGGTGGGTGCCCAGGCGCCGGTGCACCTCGAAGAAGCCCTGGACCTCGTCGACGATGCGGTCGAAGTGCCGGGTCTTGTAGCCGGTGCTCGACTCGTGGGTGTTGCCGTGCATCGGGTCGCACTGCCAGATGACCTTGTGGCCACTGGCCTCGACCTTCTCGATGATCGCCGGCAGCACATCGCGCACCTTCTGGTTGCCCATGCGCGAGATGAGCGTCAGGCGGCCCGGCTCGCCCCGCGGGTCGAGGCGCTCGACGTACTCGACCGCCATCTCCGGCGACGTGGTCGGGCCGATCTTGAGGCCGATCGGGTTCGCGAGCATCTCCGCGAACGCGATGTGCGCGCCGTCGAGCTGACGGGTGCGCTCGCCGATCCACACGAAGTGCGACGACAGGTCGTACAGCTTCGGCTGGTCACCGGTGGTGTCCAGACGCAGCAGCGCGCGCTCGTAGTCCAGCAGCAACGCCTCGTGCGACGCGAAGATCTCCGTGCCGTGCAACGACTGGTCGTTCACGCCGCACGCCGACATGAACTTCAGGCCGCGGTCGATCTCACCGGCCAGCGCCTCGTAGCGCTCGCCCGCGGGCGAGGTGCGCACGAAGTCGCGGTTCCAGTCGTGCACGCGGTGCAGGTCCGCCAGCCCCGCGCCGGTGAGGGCACGCAGCAGGTTCATGGCCGCGCCGGCGTTCGCGTAGGCGCGGATCATGCGGCCCGGGTCGGGGATGCGGGCCTCGGGAGTGGCGACCAGGGAGTTGATGATGTCGCCGCGGTAGGACGGCAGGCCGAGGGCGTCGATGTTCGACGAACGCGGCTTGGCGTACTGGCCGGCGATGCGGCCGACCTTCACCACCGGCAGGCTCGCGCCGTAGGTCAGCACCACGGCCATCTGCAGCAGGGTCCGGATGTTCGCGCGGATGTGCGGCTCGGTGTTGTCCGCGAACGTCTCCGCGCAGTCACCGCCCTGCAGAAGAAACGCCTCACCGTTCGCGACCTGCGCCAGTTGCGTGTGCAGCCGGTCGATCTCGGCGGGCACGGTGATCGGCGGCACGCTTTCCAGCACGGTCCGCACGCGACGCACCTGTTCGGCGTCGGGCCATTCGGGCTGCTGGGCGGCCGGACGCGACAGGGCGTCGTCCAGGCGCTTGCGCATCTCGGGAGGCAGCGGCGGAAGCTCGGGAAGCGTGTCGATGGGCACGTCCACGGTCCAGTTCACGCTGCTCATCCTAGTTGTCCCACACTGAGAGACCGGGTCGGGCCTGTCAGCTGTTCGGACCACGTTGACCTGACGGCCATCTGAGGGCGTTTCGCGGTGAAGTCTGTTACTTGTCAACTATCGGCCTCTGCCCTATTGAGACGACGCCCTGCATGATGTGGCCATGGACGCCACCCGATTGGATGACGGCACCGCGACCCGGCTGCTGGCCATCGCGATCGACAACATCCAGCGCGATCACCCGGTGCATTGGACGCACGTCATCGACGGCGACGACCGGCTGATACCGCAGCGGGTGCTGCACCCCGTTTTCGCCGGGTCCTTCGACTGGCACTCGTGCGTGCACCAGACGTGGCTCGCCGTTCGCCTGCTGCGGCTGCGGCCGTCGCTCTCGGGCGCCGACCTGGCCCGTGACGCCCTCGAAAAGCTGATCACGGAGGAGAACTGCGCCGTCGAGGCCTCGTTCTTCGCCTCGCCGGCGGGGCGGTACTGGGAGCGGCCGTACGGGTGGGCGTGGCTGCTGCTGCTCGACGCGGAGCTGCGGACCTCCGGGCTGCCGTGGTCGGTGGCGCCGATCGCGGAGGTGCTGCGCGACCGGTGGCTGGAGTGGATCTCGGCGGCGCGGCTGCCGATCCGGACCGGCACGCACAGCAACACCGCGTTCGCCACCGGGCTGGTGTTCGACGCCGCTCAGGTGAACGGCGACTTCGAGCTCGCCTCGGCGTGCATCGACGCTGCCCTGCGGTGGCACCGGGACGAGGCCGGGTACGGCGGGTTCGAGCCGGACGCCGCCGACTTCCTCTCCCCCGCGCTGACGACCGCCGACCTGATGCGGCGCGCACTCGACACGTCCGACTTCGGCGCCTGGCTGGACGCCTACCTGCCCGAGCTCGACTCGGAACGGTGGCGCGTGCTGCGCGAGCCCTTCCCGGTCGACGATCCCAGCGACCCCTACGGCTCGCACCTGGCCGGACTCGCCCTGTCCCGCGCCTGGAACTGGGGGGCGATCGCGGACTCACTGCCGGCCGGGCACCGGTACTCCGAACTGGCCCGGACCGCTTCCGCTGCACATCGCGAGGCCGGCTGGACCTACGTTTTCGGCGGGCACGGCTACATGGCAGATCACTGGCTCGGAACCTTCGCCGCCTACCTGGACGTGAAGGCCTTCTAACGCCGCGTCGCGATATCCAATACATCGGATATCGCACATCGACGCCAGCCCGCCGATGGTTCAGCGGCGATATATCACATGCCACATCCAATATATCGCCCGCCGACCGACCGGTATCCAATATATCGGCATCGCCGCAGCTCATGAACATCCCGCGACGACCGCCACAGGGCGCCACAGGACACGGCTCGAAGCAGGCGATATATCAGCTGGCGAGCCATATATTAGATATTGGATTTCGCACCCAACCCGACCCGGCTGCGACAGGCCGAGCCGGGCGCGACGCCGTGATGCCGATATCCGATATCCAATACATCGCGTGGCACCACGCGTGGCCGATATCCAGTATCCGATATATCGCGCGCCCAACGCACTCGGGCCGATATCCGATGTATTGCACATCGGATATCGGCCCGGGATCGAGCTGAACCTGGCGCGGATCAGGCGCCGAAGAAGACCTCGGCCTCTTCGTAGCGCTCCGCCGGCACGGTCTTGAGCTCGGCGGTCGCCTCGGACAGCTTCACGCGCACGATCTCGGTGCCGCGCAGCGCGACCATGGTGCCGAAGTCGCCGGCGGCGACGGCGTCCACGGCGTGCAGGCCGAAGCGTGTCGCGAGGACGCGGTCGTACGCGGTCGGCGTGCCACCGCGCTGGATGTGGCCGAGGATGGCCGCGCGGGACTCTTTGCCGGTGCGGTCCGCGATCTCCTCCGCGAGCCACTGGCCGACGCCACCGAGGCGGACGTGACCGAAGGCGTCGCGCTCGCCGGAGTGCAGCACCTCGGCGCCGCCCTCGGGAATCGCACCCTCGGCGACGACGATGATCGGCGCGAACTCGCGCTCGAAGCGGCGCTCGACCCAGTCGACGACCTTGTCGACGCTGAACGGGCGCTCGGGCACGAGGATGACGTTCGCGCCACCGGCGAGACCCGAGTGCAGCGCGATCCAGCCGGCGTGGCGGCCCATGACCTCGACGACGAGCGCACGGTGGTGCGACTCGGCCGTGGTGCGCAGGCGGTCGATCGCCTCGGTCGCGATGTGCACGGCCGTGTCGAAGCCGAACGTGTAGTCCGTGGCGCCGAGGTCGTTGTCGATCGTCTTCGGCACGCCGACGACGCCGATGCCGTCGTCGGTGAGGCGCTTGGCGACACCGAGGGTGTCCTCGCCGCCGATGGCGATCAGCGCGTCGATCTGGTTCTCCGCGATGACCTCGCGGATGCGGTCGACGCCGCCCTCGACCTTGTAGGGGTTCGTGCGCGACGAGCCCAGGATGGTGCCACCGCGGGTGAGGATGTCCTCGACGTCCGTGAGGCCGATCGGCTTGGTGAGGTTCTCGATCGGGCCCTGCCACCCGTTGCGGAACCCGACGATCTCCCAGCCGTGTGCCTTGATGCCCTTGCGGACCACGGCCCGGATCACGGCGTTCAAACCGGGGCAGTCACCACCGCCAGTGAGCACACCGATGCGCATCTGCTTGCCCAATCTCTCGTGTCCTGTGTCACTCAGACTTTCACGAGCTGGATCGGTGCAGCAATGCGGGTCTCACTTACCGGACGGGAAACCCGAGTTTCCGGCGGTGTTCCTCGATCACCTTCCACCGCGCGAGGTTGTGCCGCGCGTCGGCGAGGGCGTCGTGCGCGTCCGCTGGCGGGGCCGGCAGCTTGGGGCGGCCGACGTCGTCCCAGCGCTGGCGCAGGTCGCGGGTGAACCGCGGCAGGGCGCGCGGCAACGCCGGCATCGCACCCCACAGCTGGGCCAGGGCGACGTGGTCGTAGGCGGCGAACCACGCCCACAGCTCCACCTCGTCGCGGGCGGCGTTGCGGGCGCCGAGGAAGTCGAGCAGGTCCTCGCGGATGCGATCGCGGCTGCGCCACGCCTTGTCCGCGGGCGACGGCAGCTGGTTGAGAACGTTCTGCCGCACCCACGGACCCGCGCGCTCAGGGTCGAACTCGGTGGACACGGCGTAGAACTCGCGGCCTTCCTCGTCGACCACACCGATCGACACGAGGTCGATCGTCACCCCGTCCTCGATGAACTCACAGTCGTAGAAGAACCGCACCGCGACACCCTAGGGGTTGCGCTCAGCTCGCCTTCGACTCGGGCACCCGGTCGGCCGGCTTGGCCTGCTCCGGCACGTTCGCGGGCTGTTCCTTCGCCTTCGCCGCGTACACGTCGACGTACTCCTGACCGGATAGCTCCATCAACGCGTACATGATCTCGTCGGTGATCGACCGCAGCACGAACCGGTCGCCGGACAACCCCTCGTAGCGGGAGAAGTCGAGCGGCTTGCCGATCTTGATGCGGATCGGGTACGGCTTCCACATCCTCGAGCCGATGGGGTTCGCCTTGTCCGTGCCGAACATCGCCACCGGGATCACCGGCGCACCGGACTCCAGCGCGATCCACGCGACGCCGACCTTGCCCTTGTAGAGGCGGGCGTCGGGCGAGCGAGTGCCCTCGGGGTAGATGCCGAGCAGCTTGCCCTCACGCACGATCCGCACGCCGGTGTCGAGCGCTCCCTGCGCCGCCGACGCGCTGGACCGGTCGATCGGCACCTGGCCGACGCCGGAGAAGAACCACTTCTGCAGCTTGCCCTTGAGCCCCGTGCCGGTGAAGTACTCGATCTTGGCGGGGAACGTCACCCGCCGCGACAACATCAGCGGCAGGAAGAAGGAGTCGGAGACGGCGAGGTGGTTGCTCGCCAAGATGGCGCCGCCGTCCTTCGGGATGTTCTCGGCGCCCTCGATGATCTTCGGCTGGAAGAACAGCCGGAGAATCGGTCCCAGGAGGACGTGCTTCATCAACCAGTACAGCACCGTGGGAAGCGCCTCCCTAGCCACCGCGAACCTTGATCCCACCAGTCAGCCTACGGAGGCGACCGCTCCTCACACAACGAGTCCCAAGGTAGTGCGTCACGGCCGTGACTGAGCCGACTGCCGTAACCCGCAACACATCCCGCCCGTGCAACGATGAGGGGTCAGAGGGTTGCGGCACATGGAGAGGCTCTGGATGAACGCCCGGCGCGACTCGACCGACGGCCCGGAGAACGTCGACGAGCTCTTTGCCGAGATCGTCGCGGGTCTCGAACGGGACGGGGTCGGCAAGGACTGGCTCGACCTCGACGAGGCGGGCCCGAAGGACCTCGACGACGACTTGAGGCCGACGGATCTCAAGGCACGGGACGACTCGGCCGACGACATCCTCTCCGAACCCGATGACGAGCCCGAACGGCGCGACCGCGACGACGAGGGCCATTACGTGCCGCCGGAGCCGCCGCCGTTCCCGGTGCTGCGCGCGTCCACGATCGCGGCGCTCGGCCTGTTCGTGCTGGGCATCGTGCTGCTCGTCGCCCCCGGCGTCTTCGGCCTGCAGTCGCGCATCGGCACGCCGCTCTCACTCGTGGCCCTGTGCGCGGGCGTCGGCTGGCTGATCCTGCGCATGCGCAACACCCCGCCGCCCGACTCCGGATGGGACGACGGCGCCCAGGTGTGACACGTCACGTCCCACTTGGTAACAACGTGATAACGGCCACTCAAACCTTCAGATAACGATTCGGTCATGCCTACCGTGTCCGCATGGACCAGATGCAGCACCTGATGATGGCCCGCGCCATGGCGACCCTGAGCAAGAAGGACGCGGAGCGCGCCAAGCGCCGCCGCCCGCGCATCCTGCGCGTGCTCGGCCGCTGACCCAGGCCCCACCCGGAGCACTCCCGGCACTCGACCGATCCGCTCCCACCCAGCTCGAGCTGACGCAGGCGTCCCCCGCGAAGGGGGACCCCTTGCTTTCATTCTCCTCGCGACGACCGACAGTCCCGCGGCCCCCGACGGCCCGAAGCGGGCATTTCAGACAGGATGTTCGCGGCGGGCGAACAGACCCCGACACGCCCGCCGCGACGTCCCTCAACCCCACGCCGTCGCAACCCAGGCGACCCGGACTGAGTCCGTCACCGCCGCATTCGAGCTGTCAGCCAGACCTCACAGCCACGAGAAGCCCGCTGCACCCGGTCGCCAAGCCCAGGTGCAGCGGGCTTCGGCGCATTCCTCATGACCGCGGTCGCGGCCCGTGTCCCCCGACAAGACAGGTTGTTGTCGGCCGACCGGCCATTAGTGGTTCGAAGGGATGGTTGTCGATCACGGCACCGGTCACGTTGGACGCATCAACCGCGCTGATGAGGGCTGGGACCATGATCCGACACACCGAAGTGGACGGCGTGCCGACCGTGATCGCGCCGGCCCGGGGCCCGATGCGGGCCGGACTGGTGTTCCGCGTCGGCATGGCCGACGAAACGCTGGTCACCTCCGGCATCACCCACCTCGTGGAACACCTGGCACTCAGCGGGTTCGAGCTACCAGGCCACCACGCCAACGGTGAGACGCGGATGATCAACACCCACTTCTACGCGCAGGGCTCGCCGACCGACGTCAGCACGTTCCTGACGCGCACCTGCGACGCACTCACCTCGCTCCCGATCGACCGGCTGGAGACGGAGAAGACGATCGTGCGCACCGAGGCCGCGAGCCGCGGCACCGGGGCGGACTGGAACATGCCGGTCTGGCGCTACGGCGCACAGGGCTACGGACTGGTGGGCGGCAGCGAGTTCGGGGTCGAGACGCTGCGGCCGGAGACGGTCCTCCAGTGGGCCGCGGAGTGGTTCACCCGCGAGAACGCGGTGTTGTGGATCGCCGGTGACGACGTGCCCAGCGGACTGCGTCTGCGACTGCGCGGCGGAGTTCGCCGTCCCACACCGCCTGTGACGTCGGCACTCCCGCTCACGCCCGCCTACTACGCCGACGGGAGCGGGCAGGTGACGATGGACGCGGTCGTGTCGCGTTCCGTCACGGCACACGTGCTCGCGACAGTCCTAGAGCGCCGGTTGTTCCAGGGCCTGCGACAGGAACGGGGCGGGTCGTACACGGCCACGGCGTCCTACCGCGCCCGCGACGCCGAGAACGGGATCATCACCGCACTCGCCGACGCCCTGCCGGAGAAGCAGGACGTCGTGGTGCACGGCTTCCTCGAAGTGCTGACCGCGCTGAAGGCCGGCCACATCGCGGTCGCCGACGTCGACGCGGGCAAGGCGCGACTGACGAACCTGCTCTCCGATCCCGACTTCGAGGCGGCCATCCTGCCCAGCAACGCCGCCGACCTCCTCACCGGCAGGCCGATCTCGACCGTCGAGCAGTGGCGCGCCGAAACGGAGGCCGTGACCGCGGCCGGCGTGCACGCGACCGCCGTCGAGGCGATGGCGTCGGCGCTGCTGCAACTCCCGGACGGGTACACGGCGGACTGGGCCGGGTTCGCACGGGCCCCGATGTTCTCCCCGTCCGCGGTGGAAGGGATCCGGTACGCCTCACGGGAGTCCACCGAGGTGAGTCTTGTCGTCGGTGGTGGCGGCGTCAGCCTGCTCACGCCTGACGGGCCCGTGACGGTCCGGTACGACCAGTGCGTGGCGGCAGAAGCATGGCCACATGGCGCACGCCGGCTTGTCGGCGCCGACGGCATGATCGTCTCCGTCGACCCGTCCCGCTTCGCCATCGATCCACGGGCGACCGCGATGATCGACGCCGGTACGCCGTTCTCGGTGATGATCTGGAGGCCGCCGATCCAGGTGGAAGCAGCTGCTCAGGCCGCCACCGGCCGGCCGCCCGCGCGTTCCTGGCTGCGGACCACGGGCCGGGTGCTGACCTGGACGGTGTTCGTGGCGTGGCTCCTGTTCGCGCTTCTCGCGACGGTCGGCATGGCCGGCAAGGACGACGCGGGAGTCAGCGGCTGGATCGGCGTCGCGGTCGTCTGGTTCGTCGGCTGGCCGTTCAGGAACGCGCTGTTCCGGAACGTGCGGAAGCTCCGAACAGCTGCCTGAACCGCGGTCAGGAGCGGCGTGAGTGGTTCTTGGCCATCGACGAGGCCATCTCACGAGCCAGCGTCGCCGCTCCCACGATCCCGGCGTCGTCACCGAGCTGCGCGGTCCGGATCCGGGCCAGTGGGCGATGGCCCGCACCCGTCACGACGGCGGAGTAGCGCTCGCGGGCGTCGTCGAGGAACAGCGGCGCCGACCCCGACACCCCTCCCCCGATGACGATCACCTCGGGGTCGTAGACGTCCGCCACCAGCGCCAGCCCCTCACCCAGCCAGCGAGCCAGGTCCGCCATCGCGCGCTTGGCCAGCGGGTCACCGTCGCGGGCGGCACCGGCGACACGGCGTCCGGTCACCGCGCGCGCGTCACCAGCGGCTTCACGAGCCAGCACGGTCGAGACACCGGGGTGCTTGGCCAGCAGCTCGACAGCGGTGGCCGACAGGGCCGTGCCGCTGCAGTAGCGCTCCCAGCAGCCGTTCTTGCCGCACGGGCAGGGACGACCATCCGGAACCACACGCAGGTGGCCGAGTTCGGGAGCGACGCCGTGAGCACCTCGGAAGACCTCGCCGTTCAACAGCAGCGCGGCGCCAATGCCCGTGCCAATCGCCACCAACACGGCCGTAGAAGCCCCACGAGCAGCACCGAAGCGGTGTTCGGCGAGGGCGGCGGCGTTCGCGTCGTGTTCCAAAACAACCGGCATACCCAGCCGGTCGCTCATGCGGTCCGCGACGTCGGCCTGCCGCCACGCCAGGTGGGGCGCGAAACGGACCGTGCGGCGGTCGGAGGCGATGAAGCCCGCCACGGCGAGACCGACGGCGTTCACGGCGTGCCGGTCCGCCACCTCCTCCACGGCGGCGACGATGGCGTCTTCGAGAGCGCGTTCGCCGGCGGGCGTTGGCGCGCGTGAGGTGTCCAGCACCGAGCCACGCGCGTCCACGACGCCCGCGCGCACGCTGGTGCCACCGATGTCCACTCCGACCGTGAGCACTAGTCGGTCTTCCTTACGACCTTGATGTGCTGCACCCGCTGACCCGAGTCAGCAGGCGCAGACGGCTCAGGACCGGAAGGCGGAGCACCAGGCTCACGCAGTGCGGCACGCAGCACCGCGACCAGCCCAGCGGCGTGCTCAGCGGCCTTCGCGGCCAGCTCGGAACGGTCGCCACGCAGCAGCGCCACGCCGTTGCACAACGGGCACCAGCCGCACGTCTCGGGCGTGTGCGAGCCGTCGCCCGTCTCGGCGACGCGCTGCAGCCACGGCTCCATGCGCTCGGCGGCCGCGTCGATGAGCAGCCGCAGCTCCTCGGCGAGCTTGCCGGTGTTCTCCTGGGTCATCACAAGCTCCTGATCAACGCCACAGCGAGGGGTCGGGACGGAACCCGACCGTGACGCCACCCGAGTCCATCTCCGCGCCGGTCACGATGCAGCGCTTCAACAACGACGGCAGCGCCACCAGCCGGCGACGGCCATCGACGGTCAACGCGAGGTCGTCGCCCACGCGCGCGAGGTCCAGCTCCGTGTCGTCGGCCAGCGGCAACGCGATACGCAGCGAGTATCGGGCGTCGAGCCCACGTCCGCTGCCCGACACCTCCAGCAGCGACTGCGACACCGCGGCACCGGGCAACGGGTCCTCGGAGCCGTAGAGCTGCGAGGCGACCTCCAGCAGCGCCGGCACCCCGACGGGCTCGGACGCGCGGTGGTCGACCGTGCGGATCTCGCCGATCCCGGTCAGCTCGGCCAGCACCGCGTCCTGCTCGTGCCGGCGCGTCCGCAACCAGGTCGCGGCGGCACCACGCGCGGATCCCGGCGACGGCACCAGCCGGTTCGCGATCACGCTGTCGACCCGGATTCCCTGCAGTGCCAACGCGGTCAGCGTTCGCCGCGTCTCGGCGGCCACCACACGTTCCGGCGTCAGCACGAGCCGCACCGAGCACGAAGACGGATCGGCCAGCATGACCCGCAACGCGTCCAGCCGCTCCGCGAGCCTGCTCAGCGCGTCGGCTGTCGAGTCCCACTTCTCCACGGTCCCGGTACCCGCGACGCCCGCGAGCAACCCGCGCACCACACGGCGGTGCGTCGGGAAGAGCCGTTCCAGATAACCCGCGAACGCTTCGGGCAACGACAGCAACCGCAACGTCTCCGCGGTCGGCCCGCAGTCGACGACCACGACCTCCCACGGGCCGCTGGAAGCCAGCCGCCGCACCTCCGCCAGCGCGAGGAGCTCCTCGACACCGGGCAGCACGGTGAGCTCCTCGGCGTCGAGCTCGTCGACACCGGCGCCCGCCAGCACGGTCCGCAGGTGCCCGCGCAGCTCACCCCAGGCCTCGTCGACGAGACCGCGAGGATCGATCTGGCACGCGAAAAGCCCGTCCGCAGTGTCTACTTCGGACGGTGAAGCGCCCAGGCGAACGTCCAGGGCGTCGCCCAGCGAATGAGCGGGATCGGTCGACACGACGAGCGCCTTGCGGCCGTTCGCCGCGAGGGAGGCCGCCGTCGCGGCGGCCAGCGTCGTCTTGCCGACCCCGCCCTTGCCGGTGAAGAGCAGGACGCGGCTCAAGCCGCCTTCTCCGCGCGCTTCTTGAGCTCCTTGAGCGCGGTGTCGAGGATCAGCTTCTCGGCCTTGCGGCGGAACAGCCCGATCATCGGGATCACCAGCTGGACCGACAGCGTGTACGTGACCTTGGTCCCGGTGCCGGAAGGCGCCAGCACGTAGCTGCCCTGCTGCGCCTTCTGCATGGTGCCCTTGACGAGCTCCCACTTCACCGAGAGGCCGTCGGCGGCCCAGTCGTACTTCAGGGTGTACTCGTCCTTGACGGGACCCTGGTCGATCGCGAACCGCACCTGCTCCGCACGACCGTCGGAACCGGTGTCGAGGACCTCGACCTCTTTCATCCCGTTCGCCCAGTCCGGGTACGACGGGAAGTCAGCGATGATCGCCATGATCTTCTCAGGCGGCGCGTCGATGACGATGGACTGAGTGGACTCGTCGGCCATGACGGGCAGGTTACTCGCGTCTTTACCAATTGAGGACGTGAGGCTTGCCGCTGCGCTGGAAGTGCCCGACGTTGATGCACTCGGTGTAACCCACGCGCACGCGCCGGGCCAACGGCTGGTGCACGTGCCCGAACACCGACCAGCGCGGACGTTCCCGCACGATCTTCTCCAGAGCCGGCCGCGATCCCCACTCGGGACGGCGCGCGACGACGTCGTAGGTGAGTTCCGGAACAGCCGGTGGGATGTGCGTGCACAACACGTCGACCGGCCCCATCCGGTCCAGCGCCGCCGCCATGTCCTCGTCCGTTCGGAGGTACGGGAACCACGGCGCGTTGGGGTTGCGCACGTGCCCCGCCGGCAGGAGCCCGCCACCGGCGAAGCCGAACCGCAGCCCGCCGATCTCCACCGCTTCGCCGTCGACGACGTGCACGCCGTCGCGCACGAACTGCGGCCACAGGTGCGGACTGTCCACATTGCCCGGTGTCGCGTACGTCGGCGCGGACATCGCGGAGAACAACGCGTGGTACTGCTCCAGCACCGCTTCTTCCACCACGGTCCGGGCGTCCGCGAGACCGTCCCAGAGGGACCGGATGTAGCTCGCCGTGTCGGCGCGCTTCGTGCCGCGTCTCAGCTCGGCGAAGATCCCCACCTTCTCAGGCCCGAAGACGCGCCCGAGGATCCCCTTGGAATGGTCGTGGTAGTCCACGAAGTCGATGAGGTCGCCGAGCACGACGAGTGCGTCCGCCCCGTCACCGGCGCGCGCGAGCGCCTCCGCGTTGCCGTGCACATCCGAAACCACGTGAACCCGCACGCCTACCAACCTAGTTCAACGCGAGGGGTGGTTTGTGAGACGGACGTCGAGCAAGATCACCCGTGCGGCGGGCAGCCGGCAGGGCGGCCGTCCTCCAGAGTCAGCTTCAGTCCCAGCGCGACGGACTTCGCGTCGAGCTGACGGCGTTGCACCTCACGACGCGCGTTGCGCGGGGTGAGCGAGCCTGCGGGCGGATCGGCGCGGAGGAAGTAATGCAGCAGGGTGCCGTCGAGCATCGGCTCGAGCCAGACCTCCATGGTGCCGACGAGCGCGCCGCCGACGGTCCAGCGCAGGCCCTCGTCACCCCGGTTGGCGTACACGTCGAGCTCGAGATCCGGCCAGAACTCGCCCCACGACGATGGCGCGGCGAAGGCGGCGGCGACCACGCTGGGTGGTACCGCCAGGAAAGTCTCGTCGACGACGTCCACACTGGCCATGGGGTCAAAAGGTAACGGAAGGGCGTACCAGCCTTTGTATCGCCGGAATCACACGCTAAGTTTCCCCACCAGTAACAAATCACCGTACGGAGGTTGACGTGCGCGAGTTCAGCGTCCCCGCCACGGCCGCAGTGGCTCCGGAGGAGAACCTCACCGACATGGTGTGGGCCAACGCGGAGCGCTTCGGCAACGCCGTCAGCTTCCGCAGGCAGGTCGACGGCACCTGGATCGACATCACCGCGCGCGACTTCGCCGCACAGGTCATGGCCGTGGCCAAGGGCCTGGTCGCGGCGGGTCTCGAGCTCGGAGACCGGGTAGGCCTGGTCTCCAAGACCCGCTACGAGTGGTCCCTGCTCGACTTCGCCATCTGGGCGGCCGGCGGCGTCGTCGTGCCGATCTACGAGACGTCGTCGTCGGACCAGATCGAGTGGATCCTGTCCGACTCCGGCGCGAAGGCGGTGTTCGTCGAGGCTTCGGCGCACCGCGCGCTGGTCGACGAGGTCGTCGGGAAGCTCCCCGAGCTGCGCCACGTGTGGCAGATCGAGGGCGCGGCGGCCGCGGTCGACGAACTGACCGCCCTGGGCGCCGAGGTCACCGACGAGCAGGTGCACGAACGCCGTGCGCAGGCGAAGGCGGACCACACGGCCACGCTGGTCTACACGTCCGGCACCACGGGCCGTCCGAAGGGCTGCACGCTGACGCACCGCAACCTGCTCTCCGAGGTGCGGTCGGCGCTGTCGCGGTTCCCCGAGATCCTGACGGCGGGCAACTCGCTGCTGCTGTTCCTGCCGCTCGCGCACATCCTGGCGCGTGCCCTGGCGTTGGCGTGCGTGTACTCGCGGGTGACGCTGGGCCACACGGCGGACGTGAAGAACCTCGTCGACGACCTCGGTCAGTTCCGCCCGACGTTCGTGGTCGCGGTGCCGCGTGTGTTCGAGAAGGTCTACAACGGCGCCAAGCAGAAGGCGCACGCCGCCGGCAAGGGCAAGATCTTCGACGCCGCCGAGGCCACCTCGGTCGCGTACTCGAGCGCGCTGGACAACGGCGGTCCGGGCCTCGGCCTGCGGATCAAGCACGCGGTGTTCGACAAGCTGGTGTTCGCGAAGCTGCGCGGCGCGCTGGGCGGCCGGGCGATCGCGGCGGTGTCCGGTGGTGCGCCGCTGGGTGACCGTTTGTCGCACTTCTTCCGTGGCGCCGGCATCCCGGTGTACGAGGGCTACGGCCTGACGGAGACGTCGGCGGCGGCGTGCGTGACGTTCCGCGGTCAGGAGAAGGTCGGCACGGTCGGCCTGCCGGTGCCGGGCACGTCGGTGCGGATCGCCGAGGACGGCGAGATCCTCATCAAGGGCGACATCGTGTTCACCGGCTACTGGAACAACGAGGCCGCCACCAAGGAAGCCCTTGAGGACGGCTGGTTCCACACCGGTGACATCGGCGAGCTCGACAACGACGGGTTCCTGAAGATCACGGGCCGCAAGAAGGAGATCATCGTCACCGCCGGTGGCAAGAACGTCTCCCCCGCGCAGCTCGAGGACCGCATCCGGGCGCACCCGCTGATCTCGCAGTGCATGGTCGTCGGTGACAAGCAGCCGTTCATCGGTGCGCTGATCACGATCGACCCGGAGTTCTTCCCGACGTGGAGGGACCAGCACGGCAAGCCGGCGACGGCCGAGATCGCGGACCTGATCGAGGACCCGCAGCTGATCGCCGAGATCCAGGCCGTGGTGGACGACGCGAACAAGTCGGTGTCCAAGGCCGAGGCGATTCGCAAGTTCCGCGTGCTGCCGGTGGACTTCACCGAGGCGGGTGGCGAGATGACGCCGTCGCTGAAGCTGAAGCGCTCTGTCGTGGCGACGACGTACGCGTCGGACATCGACGCCATCTACGCGAAGTAAGAGGGTGTAATGCGCGAAAGGCCCAGGAGCTGAGAGAGAGCTCCTGGGCCTTTCGACCCCCAGCGATCGTGATCCGCGGATCTTTCCGCGGAACCCGAGAAGTTTGATGCCCCGGCCCCCCGACCGGGACGTGTAGAAGATTGCCTTACGACGCTGACGTATCGCTGACGCGCCGATGTCACTTCGCGACAGCGCGCTAATAGGCTGTCGGGTGGACGGGGATCATCCAGCCGGCACGAGGGGTAGGCAATGGCTTCGGGTCCGCAGTTCCGGCTGCTCGGCCCGGTCGAAGTACGCCTGGACGGCTCGCCGGTGGTGCTGCGGGCGGGCAAGCACAGGGCGTTGCTGGCGGCGTTGTTGCTGCGTCCGAACCGCGTAGTACCCGTGACGGAACTCGTCGAGCACGTGTGGGGTGACGCACCGCCTGCGCGCACGCGTGGAACGTTGCAGACGTACGTGATGCGGTTGCGGGCCGCTCTGGGTGATCCGTCGCTGATCCAGACCGCCGCCGACGGATACCGGATGCGCGTCGACCCGCTGGCCGTGGACGTGCACAGATTCGCTGACGCGGCTGCTCGCGGACGTGCGGCCGCCGCTCGAGATGACCTGGTCACGGCGCGGAAAGCGTTTGCCGAGGCGTTGGAGCTGTGGCGCGGGCCGGTGCTGTCGGACGTGCCCTCCGAGACGCTGCACTCCGAGCACGCGCCGCGGCTGACCGAGCTGCTCATGACGGTGCACGAACAGCGGATCGACGTCGAGCTCGCGCTGGGCAACCACGCGGACCTGGTGCCGGAGCTGTTCGCGCTGACGCGGGACCACCCGTTGCGCGAACGGTTCTGGGCGCAGCTGATGCTCGCGCTGTACCGCAGCAGCAGGCAGGCGGAGGCGCTGGAGGCGTTCCGGTCGCTGGACCGGACCTTGGACGAGCAGCTGGGCATCGACCCGTCCGTCGAGCTGCAGTCGTTGCACCAGGCGATCCTGGTGGGCGAGCCGTCGCTGGCCGCGCCCGTTGCCGCGCGTGAGCCGGAACGCGCGCCGACGTCGCCGATGCGGTTGCCGGACGACATCGCGGATTTCACGGGCCGGGCGTGGCACGTGGAGCGGGTCGCCGCGCTGATCGCGGGTGGGTCGGTGCCGATCGTGACGCTGGCCGGGCAGCCAGGGGTGGGCAAGACGACGTTGGCGGTGCACGTGGCGCACCTGCTGCGGGACCGGTTCCCGGACGGGCAGCTGTACGTCGACCTGCGCGGGTATGCGCTGGGGCCGCCCGCGGACGGGGTGGACGTGCTGTCGCGGTTCCTGCGGGCGCTGGGCGTGCCGCCGGACGAGATCCCGCCGGACGCGGACGAGCAGAGCACGATGCTGCGATCGCTGCTGGCCGGACGGCGGATGTTGCTGGTGCTGGACAACGCCTCCGCACCGGACCAGGTGCGGCCGCTGCTGCCGGGCACCGCGTCGTGCCGGGTGATCGTGACGTCGCGGGACGATCTGCGCGGGCTGATCGCGATGAACGGCGCGCGGACCGTGCCGGTGGACGTGTTCACGGCGCTGGAGTCGGAAGCGCTGCTGACGAAGCTGCTCGGGGCGGGTGACCACGCGGAGCTGGCGGCGCGGTGCGGGCACCTGCCGCTGGCGTTGCGGGTGGCGGCGGCCTACCTGGCGGGACGCGACGACGTGACGATCTCCGGTTCGCCGATCGAACTGGCCTACGCGGCGCTGCCTCCCGCGCCGCAGCGGTTGTTCCGGCTGTTGTCGCTGGTGCCGGGGCCGGACTTCACGGCGGAGGCCGCGTCCGCGCTGGCCGACGTGGACGCCGATGGTTTGTTGACGGTGCTGGCGATCGCGAACCTGGTCGTGTCAGTGGTGCCGGGGCGCTACCGGTTCCACGACGAGTTGATGCGCTACGCGGCGACGTTGCGGGAGGAGTCGGACAGCCCCTCTGAGCAGCAGACGGCGTGGACGGCGCTGTTGAACCACTACGCGCGCGGTGTGGAGCGTTGTGCCGAACTGCTGTATCCCGGCATCGTGCGGCTGCCGTCCTCCGCGTCAGGCCCCGCGCCGCGGATCTCCAGCTCGGCGGAGGCGCTGGCGTGGCTCGACGCCGAACGCCCGAACCTGACCGCCGCGATCCGCTGTGCCGCCCAGCAGGGCCCGGCGCCGATGGCGTGGCAGTTGGCCGACGCACTGCGCGGCTACCTGTGGATCGGCCAGCACGTCGGCGAATGGATGGCGACGGCGCACCACGGCCTGCAGGCCGCTCAGGCGTCCGGGCACCGGCCGGCCGAGGCCGCGATGCACGCGAACCTCGGCACGCTGTACCTGCGGCTCGGCGAGTACGCGCTGTCGGTGGAGCACCACAACCTCGCCGTCGAGCTGTACCGGGCGCTGGGAGACAAGGACGCCGAGGCGGGCGTGCTGAACAACCTGAGCCTGGTCTACCGCCGATCAGGTCAGCTGGTCGCCGCGAAGGACGCCCTCGTGCGCTGCCTGGAGATGCTGCGGTCCGCCGACAGCGTCAGCACCGGCCTGTACAACCTCGGCCAGCTCGCCGTGGAACTCGGTGAGATCGACGGCGCCGTCGACCACTTCTCCCAGGCGCTGGCTCTCGCGCCGAACGCCGACAGTCACGCCTACCTCGGCATGGCGCTGCGGCTGCAGGGGCGTTTCGCGGAGGCCCGTGCGCATCTCGAACGCGCCTTGGAGATCGGCAACGTCCCCGCCGGCGAGGCCGAGGCGCTGGAGAACCTCGCCGCTCTGGAGCACGCCTGCGGCAACGTCGAGGCCGCCCTGTCCCTGGCCTCTCGCGCGCTGTCGCTCGTGGCCGACGGAGGTGATCAGCAGGTCGCGACTTCCGTGCGGATCACGCTCGGTGAGATCCGGCGGGCGCTGTTCGACTTCGACGTCGCCGCTGAGCTGTTCGAGCAGGCGCTGACGACGGCGCGGCGGATCGGCTACGCCTCCGGTGAGATCCGGGCGTTGATCGGGCTGACGGTGGTGTGGCGCGATCTCGGCCGCGACTCCGACGCCCGCGATGCCGCCGGCCAGGCGATGCGGCGCAGCTCCGAACTGGGTTTGCGCGCCCTGGAGAACCGCGCCCGCGAACTCGTCTGACCTGCACCGATATCCAACATCCGATATATCTGGTAACCGATATCGGTGGCGACCGCTGCCAGGGTCCGACGATCCCGTCCTGGCTTCGGTGCAGCGATATATCGGATACCGGACACCGGCCATGGGATACCGCGCCCACCGATATATCGGATATCAGCTGACCGGCCACCCATCTGATATATCGGATATTGCATATCAGTTAGCTGCTCACGCTGACCGATATACGGGATATTGGATGTGGGTCAGCCGATCAGGCCTTCGAGGCGGTGTGCGAGCTGGTCCCAGCGCCAGTGGTCGCTCACCCATTCCCGGCCGGCGCGGCCCATCTTGGCCGCCGTCTCGGGGTCGGCGAGCAGCCCGGCGACCCGCTCCGCGACGTCCTCGACGCTGCGGCCGTCGACGACGTTGCCGGTGATGCCGTCGCGCACGGTCTCCGGGGCGCCACCGGATCGTCCGGCGACCACGGGCAGGCCGGTCGCCGAGGCTTCGAGGTAGACGATGCCCAGGCCTTCGACATCAAGGCCGCGGCCACGCGTCCGGCAGGGCATCGCGAAGACGTCTCCGGCGTTGTAGTGCGCGGGCAGTTCCTCCCACGGCACCGACCCCGTCAGCACGATGTCGCCGCTGCTGACGGACGCACTGGCCATCTTTTCGAGCGTGCCCCGGTACGGGCCGCCACCGACGATCAGCAGCGCCGCGTCCGGCACCGAGCGCTGGATCAGCGGCAGCGCGCGGATCAGGACGTCCTGGCCCTTGCGCGGCACGAGCCGGGACACGCACACGATCACCGGCCGGTCGCCGAGGTTGTAGCGGGCGCGGATTTCCGCGCGGGCGGAGGAATCCGGGCGGTAGAGCTCGGTGTCCACACCGGACGGCAGATGTTCGAGAGCGGCCATCGGACCGAACGCCGCCGCGAACCGCGAGCGGGTGTAGCGGCTGACGTAAGTCACGACGTCCACACCGGACCCGATGGCCCGCAACGCCTGCCGCGCCACCGGCAGCATCGACCAGCCGACCTCGTGGCCGTGGGTGCACGCCACCGCGCGGCTCAGTCCGAGCGACGGCGCCAGCAACGCGAGCGGGGCCGCGGCACCGAACCAGGCGGCGTCGCAGGACTCGGCGCGGGCGATGTCGCGGGCGCGGGCGAGGACGTCCGGCGTCGGCAGCATCAACGACGTGGGATGCCGCACGACGGGGAAAGGTTGCTGGGCGTCGAACTCCGCGGCGCCCTTCCACTTCGGGGCGTAGACGACGAGGGATTCGGCGGGCAGCCGTGTCGCCAAAGCGTGCAGGTAGGACTGGATGCCGCCGGGTCGGGGCGGGAAGTCGTTGGTCACCAGCAAGGTTCGACGCACGGAACCAACGCTAGCCGATGCTCGATCGCAGGAACTCGCGCCAGCCCGCCACGTCCACGGCAGCGGGGTCCACAGCGGACAACGACGCGTTCCGCAGGAAGAAGTCCACCACGCCCCGCTCCCCCAGCCGCGACTCCAGGTAGACCATGATCGAGTACGACTGCTGGTAAGCCAGATCACGTCCGGGACCGCTGAAACCGGCCGGCAGCGCGGACACGTCAGCGGTGAGCAGCGGTGCGGCCTGGCGGAGCGACAACCCGAGCTCGTGGAACGCCACCCAGTCCGCGAACCCCTCCACCAGCCACAGCGGGGCCGTGTCCGAAGTCAGGTCGCGCGTCGCGACGTGCGTGATCTCGTGCCGCAGCAACACGCGCAACTCCAGCGACGACAACGGCGCCGCGCGCACGCGGTTGATCACCACGCGCTGCCCGGCGCTGTCGCGGATCGCGACCCCGGCCATGTCCGCGAACGCCGGCCCGACGAGCGAGACCAGCTCGGCATCCGACGCCGGGATGACGACGTCGACGTGCCGCGACCAGCCGATATCCAATATATCGGCGACCGCGCTCACCGACTCGTCCACCAGGCCCGACACCCGCGACGCCAGCTCGGCATCGCAAGAACTGCTGGTCACAGTGCCCGCGGACACAGCAACCACAGCCTCTTTGCAATGAGGTGTTGCGGTCGACGGCAACTCACCGGCCGGACGCAATGCAACGCCGAGGCCCGCCACGAACGTCGCGGCGACCAAGAGCGCCAGCAACGTCCGGAGAGCCTTCACCGGCGCAACGCTAGCCCTCGATGCGCCGAATCACGGCGATGGGCCCGATGGCGTCGATCGGCGCGATCTTCACCGGCTGTCCCTCGGTGGAGGCGTGCACGGCACGCGCGTTGTCGACCGCCATGGCGACGTGAGACCGGCTCGCGTAGTAAATGATCAGGTCGCCCGCACGCACCTCGGACCGCGACACCGCGCGCCCGACCCCGGCCTGCCCGCCGGAAGTGCGCGGAATCGTGAACCCGGCCGCCGCGTAGGCCTTCATGGTCAGCCCCGCGCAGTCCCACCGATCCGGTCCGGCAGCGCCGTACTGGTAGTCGTCCCCGCGCCGCGCCAACGCGAACGCGAGGGCCACCCCCGCGGTCCCGGCGGGCACGCTGATCGCGGAACGGTCGCCCGGATCACGCAGCCGCGTGACGACCGGCGCCGGCAGCCGCGTCAAGGCCGCCCGCACCTCGGCGATCTGCCCCTGCAACGCCCGGTTCCGCGCGTCCAGGTCGCTCTTCAGCCGCTCGGCCGACGACGTGGCCTCAGCGGCCCGAGCGCGCGCGTTCTCCGCCACCTGGTGCGCCTGGCGGGCCTTCTCGACCGCACTGGACAGGCGGGCCAGCGAGTCGGCCTTGTCGGCCGCCAGCACCCGCATCATCTCCAGCCGGTTCAGGAAGTCCTGCTGCGAGTCCGCCACGAGCAGCGCCGACAGCTGGTTGAACCGCGCACCCTCGAACGACGCCTGGGTGATGAGGTCGACCTGGCCGCGGAAGCCGTCCTCGTCGGCCTTGGCCTGCCGCTCGATCTGCTGCGCCGACGCGACGTCCGCGGTCGCGCGTTCGAGCTCGGCTCTCCGGAGAACCAGATCCTCCTGCGCGCGCAGGACTTCCTCGTTCAGCTTTGTCGCCTGCGCTGTCAGATCGGCGTACGCGCGCGCCGGATCAGCCGGCTGTGCCGCGAACGACACGGCCGGAAGAACGGAGAACAGCAGCGCAGTGACCAGGACACCGCGGGTGAGTTTGCGCGACAGCACGTCGCCGATCCCCTTCGCGAGAACAAGACCGTCAAGATCGACGGGCGTCAGGCTACCGGGTGATCAAACGCGCCCGAGACGGGCCAGCAACACAGCGGACGGCACCGGGTGTGCACCACGCCGGCGCACCGAATCCGCAACGGCGCGATCCGACGTCACCACCACCACGGGCCGCCCCTCGGGCTCCGCGGTGACCAACGCCCGAATCACGTCATCTGCCAGCACACCGGGGTCACTGAAGAGCACGCGCACGCCGCGAGGAGCCGCCGCGGGCACGGCCACCACCCCAGCGCCGTCGAACACCAACGTCACCTCAGCACCCGTGCGCGCCGCCAGAACAGCCAACTGGTGCACGAGCCGATCACGTTGATCCGACAGCGACAGCTCCGGATAGCCGGTCTTCGTGACGTTGTAGCCGTCCACCACCAGGTGCACCGCAGGCAACGCCAACAGCCGATCCAGGGCCGCCGGGTCCTCCACGCGTCCAACGGCCCCCTGCGACGCACTAGCGCCCCGCACGAGGTCGGCAGGACGTGGTCCGGTGCCACCCAGTGCCAACTCACGACGCAACCCGGTCACGGCGCCGTCGAGCGTGTCCACGAGCAACGCGAGCCGCACCTCGTCCGCCTGCCGGGCCTCCCGCGCGGACTGCCGCGCGACCTCGGCGTCCGCGATCGCGCGCTGCGCCTTGCCCCGCTCGGTCTCGGCCCGTTCCCGCTCCCGGTCGCGCTCGGCGGTGATGCGCTTGACCTCGTCGGCAGTGCGTTCCTTGATCTTCTCGACCTCGGCGGCCGCGGCCTCGGCGGCGTCCTTGGCCTCACGCAGCTTCACGCCCTGCTCGCGCAACCGCTTGCGCAGGCGTTCCAGCTCAACCTCGGCATCGGCGCGGACGCGTTCGGCGGCGCCGTCGAGCTGGCTGCGTTCGGTCCGCAACCGCTCCAGCTCGGCTTCCTGCCGTTCCGCCCGCACCACCGCGGCGTCCCGCTCAGCCCGCAACGTCGCGTCGCCGACCCGTCGCGACACCAGCTCCACGTAGTGCAGCGCGACCTCGTCACCGGTCAGCACGGCCGCGGCGGCGGCCGTCACCGGATCCGGCGACGTCACCTCCAGCGTGGACGGCCGGTTCTTGCGCAACCACTCCACGACGGCCGTGCGGAAGTTCGCGGAGTCCCGCAGTCCCGCGACGACCTGCGCGCCACCCAGCCGGGCCCGTTTGGTCGGGGCGAACTTCGCCACCGGCCGCAGGTGCTGGGGCACGTCGACCTTCGCCATCTCCCCCAGCGCGTCTGCTCCGAGCTCCGCCAGCCTCACCCGCAACGGCTCCGGCAGGCCCGACCAGTCCACAGTGGACTCGCCCACCTCCTCGGCGGGCTGGTCGAACTCGGGCTCGGGCATCGGGTCGGGCACCGCTACAGGCTAGAGCCCCCGCGCTTGAGCAGCGCACGGACATCTCCGACCTCCGGAACACCGATGTCGGAGAAGATCGCCAGCGCCTCCTCCCAGGCACCCTCGACCCCGTGTCCGAGCACCACCAGTGAGCGGGCCTCACCGAGGCGGCAGCCGTTACGTCGATGCAGGTCAACGGCTTCTCGGGCGAACTTCAGCGCCCGTTCGACGTCGCTGGAGAGGTGTAGAACAGCCAGTGCGGTCAGGGCGGTGCCCTCGATCAGGCCATATCCGTGCTGACGCGCCATGGCCAACGCCTGATGGAGGTGCTCGGCACGTCCGGTCGCCCGCCCGAGCCCCGCGAGCGCCTGCGCTTCTCCGTGCCGATATCCAATACGTTGCGCAATGGACACCGCGCGGCGGTACTCCTCCTCTGCCGCCGGATCCCCCAGCCTCAGCAGCACCGCACCGATGCTGTGCCGCGCGTCGACCTCACCGCCGGGGTCGTTCACCTCCAGAGCGATCCGCAGCGCCTCACGCCCCGCCTCCACCGCGAGGGCGAACCGCCCGGCCTCCCGGTGCACCGCCGACAGGTCGTCGAGCAGATAGGACTCCAGGCCGCGCTGCCCGAGCTCCCTGATCTCCCGCAGCGACTGCTCCACCGCCACCAGCGCCTCGTCCAGCCGGCCCTGGTCGCGCAGCGCACAGGCGAGCTCGCCCAGCGGCCGCCCGGTCTTGGTGCCGATCCGCTGGTAGATCGCGAACGACCGCCGGTGATGCGCCTCGGCGTCCAGGAGCCGGCCCTGCAGCCAGCACGTCGAGCCGATCTGCGACAACGCCTGGGCCTCCCGGCGCGGCAGGCCCGCCTCTCCGCTCAGCCGCGCCACCCGCAGGTAGCACTCGGCGGAGCGGTCGATGTCCCCGATCTCGCGGCAGACGTGCCCGAGCACCGTCAAGGCGCGCAGCGTGCCTGCCAGCCAGTTCTCACGTTCTGCCAGTTCGAGCGCCTGTTGTGCGAACACCAACGCCTCGCTCGACCGGCCCGAGTACATCCGCCCGATCGCCTCACTCGCGAGCACCGCCGCCTCACCGCGTACGGTTCCTTCCTGCCGTGCCGCGGCAAGACCGGCTTCCCTGACAACGGTCCAACTCGCGTGGTCACGGCGCGCGGAGAAGAAGCTGTGCACCGCGTCGGCCATCCGCCACGCCGAAGGGCCGGTCGCCGCGACCGCCACCAGGTTCGCCTTCTCGGCGTCCAGCCAGGCCAGGGCCTCCGCGGCCGTGTCGAACGTCCGCCCACCCTCCGTCTCGATCAACACGTCGTCGGCGGAATAACACGTGCGCGAGGCGTTCGCTGCGGAGGCGCTGTGCCACAACGCGAGCTGTGTGCGGAGTGCGTCGATCTCCTCCTCTGTCAGCAAGTCACGCGCGTACAGCCGCACCAGATCGTGCAGGTGGTAGCGATCACCTTGGCGTTCCACGAGATTCGCCGTGACCAGCTGGTCCAGCTCCGGATCGTCGACGAGCAACGCCGCAACCTCGGCGGTGAAGTCGTGCCCGGCAACGGCACCGAGTTTCCGGAACAGTTCCCGTGCGCCAGAGGAAAGCGAACGGAACGAGAGGTCCAACGCGGCACGCACGGCTAGACGTTCGTCTTCGTCGACGCTCAACGCCGCGAGCCTGCTGCCTTCTTCACGCAAGTCCTCGACGAGATCCGCGACCGATCCGGCTACGTTCGCCGCCGCGATCCTCAGCGCGAGCGGCAGATGTCCGCAGAGCCGCGCCAGTTCGGGCAGCTCGGGCGCGTCGCCGAGCATGCCGCGCAGCAACGTGATCGCTTCCTCCGGTGCCATCACGTCCAGCAGCAGCGGCCACGCGTCCAGGCCGGTGAGCCGGTTGCGGCTGGTGATCACCACTCGGCAGCCGTCGCTCTCCGGCAGCAGCGGCGCCACCTGACCGGCGCTCGCCGCGTTGTCCAGCACGACCAGCATGCGCCTGTCCTGCAACAACATCCGGTACAACTCGGTCTGCTGGTCCAGCCGCTGCGGGATGCGCGGACCGGCGATCCCGAGTGCTCGCAGGAACCGTGTCAGCACGTCACCGGGCGGCAGCGGCGGTGTGTCCGGGTCGAAGCCGCGCAGGTTCGCGTACAGCTGACCGTCGGGGAACTGCTCGACGACGCGATGCGCGTGATGCAGCGCCAACGCGGTCTTGCCGACGCCCGCCGCGCCGTCGATCGCGGTGATGACGACCGTTCGGCCGATGGCCTCCAGCTCGGCCAACGCGGACTCGCGGCCGGTGAAGTCCGGCAGGCCCGCGGGAAGCTGATGCGGCACAACGCGTTGCGCCGGCTCAACCGCGACACCGGCTCGCAGCTCGCGCGGGCGTTGCCGGTGCGGATACCGGTCGATCAGGTCGTTGAGCGCGACAGAGACATCTTCTCCCATGCGCAGCCGGCGTTCGAGGTGGTCCTCGACGACCTCTAATCGTTCCTCCTCCAACGCGGCGCGCACGTCGCTCCACGGCGGCGTGGCCGGTAAGTCTGCGAGCGGTTCCTCCTGCCACAACGCCAGAGCCGCCTCGAACAAACGCGCTGCCGCCGCGTCATCGGTCAATGCGCGCGCGTTCGTGACGAGCTGGCGGAAATGGTGCAGATCGACGTCATCCGGCCCTGCTTCGAGCACGTAGCCGTCGCCCTGGGTCGAGACGACGATGCCGTCCAGCGCCTGCCGCAACCGGAACACGTGCTGATGCAAGGCATTGAGGTGCCTGGGCTTCTCCTCCGCACCCCACATGGACTCGATCAGCCGTTCCGAACGCACCACATGGCCGGGTTGCAATGCCAGCGCAGCGAGCAACGAACGCTGCCGAACGCTGAGGCTCAACCCGGAAGGTCCCAGAAGCGTGATCCGCACGATGGCGAGGTTAGCGCCGAAAATTGTCAGACCCCGTCGCTAACGTCACTCCGGTGACCGGTCAACTGACCTTCGACGAGCTAGGCACGCCTCTGCGCGACACGACGTTCGTCGTCTTCGACCTGGAGACGACGGGTGGCAGCGCAGAGGAGGACGCCGTCACCGAGATCGGCGCGGTGAAGGTGCGCGCCGGCGAGGTGCTCGGCGAGTTCGCCACGCTCGTCGACCCCGAGCGGGGCATTCCGCCGCAGGTGGCGCAGCTGACCGGGATCACGCAGCTGATGGTGATGGGCGCGCCGCGGCTGCAGACGGTGCTGCCCGCGTTCCTGGAGTTCGCGGCCGGAGCGGTGCTGGTAGCGCACAACTCGGGCTTCGACATCGGGTTCATCAAGGCGGCCTGCGAACGCTACGGCTACCGCTGGCCGAAACCGTCTGTGGTCTGCACGGTGAAACTCGCGCGGCGCGTGCTGAGCCGCGACGAGGCCCCGTCGTGCCGGCTGTCGGCGCTGGCAGACCTCTTCCACACCTCGACCCGGCCGACGCACCGCGCGCTGGCCGACGCCCGCGCGACGGTAGAGGTGCTGCACTCGCTGCTGGAGCGCGTCGGCAACGTAGGCGTGCACTCGCTGGAGGAACTGCTGGCGTACCTGCCGGAGGTGACGCCAGAACAACGCCGCAAGCGCTCGCTGGCAGCGCACCTGCCGTCCACGCCGGGCGTGTACATGTTCCGCGGCCCGAAGGAAGAGGTGCTCTACGTCGGCACGGCCTCCGACCTGCGCCGCCGTGTCCGCCAGTACTTCACGGCCAGCGAAGGCCGCCGCAGGCTCCGCGAGATGGTGGCTCTCGCGGTGCGCGTCGACGCCGTGGAATGCGCGCATCCGCTGGAGGCCGAGGTGCGCGAACTCCGCCTGCTGCGCGCACACCGCCCGGCCTACAACCGAAGGTCGAAGAACCCGCACCACGCATGGTGGCTGGTGCTGACCGACGAGCCCTTCCCCCGTTTGTCGCTGGTCCGCAACCCACGCGACGGCGCGCTGGGCCCGTTCCGCACGCGCCAGGCGGCCGAGTCGGTGGCGAGCGCACTGCTCGACGCCGTGCCACTGCGTTCGTGCACGATCAAGATCCCGGCAACGAACCAGCGGGCATCCCCGTGCGCACTGGCCGAGCTGGGCAAGTGCCAGGCACCATGCGCCGGCCGCCAGACCGTGGAGGAGTACTCCCCCGCAGTCGTGGCCGTGCACGACCTCGTCGTAGGCCGCAGCGCCGACCCCTTACGCACCCTCATCGCACAACTGGGCAACCTGGCCTCAGCCGAGCGCTTCGAGGAGGCGGCAAACCGCCGCGACCGCCTAGCGAGCCTCGTCCGCTCGCTGGACCGCGCCCAACGCCTGGCAGCCCTGGCCGCACTCCCCCAGCTCGTGGCAGCCCGCCCAGACCGCGAGGGCGGCTGGGAGTTCTCCGTGGTGCGCTACGGCCGACTCGCCTCAGCCGGGGTGGCCCGCCGGGGCACCCGCCCGATGCCGGTCGTCGACGCCCTGGTCGCCTCAGCGGAAACCGTCGTGCCGACCCCAGGCCCGCTGCGAGGCGCCCCACCCGAGGAGGCCGGCGTGGTGCTGCGCTGGCTCGACCAACCCGGCACCCGCCTCGTGTACGCGGACGAGCCGTGGTCCTCCCCTGCCGGTGCCGCTGCGGCATGGGTGCCGTGGGCTGAGCAGGCAGCGGGCGCCCGCCCACTGCACGACCGCTGGAACTGACCGGCGCCGTGCCGCGCTAACTCGACCGACCCCGCACCGTCTCGTGCACGCCGACGAACCGCGGTCCCCGCCCACCCGTGCCGCAGCGACGTAGGTGCCGTCGGCCACGCACACAGCGGGCACTCGCCCACTGCACGCCCATTGGAACTGACCGCGCGAACCTGCCCGCGCAATTTCGACCAACCAACCCGCATCCACCTCGTGGACGCCGACGAGCCGTGGTCCTCAACCGCCGGCGCCGCAGCGGCATGAGTGTCATGGGCCGAGTGAGCACATGTCGCCCGCCCACCTCGTCCACCCCGAAGAGCCGCACCACATGACCGCCGAAACCTGACCCGCGACCCGCCCGCGTATCCACCCTTGCAATGAGTCTTTTGACGACGTCATCAAAAGACTCATTGCTAAGCAGCAGGTCAGCGGTATGAGCCGACGCCGATATATCAGTTCGGGGGGAGGCCAAGCGATATATCAGTGCCAGGTTCACGACCCCTGAGTGACGTGCACGCGGCGCGACACGGAGGTCAGCAGCGCGTAGAGACCGGCCGCCAGGACGCCGCCGAAGACAGGCGCGACCAGGTACACCGGCAGCTGAGCCCACGCCGGGTCGCCGCCGGCGAAGGTCAGCACCACATCTGGGCCGAACGTGCGGGCGAGGTTCACCGACGCACCCGCGACAGGACCGAACGCGAGGATCTGGGTAGCGAGCGCCAGCCCGATCCCGACGCCGTGCAGACCCTTCGGAGCGTTCGGGTTGACCGCCAGTGCGAACACCGCGGTCACCAGGATGAATGCACCGAGCGCCTCGGCGATGACAGCCTGCGTCACGCTGACCCCGGAGCCGAACGCCGTCGCACCCAGACCGACCTCGATGGCGCGCGAACCGTGCACGAGGTGTGCGAGCGAAGCGGCCAGGACGCCGCCGACGAGTTGCGCACCGACGTAACCGGGCACCTCGCGCCACGGAAGACGTCCGGACACGGCCAGCGCAACGGTGACGGTCGGGTTGAAGTGCGCGCCGGAGATGGCGCCGAACGCGTAGATGCCGGCCATCAGCGCGAGGCCGTGAGCCAGCGCGACGATGAGCAGGCCGGAGGGCTCGTTGCCCGCCGAGACCACGGAAACAGCAGCGGAGATGCCGAACAGGCAGAGGATGGTCGTACCGGCCACCTCGGCAATCAACTTGCGTGCGAACACGGTTCACCTCATGGGAAAGGGAGAAAATGAGGGGTCCTACGCTCGCAGCGACGTCTCCACGCCAGCGATCAGCCGGTAGGGCAGACTACGGGTGCTTTAGTTACCCGTGCTGAGACCAGAGGAGGACGACGTGGTCACCGCCATCGTGCTGATCCAGGCCGCCGCCGAACGCATTCCCGAGGCGGCGCAGGAGATCGCCGACATCGACGGCGTCACGGAGGTGTACTCCTGCGCAGGTGACGTGGACCTGATCGCGCTGGTGCGGGTCAGCAAGCACGAGGATCTCGCCGCCCTGGTTCCCGGCAAGATCAGCAAGGTCGCGGGCGTGCTGAACACCGACACGCACATCGCGTTCCGCAGCTACTCGAAGCGAGACGACGAGGCCGCGTTCGCCATCGGCCTGGATGACGCGCAGTAGTCGCGACTCAGCCACGAACGGCACAGCGCCCGGAATCATTCGGCGCAACCGACGTAACGAAAAGCCCCCGTGATGGTTCACGGGGGCTTTTCACAGTTCTAAAAGCAGGAGGTCAGGCCTTCGGGTCGGACGGCTTGCCCGCGAGCTCGCCGGCCTTGTCCTCCGCGCTGATCTCCTCCGAGACCTGCGCCTTCTTGCGCGCGTTCTCCAGGGCCACGGTCTCCTCGACCGGGTCCGGCGACCACGTGCTGCCGGCGACCGGGTGACCGGCCGAGCCGAGCTTGTTCATCTTCTTCGGCACCGACGCGCCCTGGTAGGCGAGCGGGATCGGGTGGCCGTGGTCGTCCACCGGGCCGAGCGGCTGGTGGATCTCGATGAACTCGCCGTGCGGCAGGCGCTTGATGATGCCGGTCTCGACACCGTGCTCCAGCACCTCGCGGTCGCCGCGCTGCAGACCGATGCAGATGCGGTACGCCACGAAGTACGCGATCGGAGGCAGGACCAGCATGCCGATGCGGCCCATCCACGTCGTCAGGTTCAACGAGATGTCGAACTTGTACGCGAAGATGTCGTTGCCGCCCATGAGCAGCAGGACCATGAAGTACGTGATCGCCATCCAGCCGAGCGCGGTGCGGACCGGAACGTCACGCGGGCGCTGCAGCAGGTTGTGATGCGCGTAGTCCTTGGTCATCTTCTTCTCGATCCACGGGTACACCGCCGCGATGCCGGTCAGCAGCGGCAGACCGAGGATGAACGGCAGGAACGGCGCCGGGATCGTGTAGTTGCCCAGGTAGAACTCCCACGCGGGCCAGATGCGGACCAGGCCGTCGGTCCAGCCCATGTACCAGTCAGGCTGCGAACCGGCGGAGATCTGCGCGGGGTTGTACGGGCCGAAGTTCCAGATCGGGTTGATCTGGAAGACGCCACCCATGATCGCGATGACACCGACGACGATGGCGAAGAAGCCACCGCCCTTGGCCGCGAACACCGGCATGATGCGGACGCCGACGACGTTGGTCTCCTTGCGGCCCACGCCCGGGAACTGCGTGTGCTTCTGGTACCAGACCAGCGCGAGGTGCGCCGCGATCAGACCCAGGATGATCGCCGGGATGATCAGGATGTGCGCGGTGTAGAGCATCGGGATGATGTCCGTGCCGGGGAACTCCCCGCCGAACATCAGCCAGTTCAGCCACGTGCCGATGACCGGGAACGAGATCAGCAGCGCCGCCATGACGCGGAGGCCGGTGCCCGAGAGCAGGTCGTCCGGCAGCGAGTAGCCGAGGAAGCCCTCGATCGCGCCGAGCATGAACAGCACGATGCCGATGACCCAGTTGATCTCACGCGGCTTGCGGAACGCGCCGGTGAAGAAGATCCGGAACATGTGCACGACGATCGCGGCCATGAACAGCAGCGCCGCCCAGTGGTGCACCTGGCGGACGAACAGGCCACCGCGCGTCTCGAACGAGATGTCGAGCGTCGAGGCGAACGCCCGCGACATCTCGATGCCGCGCAGGTTCTCGAACGCGCCGTTGTAGGTGACCTCGGTCATCGACGGGTCGAAGAACAGGGCGAGGTACGTACCCGACAGCAGCAGAACGATGAAGCTGTAGAGCGCGATCTCACCGAGCAGGAACGACCAGTGCGTCGGGAAGACCTTGTTCAGCTGTTTACGCAGGCCAGCAGCTGCGTGGTAGCGCTCGTCGGCAGCGTTAGCCGCCGCCCCTGCGACGCGCGCGGCCGCGTTGGCCGGCTTCGTCGGCGTGGTGATGGCACTCATGACTTCCGCTCCCAGAACGCCGGACCCACAGCCTCGATGAAGTCGCTGCGGGCAACCAAGTATCCCTCTTCGTCCACAGTGATTGGAAGCTGGGGAAGAGGACGGGTCGCCGGACCGAACCGCGGCTTGGCGTACTCGAACACGTCGAACTGCGACTGGTGGCACGGGCAGAGCAGCAGACCGGTCTGCTGCTCGAACAGCGACGTCGGGCAACCGAGGTGCGTGCAGATCTTCGAGTACGCGTACAGGTCGCCGAAGTTGAAGTCTTCCTGACCGGCTCGCTTGGTGACCGCCTGGTTCGGGCGCAGGCGGATGAGCATGACCGGCGCGTCGGCCCGCTTGAGGGCCGCGACCAGGGCGTGCTCGTCGTCGCGCTCGGACTCCCGGAACGGGAACACCGTCTCGAAGCCGCCGGGCTCGACGTCCTCGGGACGTACCAGGGAGACCTCGTGGAAGTTGCCGGTGTGGCGGCGGAGGTAGACCTTCTCGCCCTTTTCGGCCTTCCAGCCGGTGTGCCACAGCGAGGCCTTGGTCTCGCTGTCCGAGTGCGGGTTCTTGATCAGCGCGCCCAGCGGGACGGCCGCCACGCCCAGACCCAGCACGCCGGCGCCGAGGCCCGCGGTGCGCTTGATCAGGCTGCGGCGGGCGATGCCGCTGCGCTCACCGGCGTCGGCGAGCTCGGCGACGAGCGTGGCGCGGTCGACCTCGGCCGACGGGCCGTCGTGACGCTGCTGCACCGCGAGCTCGTCCGGGATGAACTTCTTGGTGTACAGCAGCGCGCCGACACCGAGACCCACCACCGAGACGCCCAGGAACAGGCCGATCAGCGGGTTGTACAGGGAGTGCAGCAGGTGGCCGTGCTCGTTCGAGGGGGCCTCGTACTGCCACGGCCAGAACAGGAACACGCCGAGGAAGGCCAGGCCCGCCAACGCGGAGATCATGAACCACAGGGCGACCTGACGCTGAGCGCGACGCTCGGCGCGGGTGCCGGGAACCGGCCACTTCTCCTCGTAGTGGACCAGCTCGACGCCGTCCATCTGAGTGCCGAGCTTGACGAGGTCGTCCCGGCTCATCTCCGCGAGTTCTGCCTCGCTGGGCAGCTCGATCGGCTTGTCGCCGCTCATGCCTTGGCTCCGATCCAGAGGGTGACGCCGATGAGCGCGGCGATACCCACGATGAACGCGATCAAGCCCTCGGACACGGGTCCGAACCCACCCAGCGGGTTACCGCCGGAGTTGTTGTTCCCGTCGGTCACCGACTTGACGTACGCGATGATGTCTTTCTTCTCTTCCGGCGTGAGCTGGCGCTCGCCGAACTTCGGCATGTTCTGCGGGCCGGTCAGCATCGCCGTGTAGATCTGCTCTTCCGTGACCCCGTCGAGCTCCGGCGCGAACTTGCCGGACGACAGCGCGCCACCACGACCCGTGAAGTTGTGGCAGCTGGAGCAGTTGAGGCGGAAGAGCTCGCCACCGCGCGCCGGGTTCTCGCCGCGCAGGGCCTCACCGGTCTCGGAAGGCATCTTCGGGCCCTCGCCGCCGTTCGCGGTGATGTAGGCCATCAGCGCGTTGATCTCCTCGGGGGAGAGCTTCGCGGGCTTGCGGATGGCCTGCGCCTCCTGCCGCGCCATGGGCATGCGGCCGGAGGAAGTCTGGAAGTAGACCGCGGCGTCGCCGACGCCGATCAGGCTCGGCCCGCGGTCCTTGACACCTTCGAGCGACAGGCCGTGACAGCCCGCGCAGGTGTTCAGGTAGATCTGCTCGCCCTGGCGGACCAGCGCGGCGTCCTGCTGCGCCTGCGCGGTCTGGGCCTGGGGCGCGAACGCGGCGAACAGCATGCCGGCGCTCAGCAGGCCGAAGCCCAGCGCGAGCAGGCCGGCCACCCGGCGGCGCAGCTTCGTGCGGGCGCCGCGGGGGCGTTTCGTAGTGGTGGTCATGGTGTGCGGCAACCCTTGCTGTCAGTTCGGGAGCTCGTGGCTTTGCTACGTGCTGACCAGGTCAGGGCACGATGTAGATGATTGCGAACAGGCCGATCCACACGACGTCGACGAAGTGCCAGTAGTACGACACGACGATCGCCGAGGTGGCCTGTGCAGGCGTGAACTTGCTGAGCTTCGTCCGGATCAACAGGTAGACGAACGCGATCAGACCGCCGATGACGTGCAGGCCGTGGAAGCCGGTCGTCAGGTAGAAGACGGTGCCGTAGGCCGAGGACGGGATCGTCGTGCCGGCGTGAACCAGCTCGACGTACTCACCCGCCTGACCACCGACGAAGATCGCGCCCATGATCAGCGTCACGATGTACCAGCGACGCAGACCGAAGACGTCACCCCGCTCCGCCGCGAACACGCCCCACTGGCACGTGAAGGACGACGCCACGAGGATGATCGTGAAGACCGCCGCGTAGGGGATGTTCAGGTGGGTGGGCGGAGGAGGCCAGGGTCCTTCGTTCTGGGCCTTCACCGTGAAGAACATGGCGAAGAGGCCAGCGAAGAACATGAGCTCGCTGGACAGCCAGACGATCGTGCCGACGCTGACCATGTTCGGGCGGTTCAGCGAGTGCACGCGCTGGCCGATTGAAGGCGCTGCCGTGGTCACGGGCAGCATTATTGCTTGCGTAATTTCCGTCCGCCCATCGGGTCCTGGGCAGATCATGGGTCGGCTGGGTCACACAGCGGGTGATCGCGAGGAGATCAACGAGATGGGCGTGCTGGGCCGATTGCGGGACTGGCTGCATCGACAGGACGAACCGTCGTTGTCGATCGACGATCCGACGCTCGTCGTGGTGGTCGAGGCGTTCGACATCGTGGAGGCGGATTCGGCCGCTCTGGCCCGTTCTCCGCAGTGGCGTGCGGACGAGCTCGCGGTGCTGCGCCACCACGTGCGCATACCGCCTGAGCAGGTAGAACGTGCGCGAGAGCTGCTAACTCCGGACGGCTGGATGCTCGTCGCAGGTGATATATCGCATATCAGTCGGGTGCAGAAGCTGGACGCTCTGCACTGCGCCCAGGAGCGGTCGCGGATGGCCTCGCTGGCGCAGCGGCTCGGCGGTGAGGCCCTCGGGTGGGACGCCCTACAACCGGCGCAGGCGCCCGCCCGATAGCATCACGGCGACCTTGGTCACTTTCTTCAGGACCGCAGTCGGCAGTCGCAGCGGAGGATCCAGAGATGAGCACGCAGACCACGAAGATCCTGGTGTTCAGCCACCGGCCCGAGGTGCGTGAGACGATCATCACTGCGGTCGGCCGCCGCCCGGCGCCGGACCTGGCGCGCGTCGACTTCATCGAGGCGGGCGCGATCGCCGACGTCCTCTACGAGGTGGACAACGGCACGGTCGACCTGCTGATCCTCGACGGCGAGGCGCAGCCGACCGGTGGCATGGGCCTGTCCCGCCAGCTCAAGGACGAGATCACGAACTGTCCGCCGATCGTCGTCGCGGTGCGCCGCAAGGACGACCGCTGGCTCGCGACGTGGTCGCAGGCCGACGCGGTGCTGGTGCACCCGCTGGACCCGCTGGCCGCCGCCGAGACCGTGGCCGAGGTGCTGCGGGGCTCGGCTGTTCCTGTCGTCAGGGGCTGAGCGCGCCATGGGGGAAACAGAGCGCACCTGGCCGACACTGCTCAACCGGTTGCTCGACGGCGTCGACCTGACCGCGGACGACACCGCCTGGGGAATGGACCAGGTCATGTCGGGCGAGGCGACGCCGTCGCAGATCGCGGCGTTCATCGTCGCGTTGCGCGCCAAGGGCGAGACGCCGGAGGAGATCGACGGCCTCGCGACCATGATGCTCAACCACGCCCGCCGGTTCGACGTGGGCGTGCGCGCGACGGACATCGTGGGCACCGGCGGTGATCATTCCGGTTCGGTGAACATTTCGACGATGGCCGCGATCATCACGGCGGCTGCGGGCGTGCCGGTGGTGAAGCACGGCAACCGCGCGGCGTCGTCGCAGTGCGGCACCGCGGACGTGCTGGAGGAGCTGGGCGTCGCGATCGACCTGCCGCCCGACGGCGTCCGGGCGACCGTGGCCGAGCTGGGCATCGGCTTCTGCTTCGCGCCGGTGTTCCACCCCGGCTTCCGGCACGCGGGCCCGGTGCGCCGCGAGATCGGCATCCCGACGTCGTTCAACCTGCTCGGCCCGCTGACGAACCCGGCCCAGCCCCAGATCGGCCTGATCGGCTGCGCCCGTGCCGCTGCGGCGCCGTTGATCGCCGGTGTGTTCGCCCGCCGCCGCAACACCGCGCTGGTGGTGCGCGGCGACGACGGCCTCGACGAGATCACGACGACCACGACGACGTCCGCGTGGCTCGCGCAGGACGGCGAGGTGCGGACGGAGACCATCGACCCGTCGGTGCTGGGCGTGAAGCCCGCGCGTGAGGAAGACCTGAAGGGCGGCGACGCTTCCGTCAACGCCCAGGTGGTCCGCGACCTGGTGGCAGGCAAGACGGGTTCGGTGCGCGACGCGGTGCTCGTGAACGCCGCCGGTGCCATCGCGGCGCACGGAGGGTTCTCCGCCGACCTGCACGCCGACCTGACGGCCTCGCTGGGCCGTGCCGCCGAAGCGATCGACTCCGGGGCCGCGGCCTCGTTGCTCGGTCGCTGGGTGGAGCTCTCCCAGTCCTTGAAGGGCTAGTAGGAGCTTTCTCGGTCACGCGTCGTCGTCGGCGCGTGACCGTGCTCGCACGACCGCTGCATCGGTGTAGTCCGAGCGAGTGACGGGCCGGAGATGCGCACCACGTGGTAACGCGGCGGCAATCGCCACCTGGAATGCTGGAGGCATGGTCCTCTACCCGGTGATGAAGCATGTCGTCGCGCGCGCAGCCCGTCTTGTCTACCGCCCGGTGGTGGACGGTCTGGAGAACATCCCCACCGACGGCCCCGTCATCCTGGCGGCCAACCACCTCAGCTTCATCGACAGCGTCGTGATCCCCATGGTCGTGCCGCGACGCGTGTCGTTCCTCGCGAAGGCGGAGTACTTCACCGGCACCGGTGTGAAGGGTTCGCTGTCCCGCTGGTTCTTCTCCTCGCTGGGCCACGTGCCGGTGCACCGAGGCAAGGGCCGCGACGCACGCGCCGCGCTCGACACCGCCGCCGAGATCCTGGGCCGCGGCGAGGCCTTCGCGATCTACCCGGAGGGCACCCGCTCGCTCGACGGCATGCTCCACCGCGGCCGCACCGGCGTCGCCCGCATGGCGCTGGAGTCCGGTGCCCCGGTCGTGCCGGTCGGCATCATCGGGACGGACAAGGTGCAGCCCGTCGGCAGCCGGTTCCCGAAGATCGTCCCCGTGACGGTCCGCTTCGGCGAACCGCTCGACTTCAGCCGCTACGACGGCATGCAGGAGTCGCTGCCGGTCCTGCGCAGCGTCACCGACGAGATCATCTACCGCATCCTGGACCTCAGCGGCCAGGAGTACGTCGACGCGTACCAGAAGACCCCCGAGAAGGTCACCGCAGCCGCGTAGCGCTCAGGCGCCCACTCAGGACCTGCGAAGGGCCCTCCCCGCCATCACGGCGGGGAGGGCCCTTCGCGCAGTATGCGATATATCGGACGCACCGCTGATATACGGGATTTCGGCGGCAACCGACGACCAGCCGATATATCGCATACGGGATATCTGGAACGCCCGCTGCCAGCCGGCGCGGGCCGATATCCCGTATCCGATATGCAATACATCACATGCTGGATATCAGCTCCGGAAACGCCTGAGGCCCTCCCCATGACGGGAAGGGCCTCAGCAAGCGATATCCGATATATCGGATACGGGATATCAGTCGTGGTTGGGACCGGTGTGGTACTCGAACACCAGACCGCCGACCATGATCAGCACCATGACAATGGCGATCACGAGCAGCCACACGTGCCAGAACGCCACCGCGACACCGGCGGTCGCCGCCGCGGCCGCGAGGCCGACCGGCCAGTACGAGCCGGGGCTGAAGAAGCCCAGCTCACCGGCGCCGTCGGACACCTCGGCCTCGGGGTTGTCCTCCGGCCGCACCTCGATGCGGCGGGCGACGAACCGGAAGTAGGTCCCGGTGATGAGGGCCAGGCCACCGGTCAGCGCGAGCGCCACCGTGCCGGTGGGCTCGACGTGGCCGGTCGCCGCGTGCGTCCAGTAGCCGTAGACGACGGCCATCAGGAACGAGAAGGCCATCACCAGGTCGAATACGCGAGCTTCGATCTTCATCGCGGGGCGTTCCCTACTTCTGACCCGCGCCGGAGGCCTCGCGGGCCGTCCGGTCGGTGTTGAACGGGGTGGTCGTGGTGGCCAGCGGCGCGCACAGCTCGCCGCAGTTCACCTGCGACAGCGCCTCGGCCGTGGTGAACGGCTTGCCCGTCTTCGGGTTGATCTCCTTGCGGATCTCGATGTACTTGTCGAAGTCGGCCGCCTCAAGGGCCCTGACCTCGAAGTTCATCACCGCGTGGTACGAGCCGCACAGCTCGGCGCACCGGCCGACGAACGCACCGGGACGGTCGATCTGGTCGATCTGGAAGACGTTGTCCTGGTTGTTCTTCTCCGGCATCGGGAAGACGTCCCGCTTGAAGTGGAACTCCGGCACGAAGAACGAGTGGATGACGTCCGTCGAGCGCAGCTTGAACTGGATGCGCTTGTGCGCCGGCAGCACCATGATCGGGATCTCGCCCGAGGTGCCGACCGTGCTGACGACGTTGCCCTCTTCGGTCTTGTGGTCCGGGTACTGGAACTCCCAGTTCCACTGGAACGCGATCACGTCGACGTTCACGTCGGGCTTGCCCGACTTGTCCGTGACGTAGTTCTGCGTGACGGCGGTGAAGTAGAACAGCACCGCCACGATCACCGTCGGCACGACGATGAGCACGATCTCCAGCGGGAGGTTGTACGCCGTCTGGCGCGGCAGCTCTTCCGACTTCTTGCGGTGGAAGACCACCGACCACAGGATCAGGCCCCACACGATGACGCCGACGACGAGCGCGGCGATCACGGACCAGGTCCAGAGCTCGCGCATCTTCTCGGCCTGCGGCGTGACGGCCACTGGCCAGCCGAAGCGCAGCACCTCGTCCGTGGAGCAACCGGTGGCCCCGATACCGACCAGGCCGACCAGCCCGGCGGTCTTCGCCAGCCGGGATGCCCTGGTGCCCTCCTTCAGGCCCACTGCTCGCCCGCCTCCTCGTTCCATGCCAACGGATCAAGCGGGAGCGTAGCCCAGCGCAACGGCGCTCACCCCTTGGGGGCACCGCCGCTGCGGTGCAGTTTCGGTCACACAGAGCCCCTTCGGCATACTGAAGACTTCCCCGTCGTATTTCTTGAGAGGTGCGAGAGCCTTGTGCGGCCTGGCAGGACTTGTTTGCCCTAGCGAGAACGAGGCCGAGAGCGCACGCCCGGCGGTGGAGGCCGCGCTGCGCTGCATGCGGCACCGCGGCCCCGACGAGAGCGGCACCCGACGGGTCGACGAGGTCGTCTTCGGGTTCAACCGGCTCGCGATCATCGACATCGAGCACTCCCACCAGCCCCTGACGTGGGGCCCGCCGGAGGCGCCGAGCCGGTACACGATCAACTTCAACGGCGAGATCTACAACTACCTGGAGCTGCGCGCCGAGCTCACCGAGTCCTTCGGCGCGGTCTTCCACACCGACGGCGACACCGAGACGATCGTCGCCGCGTACCACTACTTCGGCCCCGCGGCGATCACGAAGCTGCGCGGCATGTTCGCCTTCATGATCTGGGACTCCGAGCGCGGGATCGTGTTCGGCGGCCGCGACCCGTTCGGCATCAAGCCCCTGTACTACGCGAAGGGCGCCAAGGGCGTCGCGTTCTCCAGCGAGAAGAAGATCCTGCTGGAGATCGCCCCCACCCTCGGCATCGAGCCGAAGATGAACGTCAAGGGCCTGCAGCACTACCTCACGCTGCAGTACGTGCCGGAGCCCGCCTCGCTGCACGACCAGATCTTCCGCGTCGAGTCCGGCCACTCGTTCACGCTGGTGCCGGGTGAGGCACCGACGTTCGAGCGCTACTTCCCCGCGAACTTCAAGGTGCGCACCGTCCGCAACGAGGCCGAGGCGGACGCGCTGTACGACGAGATCACGGCGGCGCTGCGCGACTCGGTCGCCAAGCACATGCGCGCGGACGTCACGGTCGGCTCGTTCCTGTCCGGCGGCATCGACTCCACTGTGGTCGCGGCGCTGGCCAAGGAGCACAACCCGGACCTGATCACGTTCACCACCGGCTTCGAACGCCAGGGCTTCTCCGAGGTCGACGTGGCCGCGGAGTCGGCGGCGCTGATCGGCGTGAAGCACGTCGTCCGCACGGTCAGCGCGCAGGAGATGATGGACTCCCTACCGCTGATCACCTGGTACCTCGACGACCCGGTGGCCGACCCGGCTCTGGTGCCGTTGTGGTTCATCGCCCGTGAGGCACGTCAGCACGTGAAGGTCGTCCTGTCCGGCGAGGGCGCGGACGAGCTGTTCGGCGGCTACACGATCTACCGCGAGCCGTTGTCGCTGGCGGCGTTCGAGAAGGTGCCCGGCGCGCTGCGCAAGGCGATGGGCAAGGTCTCCACGAAGATCCCGCAGGGCGTGCGCGGCAAGGACCTGCTGCGTCGTGGCGCGCTCACGCTGGAGGAGCGCTACTACGGCAACGCGCGCATCTTCCTCGACCCGCAGCTGCGCGAGGTGTTGCGCACGTACGACTCGAACGTGTCGCACATGAACGTCACGGCCCAGCCGTACCGCGAGTCGCAGCACTGGGACCCGGTCACGCGCATGCAGCACGTCGACCTGTTCACGTGGCTGCGCGGCGACATCCTGGTCAAGGCCGACAAGATGACCATGGCGAACTCGCTGGAGCTGCGCGTCCCGTTCCTGGACCCCGAGGTCTTCAAGATCGCCTCGCAGATCCCGAGCGAGCTGAAGATCACGAAGGACACCACGAAGTTCGCGCTGCGCAAGGCGATCCGCGACATCGTGCCCGCGCACGTGCTGAACCGCCGCAAGCTCGGCTTCCCGGTGCCGATCCGGCACTGGCTCAAGGACGAGATGCACGACTGGGCGGTCGACATCGTGCGCACGTCGCAGACCGACCAGTACCTCGACAAGCACGCGGTGCTGCGCCTCATCGAGGAGCACCGCTCCGGGATCATCGACCACAGCCGCCGCATCTGGGCGCTGCTGGTGTTCATGATCTGGCACGGCATCTTCATCGAGGGCCGCATCAAGCCGGTGGTGCCGGAACCGCACTACCCGGTCAAGCTCTGACGAATCGGGGCCCCTCCTCGGAGGGGCCCTTTTCGTTCAGCGACGACCTTGCGCGCTGCAGATCGCATAGGAGCTGACGATGGTCTCGGGCGACGCCATCAGCTCCAGGTAGCGGTCGAACTCGGCGTCGGAGAGCGGCAGTTTCGCGCGCACCTGGCGTGCGGTAGTGGCGAGCAGCCGGCAGCCCGGCGAGCCGCCCTCCCACTCCTGCACCTCGCGGGAACCGCTGACGTCGTGCAGGCCCGTGTCGACCAACGCCCTCTCGATGCGCGCGCCCCACGCCAGCTCCGCACCGGCATGGTCGAGCAACGTCAGCACGGCGTTCTTCACCCGCATGATCAGCTTCGCGTCGTCGGGCGCGGCTTTGAGGACGTCGAGCGGGAGGCAGTCGAACTCGTCGAGCACGAGCCAGCCGCCGGGACGCAACGAGTCGCGCAACTTCCGCAAGACGGTGTCACGAGCGGGAAGGTGGAACAGCACCAGGCGCGCGTGGACCAGGTCGAACGCGTTCCCAGGCAATATATTGGATACTACGTCGTGCTCCAGGACGGTGATGTTGTCACGTTCCTCGAGCCGGGAGACGTCGAGATCGGTGACCGTCACGTGCCCGGACGGGGCGACGACGTCGGCGAGCCAGGTCGCCACCGATCCCCCGCCGCCCCCGACCTCCAGGCAGCGCCAGCCGTCCGTGATGCCGAGCCGCTCGACGCGGGCGAAGGTGCCCGCGTCGAGCAGGGAGCTCAGCGCGTCGAACTGCGGATCGAGCAACTCACCGGTGTCGCCGAACAGGTACGTCCCCATTGTCCGATCATGGCAGGACGGGGGCGATCTCCTCAGCAGCTTCGTCGCCAAACGCGCCGCGAATGCGCGCGATCGCCGACTCGCTCTCCAGCACCCATTCCTGCGTGCCAACGGTTTCGAGCACCTCGACGGCGATCAGCGAACCGAGCTGAGCCGCGCGCTCCAGGCTCAGACCAGCGGACGTGCCGGCGAGGAAGCCCGCGCGGAAACCGTCGCCGACACCGGTCGGGTCGGTCTTCGCGACCTCGGGGACCGCGGGCACGTGCAGCGAGAGGCCGTCGCGGTCGACGATCTCGACACCCTTGGCGCCGAGCGTGGTGACGCGCTTGCCGACGCGGGCGAGGACGTCGGCCTCGGTCCAGCCGGTCTTCTGCAGCAGCAGTTCCCACTCGTAGTCGTTGCTGAAGAGGTACTCGGCACCTTCGATGAACGCGCGCGCCTGGTCGCCGTCCATGCGGGCGAGCTGCTGCGACGGGTCGACGGCGAAGCGGTAGCCGCGCTGACGGCACTCGTCGGCGTGGCGCAGCATGCCGGCGGGGTCGTCCGGGCTGATCACGACGAGTTCGAGGTTCTCGACGCGGTTCGCGATCGGCGCGAGCTCGATGTTGCGCGCCTCGGCCATCGCACCGGCGTAGAAGGAGGCGATCTGGCACATGTCGTCGTCCGTCGTGCAGACGAACCGCGCGGTGTGCGCGACCTCGGACACGTACACGCCCGACGTGTCGACGCCGTGCCGCTCCAGCCACGAGCGGTAGTCGTCGAAGTCCTTGCCGACGGCGCCCACGAGCACCGGCCGCACCCCGAGCACGCCGAGCCCGAACGCGATGTTCGCGCCGATCCCACCGCGGCGGACTACGAGGTCGTCGACCAGGAAGCTCAGCGACACACGGTCGAGACGCTCCGCGACCAGCTGGTCCGCGAATCGGCCCGGAAAGTGCATCAGATGGTCGGTCGCGATGCTGCCGCACACGGCTACCGGCACGTCGGCTCTCCCTTTACGTTGTTGCGCTACGTGACAACTCACCCGGATGAGTGCAGTCGTGAAGACTACCGTTTGGTAGGTCTACCGCAGGTCAGACCACCGTCATAACGTCGGGGCGTGACGATCCCTGAGGCGACCACGATGAGTGAGCTGATCGAGGACTGCGCGCAGCTCCCCTTCGCTCTGACGCACCCCGAGCACCCCCTTCCCGCCCCGCGCGCGGCCGCGCCATGGCAGGTCGACGAGCGGTGCACCCACCAGGTCGAAGGCCTGGCCGAGTATGGCGTCTGAACCTCTGGGCTGATCCCCAGTTGGTCCGAACACGGCTGAGGCCGCGTTCCCGTCGATGCGGGAACGCGGCCTCACGCGTCTGTTCGCCTTAGTGGAACGAGTCGCCGCAGGCGCACGACCCGCCGGCGTTCGGGTTGTCGATCGTGAAGCCCTGCTTCTCGATCGTGTCCACGAAGTCGATGACGGCGCCTTCGACGTACGGCGCGCTCATGCGGTCAACGGCGACCTTCATGCCGTTGAAGTCGACCAGCGCGTCACCGTCGAGCGAACGCTCGTCGAAGAACAGCTGGTAGCGCAGACCAGCGCAACCGCCGGGCTGGACGGCGATGCGCAGGTGCATGTCGTCGCGGCCCTCCTGGTCGAGCAGCGCCTTGGCCTTGAGGGCGGCCGCATCGGTCAGCGTCACGCCGTGGCTGGGCGCCTCGGAGGTCGAAGCGGCATCCTGAGCGGTCGTCATGGCTCTCCTAAGAGGTCCTTTGCGGGCGGTTCGCCCTTCAACAACACGGGCGTTCCCCGCTTTGTTCCACTCCCATGGTCCCACAACGGCCACCCCTGACGCCCCAGGTGTCGACTGTCACGTAGACCACCCTCAAGCCAACCGATATATCAGCGCGAGAGCAGACTGCGCCTCAATCCGCTCGCCGCCGGATCGCCGGATGGATCTTCAGGTGCAGTTCCCGCTGCTCATCACGGTGCTCGTCGAGCCGCTCCGGCTCGACCATCAGCATTTCGCCGATCCGCGCGTCCGACCACCCCTTCGCGCGAGCCGCGTCGATGAACCCCGACTCGGACTGCGCCGCCATGATCCGCGCGGTGAAGATCTGGTGGAACCAGACCTCCATCACCTCGTCAGGCGGCACCGCACCCCGTTGCACAGCGAGGTTCAGCCCCACCAACTGGTTCGGTTTGAGCATCACCGCACTCGTGTCGCCGAACACTTCCTCCAGCCACGCGTCAACGCGCGGACTCCGATCCATCAGATCCCCCTCAACGCGACCACTGTCTGGCTACGTGCTGCGCCGTTGCAATGAGACTTTTGCGGGCGTCCGCAATCGACTTTTGCACGGAGCCGACGTGGTCGGACACCGAGTAGGCGTCCTGGACGCCGGCGGCGCCCATCTCGCGGCGGCCGACGCTGACCTGGCCCGCGATGGCAATACATGGGATACCGCGTTCGGCGGCGCCTCCGGCGACGGCGGTGATGAGCTTGCCGCGCAGTGACTGCCAGTCGAAGCTGCCTTCGCCCGTGACGACGACGTCGGCGTCGTCGAGCGCGGCGTCGAGGCCGGTGAGTTCACGGACGAGGCCGGCGCCGGACTTCACCGTCGCACCGAGTGAGAGCAGCGCGGCGCCGAGGCCGCCGGCCGCGCCGGCACCCGGTATATCGGATACGGGTTTGAGGACGTCCATCGCAGCGAGCTTTGCATCGAGGCGCTCGACGGCCTCCGGGGACGCGCCCTTCTGCGGGCCGAACGTGCGGGCGGCGCCGTGCGGGCCGAGGAGCGGGTTCTCGACGTCGGACGCGGCGATGAGCGATATATCAGTCAGTTCGACGTTGGCGTCGGCGAGCGCGGCGAGCATGCCGGCGCCGCCGTCGGTCGTGCCGGAGCCGCCGAGGCCGACTGTGATGGCATCGTTGTCATCCGCAGCTGCCGCGATGAGTTCGCCAACGCCTCGCGTTGTCGCCGTCTCGCAGGATTCCGGGCGGAGCTCCGCGGGGATGAGGTGGAGGCCGCACGCTTCGGCGGACTCGATGTAGGCAACGCGCCGACCGTCGGCGTGCACGCTGAGCCAGCGTGCCTCGACCGGTTCGCCGAGCGGGCCTGTCACGCTGATATATCGGATATCACCGTCGAGGGCTGCGTGCAGGACGTCCACGAAGCCGGGGCCGCCGTCCGCCAGCGGGCGTTCGGTGATGGCGTCGTCGGGTTTGGCGTCGCGCCAGCCCGTGGCGATGGCGTCGGCGGCCTCGCGGGCGGTCAGGGTGCCGCCGAAGCAGTCCGGAGCGATGAGTACGCGCACCTCGCGAAAGGTACAGAAGAACCACTGTCCTACCCTGTTGCCGTGAGGTTCCTGCGCCGCAACTCCGCCGCTAACGAAGCCCCGGCCACCGAGTCGACCGACGAGGTCGCCGAGTCCACCCGCACGGCGGGCAAGGGCAGGCCCACGCCGAAGCGGCGTGAGGCGCAGGGCCGGCGCAGTGGCCCGGTCCCGCCGCCGCCCCGCACGCAGCGCGAGGCGTTCAAGCGCATGCGCGGCAACAAGGTGAGCAAGGAAGAGCGCCGTGCCGCGGCGAGCGAGCGCCGTCAGCGGATGATGGCCGGCGAGGACAAGTACCTGCTGCCGCGCGACCGCGGTCCGGTGAAGGCGTACATCCGCGACCTCGTCGACTCGCGCCGCAACCTCATGGGCCTGTTCATGCCGCTCGCGATCCTCGTGTTCGTGGCGCTGCTGACGCCGTCGCTGGCGGTCCAGCGGTACGCGACGCTGGCGACGACGTTCATGCTGATCGCGATGATCATCGAGGGCCTCATCCTCGGCCGGATGGTCACGCGGAAGGTCCGGACGAAGTTCCCGACCGAGCCGATCAAGGGCATCTCGATCGGCTGGTACTCGTTCATCCGCGCGAGCCAGCTGCGCCGCCTGCGCGTCCCCAAGCCGCGTGTGAAGCCAGGCGAGGCCGTCAAGTAGTTGCGCGAGAAGCAGCGCAAGCTTCAACTGCCGGAGAAGCTGCGGTGGAACCACAACGAGTGGTACCGCCGCTGGCTGCTCCGGCAGTTGCCGTCTCGGGCCGATTCGGCGCTGGACGTCGGGTGCGGGCTCGGCGATCTCGCCCGGTCGATCAACGCCGCCGAGGTCACCGCCATCGACGCGAGCGCCCGCATGATCGAACGCGCGAGTGCGACGAGCGACCGCGTCCGGTGGATCCACGGCGACGTGCTGACCTGCGAACTGGGACGCTACGACGTCGTCACCGCCGAGGCGAGTTTGCACCACTTGCCGTTGCGAGAAGGTCTGACCAGGCTCGCCGGGCTGACCAAGCCGGGTGGGCTGCTGATCATCATCGGTCTGTACATGACGGCGTCCAAGACCGACCGCGCCATGGAGCTCGTGACGTTGCCCGCGAACGCACTCGTCGGCCTCGTCAAAGCGGTGAACGGAACCGGTGGCACGCCGCACGACACCGAGATGCCGATGGTGATGACGGCGCCGACACTGCGAGAGATCCGCGCGGCGGCCGAAAAGATCACGCCCGGCGCACGCGTTCGCAGGCACCTGTTCTGGCGATACTCGCTGGTCTGGCGCGCACCCGAAGTTCATTAGCAGGACGAACGATTTCGGTTTAAGCTCCGATGTATGAAGTTCCGTCGTCTCGGCCGCAGCGGCCTGAACATCAGTGAGATCTCGTACGGGAACTGGCTCACCCACGGTTCCCAGGTCGAGGAGGAGCAGGCGCACGCCTGTGTGAAGGCGGCGCTCGAGTCGGGGATCACGACCTTCGACACCGCCGACGTCTACGCCAACACCGCCGCGGAGTCGGTGCTCGGCAGGGCGCTCAAGGGTGAGCGGCGCGAGTCGCTGGAGATCCTGACGAAGGTCTACTGGCCGACCGGTCCCGGTGGCGCCAACGACCGCGGGCTCGGCCGCAAGCACATCATGGAGTCGGCCAACGCGTCGCTGAAGCGCCTGCAGACCGACTACGTCGACCTGTACCAGGCCCACCGGTACGACCACACGGTGCCGCTGGAAGAGACGATGCTGGCGTTCGCCGACCTCGTCCGCCAGGGCAAGGTGCTCTACGTCGGTGTCTCCGAGTGGACCGCCGAGCAGATCACCCGCGGTGCCGCGCTGGCCCGCGAGCTGCAGGTGCCGTTCGTGTCGCACCAGCCGCAGTACTCGATGCTGTGGCGGGTCATCGAGCCGCAGGTCATCCCGGCCTGTGAGCGCGAGGGCCTCAGCCAGATCGTCTTCTCCCCCGTCGCGCAGGGCATCCTGACCGGCAAGTACCTGCCCGGCGCCGAGGTGCCGGAGGGGTCGCGCCTCGCCGACGAGCGCGGGTCGAAGATGATCGCGCGCTGGATGCGCGACGACGTGCTGTCGGCCGTGCAGCAGCTCAAGCCGATCGCCGAGGAAGCCGGCGTCACGATGGCGCAGCTCGCCGTCGCGTGGGTGCTGCGCAACCCGAACGTCGCGTCCGCGATCATCGGCGCGTCGCGTCCGGAGCAGGTCTACGAGAACGTCAAGGCCATCGACATCGTGCTCGACGACGACGTGCTCAAGCAGATCGACAACGTCCTCGAAGGCGTCATCACCGACGACCCGAGGCTGACGGCCGAAGGCTGATCAACCGGCCCTGTTCTCATTGGGCAGGGTGCAGGCTCATCGGGCCGTACACCTCGGATTCCGAGTGCAGCAGCGTGACCTGCTCGACCCCGGCGTCGAGCAGGTCACGCCACTCGGCGCTGAACCACTCCTCGGCCTCGGTCTGCTCGGCGAACGTCACATCCGGGCCCGCGATCTCGCGTCCCTGTGCATCCTGGTAGCGCCAGCGGAACTCCATGGGACGAAGGCTAACTCTTGTCATCTCGCACTCTCGTGCTCGGCGGAGCGCGTTCAGGCAAGTCAGCGCACGCGGAAGGCCTGCTGACCGAGCCTGCCGTGACTTACGTCGCAACGGCCCGCCGCTACCCCGACGACCCGGACTGGGACGAACGGATCGCGCTGCACGTCGCGCGCCGTCCGTCCACTTGGCACACGGTCGAGGCCTCCGCGCCTCCCGATCTGCCCGCGCTGCTCACCGCCACGCAGTACGAAGACCCTCCGATCCTGGTCGACGACCTGTCGACGTGGCTGGTCGGCGTGCTGGACGACGCTGACGCGTGGGAGGGGAACGGCACCGACACCGTCGAACTCCACGTCGACGAACTCGTGCGATCGGTCGCCACGTGCCGGGCGCGGCTGGTGCTGGTGACGGCGGAGGTCGGCCTCGGCGTCATTCCGTCGACGCGCTCAGGCAGACTCTTCCGCGATCACCTCGGTGCGCTCAACGCGCGCGTCGCCGAGGTGTGCGACGAGGTGTTCCTGCTCGTCGCCGGCATTCCACTGAGACTGCGATAGGAGCGCCCTGGTGAGCACCGAGTTCCCGCCGGTTGAACCGCCGGACGAGACCGTTCTGCGCGAGGCCGAGGCCCGGCACGCGGTGCTGACCAAGCCGGTCGGCTCGCTCGGGCGGCTCGAGGAGCTGGGCAACTGGATCGCGGCGTGCCAGGGCGTGGTGCCGCCGAAGCCGTTCGTGCGGCCTCGCGTCGTCGTGTTCGCGGGCGACCACGGCGTGACCGCGCAGGGCGTGTCGGCCTACCCGAGCGAGGTGACCGGCCAGATGGTCGCGAACTTCCTCACCGGGGGCGCCGCGGTCAACGTGCTCGCGCAGGTCGCAGGCGCCACGGTGCGCGTGGTCGACATGGCGGTCGACGCGGACACCCCGGCGGCGGTCAGCGCGCACAAGGTGCGGCGGTCGTCCGGATCGATCGACCGCGAGGACGCGCTCACCCGCGAGCAGTGCGAACTGGCGATCGCGGCCGGTCGCGCGATCGCCGACGAAGAGGTCGACGCGGGCGCCGACGTGCTCGTCGCCGGAGACATGGGCATCGGCAACACCACGCCGGCCGCGGTGCTGATCGCGTCGCTGACCGGGTCGGAGCCGGTCGCGGTCGTCGGGCGCGGCACCGGCATCGACGACCAGGCGTGGATGCGCAAGACGGCGGCGATCCGGGATGCGCTGCGCCGGGCCCGCCTCGTGATCAGCGACCCGATCGCGTTGCTCGCCACGGCCGGTGGCGCGGACCTGGCGGCGATGGCCGGGTTCCTCGCGCAGGCCGCCGTGCGACGGACTCCGGTCGTGCTCGACGGCGTCGTCGTCGGTGCCGCCGCTGTCGTCGCCGAGGAGCTGGCGCCGGGCGCACGTGAGTGGTGGGTCGCCGGGCACCAGTCGGCTGAACCCGCGCACGCGATCGCGCTGGGCCACCTCAACCTGAAGCCGCTGCTGGAGTTCGAGATGCGGCTCGGCGAGGGCTCCGGTGCGGTGGCAGCGCTGCCGTTGCTGATCGCGGCGGTGAAGGTGATCGCGGAGATGGCGACGTTCGAGAGCGCCGGCGTCACCAACAAGGAATGAAGCTTGCCCTCTCCTGGCTGACCGTCTTGCCGTTGCGTGTCGACGACGTCGACGACAAAGCGGCAAGGCGGGCCATTGCATGCGCGCCGGTCGTCGGCGTGTTGCTCGGCGCGTTCGTGGTCGTCGTGCTCAAGCTGCTTGCGGTATCCAATATATCGGCGCTCGTAGCTGGGTTCTTGGTCGTCGGCGTCGTCGCTCTCGCAACGCGGGGCATGCACCTCGACGGGCTCGCTGACGTGGCCGACGGGCTCGGTTGCTACGGGCCGCCGGAGCGCGCGCTGAAGGTCATGAAGGACGGCGGCGCGGGGCCGTTCGGTGTCGTCTCGCTGATCGTCGTGCTGGGGGCGCAGGCCGCTGCGCTCCCGCACGCTCAGTGGGGTGTCATCGTGCTGGCGTTCGCGACGAGCCGGGCCGCGTTCGGGATCTGTTGCATGCGTGGTGTGCCCGCCGCACGGCCCGAGGGGCTTGGCGCGCTTGTTGCGGGCACACAGCATCCGCTGGTGGTCGTCGGAACGTGGGTGGTGCTTGCTGCTGCGGCGGTTCCGCTCGGGTGGCGGGCGGTCGTCGCCGTCGTCGTCGCGGGCGCACTGGTGTGGCTGCTCGTGAAGCACACCGGAAAACGTTTCGGCGGCATCACCGGTGATGTGCTCGGTGCTGCCGCCGAAATCGCGCTTCTGGCCGTACTGGTGATCGCCTAGCCCAGGGTCGTCATCCAGCCGTGGGAGTCGGCGACGTGGCCGTGCTGGAGGCCGGTCAGGCGCTCGCGCAGCTTCATCGTCACCGAGCCGGAGCCACCATCGCCGATGGTGAACTCGCCGCCCGCGTGCTTGACGTGGCCGACCGGCGTGATGACCGCGGCCGTGCCACAGGCGAAGACCTCGGTGAGCTCACCGGAGGCGTTGGCCTTCTCCCACTCGTCCGTCGAGATGCGACGCTCCTCCACCGACAGTCCGAGGTCGGAGGCCAGCTGCAGCAACGAGGAGCGGGTGATGCCGGGCAGCAGCGTGCCGGTCAGCTCAGGCGTGACGACCTTGTCGCCGAAGACGAAGAACAGGTTCATGCCGCCCATCTCCTCGACCCAGCGGCGTTCCACCGCGTCGAGCCAGACGACCTGGTCGCAGCCCTTCTCCGCGGCCTGCGCCTGCGCCACGAGGGACGCGGCGTAGTTGCCGGCGAACTTGGCCGCGCCGGTGCCACCGGGAGCCGCGCGGACGTACTCGGTCGAGAGCCACACGCTCACCGGCCGGACGCCGCCCGCGAAGTAGGAGCCCGCGGGTGAGGCGATCAGCACGTAGATGTACTCGGACGCGGGTCGCACGCCGAGGCCAGCCTCCGTGGAGAACATGAACGGCCGCAGGTAGAGGGATTCCTCCTCGGCCGTCGGCACCCAGCGGTTGTCGACCGCGAGGATCTGCCGGACAGACTCCAGGAAGAGCTCGTCGGGAAGTTCGGGCATCGCCATGCGGCGGGCCGACGCGCGGAACCGCGCGGCGTTCGCCTCAGGGCGGAAGGACGCGATCGAACCGTCGGGCTGGCGGTAGGCCTTGAGCCCTTCGAAGATCGCTTGGCCGTAGTGCAGCACCATTGCCGCGGGGTCGAGTGAGAGAGAGCTGTAGGGGCCGACTTCAGCGTCGTGCCAGCCCTTCTCCCGGTTCCAGCGGATCGTCACCATGTGGTCGGTGAAGTGCTGCCCGAAGCCCGGCTTGGCAAGTACCTCCGCTACGCGCTCCGGGGTCGCCGGGTGCGGGTGGGGAGTCCGGGTGAAAGGCAACTCGCTCGTCATGTGAGCACGGTAACCCGCAGGTCGGGATACGGAAAATCGTCTTCCCAAAACTCGGACGTCCTACTAAGTCGGGCTTTGTAGAGTCCCCGGCCATGACCACGGAAGAAGGATCTTCGAAGGGCGCCGACGTGCGCACCGTTTTACAGGCCGCGCTGCTCGTCCTGGGCACCGGTATGACGTTGCTGATCGGCTGGGCGAACAGCGGCGCCGGGGGTGTGGTGGGTGCCGTGTTCATCGCCGGGATGTTCCTGGCGATCTACTACTCGCTCAACAAGGGCAAGCCGAACACCAACAGCCGCGTCACGTGGCTTGCGGTGTGTGTTGGCGTGCTGCTGCTCGTTTTCCTCTCAATGACGCTGTCAGGCCGATGAGTCCCGTGCCCGCGCCCAGTCCCGCGAGGGAGATGAGCAGCGCGGGCACCGGCATGCTCATCGCGAGCAGCACCGAGAGTCCGAGGCCGAGGCAGGCCGTGCGCATTGGCCACGTGCGGTCGTTCTGCAGCAGCACACGAGCCGATGCGTTCGTGAAGGCGTAGTAGAAGAGCGTCGCGCACGCGGCCACGCCCAGTGCCGTCGCCAACGGCATGAGGACGATCGCGAGAGCGGAACCGGCGACCACCGCGAACGTGAGTGCTCCGGGCATGAGGCGGGACGGCAGTTCGCCGTCCTCCACGAGTCCGGTCAGCGTGCGGTGTGCGGACGAGAGAACGAAGTGCAGTGCGGCCACACCTGCGACCGCGGCTGCGATCTGCACGAGCGGCACCAACGCGGACGCATCCGCCGCGGCGAGCGCGTCTCGCAGCGGCGCTGGTGACAGCGCGAGGCGCGCGCTGCCGAGCTGACGGAGCACACCGGCACCCACGGCCAGATAGACCACGAGCGACAGTCCGATGAGGACCGGAATCGCGATCTTCAGCACGGCCGGCGAGTGCGCCCGCTCACCGCGAGGCGGGGCGGTGATGCGTTCGAAACCCGCGAATGCCATGAACATCAGGCCCGCGACGCCCACCAGCTCGTTGACCGTGCCCGTCTCGCCTGCCGACGGCACCGGTTCGATCGAGAAGCTCGACGCGACCACGAGCGCCAGCACGCCGAGCACGACCAGTGCGGCGAGGACGCTGACGCCTGTGGTGAAACGGAAACCCACCGCGCCGAGCAGCGCCGTGGCCGCGACGAGGGCGAGCGCGCCGATCACCGGCTGGTCCGGCACGACGTACGCGCCGAACATCAACGCCACCACCGCCGCCATCGCACACCGGCCGAGGAGGTGGGCGGTGGCCGTCATCCGTGCGGGCCACACGCCCAGCTGCGCGCGCACGTATCCGTAACCGCCGCCGGCATCGGGGTAGGCACGGGACTGGTCCGCTGTCGAGAAGGCCGAGCACAGCGCGGCGAACGCGGAAAGAGCCAGCGCGGGGAGCACCCACCAGCCGGCAAGGCTTGCGGCAGGGGCGAATCCGGCGAAGACCCCCGCACCGAGCACCGCGGGCAGACCGAGCGCGACCGTGGCAACGATCTCGCGAGGCGTGTGGGTCACCGGTACACACTCGCAGATGCGGCATCCGGTCGTAACCACCCGGTCGACTGATGCGTGAAATGGGCGAATCGCCACCGAGAGCAACTGTCAACGTCACTGATTGCCGCCGAACGGGGCGGGCCTCGGCATTGGTGGACGATCGGACCTTTAGCATAGGTCACGATTCCGACCGCCCCTACCACGCACAACCCTGGAGCAGCACGTGACAGCCCCGAAGCTGGCCCTCACCGAAGGTGACCTGAGCACCACCGCCGCGGACGCAGTCGTCGTGGGCACCCTGCAGGGTGCGGACGGTCTGGAGCTCGCTCCGGGTGCCGACGCTGTCAACGCCGCGTTCGACGGCGCGCTGCTCGAGGTGCTCGGCACCCTGCGCGCGTCCGGCAAGGCCGACGAGCTCGTCAAGGTGCCGACGTTCGGCAAGCTCGCCGCCCCGCTCGTGCTGGCCGTCGGTCTCGGCAAGTCCGCCGGCGAGGAGCAGGTGCGCCGCGCGTCCGGTGTCGCCGCCCGCGCGCTGGCCGGCAAGAAGCGCGCTCTGAACACGCTGGCTTCCGTGCACCTCGTCGCCGCCGCCGAAGGCACGCTGCTGGGCGCCTACTCGTTCACCGAGTACAAGTCCGACAAGGGTGAAGCCGCGGTCGCGAAGGTCGACCTCATCGCTCCCGCGTCGAAGGAGAACAAGGCCGCGCTGAAGGCCGCCGTCGCGATCTCCGAGGCCGTCGCCATCGCGCGCGACTTCGTGAACACGCCGCCGAACGACCTCTACCCCGCCTCGTTCGCCGACCGCGCCGCGAAGCTGGCCACGGCCGCGGGCCTCGACGTCGAGGTGCTCGACGAGAAGGCGCTGAAGAAGCAGGGCTTCGGCGGCATCCTGGGCGTCGGCGGCGGCTCGTCGCGTCAGCCGCGGCTCGTGCGGATCTCCTACAAGGGCGCCAAGGCGGTCAAGAAGGTCGCACTGGTCGGCAAGGGCATCACGTTCGACACCGGCGGCATCTCGATCAAGCCGGCGCTGGGCATGGACGAGATGACCTCGGACATGTCCGGCGCCGCCGCGATCGTCGCGACGATGGTGCTCGCCGCGAAGCTCAAGTACCCGCTGGAGATCATCGCGTCGATCCCGATGGCGGAGAACATGCCGTCCGGCGACGCGTACCGCCCCGGCGACGTGCTGACCATGTACGGCGGCAAGACCGTCGAGGTGCTCAACACCGACGCCGAGGGCCGCCTGATCCTGTCCGACGCCATCGTGCGCGCGTGCGAGGACGGCCCGGACTACCTGATCGAGACCGCGACCCTGACCGGCGCGCAGGTCGTCGCGCTGGGCAAGCGCACCGCGGGCGTCATGGGCTCCGACGAGTTCCGCGACCGCGTGGCCGCCATCGGCACGGCGGTCGGCGAGTCGGCGTGGGCCATGCCGCTGCCCGAGGAGCTGCGCGCGGACCTCGACTCGCGCCTGGCGGACCTGGCGAACGTCACCGGGCACCGGTGGGGCGGCATGCTCGCGGCCGGTCTGTTCCTGCGCGAGTTCGTGGCCGAGGGCGTGCAGTGGGCGCACATCGACATCGCGGGTCCGGCGTACCACACGGGTGGCGCTTACGGGTACACCGCGAAGGGCGGCACTGGCGTTCCGGTGCGGACGATCGCGGCCGTGCTGGCGGACATCGCAGCCAACGGCTGAGTCCTGCTCGCTGGGCGGGCGGAGTCCTTCGGGGCTCCGCCCGTTGTGCATCCAACTGATATATCGGTCACTGCTACCTGGCGCTTTGCAATGACTCTTTGGACTTCGTCCGCAAAAGACTCATTGCAAGGGGGCGGGGAGCGGTTTACTGCGTGCTGTGTCGGCTGCTGCTCGTGACTTCCTGAAGGGTGTGCGCAAGGGCTCGGTGGTGTGCGGGACCGTGGGGGCGATCCACAACTTCGGGGTGTTCGTTCACCTCGACGGCGAGCCCGATCCGGAGGACCCGATCGGGTTCGTGCGGGTGCCGGAGATCACCTGGCGGCACTTCCGCGAGCTCGACGAGGTGATCGCTGTCGAGGACCGCGTGCGCGGCGAGGTGATCGATGTTGACGAGCAGCGGCTGCAGGTGTGCGTGTCGCTGAAGGCGTTGCAGCCGGACCCGTTCGTGCCGCTCGCCGGCCGGATCGGCGAGGTGGTGCGCGGGCCGGTCACGATGATCTTCGGTGATCACGGGGTGTTCGTCCGTGTCGCCGACGGCGTCGAGGGGCTGGTGCCGCGGGCGCAGTTGCGGGGCGAGGTGCGCGTGGGCGACGAGATGGCGGTCGAGATCGCCGAGGTCGATCTGGCGCGGCGCCGGGTGCTGCTGAGCCGCGTGGAGTGGTGAGCGGCTTCGATTGTGGGCAGGTGGTCGTTGTCGATCAACGACCTGCAAGCGCAGCCGGTGGCGGCCGAGGTGACCGAGGCCGAGATCCGGCTCGAGGCGCTGCGGCGGAAGTTGCTCGGTGAGGCGCCAACGGCGGGCGACTGAACGGAGACACGGCTCTCAACGGGCTGGGCGCGGGGCACTGATGCGAGGAGGATTTCCACATGGGGACGCATCGGTACGAGGTCGACGTCGTGTGGACCGGCAACACCGGGAGCGGGACTTCCGGGTACAAGGCCTACGAGCGCGCGCATGAGGTGCACGCCGAGGGCAAGGAGATCATCCTCGGGTCGTCGGATCCGTCGTTCCGCGGCGACCGGTCCCGGTACAACCCGGAGGAGCTGCTCGTCGCGTCGTTGTCGCAGTGCCACATGCTCTGGTACCTGCACCTGGCGTCGACCAACGGGGTCGTCGTCACCGACTACCGCGATCACGCCACCGGCACGATGGCCGAGCATCCGGACGGGTCGGGGCGGTTCACCGAGGTGACGTTGAACCCGGTGGTGACGATCGCCGATCCCGCGACGAGGGAGACGGCGCAGGCGTTGCACGAGAAGGCGCACTCGATGTGCTTCATCGCGGCCAGCGTGAATTTCCCGGTGAGGCACGAGCCTCAGGTGAAGGTCTAGATTTCGCCGTTGGCCTTTTTGCGCGCGGTGTAATCGCGCATGCGCTTCGGGTAGCCGACGATGCCCGCGTCGTAGATCGGCATGCCCTGTTTGCGGGCGAACGCGCGCGCGGCGTCCGGTGACGCGACTCGGCGGCGGGTCCACTCGCCGTCGTGAGCGACGAGAACCACAGTGGTTTCGGTCACCGTGGTCTTCGGCTCCACATAGGCCTCGACGCCGTGGCGGCTCTTCGTCCACTGTTCGAGGTGGCTCGTGTCCTGGTTGGAGGCGGTTCGCAGCACACCAGGGCGCGGCTTCCTGCGAAAACGATCGAACAGCCCCATCGAGCACCTCCTGCGCTTCCCTCCACCATGGTGCCAGGTGAGGGTGTTATGAGTAGGTGAATGATCAGATCGAGACGTGGTGTCCTATGCCGGATCACCATGCTCTGGCAACTAGTGACAAGATGGCCGCGTACCTCGCGCGCACCCGCGCGTAGTAAGTAATCCCGAGGAGATCCGAAGTGACTTCGCCGGAACTGGAGTCGGCCACCAACGCCGATCTCGTCATCCTCGGCGGTGGATCGGGTGGCTACGCCTGCGCGTTCCGCGCGGCCGAGCTCGGCCTGTCCGTCGTCCTGGTCGAGAAGGACAAGCTGGGTGGCACCTGCCTGCACCGCGGCTGCATCCCGACCAAGGCGCTGCTGCACGCGGCAGAGGTCGCGGACAACGCGCGCGAAGGCGACCAGTTCGGCGTGAAGAGCTCGCTCGAGGGCATCGACATCGCCGGCGTCAACTCGTACAAGGACGGCGTGATCTCGCGGCTCTACAAGGGTCTGCAGGGTCTCGCGAAGGCCAACAAGGTCACCCTGGTCGAGGGCGCGGGCACGTTCGTCGGCCCGAACACCGTCGTCGTCAACGGCCAGCGCTACACCGGCAAGAACGTCGTGCTCGCGACCGGTTCGTACGCGCGCAGCCTTCCCGGCCTGGAGATCGGCGGCCGGATCATCACCAGCGACCAGGCGCTCAACCTGGACTTCATCCCGGAGAAGGTCGTCGTCCTGGGCGGCGGCGTCATCGGCGTGGAGTTCGCGAGCGTGTGGCAGTCGTTCGGTGCCGAGGTCACGATCGTCGAGGCGCTGCCCCGCCTGGTGCCCGCCGAGGACGAGTACGCGTCCAAGCAGCTGGAGCGCGCGTTCCGCAAGCGCGGCATCAAGTTCAAGACCGGCGTGAAGTTCACCGGCGCCACCCAGTCCGACTCGGGCGTGTCGATCACGCTGGAGAACGGCGACGTCCTCGACGCCGACCTGCTGCTCGTCGCGGTCGGCCGCGGCCCGAACAGCGCGGGCCACGGCTACGAGGAAGCCGGCATCACGATCGACCGCGGGTTCGTCATCACCGACGAGCGCCTGCGCACGAACCTGCCGAACGTCTACGCCGTCGGCGACATCGTGCCGGGCCTGCAGCTCGCGCACCGCGGGTTCCAGCAGGGCATCTTCGTGGCCGAGGAGATCGCCGGCCAGAACCCGAAGGTGATCGACGAGGCGGGCATCCCGCGCGTCACCTACTGCAAGCCCGAGGTCGCCTCCGTCGGTCTCACCGAGGCCGCCGCGAAGGAGAAGTACGGCTCGGCCGAGGTGTTCATCTACGACCTCGCGGGCAACGGCAAGAGCCAGATCCTCAAGACCGCTGGTGGCGTGAAGCTGGTCAAGGCGCCGGACGGCCCCGTCGTCGGCGTCACCATGGTCGGCGAACGCGTCGGCGAGCTCATCGGTGAGGCACAGCTGATCTACAGCTGGGAGGCTTACCCGGAGGACGTGGCTCCGCTGATCCACGCCCACCCGACCCAGACTGAAGCCCTCGGCGAGGCCTTCCTCGCCCTGGCCGGCAAGCCGCTGCACGTGCACGGCTGACCGTTCCCCATCCAAGTCAGCCACACGAGAGCACGAGGAGTCAGCGAACAATGGCCTTCTCCGTCCAGATGCCCGCACTCGGTGAGAGCGTCACCGAGGGCACGGTCACCCGGTGGTTGAAGCAGGAAGGCGACCGGGTGGAGGTGGACGAGCCGTTGCTCGAGGTGTCCACCGACAAGGTCGACACCGAGATCCCGTCCCCGGCGGCCGGCGTCCTGCAGAAGATCGTCGCGCAGGAGGACGACACCGTCGAGGTCGGTGGCGAGCTCGCCGTCATCGGTGACGGTGACGCCGCCCCCGCGTCCGAGCCCGCCCCTGCTCAGGAGTCCGCCCCGGCTCCGGCCCCCGCGCAGGAAGAGGCTCCTGCCGCCCCCGCCCAGGAAGCTCCGGCTCCGGCTCCCGCCCAGTCCGGCGGTTCCGCTTCCGGCACCGACGTCACGATGCCCGCGCTCGGCGAGTCCGTCACCGAGGGCACCGTCACCCGCTGGCTGAAGCAGGTCGGCGACAGCGTCGAGGTCGACGAGCCGCTGCTCGAGGTCTCGACGGACAAGGTCGACACCGAGATCCCGTCGCCGGTCGCGGGCACGCTGCTCGAGATCACCGCGGGTGAGGACGAGACCGTCGAGGTCGGTGGCAAGCTCGCCGTCATCGGTTCGGGCAGCCCGGCTCCGGCCGCCGCTCCCGCCCCGGCGCCCGCCCCCGCCCCGGCTGCTCCGGCACCGGCTCCCGCGGCTGCCCCGGCTCCGGCCCCGCAGGCTGCTCCGGCGCCCGCACCGGCTCCGGCCGCTCCGGCTCCGCAGGCTGCTCCCGCCGCCGCGCCGTCCGCTTCGGGCGACGACGCGAACGGCACGCCGTACGTCACTCCGCTCGTGCGCAAGCTCGCGTCGGAGAACGGCATCGACCTGGGCTCGCTGAAGGGCACCGGCGTCGGTGGCCGCATCCGCAAGCAGGACGTGCTCGCCGCGGTCGAGGCCAAGAAGGCCCCGGCTCCCGCGCCCGCCGCTGCTCCGGCTGCCACCGCTCCGGCCGCCCGCACCGCCACCGCCCCGGTGGACAACTCGGGCAAGCGCGGCACCGTGCAGAAGCTCCCGCGTCTGCGTCAGATCGTCGCGCAGCGCACGCGTGAGTCGCTGCAGCAGTCGGCCCAGCTCACCCAGGTGTTCGAGGTCGACGTGACCAAGATCGCCCGGCTGCGCAACCAGGCCAAGAAGGCGTTCGAGGCGCGTGAGGGCGCGAAGCTCACGTTCCTGCCGTTCTTCGCCAAGGCCGCCATCGAGGCGCTCAAGGCCCACCCGGTGCTCAACGCGTCGATCGACGAGGAGCGCAAGGAGGTCACCTACCACGGTGCCGAGCACCTCGGTCTGGCGATCGACACCGAGCGCGGCCTGCTCAACGCCGTGATCCACAACGCCGGTGACCTGAACCTGTCGGGCATCGCCCACAAGATCGGTGACCTGGCGGCGCGCGCCCGTTCGAACAAGCTCACGCCGGACGAGCTCGCCGGTGGCACGTTCTCGCTGACCAACCTCGGCAGCAACGGCGCGCTCTTCGACACCCCGATCATCCAGCAGCCGCAGGTCGGCATCCTGGGTGTCGGCGTGGTCAAGAAGCGTGCTGTCGTCATCACCGACGAGGCCGGCGACGACACCATCGCGATCCGCTCGATGATGTACCTCGCGCTCACCTACGACCACCGCCTGGTCGACGGTGCCGACGCGGGCCGCTTCCTCACGACGGTCAAGAACCGTCTCGAGGAGGGCGCGTTCGAGGCCGACCTCGGCCTCTGACCGCCCTGAGCAGGACTGATATCCGATATATCGGATATCACTGAAGTGTGATCTGAAGGCCACCCCGGTTTGCCTGGGTGGCCTTCGGCACATCCTGGGTCCGGTATGTGATGTATGGCTGTGCACGCGATGGTTGAGTGGGGAACGATCTAGCTATGCGGGTTGTGATCGCGGGATCGTCGGGCCTGATCGGGACGAGCCTGGTGGCGTCGATGCGCGCCGCCGGTCACGAGGTGCTGCGGCTGGTGCGCCGCAAAGCCGCCGCGCCGGACGAACGCGGCTGGGACCCGTACGCCGGGCGCATCGACTCCGGGACGTTCGACGGCGTCGACGCCGTCATCAACCTGTGCGGCGCGGGCATCGGTGACAAGCGGTGGGACGACGCGCGCAAGCAGGTGTTGCACGACAGCCGGGTCGTGCCGGCCGAGGTGTTGTCGGCGGCGGTCGTCGAGCACGGCGTGCCGGCGCTGGTGAGCGCGTCGGGTGCGCACTTCTACGGCGACACCGGTTCGCGGCTCGCGGACGAGGACGCGCCGGGCGGGCACACGTTCATGTCGCGGCTGACCCAGGACTGGGAGGCGGCGACGTCCGCGGCCCAGGAGGGCGGCGTGCGGGTGGTGCTGATGCGCACCGCCGTCGTGATCTCTCCGTCCGGAGGGGTGTTCGGGCGGTTGAAGCCGGTGTTCCAGTTCTTCCTGGGCGGGAAGCTGGGGACCGGCGAGCAGTTCTTTCCGTGGGTGTCGCTCGACGACGTCGTGTCGGCCTACCGGTTCGTCGTGGAGCACGACGACATCCGCGGGCCGGTGAACGTCGCCGGGCCCACGCCGGTGACGAACGCCGAGTTCACCAAGGCGGTCGGGTCCGCGCTGCACCGGCCGACGCCGTGGGTGGTGCCGGCGTTCGCGCTGAAGACGTTGCTCGGCGGTGAGATGGCGCAGGAGCTGCTGCTGAGCGGGCCGGGCCTGACGCCGACGGTGCTGGAGAGCCGCGGGTTCCACTTCATGCACCCGGCACTGCCGGCGGCGCTGAACGCGGCGGTTGCATGACGCGTGTCATCGCCGCCGTGCTGGTGGTCTCCTGGTTGTTGCTCGGCGTACCGGAGGCCACCGGGCTCGACGTGTGGGTGCACGACGGGCTGCCGCGGCCGGAGTGGCTCCGCGCGATGGCGTACGGCGTGAGCCTGGTGCTGGGGCCGACGCTCGGGTGGTCGTTCGCGGCGGTGTTGTTCGTGCTGGCGTGGCGTCGGCGGGATCTGCGACTGTGGAAGGCGTTGGCGTTGCACGGGCTGTGTTGCGCGACGGTGCTGGTGCGGTGGGTGTTCGACCGGGTGCGGCCCATCGAGTACCACCTGCCGAGCTATCCGAGCGGGCACACGGTGGCGGTGGCTTCGGTGGCGTTCACGCTCGTCGTGTTGTTGCGGCGGGGTGCGCTGTGGGCTGTGGTGGCGGTGCTCGTCGGCGGGTTCGCGAGGGTCGTGCTGGAGATGCACTGGGTCACCGATGTCGTCGGTGCGGTGCTGGGTGTGACGGGTGTCGGGCTCGTGGCCGCACTGTCCCTGGGATTGGTAACGTCGGGTCGTGAACTCGTGTCGCACCTCGCAAGACCCCGTCGTGATCCGTGAGCTGGGGCTCATCGACTACATGGCGGCGTGGGACCTCCAGAAGGAGATCGCGGAAGCGCGCGCCGACGGCACCGGCCCGGACACGCTGCTTCTGCTGGAACACCCGCCGGTCTACACGTGCGGCCGGCGAACTCTCGACGAGGAGCGCCCGCGCGGTGGCGACACCCCGGTCATCGACGTCGACCGCGGCGGCAAGATCACCTGGCACGGACCGGGTCAGCTGGTCGGCTACCCGATCGTCAAGCTGGCCGACCCGATCGACGTCATGGAGTACGTGCGGCGCATCGAGCAGGGCCTGATCGACGTGTGCGACCAGCTCGGCGTCCGCACCGGCCGGGTCGAGGGCCGCAGCGGCGTCTGGCTGCCCGCCGACGACCGCGGCCCGGAGCGCAAGGTCGCCGCGATCGGCATCCGCGTGCAGCGCGGCGTGACCATGCACGGCTTCGAGATCAACTGCAACGCGAGCCTCGACGCGTTCGGCGACATCATCCCGTGCGGCATCAAGGACGCGGGCGTCGCTTCGCTCTCGCACGAGCTGGACCGGGACGTCACGGTGGCCGAGGTGCTGCCGCTGGCCCGTGACGCTGTGCTCGCGGCGCTGCAGGGTTCGCTCCCCCTGACGGACCGCACTTTGACCCGCACTGGCCCCGTCGCGCCGGGGATCACCTTCGCTAGCATTCCGTAGCCGCGCGCCGGGGGCTGAGCCGCGCGATTCCGGAGGAGGGTGCGTCGTGAGACTTTCTCGACGCCAGTTGTTCACGGCTGCAGGTATCACGGCGTTCGCGTCGTCGGGGATGACCGGAAGCGCTCAAGCGAACGGGCCGGTGGCGGCGGCCGCACCCGTTCGCGCGTGGAGCGGTGAGATCCGGGTCGGCGACTGGGAGCAGTACTACCTGGGGCTCGATGGCGGGGCGCACCAGAAGGCGCTCCGTGCATTGGACATCGCACATCGCGACGGGGTCCGCGCCGACGAGCAGAACCTGATGGTGCCGGTCGAGTCGGTGCGGCGGGCCGCATTGGAGTTCGGCGACCACGCTGCCGCCGATGTATTGCGCGACCAGTTCGAGCTCGACTCGCCGTCGATGCTCGGACGCGGGCTGAAGCTGGTGCTCGGGCAGGACGGGCTGGAACGCCGCTACCTCGACGACCCCGCGCTCCAGCTGCGATATATCGGCTATCGGCGCCGGGTCGGGCGGTACACCATGCCGATGCCCGACGCGGTCCGGCGCGCGCTGGCCTGATGCCCGGTATCCGATAGCCGATATGTCGCACGACCTGGCCGATATCCCCTATCCGATGTACTGGATGTGGGATGTCGGCGCCGGCTGGCCGTCGGGTCACCCGATATCCGATGTACTGGCTGCGGGACGTCAGCGCCGGCAGGACGTCGGGTCACCCGATATCCGATGTACTGGCTGCGGGACGTCAGCGCCGGCAGGACGTCGGGTCACCCGATATCCGATGTACTGGCTGCGGGACGTCAGCGCCGGCAGGACGTCGGGTCACCCGATATCCGATGTACTGGCTGCGGGACGTCAGCGCCGGCAGGACGTCGGGTCACCCGATATCCGATGTACTGGCTGCGGGACGTCAGCGCCGGCAGGACGTCGGGTCACCCGATATCCGATGTACTGGCTGCGGGACGTCAGCGCCGGCAGGACGTCGGGTCACCCGATATCCGATGTACTGGCTGCGGGACGTCAGCGCCGGCAGGACGTCGGGTCACCCGATATCCGATGTACTGGCTGCGGGACGTCAGCGCCGGCAGGACGTCGGGTCACCCGATATCCGATGTACTGGCTGCGGGACGTCAGCGCCGGCAGGACGTCGGGTCACCCGATATCCGATGTACTGGCTGCGGGACGTCAGCACCGGCAGGACGTCGGGTCACCCGATATCCGATGTACTGGATATCGGATATCGGGCTGACCGCGTTCTGGCGTGATATGCGATATCCGATATATCAGGCGCGCGATATATCGGATGTCAGGCGAGCTGCGGGGCCACGTCGGCGGCGATCTCGGTGATGTGGTCGAGGTCGGACAGGTCCAGGGTCTGCAGGTAGACGCGCTGGATGCCGGTCTGCTCGCGCCACGTGCCGATGCGGTCGACGATCTCGGCGGGAGTGCCGCAGAGGCCGTTCTGCTTGAGCTCGGACACCTCGCGGCCGATCGCGGCGGCGCGGCGGGCGACGTCCGCGTCGGTGCGGCCGAAGCACACCACGAGGGCGACTGAGCGGATGATTTCGCTCGGGTCGCGGCCGATTTCGGTGCACGCGGCGTCGACGCGGGCGTACTGCTCGACGGCGTCGTCGATGCCTACGAACGGCAGGTTGAACTCGGTCGCGTAGCTGGCGGCCAGGGCCGGGGTGCGGCGGGCGCCGCGGCCGCCGATCAGGACCGGGATGCGGTCCTGGGCCGGCTTGGGCAGGGCCGGGGAGTCGGTGAGCGAGTAGTGCTTGCCCTCGAAGGAGAACGTGCCGCCCAGCGGCGTCTCCCAGAGGCCGGTGATGATCGCGAGCTGTTCCTCGTAGCGTTCGAAGCGGGCGCCGAGTGGCGGGAACGGGATGCCGTAGGCGGTGTGCTCGGTCTCGTACCAGCCGGCGCCGATGCCGAACTCCACGCGGCCGCCGGACATCTGGTCCACCTGGGCGACGCTGATGGCCAGCGGGCCGGGGTAGCGGAACGTCGCGGCGGTCATCAGCGTGCCCAGGCGGATCGTCGACGTGTCGCGGGCCAGGCCGGCGAAGGTGATCCACGGGTCCGTCGGGCCGGGCAGGCCGTCGGCGGAGCCCATCTTCAGGTAGTGGTCGGAGCGGAAGAAGGCGCCGTAGCCGGCGTCCTCGGCCGTCCGCGCCACGCGGAGCAGGTCGTCGTAGCTCGCCCCCTGCTGGGGCTCGGTGAAGATGCGCAGTTCCACACCAAAGAACTTAGTCGTGCGAACGATGTCTGGCACCACCAGTTGAGACTTGCCCGAAGCGAGGAGCGGGTACGGCCGCACCGTCCGAAGTGAACACCCCGCGCGCAACAAGGTGTGGGTGCGAGGCGGCCTCGTCCAGTGTCAGCACCGGGGTCACGCAGGCGTCAGAGCGCTCGAACACCGCGGCCCACTCGTCGCGGGTCCGACTGAGGAACACCTCGGCGAACGTTTTGCGCAGCAGTGGCCAGCCATCACGGTCCATCTGCGCAGGCAGGTCTGAAGCGGACAAACCGAGTCCGGACAACAAGAGCGCATAGAACTGAGGCTCCAGCGAGCCCACGGCGACGGAACGGCCGTCCGCGCACTCGTACAGCGAGTAGAACGGGCAGCCGCCGTCGAGAAGGTTCGAGTCAGCAGAGTCCTCCCACACGGACTGCGCCTTCATCGACCAGATCATCTGGGCCAGCGACGCCACCCCGTCGACGATCGCCGCGTCGACGACCTGGCCACGTCCGGTGCGCTGCCGTTCCCACAACGCCGCCAGCACGCCCAGCACCAGGTACAGCGAACCGCCGCCGAAGTCGCCGACGAGGTTCAGCGGAGGCTTGCCGATCGCGTGCAGCACACCGGTCACCGACAGGTAGTTGATGTCGTGACCGGCCCGATCGGCCAGCGGCCCGGTCTGCCCCCACCCGGTCATCCGCGCGTAGACCAGACCCGGATTGACCGCCAGGCAGTCGGACGGCCCCAGACCGAGACGCTCCAGCACACCAGGACGGAAGCCCTCGATCACCACGTCAGCATTCGAAATCAGCGACAACACCGAAGCACGGCCGGAGGCGCACTTCAGGTCCGCGGACACCGAACGCCTGCCGCGCAACAGGAAGTCGCGCGAGGCGTCCGGCACCACGGACAGCCCGCCGGACGGTCGCTCGACGCGCACGACCTCCGCGCCCAGGTCCGCGAGCAGCATCGCCCCGTGCGGACCGGGCCCGATGCCGCCGAACTCGACGACCCGCAAACCCTCCAGAGGAGCCATCACGCTTCGAAGGACAGCCGCGGGCCGAAGATCGCGCCGGTGGACTCTGCCAGACCGCGCATCGCCTTGGCGTGTCCCCCGAAGTCCGGGTGCGCGAGAGCGGCGCGCAGATCGTCCGCGCTCTCCCACAGCGCGATGTTCACATAGGACGCCGGGTCGTCGAGCTGGCGCGACAGCGTGTACCTGATCAGGCCCGGCTGCTCGCGCAGGAACGCCGCCGTCTCGTCGAAGGCCTTCTCGAACTCCTCGGGGGCACCGGTGAGCGTGAAGCGGTTCACGAAGGTGATCATGCGAGGTTCTCCCCTACAACGACCGAATACCAAGGAGAACCATGCACACCGCGTCTTGAGACGTGCTCAAGGAACGCCCGCCAAGCTCACCGGCATGCGCATCATCGATCTGTCTTCCCACATTGACGCATCCGCGTACGAAGCGGACCCGGTGACGCACGAGGTGCTCACGGCCGCGCAGGGTGCCGAACACATGGCCGAGCAGCTGAAAGCAAGGCTCGGCATCGAGTTCGACGTGTCCGTGCTGCGGGACTCGGAGTTCCTGACGCTGGACCGCATCAGCCTCACCTCCCACACCGGCACGCACGTCGACGCGCCGAGTCACTACGGCTCGAAAACCACCTACGGCAACGGAATCCCGCGCCACATCGACGAGATGCCGCTGGAGTGGTTCCACAACCCCGGCGTCAAGCTGGACGTGCGAGGCCACGGCACCGGCGTCATCGGGCCCGAAGTCCTGGAAAAGGAGTTCGCCCGCATCGGGTACACGCCGAAGCCGATGGACATCGTCATCCTCGACACCGGCGCCGCCGAGCACGCGGGCACCCAGACCTACTTCACCGACTACACCGGGCTCGACGGCCCCGCCACGAACCTGTTGCTGGACCTGGGCGTCAAGGTGATCGCCACCGACGCGTTCAGCCTCGACGCGCCGTTCCCGGACATCGTGAAGCGCTACCTCGCGACCAAGGACGAAAGCGTGCTGTGGCCCGCGCACTTCGCGGGAAGAGACCGCGAGTACTGCCAGATCGAACGCCTCGCGAACCTCGACGCACTGCCGGACTTCGGGTTCACCGTCGTCGCGTTCCCGGTCAAGATCAAGGGCGCCGGCGCGGGCTGGACCAGGGCCGTCGCTCTCCTCGACGACCAAGTCTCAAGTGAGAGCTGAATCACCATACCTACCGTAAAAGGTATGGGCAACAACGAAATATGGCCACCTGAGAACGAAGACCACATCGTCCGCGGCATTGACTGACCGCCAAAGGGCCGCCCTCCAGGAGAGGGCGGCCCTTTTATACGCCCTAAACCAGCCGAGCCCGGGCAGCCTCAACGGAATCCGAAGCGTCCAGCAACGGCAACACAGCAGAAACCCCGGACCGCACAGCCTTCGTGCGGCGCGCGAACGACGTCAGCGTCTGACCAGGCCCGGCCTCCACCAGCAACACGTCGTACATCGCCAGCAACTCGTTCAACGCCGGTCCGAAGTAGACGGCATCGGTCAGCTGCCGAGTCCAGAACCGCGCGGACAAAGCATCCTCAGCGGTCATCAGCTTGCCCGTGTACCCCGAGTACACCGGCATCGTCGGCGGCACAGGCGAAACGTTCCAAGCGGCCAAAGCCTCATCCACAGCGGGCTGCATCGCCGGCGAGTGGAACGGCGTGGAAGCCGGCACGGTCACCACGATGTACTCGTCCGCCTCCAACCGCGCGCGAACCGCAGCCAGCGGCTCGTCCGACCCCGCCAGCATCGTCTGCCGAGCCGAGTTCACCGCGGCGATCGCGACATCACCGACGAGATAAGGCAAAAGATCAGCCTCAGAAGCCGCCACCGCCAGCATGCCACCGGAAGGAATCGACACCGCCGACACCACCCGGTCCCGCACCATCGAAACCGCTTCCTCCAACGAGAAGACCCCCGCCAAAGTCGCGGCGACGACCTCCCCCGCAGAGTGTCCGATCAGCGCAACCGGCGAGACGCCCCACGACAAAACCGTGCGCCCCAACGCGTAGTCGACCGCGAACAACAACGGCTGCGCTCGCGACACGTGATCGATGTCAGCACCCGACAACCAGTCCTCGCATGCAAGAGAACCAACTTCGCCGAACAGCTCGAACACCTCGTCGATCACCGAGGTGAACACGGAATCCGTGCCGTACAGGGAAGCCGCCATCCGCGGGTACTGCGACCCCTGCCCGGGAAACATCAGCGCTACATCCACAAGAAGCCTCCAGAAACGGCTCAGGGGCCGCGAAACATCTCGCGACCCCTGAGAAACGGTGACATCACCTGTACTCGCGAACCACCATGGCGGAGTTGAACCCGCCCTTGCCGCGCCCGAGAACCAGAGCGGCGCGCACCTTCCCGTGCCGGGCCTCGTTCATCACGAGGTCGATCTCGTACTCCGGCACGGGGTTTTCGACGTTGACGGTGGGCGGAATCGCCGACCAGTAGATCGAGAGGATCGCCGAGGCGACGTCCAGCGACCCACCACCGGCGAACAGCCGCCCGGTCATGGTCTTCGGCGCCGTCACGGGAACCCCGAACGGCCCGAAGATGCCCTTGATCGCCTCGGCCTCGGCCTTGTCGAGCTCCGGAATCCCGGCCGCGTCGGCGAACACCACGTCGATCTCCGAGGCGTCCATGCCGGCGTCGCGCAACGCCAGCTCGGCCGCCCGCTTCAGCCCCGGCTCACGGGAAGGCATCCGCGAGTCGAACGTCGAGGCGTACCCGACGATCTCGCCGTAGATCCGGGTACCGGGACGCTCGGCCGCCGACTCCGGTGTCTCGACCACCATGATCGCGCCGCCCTCGCCCGCGACGTACCCGGAGGCGTCGCGGTCGAACGGCAGGTAGGCACGGCGAGGGTTGTTGCTGCGGGACAGGCAACCCGACGCCTGGTGCGCCACCCACGCCCACGGGCACAGCGAGGAGTCCATGCCACCGGTCAACGCCAACTGCACGCCCTTGCGCAGCTGACGACGGGCGTGCCCGATGGAGTCGATGCCACCGGCCTGCTCGGACACGACGACCGCGCCGGGACCGCGCGTGCCGTGGCGGATGGAGATCTGGCCCGTGTTGACCGCGTAGAACCACGCGAACGACTGGTACGCCGAGACGTACTCGGGCCCCTGGTGCCACAGCTTCTGCAACTCGCGCTGACCGAACTCGTACCCGCCCGCCGTCGCCGCGGTGATCACCGCGATGTCGGTGTCCGGGATGTCGTTGGGCTGCACACCCGCGCCGCGCAACGCCCAGTCCGTGCCCACCAGCGTCAACCGCGTCATGTGGTCCGTCTGCGGCAGCAGCCGGCCCTGCAGGTGCCGGCCTGCCTCGAAGCCCGGCACCTCACCGGCGATCTTCGCCCAGTAGTTGGCACTGTCGAACCGGGTGATCGGCTTGATCGCCGCCTCCCCGTGCAGGGTCGCCCGCCAGTACGCGGTCGGCCCCAGCCCGTTCGGCGACGCGATGCCGATTCCCGTCACCACCGCCCGAGTCACCGGCCTGCCCCTTCCACCTTCTTGAGCACCATGGCGCTCTGGAATCCACCGAAACCACTGCCCACGGTCAAAACCGTGTTCACCTTCTTCTCCCGCGCGACCAGCGGTGTGTAGTCGAGGTCGCACTCGGGGTCCGGCTCGTGCAGGTTCGCCGTCGGCGGGATGAGGTCCTCCTCGAACGCCAGCAGCGAGCCGACGATCTCCAGCGAACCGATCGCGCCGAGCGAGTGCCCGATCATGGACTTGAAGCCCGACACCGGTGTCTTGTACGCGTGCGCGCCCAACGAACGCTTGAACGCAGCCGTCTCGTGCAGGTCGTTCTGCTTGGTGCCCGAGCCGTGCGCGTTGATGTAACCGACGTCCGTGGCGTCCGCACGCGCCTGCTTCAGCGCGATGTTGATGGCGTCGGACATCTCGATGCCCTCGGGGTGCAGGCCCGTCATGTGGTAGGCGTTGCACCGCGAGGCGAAGCCGGCGACCTCACCGTAGATGTGCGCACCGCGAGCGCGGGCGTGCTCCAGCTCCTCGAGCACGATGATCGCGCAACCCTCGCCCAGCACCAGGCCGTCGCGGGTCTTGTCGAACGGGCGGCACGCGGTGGTCGGGTCGTCGTTGCGGGTGCTGGACGCGCGGATGACGTCGAAGCACACCACGGTGATCGGGGAGAGCGGGGCCTCGGTGCCGCCGGTGACGACGACGTCCGCGGAGCCCTCCATGATCAGCTCGGCGGCGTAACCCACCGAGTCCAGCCCGGAGGTGCACCCGGTGGAGACCACCGAGACCGGACCTTCGGCGCCCACGGTCCACGCCAGCTCCGTCGCCATCGAGGACGGCGTGAAGTAGTCGTAGAGGTGCGGAACGGCGTAGGACTGGTCGACCTCCCAGTACTTGCCCCGGTCGGAGCCGACGATGAACTCGCGCTCCAACGAGGTCGTGCAGCCGACCGCGGTGCCGAGCGAGACACCGATGCGGCCGGGGTCGAGCTGGTCGAACTCGATGCCCGAGTCGGCCATCGCCTCACGGCCGGCCACCACGGCGAACTGCGCCGCCCGGTCGAGCCTGCGGATCTCTTGCGGCGTAAGGCCTTCGCGCACGGGGTCGAAGTCTGCTTCACCCGCCATGCGTGAGCGGTACGGAGACGCGTCGAAGTGCGTGATGATGCGAGTCGCCGTACGCCCTTCGGACAGCAGTTTCCAATACGCCTTCGTTCCGATGCCACCAGGTGCGACCACGCCCACCCCGGTGATGACGGCGCGACGACTCATCGGACACCTCCAATCGCCTTCTGTGCGGACACGGTCTGCTCCAATCTCGGACAGGGCACGGGAGCGATACCTGTTTCTGCCGAATGAACCGATGGTGAAACGGCCCGATCGAGGCCACCTCGAACGACGGCGTAGGACCCCTGTACGAGTCCCGCCCCCGCGTCGGCCGCGAACAGCTGTTTCGCCGCCGAGCCGCCGCCGTCGTGACATCCGAAACCAAGGGGCACACCGGTTTCCGCGACCGACGAGACGATCTCCCCGATCTGGTCCGGCCACAACGCACCCGCTGTGTCGTGCAACAACACGGTTTCCGCCCCAGCCTCCGCGGCGGTCAGCACGACCTCCAAAGCGTGTTCGGGGTCGATCAACCAGCCGTCGAAGAAGTCCCGCGCCTCGACGATCACTCGCCGTTCGGCGCGCACGAGTTGACGCACGGCTTCTCTGAGAACCGAGAAGCCGTGCCCTTGAACAACTATTGCCACCGCAGGGGTTTCCGCGGCGAGCAGTGCGGTGAGGTCTTCCGCACCACCGGAAGCGATGAGGGTGGCTGTCCGCAACGAGAGCTCGACCGAAGCCCGGTGGTAGAACGACCGGGCAGGACGGCCTCCGTCGACGAACGTGACTCCGAGCGCGTCGAGGCGCCGCGCCGCGACCAGTCTGTCCGAGATGGACAGGCCGGTGCGACGCAGCGAGATGTCGTAGAGCTTCATCTAGAACCCCGACAGCAGTACGCGGGAGGCCTCGATCTCGTAAGCGCAGTGCCCCACTTCGGAGGGACAACCCTTGCGCTGATGCTCGACCGCGGCTTTCTCCAGGTACATCGAGACCACGTAGAGCCCGTTGCGGCTCGCGGCGCGCGCAGCGGCTGTCAGCAGGTCCGCGCCACCCAACCCCATCGCGTCACCTCACCCGTTCTCGGCGAATTCCTTGGCGTGCCGGAGGGTCGTGAGGCTGTTGGTCCCCAGCGCGTGGCGGATGAGCTCGCGGGCGCGTTCCAGAGTCCCTTCGGCGCCCAGCACCTCGGGCACGACCTCCGGCCGGATGACGACCGTGTGGTGCGAGGTCGCCTCGATGCCGGCCTCGATGCCGTCGCCGATGTCGCGCAACGTCCACCGCCCGACGTGCGCCGCCATGATCGGCGGTGTGGCCGTCTGCTTGTAGACGATGCTGTCGTACGGGAAGCAGACCCGCACCGAATGCGTGGTGTGGATCGACCCGTCCGGGCTGCGTGTGTCCATCTCCATGGACTGCACCCCGGTGACGGCCTCCTTCAGGTCCAGCCGCGCCACGTGCGGCAGTCGCTGCGGCCACAGGTCCGACCGGTACAGGAACTCGTAGACGTCCTTGCGGCTCGCGTGGATCGTGATGCTGTCGGAGAACGACAGCACGAGCTTGTCGTAGTCGTCGCCGTACTCGGCCGCCCGCTTCAACGCCGCGAGCTCCGCGTCGCTGTTGTTGTTGACCGCGTTCAGGATGAGGTCGACCGCCTCCGGCTGGGCGGCGGTGAAGTGGTGCAGCAGATCGACCCGCGTCGCCGAGTCGGCGATCGGGACGATCCGCCACTCCCCTCCCATCGTCTTCACCGGTGCCGCCGAACGCTCCTGCTCGAAGGAGATGTGCAGGTTCGCCGGGTCGAGCTCGCGCCGGGACGTCCACGTGCGCACGTCACCGTTGGCGAACGCGTGCAACCGCAACCGCTCCGTCGAGCCGTCCCGCTCGAACACCTCGGCGTGCACCGTGGGTCCGAAGGTGTACGGCCAGGTCGTCACGTCCGCGACCAGGTCGTAGACCACCTTGGCGGGAGCACCGATCATGACCGTGTGCGTGGTGGTGTGCGTCATGTTCGTCTCCGTTCCCGAGTCGCCGTCAGGCCGCGATCTGGCTGTTGACCTTGTCCAGCAACTGGCGTGGCGTCTCGATGTACGCCATCTCGTCGTCGGCGACGGAGACCCCGTGCTTGCGCTTGATCAGCGCCACCGTCTCCAGCAGGGCGAGCGAGTCGAAGCCCAGCTCGAGGAACGGGATGTCGAGAATGTCCTGGCCCGGCTTGAACGAGTCGTCGTCGCCCGCGGCCTCGTTGAGGATCTCCTTGAGGCCCTCGATGGTCAGTGCGCTCACGGCTAGCTTCCTTTCCTCCAGCGGGCGGTTTCCGCGCGCCCACGACTGAGGTTGCCAGCGCGCACTGGTAAGCCACTGGAGATGCCCTCGAAGAAACCGTTGCCACACAAAGAAAAACGGCCCCCGCCACAGTGTGGAGGGGGCCGCTGGAGCCGAACTCAGGCCAGAAGTCGTTGCAGGTGCCGGGTTTCCGCACTGTCGAGGCGCGGGTCGGACGTGAGGATCGCGTGCTGCAGGCCCTGCAGACGCGATGACGGCTCGACGCCGAGCTCCTCGATCAGGGTGTTGCGCAGCGCCTTGAACGCGTCCAGCGCCTGCCACTGCCGGCCGGCGCGGAACAGCGAGATCATGTACTGCGCACACAGGTTCTCGTTCATCGGGTTCTGCACGGTCAGCACGGAGAGCTCGCTGAGCAACGACTTGTGCTTGCCCATCCGCAGTTCCGAGTCGATGCGTGCTTCGAGCACGCCGAGCCGGGACTCCTCCAGCCGCACGACCTCGATGCCCAGCGGCATGCCGGGCCGCACGTCGACCACGGCCGGGCCACGCCACATCTCCAACGCCTGGCGCAGCAACCGGGACGCGGACGTGAAGTCGTCGACCTCGTACGCCTGCTGGCCGGCCCGGGCCAGGCGCTCGAACTCGTGCACGTCGACGGACTCCGGCGGCACGTCGAGCAGGTAGCCGCCGTAGCGGGTGACCAGCACTTCCTTCGCGCCGCTCTCACCGGACGACGACAGCGCGTCGCCGATCAGCTTGCGCAGCTGCAGGATGTAGGTCTGCAGCGTGGTGCGGGCGCTGCGCGGCGGGCGGTCGCCCCACAGCTCCTCGATCAGCGTGGGGACGGACACGACCTGTCCGGAGTGCAGCGCCAGCAGAGCCAAGATCTGCCGAGGCTTGGCCGCCGTGGGCGTCACCGAGCGACCGTTCACCTTGGCCTCGACCGGCCCCAGGACCTTGATCTGCATCGCGACCCCTCCTTCGGTTCCAAGCACCTGGTTAGTCTGCTCGGCCCAATGAGGACGCGTTAGTGCACAGGCCATCGATGTCAGGTGAGTTCTGCCCGTGCCGGGTATGAAAACTTCATACCGGGGCGCATTAGCCGGTAACTACCGACCCATTACCGCTGGTCAGCAGAATTACCCCATCCAATTGCAACGCAAACCCCGACCCGACATCGGAGATGCACATGTACCCCACCGTCACCGTGGAGCACCTGGCAGCCGTCACCACCGACATCGACGAGTCCGACGACATGAAGATCTACCAGTTCGACCGTGAGGCCTCGATGGACTGGACACTCATCTTCAACAGCGGTTTCTGCGCACCGGGCAAGTGCTACCAGGCAGATGAAGAGGTTCTCGCGGCATGAGACGCGAACAGGCCGAACCGGGCGAGCAACGCATCGGGTTCAAACGACACCTCCGGCCGCAGATAGTTCAGGGTGAAGCCGTTTACCTGTTCGGGGAGTCCGGGGTAACGGCTGTTGCAGGCACCCACGTCGAAACGCTGGCGCCGTTGCTCGACGGCACCCGCGATCTCGCCGCACTGCTGCGCGACGCTCCCGCCGGTCTGACCGCCGACAAGGTGGGTCGCATGCTCACGCGGCTCGCCGCGGCGGGCCTGATCGGCAGGCGGGGCACGGAGGACGGTTCGGCCACGGCAGAGGCCTCACTCGCGTACTGGGACGCGGTGGGCCTCGATCCGGCGGACGCGGTGGCGGCGACGACGAAGTCGCTGGTCTCCGTGGTCGCGATCGACGGCACCGATCGCGATGCGCTCGTGGAAGCCTTGCACCGCAACGAACTCACGGTCACCTCGGGGAGTGGTGACCTGACGGTCGTCGCGTGTGCGGACTACCTGGCTTCCGAGCTTCGCGACATCGACGCCGCACACCGCGCGGCCGGCACCCCGTGGTTGCTGGTCAAGCCAGTCGGCGCGCAGGTGTGCGTGGGTCCGTTCTTCACCCCCGGCGACGGCCCTTGCTGGCGTTGCCTGGCCACCCGCCTGTCGGTGAACCGCAAGGCGGAGGCCCACGTGCGAGCGCGGTGCGGACAACGTGGTCCCGCACCGCGCCCGGCCATCGGGCTTCCGTCGCTGCAGGCGACGGCGCTCGACATCGCGTCGGTCGAGGCGGCGAAGTGGCTCGCGGGAATCCGCCACGAGACGCAGCGGTCGATCTGGAACTACGACAGCCTGAGCATGAAGGTCACGCAGCACGAGGTGCGGCACCGTCCGCAGTGCCCGGACTGCGGTGACCCGGAAATCGTCGCGCGCAGGGCGTTCGAGCCGGTCGAACTGTTCAGTCGCGTGAAGCGCTCCTGCGAGGGCGGCGGCCACCGGTCGTCGTCCCCGCAGGAGATGCTCGACACCTACCGCCACCTCGTCGGTCCCGTCACCGGGATCGTCAGGGAGATCCGCCGGGACGAGAACGGGCCGGAGTTCTTCAACTCCTTCGTGTCCGGCTCGAACGTCGCGGCCGCCGGCGAGGGCGTCGAAGGACTGCGCTCGACGCTGCGGGCGGACACCGGCGGCAAGGGCGTGACGCCGCTGGACGCCCAGGTCGGCGCACTCTGCGAAGCCGTGGAACGGCGCAGCGGCGCGTGTTTCGGCGAAGAGGCACGGGTGCGCGGCAGCTACCGCTCGTTGGGCAACCTCGCGATCCACCCCGACACCGTGCAGCACTACCACCCCCGCCAGTTCGAGAACCGGGAGGCGTGGAACGCGAGCCACTCGTCGTTCCAGTACGTCACGACCCCGTTCGACGAGGACGAGGTGATCGACTGGACCCCGCTGTGGTCGCTGACCGAGCGGCGGCACAAGCTGCTGCCGACCGCGATGTGCTACTTCGGCGTGTCCACTCCGGACAGTGTCACGTCCAACTCCAACGGCTGCGCGGCCGGCAGCAGCCTGGAGGACGCGGTCCTGCAGGCGTTGCTGGAGCTGGTCGAACGGGACTCGGTCGCCATCTGGTGGTACAACCGCACGCCGTTGCCGGGCGTGGACCTGGACTCGTTCCACGACCCGTGGATCGACGAGCTGCGCGAGGTGCACGCGAGCCTCGGCCGCGAGGTGTGGCTGCTCGACGTCACCGCGGATCTCGGGATTCCGTCGATGGTCGCCGTGTCCCGCCGCACGGACGGGGGCCCGCGTGAGGACATCATGTTCGGCTGCGGCGCGCACCTGGACCCGCGCATCGCGGCACGGCGCGCGCTCACCGAGCTGAACCAGTGCATGCCCGCACTGTGCGAGCCGGTGGACCTGTCCCGGTTCGACGTCGACATGCGGCACTGGCTGGAGACCGTCCGGCTCGCCGAGCACCCCTGGCTGGCGCCCGACCCCGCGGTGCCGGCCCACGACGTTTTCCACCACGGCCACACCCACCGGGCGGACCTGCTCGACGACATCCAGGCCGTCCGGGACGTGCTCGAAGCCAAGGGGATGGAGGTGCTGGTGCTCGACCAGACCCGGCCCGACATCGGGCTGCCGGTCGTCCGCGTGGTCGTGCCGGGACTGCGCCACTTCTGGTCGAGGTTCGCTCAAGGGCGCCTCTACGACGTACCGGTACAACTGGGTCGACTCTCCACGCCTCGCCGCTACGAAGAGCTCAACCCGATCCCGCTGTTCATGTGATGCACAACTGCCAGAGCGGAGGCGCCGCGGTGACCACCACCCAGTCGCACGTCCCGGCCGGCCGACCGTTGTGGTCGTTGCTGGAGGACGCGTTCATCGACGAGGGGAACGAGCACCTCACCGTGCACGGCCGGTGGGGCGCCATCGAGATCGCCGACACCAGCCCACTGGTCCGCGAGGCACTGCACCGGATGAGCCTCGGCCCGGTCGCGCTGGAGAACATCTCCGCGCTGCACGAGAACTTCGTGCGGTGGAAGAACGGTTCCGGGCCGTGCCTGATCTGGCGCAAGCTCAAGAACACGCTCGACCAGCTGGGTGGCTGTGTCGTGCCGTCGCTCGGGCTCAACGACGGCGCCGGGCCGATCCTGTCGGTCGTCGCGGTGACCCGTGACGCCGTCTTCACGCTGCCGCACATCGCGGAGCACGAGGTCGTGACCATGCGGCCGGGCACCGAGATCGAACGGCTGAACGGCGACCAGGCGCTCGCCTGTCCGGGTCGCCCCTATCAGGTGATCCTGCACAGCGCGCCCGCCACGGAGATCGCGAAGTCGATGCTGGACAACGAGACCACCATCGCTCAGGTGGCCGAGACGTTGCAGGTCGAGAAGGTTCTGGTCGCGGACGTCGTCGCCTACCTGGCGGGGGCCGGGCTCGTCGTCGTCGCGAGGTGTTGAGCCGCCGTCATGTTGCTCCGATCGCGGATCGCAAAACGCGAGATTTCCCAGGAAGCGCCCGTATCATGGCCGCGTCCCGACCCTCGCGTGGGAGCTGCTGCTGTGACGCTGCGACAGGAACGCTCATCGGTGTCCCGTCGTTTGGCGTACGTCGTGATCAGCGTGGTGTTCGCCGGCTACCTCGGCAACGCGTTCATGTACGTCCTGCAGGCGGGCGCCACCCCCGCGCGGATCGCGGGCTCGCTCGCCTGCCTGCTCACCATCGGGTACCTGCAGCTGCGGGTGTTCTCCCGGCCGAGCGCGGATCTGCGGTCGGCCAAGGCCTACCTGGCGCTCGGCGCGTTGGCGCTGCTGGTGTTCGTCCCGGTGCCCTTCTTCCCGCTCGCGTGGGGCGGCATGCCCGGTTTCCTCGCGGGCAGCGCACTTCTGGTGCTGCCGGGCCGGGTGCGGTGGTTCGTGTTCGGCGCGGTGGCGCTCGCCAACGCCGCGACCAAGATCCAGTACGGCATCCCGCCCGTCGGGCTGGCCTACTACGTGATGACGTCGCTGGTCTCCGGCCTGGTCGTCTACGGACTGTCACGGCTGCCGACGCTGGTGAAGCAGCTGGAGACCGCCAGATCCGAGCTCGCGGACCTCGCGGTGTCGCAGGAGCGGCTCCGGTTCGCCCGCGACCTGCACGACCTGCTCGGCTTCAGCCTGTCGGCGATCACGCTCAAGGTGGAGCTGGCCCGGCGGATGCTCGGTGAGCAGACCGAACGCGCCCTGAGGGAACTGACGGAGATCCTCGGCATCGCCCGCGAGGCGTTGACGGACGTTCGTGCGGTGGCGTCGAGCTATCGCGAGCTGTCGCTGTCCGACGAGATCGAGTCGGCGCGGTCCGTGCTGACGGCGGCGGGCGTCGCGGTCACGATCGAGGTCGACCACACCGATCTCTCCCCGCGGTCGAGAACCGTGCTCGCGACGGTGCTGCGCGAGGGCGTGACGAACCTGCTGCGGCACAGCGAGGCCACCCGCTGCGAGATCACGATCTCCGGCGCCGGCGGCTGCGTGTCGATCGACATCACCAACGACGGCGCACCCGCCGAGGCCGGCGGCGAGCGGGGCAGCGGTCTCACCAACCTCGCCACCCGCACCAGCGCCCTCGGTGGTTCGCTGCTCGCGCAGACCTCGCCGGACGGCACCTACCGGCTGCACGCCGAGGTACCGGCCGAGCCCGCCCCCGAGGAGCCGGCGCGAGGCCCGCGCACTCAGGCCCCGCCGATCGCCACGCGGTTCGCCCAGGTGCTGCTCACGGTGGTGGTGATCGGGTACGGCCTGATGGCGACGCTGCTGGCGTCCTACGACTACGCCACGGTCGGAGTGGCCGGGATCGCGACCGCCGCGGTGAGCAGCGCGCTGATCGCCGCGCTCGTGCTGGGCGTCGTGAGCCGCCCGAGCGCCGGGCCGAGCCCAGCGCTCGGTTACGCGGCACTGGCCGGGATCGCCGTCTGCGTGTACGTGCCGCAGTTCGTGTTCGGCAACCCCTACCTCGGTGGTGTGCCCGGTTTCCTCGGCGGTGCGGCAGCGATCCTCCTGCCGCGCCGGGTGGGCTGGGTGGCGTTCGTCGCGGTCGTCATCGGGCAGGGCGTCATCTCGACGGTTCTCGGTGAGAACACCGTGAGCGTCACGTGGGCGGTCATCGCGGCGACGAACCACGGCCTGGTGCTGTACGCGTTGACCCGCCTGCGTTCCATGCTGACCGAGCTGTACGAGGCCCGTGAGGAACTGGCGACGGCGGCGGTGACGCAGGAACGGCTGCGGTTCGCGCGCGACCTGCACGACCTGCTCGGGTACAGCCTGTCCGCGATCACGTTGAAGAGCGAGCTCACGCACCGGCTGGTGACGATCGACCCGGACCGGGCGCGCCAGGAGCTCGGCGAGGTCCTGGAGATCTCCCGGCAGGCGCTCGCGGACGTGCGGTCGGTGGCGCTGAGCTACCGGGAGCTGTCGTTCGACGAGGAGACCCAGTCGGCGCAGGCGTTGCTGTCCGCCGCCGACATCGAGGTGACCGTCCGGATCGACGCGTGCGACCAGCTGCCGAAGGACGTGAAGGTGACGCTGGCGACGGTGTTGCGCGAGGGCGTGACGAACCTGTTGCGGCACAGCAAGGCCGAGCACTGCGAGATCGTGCTCAGCAGCTCGCGGCACCTGGTCACGATGGACATCGTCAACGACGGGATTCCGAACAACGAGAGGAAGTCCCGTGACGGCAGCGGAATCGGCAACCTCACGACCCGTGTCCGCGCGCTCGGCGGTGACCTGCACGCCGGTCTCACACCCGACCACACGTTCCGGCTGCGCGCGGAAATCCCGTTGAGCAACTGAGTGCTCAACGGGATTTCTTGTTGGGGAGATTTCGGTTTTACACCATCTCCAGAACCGCGCAACCCCAGCTGTAACCGGCACCCACCCCGAACATCACGATCCGCTGACCCGACTCGGCCTTGCCGGACTGCACGAGGTGGTCCAGGCTCGCGAACTGGTCGCCGGCACCGAGATGACCGACCGTGCGGCTCCACTCCCACGTGGTGCGCTCCGGCGCGATGTCGTACGGCCGCAGGTAGTTCACGTCCAGGCGGCGCCGGCCGAAGTGCGGCAGGATCACCCAGTCGGCGTCACCGATCTTCATCTCGGCGTCCGACAGTGCTTCCTCGACGCACCGCATCTGGCCGGCGTTGGCCTTGTTGATGCCGTAGGAGAGCCCGAACTCGCGGCTGAACGTGTGCTTGGCTTCCTCGAAGTCCACCGGGATGCGGTGCGAGAACGGCGCCAGGCCGAACGGCACGTCACCGCGGTGGAGCGGTTCCAGATCCGAGTCTGCATTGATAGCCAACGAAAGCAGCTTCGCGTACCCGCCGCGGCTGGTCAGCACGATGGCCGACGCGCCGTCGCCGTAGGGCGTGCCGGGGTCGGTGCGCCACCGGTCGATGCCGGGCAGGCAGAAGCGGTCCGAGGTCGTCAGGAGGGCGTCCTTGCCGGGCCTGGAGGCCAGGTAGGACACCGCGAGGTCCAGCGCGGCCATGCCACCGTTGGACATCTGCCGGATCTCCAGTGCCAGGCAGTTGTTCCGGACGGTCTCGCGCTGGATGTACGAGCCGACCGGCCACAGGTCCTGGCCCTGGTGGTAGGTGGTGGCGTGCAGGATCAGCTCGATGTCGTCCGGCCCGGATCGCGCGCGGTTCAACGCGATCTGCGCCGCGGCGACCGCCATCTCGGCCGCCGACTCGTGCGGCGACACGGCGACCGACTCGACGTCCGTTCGTGCGACGAGCTTCGGCTCGCACTCCCCCGATGCGATCGCGTCCGCGACCATCAACGTCTCGGGCAGCCGCACTCCGTTGCCACTGACGAAAATGTCCTTCACTCGCACTGCGGTCAGACCTCCTTCAGCGCGCGGGCGATGCGCACCACGCGTTCCGCCTGCACCTGGGCCGCCCGCAACGCGACGTCGCAGACGGGCTTGTTGTCCGCGCCCAGGACGTGTGAGGTGCCGTAGGGATTCAGGTCTCCTCCCGGCGGCACGATGATCCCGCCGAAGTGGCAGACCATGTTGTAGATCGACACGAGCGTGGTCTCCATGCCGCCGTGGATGCTGCCGCCGGAGGTGAACGCGCTGTAGACCTTGTTCGCCAGCAGGCCGCTGAACCAGGCAGGCCCCAGCGTGTCGATGAACTGCTTGAGCTGCGCGGACACGTTGCCGAACCGGGTCGGCGTGCCGAACACGACGGCGTCGGCCCACAGCACGTCGTCGACCGACGCGATCGGCACGTCCTCGGTGTCCTTGAGATGCGCGGCCCAGGCCGGACGGGACTGCACCGCGGCCGCGGGCGCCAGCTCCGCCGCCCGCACCAGCCGCACCTCGGCGCCGTGCTTCTCGGCCGTCTCGGCGATCTCGGTCGCCAGCCGGTGAATCGTTCCCGTCGAGGAGTAGTACGCGACTGTCACGTTGACGCTGCGGTCCATGGCGCATCCCTTCGCAAGGCAGCTCGGTTCACCCTTGTCGGGTCGCCTCGATGTGGCGTGGAGCGCGACATGAACGTTGGGAGATATGGTGTCGCGCGGAGGGGCGCGATGATCAGGGTTCTGCTCGCGGAGGACATGCACATGGTGCGCGGTGCTCTCATCGCGCTGCTCAACCTCGAACCGGACATCGAGGTCGTGGCCGAGGTGAGCTCGGGCGACAAGATCGTGCCGACCGCGCGTCAGCACAAACCCGATGTCTGCGTGATCGACATCGACCTGCCGATCCTCGACGGGCTGAGTGCCGCCTCGACGATCCGCGAGACGATGCCGCAGGTCAGGACGTTGATGCTGACGTCGTTGGGCCGTCCGGGGACGTTGCGCAGGGCGTTGGCCGCGCGCGTGGACGGGTTCCTGCTCAAGGACGCGCCGCCGTCGGAGCTGGCCGACGCGATCCGCCGGGTGAACGCCGGCGAACGCGTCGTGGACAGCCAGCTCGCACTGGCGGCGTGGGACCGGGGCGAGTGCCCGCTGACCGACCGCGAGCTGGAAGTGCTGCGGCTGGCGGCGAACGGGTCTGACGCGCCGGACATCGCTGTGGCGCTGTCCCTTTCGGTCGGCACGGTCCGCAACTACATGACCACGATCCTGACCAAGCTCAACGGGCGCAACCGGGTGGACGCCATCCGCATCGCCGAGGAAGCCGGCTGGCTCTAACCCCCTCTGCGTGCCATGAGGGTGACTCTCATGGACCTGAGGTTCATGAGAGTCACCCTCATGGCACTCCAGGCGGGGCATGATCATGCTGCCTGCTGGCCGGTGGTGCGCAGGTCGAAGCCCGGCCGGGCCACGATCTCCGGGGTGAGCTGGTTGCCCGCCTCCAGGATCCGGCGGCCCATCAGGAAGTCGATCGGGCGGTTGTAGGCCTCGATGCCGATCAACCGGTCGTCGCGGAAGCAGAACACCGAGAAACGGCCCTCCGCCGGATCGCCGACCGTGACCGTGCGGTCGTGGCCGTCGGCGAGGCCCGCGATCTGCAGCTTCACGTCGTACTGGTCGCTCCAGAACCACGGCAGGGCGGTGTAGGGCTCGGCGCTGCCCAGGATCGCGGACGCGACCGTCGTGCCCTGGTCCGTGGCGTTCTGCACCGATTCCAACCGGGTGAGCCCACCGGTGAGCGCGCTGGCGAACCTCGCGCAGTCGCCGACCGCGTGGATGCGCGGGTCGACCGTGCGCAGGTGGGCGTCGACGACGATGCCGTTGTCGACCGCCAGCCCCGCTCGTTGCGCGACCTCGGTGTTCGGGATGACTCCGGTGCCGGCCACGACGAGGTCCGCGACGAGCACGGTGCCGTCGCTCAGTTCGACGAAGCCCTCCCTGACCGCGTGGACGCCGGTGCCGGTGAGGATCTGCACGCCTTCGGAGCGGTGGCGGTTGGTGAGGTGCTGGGAGATCTCCGCGGAGACGGCCCGCTGCATCACCCGCGACTGGGTCTCGACAACCGTCACCTCGTGCCGCAGTTTCCGCACCACGGCGGCGAATTCCAAGCCGATGAACCCACCGCCGATGACGACGACGTCGAGTCCGATCTCGCCGTCGAGCTTGGCCCTGATGGCGTCCGCGTCCTTGACGGTGCGCAGGTTCAGCACGTGTTCGGCGCCGGGGATGGGCAACGGCCGTGGCCGCGCTCCCGTCGCGAACACCAGGTGGTCGTACGAGATCGTGCGGGCACAACCCAGCACGGCCACCCGTGCCTGCCGGTCGACGCCGATCACGCGCTCGTTCTTGACGAGTTTGATGCCGTGATCGTCGTAGTAGGAGTCCTGTCGCAGCACCAACCCGGCGAGGTCGGTCTCCCCCGCCAGATAGGCCTTCGTGAGCGGTGGCCGCTGGTACGGGGCGGCCTGCTCGTCACCGATGAGGGTGATGGGGCCGCGGGGTGCCTGTTCTCGCAGGGACACCGC
>NZ_JAJAEG010000014.1:111399-255156 GCF_047445655.1 Lentzea alba
CCGCGACTTGGCAACCCGCCTGCCCGGCCCCGACGACCACTACCGACTCGCCACGCATGTCAGTAGTTGCCCAGCCCGCCGCAGACGTTGAGCGCCTGCGCGGTGATCGAGGACGCGGTGTCCGTGGTCAGGTAAGTCACGAGACCGGCGACCTCTTCCGGCGTGCTGTACCGACCCAGCGGGATCTTGGCGTTGAACTTCTCGAGGACCTCTTCCTCGGTGACACCCCAGTGGTTCGCGTAACCCTGGCGGACGCGGCCGGCCATGGGGGTCTCGACGTAGCCGGGGCACACCGCGTTGACGGTGATGCCGGACTTCGCGAGCTCGATGCCGACGGCCTTGGTGAAGCCGACGACGCCGTGCTTGGACGCCGAGTAGGGCGCGGCGAACACGACGCCCTGCTTGCCACCGGTGGAGGCGATGTTGATGATCCGGCCCCAGGTCTGCTCGACCATCTTGCCGGTGCTCAGAACCTCTTTGGTGAAGCGGAAAACACCGTTGAGGTTGGTGTCGATGACGTCCAGCCAGAGGTTCTCGTCCAGCTCGGCGGTGATGCCGCCGCCACCACGTCCGGCGTTGTTCACGAGGATCTCGATCGGGCCGAAGACGTCGACGGCCTTCTGGACCGCGTTGCGGATGTCCTCAGTGGACGTGACGTCGGTGGCCGCGCCGTCGGCCTCGATGCCTTCTTCCTTGAGCTGCTTCACCGTGGTCTGGACGTTCTCGGCGTTGCGGGCCACGACGAAGACCGCGTGGCCCTCCCGCCCGAGGCTGCGCGCGACCTCGAGTCCGATTCCGCTGGTGGCGCCCGTGACCAGGGCGACCCGTCGCTTGCTCATGCGTCTTCTCCCTCAGAGTTGCTTCTCGGGCATGTGCACGACGAGACCGTCCTGCTCCTCGGTCACGGGCAGCTGGCAGCTCAGCCGGCTGTTCTCCTTGCGCTCGCAGGCCGTGAAGTACAGCAGCTCGTCCTCGACCTGGTGCATCTGCGACAACGGCTTGGTGTTCTCCGGGTCGACGTACACGTGGCACGTGCCGCAGGACGCCCCGCCACCGCACTGCGCGACGATTCCCTTGATGCCGTTGAGAACCGCGCCGCGCATCACGGTGTCGTCCTGGGCAACGTCGACGACGGTCTCGATGCCGTCGTGCGTTACGTAAGTGATCTTTGGCATGGCAGTTCTCCCACGGATCTGCGGCTCGCCGGACGTGGTTCACCTTGCCCAGCAGCGCTTTGCGTGTGGTGGAGACCACCTTGAGCGCTGGGCCACGGCACGGTTCCGGTGGCATTCGAGGGGGTCTTGGGACATTTCAGTGTCGGCGCACATCCACACGCGGAGGTTCCACCGTGCCCCTCAAGGAGTTCTACGACCAGCAGGTGAACTGGTCACCGCCGTTCGAGGACGGCCTTGAACGCGCGACGGTCGTCGTGCCACGCGACTATTCCAACCCGGACGGTCCGAAGCTCACGATCGCGCTGGCCCGCCTGAAGGCCACCGATCCGGCGAAACGCCGCGGTGTGCTGCTGGCCGTCAACGGCGGTCCCGGTGGCGACGGTGGCGACGGTCTCGCGTTGATCAAGCACCTCGGCGCACGCGTCAGGACCGCCTACGACCTCATCGGGTTCGACCCGCGCGGGTTCGGCGAGTCGACCAAGCTGTACAGCGAGGTGACGATTCCCAAGGCGCCGTTCGACTCCCGGCCGCCCGACTCGTTGTTCGAGCAGCTGGCCGAGGACATGCGGGTGCGCGAGCTCGCGTGCGAGAAGGCCGGCGGCGAACTGCGGCCGCACATCACGACCCGCAACACCGCGCGGGACATGGACCTGATCCGGGTCGTGCTGGGCGAGGAGAAGATCTCGTTCGTCGGGTACGCCTACGGGACGTACGTCGGCGCGGTCTACGGCACGATGTTCCCCGAGCACCTCGACCGCACGGTGCTCGACTCGTGCATCAATCCACAGTGGACTTGGCGTGAGCAGTTCGTCACGCAGGCGGAAGCCGTCTACCGCAACGTCATGCACTGGGCCAACTGGACCGCGGACCGTGACGGGCACTTCCACCTCGGCCGTGACGCCCAGCAGGTCATCGCCGAGATCGAGAAGGTCGTCGCACAGCTCGAAGCGGCGGACCAGATCCACCTCAGGACGCTCCTCGACGGAGCGGTGGGAACACGGGCCACCGACCGGGCGCAGTGGGACTCGCTGGGCTACCTCATCGGCGACCTCAGGACCGCCCTGCAGGACGGCAACATCGACAAGGCCCGCACGCTGATCGTCGGCCAGGGCACGTGGCGGCCGCACGACCAGGAGGGCGACCTGCGGGTCGGTGTCCTGGAGGCCATCACGCTGGAGACGTACTGGCCGCAGGACCTGGAGGTCTACTACAACGACGTGCGCAAGCACCGCGCGGAACACCCGTACGGTTATGGCGTTCTCCGGGCCCAGCCGTGGGTCGGCGCGTTCCGCACGTTCGAAAGCCTTGAGCCGCCGACGAAACTCGCGCAGCCCGGTTACCCCAAGGGGCTCGTGGTGCAGGCGGACGGCGACCCGATGGACCGCTACGAGGGCGGCGTGGTGCTGGCCGAGCTGCTGGACCACCCGTTGGTCGTCATCGAGGACTCCGGCGACCACGAGGTGTACGCCTTGGCGGGCAACGAGGTTCTCGACGCCCTCGTCGACGACTACCTGGTCGACGGCACGCTGCCGGCCGAAGCCCGGGTCACGATCCCCGGCCACGTGAAGCGGCCCGACATCCCTCAGGACTGACGACGTTTGCAAGTACCACCAACTCGGAGTTGGTGGTACTTGCAAGCGCCAAAGGGCCCCGCTCGCGAGCGGGGCCCTTTCTCGTTGGGATCACATGTCCCAGGTGACCGGCAGCTCCCAGAGGCCGTAGATCACGGCACCCTCCTTGCGCGGGATCTCCAGGAACGGCTTGGCCAGCCGCAGCGACGGGATGCGCTGGAACAGCCGCGTCCACACCAGCTGCATCTCCAGGCGAGCGAGGTCGGCGCCGATGCAGTGGTGCAGGCCGTGCCCGAACCCGAGGTGCTTGCGGGTACCGCGCTCCAGGATCACCTTCTCCGGCTCGGGGAAGATCTCCGGGTCGTAGTTGCCGTTCAGAGCCAGGCACAGGATGCCGTCGCCGGCCTTGATGGTCTTGCCGGCGATCTCGATGTCCTCCAGCGCCACGCGCGGGATGGCGGTGTCACCGATGGCGGCGATCCGGACGAGCTCCTCGACGGCGGGCTCGATCATGCCCTCCGGGTCGTCGAGCAGGAGCTTGAGCTGGTCCGGGTTCTCCAGCAGGCAGGCCGTGCCCAGCGACAGCATCGAGGCCGTGGTCTCGTGGCCGCCGTTCATCAGCAGGCGGATCATGTTGAACAGGTCGCGGCGCGTGTACTCCTCGCCGGACGCGGCGTACTCGGCCATGGCGCGGCTGAGCAGGTCCTCGCCGGGTTCCTTCTCCTTCAACGTGATCAGGTCGTCGAGGTAGGCGTTCACCTCGACGATGGCCGCCTGGCGCTGCTCGGTCGTCGAGTGGCCGCCGAGCAGGCACGTGCCGTGGTGGATGAAGAAGTCGTGCTCGTCCTGCGGGATGCCGAGCAGCTCGCAGATCACCGTCATCGGGACCGCCAGCGAGAACTCGCGGTGGAAGTCGATGGGCGGCGTCATCGTGAGGATCTTGTCGATGTACTCGTCGACGATCTCCTCGATGCGCGGGCGGAGCCGCTTCACCTGGCGGTTGGTGAACGTGACAGCCGCCTTGCGCCGGGTCTGGGTGTGCTCCGGGTTGTCGTAGCCGATGAACGACGTCTCGGTGCGGTACTCCGGCGGCGCGATGAAGTAGAACGGGAAGTTGGCGTGCTTGCGCGACGCGCTGATCCGCGGGTCCGTCAGGATCTTCTTGATCGTGTGGTAGCCGCTGATCGTCCAGATCCGCAGCCCGGAACCGGTCAGCGTGACCTCGACGACGTCCTCCTCGCGCATGGCCTCGTACTGCGCCGGCGGGGTGAACGGGCACTGACGCTTGTACGGGAACGTGTCCACACCGGGCTCGGTGGCGCTGCTGGTCATCTGTGCATTCCTCCTGGTTCGGATTGGCTCACGCCAGGTCAGCGCCGCCATCGAGCGTGATGATCTGACCGGTCACCCACGAGCTCGCGGGCTCGGCGAAACGGGTGATCCACGGAACGACGTCGTCGACCTCGCCGGTACGCCCCAGCGGCGTCTGCGAGGCCTGGAACCCGAAGTAGCCCTCGATCTCCTCGGGGCTCAACCCGTTGGCCGCGTAGACCTCCGTGCGCACCGCGGCGGGCGCGACGGCGTTGACGCGGATGCCCTGCGGGGCCAGTTCGAGGGCCCAGCTGCGGACCAGCGAGTCGACGGCGGCCTTGCTGGCGCCGTACACGCCACCACCGGGCACCGCGATGTGGCCCGCGTTGCTGGAGACGAACACGATGCTGGCGCCGGGCGAGGTCAGCAACGGCAGCAACGCGGCGGTCAGCACCAGCGGGCCGACCAGGTTGGTCTCCAGCACGTCGCGGGCGGTGCCGAGGTCGAAACCGGCCACCGGGGTGAAGCGGAAGATCCCGGCGTTGTGCACGAGCACGTCGACCCGGCCTGTGCCTTCCTTCACCGCTGCGGCAACCTTTGCTGTGCCTTCGGCCGTCGTCACGTCCGCGACGACCGCGCTGATCGCGGGGTGCAGGGCGACGACCTCGGCGAGCCGGTTCTCACGACGGCCGGTGATGATCACGTTCGCGGCGCCGAGGTCGGCGAACGCCAGCGCCGCCGCGCGGCCGATGCCGGTTCCCCCACCCGTCACGACGACCTGCTGTCCGGCAAATGGTGCGTCCGACATGACGCCTCCAGCTTCTTTCCACTCGGTAGGGCAGTCACCGCCAACCCTGCTCGGTGGTCCTTGAGTCCAGGTCTAGCTGGGACGGAAACCATGGGGGACATGGGAATCGCGGGGAACTGGCGAGCGCGGGTCGGACGGCCGGGTGGCGAGACCGTCAGCGAGTTCGAGTTCGCGGAGGACGGCACCGCGACGCTCGTGGTGGGCGGCAAGGGATCCGGCACCTGGACGGCGACCGGCCCCGACACGTTCTCCTACCGGATCCTCGAAGAGGCCGACGCTCAAGGCACCATCGAGATCGCGCAGGACGCCGTGCTGCGCGGCGACGGGTTCATCAGCAGCGGTACGACGACAGTGCGCCTCGCGGACGGCAGCACCGTCCGCGAGGCGCACATCAGGATCACCGCGGTCAGGAGAACTTGACCGTCACGTTGCCGGTGTACTCGCCGGCCAGCAGCGACAGCAACGCCTGCGGCGCGGCCTTGACCCCGCCCTCGACGATGGTGTGCGGGAAGACGAACTTCCCCTCCATCAGCCACTGTCCGAAGTGGACGACCCAGTCCTGGATCTGCTCCGGCGTGTGGTAGCAGGCGAACGGCCGGATCTCCAGGTGCTTGGTGATGGCCGTCATCAGGTCGATCCGCGGGTGTTCCGCCTTGCCGTCGACCTGGTTGGCCAGCGCGCCGCACAACGCGAACCGCGCGTGCGGGCGGGCCGCTTGGAGCGCGGCCTCGAACTGCTCGCCACCCACGTTGTCGAAGAACACCGTGATGCCGTCCGGCGCCAGCTCGCGCAGCCGGTCGATCACCGGGCCGTCCTTGTAGTTGAACGCGGCGTCGAACCCGAGCTCGTTCACCAGCCAGTCGACCTTCTCCTGGCTGCCGGCCGACCCGATCACCTCGGCGCCACGGGCTTTCGCGATCTGCCCCGCGAGCGATCCGACACCGCCGGCGGCACCGGTGACGAACACGACGTCGCCCTCACCGGCCTGCGCGATCGTCGCCATGCCGTAGTACGCCGTCGGCCCCTGCGACAGGAAGTAGACCGGCGAAGGCACGTACTGCGGGTTCTGCTTGATGAACTGCTGCGCCGGGCCGACCCAGTACTCCTGCCAGCCGCCGAACCACTGCACGAGGTCGCCGACCTCCAGGTCCGGGCTGTTCGACTTCACGACGGTGCCGACACCGCCGCCACCCGCCGGGTCGCCGACCTTCCACGGCGGCACACCGGGGATCTGGCAGTCGGACCGCATGAACTCCTTGAAGGCGGCCGCCACCGACACGTAGTCGACGCGCACCAGCACCTCACCGTCACCGGGTTCGGGGACGGCCACCTCGACGACGTCGAAGTGGTCGAGGGTCAGGTCGTCCTCCACGTGCTTGGCGAGCCTGACCTCCCACTGCTTCTCGGGGATGCTCATGGCTCTCCTTCTATCTCTAGCCCCAGGTGACGGGGAAGGTGACGAGTGAGTGGTTGATCTCGCCCTGGTGCCACTTCAGGTCCTCGTACGGCACCGCGAGCCGCAGGTCGGGGAACCTGCGGGTCAGGCCTTCGATGGCGATCGCCATCTCCATGCGCCCCAGCTGCTTGCCGAGGCAGTAGTGCACGCCGTGCCCGAACGCGATGTGCGGGTTCGAAGCGCGGTCTATGTCGAGCACGTCCGGGTTCTCGAACACCTCGGCGTCCCGGTTCGCCGACGACAGCACGAAGAACACCGCGTCGCCCTTCGCGATCTTCTGCCCGCCGAGCTCCAGGTCCTCCGCCGCGATCCGGTGGAAACCCGTGGTGTCGGTGGCGAAGAGGTTGACGTGCCGCAGGAGTTCCTCGACGGCCGTGGGAATCAGCGACGGGTCGGCGACCAGCCGCTTCCACGTGTCCGGGTGGTCGGCGAGCAACGCCAGCACCGAGTTGGAGATCTGGTTCGCGGCGGTGTCGAAGCCGGCGCCGATGAGCGTGAACGCGAACGTCACCAGCTCCTGCTCGCTGAGCTTGTCGTCGTTGTCCCGCGCGGAGATCAGGTCGGACAGCATGTCCTGGCCGGGGTTCTCCCGCTTCTGCGCGATGAGCCTCATGACGTAGCCGGCGAGCCGCCCGAACGCCCGCATCGGCGCCTCGGGGTCGTTCTCGTCGAACGTGGCGAACGCCCGCGCGTCCGTCTCGAAGATCTTCAGGTCGTCGGTCGGCACGCCCAGCAGGTCGCCGATGATCGTCAGCGGCAGCGGAACACAAAGCGCCTCAACGAGGTTGACCGGCCCGCCCTTGGCCTCGATGGCGTCGAGCAGCTCGTCGCACACCTTCTGCACGCCCGCGCGCATCGCCTCGACCTTGCGGACGGTGAACGCGCCCATCACGAGTTTGCGCAGCCGGGAGTGCTCGGAGCCGTCCAGCGAGATGATCATCTCCGGCGTGGTGGCCATGGCGCCGCCGACCTGGGGAGCACCCTCGACGCACGTCAACGCGCGGCTCAGCCTCGGATCGGCGAGCCCGTCACGGACGTCGGCGTACTTGGTGATCACCCAGGTCGGCGTGCCGGAGTTCGTCGGCACCTTGGCCACCGGGCACTCGGCGCGCAGCGTGGCGTACTTGGGGTCCGGGCCGCGATAGGAGGAGCCGGTGAACGGGAACTCCTCGTCCAGTTCAAGGGGCAGCACGGGACACCTCCGTAAGGGGATCGGCTCTGGCCCGAACACTGCACGGCGTTCCTCGAAGGCGGCTCAAGCTGCTCTACCTAGCTTTTCGGCCATGGACACTGCACTCGTGCCGTTCCGGGTCGATGTTCCCGACTCCGAACTGGCTGACCTCAAGCGGCGGCTGGCGGCCACCAGGTGGCCGGACGCGGAGACCGTCGACGACTGGTCCCAGGGCATGCCCCTGGCCTACGCGAAGGAACTGGCCGAGTACTGGGCGAACATCTACGACTGGCGCGCGACCGAAGCGCGCCTCAACGCCGTCCCGCAGTTCAAGACGTCCATCGACGACGTCGGAATCCACTTCCTGCACGCCCGTTCGCCGCACCCGCAAGCACGCCCGTTGCTGCTCACGCACGGCTGGCCGGGTTCGGTCGCGGAGTTCCTCGACATCATCGAGCCGCTGACGAACCCACCCGACCCGGCCGACGCGTTCCACGTCGTCGCGCCTTCGTTGCCCGGCTACGGGTTCAGCGACAAGCCCGGTGCGGGCTGGACGCTGGAACGGATCGCGGCGGCGTTCGTGACGCTGATGGACCGCCTCGGGTACGACCGCTTCCTGGCGCACGGCAACGACTGGGGCTCGTTCATCACCGGCATCCTCGGCCACATCGCGCCGGACCACGTCGAGGCGATCCACCTCGTCATGCCGTTCGCATCAGCTCCCGAGGGTGACGTTCAACTGTCCCAAGAGGACTATCGGGGTCTTGGCGCGCTGAAGGAGTTCGCTGCCAAGGAGTCCGCGTACGCGGCGGTTCAGTCGACCAAGCCGCAGTCGTTGGCGTACGGGCTCACCGACTCCCCCGTCGGCCAGCTGGGCTGGGCGGGCGAGAAGTACTGGTCGTGGAGCGACCACGACGGTGACGCGGAGAAGATCATCCCGCGCGACCGGATCCTGGACATGGTGTCCGTCTGCTGGTTCACCGCGACGGCCGCGTCGTCGGGCCGGTTGTACTGGGAGAGCTACAACAAGTCGCCGCTGACGCAGGTCGACGTGCCGACCGGGTTCTCGGTGTTCCCCGCCGACGCGCGGATGCCCAAGCCGTGGGCCGAGCACCGGTTCACCGATCTGCGCTACTGGAAGGAAATGCCGTCGGGCGGCCACTTCCCCGCGCTGGAGAACCCGGTCGTGCTGGTCGAGGAGCTGCGGACGTTCTTCCGCCTGGTGCGCTCATGACGGCCACCATCGGCAGGCCGGGTACCAAACTCGGCCTGGTGCTGGCCGTGTGCTGTTTGGCGCAGTTCATGAACGTGCTGGACGCGTCGGTCATGAACGTCGCCCTCCCCTCCATCTTCGACGAACTGAAGTTCGAGCGGCACGACCTGCAGTGGGTCAACAGCGCGTACACGATCGCGGTCTGCGGCTTCCTGCTGCTGGGCGGCCGGCTCGCCGATCTGTTCGGGCAGCGCCGGGTGTTCCTCTTCGGTGCCACCCTGTTCACGGTCGCGAGCGCGGTCGGTGGCATGGCGACCTCGCCCGGCACGTTGATCGCGGCCCGCGGGTTCCAGGGCCTGGGCGCCGCGGTGATGGCACCGGCGTCGCTGACGGTCCTCGGCACGACGTTCACCGATCCGACCGCCCGCGCCAAGGCGTTCGGCTGGTGGAGCGCGGTGTCCGGGTCGGCGGGCGCGGTCGGCGTGCTGCTCGGCGGTGTCGTCACCGAGTCGCTCGGCTGGCGCTGGGTGCTGCTGATCAACGTGCCGCTCGGCATCGCGCTGGTGGCCATGATCCGCGGCGCCGTGCCGGAGACCTCGCGCAACGGCGGCCGACTCGACATCCCTGGCGCGGTCACCGTGACGATCGGCCTGATGGCGCTGGTCTACGGCATCGCGCAGTCGCACGAGCTGGGCTGGGGTTCCTGGCAGGTCAGCGGTTCGCTGGCGCTCTCGTTGGTGCTGTTCGCGTTCTTCCTGCGGCAGCAGACGATCTCCGACCACCCGCTGATGCCGCTCGGCATCTTCCGCAACCGCTCGGTGACCGCCGCGAACATCGTGGCGTTCTTCGCGATCGCGGCCCTGTTCAGCACCTTCTACTTCATGACGTTGGTGCTGCAGCAGGTGATGGGCTTCAGCCCGCTCGCCACCGGTCTCAGCTACCTGCCGTTGTCGATCGGCATCGCATTGGGTGGCTACGGCGTGGCGCGGATCGTGCCGCGCGTCGGTCCACGGCCGGTGCTGCTCGGCGGCCTGCTCGCGGGGAGTGCCGGGTTGTTCTGGGTGTCCACAGCGGACGAGAACTCGACGTTCATGGGCTCGATCCTGGTCCCTGCCGCGTTGCTCGGTCTCGGCATGGGGGCCGTCCTCAACGCCACCACGAACGCCGCCACGGCCGGTGTTCCACGTGAGCAGGCAGGTCTCGCGTCCGGTCTGCTCAACACAATCCGCCAGATGGGCAGTGCGATCGGGCTCGTCGTGCTCGCCACGATGTCGTCGGCCCGCGCGGATTCCCTGCTGGCCGAGGGCGCGCCACTCCAGCACGCCCTCGGATCCGGTTACGGGCTCGCGTTGTTCGGCGCCGGCGTCTTCACCTTCTGCGGTGCACTGGCCGCGCTCGCCGTGCCGCGCAAGTCATGACCACTTGCCGTGCAGGTCGACCGGCAGCGCGACCAGCCGGTGGTTCATGTCGGCCTGCTGCCACTCCAGTGCTTCCTCGGCCACCGCGAGGCGGGCGGCCGGGAAGCGCCGGGTCAGCTCCTCGAACGCGGTGACCAGTTCGATGCGGGCGAGCGGCGCACCGAGACAGCGGTGAATCCCGTGCCCGAACGCGAGGTGTTCACCGACCCGTGCAAAGTCGAGCGTGTCCGGGTCGGCGAACACCGCTGAGTCGCGGTTCGCCGAGTTCGTCGACACGAACACCGCGTCCCCCTTGGGAACCGTGACCCCGAACAGCGTCACGTCCTCCAGCGCGATCCGCGGCAACCCGGTGGTGTCGTTGGTGGACAACGTGATCCAGCGCAGCAGTTCCTCCACGGCCGCGGGCACCTCTTCAGGGTGCTCGCCCAGCCGCACCCAGATGTCCTGGCCGAGCGTCGTCAGGATCGAGCTCGCGAGGTGGCACGCGGTGGAGTCGCCGCCGGCCCCGAGCAGCGTGTAGCCGAGGCCGATGAGCTCTCCGACCTCCAGCCTGTCGTCACCGATCCGCACCTGGGTCAGCGCGGACAGCACGTCGTCGCCGGGTGCGTTCATCTTGCCGAACACCAGCGCGGCCATGTACTCGCCGAGCTTCTCCCCCGCCGCGGCCGCGATCTCCGGCGCGTCCACCGCGGCGAACTCGCGGATCAGCCGTGCGAACGTGTCGCGTTCCTCAGCCGGAACACCCAGCAGGTCGCTGATCGCGATGATGGCCAACGGGAACGTGAACTTCCCGAGCAGATCCACCGGCCCCTCAAGGGCTTCCTCGGCCGCACGGTCCAGCAGCTCCCCCACGAGCTGCCGGATTCGCGGTCGCATGGCCTCGATCCGCTCGACCGAGAACGCTTGCGTGACGAGGTTCCGCAGCCGGGTGTGGTCAGGCGGGTCCAACGAGATGATCATCCCGGGTGGCGCCTGGAACAGTCCGGGGAACGTGGGCGCGGTCGGTTCATAAGACGCCGCACGGGAAAACCGCACGTCATCCAGTACGACTCGCACCGATTCGTGAGTCGTGGCAACCCAGCAGCGGCCACCGCCGGCCGCGGGCAGGCGCACAAGAGGTTGCGACGCGCGGAACCCGGCGTACTCCGGCGCCGGACCGCGGTAGCTGGATCCGGGAACAGGAAAGGAAGCCATGTTTCCGCACGTTAGGTGGCTTGACCTGAAGCCCGGTCTAGTGCCGTTCGAGTGACCGACGGGACGCTGAGCGTGATCAGCCATCCAGGCGAACACCCCACTTCGGGAGATCCACCATGACCATCCTCGTCACCGGAGCCCGCGGCAACGTCGGCCGCCGTGTGCTCCAGCGGCTCTACGCGGCGGGTCACAGCCTCCGCGCGTCCGGCCGCAACCCCGCGGAACTCGACGTCCCTGAGGGCGTGGAAACCGTCGCCCTGGACCTCAACGACCCGGAGACCTTCGTCGCGGCCCTCGCCGGCGTCTCCAAGGTGCTGCTGTACGCCGAGCCCGACGGCATCGTGAAGTTCCTCGACGAGGCCGAGACGGCGGGCGTCGAGAAGATCGTCCTGCTGTCGTCCAACACGGTCGAGGGCCCCGGCTCCGAGAACGACCCGCTGGCGCACCACCACAAGATCGTCGAGGACGCGGTCGCCGCGTCCGGTCTCACCTACACGATCCTGCGCCCCGGCGCTTTCATGAGCAACGCGTTCGGCTGGAGCTACTCGCTGCAGGCCGGCGACACCATCGACCAGGTCTTCCCCGAGGCGCAGGTGGCCCCGGTGCACGAAGATGACATCGCTGACGTAGCCGTGGTCGCGTTGACCGAGAAGAAGCTCGAAGACCAGACCGTGCTGCTCACGGGCCCGGAGTCGCTGACGTTCCGGCAGGAACTGGAGATCATCGGCGAGGTGCTCGGCCGCAAGCTCGTCATCAACGAGCTGACGCGCGAACAGGGCGAGGCGCAGATGTCCAACTTCGTGCCGCCGCCCATCCTGGCCTCGCTGCTCGCGCAGTGGGAAGCCGCGGTCGGTGTCGTCGCGGACACCAGCGCCACCGCCGAGCGCATCACCGGCAAGCCCGGCCGCACGTTCCGCCAGTGGGTCGAGGAGCACGGCTCCTACCTGGCCTGAACCGCTTTCGGGGGACGAGCGCGGCGGGCTCGTCCCCCGAAGCAGGTCATCGGGTCATCGTGAAGGTGATCGTCGAGGTGCCCAGGTTCGTGCCGTCCGCCAGGAAGAACGTGGACGGGCCGGAGCTGGTGAAGCTGTTCTGTCCACTTTGGACCGCGTCCTGGTCGAAGTCGACGTAGGCGAAGTAGGCACCGTTCTCGTCGTAGACCTTCTCGCCGCGGAACTTGTAGTGGAACTTGTTCGTGCCGGTCGACCACCACTTGCCCTTCGTGGTGGTGTTCTGCTCGTTGGTGACGAAGGCGTCGCCGTTGGCCTTGAACTGCAGCTTGGTCGGGTGGTCGCCGTCCGTGCGGGTCACGTAGCCCGTCCACGTGCCGACCGGCGTGCAGCTCGTCGCGTTGGCTGTTGCGGTGAGGCCCGACAAAGCAAGCAGGACCACGGCTGTGATGACTCCTGTGCGCATGCGTGTGGCTCCAGTTCCCGGTTTTCGTGCGACGGACGCGGGAACCGTGGACCACGGTCCTCAGGATTGACTGCAGAACAGCTCAAGCGCGCGACTTTCCGTTGCGGCACAAGCCCTCTTCGACCCGGCTGCAGCAGAGTTGCAGCTATGAGCGAACGCGAGACCGAACTCTGCGAGCTGTTCGGGGAGGTGCTCGGCGTGCCGGGGATCGAGCCGGACGACCACTTCTTCGACCTGGGCGGCCACTCGCTGCTGGCTTCCAAACTGGTCAAGCAGGTCCACGAGCGGTACGGCGTCCGCGTCACGTTGCGCAGCTTCTACGAGGACCCGACGGCACGCGCCGTCGCCAAGCAGCTGGACCAGGCAGCCTAGGAGTACTGACATGCGGTGGAATGACCTGTACATCGCCGGTGTGGGCACGTATCTGCCCGAGCAGGTCGAGACGGTGGACGAGGCCATCGCGGCCGGCCGGTACACCGAGGAGAAGAAGGCCATGAACGGCTACCGGGAGCTGCGGATCGCCGCGCCCGGTGAGACCGGCCCGGTGATGGCGGCGAACGCGGGCCGTCAGGCGGTGGAGCGCTCCGGGCTGAGCCACGACGAGTTCGGCCTGACCGTGCACGCTTCCCTGTCGCACCAGGGACTCGACCTGTGGACCCCGGCGAGCTACGTGCAGGCCAACACCGTCGGCGGTACCGGACCCGCGTTCGAGGTGCGGCAGGGCTGCAACGGTTTCCTGGCCGGTGTCGACCTCGCCGCGTCGTACGTCGGCTCGCACAAGGACTTCTCGGCGGCTCTCGTCACGGCCGGCGACGCGTTCCACCTGCCGTACATCGACCGGTGGAGCTCCGAGGACCAGAACGTCAACGGCGACGGCGCGGGCGCGTTGGTGCTGTCGAACAAGTCCGGCTTCGCTCGCGTGCGGGCGATCTACTCCTACGCCGACTCGTCGCTGGAGCAGATGTCGCGCGGCTACCAGGAGTGGACCGTGTCGCCGTTCGAGGGCGGAGAGACGCTGCAGCTCAACCGCAGCATGGAGGACTACCTGCAGAACTCCGACGTCGACCTCGACGAGATGGTCGGCAAGATCGCGGGCGGTGTGCAGCACTCGCTCAAGCAGGTCCTGCACGAGGCCGAGATCGAACTGTCGGACGCGCGGTTCTTCCTGCACCAGCAGCTCGCGGAAACCATCGTCACGCACGGCATCTGCGGTCTGCTCGGGGTGAAGCGCGAGTCGACGACGTACGACTGGGCCAAGCAGTTCAGCATGGTCGGCACCGCGGACCTCGCGCTGGGCCTGGACCACGTGCTGGCCGAGCGCGACCCGCAGCCCGGCGACTTCGTCGTGATGCAGTCCTCCGGCGCCGGTTACGTGTGGACCGCCGCCGTGGTCGAGATCCTCGAACGTCCTTCCTGGGTCTGACACACGAAAGGGGGCTTCCCGGTCGGGAAGCCCCCTTCTCCATGTCTAGATGTAGAGCGACTTCGAAGCCCAGTCCGGTTCCGGCAACGCTTTGCGGTCTGTCTTGCCGTTGCTGGTGATCGGCAGCTCGTCCACGACGACGAACCCTGCCGGCACCATGTGTTCGGGCGTGGTCGACCGCATGTGGGTTCGCAGTGCTCGCTTGTCCAGCTCCTCACCGGACTTCACGATCCACGCGACCAGCCGGCGGTCACCACTGGGATGCGTGCGGACGCCGACGGCCGCGTTGCGCACCTGCGGGTGCTCGGTCAGCGCGTTCTCGACCTCGCCCGGCTCGATCCGGAACCCGCGCAGCTTGAACTGGTCGTCGATCCGGCCGAGGAACTCGACCACGCCGTCCGGGCGTTTCCGCGCCTGGTCGCCGGTGCGGTAGTAGCGCTCGCCGTTCCAGCTGCCGCGGACGAACTTCTCGTCGGTGAGGTCCGGGCGCTTCCAGTAGCCGCGCGACACCTGGGCGCCACCGACCCACAGCTCCCCCGGTGTGTCCTCCACCGGTTCGCCGTCGGAAACCACGACGACCTCGACGTTCTGCAGCTGCACGCCGATCGGCACCGAGCCACCCAGGTCCTCGTCCGCGCCGATGCGGTGGCAGGTGGCGAACGTGGTGGTCTCGGTCGGCCCGTAGCAGTTGATGATCTGCAGCTCCGGCACGGCTTCGCGCAACGCCCGCACGTGCGGCACTGAGAGCACGTCCCCACCGGAGAGCACGCTGTGCAGGCCCTTGAACGCGTCGACGTCGACGTCGATCTGCCGGTGGAACAACGCCGCGGTCAGCCACAGGATGCTGATCTCGTTGGTGCGCAACAGGTCGCCGAGCTCCTCGGCCTGCACCACACCGGGCGGGGCGAGCACCACCCGTGCGCCGTTGAGCAGCGCACCCCAGATCTCGAACGTGGCCGCGTCGAACGCCACCGGCGCGAGCTGCAGGAGCCGGTCGTTCGCAGTGATCTCCACGTAGTTCGGCGCGGTGACCAGGTTCGTGATGTTGCGGTGCTCGACCATCACCGACTTCGGCTTGCCCGTCGAGCCCGACGTGTACATCAGATAGGCGAGATCCTCGGGAGCAACCTCAGGAAGGTCCACTGTGGACCGCCCGGACGGAGGCGACACCTTCAAGGTCGTGAAGCCGGCGAAGAACTGCCCGATCACCAGCGACACGTCGGCGTCCGCCAGCATCATCGACACCCGCGACTCGGGGTCCTCCGGGTCGATCGGCACGTACGCCGCCCCGGCCTTGAGCACGCCCAGCAACGCCACCACGAGCTGCACAGACCGTTCCAGGCACACCGCCACCCGGTCGCCCGGCAGCACACCGGCCTCGACGAGCTCGCCGGCCAGCGCGTCGGACCAGGAGTCCAGCTCGGCGTACGTCAACGAGCCCTGCTCCGCCGACAGCGCAACGGCTTCAGGGGTTCTGGCCGCCCGACAGCGAAACGCATCGGTCACCGATGTGGACATGCCCCAGCTCCTCTCGCTTTCTCCCCATCCTGGGCAACCCGGCTCAAGGGCTCCTCGGGTCACAACTGGCGCTACAGGGGTGTTTGAGCTGCCCGAACAACACTCAGCGCGTCCGCTGCCCCACCTCGACCGGAGGCGCATCCCCCATGAACGTCCGCAAGAAGGCACTGGCCGCCGTGGCCGCCTGTGCGCTGGCAGTCCCCGTCGTCGCCGCCGCTGGTGCCACCGCCAAACCCAACTACGAGAACGCGCTCGTCGGCCGCTGGGACCTCACGGTGACCATCCACATCGAGGAGCCGCCGCTCCTCACACCCCTGTTCTGCGACTTCACCGCCGACTACCAGCTGCACTGCAAGACCAAGCCCGACTACCCCGACCAGCTGGAGGGCAGGGGGATCTGGACGATGGCCAAGGACGGCCAGTTCAGCTTCTGGATCACCCACCACGCCCACCGCGACCCGAACGGCAACCCCGTCGGCTCGATCAACGCCAGCCACCTCGGCAAGATCAGCGCGAACAAGAAGAAGTTCACCACCAAGGCGCACACCTACATCGACATGAACGACGGCAGCCCGTGGCAGGGTCCCGTCGACATCGACGGCGCCGCTTTCCGCATCTGAAAGCCCTCAAACAGCCAGAGGCCCCAGGCTCTTCCAGCCTGGGGCCTCTGTCGTTCAGCGGGAAGATCACGCCTTGGCGGGCTCCTCAGAACCCTCTGCGGCGTCCTCAGCCGGTGCGCCCCACTCCTCCTGCTTCAGCCAGCGAGGCAGGAACGAAGCCAGGATCAGCGCCAGCGCGGCGAACCCGAAGCCGACGTACAGCGTGGTGTTGAAGGCCGAGGTGAACGACTTGTTCGCCACCTCGTGGCTGTACTTGTCGGCGATCGCCTTGGCCTGCGGGTCCTGCTGCAGCGTCGCGCAGGCGGCACCCGCGGCGTCCGGCGTGCCGGCGAGGCTGTTCGAGGAGCACGCCTTGAAGGCGTTCGCCAGCTCGTCGGCCTTGGCCTCGGCCACACCGGCCGCGACCAGTTCCTGACGGACCTGCGGTGCGACGGACTCCGCGTTCGACGAACCGTTGGTGGCCAGCGGTGAGAAGAACGCCAGGGTCACGATCGCGATACCGACGGCGAAACCGAGCTGCTGCTTGGTGTTGATCAGGCCCGACGCCGCACCCGCGTCCTGGTGCGGCACCTCCTGCAGTGCGAACAGCGCGATCGGGGTGGCGGTCATGCCGAAGCCGAGACCGATCAGCAGCAGCCCGGGGACGAGGCCCCAGCTGGTGATGTCGGGGCTGAGCATCAGCAGGAACACCGCGATGCCGACGGCGATCACGACGGCACCGACCTGCAGGACGGCGCGACCGAACTTCGGCACCAGCGCGACGACCGAGGCCGAGGCGGTGATGAACGCGCCGATGCAGAACGCCAGCAGCGTGACACCGGTGCGCAGCGGGGAGAAGCCCAGACCCTCCTGCAGGAACAGGTAGAGGGCCAGCATGAACATGCCGGTGAAGGTGAACATGCCCAGCATCAGCGCGAGGGCCGCGGAGAAGCTGCGGGACTTGAACAGGTTGAGCGGCACGAGCGGCATGCCGTCCTTGCGCTGCTTGGCCCGCTCGTAGGCGATGAAGCCGAGGAAGCCCACGACGGAAGCGGCCATCAGCACGAAGCCCCACGCCGGCCAGTGCAGCTCGCGGCCGAAGGTGAGCGGGAACAGCAGTGCGGTCAAGCTGACCGTGGCCAGGACGACACCGATGAGGTCGAGCTTGATGCGCTCCTGCGCCTTCGACTCGTTGATGTACTTCCAGCCGAGGATGTAGCCGACGATGCCGATCGGGACGTTGATCAGGAAGATCGGCCGCCAGTCCCAGTCGAAGATGTTCGCGGCCATGATCAGGCCACCGACGAGCGGTGCGATCGTGGCGGCGAGACCACCGATGGTGCCCTGGATGGCGAAGACGACGCCCTTCTCCTTGTCGGGGAAGGTGACGTGGATGATCGACATGACCTGCGGCACCATCAGACCGGCCGCGAGACCCTGGGCCAGACGGGAGGCCACGAGCATCTCGGGGCTGATCGCGACACCGCACAGGAACGACGTGACGACGAAGCCGAGCACGCCGAGCTGGAACATGCGGCGGCGTCCGTAGATGTCGCCGAGACGGCCGCCCGTGATCAGCGTGAGGGCGAACGCGAAGACGTAGCCCGCGGTGATCCACTGCAGCTGCACGAAGCTCGCGCCCAGGTTGGCCTGGATCGCGGGCAGGGCGACGTTGACGATGCTGCCGTCCAGCATGTCCATGAACGTCGCGACGGTCATGATGATGAACGCGGCCCAGCGGCGCGGGTCGGCCGCCGGCGCGTCGACGACCTCAGCCGCCTGCGCAGCGGCAGTCGCCGGTGGCGACTCCAGGTCGGGGTTGGTATTGGTGGAGGTCACGATATCTCCTCAAGTGACTGATATTTCGCTGCGCACGACAGGCGATGGGTCAGGACTACTCGTCGTGGCTGGAGAGCCGGTCGAGTTGAACGAGGTCCCACCTCCTGTCCGGAAAACGACTGCCGGTCGATGGCCCCCAGGGTGATCCCCTCCGCTTGAGTCCCGGTCAGGTCGCGGCGGAGCGATCACGGGCACGCCGAAGGCCCTGACCACTTCTGTGGCCAGGGCACTTGGAAAGGCGCAGCTCAGCCGAACAGCGACGCCGGATAGGTGCGCACGGACGCGGTCTCGTACCGCAGTGCGATGTGGCTTGAACTGCTCACGACGTCGCGCCAGAACCGTTGCACGGCACTGCCTTCCGCGAGGCCGCTGGTGCCGGAGGCGCGGACCAGGCCGCCCACCGCGTCCACGAGGACCTCCGCCGAGTACGCGCCGTTGCGTTCGTTGCGCGCCATCGCGGCCGGGGTGAACTCGCGGTCGTCGATGACCTTCGCGTTCTGCTCCACCAACATCCGTGCCGAATCGATCTGGGCGCCTGCGCGCACCAGGTCCACTGCGGACGTCACGGACTGCTTCTTCCCCGCGAGCACCGCGACAGTCGCGTCGAACGCCCCCATCGCCGCGCCGACGGTCGGAGCGGCGAACGTGAGGCCGCCGACCGCCTGGAACGGGACGTTGTGGCTCGGCACCGGCGACCAGCTGGTGCCGGCCAGCATGTCCGAGCGCGCGAACGACAGGTGCTCCGGCACGAACACGTCGTCGACCAGCACGGAGTGGCTGCTGGTGGCCCGCATGCCGATGCTGTCCCACGTCTCCTGGACGGTGAAGTCCTTGCGGGGCAGCGCGAAGAACCGGCCCTCGTCGCCGACCATGCCGCACAGCAGGGCCCAGTCGGCGAAGTCCACGCCGCTGACGTAGGTCCACCGGCCGCTGAGCCGGTGACCGCCGTCGGTCTGCGCGGCCTTGCCCATCGGCGGCAGTGCCGTCACGACGAACGTGTCCGGAGTGGACCCCCAGAGCTCCTGGTGGCCTGCTTCCGGCAGGTGCCCGGCGAACCGGGAGGAGTAGGCGGACAGCGACGCGCACCACGCCGCGGCCGAGCAGCCCTGCCCGACGCTGAAGACCGCCTGGGTCAGTTCGGCGAAGGTTCCTTGCGTGCCACCGCGTTCGGCTGCGACGAAGTGCCGCGCGAACCCGGCTTCGCGCAGTGCCTCCACGACTTCGGGAGCGAGCTTGCGGGTCGCGTCGGCCTGCTGCGCGTGTTCCGCGGCGAGCAGCTTGACCTTCTCCGCTACCGCCGCGAGGCCGGTGTTTTCGGTCTGCACCTCGTCACCTCCTGGGACTCACGCAGCCTGAACGGGCAGGTCGCGGTGAATGGTGCGGGACTTGGTGTAGAGCTCGCCGTCGATGCGCACGAGCACGTCCTCGATGGAGAAGGTCGGCTCGAAGCTGACCTCACCCGCCTCGGTCGTGCGCGTGACGAGCGAGGCGTAGCTCACGTTCAACGTGTTCTCGTCGACTTCTTCGATCAGGTAATGGTCGTTCCAGTGCCGCACGGCGACGCCCTTGTAGCGGGGCAGCGCGGCGCTGGCGCCGGCGATCAGGGCGGCACGACCCTCGACCTTCTCACCGCGGTGGGCGTGGTCGGTGACCCCGTCCTCGGTGAACGTCTGGGCGTAGCCCTCCACGTCCAACGCGTCGAGCAGCCGCATCTGCCGGGCGTAGAACGTCTGTACCTCGATGTGGACCGCAACATTGACTGGGGACACGACACTCCTCGGTCTGCCGGTTTCGCTAAGACCACCTTCTCTGGCGACGAATATGGGTGGCAGCGCTGGACCTCCGGTCGAGCCGTCCTGGTTCGACCTCGCTTCCACCTGGCGTCGAGGGCGTTTCGCCACGGTTGACCGCGACATCACACCCTTTACTCGCGAGGAGGGCCACATGGCCTCAACTCCCGACGTCGCCAAGTCGGTGACGGTCGAGGCGACGATCGAGCAGGCGTTCGCGATCTTCGCGTCGAAGCCGATCGAGTGGTGGCCGGAGTCGCACGTGTTCGTCAAGGACCGGCAGGCCATCACGATCGAACCGTTCGTCGGCGGGCGCTACTTCGAGCGCGGTGCGGACGGCGAGGAGATCGCCTGGGGCACCATCACCGAGTGGGACCCGCCGAACCGGCTCGTGATGACGTGGCGGGTCGGCCCCTACTGGCAGCCGATCTTCGACGACGAGAAGGCCTCGTTCATCAAGGTGGACTTCGTCGCCGTGGGCCCGCACACCACTCGCGTGACGTTGACCCACGCCGACCTGCACCGCCACGGTGACATCGCCGAGGGCATCCACAAGGCGCTCGACGGTCCTTCGCCCGGCGAGACGCTGGAGAAGTACGCCAGCGTCGTCGACAAGCACGTCCCCAAAGCGGCCTGAGACCCCCGGAATCTCAGGCACACAAAACGGCCGCCCCAAGCCTCCGGGGCGGCCGTTCTCGTTGTACTTACGCGGGACGTTCGAGTGCTTCGTCGTGCGTGCGGTCGACGACGTTCTTGACGTCGACGATCCGGCCGAGCTGCTTGATGAGCTGGTCCGGCGTTCTTCCCGGCTGCAGGTCGACGACCACGTCGAGGCGGCTCAGGTCACCGCGCTCAGCCGGCCCGAGGCTGAGCGACTCGACCTCGACGCCACGGCTGGAGAACAGCACCACGATCCGTGCCAGCGCACCGGGTTCATTGCGGATGAGCAGGGACAGCGAATGTCTGGTCATCACTCTTCCTCGTCGAACAGGGGCCGGATGCCCCGTGCGGCCATGACTTCGTCGTTGCCCGTGCCCGCCGCCACCATCGGCCAGACCTGGGCGTCCTGTCCCACCACGAAGTCGATCACGACGGGCCGGTCGCGGACCGCCATCGCCTCCAGGATGGTTCCGTCCACTTCGGACTGGTCCTCGCACCGCAGGCCAACGCAGCCCAGTGCCTCGGCCAGCTTCACGAAGTCGGGGTGACGCTGGTGCGTGCCGAGCCGGGTGTTGGAGTAGCGGCCGTCGTAGAACAGGGTCTGCCACTGGCGGACCATGCCGAGGTTGCCGTTGTTGATGATCGCGACCTTGATCGGGATGCCTTCGGCGGCACAGGTCGCGAGCTCCTGGTTGGTCATCTGGAAGCAGCCGTCGCCGTCGATCGCCCACACCGTGCGGTCCGGTGCGCCGGCCTGCGCGCCCATCGCCGCGGGCACCGCGAAGCCCATCGTGCCCGCGCCACCGGAGTTGATGAACGAGCCGGGGCGTTCGTACTTCACGTACTGCGCGGCCCACATCTGGTGCTGGCCGACGCCCGCGGTGTAGATGGCTTCCGGGCCGGCGAGCCTGCTCAGCCGTTCGATCACGTACTGCGGCGCGAGCATGCCGTCCTCGGGCCAGTCGTAGCCGAGCGGGTAGGTGGTGCGCAGGCCGTCGAGGTACTGCCACCACTCGGTGAGGTCGGGGACGTACGTGGTGACGGCCGACAGCGCGGCCAGAACGTCGCGGCAGTCGCCGACGATGCCCACGTCCGCCTTGCGGTTCTTGGAGATCTCGGCCGGGTCGATGTCGGCGTGGATCACCGCGGCGTGCGGGGCGAAGTCCGGCAGCGACCCGGTGACCCGGTCGTCGAACCGGGTCCCCAGCGCGATCAGCAGGTCGGCCTTCTGCAGCGCCGCGACGGCGGGCACCGTGCCGTGCATGCCCGGCATCCCCAGGTGCAGCTCGTTCGAGTCGGGGAAAGCGCCGCGGGCCATCAGCGTGGTGACGACCGGGATGCGCGTTTTGGTGGCGAGCTTCAGGAGTTCCTGCGTCGCACCGCTGCGGATCACGCCGCCACCGATGTAGAACACCGGCTTCTTCGAGCTGCCGATCAGCTGGGCGGCGTTGCGGATCTGCACCGGCGAGAGCACCGGACGCGACCGCGTGGCCGGTTTCGCTGGTGTGTAAGTCGTCTTGCTCGCCAGCACGTCCTTGGGCAGGTCCACCAGCACCGGCCCCGGCCGCCCGGTGATCGCGAGCTCGAACGCCTCCGCGATCACCCGCGGGATGTCGGCCGGGTCGTGCACCTGGAAGCTGTGCTTGGTGATCGGCAGGGTGATGCTGCGGATGTCCGCCTCCTGGAAGGCGTCCGTGCCGATCGCCGCCCTGTTCACCTGGCCGGTGATCGCGACGATCGGCACCGAGTCCATGTACGCGTCCGCGAGCGGCGTCACCAGGTTCGTGGCCCCAGGTCCCGATGTCGCCATGCAGACGCCCACCCGGCCGGTCGCCTGCGCGTAGCCCTGCGCGGCGTGCCCGGCCCCCTGCTCGTGCCGCACCAGCACGTGCCGGATCTTCGAGTCGAACAGCGGGTCGTACGCGGGGAGGATCGCCCCGCCGGGCATTCCGAAGATCACCTCGCAGCCGACGTCCTCCAGCGCTTTGACCAACGCTCCTGCACCGGTGGTGTCCACGGTTGCTCCCGACGGATCTCAGCCCGCGAGCTGGCGCTCCAGCTGGCGAGGCGACAACGGCTTGTCGAGCGACGGCTCGGAGCTCAGGATCGCCCGCTGCAACTGACGCAGCCTTTCGGACGGCTCAAGCCCCAGCTCCTCGATCAACGTGTCCCGCAGCGACTGGTAGGCCTCCAGGGCCTTCCACTGCCGGCCCGCCCGGTAGAGCGCGAGCATGTACTGCGCACACAGGTTCTCGTGCATGGGGTGCTGTGCGGTCAGCACGGACAGCTCGCTCAGCAGCGACTGGTGCTTGCCCAGCTGGAGGTCGGCCTCGATGCGGGTCTCCAGGACACCGAGCCGGCTCTCCTGCAACCGCGTGACCTCCATGCCCAGCCGCACACCGATCTGCACGTCGACGAGGACCGGTCCGCGCCACACGTCGGCGGCACCGCGCAGCAGCCGGCTCGCGGACTCCAGGTCGCCGACCTCGAACGCGCGCTGACCGGCACTCGCGAGCCGCTCGTAGCTGCGGACGTCCACGGACTCCGGCGGCACGTCCAGCATGTAGCCGCCGTAACGGGTCACCAGAACGTTCTTCGCGACACCAGGACCGTCGCCCGGCATGGCCGCCTCGATGCGCCGGCGGACCTGCAGCACGTACGTCTGCAGCGTGGTGAGCGCGCTGCGTGGCGGTGTCATCCCCCAAAGTTCTTCGATCAACGTCGGGACCGTGACGACGTGTCCGGCCTGCAGGCCCAGCAGCGAGAGCACCTGGCGGGGCTTCACCGCGCTCGGCGCGATCGAGACGCCGTTCTCCCGTGCCTCCAGCGGTCCGAGAACCTTGATCTCCATTGGAGCCTCCCCTGATCAGCGGCGGTCGACTTGGTCGTGCCATCAAGTTCACCTGAGCCGGGCTATCGCACGCCACGTATCCGGCCATGACTCTCGGATGGCGAACTACTGCGCCGGACGTGAGATATTCATATACTCAAACGAACCCAAACCGATCCACCCAGTAATCAACCGAACACCTTGGGTGACAACAGCGAAAAATACTCCTCCGTTGGCATGAAATTGAGTCGCCGATCAATGCGGCAGCATGGTCTGAACCGATCCAGTTGCCGACCCGAACTGCCCTCGCCTGTCTAGTATTCGGCCTGGCGCGCGCCGTTGAGCACAACCCGCGTTTGCTCTGGAGCTGTTTGCTCTTGGGGGGCACGTTGAATGCAACGCCTGCGATACCGAGATACCGCGCGATCATCGTCGCGGTGTTCGCCGCGGTCTGCCTGACCGACCTCACCCGCGCTCTACTTCTCGCCGGCGAGGTCACCGAATTGGCGGTGTCGTTCATTGATTTGGCACTACTTGTACTACTGCAAGTGACCTATTTTCGCCAACTGAGCCCACTTGCCCGCCACCTCGTGCTCGCCGCCCAGGCAGCCCTGCTCGTGGTGCCGTACCTGACTTTCGGCCATTCCTGGGCGGGCGTCGCGGGCCTGGTCGCCGGCAACGCCCTGCTCGTGCTCCGCCCGATCTTCGGCTGGACGGTCTTCGTCGCGACCGTCGTCTTCACCGGCCTCGCCCAGGCGTCCCACGGCGAGGCGATGATGGCCACCGCCGCCACCGCTCTGCTCCTCGCGGGCCTGGCCACCGGCTTCGCCACCCACCGCTCGCTCGTCGCGGTCGCCCCGCTGCCCGCCGTCGACACCGCGGTGACCGCCGAACGCGTGCGCGTCGCCCGTGACCTGCACGATCTCCTCGGCTACAGCCTCAGCGCGATCAAGCTGAAGAGCGAACTGGCGCACCGGATCGTCGTCGACCGCCCGGACCACGCCCGAGAACACATCAGCGATATATTGGATATCACCCATCACGCACTGGCTGACGTGCGCTCTCTGGCCCGCTCCTACCGCCCGCTCTCACTGGCCGACACGTCCGACTCGGCCAAGGCGATGCTGGCCGCCTCGAACATCGACGTCCGCGTCGAACTCGACCACGACCCGCTCCCCGAGCCGGTCGAAACGGTCCTGGCCGCGGTCCTCTGCGAAGCCGTCACGAACGTCCTGCGCCACAGCGACGCCCGAACGTGCACCATCGGCGTCCGCCAGCACGGCACCACGGTCCTGCTCGACGTGATCAACGACGGCGCCGCCACCCGCCCCGCCTCCGCCGACTGCAACGGCGTCCGCAACCAGGCCGAACGCGTCCACGCCGCCGGCGGCACCTTCACCGCCCGCCACGTGGGCGACGGTTCGTTCCACGTCCACGCCGCGATCCCGGCAGCGCCCTCCTCCGCCCGGCCTTCCGGCACGCCACCCAAATCAGCCTGATATCCGATATATCAACCGTTCACGCCCAAAACGATCACTCCGCACCACCCCGACCAGCCCCTTAGCAATGACTCTTTGGACGACGTCGTCAAAAGACCTGTTGCAAAGGCTGACGCCGGGCGGTCAGAACCAGCCGGACTTGCGCGCGATGCGGACGGCGTCGACCCGGTTGCGGGCGTCGAGCTTGGCGGTGGCGGCGGTCAGGTAGTTGCGGACGGTGCCGACGGACAGGAACAGCGTCGTGGCGATCTCCATGGCGTCGGCGCCGTCGGAGGCGAGCCGCAGCACCTCCAGCTCCCGCGGCGTCAGCGGGCACTCGTCGGTGTCCCACGCGGAGAGCGCGAGCTGGGAGTCGATCACCCGGCGTCCGACCGAAACGCCGCGGATGGCGTCCGCGAGCTCGCCGACCGGGGCGTCTTTGAGGATGAAACCGTTGACGCGGGCGTTGAGAGCGCGGCGCAGAGTGCCTGGCCGGCCCAGGCTCGTGAGAATGAGGGTGCGGGTCTCGGGGACGGTGTCGTGGATCACGGTCGCTGCGGAAAGGCCGTCCATGCCGGGGAGATCGATGTCCAGGACCGCTACGTCCGGTTTGTTCTTCTCAACAGCGGCGATGATTTCGTCACCTGTCGCGACGGACGCGACGACCTCAATATCCGGTTCGAGATTCAACAAGGCGACCAAAGCACCTCGGACCATTTGCACGTCCTCGGCGAGTAGCACTCTGATCATCCGACCCCCTTGCTTGCCCCCAGGTCACCATTTCGAGTTTTACACTCGGTGACCATGCAGGACAAGCATTGAGGCCGACTGCGCCGATCGTTACTCCGAATGCGCTATGAGCAATTAATGGCAGTAATCGGCGGATAACATAAAGTTACTAGTTGCTCACAGATCGCTCAGGGACCGAATCGGGACCGGCACAGCTCCAGCAGAACACGAGCGTACCGGTGTACAAGCGATTCAGCGGGTCTCACCCCAACGCTCCAGCAGTTCGAGACCGCCGTCGACGGTGATCACCTGTCCCTGAATCCACGCGGCTTCGTCCGTGCACAGCAACGAAACGGCGTTCGCGATGTCCTGAGGAAGGGTGACGCGACCGGACGGGCTCTTGATCGCGAGCCGGTCCACCAGATCCGGGTCGATGTTCATCGGGCCGTTGTCGACAACTGTGGTGACAACAGCGTTGACCGCGACCTTGTACCAGGCCATTTCCAGCGCGAGCGTGCGAATCACGCCGTGCACCGGGGTCACGGTGTAGCCGGCGATGACGACACGTCCGCCGTCGACGAGCGCTTTGGCGAGCGGCTCCACGATGTTGAGCAACGGCGTCAGGTCCGGCGACACGGCGTGGTGGACGAAGAAGTCCAGCTGCCCGCGTTCCTGCTTGACCTGGTCGAGCAGGAGCCGCACCGAGTGCTCGTCGTGGATGTCGAGCCCGGTGACGCTCACCGAGCCGGGTTTGCCTGCGAGCACGGTCTTCGCGCGCTCGAGGTCGACGTCGTCGCCGGAGGTCGTGAGGATGACGTGTGCGCCGCTGTCGCAGAGCTTGCTCGCGATGGCGAGCCCGAGCCCGTGCGTGCCCGACGTGACCACAGCGATCTTGCCGTCGAGTCCTAGGCGCGTGTTGACCGGTTCGATCATGATGCTGACCACCTCGTTGTCCGCGTGGTGATCGACGTTGCGCCGGACCGCTAGGGCCGAACTCGACTACTTCTTGCGCAAACCCTCCAGAACACGCAGGATCGCGCGTTCGACCTCACGTCCGGTGCGCTTCGGATCGGACGAGCTCGCGATCGTGCTGGCGCCCGCCGACAACGCTCCGAACAGCAGCCGGGCCATGATCTCCACCGGCGAGTCCTCGATCTCTCCCGCGTCCACGAGCAACTGCACGGCCGTGCGGAGCAAGCCGAAGCTGAATTGCTCTTCCGCCTCACGCCAGCGTTCCCAGCCCATCACCACAGGCGCCTCGTGCACGATGATCCGCTGGTACTCGGGATCGAGGCATTTGCGGACATATGCGCGCAGGCCCGCGACCGCGATGTCCCACGGCTCGCCCTCGCTGGTGATGACCGCGGTCAGCGACTCGATCGACCGGGTCTCGACCTGCGCGAAAGCCGCCTCGAACAACGCCTGCTTGCCGCTGAAGTGGTGGTAGAGCGCGCCTTTGGTCACTCGGGCGCGCTTCACGACCTCGTCCAGCGACGTCCCGGCGTACCCGCGCTTGGTGAACAGGTCGACCGCGCTGTCGACCAGCGCCTGTCTGGTCGCCTCGGAGTACTCGGCGCGTCGTGTTCGCACGCGCGAAACGTATCTCACATACCGCCAGTACGTACCGGTGGTATGGTCGTGTCATACCGAAGGTATGCGAGAAACCGGGGGTACGAGACATGGGCTGGGCCGATCACTACCGCCGCCGCGACGCGCTCGACGCCGTCCTGCGCGACGCCCGCCGCGACCCGTCCGCTCCGCTGATCGTGGATCCGGACGTCTTCTCATCCGTCAACGAACTGCTGCTGGCACTCGACCACCGCTGGCAGAACAAGCTGACCGCGCGCATGGAGACCGCCGCCCTGGAGGGCCCCGTCGACGAACATCTCGTCACCGCGGAGCTCGCCGTCGACGAGCCGGTGTTGCGCGCGGTACTGGACGCACACCTATCGCTCGGCAGTTACCGGGCGGTAGGAATGACTCCATGAGTCGTTGGACCGAAGCCGACATCCCCGATCAGACCGGCCGCACCGTCCTCGTGACCGGCGCGAACTCCGGTCTCGGTCTGCGCACCACCCAGGTGCTCGCGGTCAAGGGGGCCCACGTGATCATGGGCTGTCGCTCCACCGAACGAGGTGAGGCCGCACGGCGTTCGGTCCAGGGGTCGGCGGAGGTCCTCGAACTGGACCTCGCCGATCTGAGCTCGGTGCGTGCCGCAGCCGACAAGGTCCCCGCGCTGGACGTGCTGATCAACAACGCGGGCATCATGGCCGTCCCCCTCGGCCGTACCGTCGACGGCTTCGAGCGCCAGTTCGGCACCAACCACCTGGGCCACGCCGCGCTGACGTGGCTGCTGCTGCCCGCCCTGAGGCAACGACCGGGCGCGCGTGTCGTCACCGTGTCGTCGTTGGCGCACCAGTACGGCCACATCGACTTCAGCGACCCGAACTACGAGCACCGCCCGTACGGCATCCGCAGCTCGTACGGTCAGTCGAAGCTCGCGAACATCCTGTTCGCTCGCGAGTTGGAGCGGCGTTCATCGGACGTGACGTCCATCGCAGCACACCCCGGCATCACGGTCACCGAGCTGACCAACAACATGGCCGACGCGCACAAGTCGTTGGTCCTGCGGCTAGGCGGCAAGATCAGCCACCTGTTCTCGCAGTCCGTCGAGATGGGCGCGCTGCCGCAGCTCCACGCCGCCACCTCACCGGAGGCGCGCGGCGGTCAGTACTACGGCCCGGACAGCTTCAACGGCATGCGCGGCCACCCCTCCGTCGCTCGGATGACCTCGGCCGCGCGGGACGACCTCGCCGCGAACCGCCTGTGGGAGCTCACGATCAAGCTCACCGGGATCACGCCGGATCTGCCCTGAGTGTGGTTGGGGGTGCCGGCGCCTCCGCCTGGGGGGAGTTGGGAAGGCACCGGCAGGCCCGGTCGTCACCTCCGGGCCGGGAACATCTTCGGTCCTCCGCTGTTGTTCATGTTCGACGCGAGCTGCTTAAACAACAGATCGTGAACAATGAACGCCCGGTTCCAGCACTTACCCTCGGGTAGCTGTGCGTGACGCCGGACACGCGGGAGCGCAGCGTAGGGTGAGGTGGTGACTGTGGTACCTGAGGGTCGGAAGCTGCTGCGGCTCGAGGTCCGCAACAGCCAGACGCCGATCGAGAAGAAGCCCTCGTGGATCAAGACGCGGGCGAAGATGGGCCCCGAATACCGGGAGCTCAAGGGTCTGGTCAAGCGCGAAGGCCTGCACACGGTCTGCGAAGAGGCCGGCTGTCCCAACATCTACGAGTGCTGGGAAGACCGCGAGGCCACGTTCCTGATCGGCGGCGAGCAGTGCACCAGGCGCTGTGACTTCTGCCAGATCGACACGGGCAAGCCCGCCGACCTCGACCGCGACGAACCCCGCCGCGTCGCCGAGTCGGTCCAGGCGATGGGCCTGCGCTACTCCACCGTCACCGGCGTCGCACGCGACGACCTGGCCGACGGCGGTGCGTGGCTGTACGCCGAGACCGTCCGCCAGATCCACGAGATGAACCCCGGCACGGGCGTCGAGCTGCTGATCCCGGACTTCAACGCGGTCCCGGAGCAGCTGGCCGAGGTCTTCGAGTCCCGCCCCGAGGTGCTGGCGCACAACCTGGAGACCGTCCCGCGGATCTTCAAGCGCATCCGCCCGGCGTTCCGCTACGAGCGCTCCCTCGAGGTGATCACCAAGGCCCGCGAGTTCGGCCTGGTGACCAAGTCGAACCTGATCCTCGGCATGGGCGAGACCCCAGAAGAGGTCACCGAGGCGCTGGCCGACCTCTACGACGCGGGCTGCGACATCATCACCATCACCCAGTACCTGCGCCCGTCGCCGCGGCACCACCCGGTCGAGCGCTGGGTGAAGCCCGAGGAGTTCGTCGAGCACAAGGAGACGGCCGAGAAGATCGGCTTCCTCGGCGTCATGGCGGGCCCGCTGGTCCGCTCCTCCTACCGCGCCGGCCGCCTCTACGCGCAGGCGAAGCAGGCACGCGGCGAGGAGCTGCCGGAGAACCTCCAGCACCTGCTGACCGTGTCGGCGTCGCAGGAGATCACCAGCCTGCTCGCCCCGCGCTGACTCTCTCCACCCACTCGCAGAACTGATATATCGGCCATCCGCGCCGATATATCAGTTTCCGCACCCCGCTGGCCTGCGCTTCTCCAGCTCGTCGCGGGCAGCGGCCCAAATCCGCTCGAACTCCTCGGCGGTGATCTCCTCGACGCCTGGCAGGCCGCGCCAGTCATCCCACTCGCCCTGCCCCTCGGCAAGCACACCGAACCGGGACTCGTACGCGATCACCGCGTCCGCGCCACCGTTGTCCCGTGCGCGCATCACCTCGGTCAGCGACGCCGCCGTCACCGGCCGCAGGTCAGCGCCGGCGAGATCGACCTGCCGGTTGACCCACCCCTCGTCGTCCACCTCGTAGTGGAGCCAGACGGCATCGTCGGCGAAGTAGTAGCGAAACCACCCGATCACGCCCGCATGATCGCTCACTCGCTGCCGCTGTTCGCCCTGATCCCGCACCTCAGAATTGATATATCGGCCTCTCACGCCAATACATCGGGTTTCCACAGCTCGCTGACCTGCGCCTTAGCAATGAGACTTTGGACTTCGTCCGCAAAAGACTCATTGCTAAGCCATGGTCGTCGGCGCGCTGAGACCGCGGACCGCGTCCCGAACGATCAGCTGAGCCGGATCTCGCTCGCGACGACGCCGTCGAGCTCGCGCACGAAGTCGGCACCGAACGCGCTGGACGGCGTGTGGGAGCCGGGCGCCACACCGTTGATCTTGCCGATGGCCCGCAGCACGGAGTCGGCGGTGAGGCTGTAGGCGTTCGGGGTGGTGATCGCGCACTCGACCTTGGTCTTGGCGTCCCACGCCTCGCCGAACACCTCGGCCCTGGTGTTGGCGCGCTTGCGCTCGTCCGGCCCCTTCACCTTGCCGGCGACGGACTTCGCGAAGCTCTGCACGAGCGGCGTCTGCAGCACCGGCGCGAACACCTGCTGCAGCTGGCCGAGCACGCCGGGCACGATCGTGAACGTCGTGATGTTCGGAATGCCGGTCGACCGGTACGCGGTGCTGACGTCGCCCCACGGGATGCTGCCGACCTCGCGCGGCCCGGACCGGAAGTACGCGGTGCGCCGGCGATGTCCGATCCGGACGCTCTGCAGCTCGCCGTCCACCCGGATCCGTCCACCGACGGCAGCGGCCTCCACGGACGTCTTCGTCGTGCCCGCGCTAGCTCCTCCTCCGACGACGAACGCGAGATCGAGGTGCGTCGCGGTCGGCAGGGCGTTCTTCAGGATCGCGGCCAAACAGTCCGTTGGAACGACGTCGAACCCTGCGCCGGGCAACAGCACGATGCCTGCCTTGCGCGCGTCGATGTCCCTCATGCCGATGGACTCGAAGACGTCGATCTCACCGGTGATGTCGAGGTAGTGCGTGCGGGTCTTCAGGCAAGCGTCGACCATCGCAGCAGAGGTGTGTGCGAACGGGCCCGCGCAATGCACGACGGCGTCGACGTCCTCCAGGTGCTCCCGCGCCTCGCTCAGGTCGAACGCCCGGTGCTCCAGCCCCAGCGCTGCCGCGATGGGCTCGACCTTCTCCTGCGAGCGCCCGGCGAGCACCGGCCGTTCCCCGCGCTTGACCGCGAGTTCGGCGATGAGACGTCCGGTGTAGCCGTTGGCGCCGTAGACCATCCACGTCATGCCGCGACCTTACCGGCGAGTAGCGTTACGGGAAGCGACCAAAGAGCCGATCAGCAGTAGTGCGCCCACCCCGATCACGGGCAACGCCCAGAGCAGTCTGCGGTGCCTCAAATCGGCGCAGATGTCCACATAGGCCGGACTCACCGCGGCGGCGGCCGGCTCGTCGAACCCGAGCCCCAGACCGTTGCCGCACGGGATGAGCAACCCGCTGGGCGCCTCCACCGCCAGCATCACGAGCAGGATCGCACCTCCACCGAGCAAGAACGCGATACCGACGACGACGGCGAACGTGCGCACTGACATGGAACAAAAGTTACGTCTCAAATGGACTTGGGGATAGCCCTGGTCAGACGCATTGGGGTTGATCCCCTAATCCCCCGCTGAACCTGCTCACGCCCCAGTCGCGGGCTGCGCGACCGAGAACGCGTAGCGCTGCTCCAGTCGGCCGTTCTTCGGATACGGCACCGGGTCGCCGATCTTGATCCACCCGAGGCGTTCGTAGAGCCGCACCCCGCGCTCGTTGTCGACGTAGACCAACAGCTCCGCGGCGCTGTACCCGCGCGCAGTCAACGCATCAGGCAGTGCGCGCAGCAACGCCTCGCCAACGCCCTTGCCCCACGCCTCGGGGTGCACGCCGACGTAGTTGATGTACGCGGTTCCGGTCTCTTGTGGACCGCCGGCCAGAAACCCAACGGGCACATCGCCTTCGAACGCGAGCAGCAACACCGACGGCTCGTTCGCGAGCGCGTTGTCGATGCCGGGACGTGCCTCCTCAAGCGACGGAACCCGGTCGTAACCGTCGCGCGCCGTGACCGCGTGCGCCCAGATGAGCGCGGCCGTGTCGGCGTGCTCCGGTCCCCCTTGAATGATCTCCACGCGACCCAGCGCAGGTCAGCGCCTCAGCACCACCGGGAGCGTCTTGACGCTCGCCATGATGTCGTTGTTCGTCACTTCCGGCTGCTCGTCACCGGAGTACGTGGCGCGCGGGAACCGAGCCGTGAGCTCGCGCAGCACCGTTTCGGTCTCCAGGCGCGCGAGTCCGGCACCCAGGCAGTAGTGCGAGCCGTGGCCGAACGTCGCGTGCCCCGTCGTGGCGCGGTCGACGCGGTACTGCGCGGCGTCCTCGTGCGCGACCGGGCACCGTCCCGCGGCGCCCAGGTTGATCAGCAGCACCGTGCCCTCCGGCACCTCCACGCCGTCGATCTCCATCGGCTCGGTCGTGATGCGGTGCGTGGCGTTGCGGACCGGCGAGTTGTGCCGCAGCGTCTCCTCGACGAGCACCGGCACCAGATCGGGGTCTGCGGCCGCCTTTTCCCACAGTCCGTTGTCCAACGCGTCGTGCACGACGTTCGCGATGAGTCCGGCCGTCGTCTCATGCCCAGCCACGACCAGAAGGAACGCCATCGCGATGAGCTCGTCGTGTGTGAGGTGGTCACCATCGTCGTCGGCCGCAACCAACGCCCCGAACAACGAACTCTGGTCCAACGAGTCGCCCGTGAGCAACGCGTGGAAGTAGCCGCCCAACGCGTTGCTAGCGGGCTGCGACACCTCGGGATCCATCGACATCATGGTCTCGATCAACGTGCGAACCCGCCCGCGATCGGCTTCCGGCACACCGAGAACCTCGCCGATGATGTGCAACGGCATCGGCACGGCCAGCGCAGCGACGAGGTCGATCTCCTCCCCCGCCGGCAGCCGGTCGATCAGCTCGTTGGTGATCTCCTCGACGCGAGGCGCGAGCCGTTGCACCGCCTGCCCGCTGAACGCCTTGACCGCAAGCCCGCGCAGCCGTGCGTGCTTGGGGTTGTCGCTGTTGAGCATGCTCGGCCCGAACAGCCCGGCAAGCTCCGTCTGCGCACTGCCGTTCTCGGCGAGCTGCCGCTTGAACTCCTTCTGCAGCGCGTCGCTGTCCTTGGACAGCCGCCGATCCGCGAGCAACTTCCGCGTGAGCTCCAGCCCAACCGTGACCACTTGCAAGCGCACCCCGTCAGGCCGCGTCGCTGGGTGCAACGGCCCTGCTGCTCGTGCGTCGTCCTCAATCCGATGGTGCTCACGCGCGCGCAAGTCGCCGCCGCTCAACAGTTCCGACATGCCTTCGCCCCCTCGTCACCTTTTCTACCGTTTTGGAGGCGAATGTCCACCCGTCGTTCCACCTACTGGAGCGCGTCGAGCACCTTGATCGTCTCAACGGCAGGCAACCGCGGCGGCGGCGCGGCAATGGCCTTGCGCCCCTGCACCCACCCCGGCAGGTGGTGCAGCAGCGCCGCCCGCCCCTCCGGCGTGATGTCGACCGGCGCAGCCATCCCGTGCGCCATCGCCCGGTCCGGCCGCTCCCACGTGATCCAGTGGCGTAGCTGCAGGACCTCCAGGTCGTCGGCGTCCCACTGCTTGGCCGGCCTGTGCTCCAGGTACCAGCTCGTGGCGCCGCGGTGCACCCCACCTTGTTCCACCAGCGCGAGCAGCTTGATCTGCTCCTGGGTGATGGTGGTGCTGACGGGCTTGGCGGCCTTGCCCTTGCGCTTCACAGGTGGTCGTCCTTCGACAGGAGGCGGGCCCAAACGTCCCCGACAACGCCGTACAAGGTACGTCACCGGCCTGACGCGTTCCAGCCCCTCACACCGACAACGCGAGCGAGCCGTGCGCAACTGCGGTGAGGTCCACTCCGAGCACCCGCCCCAGATCCTCGCGCAACACGTTCCACCGCGCTTCCGGAACCTGCTTCGTCTTCGCGTCCACAACGCTGTCGCAGAAGAAGTCGAACAGCACGGTCAGCTCTCTGCGTTCGGCGTCTGAGCAGTGCTCCAGGAAGCTCACCATGGAATCCATCAGGACGTGCTTCATGTTGAGCACCACGCGCGGGGTCTGAGAGGACGCGAGTTGATAGCGCCGGGTGCCCACACCTTCCCGGCGGCTCACCCGTTGTGCCTTCAACGGCACCCGGAAGAACAGGGACTCGGCGAAGAGCGAGCTGTCCGAGACCGCGTAGTCACCCCGCAGTACGGCGGCCAGCGAGTCAGGCCTGACCTCGGGAAACACCGCCAGGTAGTCCTCCAGCAGCTTCTCGGTCGAATCGATCACTTCGAGGTCTGACGCGTGCGGCCACGCCTGTTGGAGGAGGGTCATCTCCCGGCTGTTCTTCACCTCGACCCAGGTCGTGAGGCCGCGGATCCGGGCGTAGAGCGAGAAGGCAGGCCTCGACGCGACGCTGTGCAGAACGGCCACGAGGTCCTCGGACGACGCCAGGTCGGCCAGCAGCACGTACCGGACCGCGGGCTTGGTCTCTGACTGGACGATCTTGACCGGGCAGCTGTCCTCGTAGATCCGTGCCGCACGATCGCTGATCGCCCTGGACAGGTGATACCTGCTGTCGTCGTTTCCCCAGATGGAGACCGGCGGCCGCTTCACGACCGACTCCAGCGCCTCCAGCAGGACGGCGCGGGAGTTCTTGTGGTTCGACGATCGGCCGATGGCTCCCGCGGCCAGTTCGGGCAGGAGCAACGACACCTGCCGGTAGATCTCGTTGGAAACGTCGGAAGCCTTGAAGGCGTCCGGGTCCAAGGCGTCGCGGGACGGGAGCACCGGTGCGGTCTCCCGGTCGAAGTCGATCGTCACGTGACACCCGGCGAGGCCGAGGTTCTTGTCCTCGTAAGGCCGCGGCACCGTCTCGTCCGCCTTGCCGTCGGGACGCATCAGCAAGCCGGTCTGCCGAAAGATCAGGACACCGGCGACCGCCACGCGCAACGTGGTTTGGGGTATCCGGCTGAGCGGGTCCTTCTCGGTCGGGTTGCCGGATTCCCTTCGGACGAGCAGCTCCGTCTTGACGCCGGCTTCGGCGGTGCCGATCCGGATCCGGTCCTCCCGCTGCACCTGGGTTCCGACGGATGCCGGAATCCGACGATCACCCAGCACCGAGCAGGACTGCAGCGAGGAAGCGATGTCCGCCTTCGGCAGGACCTCCACGAAGTCAGGCAGGTACACGAAAAGTTCCTGCAGGTACTCACGAAACTGCGCGGCGCTCAGGTCCTCGACCAGTTCGAGCGCGATCTGGGTCCCGACGTCGCACGTCGTCGGCTCCACGAAGAAGGGCCGGTTGAGATCCGAGAAGCGAACACGCCATCCCTCCGACTCCGACGTGCCCCAGCCGCGCGTGATGACCTCGACCGACTTGGCCGCGCTGAAGACGGACGCGAAGCCGATCCCGAACCGGCCGAGGAACGACGCTTCGGACACCTGGTCGCCGACATCGGCAGCACGCCATCCGGACCGGCCGAGGGTCGTGAGGTAGGACAGGATCTGCTGGTACGTCATGCCGATCCCGTTGTCGGTCACCACCAGGTGCCGCGAGTCCAGAAGTTCGATGACGACCCTCGGCTCGTGCCCGGTCTCGTGCAACAGACAGCGACGCATCTCCGTCGCGTCGATGGCGTTCTGGGCGAGTTCGCGAAGCCACACGTGCTTTCGAGCCCCGTAAAGCGCTTTGCCCATCAGCAGACCCGTGATCGATCGGGGGTCGACGGTGAACAAGGCGCTGCGGAGGCTCCTGTCGGTCCACAACGGGTACTGGAAGAAGATCCGGACCGGAGGGGAGATCAGTCCTGACAGCCGCCACAGGTCTTCCACCTGCGTCAGGTAGTCACCGACGACGTGCCAGCCCTCCATCAGGTGCTCGAAGTCCGTTCTCGTGGTCACCGAGACCTGCAGGAAGACGCGCTGCGTCTCCCCGTCCACCTCGACTCCCAGCACGCTGTCGGATCGGACGTGCGGATTCAGGTAGTACTGGAGATCCCGCCGGAACATCTGCGGCCGGTCAGCCAGCAAGGCCAACTGCGCGATCCCCCAGAAGAGCACGTACAACGACGCGGTAGGCCGATCCGCCACGCCCCGCAGGCCGGCCAGAACCCTGCCTTCCCCCAAGGCGGATTCCTCGATGATCTGCTCCAGGACACGCCGGTCGTCGTCCGACACCGACCGCAGATCGGCCGTCACCGCCGCCAGGTCCGCGAGCAGCATCTGGGTGATCGCCTTGCTGGAGTCACCGCGCCGCCGCAAGCCCACGTCCTCGCGGACGACCGACAACTCCGCCAGCAGGTAGGCGAGAGCCACCTGATCCCCGTTGCTCTCGGAGATCAGTGCGCCCGTGTCCACGTACGCCTGCACGAGGCTGCGGAAAACGTCGACCGTGTGACCGCACTGCCGGACCAGGAAGTCGTACTGGTTGATCCGGTTCCGCAACAGGCGCAGGAAGTCCGAGTCGAGCACGCCCTGAAAGTTGCGGCCGCCCGAACCGGACCGCGCACCGGCCTGAGCGGCCTTCTGCGGAAGATCACTTTGCGAAGCGGCGTTCCGCGCGGCATCAGGCTCGCCGTCGGCACCTGGCATCGCCCTTCCCCGCAACCGCACCCAACCCCGGGTCTGAAGCTCCTTCACCGAGACGTCCAGCGGCGCGAAGTCGTCAGGGTCGATCGTCGGAACCACGTGCCGGATGACGGACTTGTGCACCTCCTCGGAGGCGATGAACGCGAGGGCGGCGTCCGAGGACGACAGGAGATCCTTCAGCCCTTGATCCTCGAGCAGCCGGAAGACGTGCGACACGTCCGGACCGGTCAGCCCGTTGCCGTCCCACTCCGCCGGCCCCACGTGGAGCGCGAGGCGCAGTTGCAGGCGAACATCCGGGTGCGCCGTCTGGTTGTACCTGCGCAGGTGGAAGTTGACCAGATCCACGAAGGGCCAGATGAGCCGCGCGGTCACCGATTCCTTGGGAAGCAGGACCATTCCGTCGCCGCGGTCCTCCTGATAGCACTGGCTCAGGGGCACGTTGGCCGCGTCGAGCGCCTCGGAGATGATGTCGTAGTGAGCCTTGCGCACATGTAGTTGCCGGCTCCGGTCGTTGAACCTGCCGTAACGGGCGATGTCGGTCGCCAACAAGGGATGGCTGCCGTTCCCGTCGGGACGGAAGGGCTGTCGCCGTGCGGGCCGCAGCCTGTCGTTGTCCCCTGCCATGTGTCGATGCCCCTTCCTCCGATCGGAAACGGCATGATCGATGAAGGGCGCAGCGGCGCATAGGTCAAATGCCACAGAAGGCTGCAACAACACTCGTTCGGCGCACGAGGGCGCAGACCGGACTCGCAACGGTGTGGTGGGCGCGACAGGGATCGAACCTGCGACCGCTCGGGTGTAAACCGAGTGCTCTTCCGCTGAGCTACACGCCCCGACCCTGGCGCCCGAAGCCCCAGGGGTACAGCTACATCATGCCTTGAGAGAGGCTACGGCCTTCTTCCAGGCGTCCTGATCCCGGGCCTCACCCGGCCCGTTGACCTCGGCGAAGCGCACGACCCCGGACACGTCGATCAGGAACGTGCCGCGGACCGCCATGCCGACGGCCTCGTTGAACACGCCGTAGGACTGGGCGACTGCGCCGTGCGGCCAGAAGTCGGACAGCAGCGGGAACTGGTAGCCCTCCTGGTTCGCCCACGCCTTCAGCGCGAACGGGGAGTCCACGGACACGCCCAGCACCTGGACGTTCTCGTCCTCGTACGTGGCGAGCTCGTCGCGCAGCTGGCAGAGCTCGCCGTTGCAGATGCCGCTGAACGCGAACGGGTAGAAGACCAGGAGCACGTTCTTCGCGCCGCGGAACGACGACAGCGTCACAGGCTGCTTGTTGTAGTCGTTGAGCGTGAAGTCCGGAGCTTCCGAACCGACCTCGACCGCCATGTAAGACCCCTCGGAGGTTGACCAAGACGAACCCACGGGCGACAGGAAAACGCCCGTGGATCAACCCTATGTCAGCCCGGAGGACCTCAGCGCTTGGCCTTGGTGGATTTCGGCCACACCAGACGGGTGCCTGCCCAGTCGTCCGCGACGCTGATGTTCGACGTCTGCGAGAGACCCGCGGTGGGCACCGCCTCGGCGATGTCCGAAGGCTCCACGTGGCCGGGGCGGCCGGTCTTCGGGGTGAGAACCCAGATCACGCCGTCCTCGGCGAGCACGCCGGTTGCTTCGAGCAAGGCGTCGACCAGGTCGCCGTCGTCCTCCCGCCACCAGAGCAGCACGATGCTCACAGTTTCGTCGGCATCCTCGTCGAGGAGGTCGCCCCCGATCTGCTCCTCGACTGCGGCACGGAGGTTGTCGTCGACGTCCTCGTCCCAGCCGAGTTCCTGGACGACCATGCCCGATTCGATCCCGAGCTTCTCGGCGACGCCGATCTTGCCGGCGTCTTCCGCGGCGACCACGGTTTTCACTCCTCCAACTACGCAAGAGCGACAGCCCTAAGACTGCCGCCAGAGTCCGTTACTCGCGCTAGCGAACACTGTCAGCTACCTCCGGCGCAACTGTTGACCACGTGACACGCCGTAACAGGGACCCCTGTGGAGATCCCTAGACTGGCATGAGGCACGCTCTACATACCTCTTATCGCGCGCGCGTGAGCGACACGATCCAGAACTACCGATCAGTAGCGGTGACGAAGTCGTCGCGCAAGGACAACGATAGGACCGCATGGCACGGTTTCCGGGCCATCGCGAGGTACCGCCAACGAAGCCGAGGAGACACCTTGAGCCCGCAGAACACCGGCCCCGAGCGGGTGCGTGTCATTCGTGACGGTCTGGCCGCACACCTGCCGGACATCGACCCCGAAGAGACGTCCGAGTGGCTCGAGTCGTTCGACGAGGTGCTCAAGGGTGGTGGCCAGCAGCGGGCCCGGTACCTGATGTTGCGTCTGCTGGAGCGTGCGCGTGAGAACCACGTCGGCATGCCCTCGCTGACCAGCACCGACTACGTCAACACCATCCCCACCGAGCGGGAGCCGTGGTTCCCCGGTGACGAGGAGGTCGAGCGCCGCTACCGCGCGTGGATCCGGTGGAACGCCGCGATGACGGTGCACCGCGCGCAGCGGCCGGGCGTGGGTGTCGGTGGACACATTTCGACGTACGCGTCCAGCGCGTCGCTTTACGAGGTCGGCTTCAACCACTTCTTCCGTGGCAAGAACCACCCCGGCGGCGGCGACCAGATCTTCATCCAGGGTCACGCCTCGCCCGGTGTGTACGCCCGCGCGTTCCTCGAGGGGCGCCTGAGCGAGCACCAGCTCGACGGCTTCCGCCAGGAGTACTCGCACGCCGGGCTGGGCGGCGGCCTGCCGTCGTACCCGCACCCGCGCCTCATGCCGGACTTCTGGGAGTTCCCGACGGTCTCCATGGGCATCGGCCCGATGAACGCGATCTACCAGGCGCGGTTCAACCGCTACCTGCGCGACCGCGGCATCAAGGACACGTCCGACCAGCGCGTGTGGGCGTTCCTCGGCGACGGCGAGATGGACGAGCCCGAGTCGCGCGGCCTGCTGCAGATCGCGGCGAACGAGCAGCTCGACAACCTCACGTTCGTCGTCAACTGCAACCTGCAGCGCCTCGACGGCCCGGTGCGCGGCAACGGCAAGATCATCCAGGAGCTGGAGTCGTTCTTCCGCGGCGCCGGCTGGAACGTCATCAAGGTCGTCTGGGGCCGCGAGTGGGACGCGCTGCTGCACGCGGACCGCGACGGCGCGCTCGTCAACCTGATGAACAACACGCCCGACGGCGACTACCAGACCTACAAGGCGAACGACGGCGCGTACATCAAGGAGCACTTCTTCGGCCGCGACCCGCGGACGAAGGCGCTCGTCGAGCCGATGACCGACGACGAGGTGTGGAACCTCAAGCGCGGCGGCCACGACTACCGCAAGGTCTACGCGGCGTACAAGGCGGCGACCGAGACCGTCGGCCAGCCGACCGTGATCCTCGCCAAGACCATCAAGGGCTACTCGCTCGGCCCGCACTTCGCGGCCCGCAACGCGACGCACCAGATGAAGAAGATGACCCTGGACGACCTCAAGGGCTTCCGGGACAGCCTGCGCATCCCGATCTCCGACGAGGTGCTCGAGAAGGACCCGTACCTGCCGCCGTACTACCACCCCGGGCAGGACAACCCGGAGATCCAGTACATGCTGGAGCGCCGCCGTCAGCTGGGTGGTTTCGTGCCGGAGCGCCGCACGAAGTCCAAGGCTCTCGTGCTGCCGGGCGACAAGGTCTACGACGGCATCAAGCGCGGCTCCGGCAAGCAGGAGGTCGCCACGACGATGGCGTTCGTCCGGCTCGTCCGCGACCTCGCGAAGGACCCGGAGATCGGCCCGCGCATCGTCCCGATCATCCCGGACGAGGCGCGCACGTTCGGCATGGACTCCATGTTCCCGACACAGAAGATCTACAACCCGAACGGCCAGGCGTACACCTCGGTGGACGCCAACCTGATGCTCGCCTACAAGGAGTCCGAGCAGGGCCAGATCCTGCACGAGGGCATCAACGAGGCGGGTTCCACGGCGTCGTTCACGGCGGTCGGCACGTCCTACGCGACGCAGGGCGAGCCGATGATCCCGATCTACATCTTCTACTCGATGTTCGGCTTCCAGCGCACGGGCGACGGCCTGTGGGCGGCGGCGGACCAGATGGCGCGCGGCTTCGTGCTGGGTGCCACCGCGGGCCGCACCACGCTGACCGGTGAGGGCCTGCAGCACGCCGACGGCCACTCGCTGCTGCTCGCGCACACGAACCCGGCCGTGGTCTCGTACGACCCGGCGTGGTCCTTCGAGGTGGCGCACATCGTCAAGGACGGTCTGCGGAGGATGTACGGCGAGAACGCCGAGAACATCTTCTACTACATGACGGTCTACAACGAGCCGTACGTCCAGCCCGCCGAGCCGGAGAACCTGGACGTGGAAGGCCTCCTGCGGGGCCTCTACAAGTACCAGGACGGCCCGCAGACCGGTGGCCCGCGTGCCCAGATCCTCGGCTCCGGTGTGGGCCTCCCGTGGGCGCTGAAGGCCCAGCAGATGCTGGCCGACGAGTGGGGCGTCTCCGCCGACGTGTGGTCCGCCACGTCGTACTCGGAGCTGCGCCGCGACGCCGTCGACACCGACCGCCACAACCTGCTGCACACGGACGCCGAGCCGCGCGTGCCGTACGTCACGCAGGTGCTGTCGAACGTCGAGGGCCCGGTCGTCGCCGTGTCCGACTGGGCGTCGGCGATCCCGGACCTGATCCGCCCGTACGTCCCGACCGACATGACGACCCTGGGCACGGACGGCTTCGGCTTCTCCGACACCCGCCCGGCCGCCCGCCGCCACTTCCTGGTGGACGCGGAGTCCGTCGTCGTCGCCACGCTGGCCGCCCTGGCCCGCCGAGGCGAGGTCGAGCAGTCGAAGGTCGTCGAGGCGGCGCGCAAGTACCGCATCGACGACGTGCAGGCCGCCGGCCCGTCGACGGGCGACGCGGGCCTCGCGTAGCAACTCGCTGAAGCAGGGCCGCCCCGCACGCGCGGGGCGGCCCTTTTCACGTCCTGAGCGCGTACTCGGTGAACTGACCGGCGATGGTGAACCCCAGACGCCGGTAGACCGCCTCGCCCTCCTGAGAGGCCTGTAGGACGGCCGTGCGGTACCCCTCGGCCCGTGCGGTGCGCAACGCGGCCAACGTGATCGCGCCGCCGTAACCGCGACGGCGTGCGTTGGCGAGCGTCGCGATGTTGTAGATCCCGGCGACACCTGCGTGCAGGAACACCTCCGCCGTGCACACCGCACGGCCGTCCACGTACCCGACGAGGTACCGGGCTTGGCTCTCCAACGCCCGTGCTGCCACACCGGCGTAGAACTCGCGAACCGTGGCCGCAGGCGGGTCCCAGTTCGCGGCCAGGACCGCCGCGTAGTCCGCGAGTTCCGCCTCGGTGGTCGCCCGGCGGACGTCGAAACCCTGCGGCTCGGACAGGGCCGCGATGGGCAGGGCGGCGTCGGCCAGGTCCATCCACATCGCGGCCTCGGTCTCCGCCGCGACGACACCGGTCTGCATCAGCACCGGGCCGAGATCGGCCGGGGTGGACGCGGGCCCGACCCACCAGGAGAACGGCCGCCCGGTCGCCTTGACCAGGCTCACCGTGTCCGCGACACGCTCGTTGACCGTGTCGGCGCTGAACCTGGCCGACGCGACGATGTTGAACGTGTCGTCGGCCAGGCCGCTGTCGGCGATCAGGAGATCACCCGTCTCCGTCACGGTCACGTGCTCAAGACTCCGGTGCAGGTGGCACGCGTGCTCGGCGAGGTTCTGCTCCATGCTCACAAGCAGGTCGGCGGTCACCTGGCGCAGGCTTTCGTCGCCGGACTCGACCAGGTCGTACTCATCGACGTCCAGCGACGCGCGGACAGCGGCGAGGAACTCCATCGACTCGGCCGAGATCGACCAGCCGACGTCCGCGTCGTCAACGCTGTCGCGGAAGCGCCGCACGACCACCAGGCTCGCGGTGATGCCGGTTTCCGCGGTGATCTCGACGAGGCCGTCGCGGACGGGCTTCAGGCCGTCGACCAGGTGCTGGATCTGTTCGTCGACGCGCTCGTCGCTCCGCCGGACGACCTTCCAGGCATGTGCGCGCGGCACGTCGTGCTCGGCGCTCCTGCTGCCGCGCACGAGCACTTCGTCCGGCTCCAGGCCGAGCCGAACCGATATATCAGCTGCGGAGACCGTCTCGCTCCAGAGAGCGAAGTAGCTGTACTGCTCAACGCGCATCGCGCCATCGGACCACGCGCGAAGATCACCCGCGACCGATATATCAGTGCACCGATATATCAGTTCAGAACACGACGCGGGCGTCCAGTACGGCCCCGGCGACCGCAGGATCGCCTTCGATGTCGAGGGCTGGGCTGCCCTCGCGTCCGGACAGGTGCCAGAGGTAGTCGAGCGGGTCGGCTCGGACCACTGCGACCGGCTCGCCCTCCCCCAGCTCCCACCGGCCGCCGCCGAACTCCAACGTGATCGGCGGACCCGACCACTCCTCGGCGAGGTCGCGCACAACCTGGGTGACGACGCCGCGATCGTGGTCCCCGGTCACGAACGGCCGATCGGTGGCCCGCGCGATTTCGAGGCGGTGCAGCCAGGTGTCCCGAGTGGACAGCACGTCGAAGAGGTAGGCGAACGAACTGTCCGGCAAGCTCTCCTCGGGGAACATCCGGGCGACGCTCCGCCGGCGCAGGAAACCCGGCGCGCGCAACCGGACACGGACGGCCTTGGGTCCGAACCGCTCCAACAGCCCGCGGAGCTCGTCAGGAGTCCGAGTGCCGTGTTCGGCGATCTGCAGAGCGTTGTGGGCATCGAGGGTGCTGCGGCCGGCGAACCGGCGGCGGGCCTGCTTGATCTTGCCCGGGATCGTCCACGGGCGGGCCGACTCGACGTGCTGGCCGACGACGTGGGCGACCATGTCGTGCACGGTCCACCCCGCGCTGGTCGTGGGGCGTCCCCACTCCTCCTCGGTCAGATCCGCGAGCAACGCGGTGAACGCCTCGATCTCGGCGAAGCCCTCGGCAGCTGCGTCGCGCGGATGCGGTCTCGCGATGGTCAGAGCCTGTCGCGCTCGGGTCTGGTGCATGACTCCCCCGCTTTCGGAGCGAAGTACTGGACGAACATGGCGTAGGCGGACGGCAGCAGCGAGCTGAAGCGGCCGTCCTCGTAGGTGGCGTTGGGCTCGTTGGCCAGCTGCTGGGTCAACGCCCCCGCCACGACGATCGAGAAGAGCGCGACGCCCTCGTCGGAGTCGGCGGCCGGGTCCAGCTCACCGGCGGCGACCGCGTCGCGCAGGGTCGTCCGCACGACGCCGACCATCTCGACGCTGGGCCGGAACGCCTCCTCCGACGGCGTGAAGTCGGGAACCGGCCGCCACGACAGCAACTGCGCGACGACCGGGTTCGCCATCGCGAGCCGGCCCATCGCCTCGACCGCGGCTGCCATCGCGGGCAGGCCGGGCGTGCTGCCCCGCACCGCCTGCGCGACCACTTCCAGCTGACGTTCGGCGCCCTCGCGGAACACCTCGTCGTAGACGGCGTGCAGCGAGGCGAAGTGCTTGTAGAGCGACGGCTGCTTGATACCGACCCGCCGGGCGACCTCGGACAGGCTCAGCCCGGCCACCCCGCGCTCGGCCATCACCTCGACCGCGGCGTCCAGGATCTCCCGCCGGGTGTCCACCCTCCGGCGTCCGTCAGTCCGCACCGCCATCAAACCCTCCTAGCTATAACCTATAGCCCAAGGCTAGAAGCTATAGCCGCGCTCGCACAAGGGCACGCCGAAGAGCCCTTGCAATGAGTCTTTTGCGGGCGAAGTCCAAAGAATCATTGCTAAGCAGCAGGTCAGGGGCGGACGGAACTGATATATCGGTTGACGGGGCCGGGTGGAGGCCTAGGTTGCGGTCATGGGGGAACAGCCGTACGACCGCGTTGTGGATCTTGACCGCACCAATCCGGCGGAGCGTCGCGGGTCGACGGTCGCCCATCCGGCACAGCCGTGGACGCCGGCCGTGCACGCGTTTCTGCGGCACCTGGAGGCCGAGGGGTTCGAGGCCGCGCCGCGCGTGGTCGGCTCGGGGTTCGACGACGACGGAAGCGAGATCCTGAGCTGGATCGAGGGCGCGGTCTTCGCCGAGGAGGTGTGGCCGGATCCCGAACGGTCGCTGCACGACGTCGGGGCGATGCTTCGGCGACTGCACGAGGTGAGCCGCGGGTTCGTGCCGCCACCGGACGCGCGGTGGATGCCCTGGTCGTTGCGCAGCCGCTCCGAAGAGGCGGTGATCAGTCACGGCAACATCGCGCCCTGGCACGTCGTGTTCGACAACGGACGCCCGGCCGGGATCATCGGCTGGGAGTACTCCGGACCGGTCGACCCGATCGACGAGGTCGCGGTCACCGCCTGGTACTGCGCGCAGCTGTTCGACGACGACGTCGCCGAACGCATCGGGCTCCCGCCGGCCGCGGCACGTGCCGAGTGGTTCAGGAGCTTTCTCGACGGCTACGGCCTGGCGCACCAAGCACGCCAGGACCTCGTCGACCGCATCCTGCGGTTCGTGATCACGGACAACGGCTGGTACGCGCGCCTGCACGGTTCGACGCCGGCCTGGCAGTCACGGGCCGCGCTGTGGACGCTCGAACACCGCGACCTCCTCACGAAGGCCGCGGTGCGCTAAGAGCGAGCTAGCACTGGGCCACGGGCTGAGCGCGCAGCAGCGGCTCGTCGGCTCGGGCGTCCAGGAGCAGCGGGATGAGGGCGCGAGCCTCCTGCTTCAACGGCACGATCCGGTCACCGCCGCGCAGGTACTGGGACTTGATGCCGTGCAGAGCCAGCTCGTCCTGGAACGAGCTGTACTGAGCGCCGGTCAGGACGTAGCCGCAAGGAGGCTTGGAGATCACGTCCGACGGGTCCGGCGGCTGGTTGTCGGCGCCGCCGAAGTAGATCGGCCCGGTGCGGACCGCGCGCGAAGCAGCGTTGGCGGCCTCGATGGCGGTACGTCGCTCACGCACGAACGACTGGGTGCCGTCCAAAGCCAGCAAATGAGACTGAACGCGGAACACGGGTGTGTTGTCGACGTTCGTCTCCACCAACAGCCCCATGCCGTGCTTCAGGCCGCCGGTGTTGCGGAGGATGCGTTCCTGGTGGTCGCCCGCGACCTGGCGGATCGGCTCGCCGGTCACCGGGTCGACGTAGATGCCGTAGACACCGGAGGTGCGGCCGGCGGCTTCGACGGACGGGCGGATGTACGAGCGGGACAGCGTCTCGGAGAGATCATGAACGCCATCCGCCACGTTGAGGTTGCGAGGCCAGAGCCAGAGGACGTCCTTCACGTAGTACGGCGCGGAGGGGCCGAACTCGTGCAGGTCGTGGATGACGTCGGGCTTCCAGTCGCGGAACACGGCGGCCATCGCGCGGGCCTCTTCGGTGCGCAACAGCAGGTGGTCGCGGTTGATGTCGATGCCGCGCGAGTTGCCGCGGGTGTCGGCGACGCGGCCGTCGGGGTTGGCGTTCGGCACGAACAGGTAGGTGACGCCGGAGTTGCGCGGCAGCGAGCGCATGCGGATCAGGCAGGCTTCGCGGCCGGCGGGCTCGTCGCCGTGCTGGGAGCAGATGAACACGACGACGGTGCGGCCGGACGCGGGGCCTACGCGCACGAGCTGGATGGGGCGGCCCTGGGCGGTCGTCCCGATCTGCGACAGCGGCAGGCCGAGCGCGCGCAGGTAGGCCTGTTCCTCGGCCTCGGTGGTCCAGTTGCCGGTCTTCTCGAAACCGGTGCGCGGCGGCTCGGAAGCGGCCAGCGCCGGTACGGGAACCAGCAACGAAGCAGCAGCCAGTAATGCGATGAGTCCCCTCATAGAGGAGACTTTGCCGCCTGTGTCAACCGCCGGGCCGTGCGGTTCCAGTCGAAGTAACCGTGGATCACCAGGCCCGCGAAGATCACGTACACGAAGGCGCTGAAGTACAGGCCGGACTGGATCTGCAGCGGCACGCCGATGAAGTCGACGACGAGCCACACCAGCCAGAACTCCACCAGGCCGAGGCCCTGCAGCGAGAACGCCAGGATCGTGCCGACGAAGATCGCGGCGTCCGGCCACGGCGCCCACGAGGCGTCCAGCCAGTCGAGCACCAGCGCGAACGACACCGTGCCGAGAACGAAGACACCCACCACCGCAAGGCGTTCGCGCCAGGAGCCGGATCGCACCACGACGCCGAACACCGGGTCACGCCGACGCACCCACGCGTACCAGCCGTAGACGGCGATCAGCCCGACGACGACCTGCCGCGTCGCGAGTCCACCCAGGTGCGCGGACATGTAGACGGTGAACAGCAGGGCGACCGAGACGAGCTGCACCGGCCAGGTCAAGAGTGAACGGCGTTGCGCGAGGAACACCACCGCGAGGGCGAGCACCTGCCCGACCAGCTCCGTGTACGCGATCTTCTGGCCGAAGATCGTCAATCCCACCTCGTACCACACGGCTTGTTCCCCCGTGGTTCAGTCGCTGTATACCGGTGTTTCCTACGTTGCCACCATGTCATCTTCCTTAGCACTGGCGCTCGTGCCTTTGTTCCTCACACCGGCTGCGACGCCCGTCATCACACCGACGGTGATCACGCAGACATTCGAGGAGCCCGCGGACGCGGACGACCCGGCCATCTGGGTGAATCCGCGCAACACCGAACGCAGTGTGGTCCTGGGCACACTCAAGGAAGGCGGCCTGGCGGCGTTCGACCTGAACGGCCGCACGATCGGCGTCTACCCGGCGCCGCAGCCTCCTACGCCGGACGCCAAGCCCGGCCGCTACAACAACGTCGACGTCCTCGGGAACCTGGCGTTCGTCAGCGACCGCGGCCGTGACCGCATCCGGGTGTTCCAAGTGGACGAACGCGGCGCGAAGGACGTCACGAACCCGGCCACCAAGCCGGTGTTCTCGAAGACCGAGGCGGAGGTCGACGAACAGCACACCGTCTACGGCCTGGCCGCCGGGAGCATCAACGGCAAGGACGTCGTGGTCACGAGCCGGCGCAGCGAGACCAGCATCGCGCTGCTGCACGTCGTCAAGGGAGACAGGTACGACACCAAGAAGGTGTCCACTGTGGATCTCCCCGACACGTTCACCCTGCCGAACGGCCAGAAGTGGACGGTCTGCGGCGAACCCGGCGAAGGCCCGCAGGTCGAGGGCATGGTGATCGACGAGCGCACGAACACGCTCTACGCCGCGCAGGAGGACGTCGGCATCTGGCGCATCCCGTTGCGCGCCAGCGGGTTCGGCAAGCCGCAGCTCGTCGACAAGGTCCGCACGTTCGGCGCCCCGCAGAAGTACAACCCGGACACCGAGGAGTGCGAGGCCGACGGACCGAACCCCGGCTTCGGCGGCAAGTGGCTCGAAGCCGACGCCGAGGGCCTCACCATCGCGGACGACGTGCTGCTCGCGTCCAGCCAGGGCGACTCGCGGTTCGTCGCCTACCGCAAGGCGGACATGAAGCCGCTCAGGGACTTCAAGGTCGCCGACGTCGAGCACTCCGACGGCGCCGACATCGTCCTCGGCAAGCTCGACCTGCTGGTCGTCCACGACGGCGAACGCCCGAATGGCACCGGTTTCGCGTTCATCAGGTTCTAATCTGTCCCGATGGGGACCCAGCTCAGCCAGGACGCCCTGAACCGGGCACTGATCGAACGACAGATGCTGCGCGAACGCGCCGACACAGGCGCGTTCGCCACCATCGAACGTCTCTTCGGCATCCAGGCGCAGGAACCGAAGTCGCCCTACATCGGCCTGTGGACGCGGCTGAACGACTTCCAGCCCCAGGAGCTCGAAGACCTCCTGATCAGCAGGTACGTCGTCCGCATCCTGCTCATGCGCGGCACGATCCACCTGGTCAGCGCGCAGGACGCCCTCGGACTCAGGCCCCACATGCAGCTCCGGCTCGACCGCGAGCTGCAGAGCGGTCCGTTCGCCAAACGCCTCAAGGAACTCGACCTCGACGCCGTCGCCGAAGCCGGGCGCAAGATCCTCGAAGACCTCCCGCAGGGCACCGCGGACGCCGGCAAGCAGCTCAAAGAACGCTGGCCCGACCGCGAACACACCGTCCTCGGCAACGCCCTGCGCAACAAGCTGGCACTGGTCCAGCTCCCGCCGCGCGGCCTGTGGCACAAGAGCGGACGGGCGATCTGCACCACGCTGGAGTCCTGGCTCGACCAGGAGCAGCACGCCATGCCCCGCGAACGGCTGGTTCTGCGCTACCTCAAGGCATTCGGCCCGTCGACCGTGATGGACGCCCAGCAGTGGTCCGGCCTGACCAGACTCGGAGAGGTCTTCGAAGCGCTCAGGCCGCAGCTGGTCACCTTCCGCAACGAGGCCGGCAAGGAGCTGTTCGACCTCCCCGACGCCCCGCGCCCCGACCCGGAAACCCCGGTCCCGGTACGGCTTCTGCCCGAGTTCGACAACATCCTGCTCGCCCACGCCGACCGCAGGAGGGTCATCGCGGACGACCGGCTCGGCGTGGTCATCGGCGGCAAACCCACCGTCCTCGTCGACGGCTACGTCGTCGCCACCTGGGCGATCACCAAAGAACGCACCATCACCGTCGACTACATCGACAAGCTGGACAAGAGCAGGCAGAAGGCGGTCGCCGAGGAGTGCGACCGCCTTCAGGACTGGTTGAACCCGAGCTAGGCCGCGACCTCGACGTGCGCGCCGTCACCGACGACCAGCCGGTGCTGGCGCGCCGATCCGACCCGCGCCCGGCGGCCGATCAACGACGTCTCGATGCCGGACACGTTGTGCACGGACGCCTCGTTCAGCACGATCGAGTCGGCCACCCCGGACTCGGTGATCCGGCAGTCCGCGCCGATCGACGTGTACGGCCCGACGATCGACTCCTCGACCAGCGTCCCGGCGCCGATGATCACGGGCCCGACGATGCACGACCGCACGACGCGCGCGCCCTCCTCCACCACGACCTCGCCGATCAGCCGCGACTCGGAGTCGACGATCCCCTGGATGTCCGTCCGCAGCCCCATCAGCAGCTCGCGGTTGCACTCCAGCACGTCCTCGACCTTCCCGGTGTCCTTCCAGAACCCGGAGTAGATCCGCGCCCGCACGTCACCCGAGTGCGTCACCAGCCACTGCAACGCGTCGGTGATCTCGAACTCGCCGCGCCACGACGGCTCGATCGCGTCGACGGCGGCGTGGATCGCGGGCGTGAAGAAGTAGACGCCGATCATCGCGAGGTCGCTGCGCGGTTCCTGCGGGTGCTCGATCAGCCGCGTCACGCGCGAGTTCTCGTCCACCTCCGCGACGCCGTAGAGCCGCGGGTCCTCCACCTTGTCCACGAGCACCTGCGCGGACGGCCGCAACCGGGCGAACTCGTCGGCGATCTGCCCGATGCCCTCGGCCAGCACGTTGTCGCCCAGGTAGAGCACGAAGTCGTCGTCACCGAGGAACGGCCGGGCGATCCGCACGCAATGCGCGAGCCCGAGCGGCACGTCCTGCTGGATGTAGGTGATCGACACACCCAGGAACGACCCGTCGCCGAACAGCTCGGTGATCTCCTGCCCACCCTCACCGACGACGATGCCGATCTCGGTGATCCCGACGTCCCTCAGGTTCTCCACGACGTACTCGAGCACGGGCTTGTTCGCGATGGGGACGATCTGTCTGGGCAAGGAGTATCCGGCCGGGCGCACGCCCGCGGACAGCACAAGGGCTTTCATAGGTCCTCCACCGCGACAGCGGACAGTTCGGGTGGACACGAGGTTCCGTCGCCGCACTGGATCGAGCCTGGAGAACCGCCAAACAACGAAGAAGGGGCTCTCGCAAGCGAGAGCCCCTCCTAGAAGTTAGAACGTCTAACTCCTACGACATCGGCGTGCCCGACGGCGGCGTCGGGGCGTCACCCGCGCGGCCGCCCACGGTCGACGGCATCTCCTGCGACGCACGCGGCATCGGCGACTGGACGTTCGCCTCTTCCTGCATGCGGTTCAGCCAGCCCTCCCACCGCTGCTGCATCGGGCGGACCAGGCCGCCACCGACACCGATGACGATCACGCCGGCCACCGTGGCGAGCACGGCGATCAGCACCGGCATGGTCACCGAGATCGCGATGCCGAGCTGGTTGAGCGCCGCGATGACACCGAGCGCCATCACGAAGCCGTAGGTGATGTTGCCCATGATCCGGGTGTAGGAGCGCTGGCCCAGCGCACCGGTCACGAGGCCCTTGAGCGCCGTGCCGATCGCCGACGCGACGATCACGAGCACCATCGCCACGACGATGCGCGGCAGGTACGCGATGACCTCGTTGAGCAGCGTGCTGACCGGGTTCGACGCGCCGAACACGCCGAACGCCAGCTGCAGCGCGATCAGCAGCACGAAGTAGTAGACGATCTTGGCGATCAGGCCGGTCGCGTCCATCGGCGACTGCTTCATCGCGTTGTTCAGGCCCGAGCGGTCGACGAGCTTGTCGAACCCGACGCGCTTGAGCAGGAACTGGACACCCTTGGCCAGTGCCTTGGCGATGAACCAGCCGATGACCAGAACGAGCAGGAAGCCGAGCAGCTTCGGCACGAACGTGGCCACCATCGCCCACGCCTGGCCCAGGCCCTCGGTGATTTGCGAGCCCACGGGCCCTCCAAAGAACAAAGTTGCGGTGAGTGAAGATCCGACCAGTTGATCGTTTCGCGGATCACACCGCTCAGCAACTTCGACACTGTGACACGAAAGGGTGGCTGACGTGGATTTTTGTCTCAATACAGTCCAGAGTGGAGCTACCGGTGGGGACCGGGGAGAGGGAAGGGTCCGACACGCTCCGTGTCGGACCCTTCCACATTTTCTACGGTCGGGCGGAGAGCCCTCGCCCGTCCAGGTAGCCCTGAATGCGCTCCGCTGACAACGCCGGCGCGGCCCCGCCCTGGCCGTCCTTCGGCACGTCCGGCCGCGGGTCACCGTGGCACTCGGAGCTGCTGCCCGGCAGCGCCCCGTCGATCAGGTACCGGTTGACCCGGTCGTCGACGCACTTGTTGCCACCGCCGTAGATGCCGTGCTTGCCCTCGTCGACGACGGTGATCAGGTTGTGCCCCAACCGGGAGGCCATCGCCGGACCGCTCGCGTACTGTGTCTGCGTGTCGCCCTCGGACTGCACGACCACGCCGACGGGGTAGTCGGTGCGCGCGATCCTGATCGGCTCCTCCGGCGGCGTGAACGAGCGGAACGTGCACGTCATCGGTGCGGCGCGGACGATGCCGAACCCGAACGGGTAGCGCTCGCGGAACGTCCGCATGTCCTCGTAGTAGACGTGCAGGTCGGTCGGCCAGTCCGACTCGCACGTGACCGTGTCGAACACGCCCGACCGCAGCTCCTGCAGACCGGTCTTCGCGAGCACCTGCCCGGCCTTGGCGCCCTCGGAGTTCTCCGGCTTCTCCCCCGACCGCAGCTTGATCACGATCGACGCCAGGTCCGACCACAGTGGACGGTAGCGGGAGCCGACACCGACCGCGCCGTCGAAGGAGGACCGGTTGTGCTCACCGATCGGCGTGCCGTGCAGCTTCGCGGCGACCTTCTCGACCTCGGCGATCACCTCGCCCTGCGACTTGCCGAGACCGAACTTCTCGTTGCGCTCCCCCACCCACGTCGCCCACGCCTCGACGCCGCGCCGGTACGCCACGGCCTGCTGGCGGAACTGCTCGTGCCAGATCCACTCCGGGTGCACCGCCGAGTCGAGCACGCTGCGGTCGAGCCGGTTCGGGAACAACGTCCCGTACACCGCGCCCAGGTACGTGCCGTAGGAGTAACCCAGGTAGTTGATCTTCTGCTCGGCCAGCACGACGCGCACGACGTCCATGTCCCGCGCGGTGTTCGCGGTGCTGATGAACTGCCGGATCCCGCCGGACGACTTCTGGCACGCCTCCTCGGCCTCGCGCGCCTCGGCCGCCCACTTGCCGAACTCGCCGTCCGCGGGCCGGGAGTCCGGTGCGGCGATCGCCGGTGCCGCGCGGCAGTTCAGCGCCGTCGAACCACCGACGCCACGCGGGTCGAAGCCGATCAGGTCGTAGACCTGCGCGAGCTCGGACTTGCCGAGGAACATCGGCATCCCGAGCCCCGAACCGCCAGGTCCACCCGGATTGGTGAACAGCACTCCACGCCGGCGGTCTTGCGCGGCCGCCTTCTTGCGGCTGATCGTCAGGTTGATCCGGTCGCCCGCCGGTTTCGCGTAGTCGAGCGGCGCGACGAGCGTGGCGCATTCCAGTTCGGCGAGCTTTCCGCTGCACTGCGCCCACTTGACCGGTTGGGCGTGGTACTCGGCGAGCGGGTCGGGTGGGTCGGCGGAGGCGGTCACGCTGGTGGTCAGGAGCGCGACGACACCTAGGACAAGGGCCGGGAACCTACGCAAGACGAAAACCTCCGCGCCGAACGAACTGACCTCTGCTGCCCGAAGGTATGGCCGTTCAAACGCCGGGGAGGGTTCTGTCACCCGTACCGGTGATGTCACCTCAAGGGCCTTAAGCTGCGGGTATGACCAAGGCAGCCCCGGCGAAGGAGGAGCACCCGCCCACCCTCTCCGCACGCACGATGCGCAAGATCGAACGCGCGTCCGGATCACTCGCCACGGCGAGCGTGTCGGAGATGGAACAGCGGCTGCCGTGGTTCGCCCGCATGCCCGCGGACCAGCGGGCGAGCGTGTTGCTGCTGATCCAGAACGGCGTGGCCGGGTTCGTCGAGTGGCTGCACGACCGGCAGCAGGCGATCCGGCTCACCGCGGACGCGTTCCGCAGCGCTCCCAAGGACATCTCCCGCTGGGTGAGCCTGCGCCAGACCGTCGAGCTGGTCCGGATAGCTCTGGAGCTGTTCGAGGACCAGATGCCGTCGATGGCGGCGAACGAGGCCGAGCGCGCGCTGCTGATGGAGGGCGTGCTCCGGTACGGGCGGGAGATCGCGTTCTCCGCCGCCACCTCCTATGCGGCGGCTGCCGAGGCGCGCGGAGCGTGGGACGCCCGGCTGGAAGCGCTGGTCGTGGACGGCATCGTGCGTGGCGACCCCGAGGAGTCGTTGCTCAGCAGGGCCGCGGCGCTCGGCTGGGACCCGGCGCTCGAAGCGACGGTGCTGGTCGGCAACCCCGGTGGCGAAGATCCGCCGACGATCATCTACTCGGTGCGCAGCAAGGCGGCTCGTGCGGGACGGCCGGTGCTGCTGTCCGTGCAGGGATCGCGGTTGGTCGTCGTGCTGGGCGGGCCGACGGAGACCGGCGAGGACGTGCTGGGGCGCATCTCCGAGGGCTTCGGCGAGGGGCCGGTGGTGGCGGGGCCCACGGTCCAGTCGCTCTCCGAGGCACATCGCAGTGCCAGCGACGCGTTGAGCGGACTGCGCGCGGTCGTGGGCTGGCCCGCCGCGCCGAGGCCGGTGCGCTCGCTGGACCTGCTGCCGGAACGGGCTTTGGCGGGCGATCCGGAGGCGGAGTGGCAGCTCGTTGACAGGGTTGCGCGGCCGTTGGAGGACGCCGGAGGGGCGCTGCTGGAGACCGTGGACGCGTTCCTGGAGGTCGGCGGCGTGCTGGAGACGTGCGCGAAAAGACTGTTCGTGCACCCGAACACGGTCAGATATCGCCTTCGGCGCGTTCAGGAAATGACGGGAAGAAATGCACATGACGCTCGAGACGCGCTTGTGCTTCGCGTCGCTTTGTCTGTAGGACGCCTTGCCCGCTCCCGGGGCCTGTGGTAGCCGTCGGCCTGTGACCGACTTCGCACACATCCGTTAGGGTGAGAGCCAAACGACCTGCCCACACCCTGAGCTGGGCTTACGTCGAGCAGCGTTCACCAGGCTGACACTTTTGTAGGGTCTCTACAAATACGATCGCAGTACTTCGTTCTTTACAGCATGGGGTACCGGTGGGTTCACCAGCTTTAGTAATCGACGTGATCGCACTCCTCGCGCCCGGACAAGGGTCCCAGACGCCCGGCATGCTCACCCCCTGGCTCGAACTGGAGGGGGCGGAGAAGCAGGTCCGCACGTGGTCGGAGATCACGGGCCTCGACCTGGTGCGTCTCGGCACCACCGCGGAGGCCGAGGAGATCGTCGACACCGCGATCACCCAGCCGCTGGTCGTGGCTCTCGCCGTGCTCGCGTTCGGTGAGCTGCGCAAGCGCGTCGAACTGCCGTCCGCCGTGATCGTCGGCGGTCACTCGGTCGGCGAGCTCGCCGCCGCCGCGGTCGCGGGCGTCATCAGCGCCGACGACGCCGTCGCGCTGGCCGCCGTGCGCGGTGCCGCGATGGCCGAGGCGTGCGCCCTGGAGCCGACCGGCATGGCCGCGGTGCTCGGTGGCGACGAGCCGGAGGTGCTCGCGCGCCTCGAGGAGCTCGGTCTCGTGCCCGCCAACCGCAACGGCGCCGGCCAGATCGTCGCGGCCGGTCCGCACTCCGCGCTCGACGCGCTCGTGGAGAACCCGCCCGGCCCGGCGAAGATCCGCAAGCTGGCCGTCGCGGGCGCGTTCCACACCAAGTACATGGCGCCTGCGGAAGACGCAGTGCGCGCGCGTGCCGCTCAAGTCACCACGCACGACCCGTTGCTGCCGCTGGTGTCCAACAAGGACGGTCAGGTCGTCACCGAGGGCACCGAGGTGCTGCGGCGCCTGGTCTCCCAGGTCACGAGCCCCGTTCGCTGGGACCTCTGCCAGGCCACCCTCGTCGAGAAGGGCATCGCGGGCTCGGTCGAGCTGCCGCCCGCCGGCGTGCTGACGGGTCTCGCCAAGCGTGCGATGAAGGGCACCGCAACCCTCGCCCTGAAGACGCCCGACCAGCTCGAGAAGGTCGCGGAGCTCTTCGACACCGTTGGAGCTACTAAGTGACGACCTTCCAGGCCCCGCAGGCTGCTGCGGGTAGCCGCATCCTCGGCCTCGGCAGCTACCAGCCCGAGACCGTGGTGAGCAACCACGACTTCGCCGCTCGCATGGACACGTCCGACGAGTGGATCCGCGATCGCGTCGGCATCGTGAACCGGCGCTTCGCCAGCAAGGACGAAGGCGTCGTGGACATGTCGGTCACGGCGGGCACCAGGGCGATCGAGGACGCGGGCCTCACCCCTGCCGACATCGGCGGCGTGATCGTGGCGACGTGCACCATGCCGTCGACCATCCCGAACGCCGCCGCCCAGGTCGCCGACAAGATCGGCATCAAGGCCGCCGCGGCGTTCGACCTCAACGCCGCCTGCGCGGGCTTCTGCTACGCCGTGGCCACCGCCTCGGACATCGTGCGCGGCGGCACGGTGAAGAACATCCTCGTCATCGGCGCGGAGAAGCTCACCGACTGGACCGACCAGGACGACCGCTCGACCGCGATCATCTTCGCGGACGGCGCGGGCGCCGTCGTGATCGGCGCCAGCGACTCCAACCAGATCGGCCCCGTCGCGTGGGGCTCGGCCGGTGACATGGCCGAGGTCATCTCCATCACCGACCGCGACTCGTTCATCCACCAGGAAGGCCAGACGGTCTTCCGCTGGGCGACGACCCAGATCGCACCCATCGCGATCCGCGCCGCCGAGCTCGCGGGCGTCGAACTGTCCGAAGTGGACGTGTTCGCCCCGCACCAGGCCAATCTCCGCATCATCGAAGCGATCGCCAAGCGCCTGCGCAACAATGGTGCGCGCGAGGACCTGAAGGTCGCTCGAGACATCGTCGAATCCGGCAACACCTCCTCGGCCTCGATCCCCATGGCACTGGACCACATGCGGGCAGCGGGCGAGATCTCCTCGGGAGACGTGGTGCTGATGGTCGGTTTCGGCGCAGGCCTGTCCTACGCGGGACAGGTGGTCCGGTGCCCATGATTTTCACCGTTTCAATCGAAAGGGAACTTCAGTGAGCGACAACGTCCTTACCGGTCTTGCCGAGATCGTCGAAGAGGTCGCCGGCGTGGCCGCCGACGACGTCACCGCTGAGAAGTCCTTCGTGGACGACCTCGACATCGACTCGCTGTCGATGGTCGAGATCGCCGTCCAGGCTGAGGACAAGTTCGGCGTGAAGATCCCGGACGACGAGCTGGCGAACCTCAAGACCGTTGGTGACGCGGTGAACTACATCACCAGCAACAAGTGACTTCGGGCATCGAGGTAGTCATCACCGGGCTGGGTGCCACCACCCCGCTCGGTGGTGACATCACGTCGACCTGGGACGCGCTCCTGGCCGGCAAATCCGGGGTCCGCCCCATGACCCACGACTGGGTCGAGAAGTACGACCTGCCGGTCAAAATCGCGTCACAGCTGGTCGTTGATCCCACCGAGGTGCTCCCCCGAGTCGAGGCACGCCGGCTGGACCGCTCCGAGCAGGTCGCCATCGTGGCGTCCCGCCAGGCGTGGTCAGACGCGGGCCACAACGACGACACCGTCGACAAGCAGCGCCTGGCCGTCATCATCGGCACGGGCATCGGCGGCGCGATCACCCTCCTGACCCAGGACGACCTCCTGGAAACGCAGGGCCTGCGCAAGGTGTCACCGCTGACCGTCCCGATGCTGATGCCGAACGGCCCAGCCGCCCACGTGGGCCTGGAACTCAAGGCTCAGGCAGGCGTGCACGCCCCGGTCTCCGCCTGCGCGTCAGGCGCAGAGGCCATCGCATGGGCCTACCGCATGATCATGTCCGGCGAAGCCGACGTGGTGGTCGCGGGCGGCGCCGAAGCGTGCATCACGGCGATCCCGGTAGCGGGCTTCTCCCAGGCCCGCACCATGAGCACCCGCAACGACGAGCCGGAAAAGGCCTCGCGCCCGTTCGACACGGCACGCGACGGCTTCGTCCTGGGCGAAGGCGCGGGCGTCATGGTCCTGGAACGCCGCGAGTTCGCCGAAGCACGCGGTGCCAAGATCTACGGCCGCCTGGCGGGCATCGGTACGTCCGCCGACGGCTACCACATCACCGCCCCGGACCCCGAGGGCGTGGGCCAGTCGCGTGCCATCGCCGCTTCGCTGCGGTCCGGCGGCATCGACCCGTCCGACGTGGGCCACGTGAACTGCCACGCCACCTCCACTCCGGTGGGCGACGTCGCGGAAACCGTGGCAATCCGCAAGGCGATCGGCGACCACCCGGTCCTGACCGCACCCAAGGGCGCCCTCGGGCACCTGCTGGGTGCAGCAGGAGCAGTGGAAGCCATCATCACCGTCCTGTCGATCCGCGACGGTGTGGTTCCCCAGACGCTGAACCTGGAGAACCTCGACCCCGCAGTGACTCTGGACGTGGTGGCGGGCGAGCCCCGCAAGATCAAGCTGGACGCCGCAGTGAACGACTCGTTCGGATTCGGCGGCCACAACGTGGCCCTGGCCTTCACTCCGGCCTAGTCACTCCGCACGGTCAACGCCCCGGTCCGCTTCGGCGGGCCGGGGCGTTGTGCTTCGCGAAGCCGAAGGCGAGCCGTCCTGAGCAACAGGCGTGCCATCAACCCGCGTGTGGCGCTGGCCGTCTTGATCAGATTGGCGGGGTCCGGGGCGGAGCCCAGATCTTTGAACAGGACCCTCCGCCCGCAAGGCGACCATCCGCCCGCGACGCGCCCACCTACGGCCGCAACCTCAACACTTCTCCATCTGGGGATTCCGGTTCTCCGGCCCAACATCAACCTTCAACTCCCCACCCTCCCAAACCATCACGTACACGACCCGCCACCGAATGCAGGGCTCCGGCAACACAAGCGGAGCCTTGGAAACATCCTGAGTGGACACGAACGAGATCAACACCCGCAACCGCCGCCCAACGACGTCAGACTCGACCCGCTGAACGACCATCCCCCCGTCCCGAGTCGTCTCGTACGCAGCCATCCACGAGCTCTCAGACTGCTCAGAAGCCCGCCGAGCCGACACCGACGACCGCCACAGCGCAAAGTCCCGCGCGTTGATCGAGTCGAAGTACTTCTGCAGCACCGCCTGCACAGCGGTCCGGTCAGGATGCGAGAACGAGTCCGTGCTCAACCGCACCGACGCCAAACCAGGCAACGGCACCCCCGACACGGACGACGACGGCACCACCGGCTCGCCCAACGCCCCAGCCGGCCGCGAGTACACGGTCCGCCCCACCATCCCGGCCGCCACCGCGGCACCGGTGATCACCACGACTGCCGGCACCAGCCAGCGGCTAGCCACGCTCCCCACACACGCAGCCTAGTCGCACCCCCGCCAACAGCAGAGGGCTGCTCACAAACCGTGATTCGTTACGTCTAAACATAAAACTTCACCCGAAAGACTACATTGCATACAGATTGCAAGTTGCATGTAGCAAGACAATGACTGCTACATAAAAACCCCATGTGCAATCCCATACTCCGAATGAGTTCTTTCGGGGTAGCCCCTACCGCCGATCGGCCGCACTAAACACGCATTGGCAGCCATTTACGGCTTCACTCGAAAAGAGCATGCGCAACAGCGCGTGCACGGCAATTGCCACCACCCAACTATACGTCGGGATCCGCGTGGAATACCGCAGGTCAGCGAGTTGCAACATCAAGAACGATACAGTGCCGTTTAGCGACGAGCTGGTACAACACTGTTGACGCATCAGTCAGCAAACCTTGCAACCGGGTGAGATGGACCCAAACCTCACCACGAAGCGTCACATACGCGCCGGTAACCAGGGGTCTTTTGACCACGAACGGGGTAGCCATATGCCCCTAATGGCGGATTGGCCATAGCTGCTCGATTGTGCGGGAATATGCCGCGTAAAGAAAAACGCAGAACTACCAAGGAGGGGAATTCGGTGGACCTCAGATACGAGGCGTACTGCTTCGCAGATCGGCAGTTCTACGATCTGCAGAGCAGCACCGAAACCACTCCCAAGGACGACTTTTCCACCGAGTTGCCGCAGCTCCCAGTCGATTGGACGACGGTCGAGCGCAACGTGTGGCGACACCACCACCCGAAGGGTGTACAGCTGCCCAACCAGGGGTGGAAGATCCACGTCAGCGCGGGTCTCGACAACGCCGGCCGGGTGCTGAAGGCCACTTTCGACTATTGCGTCGACAAGCGGATCCCGTTCAAGTACCTGCAGACGATGTCGATCGTGCTCGCCCGCAACTCGAAGTACGCACCCCGCGAGGGCAGCGGCAAGCTGCTCACGATCTACCCCACAAGCACGGAGCAGCTCGAGACGATCCTCACCGAGCTCGCCCAGGTCCTCGAAGGCCAGCACGGCGCCTACATCCTGAGCGACCTGCGGTTCGGCAAGGGGCCGCTGTACGTGCGCTACGGCGGGTTCGTCGAGCAGTGGCTGGAGGTCGGCGGGCAGCAGGTGCTCGCGATCGCCAACAAGGACGGCGAGCTCGTGCCGGACAGGCGCAAGCCCGTGTTCAGCCTCCCGGAGTGGATCGAGCTGCCGGCCTTCCTCAAGCCGCACCTGGACGAGCGCAACGCCGGCGACCCGGAGCAGTTCCCGTACCGGATCAAGAGTCCGCTGCACTTCTCCAACGGTGGCGGCGTGTACCTGGCGACGCGCAAGAGCGATGGCAAGGAGGTCGTGCTCAAGGAGGCGCGGCCGCACGCCGGGCTCGACCGCGAGGGCGAGGACGCGGTGATCAGGCTGGAACGCGAGTACGACACGCTCACCAAGCTCAGCGGCATCCCCGGAGTTCCCGAGGTGTACGAGCGCTTCACCGAGTGGGAGCACCTCTTCGTCGCCATGGAGTACATGCCGGGCCGCTCGCTCGGGCAGTGGGTCGGACTGCACTACCCGTTGACGCACAAGGACGTCAGCGACGAGACGCTCGCCGAGTACAAGACGCGGGCGCTGAAGATGGTCGACCGCATCGAGTCGCTCATGGCGCAGGTGCACGAGCGCGGGGTCGTGTTCAGCGATCTCCACACGCTCAACGTCCTGGTCGACGAGAACGACGAGATCTCGCTGATCGACTTCGAGCTCAGCTCCACCATCGACGACGTCCGCAAGCCCACGCTCGGCTCGCCGGGGTTCCAGGCGCCGCGGGACCGCGACGGTTTCGACATCGACGCGTACCCGCTCGCGGCGCTCAGGCTCTGGTTCTTCCTGCCGCTCAACACGGTGCTGGAGCTCTCGCCAGCGAAGATCCCCCAGCACGTCCGCGTGATCCAGCAACGCTTCGGGCTCACCGACGAGTACTGCCGGCCGATCATCGACGTGCTCACCCCGCGCGTCGACCCGCCGACGGACCCGGCGTTCACCGAGTTCGACGAGGAGACCCCGGACTGGTCGGTGGTGCGCAAGGAGATCGCGACCGCGATCCTGCACAGCGCGACGCCACAACGGACGGACCGGCTGTTCCCCGGCGACATCGAGCAGTGGGAGGTCGGCGGCACGTGCTTCGGCTACGGCGCGGCGGGTGTGCTGCACGCGCTCGCGGAAGCCGGCCAGGGCCGTTATCCCGAGCACGAGGACTGGCTGATCAAGGCGTACCGTCGCGAGGCCCCGAAGCAAGCGGGCTTCTTCGTCGGCGCGCACGGCATCGCCCACGTGCTGGAGAACTTCGGCCACCACGACCTCGCCACCGAGATCGTGGACACGTACGCGGAACTGCTGCCGATCACGCAGGACCACGGGCTGAGCGCCGGCTTGTCCGGCATCGGGCTCAACCTGCTGCACTTCGCGGACGCCCGGCAGGACGACAGCTGTGCCGCCCAGGCAGAACACCTCGCGGAACGGCTCGCCAAGCAGCTGGCGGATGCACCGGGACCGGGTGACAAGGCCAAGGCAGGACTGCTGCACGGCTGGTCCGGACCTGCGCTGTTCTTCCTGCGGATGTTCCAGCACACCGCGGAACGCCGGTGGCTGAAGCTGTCCGAGCAGGCGCTCGACCGCGACCTGGCGGAGACGATGATCGCGCTCGACGGCTCGCTGCAGGTGCGGGACGGCAACCTGCGGACACTCCCGTACGTCGGCATCGGCGGCGCCGGTGTCGCGCTGGCCCTGACCGAGTTCGCGAAGGTCGCACCGGACCGGCCGTGCGTGGAGAAGCTGCCGGAGCTGCTCGGCGGCGCGACCGGGGAGTTCGTCATCCAGCCCGCGTTCACGCTGGGCCGGGCCGGACTGCTCGCCACGCTCGCCCACGCCACCAAGCACTTCCCGGACGAGCACCTCGAACGCGCCGTCCAACGACACCTCAAAGCACTGGGCTGGCACGCGGTGCGTTACGGCGGGGGACTCGCGTTCCCCGGTGTGCAGCTGCGCCGGCTCTCCATGGACCTCAACACCGGCGGTGCGGGCGTGCTGCTCGCCATCGCGTCCACAGTGGACGGCCGCCCGCCCTTGCCCTTCCTGGGCACCAGAACGCCGGTCATCGCTGACCGGTAGCAGTACAAACGATCGATCCCTCTATCAAGGAGAATTGTCATGGGTTTCATCCTTGACATGCAGGACCTCGAGACGCCCGAGGCCCCCGCCACGATGATGGCCGGCGGCAGCGGTGGCGGCGGCGGCGGTGGCGGTTCCACCACCGCGTCCACCGTCTCCCTGCTGCTCCCGTGCAGCCACAGCGGTGCGTCGCTGCTGCTGTGCTGATCTCGCCTAACCGCGCGTGAACGGGCCGGTGAGCGGCATAGGCGAAGTATGCCGCTCACCAGCCGACTACGAGGGCTCGGCAGCCGGCCAGCTGCCGGGCCCTCGCTTTCATGATGGGCCCTCGTCAACTGTGGAGGAACAGCCCGATGCGCAAATCCGGTGACCGGCTGCTCCTCGCCACGGCCAAACGCGACTACCGTCCGTGGCTCCTGCTCCTCAACGCCGCCGTCACCACCACCGCAGGGCTGCTGCTCCCCGCCGCACTCGCCGGCGCCGTCGACATGGCACTGGCAGGAACATTTGTGCTGTTCACCGTCCTGTGGCTGCTCGCGCTCGCGGGCGTGGAGGTGCTCGGCGAGGCGATCGGCATCGTGCTCGCCGCGAGCATCACGGCTCGCGCCACGGCCTGGCTCCGCCGCCGCCTCACCCGGCGGTTCCTCACTCTCGGTCACCCGTCGCAGTTCGCCGCCGGAGACGCGGTGAGCCGCGTGACAGGTGACTGCGGCAACGCCGGCGGCATCGCGGTCACCGTGATCGGGTTCCTGGTCACCGTCGTGTCCTCGGTCGGCGCGGTGGTCGCACTGGCGCTGCTGGACTGGCGGCTCGCGGTGGTGTTCCTGTTGAGCGCCCCACTGGCCGGCCTGCTGATCCGCACGCACATGCGCCTCACCGCCGACGACGTCCTTGCCTACCAGGAGGTTTCCGGCGAGGTCTCGGCACGCCTGCTCGACTCCGTCTCCGGCCTGCGCACGATCGCCGCCGCCGGCATCGCCGATCGCGAGACCGAACGCGTGCTGCAGCCACTCCCCCGGCTCGCCGCGGCGGGCATCGGCATGTGGCGCACGCAGGCGAAGATGATGTGGCGGGCGGGACTTCTGCTGCCCGCGGTCGAGGTCGCGGTGCTGACCGCCGCCGGTTTCGGCGTGATGCAGGGCAGGCTGAGCACCGGTGACGTGCTCGCCGCCCTCGGTTACGCCGCGCTGGGCATGGGCATCGTCGGCCAGATGACCCAGCTGACCGTGCTCGAACGCACCCGCGCCTCCGCCAGCCGGATCGCCGAGGTCCTCGACACCCCGATGCCCAAACGTCCTGCTCTCGTGCCCGGCGACGGGATCGAGCTGCGCAACGTCAACGTCGGCGACGCACTTCACGACGTCAGCCTCACGATCCCCAGCGGCGCGTTCGCCGCGGTCGTGGGCAGTTCCGGCGCGGGCAAGTCGACGCTGGCCGCGGTGCTCGGTGGACTGTCCGCTGTGGACTCCGGCGAGGTGGCCGGGGACGGCGAGGTCGGCTACGCCTTCGAACGCCCGGCGCTGCTGGGCACGACGATCGGCCGTTCGATCGGCTATGGAACGGATGCCGACGAGATCCAGGTGCGAGACGCTGCCGTCGCCGCCCAGGTCCACGACGTGCTGATCCGCCTGCCGCAGGGCTACGAGACACCGGTGGCCGACGCCCCGTTGTCCGGTGGTGAGGCGCAACGGATCGGCCTGGCCCGCGCGATCGTGCGAGATCCAGGGGTGCTGGTGCTCGACGACGCCACCGCCAGCCTGGACACCGTCACCGAGGCCAAAGTGGACAAAGCGCTGACGACAGCGCTACCAGGCAGAACCCGCGTGGTCGTGACACACCGCCCGGCCACGGCAGCACGTGCGGACGTCGTGGTGTGGCTGGAGAACGGCCGGGTCAGAGGCACCGGCACCCACCAGGAGCTGTGGGACGACGAGGACTACCGCGCCGTGTTCACCGGGGGCGAGTGATGCGTTTCTACCTCTCCACGTTGGCAGGACACCGAAAAGGCGTCCTGATCCTGCTCGGCTGGTCCGCCCTCGAAGGCATCCCCGCGTTCTTCGGCGGCAAGCTCGTCGGCGCCGCGGTCGACCAGGGCTTCGCGGCGGGAGATCCGCTGGCCGGCGTGCTGTGGCTGCTCGTGTTCGCCGCACTCGCGGTGGCCGGAGCGCTCGGCCAGCGCCAGGTGTTCGCGCGGCTCGGCGACGTCGTCGAACCCATGCGCGACGCCCTGGTGACGCGGGTCGTCAAGGGCGTGCTGAACGACCCCACCCACCGCAGGACGCCGGACGCCAGCGCGGTCGCCATGATCACCCGGCACGTCGAGGTGGTCCGCGACGCGACGGCCGGCGTTCTGGTGCAGGCCCGTGCACTTCTGGTCACCACGATCGCGGCGCTGATCGGCCTCGCGACCACCGCGGCCGCGTTGATCTGGCTGGTGGTCCTGCCGATCGTCGTCGCGCTGGTGTTGTTCGGGCTCATGCTCCCGTCGCTGGCCAAGCGCCAGCGCGACGCCGTGATGGCCGACGAGCGCACCGCGGAGGCGTCCGGCGCGGTGCTGACCGGGCTGCGCGACGTCGCCGCCTGCGACGCGGCGGCCGAGGCCTACCAGGACGTCGCGACGCAGATCGACCAGCAGGCCAGGGCCTCGGTCGTCGTCGCGTGGGCGAACTCGTTGCGCGCCACGGTGATCGCGATCGGCGGCTTCGCCCCGGTCGTGCTGCTGGTGGCATTCGCTCCCCCGTTGGTCGCATCGGGTCAGCTCACCACCGGCGCGGTGCTGGCGGCGGTCGTCTACCTGACCAACAGCGTGAACCCGGCGTTGCACGGCCTCGCGCGCACCACCAGCACGGTCGTGATGCGCCTGATGGTTGCGCTCAAACGACTTCAGGAAGCCGCACCGCGCAACACCGGAGAACCAGGCCAGGAGATCCCGGCGAACGGCGACATCGTCCTCAAGGACGTCACGTTCAGCTGGAGCCCGGACGCCGAACCGGTCGTGCGCGGGCTCTCCCTCACCCTGCGTCCCGGCGACCACCTGGCCGTGGTCGGCCCGTCCGGCATCGGCAAGTCCACTTTGGCCAGTCTGGTCACCGGGTTGATGCCACCGGACTTCGGTACCGTGCTGTTCGGTGGCGCACCCGTTGACCTGGTCGTTCCGACGATCAGACAGCACGCGGTCGCGCTGATTCCACAGGAGACGTACCTGTTCACCGGCACGCTCAGGGAAAACCTGACGCTGCTGGCACCGTGGGCCACCGACGGGGAACTGATCGAAGCGCTCACAAAGGTTGGCGCCAAACCACTTCTGGACAGGTTGGGTGGCCTGGACGCGGCGCTCGGCCACGGCGGAGAAGGACTTTCCGCTGGTGAGGGCCAACTTCTGGCACTCGCGCGAGTCTTCGTGACGTCCGCGAGCATCGTGATCCTCGACGAGGCGACCTCACACCTGGATCCCGCGGCGGAGGCCAGGGTCGAACGGGCTTTCTCGCAACGGGACGGAATTCTCGTGGTGATCGCGCACCGGCTCAGCTCCGCACTCAGGGCGAACCGCGTGCTGGTCATGGACGGCGGCAGGCCGTTGCTCGGCACCCATGAGAACCTGCTGAAGACCTCGCCGCTCTACGGACAGCTCATGCTGGCCTGGGACCCCACGCACCACGAGGAAACCCCGCTACCCAAACGGTGAGCGGGGTCCACTCAGGACTAATCGGCCCAAAATCAACCGACACGGTGTAGCCAGGTCACCGGCGCGCCGTCTCCCGCGCGGCGGAACGGTTCCAGCGCGTCATCCCACGCCGCGCCGAGGAGTTCGTCGACACCGTGCGCGAAGGACTCACCACCGCGCGCTCTTACCGCGAGTGCGCGCAGCTGGTCCTCGTTGACCACGATGTCACCGTTGGCCGACGTGCGGGCGTGCCACAGCCCCAAAACGGGCGCGAAGCAGAAGCGTTCGCCGTCTTGGCCCGAGGACGGTTCCTCGGTCACCTCGAAGCGAAGCATTGGCCACGCTCGGAGCGCAGCCACTAGTTTGGCGCCGGTGCCGGCGTCTCCGGTCCATGCGCATTCAGCGCGCAACTGGCCTGGTGCCGCGGGTTGCGCCGCCCAACGGAGGTCTACTCGCTCACCGAGGGTGCCCGAGATCGCCCACTCGACGTGCGGGCAGACCGCAGACGGCGACGAGTGGACGTAGACCACGCCACTGGTGCTGCCACGGGTGCTCACTGCTGACCTCCGCTACTCGACGAGGGACGTCTTCCCCTACGCCTTTGCCGAGTGAGGTGATCACCGCGAATCCCGTTCGCTGCATTGTGCCTCGACTTGAGGCGTGTCCGCCATAAGAACCAGCTCGATCATCACCCGACCGGGGCAGATACAGGTCTTAAGTCCCGATCTCCCCGGCCGAGTGATGCGTGATCGTGATCTACAGAGCGTTTACCGCGGCCACGACGTCGACTAGGCCCGTGCCCTTGTCGAACGACGAGGTGTACGGGCCCACCGGCTGGTACCCGGTGCCGTACTTGTACGCCGAGGACTTCAGCGCCCGCTCGATGTCGGCCGGGGTCGCGGAAGGCTTGGCCTGGAACAGCTGCGCGACGATGCCCGCGAGGTGCGGGGCCGCCATCGAGGTGCCGCTGATCGTGTTGAACGTGCCGAGGTCGAGCAGGCCGGGACCGTTCTGCGGGTCGAGGCCGGTGGCACAGATCGGCAGGTACAGACGGCAGGACGAGGCGATGTTCTCCCCCGGCGCCGAGATGTCCGGCCACGTCGCGGAGTTCGCCGCCAGGCCGCGCGACGAGAAGTCCGACAGCGCGCCGTCACGGGTGCCGGTGTTCTGGTCGTTGTAGGACGCCACCGAGATCACGCCGGGCGTGGGGTCGGTGCCGGGTGGGTTCGAGAGGTTCGCCGAACCGTCGCCGCCGTCGTTGCCGTTCGCCCACACGACGACGACACCTTCGGCCACGAGCTGGCGCTGCAGCTTGACCGTCACCGACTCGGGGTCGAACGCACCGCCGCCGGACGGGCCGTAGGAGTTGTTGATCACCTTGATCGGCGGGCAGGTCGACGCGGGCACGCCGGCGCCGCACGGAGCGCGGTGGTTCTCCAGCACCCAGTTCAGCGCGGCGTCCGCGCCGAGGATGAGGATCGCCGCGCCGGTCGAGATCACGACGCCCTTCGCTCCCGGCGCCGCGCCGCGGATCATCGGGCCGCCGGTGGTCTGCACGTCGCCACCGATCGCGATGCCGGTGACGTGGGTGCCGTGGCCGCCCAGCGACGTCGTGTCGGTGTCCAGGAAGTTCGGCACCGGCACGATGCAGCTGGAGTCCGTGGCCCCGTCCAGGCACAGGCTCTTGAGGTTGCGGACGATCTTGCCGCCGCTGAAGGACGGGTGCGTCGGGTCGACGCCGGAGTCGATCACCGCGACCGACACGCCCGCGCCGGTCAGGCCGAGGCTGTTGCGGGCGTCCAGGCCGCGCGTGGCGGTGTGCGAGGTCGAGCCGAGGAACCTGATCGGCTGCTGGGCCTCGACGCGCGTCACGCCCGCCTTGGCCCGTGCGGAGGAGATCCGCGCGGCGTCACCCCGCGCGGCCACCACGCCGATCTTGCGGAAGCTGGTGATCTTCTGCAGTCCGGCGGCCGCGACCGCCTGCTCCGCGGCGGCGATGTCGGTGCCGTGGACGTAGACCGTGGAGGTCGGCGCGGCCGTCGCGACAGGGGTTGAGGCGGCCACGAGCACAAGGGCGAACAGGGCGGCGCGTTTGAACATGGACCCTCCGTGAACATAGGCAGGCAATCCATCTAACGAGTGATCCACATATCGGTGACGGCTGTCACGCAACGTCTCGACTGGCTGCGTTTGGACGACCCCGGACCGCTACCGTGTCCCCCCGTGCGGAAAGGTGGGGACTCGTGCGGCTGATCCGTCTGGGTGCTGAGCCATCGGCCATTGGGGCGGACGTCCGTGCCGCCCTCACGGCGTGTGGCGCGGGTACCGAAGTCCTTGGTGGCGTGGCGCTGACCGGCGTGCACCCACCCGACTGCCCCATGCCGCTGGACGCGATCGTCGTGCTGCCCAAGGGCGTTCTGGTGATCGTCGGCGTCGACCTGCCCGACCCGGCGGTGAAGCTCGAGGCACCGCTCGGAGGTCAGTGGAAGATCGACGGGTGGCCGCTGGTCAGCCAGGACGGCGCGCCGAACCCGGCGACCGAGGCGGTGGCGGCCGCGACCGCGGTGGCGCAGCGGATCCAGGCGATGCGCGCGGAGCCGTTGCCGGTCAGCACGGTCGTGGCGGTCGGCCCGTTCGTCAGTCAGGTCGTGCAGCCGACGGTCGACCTCAACCGGGGCGTGCGCGTGCTGCACCCCAAACCGTCCACTTTGCTCACTGCGGCGCGTGAGCTCGCCACGTCGTCGGTGCCGTGCACGGCCGAGCACGCGGTGAAGCTGCTCGCGATCCTGCAGAACACCGGCACGCCGCCGACCGCGGCCACGTTGCTCGCCGAGGGCTTCAAGGACGCCGCCGCGGACCTCGCGTCGGCCAGCACGATGCTGATCCCCAAGATCAACGCGAAGCCGCTGATCCCGCGCAAGCGTTTGCCGTGGCCGTATCTGGCGATCGCGGGCTTGGTCTCGCTGATCCTCGTGGTGTGGCTGACGGTGGCGCTGAGCGGCGACGACAAACCGGCCGACGCCACGCCGGTGCCCTCGACGACGCTGCCCACGACGGTGGTGGTCGACGGCACGACGTTCGTGCCGAAGGACACCCGCAAGGACAAGGACTGCTCCGCGCAGGCGTTCGGCGACGTGAAGGCGTGGCTGATCGCGAACGAGTGCAAGGAGATCCTGCGCGCCACCTACGAGACGACCGTGAACGGCAAGCAGGCGACGGTGCTGGTGGCGGACCTGGACGTGCTGGACTCGCCGAGCGCGGCGGCGTTCCACAAGGTCGTCGCGGCGCCGGGGTCCGGCGGCGTGCACGGACTGGACGGCAAACCGCTGGAGAACGCGGCGTTCGCGAGCGGCGTCAAGGGCAACCACGGGCAGCTGGCGTTCGTCGTGTGGTCCGGCGGCGCGGGCGACCAGTCGCTCGAGCCGATCGCGAAGCAGGCGTTGCGGCTGCCCGCCACCCGATAGAGGGTGAAGGGCATGGTCGGACAACTCCGTTCTGTCGTATTCGACTGCCCGAACCCCTCCGAACTGGCCTCCTTCTACGAGAAGCTGCTCGGCGCCGAACGGCTCGCCGGCGGTGACGACACCTGGGTGGTGATCGTCGCGAACGGCCAGCGCCTGGCGTTCCAGCTCTGCCCGGACTACCAGCCGCCGACGTTTCCCGACCCGCACGGCTCGCAGCAGGTCCACCTCGACGTGCTGGTGGACGACGTCGAGGAAGCTGAACCGCGGGTGCTGGAGCTCGGCGCCCGCTTGGTGCAGAAGGACAACGATCGCTGGTTCCGGGTCTACGCGGACCCGATAGGGCACACGTTCTGCCTCGTGTGGCTTTCTTGATCGAGGCTGGCCCTGCGCCGAGGGGCTCGTTCGATGAGAGTCGCGGCTGAGGTCGTTCCTGGCGGTGCGGGCGGCCGACCCGCATACCGGTGTTGTATTCGGGTCGGCCGCCCGTGCCCCCGGGGGCCGCCTCAGCCCCGACTATCGCGAACACGGCCCCTCGGCGCAGGGCCTACTGTGGCGGGCATGGACTTCGACGTCATCGTCATCGGTGGTGGGCCCGTAGGTGAGAACGTGGCGTGGCGGACGGCCGCGGGAGGCCTGTCCACCGCCATGATCGAGAAGGAGCTGGTCGGCGGCGAGTGTTCGTACTGGGCGTGCATGCCGTCGAAGGCGTTGCTGCGGCCCGGTCACGCGCTCGCGGCCGCCCGGCGCGTCCAGGGAGTGAACGCGGGGTCGCTCGACCCGGCCGCCGTGCTCGCGCGACGGACCAGCTTCACCTCCAACTGGGACGACTCCGGCCAGGTCAAGTGGGCCGAGTCGGAGAACATCACGGTCATCCGCGGCGACGGCGAGGTCACCGGCGAGCGCGAGGTCACCGTCGGTGGAGAGGTTCACCGGGCGCGGCAGGCCGTCGTGGTGGCCACCGGCAGCGTGCCGAAGATGCCGCCGCTGGAAGGCATCGCCGACACTCCTGTGTGGACGTCGCGTGATGCCACGTCAGCGCGCGAGGTGCCGGAGTCGCTGGTCGTGCTGGGCGGTGGCGTGGTCGGCGTCGAGATGGCGCAGGCGTGGGCGCGGCTCGGGTCGAAGGTGACGATCGTGGTCTCGGGCGACCGGCCGTTGCCGCGCATGGAGGACTTCGTCGGGCCGTTGGTCGTCGAGGGCCTGCAGGAAGACGGCGTCGAGGTGCTGCTCAACGCCCGTGCGTCCGCGGTCGCGCCGGGAGCGCTGACGTTGCAGGACGGCCGGGTGATCAAGGGGTCGGAGATCCTCGTCGCGACCGGGCGCGTGCCGGCGACGAAGGACGGCAAGGCGATGACCATCGACGACACCGGGCTGGTGTCCGGTGTGGACGGCCGGTGGCTGTACGCGGCCGGCGACGTCACCGGGCGCGCGTTGCTGACGCACCAGGGCAAGTACCAGGCGCGGGCGGTCGGTTCGGCGATCCTGGAGCGGTCGCGCGGGTTCGAGCCCAAGCCGTGGTCGGCGGGGCAGGCCAACGCGGACCACGTGGCGGTGCCGCAGGTCGTGTTCACCGACCCCGAGGTGGCGTTCGTCGGGCACACCGCGGAGGAGGCCCGTGCGGCGGGCCGGGACGTCAAGGTGGTCGACCTCGACATCGCGGTCGCCGGCTCGTCGTTGCACGCGGACGGGTACCACGGCAGGACGCGGATGGTCGTGGACGAACGCACGCGCACCCTGGTCGGTGTCACGTTCGTCGGTCAGGACGTGGCCGAGCTGCTGCACTCGGCCACCGTGGCGATCGTCGGCGAAGTCACCGTGGACCGGTTGTGGCACGCGGTGCCCTCGTATCCGACGATCAGCGAGGTGTGGCTGCGGATGCTCGAGGCTTATGGCCTCTGACGGGCCTCCAGCACCGAACCGAGCATGCCGGTGAGCAGCTCGTTCGCCGTGCCGACCACGTACGCGCGGTCGTCCTCGTCGACGCGTTCGGCGAGCTTGAACAACGCGTCCGCGGTCTGCACGGCGATCCGGAAGGTGAGCATCACCGGGGCTTCGCCGTGCGCGCCGAACCGGTTGACGAACATCTCCGCCAGCCGTTCGGCCATGAGCTCGTACTGGTCCACGCTCGAGTCGAGGCGGTGGCTGTCCAGCATGTCGCTGAACCGCACCCGGCCGAAGCCGGGCACCTCGGTCAGCATCCGCATGTAGACGCTGACGATCTGGGTCATGGCCTCACGCCACGTGTCCGCGATCAGGTCGGCCGAGAACAGCTCCTCGACCTCACGGAGATAGGTCTCCATCCCGCGTAGTGCGAGAGCGTGGACAACAGATCGTTTGTCCGGGAAGTACTGATAGAAGGAACCAATGGGCACACCGGCCACATCGACGATGCGCGCAGTGGTGATGTCGTCGTAGTCGTATTCGTTCAGCAGGCTCGCACAAGCGTCCAGGATCGCGGAGACGGTAGCCGCGCCACGCTGTTGCACCGGCTGTCGACGCATCACCCTGGCTAACCTGCCCCTAGCCGGGTCTTCATGCACGCGAACATCTTTATCCATACGAGCGGCTAAGCCCAAGCACAGGTTCCCGACAGGTTTCAGCCGGGATCTCCACGACGTTTGCGATGAACTACCCAACCGAAGTCCACAACGCAGACAACGGCGAGTAGTAAAAGCACTGTCCCGAGGAAGGTGAGGTCAGCTCGGAGTGCCAGCCAGGCGGCGACCGAGTTGAAGACCAGGCCGAACCCCGCCAGCCACAGCCGTAGCGTCAGAGCACTTCGCGGCGGTGCCGGGGGCGGCAGGTAGTCGCTCACCTCACCCGGTTTCCCTCAGCAGGTGCGTCTCAACCCGTCGAAGTGGCCTCGGAGGTTTCGTCACATAGGGCCTAACGAGACGCGTCAGGGCCAGACCAGGAGCGATGAGCGGGACCACGGCGGTCAGCACGGCGGCTGTGATGCCGGCTCGCATCACGTCCTTGGGCATCACGGCGACCCGGTCGACGACGAACGCGCGCCGCCCGGTGAGCGACACGGCCGCGAGGATGATCAGGAACACGACCATGCTGAGCATCGCCCGCTGGACCGCGCGCTCGTACCCGGCTGCTTCTCCTGCGATCAGCACCGCGAACCACCCGGCGATGGCTGGCAGCTGAGCCTGCTCGGTGGTGGCCGCCCAGCTCAGCCCGCCGAGCGTCGCCAGCCACACGAGAACGCTCTCGCGTTCCTGCGCCCAATCGGATGCCGCGTCGAGGGGAATACCGGTCCAGGCGAGTACACCGAGCGGGGAGAGGGGTGTGTGGGCGAGTTGGCCGAGCACCCAGGCGAACGTCCACGCGGAGAGCAGGACCGCGACGACGAGCTGCCACCGAGGCCTGCGCACCACGCACCGGGCGAGCCGGACGATCTCCGCACGCGTCATACCCCCACCTTGCCGTTTCCAGGTGGTTTGCGGAGAAACGTCACCCCAACGCTCACCCGCTCGGCCCTCGTACGGGCGGGTTGATCACGCAGTGCTATCCACGATCGGGGGACAGATCTTTTCTATGCTGAGTACATGAGCATTGATCAGCTTCTGCGTCTGCCCAGCTACCTGATGCTCCAGCTGGTCAGGGAAGCCCGCCGGCTGGCGCGCGGCGACCTGCGCCCGCCGCACGTGACGGTGCTGGCGTGCCTGGCCGAACAGGAAGCGGTGGCGCAGAAGCGGATCAGCGACCGGGTGCGGATGGACGCGAGCGACCTGGTGTCGGTGCTCGACGATCTTGAGCGGCGCGGGTTCGCCCAGCGCAAACGGGATGAGCGAGACCGGCGGCGGTTCGCCGTGTCGATCACCGATGCGGGCAGACAGGCCCTGAGCGAACGCCTGGAGACGGCTCAGGTGCACGAGGAGGAGTTGCTGGCGCCGTTGACGTCGCAGGAACGGGTTGAACTCACCACACTGCTGCGTAAGGCGTACCTGCACCACGCTGATTTGCGTGTAGATTAGACAGTCTGCGCTCGCACGACTGGGGTGCGGGCAGGAATGGCTGACTCAGGATAAAACCTGACGTCGCATCGTATCGAGAAATGAGGCACGTTGTCAAGCCCCTCCGATGACCTCCGGCTCGCCGAAATGGAGCCGGAGCAGGAATACGTGGCCATGTTGTACGGCCGGCTCGACGACCTCCGCGAACAGACGTCGAAACGACTCGCACAATCGTTGCGACAAACTGGCGGCACACACCAGATGCGGTCAGAGCGCGACACGTCGGTCGCGATGTACACGGATCAATTGGCTCAGTACAGCGCGGTCGAGAACGGACTCGCGTTCGGCCGGCTCGATTTCCACAACGGCGACCGCTTCTACATCGGCCGAATCGGTCTGTTCGACGAGGACAAGGAATACGAGCCGCTGCTGATGGACTGGCGGGCGCCCGCCGCCAGGCCGTTCTACCTCGCGACGGCCGCCTCCCCCGACGGCGTGCGCAGGCGCCGACACCTGCGCACCCGCTCCCGGAAGGTGATCGGCCTCGACGACGAGGTCCTCGACATCAACTCGGTCGACGTGACCCGCAGCGAGTCGCTGACCGGTGAGGCGACGCTGCTCGCCGCGTTGAACGAGTCGCGGACCGGCCAGATGAGCGACATCGTCGCGACGATCCAGGCCGAGCAGGACATCATCATCCGGTCCGAGCTGAACGGCGTGGTCGTCGTGCAGGGCGGTCCGGGTACCGGCAAGACCGCGGTGGCCCTGCACCGCGCCGCATACCTGTTGTACACACATCGTCGGCAGCTGGCGAAACGCGGTGTTCTGGTGGTCGGACCGAACACGACGTTCCTCCGCTACATCAGTCAGGTGCTTCCCTCACTGGGTGAGACGGGCGTGCTGCTGTCGACTGTCGGCGAGCTGTACCCCAATCTGACGGCGACTGGTCGTGAGTCCGCCGAGGTCGCGGCCATCAAGGGCCGCATCCAGATGGCGGACGTGATCGCCGCTGCCGTGCGGGACCGCCAGGAGGCGCCGGCGTTCGTCGACATCCGCTTCGACAACGACGTGCTGCGCCTGGACCGGCGCGCGATCTCCGACGCGCGAGGCAGGGCGCGCCGGACCCGGCGTGCGCACAACGAGGCCCGCCGCACGTTCGCGCGCGAGATCATCTCGACGCTGTCGTCGATGGTGGTCGGCCGGTTGGGCGGGCACCTGCTCGACAAGGCGGACGTCGACGACATCCGCCGCGAGCTGCGCGAGTCCGAGGAGGTGCAGGCCGCGATCTCGTCGCTGTGGCCGGTGCTGACGCCGTTCTCGCTGCTCTCCGAGCTGTACGCGAACCCGAAGCGGCGCAACCGCGCGATGTCGAAGTTCACGCGCGAGGAACGCGATCTGCTGCAGCGTTCGACTGACGACTGGACGCCGGCGGACGTGCCGTTGCTGGACGAGGCCGCCGAACTGCTGGGCGAGGACGACACGGAGGCCAAGGCCCGCGCCGAACGCCAGCGCCGCCAGGCCATCGAGTACGCCCAGGGCGTGCTCGACATCCTCGACCTGGAGGACGACGCGGACCCCGACATCCTGATGGCCACGGACCTGATGGACGCCTACCGCCTGGCCGAGCGCCACGGCGTGGACCGGTACGAGACGGCCGCGGAACGTGCCGCCGCCGACCGCACCTGGACGTTCGGCCACATCATCGTCGACGAGGCCCAGGAGCTGTCCGCGATGGCGTGGCGCACGTTGATGCGCCGGTGTCCTTCGAAGTCCATGACGGTCGTCGGTGACATCGCGCAGACCGGTGACATCGGCGGCGCCACCTCGTGGGGCACCGTCCTGTCGCCGTACGTGCAGAACCGCTGGCGCCTGACCGAGCTGACCGTCAACTACCGCACGCCGGCCGAGATCATGGAGGTGGCCGCGGACGTGCTCGCCTCCGTGGACGCGTCTTTGGTGCCGCCGACGTCGGTGCGCGAAACCGGTGTGCCGCCGTGGGTTTCCTCGGTGGCGTCGTTCGCGGCCGAGGTGCCCGCGCTGATCGCGCGCGAGGTCACGGCGGTCGGCGACGGCAAGGTCGCGGTGATCGTGCCGAACGCGCTGCTGTCGTCGGTGGGGTCGGCGGTGGTCGACGCGGTGCCGGGTTCGTCGCAGGGCGACGACCTGGAAGAGGCCCAGGTCGTGGTGCTCGGGGTGACCGACGCGAAGGGCCTGGAGTTCGACTCGGTCGTGGTCGTCGACCCGGTGGGAATTCTGGACGAGTCCCCGCGCGGCGCGTCGGACCTGTACGTCGCGCTGACCCGTGCCACGCAACGACTCGGCGTCGTGCACACCGGAACGCTGCCCGATGTGCTATCCCGGCTGAAGGACGTTTCATAACGAACGGTGGAGGCCTGGGGTGGCGAACGTGGACACGGCGGTCAGCCGGATCGTCGTGTCCGTCAGCAACCAGCTCGCCCCCAGGCTCGCCCAGCTCGTTCCTCCCGCTTCCGCTGACGTGGAACCGGCTTTGCTCGCCTACCTGGAATCGCCTGACTTCGCCGAGGTGGCGCGCCAGGTCGTGCTGTGGCGGGCGATGCGCGGTTCACTCGACGCTCAGTTGTCCGGAGACCTGCGCGAGCAGATCGTCCAGGGCCTGCGGCTGTCCGGTGCTTCTGCTGACCCAACGGCCGTTTTCGAGGCGTTGACGTCCGCGCCGCCGTTGCCTGCCAGCGATCTCGCCACGCCGACCGCCGTGGCCGTCGCGCATCTCGCCAACGCCGTGCGGCACAACACCCGTGTGTTGCGGCGCGCGTCGTCGTGGGAGACGTTCCACTCCTACGCCCGCCAGTTGTGCGCGCGGATCGCGGCGATGCACGGCGAGATGCGATTACCCCACATCGGTGTCAGCCGATCCGTGCCTTACGACGAGCTCTACGTGCGGCCCGCGCTGAGTCCGGGGATCTCGGTGGAAGGGCTGGCGACTCCCGGCCACCGCACGGTGTTGCTGGGCGATCCCGGTGCCGGAAAGTCCACTCTGGCGGGAAAACTCACGCACGACATCGCCCTGTCCGGCGAGCGCGTCCCGTTCCTGTTGGTGCTGCGCGACTTCACCGCGTCGTTCCGGTCCGGCGGCCGTGAACTGCTCAAGTACTTCGAGGACATCTGCAGCGATCCGTACAACCTCACTCCCCCGCGCGACGCCGTGGAGTACTTGCTGCGCAACGGCCGCGCGGTAGTGGTGTTGGACGGCCTGGACGAGCTGGTGCAGCCCGAACTGCGGCGCCGGGTCGTGCGGCTCGTCGAAGGCTTCGCGCACCAGTACCCGCTGACTCCGATCGTCGTGACGGCGCGCAAGGTCGGCTACGTCGAAGCCCCGTTGAGCTCCTCGCTCTTCACCGTGGGCACTGTCGACGACTTCGACTCCCGTCAGGTCGCCGACTACGCGACGCGCTGGTTCGCCTTGGACGCCGCGACTCCCGCACACCAACGGGCTGGGCTCGCTCTCGCGTTCCTCAACGAGAGCAGCGAGATCGAGGAGCTGCGCCGCAACCCGTTGCTGCTGGCCCTGTTGTGCGCCATGTACTCCAGCGAGCACTACCTGCCGCGCAACCTCGCCCAGGTCTACGAACGCTGCGCCGTCATGCTGTTCGACCGCTGGGACTCGATGCGCGGCATCACCCTGCCGGTCCAGTTCCAGGGTCGTCTGCGCGCTGCCGTCCAGCACCTGGCGTGGTACCTCTTCGCCGGCCCCGAGCCCGGCGGTGCCTTGCCGCGCAGCCGAATCGTCCGCCTGCTGGCCAACTACCTGGTGTCCAAGTCCTTCGACCCGGACGAGGCCGAGGGCGCGGCGGAGCGGTTCACCGAGTTCTGCACGGGCCGCGCGTGGATCCTCACCGACGTCGGCGCTTCGGCCGTCGAACCGCTGTTCGGCTTCACGCACCGCACGTTCATGGAGTACTTCGCCGCCGAGCGCTTGGTCCGGCAGCACACCACCGCTTCTGCTTTGTGGGCCGCTCTGCGCTCACACGTCTCCGAGGGTGCGTGGGACGTCGTCTGCCGCGTGGCCCTGCAACTGCACGACCGCAACGTCGAGGACGGCGCCGACGAGGTGTTGTCGCTCGCGATCCGCGACGGCGAACTCGACTTCGCCGCTGAGTCACTCCACTACCTGACGCCGCGGCCGGACATCGTGCGCGGCATCGCGATAGCCGCACTCCGCCAAGCCGCTCGGTTGCCGCAGGAACAACGAGCCCACTACTTCTTCCACCACCGCACGTTGGACGAGGACGTCGCGCTGAAGGCCTGCCTCACGGGTGGTCTGCCCGCGAACAGCGCCATCGTCCGCAAGGCCGTGCTCGAAGACATCACGCGGCTGTACGAGGAGCGCGACCCGGGCATCGACCACCTGGTGCGCGGCCTGCTCGGCAACACCTTCCTGGCCCGTTACCTCCAGGTGAGCCTGAACGACGTCTATTGGCACCAGCCGAACTCCCCGCGCACGCCCTCGCCGTGGCTGCCCGACGTGGACGGCCTGATCGACCTCACCGCGCTCGTGGTCAGCAGGGGGCCGGCAGCCCTCTTCGAGAACCACACGTTCCTCGGCATGGACATCGTGTCCCCGGTCAGCGCATTGCTGTCCCGGGGCGGTCCCAAGCCCGTCGACCGCGCCGCAGCACGCAGCCTGGTCGTGCACCTGGCCCGGTCGAAGCGGCCGTGGATCCAGTACGAGCGCTGGATCAGGGACCTCGAACACACCATGAGCGGCGGCCTTCTGGAACCACGAGGCGAGCTCGGCGCGGACCTCGAAGTGCTGCTGTGCCTGCCCTATCTCGAAGCGAACACGGATTTCGGCCACCTCCCGCCGTTCGAGCCGGCACAGCACCTCCTGGAGCTGGCCGCCTGCCGGGAACAGGACGTGCCCTGGACGCCGCCGGAGGGCATGTCCGCGGAGGTCGCCGACCTGCTGAGCCTGTGGACCACCAGGGACTTCAACGTCTTCGAATAGGAGTGCTGCATTGCCAGAGATCGAGTCCGCGGTCGTGCGCGTGGTCGCCGAGGTGAGCAGGCAGCTGGCACCAGCGCTGGCCGATGGGCTGCAGGCACCGAGCCCGCGGTTCCCCGCGTCGGCGGCCACGAGGCTGCTCGCCGACCTGGGTACCGATGCGGCGGCGCTGCTTCGCTACCTCGACTCCCCCGACTTCGCGGCCGTGGCGACGCAGCTGAGGTTGCACCGCGGTCTCGGCCAGGTCGTGAAAGACCAGCTCTACCAAGGACTCCGGCTGGCCGGCCTGGCGGACCGCCTGCTGCTCGAACGCGCCGTCGAACTCGTGCACGACGTGGTCCACGCCGCGTGCGAGGACGTCCACCGGCAGATCGGCGGGCAGAACACGAAGGTCGACACGGGCGACCTCTTCGTCGCGGGCTCCGAGAACAGCCGCATGCTCATGCGGCTCAAGTCGCTCACCGAGTTCCACAGCTTCGCCGCCCACCTGCGCAGCCAGGTCGTCGCACTGCACAACAGCATCCGGTTGCCGCACATCGGCGTGAGCCGGGCCGTGCCGTACGACCAGCTCTACGTGCGGCCGAGCCTCGACCCGCCGAAGTTCCACCTCGGCGCGCCCGGCGACCGCACCGTGGTCCTCGGCGACCCCGGTGCCGGCAAATCCACGCTGGCGGCCAAGTTCGCCCACGACATCGCGACCGACGGCACCGGCCGCGTGCCGTTCCTGGTGGTGCTGCGGGAGTTCAGCACCGCGTTCACCGAGGGCGGCCGCGGTCTGCTGGAGTACCTGGAGATGGCGTGCCGCGCGCCGTACAACGTGCAGCCGCCTCAGGACGGCGTCGAGTACCTGCTCCGCACCGGACAAGCCGTCGTGATCCTCGACGGGCTGGACGAGCTGGTGCGCACCGAGCTGCGCCGCCGGACCGTCAAGCTGGTAGAGGGGTTCGCGCACCTGTACCCGTTGGTGCCGGTCCTGGTGACGGCGCGGAAGGTCGGCTACTACGAAGCCCCGCTGGCCGAGGAGCTGTTCGCGCACGAACGCATCCGCGAGTTCGGGCGCGAGGAAGTCCAGGAGTACGTCCGCCGGTGGTTCGCTTTGGACGAGGCCACCTCACCCGCCGACCGCGCGCGGCTCGCCGACTCGTTCATGGAGGACAGCGCGCGGATTCCTGAGCTGCGCAGCAACCCGTTGCTGCTGACGTTGTTGTGCGCCATGTACTCCAGCGACCGCTACCTGCCGCGCAACATGGCTCAGGTGTACGAGCGGTGTGCGTTGATGTTGTTCGAGCAGTGGGACGCCAAGCGCGGCATCGACCTTCCTTTGAGCTTCGAGGGCCGGCTGCGCGGTGCCGTGCAGCACCTGGCCTGGCGGATGTTCACGGCGCCGGAGTCCGGGAAACCCCAGGCCCACACCAGGATCGTGCGCGTGCTCACGGAGTACCTGGAGACCAAGCTCGACGACCACGACGAGGCTGTTGCGACGGCCGAGCGCTTTCTGTCGTACTGCACCGGGCGGGCCTGGATCCTGACCGATGTCGGCGCTACCAGGACCGAGTCGCAGTACGGGTTCACGCACCGGACGTTCCTGGAGTACTTCGCCGCCGAGCATTTCGTGCGGACACATCGCACGGCCGCGGAGTTGTGGGCGGCGTTGCGGCCGAACATCCAGCAGTGGGACGTGGTCGCGCAGATCGCGTTGCAGCTTTACGACCGCAACGTCGAAGGCGGAGTGGACGAGTTCCTGCTCGAAGCACTCACCAACGGCGGGCTGGCGTTCGCGGCACGCTCGCTCCAGTACGTGCATCCGGCCGCACGCACCGTGCGGGCGATCACAACCGAGGCGGTGGACGCGACCGCGATGACCGACATCGACGCCCGAATCGACATGACCAGCGCCATCAGCTACATCGACGAGCCGCTGATCTCCTGCATGTTCGACTCGTCCGAGGTGAACCGGGCCATCATCGAGCGGGTGGTCGCCGACCGCCTCGGCGAACTCATCACGGCCGGTGAGCTCGGTGCCGCACTGGTGCAGCACACCATGGCCCTTCCCGATGGCCACCGTGAGACGCGCTGGGAACGCGTCCAACACTCGTTGACCCAAGAACATCGCGAACGACTCGTCGAGCTGTTGAAGGACTCCCCGTGGGCAGCGGACACGTTCGCACTGCTCGATCCGGAGATCATCCCGGAGATCATCCGCCGCTCGGGAGTGTTCCCGCTCTATCGCGACTACTACTGCCACAAGACCGTCTTCAACTCCGTCGCGGATGAGCTGCTCATCCACCGTGACGGTGAACTCCTTCGATCAGACCTCGTGGCGATCGCCGTGACGGCGGCGCCGACTCCGTGGGGAAGTCGAATGGACTTCGTGCATCTCGAAGGGGATGAGCGCTGCGAGGACGCGATGCAGATGTTGTTGCTGCTGCCGATGCTGGAACACAGATACAGGTCTGAGGCGAGGCAACTGCCTCATGGCTGGCTCGCCCAGGACGACCTGCCGATCGAGGTGCGAGGGTTCCTGGTGCGCTGGGTGCGGGGTGAGATCAGCGTGACAGCGCCAGACCCAGAGCCGCCGCTCCCGCTCCCAGAAGAACACTGACGACGACGTTCAGCAGTGCTGGGCGGTACTTCTCGGCCTCCAGCAGCTTCACCGTCTCGTAGCTGAACGTCGAGTACGTCGTGAGCCCGCCGCAGAACCCGACCCCAACGAGCGGCATCCAGGACGTGCCAACGACAAACCCGATGAGGAAGCACCCGAGCACGTTCACGACCAAGGTGCCCCAAGGGAAATCCGACCTGGGCACCCGGGACGACACGAACCAGTCGAGCAGGTACCGCACCGGAGCCCCCAGCGCGGCACCCAGAAACACCGCTACAACGGTCACCGCGTCACCCGCAACCCGAGAAACGCCGCCAGCACGGCACAAAGAGGCGTCAGCACCAGGAACACCGGGCTACCGGCGACCGCGTAGGACGAGAAAGTCGTGAAGCCGCCCAGAAACCCCACCCCGAAGAACGCACGGACCAGCGGCCGCGGCACGGTCCCCATCAGCACGCCGATCAGGAACGACCCCAGCACGTTGATCACGAAGATGCCCATAGGCCCGACCACGGCCACAGACAAGCCGTAGCGCGCCACTCCACCCAGCCCGCCGCCCAGCGACACGAGCAGGACGAAGCGCGGGTCAGGTCGGTTCGGCGAGGTGTTCAACGAGGTGGTCCAAGGCCTTGAGTGCGCGCACGACGTCCTCCCGTTCGGAGGCCTCCAGCTTGCCCAACGCGGCACCGATGCGCTTCTCGTGTTCGCGCTGCCACACGAGCAGCTGTTCGTGTCCACGTGGTGAGACGGATAGTCGCGCTACCCGCCTGTCTCTGGGGTCGGCGCCCCGTACGACGAGGCCTGAGTCGATCAGCTGGGACACCAGGCCGGAGACGGTGTTGGGAGCCAGCCGGAGGGCTGCGGCAAGGTCGCCGACCTTCATCGGGGGGCGTTCCGCGAGGGTCTGCAGCAGTTCTACCTGCGCCATCGGCAGGGATTCCCAGGGCCAGTCCGCCCGGATGCTCGTCCGCAGCGCCCGGCGCAGGCGGGTGACGACGTCGGTGAGCGTGCGGGCTTCGTCTGACATGCGGAAATCTTACTGAACGAACGGCAATAGCTCGGTGTCAGATATAATCTGCTACCGATGAACTGGTTCGTCACGGAGTCACCTAGGCCGGCGTGGATCGTGCGCCGGTCATATGCGCCTTGGCTGGTCATCGCGACCGTCTGCTTCGGGGCGTTCATGGGGCAGCTGGACGCCTCGATCGTCACGCTCGCGTTCCCCGCGATCAGTCAGCACTTCAACTCAGATCCCGAGTGGATCTCGCTCAGCTACCTGATCACGCTCGTGGCGCTGCTCGTCCCAATGGGCAGGATCGCGGACAAGGTCGGCCGCAAGATCGTCTACATCTACGGCTTCGCGTTGTTCACCGGAGCGTCCATCGCGTGCGTGTACGCGCCGGGATTCGACGCGCTCATCGCGGCTCGCGTCGCGCAGGCGGTGGGTGCGGCGATGTTGCAGGCCAACAGCGTCGCGCTGGTCACCACCGCGGTACCACCCGAGCAACGAAGAAAAGCCCTCGGCATCCAGGCGGCGGCGCAGGCAGCAGGACTGGCGGCGGGGCCGTTGCTCGGCGGCTACCTCACCGAGCACCACGGCTGGCAGGCCGTGTTCGCGATCAACATCCCGATCGGGGTCGTAGCCGTGATCGCCGGCCACTACCTGCTCCCCCGCACGAAAACCAAACCGGAGAAAGCAAAACCGACGAGCAGAGTCCTGCCGGGACTGCTGGGCGTCCTGCTCACCTACGCCGCACTCTTCGCACCGATGACGTTGCTTCCATTCACGATGAAACAACCGTTGGCGCACATAGGACTGACGACGGCCGCATTACCCCTGGGGTTCGCCGTAGCAGCAACGTTGCTGTGCAAGCCGGGCATCAAGACCGGTGCGCTGATCGCCGCCACCGCGCTGATCATGCCTGTGCCGCAAGTACTTCAGCTGGCCATCGCGGGCATCGGGCTCGGCATCGTCGCGCCGGCGTGCACGAAACGGGTGATGAGCGCGTTGCCGGAAGGACAGGCTGGGGTCGGCAGCGGGCTGGTCAACGTCGCGCGAGGACTCGGCACCGCGCTCGGGGTCGCGGCGGCGACGGTGCTGATTCACACTTTCCAGTGACAGCAGGAGCTTCCGCTAGACCAAAAGGGCTCCACCCCTGCCGCGCACGTGTGGCGTCTCAGTAGCCTGAGGGCATGTCTGAACGGGTGAGCTGGGTTCCGGAAGGCGTCGACACGGGGAAGCCGAGTGCCGCTCGCCTCTACGACTACCTGCTCGGCGGCGGGCACAACTTCGCGGCCGACCGGGCGCTGGCGGAGAGGTTCCTGCAGGCCCAGCCGAACGCGCGCACCATCGCGCGGCTGAACAGGGCGTTCCTGCGCCGGGCCGTGCTGTTCATGATGGACAACGGGATCCGGCAGTTCCTCGACCTCGGCAGCGGCATCCCGACGGTCGGCAACGTGCACGAGATCGCGCAGAAGGCGGACCCCGAGGCGCACGTCGTGTACGTGGACTTCGAGGAGGTCGCGGTCGCGCACAGCCAGCTCATCCTGGAGGAGGACCCGCGCTCGACGATCATCCAGGAGGACATGACCAAGCCCGCGGCGGTGCTGAAGACCGCGGAGGAGAGCGGTCTCATCGACTTCACGCGGCCGGTCGGCGTGCTGACCGTCGGCGTCTTCCACTTCGTGCCGCCGGAGGCCGACCCGCGGGCGATCGTCGCCGCCTATCGAGACGCTGTTCCCGAGGGCAGTTACCTGGCCTTCTCGCAGTTCACCCAGGACCTGCAGCCCGAGGAGATGGCCGGGATCGTCGAGGTCATGAAGAAGAGCCAGAACCCGATGTTCCCGCGCACGAAACCCGAGATCGAGGGGTTCTTCGGCGGGTTCGACGTGGTCGAGCCCGGCATCGTGCCGCTGCCCTTGTGGCGGCCGGAGGGCACGAACACCGACGATCCGGACAAGGCGGGCATTTACGCGGGCGTCGGCAGGAAGATCTAGCGCGCTTGTCGATGTTGGCCAAGGGACGGCGATTCCGTACGCTCTGTGCACAGGATGGAACTTCCGGAGCTCGCCGCCCGCTGGATGCACGCGCTGACCTCGACCGCGTACATCCCGCTGTCTCACGCCGAGATCGAGCAGGCGCTGCTCGAGTCGCTGAGGTGGCTGCGGCAGTCACCTGAATCGGTAGCCGATCGATTGGTGTCACTGCACGCAACCGGCCCGGACTCGCTGCGTGTCACCATCGATGTCCTTTGGCCCACTTTCGAGCTAAAGCTACTCGCCCGGTTGGCCTCTGCGTACGCACAGGCCATGCGGATGGACGCGTTCGACCAGCAGGAGCAGATCAAGGTCGCCATCGTGCGGGCCAAGCAGCGGGTCGAGCGCACGCTGAAGGTCAGCCAGGCGCGGTTCCAGGAGGTCTTCGACTCCGCCGCACTGGGCATCGTGATCACCGACCTCGACGGCAGGTGCGTCGAGGCGAACGACGCGCTCGCCGAGATCGTCGGGCTGGACTCGGGTGCCGACCTGAACGACCGCGACCTCACCGACTTCTACCACCCCGGGGACGTCGCCGCCCTGGCCGCCTCGTACCGGAAGGTGCGTGAGGGACACGTCGACCGGTTCCGCGACCAGCGCAAGCTGATCCGCGTGGACGGCGAGCCGGTGTGGGTGTACCTCGCGGTGTCGCTGCTGCGCGACGCGGACGGCGAACCGACGCACTACGTGACCATGGTCGAGGACATCAGCGAGCTGCACCTGTTGCAGCGCAGCCTGGACCATCAGCTGTTGCACGACTCGCTGACCGGGCTGTCGAACCGCCAGCACTTCATCACGCAGGTCGAACGACGGCTCGGCAGCGCGCCGATCACGTTGTACCACCTGGGTTTGGACGCGTTCTCGGTCGTCAACAACGGCCTCGGCCACGAGACCGGTGACAAACTGCTCAAGATCGTCGCGTCACGGCTGGGCAAGCTCGCCGACGAGAAGAAGGCCGTGCTGGCACGGATCGGCGGCGACGAGTTCGCGTTGATGACGACCTCGGACAACGTCACCGTGACCATCGAGGAGATCCAGGCGGTCCTCGCCGAAGCGACCTTTGTGGACGATCACGGCATCGCGCTGTCGGCCAGCATCGGCGTGGTCGACCGGCCGCCGGCGTTCGCGACGGCCAACGAGCTGTTGCGGTCCGCCAACGCCGCGCTGCGCCAGGCGAAGGCGCGCGGCAAGCGGCAGTGGGCGTTGCACGACCCGCACGACGACGCCCGCAGGCGCGGCAAGTACGCGCTGGCCGCGTCGATGCCGGGTGCCTGGGAGCACGGCGAGATCGAGATCGTCTACGCGCCGGTGCACGACCTGGAGACCCGCGAGGTGCTCGGCGCCGTCGCCCGGCTGCACTGGGACGATCTGAGCCACAACGACACCATGGCGCTGGCCGACTCCACGGGCCTGTCGCTGCCGATCGGCAGGTGGCTGTTGCGGGAGGCGTGCGCCCAGGCGGCCAGATGGGTCGAGGAGTTCGGCGACCGGGCGCCCACGCTGCACATCGCGTTGGGCGCCTTGCAGTCGCGCGACGAGGACCTGGTCGCGGACGTCAAGCGGGCGCTGGACGAGACTGGCCTGCCGCCCGAACGGCTGCGCATCGCCCTCGACATCTCGTCGGTGCTGGCCGGCGACGACAACGCGGTGGTGCTGCACGACAGCGGCATCGTGACGGCGCTCGACGGTTTCCACGGCGGGCACGACGAACTGGCCGTGCTGACCGAGGTGCAGGTCCGCGCGGTGATCACCCGCGCGCCCGCGCCGGGCCCGGACTCCCCGCTGCGCCAGGCGATGCGCGACCTCATCGCGACCGTGCACAGCTTCGGCGTGCGGTTCGGCGTCGACGAGGTGCACACGATCGAAGAGGCGGACCACTGGCGCGCGGTCGGCGCGGACGCGGTGATCGGGTTGCTGCCCGCCCTGCCACCGGACGACGTGACCGAACTCCTCACAACTGCTTCACTGCCGCCAGAAGCTTCGTGAGCGAGTCTTTCGCGTCGCCGAACAGCAGCGTCGTCTTCGGGTTGTAGAGCAGCTCGTTGTCCACGCCCGCGAACCCCGGCCGCATCGACCGCTTCATGAACACCACGGACTTCGCACGGTCGACGTCGAAGATCGGCATGCCGTAGATCGGGCTGGTCGGCTCGTCCCGCGCACCCGGATTCACCACGTCGTTCGCACCGACCACCACGGCCACGTCGACCGAGGTGATGCCCGGGTTGACGTCGTCGAGCTCCTTGAGCTGCTCGTACGGCACGTCCGCCTCGGCCAGCAACACGTTCATGTGCCCCGGCATGCGGCCGGCGACCGGGTGGATTCCGTACGAGACCGAGACTCCGCGGTGTTCGAGCTGCGTCACGAGCTCACGCACGGCGTGCTGCGCCTGCGCGACCGCGAGTCCGTACCCCGGCACGACGACGACGTTGTTCGCGTACCCCAACAGGATCGCGACGTCCTCGACCGTGCCCGACTTGACCGACCGTTGCTCTTCTCCGTGCACCGCAACGGCTGTGGCTTTGAAGGCGCCGAACAGGATGTTCGCGAGCGAACGCCCCATCGCCTGCGCCATCAACCGGGTCAGGATGGTGCCGGACGCGCCGACGAGCGTGCCCGCGACGATCAGCAGCGTGTTCGCCAGCACGTAACCCGACGCCGCCACCGCGAGACCGGTGAACGCGTTCAGCAACGAGATCGCGATCGGCACGTCCGCACCACCGACCGGCAGCACGAACAGCACGCCGAGCGCGAGCCCGACCGCCGCCAGCAACCACAGCAGGAACCCGTTCGGCACCGCCATCGTCAACGCGCACAAGGCAACCGACGACACACCGGCCGCGATCGCGAGCTGCTGCCCGGCCGGCAGCAACACCGGCCGGGTCGTCATCAGCTCCTGCAGCTTCAGGAACGTGACCACCGAACCGGAGAAGCTGACCGATCCGATCAGCACCGTGAGCACGGTCGCGAGGCGGAACATGACGCTGGAGTCGGGCACCGCGAAGAACTCGGCGAGGGCGACGAGTGCTGCGGCGGCGCCACCGACGCCGTTGAACAGAGCCACCATCTGCGGGATGGCGGTCATCTTCACCGACCGCGCGGCCGGAATGCCCACGACGACACCGAGTGCGACCGCGATCAGGATCCACAGTCCGTTGTGGACGACGCCGTGAAGGTACGCGGTGACGACGGCGACGAGCATGCCGAACGCGCCGATGAAGTTGCCGTAGCGCGCGTATTTGGGCGAGCTCAGGCCTTTCAGCGCCAGGATGAAGCACACCGCCGCGACGAGGTACATCAGCTGGACGATCATCGCTTGAACATCTCCAGCATCCGGTCGGTCACCACGAACCCACCGACCACGTTCACCGTGGCCAGGAACACCGCGAGCAGCCCCAACACCAGCTCCAGGGTGCTCTCGGCGGACCCGGTGATCAGGATCGCGCCGACCAAGATCACGCCGTGGATGGCGTTCGCACCGGACATCAGCGGCGTGTGCAGGATCGTGGACACCTTCGAGACCACCTCGAAGCCCACGAAGACGGCCAGCACGAAGATCGTCAGCAGGTCGATCACGGCAACTCCTTGCGGATCTGACCGTCATGGGTGACGCAGCAGCCGTCGAGCACCTCGTCCGAGAGGTCCGGCGTCACCGCCCCGTCCACGATCATCAGCTTGAGCAGGTTGAGCACGTTGCGCGAGTACAGCCGGCTCGCGTGCACGGGCATCGACGACGGCAGGTTCAACGCGCCGTGCACCAGCACCTCGCCGACCCAGATCTCCTCACCCGCAACGGAACCGGCGTAGTTGCCACCCGACTCCGCGGCCAGGTCGACCACCACGGAACCCGGCGCCATCGCCTTGAGCATGTCGGTCGTGACGAGCACAGGAGCCTTGCGGCCGGGGATCGCCGCCGTGGTGATCACGACGTCCGACTGGGCCACGTGCTCACCGATGAGTTCTCGTTGGCGTTCCAGGAACTCCTCGGACTGCACGGACGCGTAGACACCGGACTGCGTCTCCAGGTCCAGCGCGAGGAACTTGGCACCGAGGCTGCGCACCTCCTCGCCCGCGGCCGCGCGCACGTCGTACGCCTCGACGACGGCACCGAGCCGGCGCGCGGTGGCGATCGCCTGCAAGCCGGCGACGCCCGCGCCCAAGACCAACACCTTGGCCGGAGGCACCGTGCCCGCGGCCGTCGTGAACATCGGGAGGAAGCGCGGTAGTCGTTCGGCGGCCACCAGAACCGCCCGATAGCCCGCGACGAGCGCCTGAGAGCTGAGAGCGTCCGCGCTCTGGGCCCGCGTCACGCGCGGCAGCAGGTCGAAGCTGAACGACGTCACCCGGCGGTCGCGGTAGACCTCCAGCAGCTCACGCTCGTTCGCGGGCTGCAGGAAGCTGATCGTGATGGCGCCGGGTTTGAGGGTGGAGGCCTGGTCGATGGTCAAAGGCTGCACGGACACGACGACATCGGACTCGGCCGTCGGGTCTTCGGGCGTCACGGTCGCCCCGGCCGCGCGGTAGGCGGCGTCGGGGGCGTGGGCGTGGCGCCCTGCGCCTTCCTGTACGTGCACGGTCAGTCCAGCGTCGACCAGCGACGACACCGTTTCCGGTACGCAGGCGACTCGGCGCTCGGCGGGCCGCGACTCTGCGGGTGTTCCCACTTTCACCGTACGCACGTTACGCGATCAAAGGTGACCTGGGCCACATCACAATTGCCAGAGGACCGCACCGGCCAGTGTCAGGCACCCCACCAGCCCAATTACCGGCACCACGCGCTTACCGAGCGTCCACGCGCTGGCGTTGGCGATCGCGTAGTAAAGCAGCACGCAGAACGAGCTGAACACGATCGCGCGCGTGACGTCGAAGGCGAGCACCAGCGCGATCGCCGCCGCGCCGGTGGCGACCTCCGCCCAGCGCAGGTCGGCCAGGAACCCCGGCAACCGGCGGTCGCGGGCCATCGCCAGCGCGGTCCGGCTGACCCCCAGCTGCAGGGAGAGCAACGACCCGAGCGCGGCGAGGCAGGCGGCGGCGCGGATGACGGGCGCCAGCGTCGGCGACACGTCGGCGAGGGTCTTTGTCGCCAAATCACCGCCCAACGCGCTCAACGCCGTCACGGCGACGACCGCGTACACGACGAGCGTGATGGCCAGAGCGATGATCACGGCGCGTGGGATCGTTCGCTGCGGTTCCTTCACCTCTTCACCGAGGGTGGCGATGCGCGCGTAGCCGGCGAACGCGAAGAAGAGCAGTGCGGCGGCGGGAAGGATGCCCGCCGCCTTGAAGTCGGCCGGGGTCACGGCGGTGCGAGAGGTGACCGTGGTCGCGACCAGCACGAGCAGGACCGCGATCACGATGATCCTGGTGGCCAGCGCGGACTTCTGCACACCGGTCAGGTTGAGGACGGTGAGTGCCACGATCGCCCCGACGGCCACGAGCTTGGGCGCGCCGAGGTAGATGCCGACGGTCAGCGCCATCGCCGCGCAGGACGCCGTCTTGCCGAGCACGAACGCCCAGCCGGCCAGGTCGCCCCAGATCCGGCCGAGCCGTTCGCGCCCGTAGACGTAGGTGCCGCCGGACTGCGGGTACCGAGCAGCCAGCCAGGCGCTCGACAACGCGTTGCAGCACGCGATCACACCCGCGATGACGAGACTGACGAGCAACGCGGACCCGGCCGCCGCGGCAGCCGGGGCGAACACCGCGAACACGCCCGCACCGATCATCGAGCCGAGCCCGACGAACACGGCGTCGGTCAGCGTGAGACTTCGAGTCAGCTGCACGCGAACATCATTCACCGCAACGGGCGAAAGAACTCGCGGATCTCAGTCACCAGGACGTCCGGGCGGTCGAACGCCGTTGAACCGCTGGAGGTTGTAGGCACGGGCGACCCACGACTCCGACGGCGTGAAGTTGTCGTGTGCGAACGACGCGAAGCCGGTGGACGTGGCGACGTGGCGATGGAGTCCGTCAGAAGTTCATCCTTTGTGAACACGGACTCACAGGACCGCGATCACCGTCGGGTTCAGGCCGGGCGTGCCGGGGTGCGGGGAGAACCCGAAGCCGGGCAACGAAGGCGCGACCACGTCGAACGCGTCTGCGGGATCGCCGCCGTGCGCCGCCGGATCGGTCAGCGGGCCGATGATCTTGCGCACCGCTGTCGACCCCGAGGTCGATCGCACCGTCGGCCAGCGCACGCACCAGATCGCCACCGATGTCGTTCTTCGCCAACGTGATCGCGTCGGGGAACAGGTGCGTGAGCCCACCCTCCGGATCCTCGACGGGGCACCCGGCGACCCGGATCCTGGTGTACGGTCGCACGCCGTCAGAACTGCGTTCCGGTGGCCGCTGGGCACGGGCCAGCGCGAGCGGACCCGCGCCCAGCTCCGCTCGCGGCTGCCGTTGCACCTGCCCCACGCTGTATCCGAGCCTCGCCGACAGGCCCGGAAACCCGCTGCCTGAGCAGCGGCCGCGGTGGGGAAGAACCGCATGTTCCCGGGGTTCGGCGGCGTTGCCGGACAGCTCGGCCGGCAGTAGCTGCCGGCCGTGGTCACCGCCGCGAAGAACCAGCCGTCGAACCGGGCGTCCTTTGCTCGCACGGCCCGCGCGCAGCTCTCCGCGTCTTCGTACGCCCCATCAGCCAAGGCCTCAGTGGGCGACCGGGCAACCAGAGGGCTTGGCGGCGGGGAAGAAGTTCGGCAGCAGCTCTCCTGTGTCGTAGTAGCGGTGGTAGACCGGCGTGAGCCCGCCCGACACGGGTGGCACGATCCACGACCAGTCAGCCGGACACGACCGTCCGGCGGCTTCCTCCTTCTCCAGGTGCGTCAGGAACCGCTTCGACTCGGTGTGGTGATCGGTGATCGTGACCCCGGCCTCGCCGAACGAGTGCAGGACGGCGCGGTTGAGCTCGATCAAAGCCCTGTCGCGCCACAACGTCGCCTCCGACGACATGTCCAGGCCCATCCGCTTGGCGATGTACGGCAGCAGGTCGTACCGATCGTGGTCGGCGAGGTTGCGGGCGCCGATCTCGGTGCCCATGTACCAGCCGTTGAACGGCGCCGACGGGTAGTCGATCCCGCCGATGCGCAGCCGCATGTTGCTGATCGCGGGGACGGCGTGCCACTTCACGCCGAGTGCCGCGAGCCACGGGAGCTCCGGGTGCGACAGCGGGACTTCGAGGACCGCGTCGGCGGGGATCTCGACGAGTGCGGGCTCGTGGCCCTCGCAGGTCACCATCAGCGGCAGCACGTCGAACGGGCCGCGCGTGGCCGGTGGGGTCCAGCCGCGCTTCAACGCGAGCTCCGTCAACGCCAGGTTGCGGGCGTCCCCGAGCACGCCGCCGTCCGTGCCGCGGTAGGCGGCGTAGCGGACGATCTGCTCGTTCAGGATCGACGGTGCCGCCATGCCGGGCTCGGCCGGGGCGAAGACCGTGATGACCGGGCGGATCTTGCCGTTGTTCGTGGCCACGCGGAGGTGTTCGACGCACTCCGCGGCCACGTCGGCGGGAGCGGACACCTCACGCAGGTCGCGCACTTTCAAGCTCCGCCAGTACAGGCGGCCGATGCAGCGGGAGCTGTTGCGCCAGGCGACACGGGCGCCGAAGGTCAGCTCGGCGGTCGTGTGGCGGTAGGTGCCGGTCGCGGCGATCTCCGCGTGCACCTCGGCCAGGCGCGCCTCGACCGGACCCAGGTCCGGGTGCTCGGCGTGGTGCTGGCGGACGAAGTCCTCTGCCTCGGCGATGTCGAACTCGGGGGTGTTCTCGACCTGCGCCGGGGGAAGCGACGTGAGGGAACGGGGCATCACATCAGTCGGGACGGGGGTCATGGCGAGGCAACATAGTTGCGCTTTCGGGTAGCGGGAACCGCCTCTAGCGCTACGCCATCTGGATCACTGGACCGCGTCCGACACGCTCAGCGAGTACTTGATACCGCAACCGGGTGACAAAGGACGCGACAAAGAGTGGTTTTCGACTGTTATCTGGCCGATACCAAACATTGACCAGTGATCTAGTTCACCGCTGGATTCGACCCGTTCGAGTGAACTTGTGCGGGGAAGCGACAGCGAAGTTCGTCGGTTGCCGTACGCGCCAAGCGAATCCACCGCACGCCGTAGCCGATCGCCAGACCCGCGAGAGCGATCCCGCCGCCGCGGAGAACAGGATGTCCAGCCACGACTTGGAAACCACGACCTCGTGGTCCGCCGCGAGCACGGAGATCTCGATCGGACCGTCCGGCACGGACCGCGCAGGCATGTCGTCGGACTTCCACAGCACACCGTCCACTGTGTACTCACCGGAGCACTTCAACGTGCGGCCGGTGTATCCGCACGACGTCACTTCGGCGGTGGCCGTGACCGTGGGCCGAAGTGCGAGAACGGTGTGCTCCAGGCCGATCCCGCCGATGAATCCGAAGAACAGCACGAACTCCGAACACCGGCAACGGCCCGCGCGTGTCGATGTCCTTCGCCACCCCGGCGAACTTCAACGACCGCATGGCGGCGACGACCAGCCCCGCCACGATCGCGACGCCGGCCAGCGACAACGTCAGCCCGGTCGGGTGCCCGCCCCGCACCGCGCCGACCACGGCCGACACCAGGAACGCCGTCATCAGCAAGACCATCACCGCCGTGCTCACGCGGCGGAACAACACGAGATCCACGAACGTCACCGTGGCATCGCGGGCACCTGCCACGAGGAGAAACGGGTCATTCCACGCACGGCCGTCGACTTCGGCAACGCCCGGAACACGAAGTTGCGCAGCGCCAGCGCGATCGGTGACCGCACCTCGATCCCGAACTTCCCGGCCATCCGCGAGCTCCGCCACACGGCCTGCGTGCGCGGCCGGCGCAGTGCGTCGTACCGGAGGAGGTCACCGTCGACCGACGCCAGCGTCACCGCGTCCTCCAGCGCCATGCACGCGCCCTGCCCCAGGTACGGCACCATCGCGTGCGCCGCGTCGCCGAGCAGCGCCACCCGTCCCGACACGAACGTCGGCAACGGCGGCAACTGGTAGATGTCGTGCCGGATGATCTCGGGCGAGGACGCGATCAACGACGGGATCGGGTCGTGCCAGTCGGCGAACAGCTCCACCGGGTCGAGATCGGCCGACGGCGGCGCCACCACGGACACGTACCAGCAGACCCGGCCGTCGCCGAGCGGCAGAACGCCCGCCTCGCCGCCGGGACCGAGTGTCTGCGTGATCGGCAGGTCGTGAGGACCCGGCGCCACCCCTCGCCACGCCGTGGCCCCCGCGTACACCGGTCCCGGCGCGTCGGGCAGCAGCTCCGCGCGCAGGCGGCTGTTGATCCCGTCCGCCGCCACCACGAGGTCTGCGTCCAGTTCCTCAACGCTGGTCACCTGGACGTTGTTGAAGAGGATCTCGGACGGCAACGCGCGCAGCAGAACGCCGTGCAGATCGGCCCGGTGCATCGCGACGATCTTCTCCTGGCCGACCTCGGGCAGGTGCGCGAGCCAGCGCCCGTCAGAAGCCTTCACGCCACCGGACACGCGCGGGGTGCCGAGCTTGCGCGCCTCTTCGGCGACGCCCATCCACTCCAGCGCCCGCAGCGCGTTCGGCATCACGCCGAGACCAGCTCCGACCTCGCCGAACGACTCGGAACGCTCATAGACGACGACTTCCCAGCCGACTCGGCGCAACGAGACCGCCGCCGCCAGTCCCCCGATGCCGCCGCCCACCACGATGGCCTTCATCCCCAGCCTCCTCTACATCTGTAGAGTAATCTACACCTGTAGAGGTCCCTTGTAGAGAGGCAGAAGGACGAGTGCGCAAGGACCTGATCGCCGATGCCGCGATCCAACTTGTGGCCGAACTGGGCATGCGCGGCCTCACCCACCGGGCGGTCGACCGGCGGGCCGGCCTGCCGGAAGGCTCCACGAGCGCGTACTTCCGCACGCGCAAATCGTTGATCGAAGGGCTCGTGGAACGGCTCGCCACGCAGGAGCAGCAGGACATCGTCCTCGACCCGGAGGACTTCGCGGGCGCCATCGCGAGGACGCTCGACAACTGGCTCGTCGAACGGAACCGCACCCTCGCCAGGTACGCGGTGATGCTCGAAGCCACGCACCACCCGGAGCTGAGGACGATCCTCACCCACTCGCCGCTCTCGCAGGCCACCGAGCTCGCCGCGGCGCTGGGCCACGAGGACCCGGAGACCTCGGGCGGCCGCATCCTGGCGTTCCTCGACGGTCTGCTGTTCTACCGGCTCGTCGGCGGAGGCAGCACGACCGGGCCGAAGCCGGGCACCGAGGAGAACCGGCAGGACCTGAAGATCGCGATCGAAAAAGCGTTGCGACCGTAGGTACCGTGGGTTTCATGGGATTCGGGTACGGGGTCTTCTACCTCTGAGCCAGGACGTGTGCCACCACGCAACACGTCCTGTTTTCGCGTACCCAAAAGAGGATCCCCGTGCGTTCGCATGTTCATTTGACGACCCAAGATCTCACCAAGGGCTATGAGGCCGGCCCCGTCGTCGACGGCATCTCGTTGAAAGTCTCCGCAGGACACCGTCTCGGCATCATCGGCGAGAACGGCCGCGGCAAGACCACGTTGCTCAGGTTGCTCGCCGACGACCTCGTCCCGGACCAGGGAACCGTCACCCGCCACGGTTCGTTGAGCCTGGTACGCCAGGAGATGCCGTTCCACGAAAGCGAAACGGTGGGGGACCTGCTCAGCGAAGCTCTGCGCGAAAGCCGTACCGCACTGTCCGAACTGGACAGTGCGGCGGAGCCGTTCGACGAACAGCGCTACGAGAAAGCGCTCGCCCACGCCGAGGACATCGAGGCCTGGGACGCCGAACGCCGCGCCGACATCGCTTTGAAAGCACTCGACGCCGATCACCCGAAGTCCAAGCGTCTCAGCGAACTCAGCGTCGGACAGCGCTACCGGGTCAGGCTCGCGTGCCTGCTCGCCGAACGCGCGGACGTCCTGCTGCTCGACGAACCGACGAACCACCTCGACGAGCACGCGCTGAACTTCCTGACCGAACGCCTGCAGCAACACCACGGCGTCGTGGTGCTCGTGAGCCACGACCGCACGTTGCTGGACGAGGTCTGCACCCAGTTGCTCGACCTCGACCCCACCCCGGACGGCGAGGTGCACCTGCACGGCGGCGGCTACCGGGCGTTCAAGGAGGCCAAGCGCGCCGAACGCCAGCGCTGGGAGCAGCGGTTCGCGCAGGAGGAAGCCGAGCACGACTCGTTGGCGGACAAGGTGGAACGCGCCCAGTCACGCCTGAAGGACGCCTGGCGTCCACCGAAAGGCGCGTTCAAGCACAAGCGCAGCACGCGCGCGGCGAACAAGATGCGCAACGTCGCCCGCCGGTTGGAGGAGCTGGACGACCAACGGGTCGACGCTCCCCCACCGCCGCTGCGCTTCACGCCGCCAGAGCTGGAAGCCAGCGGCGACCTGCTGCACGCGACCCCGCTCGTAGTACCCGAAAGGCTGAACCTCACCGAGCCGATCTCGCTCAGCGCGGGCGAGAAGCTGCTGATCACTGGCCCGAACGGGGCCGGCAAGTCGACGTTGCTGAACGTCCTCGCGGGCCGCATCGCCCCAGCTCACGGCACGGTGCACCACGTCGGCAGGGTCGCCCTGCTGGCCCAGGAGTCCGTGTTCGAGAACGAGGACGCCACAGCTCGCCAGCTCTGTTCGCGGGCAGAGGAACTCGGTCTGCTCGGCGGAAAAGACCTCGCCCGGCCGGTCTCCAGGCTGTCCACTGGACAGCGACGCCGGCTGGAGCTGGCGGTCCTGCTGAGCAGCGGCCCGCACGTGCTGCTGCTCGACGAGCCGACCAACCACCTGTCCATCGCCCTGGTCGACGAGCTGACCGAGGCACTCCACCAGACGAGGGCGGCCGTGGCCGTCGCGACCCACGACCGGCAGATGCGGACAGACTTCGGCGCGTGGCGGTCCGTAACCCTCGATTCACCTTCACGGAGTCATGAAAGTTCTGTAGCTTCGGAAGTAGGTCCTCTACTGAGCACTGGGAGGTGTGCGAGATGACCGAACTGATCTCCGACGAGCTGCCGATCACGCGCCAGAACCCGTTCGACCCGCCCGCCGAGGTGACCGACATCCGCGAGAAGGCCCGCATCAGCAGGCTGAAGTTCGCCGACGGTCACCTCGGCTGGCTCGTCACCGGTCACCACCAGGTGCGGGAGATCCTCGGGAGCCCGAGCTTCAGCAACAACCCGGAGAAGCACCACCTTCTCGACAAGCGGTTCCAGGGCGACGTGCCCGAGGACAAGGACCTGCGCAAGGTCGAGCCGGGCATGTTCCTGAGCCAGGACCCGCCGGACCACACCCGGCTGCGCAAGATGCTGCAGGGCCAGTTCACGGTCCGGCGGATGAACCAGCTGTCCGAGTGGATCGGCACGATCGTCGACGACCAGCTCACGCACATGCGGTCGTTGAACGGCAAGGCGGACCTCGTCAAGGAGTTCGCCATGCCGGTGCCGTCACTGGTGATCTGCGCGATGCTCGGCGTCGACTACGACGAGCGGCACAGGTTCCAGGAGGACACGGCGAAGATGCTGAGCCTGGAAATCACGTTCAAGGAGGCCGTGGAGGCCTTCCAGCGGATCCAGGAGTTCATGCGCGAGCTGATCGCCCGCAAGAAGGCGAACCCCGGCGACGACATGATCAGCGACCTGCTGGCCACCGGGGAGCCGACCGACGAGGAAGCGTCGAACATGGCGATGCTGCTCCTGCTCGCCGGGCACGAGACCACGGCGAACATGCTGGGCATCGGCACGTTCACGCTCCTGCAGCACCCCGACCAGTTGAAGATCCTCAAGGACGAGCCCGAGGTCATCGACAACGCCGTCGAGGAGCTGATGCGCTACCTGTCGATCATCCACTTCGGACCGGTGCGCACCGCGGTCGAGGACGTGGAGATCGAGGGTCACCTGATCAAGGCAGGTGACACCGTGCTGATGCACGTGCCGGTCGCGAACCGCGACCCGGAGAAGTTCTCGGGCAACCCCGAGGAACTCGACCTGCGCCGCCCGGCCGGTGGCCACGTGGCGTTCGGGCACGGCATCCACCAGTGCCTGGGCCAGCAGCTCGCCCGCATCGAGATGCGGATCGGGTTCACCAAGCTGTTCCAGGAGTTCCCCGACCTCCGGCTGGACGTGGAACCGGAGGAGGTGCCGCTGCGCACCGACATGGGGATCTACGGAGTCCACTCGTTGCCAGTAGCGTGGTGAGCATGAAGATTTCCGTCGACCAGTCGAAGTGTTGTGGTTCGGGCATGTGCGTCCTGACGGACCCGGATCTCTTCGACCAGAACGAAGAAGACGGCACGGTCGTGCTCCTGGTGGAGCACCCCGACGCCGGGCACGAGGCCACCGCGAAGGAAGCGGCGAGCCTGTGCCCGGCGAGCGCGATCACTGTTTCTTAGGCACCGTCAGTTGATCCGCACGAGGTAGCCGTTGGAGAGCAGCCAGGCGACATTCAGTGCCCCGTCGCCTGGCACCAGCGCCCTGTCCAACTTCTGCTGCAACCCTCCCCCAGGCTGCTCGAACCACGGCGCGATCGGCCCCTCCCACACCGCGAAGGCCTTCGTCACCTGGTAGGCGTGGTAGTTGCACCGGTACGCGGGGTCGAACGTGTAGAGGCTCTGCGGTGGAATAGCGCGGGTCGAGTAGTGCGCGCCCTTGTACGCCAGGAACCCGCCGAACTCGCTGCCGAACCGGTCGAGCTTGGTGCTCTTGGGCAGGGTCCGCTTGTACTTGATCGGCTCACCGTCGGGCCTGAGCCAGAACCCGTCCTGCGGCGGATAGTTCCAGCCCGTGCCGTTCCAGTACTTGGCGAGGAACGCGTCCTTGCCGAGGTTGCCGAACCGCTTGTACCCGGCCACGAGCGGCCCGACGGGCTTCTCGTTCGGCGCAGGCAGCGTCTGCGGCCCCAGGCGGTTGTCGTTGTCGTAGGCGCCCGCACAAGCTTCCGTTGCGGCCGTGGCGATTCCGGCATTGACGCCGAACAGGACGAGAGTCGCGGCCAGAAATGCCGCTAAAAGTCGTTTGCCTGCGAACATACTCTGCATCCTGGTGCGTACAACCGTTTTCCGCACTACCCTCATCCGCGTGAACTTCGCTCCGGGCGCGCGCAGGCCGACCCGCCCGGCTACCGCCCGCTACGAAGTAGCCAGCCGCAACTCGTCCGCCTCAGCCTGAAACCCAGCAGCAGTCAACGTCTCCTCAGCCTGCCGCCAGTGCTCCCGAGCCTCCTCGACCCGCCCAACCCGCCCGAACGCATCCCCCAACACCCGCAACGACCGCCCGAGCTCCGGCGTGGACCCCAGCTCCCGAGCGGATTCCATGGCCAACGAGGCCAACCGCAGCGCCTCCTCAGGCGCGGCAGCCATCCCAGACCTCAACCGCCACACCCAAATCCGGCCCTGCAGATCGTCGTGCTCCTCGAAGAACTCCCAAGCCTGCCGCAACTGCTCCTCAGCCAACGATTCCTGCCCAGACCGCACCAACGTGTCCGCCAGGAACAACCGGATGTTGGCAGCCATGTCCGGATCCCCGAGCTTCTGAGCAGCCGCCAACGAAGACCGCAAGAACCCGGCCGAAACAGCCAACTCCCCGGTGAACTGGTGCAACCGCCCCAGCTCCAGAGTCGCCATCAGCTCACTCTGCTCGTCCCCCAGCTGCCCGGCCACCCGCCGAGCCCGCTCCAGATAATCCTGCGCAGCAGCCAATCCCCCGGCCCGCCGCTCAATAGCCCCCAACGAGCAGAGCACCTCGATCTCGCCGTGCGGGTTGCTGGAAGCCACAAACCGACTCATGGCCTCCCGATGTGCCGACCGAGCTTCCAACGACCGCCCAGACCACTCGTGCATCCACCCCATGCCGTACCAGGCATAGGCCTCACCCCACACATCGCCGGCAGCGGCAAAACCCTCCTGCGCCGCAGCGAAGTTGGCAGAAGCCTCGACGTACTGGTGCAGACGCGCACACAAAATCCCCCGCTGCTGAAACAGAATCGGCTTCCGCTCAGCAGGCGCACACGACAACCCGAGCTCGTTGATCTGCTCCCAGTCATCGAACCGAGCCCGCAAATCGCAGAACGCCGACGACCGAATGGCCAACTCGGCAGCCAGCCCACCCAGTCCCAATCCGGCAGCCTGGGTGATCACCGCATGAATGTTCTGCCACTCGGCATCAAACCAGTCAGCGGCATCCCCAAGATCGAACCGTTCCAGCGCAAGGGGTTCCAACCGAATCGCCTGATGCGGCAACTCGACATCAGCCCGAGTGGCCAGATCCAGCCACTGCTCGAACATCGCCTTCAACGCGTCAGCAGGATCCTCAGAAGCAGCCTCACGCCCGAACGCCCGCAACAGGTCATGCAGCCGATACCGAACCTGCCCCAGCCCATCCCGCCCCGCGTAGTCGACCAGCCGAGCGTCAACAAGCGCCTCAACGTGGTCCTCAGCGTCATCGAGCTCCAGCCCGAGCAACGGCGAAGCCACCCAGGCAGGGAAGTCCGGCGTGTCAACCAACGACAGCAGCCGGAACGCGCTGCGGTGCGTCTCATCCATCCCGTCGTACGACAAGGCCAAAGACGCCCGCACGTCGAGATCACCCAGCGACAGCTCGTCAAACCGCCGACGCTCGTCCGACAACCGCCCAGCGAGCTTGGCGAGCTGCCAGTGCGGACGCGCCACCAACCGGGCCGCCGCCACCCGCAACGCCAGCGGCAGCTGCCCGCAGTAGGTCACGATCGCCTGCGCCGCAACAGGTTCCGCGGCACACCGAGCCTCACCGACCGCAGCCTGCAGCAACGCCATCGCATCGCCGGACGACAGCACGTCCAGCGGCACGACGTGAGCCGCCTCCAGGCCGGCCAGCGCCGCCCGTGACGTCACGAGAGCCGCACCGGACGAGGTGCCCGGCAGCAACGGCCGCACCTGGGCCTCGTTGATCGCGTTGTCCAGCACGACCAGGATCCGCCGGTCCGACAGCAGGTCCCGGTAGAGATCGACCCGGTCCTCCACAGTGGACGGAATCGCGCCGCCCGACACGCCGAGGCCGCGCAGCAGCCGGTCCAGCGCGGCCGCCGGGCCGACCGGCTTCTGCTCGCCGCCGCGCAGGTTCAAATACAACTGCCCGTCCGGGAACGCGTCCCGCACGAGATGTGCGCAGTGCACCGCCAACGACGTCTTGCCGACGCCACCCGGTCCGGTGATCGTCCACGTCCCGCCGGCCCGCAGCCCGGCCGTGAGCCGCACGACCTCCTCAGAACGCCCGGAGAAGTCACCCACCGCGGGCGGCAGCCAGGACGGTCCTGCCTGGACGGGCACCGGTGCGGAAGATCCCGCGAGTACTTCCATGTGCAATGCACGCAGTTCGGCGTTCGGGTCGATGCCGAGCTCGTCGGCGAGGACGTCGCTCGCACGCCGGTACACGTCGAGCGCCTGCGCCTGCTGACCGGTGCGGTGCAGGGCGAGCATCAGCTGATACCAGAACCGTTCGCGCAGCGGGTGTTCCGCGACCAGCGACCGCAGCTCGTCGACGATCTGGTCGTGCCGCCCGAGCTGCAGCTCGGCATCGTTGCGCCGCTCCAGCACCTCCCAGCGCTGCTCGTTCAGGCGCTGGACGTCGGTCTGTTCCATCCGCAACGAGGAGATCTGGTCGAGCGCCGGCCCGCGCCACAGCGCCGCGGCCTCGCCGAGCAGCCTGGCCTCGGTCTCCAGGTCGGGTGCGCGCCGCGCCTCCGCCCGCAACCTCTGGAAGGTCAGCAGGTCCAGCTGGTCGTCCTCGACGTGGATCGAGTAGCCGGTCGGCCACGTGCGGACGAGCTTGCGGTCGGCGAGGTCGTTCAGCGACTGTCTCAACCGCATGACGTACGTCTGCAGAGTCGCGCGCGCCGCTCCGGAGGGCTCTTCACCCCAGAGGTGCTCCATCAGCTCGTACGACGACACCGGCGCGTTGGCCTTCATCAGCAACGCGGCGAGCAGGACACGCTGTTTGGCCGAGCGGAGCTCCACCACCCGGCCCGAGTCGATGACCTGCAACGATCCGAGAACCCTGAACGCCCATCGCTGCATGAGAGCGATCCTAACCAGCCGGTAACCGGAGGTGTCAGCGAAATGTCAGCGGCGGTCGTGATGCTCACAGCTCATGAAGAGGTCAGCACTCATCGCCGCAGGTGCGCTCCTTCTCGGACTTGTCACCGCCGGCCAGGCGCACGCCGCGGAGCACCCGCCCGGCTGCGCGAGGGTGACGCAGATCGGCAAGACCGGCCACGTCGGCGACCACGGGCAGACGTGGGCGTCGGTGAAGCAGTTCAAGGGCTGCGGCAAGAACTGGGCCTACGTCTACACGTGGACGGAGACCCACAACGCCGGCGCGCCGTACACCCCGAAGCTCCTGTCCATCGAGCAGTGGGCGCACAAGGACGCGCGGGAACCGTACGGGCACCCCGGCCTGGTCAAGGGCAAGTACCGCCAGAAGGAACTGTGGTCCACCGGCACCGACACGCTGAACGACTGCACGTCCGCCTACGTCGAGTGGTACTCGGGCGCCATGACCTACGCAGCGCGCACCGACATCCGCTGCTGACACCCCCGAGCCGGAGCGGCACTTTGGCCCCCCAGCGGGGTGCCGCTCCGTTGATGGTGCCGTCGGGACCCGAAGCCCAAACCTCTCCTCGGGTCTCGGCGGCACCTTCCAGAAGCTAGGCGGCCCCCTGGGACGAGCTCATGAACGTCACCAGGCTCGACGACAGCTCGTCCGCGGCCTCGTTGCCCCGCAACCGTTCCGCCTCCTGCTTCAACGGCCGCATCCGGTCCCGCGTGCGCACCGAACGGATCGCGCCGGACACCGCGATCGCCTGCTCCCCGATGTCCCGCGCCTGCTCGGCCTCGTTCTGCACCAGGTAGTTCATCGCCAGGGCGGCGAGCCGGAACGACTGGCTGCGCGACGACTCCTCGCCACCGTCCGAAATGGCCCTGGTCAGCAACGGGATCGCGGACCGCGCGTACTTCACGTCACACGTGCGGGCGAGTTCGGTGTGCACCATGCCGCCGATCGACACCAGGTCGGCCAGGTCGAAGAAACGCGCCCACGGCGGTGCGTCCTCACCCTCCGCACGATCGAACTCCTCCTCCGCACGCGCGAATTGGCGCAACGCCTGCTGTTCGGCGCCCATCTTCGCGAACGCCCACGCCTCGTTGGCGTGCAGAATCGACATCGCCAGCGTGGAGCCGCTGGCCTGCGCGATGGGCAGTCCGCGTTGGAACGACGCCAGCGCGTCCTCGGCGAGTTCGTAGTGGAGGTGCACGCGGCCCATCCGGTAGTGGATGTTCGCTTCCAACGCGCTGTTGCCCGACTCCCGCGCGAGGTCCATCGCACGGCCGAAGTGCAGGTGTGCGGACTCCAGAAGTCCCATGTCGAACGACGCCCAGCCGGTCAGGTTGTGCAGGTCCGCGATGGCCACCTGGAGCCTTTGCAGGACCCGCCCGGACGAGCCGGCGTCGAGCAGTGGGTTCGCCCAGTTCAGCAATGCCACGCAGGCGTCCCGGCAGGCGCCGCCGCCGTATTCGTAGTCCAGCGCCCGTAGCGCACTGGTCAACGTTTCGACATGCCGCACGTCTGTTTTATCCACGCGAGCTGGAAATGCGCCGCTGTCGAACATAGCTGGTCCTCCTGACGTGCGCCGGATACCCGCAGTACAGATACCCGTTACACACCGCCGGTACTCACCGCGCCGCCGTCACGATCCCGCTGTTGGGCCTGGTCGGGAAGGGTCTTTCGACTCTCCCCGCACACGGGCGCGCGACCACCACAACGCCGTGGTGGTCGCGCTTACGATTCTGGACGAACGTGGTGTTCGGAAAGGGGCCATCGAGGTGTCAGCAAAGAACAACTGAATTGATTTCCAGTGATGACATCTCACCGGAACAGCCCATCAAGTCACTCTTCCAGGGTCACCACCTGGGCCGGGCACCGATCCACCGCGTCACGAACGCCCGGCAGCAGCTCGGCGGGCGGTTCGGCGATCACGACGATGCCGAGCCCGTCGTCATCGGACTGATCGAACACGTCCGGTGCGGCGAGCACGCACTGGCCCGATCCGATGCACTTCGTCTGGTCTATCCGGACGGTCATCCCCACACCACCGGGATCGCGGACGCGCCGTAGGTGATCATGTCCTCGCGGAAGGTCATCTCGGCCACGGGCACCGCGGGCCGGATGTCCGGGAAGCGGGCGAACAGCGACTGCAGCAGGATCTGCAGCTCCGCGCGGGCCAGGTTCGCACCGAGGCACTGGTGCGGGCCGAAGCCGAAGCCGAGGTGCGACACCGCCCGGCGTTCGAGGTCCAGCTCGGACGCGTGTGGGCAGAGCTCCTCGTCCAGGTTGGCGTGCAACGACACCACCGCCCACTCACCCGCGCGGACGGTCACGCCGTCGACCTCGACGTCCTCGATCGCCTTGCGCGCGATCCCGGCGCCGCCGAGCCGGCCGATCGTGTACCGCATCAGCTCCTCGACGATCACGTCCGCGCGGCTCGGGTCGCGGCGCAGGATCTCCAGCTGGTCGGGGCGTTCGAACAGGGTGAGCGTGAAGAGGCCGAAGAAGTTCGAGGTCGTCTCGTGCCCGGCCACGAGCAGGCCGATGGCGAGCATCATCAGCTCTTGCATGTCGAAATCGGTCTCGTTGACCATCAGACCGATCATGTCGCTGGTGTCGCCGGAGGCCTGCTTCTCCGCGACGACCTTGCCGATCACCTCACCGAGCTCGGCGGCCTTCGCCTCGTACTCGGCCCTGGAGCCGTTCTTGCCGAGCATCTCCCTGGCGGTCGCCTGGAACAACGCCTGGTGCTCCGGCGGCACGCCCAGCAGCTCGGCGATCACCAGCGACGGCACCGGCAGGCACAGCGCGGACACGAGGTCGGCGGACGTGCCGGCGCGTTCCATCTCGTCGAGGTGCTCGTCGACGATCCGCTGGATGCGCGGCCGCATCTCGGCCATGCGCTTGACCATGAAGCCGCGGGACAACGGACGGCGCAGGCGGAGGTGCTCCTCGCCGTCCAGCGCGTTCATGTTGCCGGGCTGCGCCGAGTCGAGCACGGGCTCGCCTTCGGTGCGCATGTCCGGCGCGCCGTCCCGGTTCGCGCTGAAACTCTTGTCGGAGAGCACCTTCCGGACGCCGGCGTAGCTGCTGAACATCCAGCCCTCGACGCCGTTGGGCCAGATCATCTTCACCGGGCCGTTGCTGACGGCCTCCTCGAAACCGGCGGGCGGACCGAGCGGGTGGACGCGGTTCTCGTGCGGGACCGGGCAGACGGCAGCTTCAGTCACGGGAGCTCTCCTCAACAGAACAAAACTGTTCTTTTGAAACCATGACCGAACGTAGCGAAGAAACTACGATCTGACGAGTTATTTGGTCCGAAAGGTCCCGATCAGCGGTCTCAACAGGCCGTCGACGATGCCGTCGATCACGCCCGGCTCCTCCGAACGCAGGACGAACGTCGAGATCAGCGCAGTGATGAGGATGTCGGCGTCGAGGCCGTCCGGCAGCTCACCGCGTGCCTTCGCCCGGTCCACGGCGATCTGCAGGTGAACGGTGTAGGCGCGGTCGATGTGCTCCGCGCGCAGGCACGCGAGATCGGCGTCCTGACGGCTTCCTTCCAGCAGCCCCAGGAAGATCCCGGCCGTGTCGAACGGCATCGGCTCGCCCCACGACCGCAGGATCTGGCGGACGTCCTCGGCGAACGTGCCCTCGTCGGGCTGCGGCAGATCGGGCAGGTTGGCCTTCAACGCCTCGGTGATCAGCCGGGCCTTCGACGGCCAGCGCTGGTAAAGGCTCGCCTTGCTCACGCGCGCCCGTCCCGCGACGAGGTCCATGTTGAACCTGGCGTAGCCGACCTCGGCCAGGACGCCGAGCACGGCGGCGAAGACCTCCTGCAGGCGCGCCGGGGTGTCCAGGGGCGTGCGACCCAACCCTGCTCCTCTTCAGTTCGTGCCGCGGCTCAAGTGACGTGCACCGTACCGCCGGGCGCGTCCTGGAGCAGTCCCGTCCTCTGCACCGACATCCAGCGCAGCTGCGTGCCGTGCAGCGCGGTGATCAACGACTGGATCACCACCGCGTACATCAGCTGCCGATAAACGATCTGCTGCAACGGATACGCCCACAACGGCTTGAGCGACTCGCCGTCCAGCCGCAGCGCGTAGCCGGCGCTGGCGGTCTGGATCAGCAGGAACGCCGCCCACACGATCAGCGCGAGAGGTGCGTCCGCGACGAGGAAGCCGTACAGCACGAACAGGTCCATCACGGGTGCGAGCAACGGCAGCAGCAGGTGGAACGCGAACAGGTAGAGGAGCCCGAACCGGCCCATCGGCCCGCTCTCCACCAGCGCGCCGCGATGTTTCCACATGGCTTGGAAAGTGCCGTACGACCAGCGATAACGCTGCCGGAAAAGGCCGCGGACCGTGGTCGGCGCCTCGGTCCACGCCTTCGCCTGCGGCCGGTACGCGACCCGCCAGCCCGCCCGCGTGACCGCCATCGTGAGGTCGGTGTCCTCGGCGAGCGTGTCGTCGCTGACGCCGCCGACGTCGGTCAGCGCGGCCCTGCGGAACGCCCCGACCGCGCCCGGCACGGTCGGGATGCAGCGCAGCGCGTGCAGGATCTGTCTGTCCAGATTGGACCCGGCGCAGTACTCCAGGTGCTGCCAGCGGCCCAGCAGGCGCTTTCGGTTGCCGACCTTGGCGTTGCCGGACACCGCACCGACCTGCTCGTCCGCGAACGGCTGCACGAGCTCGCCGATGGTGCCCGGTTCGAAGATCGTGTCGCCGTCGAGCAGCACGAGGACGTCGTGCCGCGCTCTTCTGATCCCCGCGTTGAGCGCGGCCGGTTTGCCCTGGTTGGCCTGTCGGATCACCGTGACGCCGGGGAGGTTCAGCTCCTCGGCGCGGTCCGCGGTGCCGTCCGTCGAGCCGTCGTCGACCACGATGATCTCGACATCGGCGCAGTGGGTGTTCGCGGCGAGCGACCGGACGGTGGCGGCGATGTTCACCGCCTCGTTGTAGGCGGGGATGACCACCGAGACCGGCGGCGCGATCCACGGCGGTGGCGCCAGCGCGCTCTCGCGGCGCAACCGGCGGTCGGTGTGCGCGAGGCCGAGCTGCATGAGCGTGCGCAGGAGACCGAGCAGTGCGGCGATGGCGATCGCCGTGCCCAGCAACGCCAGCACCACGCCGCCGTTGCGCTGCGACCACGCGAGGACCGCGCCGGTGAACCGTTCGGACGCGGTGGCCGCGACCGGTTGGTCGTCGCTGACCGGCACGAACCGGTGATCGGTGCGCGCCAGCTCGCGGGTGATGTCCGAACCGATGCTGCCGTCGTCGTGCAGCCGGATCACGCCTTTGCCGTCCCGCAACGACATCCGCAGCAGCGTGCCGATGTCCTGGTGGTCGCGGTCGCCGCTGTCGACCTCGATCGGCGCGCCGACCAGTCGCGTGTGGACACCCAGCACGTCGGCGAGGGCGGCCTGTGCGAACGCCAGGTTCAGCGGGTTGGTGTGGTCGCCCTCGGCGCGGAAGCCGTCGATGCCGATCTGGTGCCCCTCGGCCGCGATGCGCCGGACCACCTCCGGGTTGCGGGTGGCCTGCACGCCGGTGACGAAGAAGGTCGCCTTGATGCCGGCTTCGCCCAGCGTGTCGAGGACGCGCGGGGTCCACTTCGGGTCCGGGCCGCCGTGGAACGCCAGCGCGAGCGTGCGTTCCGGCAGTTCCCGGGTCTCCCTGGCGTGCTGCACCGGCTCGGGCCTGGTCGCGGTGTAGGAGTGGAACGAGACCACGCACATCAGCACGAACAGCGCGAGCGGGATGGAGATCCAGTGCAGCCGCGGCGGCCGTCTCACCACACTTCCAGCAACGTGCCACCGACCACCGCGGTGAACATGACCAGTCCACTCACGACGGTCAGGCTGACCAGCTTGGCGGCTACCCGTCTGCCACCGGTGCCGTCGACGAAGACCTGCATTCCTTCTTCCCCCAGGTGAAGACGCGGACGAGCGCCACCACGACGGCGGCACCGACCGCTGCCGCGAGCCACGGGAACCCGTTGACGAACCACGGGACCGCGTCCGCGGCGAACTCTTTGCTGTTCCCCCACAACGCCTGCCGCTGTGCTTGCCGGTCCCAGGCGGCGTTGCCCATGGCGACCACGACGAAGACGACTGGTGGCGCCGGTGCCACCGTCCACAACCCCACGCGACGGACGAGTGCGGAGGCGATCACCGCACCCGTCACCAACCAGACGCCGAAAGGCCAGCCGAGGTTGTCCCCGTCGACCCAGATTCCCGTTTGCGCGAAAACCGCCAGCACCGCGAGCGCCGCAAGACTCGGCAGCTGAACCCCCACGACCTCTAGGATAGTCAAGGGGGTGTCCTGTTCATGCGATCTCGTGGCCGCTATCACCGCGCGGCCGGTCTGGTAGTCCTGCGCACGGTGTGGATCGCCGTGTGTCTTGCCGTGCTCGTCATCTCGGGCATCGCCTGGTCGACGGTGTCCACGATCTCGACCGGCGTCGAGCGCTCGTACGCGATCCCGGACGACGCACCGCGCTCGGGGTCCGGCCGCAACATCCTGATCATGGGCCTGACCACCCGGCTGGACCTGCACGGCGAACCGCTGCCGGACGACGTGCTGCGGCGCATGCAGGCCGGCGAGAGCGACCGCGGCGGCTACAACGCGAACACGCTGATCCTGTTGCACATCCCCGTTTCCGGCCCCGCGGTGGCGATGTCCGTGCCGCGCGACAACCTCGTGCCGTTGTCATCGGGCGGCGAGGGCAAGATCAAGGAGGCGTACGGCCGGGCCAAGATCGCCGAGGAGGACCGGCTGCGGGCGTCCGGCGTGCACGAGAAGCGCGAGCTGGAACGGGCCGGGCGCGAGGCCGGGCGGCGGGCCCAGGTGCAGACCGTGTCGGCGTTCCTCAAGCAGCCGATCGACCACCTCGTGGAGATCTCGCTGATCGGGTTCTTCCACATCGCCGAGGGGCTCGGTGGCGTGGACGTGTGCCTGCGGGGTGCGGTGAAGGACCCGTTGTCCGGCGCGGACTTCCCGGCCGGACCGCAGCACCTGGACGCGGCGCAGGCGTTGTCGTTCGTGCGGCAGCGGCACGGCCTCCCGAACGGCGACCTCGACCGCACGAAGCGCCAGCAGGCGTTCCTCGCCGCGGTGTCCAAGCGCTTGAAGGGTGCGGACCTGACGGTCGTGCAGGCGATGATCGACATGGCGAAGCAGGACGTCGTGCTGGACGCGCGGTTCGACCTCAGCGAGTTCGCCCGAAACCTGCCGAGCGAGGTGCGGTTCGAGACGCTGCCGGTCGAGGGCGGGGCGAAGGTGGGTGGCCAGGACGTGAACGTCGTCGATCCTGACAAGGTGCGGGCCAAGGTCTTCGAACTGGCCACCGCGCCACCTCCGCCGCCTCCCAACGACGGCGTGCCCTGCGTCGACTGAAAATGATGAAGGGAACCTTCATCCATCACCCGGACGGGTTAGTTTCGGCGTTCGGTCACCCAGGTCGCGATCTGCGCCCGTGAGCTGAACCCGAGCTTCTGCAGGATCCGCTCCACGTGCCCCTCGGCGGTCCGCCGCGCGATCACCAGCCGCGCCGCGATCTCCTTGTTCGACATGCCACCGGCGATGAGGTCGGCCACCTGCTGCTCGCGCCGCGTCAACGGCGTGGCGTCCACGACCGGCGCCGGTTGCTCGACCAGCTCGTCGCCGATCGCGAACGAGATGGCGTCCTCCAGTTCGAGGTCCATGCCCTTGCGGAACACCGCGCGGAACTCCTGCTCCCCCAGCGCGGTGATCGCCGCCTCCTCGCACTCGCCGTGCGGCGTGCCGAAGTACCGCGAGCCGAACATGGGATAACCGACCGACTGCCAGATCTCGCTGGTGGCGCCCAGCAGCGTCGCCGCGCGCGCCGCGTCGCCCTGCGAGGCCGAGATCCAGGCGAGGACCTCGATGGCGAGCACGATGCCGAGCAGGTCGTGGAACGTCCGCTTGATCCGCAGGCACTCGCGGCCGAGCTGGTCCGCCCGCGCGAGGTCGCCGCTGACCCACGCGCACAACGCCAGCACGTAGATCGCGTACGCGTGCGCCCACAGCTCACCGTGCTCCTCGCCGACGGCCTTGGCCTCGACGCAGAGCCGTTCCGCGGCGGCGAAGTCGTGCTTGAACGTCGCGGAGATCGCCAGCTCGATGCCGGCGAGCATGGTGTGGCTGTTGACCGTGCCCTGGCTGCGGTAGAGGACCATGGCCTCCTGGAACAGCCCGTCGGCCTGGTCCAGGTCGTCGCCGACGAGGTACGTGCACGCCAGCCGGTGCGTCGCGTAGGCCAGCGCGGGCCCGTCACCCGATGATCGGGCGTACTGGCGGCACTCCTCCAGCATGGCGGCCGACGACGTGAGGTCACCCTGCAGCGTCGCCACGTACCCGTTGACCCACAGGGCTTTCGCGCGATCCGCGCCGGTCTTGGCGGTGGTGAGCGCTCGGTCGAGCCAGTACCTGCCCTCGCCGAGCATGCCGCAGCCGGCCCAGTAGAACCACAGCGTCGAGGCCAGGTGCACGCCGCGGTCGTTGTCCTGCTCGAAGCAGAAGTCCAAGGCGGACCGCAGATTCGCGTGTTCCAGGCGGGTGCGCGAGAAGATCTGCGGCTGGGAGGGGCCGAACCACTCCTTTTCGCGGCGCTCGGCCCACTCGATGAAGTGGTCGCGGTGGCGTTCCCGCATCACCTGCTCACGGCCGGCGCCCCGCAGCTTCTCCAGGCCGTACTGGCGCAACGGCTCCAGCAGCCGGAAGCGCGTGCCGCACGGGTGCTGCTCGGCCACCACGACCGACTTGTCGACCAGGCCCGAGAGCGAGTGCATGATCTCCTCGGCCGCGACGCTGTCGCCCGAGCAGACGCATTCCGCCGCCTCCAGGTCGAACGTGCCGGCGAACACCGAGGCGCGGGCCCACAGGATCTGCTCCGACCTCGTGCACAGGTGGAAGCTCCAGTCCACCGCCGCCTGCAACGTCTGGTGGCGCGGGTCGCCGCCGCGTTTGCCGTCCCCGAGCACCCGGAACGTGTCGTCCAATCTGGACAGCAGGTGGTCGAGCGTCAGCACCCGCAGGCGCACCGCGGCCAGTTCGATCGCCAGCGGGATGCCGCCCAGCAGCGTGCAGATCTGGCCGACCGTGCCGAGGTTCTCGCCGGCGACGGCGAAGCCCGGTTCGACGGCGACCGCGCGTTCGGCGAACAGCTTGACGGCCGGGTCCTGCGGCAGCGGCGCGACCTGCCAGAGGTGCTCGCCGTCGACCCCCAGCCGTTCGCGGCTCGTGATCAGGACGCGCAGGCCGGGGACGCCGCGCAGCAACGCGGACACCAGGTCGGCGGTGGCCCCGATGACGTGCTCGCAGTTGTCGAGGACCATCAGCGCCTGCCGGTCGCGAAGATGTTCCACCAGGACGGTGCGGTGCTGGCGGACCGTGTCGTCGTGGACGCCCAGCTGCTCCAGGACGGTGTGCACCACCAGGTCGGAATCCGTGACGCCGCCCAGTTCGACGAACCACACCCCGTCGCGGAACGCCCGGTGCGTCTCGGCGGCGGCCCGCAGCGCCAACCGGGTCTTACCGACGCCACCGACACCCGTCAGGGTGACGAGACGCGACTCGGACAGCAGTCTCCTGACCTCGGCGACGTCTTGCCTGCGGCCGACGAAACTAGTTGTGTCAGCAGGCAAATTGCCTTTTCGACCTGGGGAAAGCGAACCGCCCACAGCGGCACCCTAGGTCGGCGCGATCTCTTGCTGCAACGCGGTCCCCCGTAGGCACCAATGCCGAAACACGGGTAGTTACCCCCTAGGGCTCCTTTTCCGCTGTCACCAATCTTGAAAGCCGTGACGCGCGCCTGCGGGAGGGGACGGGATCATGGCCGGTGACAGCAGAGGTCTCGACGTGGACGTCCGCGAGCAGAACGACGTGCTCATCGTCCGTTTCTCCGGGCACCTCGACTGGTCGACGTACATGCGTGTGCAGGACGTGCTGCTCGACTGCGCCACCAAGGAGCTCGTCGGCGTCGTGGTGGAGCTCGACGAGCTCGTCGCCGAGTCGCCCGCTCTGCTCGTGGTGTTCGACGTCGTGTGGCTGTCCGCGGCGCGGTGGCCGGGCATCTCGCTGAGCCTCGTCGTCGGTGATCACCAGCTGCGTTCCACGCTGGAGTCGCGCGGTCTCCCCCGCCACATCCCGATGCACACGACGACTCAGGCCGCGCTGGCCGCGGTGGTCCGGTTGCGGCACGAGGACCGGGTGGACGCGGTGCTGCCGACGTGCCGGTGCCTGCCGCACGTGGCCGAGCGGATCACCGAACGGGCCTGCGAACGGTGGGGCGTGCAGTCGTTGCTCGACGTCGCGCCGCAGGTGGCCGTTGAACTCGTGTCGCACGTCGAAGATGAGAGCCCGCTGGCGCTGCTGTTGCGCATGCGTGGGGACAAGTTGTCCGTTGCCGTGCGCACGACGACACGGCTGGATCTCCGGCAGTGGCACATCATGCGGCGCAACGTCGCGTCCATCGCCGTCTGCAACTTCTCCATGGGCGAGACCCCGGCCGGCGGCGAGCGGCACGTCATCTGGGCGTTGCTCGACGTGCCGGCGGACAGCCAGCGGCCCCCGAGCTATCTCCCGGAGGCCGCCGTCTTCACCCACCAGGCTTAACGCTTCCGGGTCGTTCTACTGGGCGTGGCTCGCGGCGATGCTCGTGCGGCACGCCCGGACAACCTGACGATTCGCCGCCGTGTCCGGCGTTCCTGTCCCACACCTCGGACAGAAGAGTCGCGCTGTCGTCTCGTCGACGAGAACCTCGAGAGGGCTGCTGCACGGGCGGCACCACCGGTGACCGGTGACGGGCATGACGTGGTCCGGCGAGGCGACGCACTGGTGCAACCAGCAACGATGCAGGCCGCACGTCACTCTGGCGTGGGGGTCGAGACCGAGTTCCTCGGCCAGGTCTTCGGCACGGAGCACTGCGGTCAGCGTCGTGTCCTCCGTCTCGAAGGAGGTCACCAGCCGCAGGTGCGCACGTCGCCTCATGTGAAGCACATTGCCCCTATCGCTTAGGGCCGGTATACCCGCATTTATACCTGTTTAATCGTCGCTTGCGCCGAATTCCATTCGGCATAGAACCCTCTTCTCACCCGGTCGTGGGCACCCTACGCTCGGATTCAGACCGCGCGGCGCAGAGGTATTCCACATGGCAGATCCTGCGTACTTCCCTCCACCGCACTCCGCCCGCATCGGCATGAGCGATGTGGAACAGCTGGAGTCGCAGACCCGATCCCTGCGGTCGGTCGACTACCAGTACGGCGGAGGGGCCTGCCGGGACGCCGTCGTCGTGCGGATCTACTGGGCGCAGCAGCTGCTGGCCGCCGAGACCTCCGACGTGGTGCGGTCGCGGCTGTTGTCGGCCGTGGCGGATCTGCACAACCTGGCCGGGTGGACGTCGTTCGACAGTGGCCAGGTCGGAGCGGCCTATCACCACTTCGATCGCGCTTTGGATTTCGCGCGTCACGACGAGGACCTGACGACCAACATCGTGTACCGGCGCGGGCGCGTGCACCTCCATCACGGCGCACCGGGTGATGCGTTGGCGTACTTCCAGAGGGGCGCGCTGGCACCGTTGGCGTCGAGCATCATGTACTCGAACGAGGCGTGGGCGTACGCGCGTCAGGCTCGTTCGACAGAAGCGTTGCGTGCTCTGGGGAAGGCTCAAGACTCGTTCGCGCGCGCGGATCTGTCGCACGTGCCGGACTGGGCGCGGTTCCACGACGAGACCGACCTGACCGCGATGATCGGCACCGTCCACGCCGAGCTCGGCGACACCAGGAACGCGATTCCGGCGCTCTCCACCGCCATCGAACGGTTCGGGCCGACGATGGCGCGCAGCTGGACGTTCTGCCTGATCTCGCTGGCCTCGTGCCACTTCATGGACGGTGACGACGACCAGGGGCAGACCATCGGGATGCAGGCGGTGAGCGCGGCCGAGGGGTTGCGGTCGGAGCGGGTGTGGGACCGGATGCGGCCTCTGGTGCAGACAGCGGCCGTTCGCGGGGTGTCGTTGCGCTGAGTCTTTGCACAACCCGAACATTCGGCGGACTCGGCTCTGATGGTGCTCGGCCATCGTTCTGTGCCATGAACCTTTCGCGAATCGGTGTGACTGTTCTCGGGTTGCTGCTGCTGGGTGCCGGGACCGCGTCGGCTCAGGAGCCGATCACGATCAGCCCGGAGAAGGTGCAGCAGATCTGCACGAATCGGGTGCCGCGGGTCGAGGCGCGGGTGAAGGCGCTGACCGAGCGGATCAACGGCAACCCGGAGGTGCTGGGCTCCAAGAAATGGCTGGAGCAGCGCGCTTCGGACGCCCGCACGGCCGGCAACACGGCTCGTGCGGACGTGCTCGACGCCCGCGTGAAGCTGCGGGACGCGCAGCTCGTGAAGCTGGGCAAGGCCTCCGAGCGGGTGTCGAAGTTCAAGTCCGAGCACTGCGGGTCCAAGTGAGGTGGCTCGCGGCCGCCCTTCTGGTGGTCTCGTTGACGGCGTGCCGGGGTGAGGCGCCGGTGTCGGACCTCGATGATGTGGAATCAACGTTGAACAGCATCGAGTCCGACATCAACCAGCCGGGGTGAACGCGTGGAACGTGGCCTGGTGCTCGTCGTGGAGGACGAACCGGCGATCGCCGAACTCGTCGCGCTGTACCTGCGGCGCGACGGCTTCGGCGTGCGGGTGGAGTCCTCGGGGGACGCGGCACTGGCCGCGGTCCGCTCGTTGGCGCCGGTCGCCATCGTGCTGGACGTCGGTCTGCCCGGCATGAACGGCATCGAGGTCTGCCGCGCGCTGCGAGCGGCCGGCGACTGGACCCCGGTCCTGTTCGTGACGGCCCGCGACGACGAGGTGGACCGCCTGCTGGGCCTGGAGCTGGGCGCCGACGACTACATCACCAAGCCCTTCAGCCCGCGCGAGCTCGCCCTGCGCGTGCGCACCGTCCTGCGGCGCGCTTCCGGTGGTGTCGCTTCCGAGGTGCTGGAGGTGGGCTCGGTGCGGCTGGACGTCAGCGAACGGCGTGCCTTCGCCGATTCCACCGAGGTGTCTTTGACTTCAACGGAGTTCGGTCTGCTTGCATACCTGATGAAACATCCGCGCCAGGTGTTCTCGCGCGAGCAGCTGCTGAGCGCCGTGTGGGGCTACTCGTCGGTCGCCGGCACTCGCACGGTGGACGTGCACATCGCGCAGCTCCGCGCCAAGTTCGGTTCGCTTAGTCCTATTCGGACGGTGCGCGGCGTCGGCTACTCGGCGGACGCGTCATGAACCTCGCGGCCCGGATCGCCCTGCTGTGCCTGGGAGTGGCGTTCGTCGCCGTCGTGGTGGCCGGCTTCGTGTCGATCCGCCTGGTCCTCTCCACGTCCCAGCAGGTGAGCCGCGAGTTCCTGCGCGACCAGGCCGACGTCGTGGCGGGCCAGATCTCCAACAACCGCATCGAACAGGTGCTGGAGGGCCAGGGCATCGCGATCGTCCGCATTTCGGCTTCCGGCGAGCTTTCCGGCACCGATCGCGCGGCCGTCCGCGCCGCCCGCGAGGCGTCCGTCGACCGCGTTTTGAACGGCGGTCCGGTGTCGGAGGTGAGTGGCCGCCTGAACGTGGAGGCGCGCGCGTCCGGCGCTGGTGGCTTCGCCCTCGTCCAAGAAACCGAAACCACCGGCACCTACCGCAAACTGCTCCGCAACATCCTGTTCGCCCTCGGCATCGGGTTGCTGGTGGCCTGTCTGGCCGGGCTGGCGCTGGGTAGTTTCCTGGCCCGCCCGCTGCGCCGCGTGGCCTCGGTCGCGCACTCCATGAGCACGGGCCGCCGTGATCTCCGCGTCCCCGTCTCAGGTCCCGTCGAGCTGGCCGAGGTGGCCACCTCCGTGAACCTTCTGGCAGACGCCCTGCAACGCAGCGAATCCCGCCAACGCGACTTCCTGCTCTCCGTCTCCCACGAGCTCCGCACCCCGCTGACCGCCGTGACGGGCTTCGCCGAGTCCCTGGCCGACGGCGTGGTCTCCGGCTCCCAGGTCGCGCCGGTGGGCACGGTGATCCTCGACGAGGCCCGTCGGCTGGACCGCCTGGTCACCGACCTGCTGGACCTGGCCCGCCTGGGCGCCGACGACTTCCGCCTGGACATGGCCACCGTGTCGTTGGAACCCGTCGTCCGCTCGGCCGCCGAGGTCTGGCACGCCCGCTGCCACGCCCGCGGGGTGCACTTCTCGTTGGACATCACCGCTTCGCCGGTCGTGTTCGCGGACGCACGGCGGTTGCGGCAGGTCATCGACGGCCTTCTGGAGAACGCCCTGCGCGTCACGCCGGCCGGTCGCCCGGTCGTGCTCGCCCTGTCGTCGGTGCTGGAGGTGCGCGACGGAGGGCCTGGGTTGGCTGCCGAGGACTATCCGGTGGCTTTCGATCGTGGCGTGCTGCACGCGCGGTACCAGGAGTCGCGGCCGGTGGGCACGGGTGTGGGGCTCGCGTTGGTGCACGGGCTGGTGACGCGGATGGGCGGGACGATCAAGGCCGGGCCGGCGCCCGAAGGTGGGGCGGCTTTCACCGTCACTTTGCCTGCGGCAGCTTGACCTTCTTCTTCGACCCCGGCGACGACGGTGGCGGCACCACGGGCCCGATGTCCCCGTCAGGCGCCTGGTCCAGGTCCACGATGACCGGCGCGTGATCGCTGGGCCCGGTGCCCTTGCGCGCGTGCCGGTCGATCCAGGCCGCCTGCACCCGCGGGGCAACGCTGTCCGAAGCCAGGATCAGGTCGATGCGCATCCCCAGATCCCGGTGGAACATGCCCGCGCGGTAGTCCCAGTAGCTGAAGATCCGCTCGTTGGGCCACCGGTCCCGCACCACGTCGTGGAACCCCAGCGCCTGAAGAGCCTGCAGCGCGGCGCGTTCCGGCTCGGTGACGTGCGTCTGCCCGATGTACGCCTCGGGATCGAAGACGTCGGCATCGGTCGGCGCGATGTTGATGTCGCCGCACACCACCGCGTCAGCCGGCCCGGCTTCGAGCACATCGCGCAACGCGGCGAGCCACTCCAGCTTGTACTTGTAGTGGTCCGACTCGGGCTCACGACCGTTCGGGACGTACAGCGAGTGCACGCGCACCCCGCCGCACGTGGCAGCCACGGCACGGGCCTCGACATGCGGGAACCCTGGCGCGCCGGCGATACCCACGGCGACATCGTCGAGGCCTACGCGGGACAGCAGAGCCACGCCGTTCCACTGCGTTTCGCCGAACAGCGCCACCTCGTAGCCGCGGTCGGCCAGCTCGGAGCCGAGCAGCGCGGTGAAGGCGTCGTCGGCCAGCTTGGTCTCCTGCAGGCACACGACGTCCGGCTTGCGCTGGTCCAGCCACGGCAGGAGCCGGGGGACGCGCTGCTTGACGGAGTTCACGTTCCAGGTCGCCACTCGCACGCACTCAACCGTAGTCACCCGCTCTCGAACCCGCATCGAGCCGTAAACTCGGCGGCACGAGTTCTGGGGGGACCTCATGAGGTACATCGCACTCCTCGATCGCGACCGGCCGATCGAGAACCCGCTGATGGTCGTGTGGATCGACGGCCGCCGCGAAGAGATGTTCGTGCCGGGCGAGGGCTGGAGACCGTGCAATCCGGTCTACCGCACGTGGTTCGTCAACGTCGCGATCACGGAAGAGCACGCGCGCCGGCTGCTTCACACCGCGCAACCGGCTGGGCCGCTCAAGGACCCGCAGAGCGAAGACCTGCGGTACTACGCCCAGACGGGCTACTACGACGAGTGGTTCTACTACGCGATCGAGGACGACGAGCACCCGTTCGACGACCCGGTGACGACGCTGATCCAGCACTGGACCAGTGGCCAGGAGCAGATCTTCACCACCGACCTCGTGTGGAAGCTGGAGAAGCCGACCGGCAGGCGCATCCGGATCACGCAGGAAGACGCCTACGCGTTCGAGGAGATCCAGGCGCGGCGGATCTTCGGCGACGTCGAGCACCGCTACTTCGCCATCGTCAACCCGTTCGAACCGGACGTCGACGACCCGCCCTGCATCGCACGCGAGAGCCGCGGCGGCGAGAAAGAGCACTACGACGGGACCTGGGTCCGTTCGGACGCGATCGACGACATCCGGCGGTGGGGCAGGGACGGCACGCTGGTCCAGCTGACCGAACAGGCCGCGGCCCAGCGAATCGCGAACTGGACGCCGCGCGAGGAACGCACGCGGTTCTTCGCCTGCCTGAACAAGGCCACGCCTGATCTGGAGCAACCTCAACTGGTCGCCAAGGTGATCGAGAAGCACGGCAGCCTCCACACCTACCGCACCAGCGCGGACGGCCAGTGGCGCACCGCGAGCATGACGCACCTGTTGCGCGAGTACATGTGCGTCGAGATCGAGGAGGCCGACGTCGACCGGTCGATCGAGAGCTTCGACCGGAACGTGGCGTTCGAACGGCCTGACGACGTGCGGTACCGGTACTTCGCGATCGTGCGCAACTCGGCCCGGGACGACGTCATGACGGCGCGTTCTCTCATCCGTGCCTGGGGCGGCACGCACGGCGACACCTATGAAGAGGTGTACCACTCGGGCGTCGACCGGTGGCGGTACTCGATCCTGCTCTACGAGGTCCAGAACGCTCACGTGAACATGGACGACATCGAGATCACCGAGGAAGTGGCGCAACAGCTTCAGCAGAAGATGCGACAGTCCTATCTGGACTCGGCTCACTGAGGCCACGCGCCGCCACCCACGCAACCACGGGCAGCACCGTCAACGACAGCAAGGCCCACCGCAGGCTGGTCGCCGCCGCGATCGCGCCGATCAGGGGCGCGGCCAGCCCGCCGACGCTCACCGCAAGCCCCAGCGTGACACCGCTGGCGGTGCCCAGCCGGTTGGGCAGGTAGTCCTGGCCGAGCGTGGTGTGCAACGAGAACGGCACGTAGAGCGCCAACGCCGCGACAGCCACAACGACGTAAATCGCCGGCCCCGGCACAAGTGCGATGCCCGCAACCGCCGGCACCGCCACCGCGTACGACACGCGCACGACCCGGATCCGCCCCCACCGCTCAGCCAGCACACCGCCGAGCAACGTGCCCGCCGCACCGACCCCGAACAGCACGACCAGCGCAACCTCCCCGGCGACCGGCCCGCCGACCCACAGCGCGAGGAACGTCCCCAGCCCGAACGTCACGATCGACCTCGCCATCACCACGACGGTCAGCCGCCCGAACTGCGCCCAGTCGTCCCGGCCGGTCCGCGCCACCGCCGTTCGCGAACCCCGCACGCCACGCAGCGCCGCGACCGTGAACAACGCGCCGATCAACGCCGGAACCACGAGCACAGGACTGGCCCCGAGCCCGCCGTGGTGCACCACCGGCGTGACGAGCACCGGCCCCAGCGCGAACCCGACGTTGCCGCCGAGCGCGAACCAGCCCATCCCGACGTGACCACCCGAGACCCGGCGGGCCAGCCTCGCCGCCTCCGGGTGGTACGCCGCGACCCCGAGCCCGGACAACGCGATCGCGAGCCAGGTCACCAGGTACGAGTCGCTCAGCCCGGACAGCCCGATGCCCGCACCCGCGACCGTCATCCCCACCGGCACGAGCCACGGCATGGCACGCCGGTCGGTCAGCACCCCGAACAGCGGCTGCACGACCGACGACAGCAACGTCGCGGCCACCGTGATGCCGGCCGCGGCGAGATAGCCGTAGGCGCGTTCAGCAACGAGAAACGGGACGATCGCGGGCACGGCGCCTTGATAGAGGTCGTCCACGACATGGCCCACGACCAGGACCGTCATCCGCCAGCGAGAGGTTCTCACCCACCGATCGTCGCCCTGCCCGGTGCTTTCGCGATTCCGATATTCTGCCGATGTATGTCGAATTCCCGCCACCACCCCGCGGCGCCGACGACGAGCCGCGACCTGGCCGCCGCAGCGAGCGTCACCGCGCACTGGCACGACGAGAACCAGATCGTCTACGCCAGCCGCGGTGTCGTCGCCGTGCACACCGAGGCGTCGAGGTGGATCGCGCCCGCACACCGGGCGCTCTGGATCCCAGCGGGCACAGTGCATTCACACCGCGCGTACGGCGTGACCCGGCTGCACTTCCTCGGCCTCACCCAGAACCCGCTGAAGCTGTGCGAGCCGACCGCGCTCGCGGTGTCCCCACTGCTGCGTGAGCTGTTGATCGCCTACACCGAGCTGAGCAGCCGAGAAACCCCAGCAGGCAAACGAATGCGCGCGGTGTTGCTCGACCAGCTCGCCACCGCGTCCGAACAACCGGTGCGCGTGCCTGCCGCCCACGACCCCCGGCTCGCGGCGGTCTGCTCGGCACTCGAGACCGACCCCTCGGACGCACGCGGTCTCGAAGCGCTGGGCCGCGAGGCAGGCGCGAGCGGCCGCACGTTGACCAGGCTGTTCCGCGACGAGTTGGGCATGACGTTCCCCCAGTGGCGCACCCAGCTCCGGCTCTACCACGCCCTGCGCCTGCTGGCCGAGGGTCACTCCGTCACCACGGTCGCCCTGCGCTGCGGGTTCGCCACCGCAAGCGCGTTCATCGACGTCTTCCGCCGCTCGCTCGGCCACACCCCCGGTTCGTACCTCTAGAGGACCGAGAACACCTCCTCCGCCCGGTCCCGCTTCACGAACATCTGCCACGCGGTCTCGGCGATGTCGTCCGGGTCGAGCGTGTGCTCGGCCAAGCTCCCGAACTTCTCGGTCATGCTCGCCACCATCTTGTGGATGTCGCCGCGTTCGATCACACCGCCAATGGTGAGCGTGCCCGCGTACACACCCTTCTCCGCGAGCGCCGCGTTGAGCGTCACCGCGTAGTTGCGCAACGCCGCCGCCGACAACGCCAACGCACCAAGAACCGGCATCGGCCGCACCGCACTAAGCCCGCCCGCGAACAGCAAGCCACCCCCGCGCTCGATCACCCCCGGCAACACGTGCTGAACGACCTCCACCGCCGGGTACAGCCAATCCATCGCCGCACGCGCCTCGGCGGACGTGGTCGACGTGATCTCCCCCGGCATGTCGCTCAGATCGGTGGCACCCGGCCCGTAGTACACGACGTCCACGGGCCCGATCTCGTCCAAAGTGGACAGCAGCCGCGCCCGATCACGCACGTCGACAGCGAACGCCCGCGCCGCCACACCCGCCTCAGCGAGCGCCGCGACGTACTCGGCGTGCCTCTCGTTCCTCCGTGAGACCAACACGACCTCATAGCCCTCGCGACCGAACCGGTGCGCGACGGACATCCCGAGCCCAGGGCCGACCCCGAGCACAACTGCGGTGGGAGACATGGGTTTCGTCCTTCCGAACGCTAATTCGAGGCAGCCCTCGACTTACGCTCGCCGACGCTACCACAGAATTCGAGGGCGCCCTCGACTTAACCGCTGAGTAGGATCCGGCCCATGGTCACCGCGTCGAGGCCCTTGCGTGCGGACGCGGCACGCAACCGGGAGAAACTGCTGACAGCCGCCACGGCGCTGTTCGCGGAACGCGGCCTCGACGTGCCGCTGGAACACATCGCGCGCAAGGCCGAAGTCAGCATCGGCACGCTGTACAAGCACTTCCCGACCCGCGAGGACTTCGTCGCCGCGATCTTCCCCGACCGCCTGGCCGCCCTCGACGTGATCGGCGCCAAGGCCCTGGCCGACCCGGACCCGTGGCACGCGTTCGCCGGCTACCTCAACGACGTCTACGCGCTGCAGGCCGAGGACCGCGGCCTGAACGACATCCTCGCCCGTGATCTCCCGAACGCTCCGGAAGTGGTCTCGGCCTGCCACCGCGGCACCGGCCACGCTCAACTTCTGATCACACGAGCCGTGGAGGCGGGCGTGCTGCGCGCCGACTACACGATCGCGGACATGGTCACGCTGACGAGGGCGATGGCCCAGGTCATCCGCGACTCACCGGAGGAATGGCAACGCTTCCTGTCCATCTACGTGGAAGGCCTGCGCGCGCCCTGAGAGCTGCGTGGGGGCAGGTGGGGCTCGAACCCACGACCTGGCCGCATCCTCGAGCGTCGTGGGCTGTCGTGGATCGGCTGGAACACTGTGGAGATGGCAGCTGTGTCCAAGCTCGTGGTGGCCGCGTTGATCGTCCGCGAAGGCGAGGTGCTGATCGTGCGGCAGCAGGGACGAGATGATCCCGCCCCGTACTGGTCAGTGCCCGGTGGTGTCGTCGAGCAGGGCGAGTTCGTGCACGAGGCATTGGCACGCGAGGTCGCGGAAGAGACTGGACTGACGATCGCCGGCCCTGGGCGGTTGGCCTGCATGGCCCAGTACGAGGTGTCGACAGGTAGGTGGGCCGGCCTCTGGACGGCACTGACCTTCGCCGTCGCTGCTCCGCACGGTGATCCGAAGCCCGCCGATCCAGATGGTTTGGTGCTGGAGGCTGCCTGGGTACCAATTCGCGAAGCGGCGCATCGACTGTCCGACGTCGGATTCGCGCCGATGCGTGAACCAACGGTCCACCACTTGCTCCATCCAGCCGCCGCGCCCACGTTCTGGACTTGGCCGTTGGGTGTCGGGGCGGATCCGCTGATGTTCCCGGACGAGCGGTTGGACCGCGAGACCTGCAATTCTGTGGGGCAGGTGGGGCTCGAACCCACGACCTGACGGATTATGAGTGTCCAAAGTCACATGGCACAGGCCCACGACGTGCGGCTACAGGCGGCAACCCATGCCGATCATGAGGCACATTCGGCTCCGTTTGATCACACCTCATGGACAGAGCCATGGACAAGTGGATCCACAATGGACGATCACTTCGAGGCTTCCACTAGAAGCCCTATCGACACGGCACGGACCACAATATACAAGCGCGAGCAAGATCAAAAACTGGCTAGTCAGAAGCCGAAAAGAATTCGGGTTCACGTTAACAAATCTCATCCTGGCGCGCGCTTAAGAAAACAACAAACAGATTGGTATAACCATTCTCAATGACGCGCACGTAGCGATGTACTACATCCCGACATGATGTAGAGTCGCCCGCCATGAACGACGTCCTCCACCCCGTCAAGATCACTATTTCGGGGCGGGTCAGCTTCGAAGAAGAGATCTCTCTCAGTCAAGCTGCCTACATCATCGCTTACATTGGATCTTCAGATCCAGCCACCGGCACATCTCCTTCTGCCCAGAACACGGTTGCACCTGCCGCCATTACGGCGACACCCACAGCCAATGCCCCAATGATGATTAGCGCTCTCTCTACCAGTGCACCATCAAACCCTCGCGAGGCATTGGACGTATCAGGGGCAAAAACCAACGCAGAGAAAATCGTCGCGTTTGCCTTGTACATCGCCCAGGAGGGTGGCAAGGATACATTCACCCCCAACGACATCAAACCACTATTTAAGCGGGCAAGAGAGAGTGCGCCACAGAACTTCGCACGTGACCTAGCTGCAGCAATTAAGTCCGGATGGGTTGTCGAGTCCGACGAGAAAAACGAGTACTACATCGCGGCTAAAGCGTCGGCCGCCCTGGAAGTAGGTTTTGACGGTCTCCGGCAAACACGCGGAAGCAACGGATCCAAGACTCGCCAATCGGGCGCGAAGACTTCACGCAACGGTAAGCCTTCACGCAAAGCAATTAACACTGTTCCAGAAGCCTTTAAGGACGTCGAGACGATCGAATCAACGATCGACGGTATCATCGACTACCACAAAGTGACAAAGCAAGTCGACCGGCTCCTGTGGGCTGTCTACGCAGCCAAGCGTCTTGGTGTTCCATCGGTAAAGAATCAAGACATCGTGTGGCTGACAGACCGGCTCGGCGACGGGATTCCGACCGGAAACATCACGAAGAACTTTCAGCATCTCAGCAAGTCCAACTACTTGAACCGATCCCTTCAGGACGGCAGCATTCGAATTACGCCGCGAGGCGAGGAGTACCTCAAGTCCTTGGAGTCGTAGCCGATGCTGCCTGAAGAAATCACCAATGACCTTGCGAAGACTGTCGACCCAAAGCTCGCCGAGCAACTAATCCAAGAGTTCATGTCTCTCGAAGAAGCCTTCTTGCTGAAGCGATGGAAGTACACGGAGCTCGACGGCGGGCGATTTGCGGAAGTTGCGGCGCGCATCGTCTATTCAATAGATTCCACCAACGTCTCGTTGACCAAAGGCGTGGACGACTGCCTGAAGTACGTAGACAATGAGCAGGTGCAGCACCATTTCCCTGAGAGGCAAGCTGCGATCCATCTCGCGAAAGTCCTCCGTTCGATCTACAAGCTACGAAGCCAGCGTGGGGCCGTACACGTATCCCCCACATATACAGCCAATGAAATCGACTCACGTCTAATCGTGGAGTCGGCACGCTGGGTCTTATCGGAGATCCTGCGAATATTCGTTCAGTCAAATCGCGAACAAGTAGCTGAGGCAGTTAGAAACCTCGCAAGATTTCCACATCCTCTGATTCGAACTTACGGAGAGGTGCCACTACTTCAGTCCGTGTCCTTCACGACGGAAGAAGAGATTCTCGCTCACCTCCTATACGCCACAGACGGGCTCGTCATTAGCGAATTGATCGCAACCATCCCAAAAGATCAATCAGGGATCCGACGGGCTGTCAAGAAGCTGGCTGCAGCAGCATGCCGCCAGATCGTCCAGCGCGGGCAACGCTGGTTCATCACCGACCTAGGAATAAGCAGAATCGAGGATCGAATCGCGAAGGAGATCGCCCAGAATGGCAAGTAGCCCAAAAAGCGCGGCCGACCTCCTTCCGCCGCTACACTTCACCCGTGACGGAGTACCCAGAAGAACTAAGGTGGAAGGTTCACGGCGAGCGAGCCGTCTACGACGATCGTTGGGTAAAAGTTAGTCTCGTAGACGTCGAACCTCCTGACGGAAGTCGATTTGAGCATCACGTAGTAAAGCTCGATCACGTTGCCGTAGCGATGCTCGTGAACGATCGCGATGAGGTGCTCACATTGTGGCGATACCGGTTCGCGGTCGATCAATGGGGCTACGAGCTAATTGGAGGCCTCGTCGAGACGGGCGAAGAACCTGCGGCCACCGCTGCGCGGGAAGCAGTGGAGGAGACAGGCTGGCGACCAATCGGCGAGCCTGAACACATCGGAACCTTCCAGCCTTTGCCGGGCATCATTGATGCACCGGTGGACGCCTACCTCTGGCGCAAGGCCGAGAAGGTGGGCGAACCTACCGACAGCGAGGAAGCGGCGCGGATCGAGTGGATACCCACTAGTCGAGTTGTGGACCTTGTCCGGCGCGGCGAAATACTCGGCTCTGGCGCGATCATCCCCCTCCTCTACTACCTAGCCTCACGCAACACCGGGACCTCTGGGACTCGGTAGCTCCAGATTCGCGAGACGCTGCCGCTGACGGTCAGACCCGATGCGCTTAGCAAGCTGACGCGCCTTCTGCGCGTACTCCAGCGCTCCCCTGCTGTCGCCAGCGGCGGCGTACGCGAACGCAAGATCCACGTAGGTGTTGGTCAAGCCACGCACCGCCGACCGCTGCGGATTGACGAAGTCCCGCACGGCGGCCTCAAGCTGAGTGATCGCGTCCGGATCTCCCAGACGGAGAAGTGCGTTGCCACGCCAACGCGTGAGCTGACCTTCGTTAAGCAGCAGGAACGGCATCTCGGGGTCGATCGGATTCGTTGGCAGCAAAGAACTTGCGTCATCGTAGGCGCGCAGCGACGCGTTGCGCTGGCCGGCTGCTGCCAGGCCCTCTCCATGCGCGGCTGCGAGCCAGCTCCGCAGCAACGAAGGCGCGCGGTTCTCGGCGACGTACCGCGCATACTCAAGCAACTCGACCGCTGCATCGGCCTCACCGATGTCGAGCAGGATCACGGCCTGCTGTGCTGCCGCATGCGCCAGCAAGTATGGCGAATCCGCTTCTCTCGCAGAGACTTTCGCGTCTTCGTGGTACTGCCACGCCTGAAGCTGCGAGCCTCGATCAAGAGCCGTCCAGCCCGCAAGCGTGCGCGCGTCGGTGAGAATCGCAGCCAAGCGCTGACGTAGCCGCGTGCTCACGCTGAAGACCTTCACAGCTTCGATCTGGCGCACAAGGCTGTTGAGCTGGTCGAGCACAACGAGCGCGCCGAAGCGGTGGTCTGAACTGCGAAGGTCGTTGACCTGCCGCTGAAACAGGTCGAGCGTCGCGGCATCGATGTTCCTCGCGACGACGAGACGGTCTCGAAGCTCTTCAGCGGACTGGTTGATGGCTTCCGATGGGAAGCCGAGCTCTTCGTTCGAGCGGCCGTAGATCTCACGGAACAGCCGCTGGTAGCCGGGTTCAACCACTTCGACGTGGCCGTTCTCCCAGCGCGAGATCATGATGGGCAGTGCCGACGCGGCCGCTACCGCAACGCCGATCTGCGGGCCACGTGTCAGGAAGTACCTGACGACGTAGTCCTGTGTATGTCCCAGCTCTTCACGAACCGCCTGCAACCGCGTTCGCGGTGGTTCGCCGCGTTTTCTCATCGTCACGCTCCCCCGTTCTACAACGGCCGTGACCTGCGTACTTAACTCCTCCTAACAGCCCGCTTGCTAACTGCGGGCAATTATTTCCACCCCCTCTTCGGCGGTCTGCTGTTCCCATGACAGCAACACCGCAACTGATTCAGGAACTCCGGCTAGTCCTTTTGACGGCTCCCATCGTCAATGCGGCTTGCCAGAGTTCCCACCTGGGCTCGAAGGCCCCGAAGTTCACGAATGATGGTCTGCAGAAGCGGAACCAGCGGGTCGTCCGCGGGCGTGGCCTGCGCGTCCACCTCGGGCGGCGTTTTCCCTTGCAGCACAGCACTCAGGTGCTGCGGGTGCCAGTCGAGGGCGATCGACAGGGCTTCGAGAGTGCGCGGGTTTCGCCGGCGCTGAATTCGGCCCTGCTGTATCTCGCGAACGATCGCGTGGGATACGCCGGACCTCTCGGCGATCTCCTTTTGCTTCAAAGCCAGCTCGTTCGCGCGGGCATTGATTGCCTCCGCGACCGCCGACCAGTCCTCCGCCACGTGCGCCTCCGTGCTCCGCCTCAGCGCCGACATTAGCGCGGCTTAGCGGCAGGAAACGGACTTAGCGCAGACATCAGCGGAGAATCGGTAGTTATTGCCGCCAATGTCAGCGCCTTCATCGAAGAAATCAGTCTTCTGAAGGGCTCATCGCAATGACATCGAACAGTGCGGCGGGCGAGCGCTCGCCGATCTTCTACACCGTGACAGAGGCCGCGCGGATCTTGCGCGTCGACGCGGCCACCATCTACCGAGCGATCAGAGAGGACGCGTTCCCTGCTGTGCGGGTGCGGACGCGGTACGTCGTGCCTGTACGAGCTGTCGAGGAGCTTGCACGCCAGGCATCGGAATCCAGCGGCGTGGTCGACGTGGCTCAGATGGCCGCCGACAAGCGGAACGCACGTGACTTCGAGCGTGCGACCGGGGGTGCGTGGTGATGGAGTGCCCGGAGAACTACTTCGAGGTCGTGGCGGCTGAGTTGGACCGCTACGCGAAGGTGCCGGATGAGGTCCTGCTGGAGATCGTGACGCGGGACGGTGCGTGCATGTGGTTGTGGGCCAACGAGGACGGCCCGGAGTGGGAGAAGGAGGAGATCGCCGACAGCGAGGCTGCCGCGCGGTTGTGCGCGGACTGCCCGGTTCGGGGCGTGTGCTTGGAACTGGAGTTGCGCACGGCCGGTGAGGACACCGTTGGTGTCTGGGGTGGTCTGTCGCAAGAAGACCGTCGCGCGGTCTACCGGGTGTGGCGTGCCCGCCGTGAAGGTGGTGGGTCGTCATGACCATCAACCTGACTCCGACGCAAATCCTTGCGGCTATCGGTGTGGTCGTGGTGCTGCTGTGGATCTGGCGGGCCAGTGCTCGGCGGGTGAAGGCCGCAGCAGGCGCGGCGCGTGCTGGCGCTCGGTTGCTGTCGCTCACGGGCCGAGTGCTGCTGATGGCCGGGGCGATCGTGGGCGTGCAGTGGGTCGTGATCACGCATCGGGGCGACACGGAAGTGTTGCTCGTGGCGCTGGGAGTGCCCGCGTTGTTTGCGGCGTACACGCTGACGAAGGCACTCACGATCACCACACACGACGGTCCGCATGGTCGGGGTGAACGGCGATGAGGACGCTAGAACGGGTTCGGGAAGGGGTGGCCGCCTTCGGGCGGCCACCCGCCGCCCCGGCAGGAGCACGGTTGGCCGCTGATGCTGCGGAGGCGGCGGAGCTGCGTGCGTACGCGACGCACCCGGACGTGATCGCGCTTCGGGTCGAGCGGGTGCGTGCTCAGGTCGACCGGTTGTGTTGGTCCGGGATCGTGCTGGGTCTCGGGTTCACGATGACCAACGTGCAGTCGTTCGCGGCAGCAGGAACGCCGGCGTGGTCATTGCCGTGGCTGGCTGCGTGGCTGCTGGACCCGACCGTGTCGTTGGTGCTGCTGGCGATCCTGCGGGCCGAGCAGGTGACCGCTCGGTACCGGGTGCGAACAGGTGCGTGGACGCGGCGGGCGAAGTGGTTCACGCTCGCCGCCACCTACGTCATGAACACCTGGCATTCATGGGCGGCCGGTTCCGTGTCCGGAGTGGTGCTGCACTCCGTGCCGCCGCTCGTTGTGTTCGTCGCGGCTGAGGCTGTGACGGACCTACGAGACAAGCTCACTGAGGCAGTCGCTGCGGCGTTCACGGAAGCGTCAACCCGCCAAGCAAGGGTCACCGCGGATTTGCTCCCTTCCGCTGTTCATGAACTGCCGAAACCCAAGCAGCGCAACAAGAAGTCGCCACACGCACGAGTGTCGTTCGCGGACTATCTGACGGTCGCGCGTGAAGTGTGGTCGCCTGATGTCACGTTGAGTCCCGCGTGGGTCCGTCGTGTCACCGGTTGCTCCCGTGGGCTGTCATCCCGCTTGGCCGCCACGCTGGCCGCCGAAGTGGAAGGCGGTGACGACGATGACTGACCACGGAAAGGAACTCGTCGGCGACGACCGTGGACTTCCGGTTCGAGCGGTGCTCGAAGGCAAGTTCGTGAACGGCGACCCCGTTGCGCCTCAGCCATCGTGGCGGCGGCGGTTCGTGAACGCGTGGCTGCGATCACCGCGTGTGCCGCTGTGGGCGAAGGATCGCGTTCATGCGGTGCAGGCCGCGAAGAATCTGATCGTGGCTGTGCTGCGTTCGCCGTTCCGCTTTGTTGGCGCGGTCGTGCGTGGGCTGGTGGTCGCGGTCCGATGGTGGCGGTCGTGGTTGACGGTGCGGGACTACCGCGAGGCTGCCGAGCAGTCGGAGAAGCTTGCCGACAAGTTCACGGACATCCGCGCACTCACGCTGTTCCGCTGGAAGGTCACTGGTGCGGTGAGCGCCGCTGTACCGACGGCGGGCATGGTCGGGTGGATGCTCTACGGGTCGCGTGCGCTGTGGCTCGCCGGCGTGATCGTGGCGGTCGCGCTGGCGGTGCTCGGTCGCCGACGCGACGGCAGCCCCGGACGGCGGGCAGTGCTGGCCGGTCCGCGCACGCTGACATGGACGATGGACCCACAGGTTCTCGTGGACGCGTTCCGGGATGCCAAGCTCATCGGCAAGGACGAGACCCTGCGCCTGGTCCAGCGCGCCACCCGGCAAGGCGAAGGGTGGGCGGTCACGGTCGACCTTCCGGCCACGCGCAAGGCCGTCGACATCGTGAAGAACCGGGACGCGCTGGCGTCCGCGCTCGCAGTGGACGAGATCCAACTGAGCGTGGAACGGGTGCGTGGCAACGGCGGGCACGCCGGTCGGGTGGCGTTGTGGGTAGCCGATGAGGATCCCTACAGCGCCCCGCCGATCCGGACGCCGTTGCTTGCTGCCGAGCGCTGGGATGCGTGGCGGCCGGTGCCGTTCGGCACTGACGCGCGTGGTCGCCGGATCGATCTGCCGATGGTGTGGACGTCCGTGCTCATCGGCGCGATTCCCAGGCAGGGCAAGACAATGGCCGAACGGCTGGCGGCCGCGGGCTTGATCTTGGACCCCTATGTGCGCCTCTACATCGCCGACTTCAAGAACGGGAAGGACTGGAAGGCAGCAGAGCAAGTGGCACACCGGTTCATGGCGGGCGATGACTCCGAGTACGTGCTGGCGTTCGTGGACTGGCTCGTTGAGCTCGTGGCCGACGTGCAGGCTCGCTACCGCCGTATGCAGGACCTGGACGACGTCACGTGTCCTGAGTCGAAGGTGACGCCGGCGATGTCCCGTGACGTGACGTTGGGGATGCCGATCACGGCTCTTGTGGTGGACGAGGTGCAGATCCCGTTGGAGGACCGGACACCTGTGGAGGTGCAGGGCAAGAAGCTCACGGCCGGGGAGTACTGCGGCGAACTGCTGATGTGGTTGGCGAAGAAGGCTCCGGCTGCCGGGGTGATCCTGGTGCTGGCCACGCAGCGGCCAGACGGCAAGACGATTCCGTCTGGGTTGCGGGCGGTGCTCGGATCACGGTTCGCGCTGCGGGTCATGGACTGGCGTGACAGCAACATCATCCTGGGCGAGCAGATGAACACCCGTGGCTATGACTCCAGCCGTCTGCTGCCCTCTCACAAGGGCGTGGGCATCCTGCGGCCGGACGGCGAAACCCAGGCCGGGGCGGACGTGCTGGCGCTGACCGTACGGACGTTCTACATGCCCAACGAGGACTGGCGCGAGATCTGTGCACAAGGCCGCGCGCTACGAGAACAGGAGGGAACACTCACCGGTCACGCTGCCGGGCACACCACGCGACCGATGCTCGACCACGCCGCCGTCGCGAAAGCGATCGGAAGTGCCGCGCCGCCCGAGCGCGCGTCTGAGCTGCCCGAACCATTGGCGTCCGTTGTGGACTATCTCGCCGACGAACTGGGCAGTGACGGCGGCCGGGACTTCGTGCCCACGGCAGAACTCGTCACCGCACTTGAAGTCGAGCCCACCGCGTTTGGGCGGGAGATGGCAGAACTCGGCTGTCGGCCGACACGCGACCGCGTGAGCGACGGCGACCGCGTCCGCCAAGTACGCGGCTATGCCTTCGCCGACATCCGCGCGGCGATCGAACGCGCACGAGACTCCGCAGCCATCGACGGTGAGGTGGTTGATGATGATCAGTAACCCGTCACAACCCGTCCCAGCGACTCGTCACGCCGTCACACGCCCTGTGACGGCCCATAAACCGGTTCCTAGCTGCATGAACGGGCCACCGTGACGGGTGTGACGCGTGACGGCCAACCCGTCACAACCGCTCCATACGGCTGTGCGCCGCGCTCTGCCGAGAGGCGCGGCACACAGCCAACCCTTCACTCAGCCCGAGTTGTCCTTCAGCAACTGTGCAGCCTCAACCAATCGTTCAATGGTGTCACCGGCAGAGAGCGCCACAGTGACCGCCCGCTCGTACGTCTCCAGGTAGGGTCGCCGTTCGCTCTCGGCCTCCAACCACGTCCCACCGTGCAACGTGTCGAGGTACACCACGTCCTCGAACTCGTCCTCACGGAACGACAACACGGAGAATGACGTCATCCCTGCGAACGCGCCTGCCTCGTCCGGTACAAGCCACACCCGTACACCGGGAAGCTCAGCGAGCGCGGCCAACCGCAGCAACTGGTCCGCCATCACCAGCGCACCACCGACCGGGCGCCGCAGGATCGTCTCTCCCACAACGAGATCCAGCCGCAGCGACGGTCCATTGCTGAGATGCCGCAGCGCTCGCTTGCGGTGAGCGTCGCTGTAGTGGCGGTGCTCCTGCTCCGACACTGCGCCCACTTGCACGCCGCGCAACGCAGCCTCGTACTCCGATGTCCGGACGAACGGGGGTAGCACCTCCAGCGCGACCACCTGTACATAGCTCGCTTCGGCCTCAACTTCGGCGTATGTCCAGCCAACGCAGGATGCGGCATCACCAGTCAGCAGATCGAACCTCAGAGGATCGCGTGCACGTTGCGCGCCCAGTACCACCGGCTTCCGTCGCTCGCTGCTGACCCTGTACACCAGGGCGAGCGCGACAACGTCAGCGTCAACGACCGGAACGAGTGCGTTCTGCATCATCGATGTCTTGGCCGACGACCAGCCCACACGTTCCGCGACCTCCGACAGGCTCAAACCGCTTTCTCTGCGCCACAACGCAAGTGCACGGCCAACCGCACGGTTCTGAAGGCTGGATTTGAAGTCTCTAGGCATGCTCAGCTCGTTCGCTACGTGGGTGAAGCCGACGCGGTGACGCGCACCGCGTCGGCTCCCCTTGCCAACCCCGGTTGTGTGAGACGGAGTACCGAGCTGGCGGCTTGGTGTCCTTAACGGACAGATCTACGCATTGCCGCGTCGTGTTCGGCAGGACATGAGGCGTCATAGAGGCGAACGATCAGCTTTCTGGAGTCGTCCTCGTCCAAGCTCTTCTCGTCAAGTGCACGAATGACCTTCTCGTAACCCGTGATCGCGTCCGCAGCCTCGGCGAAGAGGCTGGAGTTCTCGGTGCCCACCCACACCAGCGGTTCGTACTTCCCGAAGGTCAACTGAGTGAACGGCCCAGCGAGGCCTGGATGAGCGCCAAGTGCGGCGGGCAAGATCCGGATCACGACGTTCGACCACTTGGCCATTAGCAGCAGGTGGAGCAGCTGCCCCGCGTGTACCTCGTCACCGCCGACGCGCAGGTGCAGCGCCAACTCGTGGATGAAGAAGGTGCACTTCTTGCCACCGCGAAGCAACTCCTGCATCGCAAGCTGCGCCTTCACTCGATCTTGCAGCTCCTCCACCGGCACCGTGGAGGATGCGTGTAGCACCTCGTGCATGTAGTCGACCGTCTGAAGGAGCAGCGGCACCATGTGCGTGTGCCAGCCCGTCAGAGACTTGGCCACGGCTAGATTTTCGGCCAGCGTACGAAGCCAGATGGGCCCACACGTGCCGTGTTGTTGCCACCAGCCCCTGATGTGAGTCTCCGGGTACAGCGACAGCAAGTGGGCAAAGTCGGCGGCACCGACTCGGCAGACACCCAGCAGCGCGGCGACTTCGAGCTGACTGGCCCCGCCTTTGCCGTTCACCACATTCGAAAGCTTGGCTTGATCCCAGTCCAGGATTTCAGCGACCGCGTGCGCGGTCAGCTCTGCGCCTGCGATGGCAGCCCGCACACCTGCACCGAACTCCCGTCCGCGTGCGGTGGAGATCCTCTTTGGCATGTCTAGTTCCCCGCACCGGTTCGAAGAACGGACCGAACGCCTTCAAGTGCCTTCCGCAGCTCTTCGCGCGCCCACACAGCCTTCTGCGCGGCGTCAGCGCAGCGGCGGAGGTAGTGCCTGCCGAGCAGCAGGACGTAGAGCGGAGGCAGCACCAGCCAGACGAGGAACAGCAAGATCCCAGTTGCGTCCCACACCATGATCCCGTCACCGCCTCCGTCGACATCAGATCCGCAGACATCAGCTTCCTCGACGGCAGATCGGGTGTAAATGACCAGGCAAAGACCTATGGCGACCCCTCACGACCTACACTCGTTGGCGCTGACATTAGCGAGACAGAGAGGTCGGCCGATGAGTTCGCCAGATCGAAGCGGGCGGCCGGGGACGCTGTTCGGCGAGTTGTTGCGGGAGCGACGACTAACGGCTGAGGCGTTCAGCAGAGAAGTCGAGCGATTCGCACGAGAGCGCGGCTTGAAAGCAACGCTCGGCCCCCGCCACGTCCAACGCCTGGCTTCCGGCGTCCGTGCCGACGGCCGTCCGCTCGGGCCTCCTAGACCGATCACTCGCCGCCTGCTTGAAGAGATGTTCAACCTGCCGATTGCTCGTCTTCTTGAACCGACCCACGTGCCGATTTCGCCTGCGTCCGACGACCTGGAGTTGCAAGCCCGCATCGCGGCAGGACGCAACATCGATGAGAGGACCGTGAAGCTCTTCCAGCATCAGCTCGACATCGCCCGCGTGATCGATCGCCGGCTGGGCGCGCCCGCATTGCTCGGTCAGCTTCGTGCGCAGATAGACCAGATGGATGCCGTGCTGGACGACGTCCTCAATCAGCCGACTCAGGCGGACTTGGCTGCCGTGTTGGTCGATGCTTCCGCGCTCGCCGGATGGCAGTCACTTGATCAAGGACTGACCAGCGATGCCTGGGCCTGCTACAACCGGGCCATTCGCGCAGCGAGGTACGCACAATCGCCTGCGCTTGAGGCGTACGCGCGTGCGGGTCAGGCCGTCGTTTTGCTCGACATCGGCGAGACACAAGCCGCTGTCGATCTGACCGATGACGTGCGCGCGACAGCGAAAGGCCGGGTCCCAGATCTGCTGTTCTCGTGGCTCACTGCAGGCTATGGCGAAGCCTGCGCAGCCAACGGCGAAGGCCTGCGGTCCATGCGGGCATTCGACGATGCCGCGCGAGTCATGCCCAACACAGCCAACGGCGACACGCCCTATCTCGTCTTCGATTCCACGCACTTGTCGCGGTGGCGTGGCAATGCCCTTGCTCGGCTCAGGGCACCTGAGGCGATCGACGTGCTCAGCGACGTCCTGGTGCGTCTCGACTCCAGTTTCACAAGGGCAGAGACCACGCTTCGGATTGACCTTGCTCAGGTGTTCACGGCGACCGGGGAGGAAGACGCAGCAGCCGCGCACATGGAACGTGCGCGGCTGCTGTCGGCTCAGGTGGGATCGGTGCGTCAGCGCAATCGGCTCGCAGCGCTAGTCGGCTGACTTCTTCGGCTTCCGCTTCGGCATGCGGGACCCGAGGAGTTCGGCCGCCTTTCGATCGGAGGCGGCAACCCAGGCCGCGTAGACACGCAATGTCGTCGCTCCGCCACCACCGTGGCCCAGTCGTCCGGCCACAGTCCTCAGATCCACTCCAGCCGTGAGCAGTTCCGTTGCCGAATAGTGCCGTAGGGCGTGGATGTGCGTCTTGATCTTCAAGCGCTCCGCCATGTCCTTGTAGCGGCTCGACACAGCGTGCGGCGAATAGGGCACGGTCGGATCGACCTTCCGCACGCCGGTGAAGACGTACATGTCAGGGGTCAGCTCGATCCCAAGTTCGGCGAACCGCTCTTCGCATCGCTGCCGGTGCTCCATGAGCAACACCACGGTCTCGGTGTCGAGCGCGATCCGGCGCATTTGGTGGGTCTTGGTGTCCTTCTCCTTACCCACGCCCCGACGCAGGGTGTAGCTACGGCGGACCTCGATCACGCCTTCGTCCAGATCGACGCGCGACCACTTCAGCGCACAGATCTCGCCACGACGCACACCGGTCGTCATCACGAGCCACACCAGCGTTCCCCAGTCGTCATCCATGACGAACGCTTCTTCGACCAAACGAGCGGCATCAGCAGGCGACGGCGGGTCTGGCTGCGGTGGTTTCTGCTGCGGCTTCTTCGCCACCTTGGCCGGATTGCTCGGGACCCAGTCCCACCTGACCGCCGCGTTCAGGACGCCGCTGATGATCGAGTGAATCTGACGCACGGTCGAAGCTGCCATCGGAGAGCACTTGTGCGGCTTGCACTTGGCCTTCTTGCAGTCGTGTTCCCCGTCGGCTTTGTGCTCCACGAACGGCTTGCCGTCGCACCGCTTCCGGCAACGACGGAGGTCCGCGTAGAGGTTTTCGAGCGCCCGCGCGGTCAGCTTCTTGGCCTGGATCTTGCCGAGCGCGGGACGGATCGTGCGTTCGATGTACCCCTCGTAGCCTTCGCGCGTGGTGTCCTCAAGATCAGAGGTCCGCAGCCACTCATCAATGGCGTACGAGAACGACACGGTGGTGCTGGCCGCTCGTTGTGCGTCGACTTCAGCCAGTAGCCGCGTCTGCACTTTGTCGGCTGCCTTGTAGGCCGCCTTATCGGTGCCCTTCACGGACTCCGTGAGATAGACGTCCTTGCCTGTAACCGGGTCCTTGCCCGCGAAGACACGGACCTGAAGCGAGTTGCCGCGAGCGCGGACACTGCCTCGCGTCCGGCGGTCTTCGGAGCCGTCTGCCCTGGTCATGACCTCATGGTCACCCCAGCGTCAATGGACAGCAACATGGACAGTTGATCACCTGTGGATCTTCGAAGGTGCCGTCCGTGCTGGTCAAGCTAGTGGGGCAGGTGGGGCTCGAACCCACGACCTGACGGATTATGAGTCCGCTGCTCTGACCAGCTGAGCTACTGCCCCCTGCAGCGGCCAGCATGGCTCACGCTGCGTGTTGGAGGATACCGATCACGCTGAACGGCCCTTGCGCGCCCCCGTGGCGAGCGACACATAGGCTGCACGCGTGCGTTTGACCCTCCGCGACTTCACCCCGGCGGACGAGCCCGAGGTGCTGAGGCTGTTCGCCGACTGCGACGACTGGTTCCAGGCTGCCACGGGACATCCCTCGGGGCCGGGTGACGTGCAGAGCCTCTTCTACGCGTTGCCCGAGGGGGCCACGTTCGAGCAGAAGCACCTGCTCGTGGCGGAGGCGCAGGGCATGATCGGGTTCGTCGACCTCGTGCTCGACCACCCTCAGCCGCGGCACATGAGCATCGGGTTCTTCCTGGTGCCGAAGGATCTCCGCCGGTGGGGCATCGGCCGCGAGATGGCGAACGCGCTCACCGAACGCTTCCCGGCGATCACGCACGTGCACGTCAGGCAGGACGACTTCCAGCCCGGCAACGAGTTCCTCAAGGCCATGGGCTTCACACTCAACGGTCAGCGCGCCGTGCTGGAGATCGCCCCGAGGTCCGACGGCCGGTAGCCCCGCGGATAGCCGGGATAGCTGCGGTTGGGCGTGCTGGTGAGCTTCAGAACGCGCCGCACGGGCATCCGGCGCACCACAGCAGCCCGCACGCGCAACGCCAGCCGCCCCACCGAGCCGACCCACGCCGGTGGCGACACAAACCCGAAGGCGCGCACCATCAGCGGGTCCAGCAGCGCGACGACGGCGCGCGAGACGACCGGGGACAGCACCGACGGGTACCACGAGCAGAACAGGTCGAGCGTGTACTGCCCGATGCGGCGGTTCGACTGCGCGTAGACGAAGTGCTTCTGCTCGTAGGCCGCCTTGAAGGCCCGGAACTCACCGAACGACGCAGGGATGTCCCGTATGCCCATCCGGGTGCCCACAGCGCGGTAGAAGTGGAACGCGGCCAGCTGCTCGTTGCGGCACAACGGCCGCCAGCCGTACAGGGCGATCCAGTCGATCGGGTCGTAGATGAACGTCGCCAGCACGTAGAGCATGTCGTCGTTCGTGATGTCGTAACGACCGTGCTGCCGGTTGACGACTCGCAACGCCTCACGCCCCCGCGCGGAGTCATAGCCGTGTTCGAGGAGCTCGGCCATGAGGATGGCGGTGTCGTCATAGCGCTTCTGCGGGCGGCGTTCGAACTCGCCGGTGCGCTCCAGCAGGCCCGAGATCGTCGGGACGCAGTACGTGCGGAACAGGGCCAGTTCCAACGACTTCTTGTAGTCCCACGGGAACTCCAGGCCGGCGGAGATGCGCAGGATCTCCTCGTGGTCGGCCACCGGATCCAACGAGGTGATGCGGCGGAGGTTCGTGAAGCGCGGCATCGACCCAACGTCACGCACAGGCCCCGAAAGCAAAAGACCCCAGTCGGATGACTAGGGTCTAGAAGGTGGCTCCCCCAACTGGACTCGAACCAGTAACCCTGCGATTAACAGTCGCATGCTCTGCCAATTGAGCTATGGGGGAATGTTCTGTTGTCTTGCCTGTCAGGCTTGGTTCCTCCTGACAGTGGGTAACTCTACATGAGCCTCAAAACGGGTTCTGCAACCACCCCCCGTTTTGCGGCAAAGTAGGTCCTGACCAGGCACGATGGGAGGAGATCCGCATGAAGGGCATCTTGGTCGGCGCAGCGATCGGCTACGTGCTGGGCGCGAAGGCCGGCCGCGAGCGGTACGACCAGATCGTGCGACTGTGGCACCGCTTCGTCGAGAACCCGACGGTGCGCAGGACGGCGAGCCAGGCCAAGGACAAGGCGTTCGAGGCCGCTCACCAGGCAAAAGACCTCGCTGCGGACGCTGCGGAGAAGGCCGCCGAGAAGGCCCCGTGGCGCCACCACGAGGAGGCCAACGGGCGGCCCGTCACGCCGCGCGCGTGACGATCTTCACACCTGCGCCACCGCGAAGATCCGCCTGAACGGGAACCACGTGGTGCCGTCGGCTCGTGCGGGGTACGCCTCGCGCAGCCGCGGCGCCAGGTCCGCGACGAACGCCTCCCAGTCCGAAGAGGACAGTGCCGCGCGGATCGGCCGCAATGCCGTTCCCGTAACCCATTCGAGAACCGGGTCCGGTCCGGAGAGCCGCTGCACGTAGGTCGTCTCCCAGACGTCCACAGAGGAGCACCCGGCCAGCAGCGAGGCGTACTCCACCGGGTCGAGCACGGGCTTCTCCGAGCGCAGGACGTGCGCCAACGACGGTCCGGCGACCTCGCGGATCAGCCGGTGCGACGGGTCGGAGTAGTTGCCCGGCACCTGGAACGCGAGCCACGCGCCGGAGGGCAACGAAGCAGCCCACTTCTCCACGATCGAGGGATGTGACGGAACCCACTGCAGGACCGCGTTGGACACCACGACATCGGTGTCCGGCAACGGTTCCCACGTGACAACGTCGTCGACGCGCGCATCCACACCGGCAGCCCGTGCGGCCTCGACCATCTCAGCGGAAGAGTCGAATGCCTCGACCACGGCCGAAGGCCACCGCGAGGACAGCGAAGCAGTCAGATTCCCGGGCCCACAGCCCACGTCCACCACGCGCCGAGGAGACTCCGCACCCACGCGTGCCACAAGATCGAAGAACGGCCGCCCCCGGTGATCCGAGAAGGTCAAATACTGCGCCGGATCCCACATAAAGCTAACAGTACACGCGTACTGCTAGCGCGTCAGCCTCGCGGAGAAAGTCGCCACGACCTCACGAACGGCAGCAAGATCCACACCCGCGTCCCCGCGCGCCTGCCACACGAACCCGTCCTGACCAGGGATCTTGCGCTGCAGGATCCACACGCCGGGCGACTCCACCCGTTCGCGCGCCCGGATCGAGCCCTCGACCCGCTGGCTGATCGCCCGCAGCACCCGGCCGGGATCGTCCACGGCAAACCGTTGCGCCGGAAGGTCTTCCAGCAGCACCACGGGTCCTTCCAGAGAAGCTTCGGCGGCCTCGACGACCCGCAGCGTGCCCTCCCACTTCACCTTGCTGATCAGGTGCCACCCGATCCGCCGGGGACCGGGCACCCACAGCCCGAGCGATGTCACGACCAGATGGCCGCCCTCGACCGGAGCAAAAGCGATCACGACCTCGTCGGGCTCCAACGAGCCGGTGAACCCGTCCGGCGCGCCAGAGCCGAACAACCGCCGGAACAACCCCACTACAGCACTCCCGCGCTCTGCTGCAGAAGCGCCTTGCGGTACTCCTCCAGCGCCACCAGATCGCCCCACAGCGCCCGGTACTCCTCGGCGTCCTTGATCGGGGACAGCCGCCGCAGCCGCGACTTCACGTCCTCGACCTGCTTGCCGACCTGCACCTCCTGCAGCCGCGCGATCACCATCGACACGTAGCGGAACTCGTCGTTCTGCTTGACGGTCAACGGTTCCACCGCGAGCTCGGTCAGCACCGACCGCACCGACGCGTGCGAGCAAGCCTGCGAGATCGCGTCCAGGTACGCCGTGCCCGCGAGCCCCGAGGACGCGCCACCGGCGTCGCGGATCGCCCGGTGCAGCGCGACGTAGGCAGGTTCGGTGAACGCCTCGTCCGGCAGCGAGTCGTACAGCGGACCCGCGTACTCGGGCATCCGCAGCGCGACCTTGAGCACCTCGCGCTCGGGCACCAGCCGTGGATCACGGGGGTTCGGCCGGGCGGGGCCGTCGACCTCGACACCCAGCGCGATCTGGTTCGGGTCGACGCGCTGAGCAGCGACGACCGGAGCCTTGCCACCGGAGACCTGCCGCACGCGGCGCACGACCATCGCCTCGTCGTCCCAGCCCACCCACCAGGCGAGCCGCGTCGCGTACCCGTCGCGCTTGGCGCGGTCCTTGATCTGCGCGACGAACGGCACCATCTTCTTCAACGCCTCGACGCGCCCGTCCACGGAGTCGAGGTCGTACGCCTTGAGCTGGGCCTTGATCGCGAACTCGATCAACGGCGTGCGCCGCGCCACCAGGTCGCGCACCGCGACGTCGCCCTTGGCCTGCCGCAGCTCGCAGGGGTCCATGTTGTCCGGCGCGACCGCGATGTAGGTCTGCGCGGAGAACGTCTGCTCCCCCTCGAACGCCTTCAGCGCGGCCTTCTGGCCCGCCTCGTCGCCGTCGAAGGTGAAGATGACCTCGCCGTTCACGTCGTCGTCGATCAACAGCCTGCGCAGCACGTTCATGTGGTCCGTGCCGAACGCCGTGCCGCACGACGCGACCGCCGTCGGCACACCGGCCAGGTGCATCGCCATCACGTCGGTGTAGCCCTCGACGATCACGGCCTGCTTGCGCTTCGCGATCTCCTTCTTGGCCTGGTCGAGCCCGAACAGCACGTTCGACTTCTTGTAGATCATCGACTCGCTGGTGTTCAGGTACTTCGCCTGGATCGGGTCGTCGTCGAAGATCCGCCGCGCGCCGAAGCCGACGACCTCGCCGCCGATGTCCTTGATCGGCCACAGCAGCCGCCGGTGGAACCGGTCGATCGGCCCCTGGCGGCCCTCCTTGGTGAGCTGCGACTTGATCAGCTCGGTGAGCTCGAAACCGCGCCCCAGCAGGTGCTTGGTGAGCTTGTCCCAGCCGCCTGGCGCGAAACCGCAACCGAACTGCCGTGCCGCCGCCTCGTCGAACCCGCGCTCGGCCAGGAACTCGCGCGCCGCCTGCGCCTCGGGCGTGGCGAGCTGCTCGGCGTAGTACTCGGCCGCCGCCTTGTGCGCCTCGATGAGCCTGCTGCGCGTGCCCCGGTCGCGCTGGATCGTGACGCCGCCGCCCTCGTAGGTGAGCTGGATGCCCGCCCGGTCGGCGAGCCGCTCGACGGCCTCCACGAACGACAGGTGCTCGACCTTCATCACGAAGGCGATCACGTCGCCGCCCTCACCACAGCCGAAGCAGTGGAACGTGCCGTGCGACGGGCGCACGTTGAACGACGGCGTCTTCTCGTCGTGGAAGGGACAAAGCCCCTTCAGTGCTCCCCCACCGGCCCTCTTGAGCGATACCTGGTCACCCACGACCTCGTCGATGCGGCTCCGCTCACGCACCAACGCGATGTCGCTTTCCCTGATGCGTCCTGCCACGCACCCGAGTCTAATCCCCTGGCAAACTGCCAACCGTGACCACGGTCGACGACTTCGGGCTCCATCGAACGCACCTGATCGGCGTGGCGTACCGGCTCACCGGCAGCGTCGCCGACGCTGAGGACGCCGTGCAGGAGGCGTGGCTGCGCCTGTCCGCGGCCGAGGGCGTCAGGGACGTCCGCGCCTGGCTCACGACCGTGGTGAGCCGCATCTGCCTGGACCGGCTGCGGTCGGCGGCCGTGCGCCGGGAGACCTACGTGGGCTCGTGGCTGCCGGAACCGCTGCTCACGACGAGCGAGGACGACGATCCGCTGGCGTCCGTGGTGCGGTCCGACGGCGTGCGCATGGCGGCGTTGGTCGTGCTGGACCGGCTCACTCCCGAGCAGCGCGTGGCGTTCGTGCTGCACGACGCGTTTTCGTTGCCGTTCAACGAGATCGCGGACATCCTGCACGTCTCGGAAGGCTCCGCGCGGCAGCACGCGTCCCGTGCCCGCAAGGCCGTCGCGGACGCCGAACCACCGCCCCGCGCGGCGCTGGCCGAGCAGCAGGAGGTGCTGGAGAAGTTCCTCCAGGCCATGAACAGCGGTGACATCGACACCGTGCTGGGCCTGCTGCACCCGGACGCGGTGATGATCGGCGACGCGGGCGGCAAGACGCGCACCGCGGTCAACACGATCACCGGAGCGGACAAGGTGGCCCGCTTCTTCTTCGGCCTCATCCGCAAGTACGGCTACCCGCAGGTGCGGCCGGTGCTGGTCAACGGCGAGCTCGGCGTCGTCATCCCGGCCCAGGGCGACGTGGCGGCGCGCGTCACGACGTTCACCGTGCACGAGGGCAAGGTCCTCGCGGTCTACGACATGGCGAACCCCGACAAGCTCGCTCACGTGGACTTTTTGGTCTAGACCGTAACTGTTCCCGGAATCGTTTAGACGCTAACGTTCTCCCGTTGGTCCAGCCCAAGCCCCCTGCCGCGGGTTGCAACCACCGGAGATCGAGCATGCCCGAACACGACGTCTCCTCACGCCGGGCGTTCCTGGCGACCGGTGCGGCGGCCGCCGTCGCACTGACCGCCGCCGGCACCACCACGGCGCGCAGCGCCCCTCTCCCGCTCACCCCGACATGCGTCGAAGACGACGACACCCCGTCGAACATCGAAGGCCCCTACTTCAAGCGCAACTCCCCGCAGCGCACGAACCTGCGCACGCCCGGCGTCACCGGCGTCGTGCTCAGCCTCACCGGGTTCGTCTACACGATGAAGTGCGCGCCGATTCCCAACGCACTGCTGGACTTCTGGCAGGCGGACGACCGGGGCGCCTACGACAACACGACGTTCAAGATGCGCGGGCACCAGTTCACGAACTCGTCCGGCGCGTACGTGCTGGAAACGATCGTGCCCAAGGACTACCCCGGTCGCACACCGCACATCCACGTCAAGGTGCAGGCGCGCGGCGGCCCGATCCTCACCACGCAGCTGTTCTTCCCGGACAACCTCAGGGCGTACGGGATGAACGTGGCCGCGCTGAACCGGCGCGACCGCTACCTCGACCGGGAGTGCGAGGTCGAGCTCGGCCCGCTCGTCGGCAACCGCTACACCGCCAAGTTCGACTTCGTCATCGAGAACTAGTCACCAACGCAATCGCAGCACCTTCCCGACATCCCTGAGCTTCGGAATCGCGCTGACGACCTTCATCTGGATCCTGCCGGACCTGGGCAACGCGTCCAGGTGCGGCAGGTCCACGCTGCGCCATGCGTCGATCGTCTTCAGGTTCGGGTGCAGCGCCTCGACCTCGGCCGGATCGTCGACGCCCCAGTGCAGCGTCGCGCCGGCGTTGCGCACGGCCGGCACGAGCTTCTGCAGCTTGATCCCCCACGAGCCGTAGACGTCGAACAGCAGCTCACCGCTGGAGAACCTGCTGGTGATCCTTCTGATCAACGCGTGACCTTCTTCCTGCGTGAGGTACATCGAGAGGCCCTCGAACACCGCGACGGCCGGACGATCCGCCGGGATGGCTTCGAGCCACGCGTCCTCGGTGACCGACGACGCCACGAGCCGGTAGTCCGGCTCTGGCGTCGGCAAAAGCTTGTGCCGCAACGCAACGACGTCCGGCATGTCGACGTCGACCCACCGCACCGTGTCCGGCCGTTCGATGCGATGCGCGCGCGTGTCCAGCCCACACGCGAGATGCAGCACGGTGCAGGTCGGGTTGCGCTGCAGGAACTCGCGCGTCCAGTCGTCGAGCACCTTGGCGCGGATGGCGACCCCAACGGCCGTCGTGGTGTTCATCCCGGTCTTGGCGAAGTCGTAATCGATCCGATCGACCGCGCGCTTCGCCTCGTCGTCGTGCAGCACGGACCTGGGCCGCTCGCTGTCGAGCGCCCGGCCGTACAGCGTGGCGAGCATGGTCTCCTGTGCACCCGTGAGGGTGATCTTCTCCACCCGTCTAGTTTGCCGGTACGCGGCAGGCGTCGCCGCTCGTGAAGCCCTGGTCCTTGATTCCGAACGCGCTGTTGAACCGCGCCCGCTGGTTCTCCAGCGCGATCTGGTAGGTCAGCGCGATGAGTTCCTTGCGCCCCAACAACCTCTCCAGCTCGGCGACCTGTTCGTCGGTGACGCTGACGGGTGTGTCGGTGATCGCGTCGGCGTACGCGAGCGCCTTGCGTTCGACGTCGGTGAACAGCGGCGAAGTGGCGTACGAGTCGATGTGCTTGAGCCGTTCGATGTCGAGGCCCTCGTGCTTCATCAGCATCGCGCCGAAGTCGACGCACCACGAGCAGCCGAGCTTCACGGCGGTCCGGTAGACGCAGAGCTCGAACAACGGCCCATGTGCCGCCTTCTTGACCGCCAGCTCGTGCCGCCCGCTCGCGATCAGCAGCTTCGGGTGGTGCGCCATGACCGTGACCGGCTCCGGCACCGCCCCGAACTCGCGCCGGGCGAACCAGTACACGACCTTGGTGAACAGGCCGGCGTCCTTCTTGGTGACTCCCTTGATCCTCGTTCTCACTGGACGAGGCGGCGACCCAGAACGTGACACAGAATGTGACACCTTTGGGTGACTGGGTTGCGAGGCGAGCACCTCATAGGGTCCATCCATGAGCAACGACTTCGTGCTGGACATCGATCACGAGTCGGCCGGCCTGCTGGCGGGGACATTGCTGGCGGGCGATTCGTGTGCGGTGCCGGTGCGTCACCAGAACGTCCGACTCCTGCTGTGCGCGCTGCCCGGCGAGGACGGCATGCGGCTGTTCCTGCGCCGCAACACTCCCTAACGGTCGTAGACGGCCACGTAATCCATCAGGAGGTCACGCGACCGCTCGTTGTCGAGCGCGACGGCGTGCATGCGCTGAAAGACCAGCACGGCCCGTTCAACGGTCGCCGTGTCGCTGGCCAACGACCAGTTCGCGAGATAGACGAGCGGCGGCTCGTGCTCGTACTGGATCAACGCGTAGTCCAGCCCGATCGCCGCCGCCCCGCCCGCGCTGGCCGGCACGACCCGGATCGACGGCGCGTGGAACAACAGATGCAGGACCTGGTCCTCCATCAGCCGGTTGCCGCCGACGACGGTGCGCAGCGCGTACTCGTGGATGAAGAACACGCACTGCGGCAACACGCCCTCGCGCTGCAGCTCCGGTGCCGGCGACAGGCCCAGCGCGTCCGCCAGCGCCTTGGAGTAGCTCTCGGTCCTCAGGAGGACGGGAATGGTGACGCCGCTGAAACAGGTGATCCGCGTGGCGCCCGCCGCGGCGAGCACCACGAGCTGCTCGCCGGCACCGTGCTGGGTCATGCCTGGAACGGTAAAGCCGTGATCATGATCTCGCCGTGCGAAACGCTCGCCCATCAGGGCGAATGCGCCCGAAAACCGGTTACGGACGGGCGATCTGCGCGAGGAAGTAGATCGCCTTCGAGCTC
>NZ_JAJAEG010000015.1:0-253879 GCF_047445655.1 Lentzea alba
CGTCGGTCACCGGCGGCTTGCCCTCACCGTCGTAGCGGACCCAGGTCCCCTCCTGGGCGAGTGCCTGGCCGTCGACGAACTCACCGGTCGCGGTGAGCTTGTCCGCGAAGTCGCTCATGAACTGGATGTGCGCGGAGATCTCCTCCTGCGACCACTGGTCCATCGGCACGTTGTTCACCGGAGCAGGGGCGCCGCGGTAGTGCTTGAGCAGCAGGTACTTGGCCATCTCGGGTGTCTCCCTCGGTGCGCTTGCGGCCCGTCTCGACCGCCTTCACCACGGGGACGGAGCCGCTGACGGGTTCTCGACACGACCGCCCGAGATTTTTCAGAACACGGCCGCCATGCACTGCAACCGGCGCTTGAACAGCTTGATCTTGGCGATCTTGTCCCCGTCCTTGCGCGGGACGAGGGTGTCGCTGGTCTCGAAGAGAAGCCGCGCGTCGCCGGGGATGTCGACGGCGTAGCCGAGCGCTTCCTCCTTCACGCTCGGGTAGAGCCGCTTGAGCTCGGTCAGCGTCATGCCCACTGCGGCACCCGCCGACGTCTTGGCGTCCGGCGGCAGCGTGATCCGCTCCACGCCGCCTTCGTCCGTGATCGTCGCGTGGTCGTTGTACCTGCAGTTGCGGTAGACGTGGAAGTCCGTGCCCACCAGTCCGGTGGCCTGTGCCTCCGCCAGCGTCATGCCGAGCTTGAGCGCGCCATAGCCGGGACGGCTGTCGTTCGGCGGCTTCGGCGGGTTCGTCACGGTCTGCGTCACGACCTCGGTGACCACATGGGCCGGCTGCGTGCTGGTGGTCGAGGAAGGCGTGGAGTCGGCCTGCGGCGTCGTGGTGCAGGCTGCGAGACCCAGCGTGGCGGTCAGCGCGACGATGATGAGCGAGCGGTTCATTGCTTGTTCCCCCACGTGAGTTCCACTTCTACAAAGGCACGCGGAAAGCCGCGTGCCGGTTGCCTCGCCTCTTAGAGCAGGAACATCGCGCAGTCGACGACGGACGCCCCGATCGTGATCGCCTCGACCTTGCTCGCGTCGGTGCCGCCGTAGCCGGGTTCGTCGCCCTTGAACGAGTAGTGGCTCGCGTTGTCGATCTTCGCGCTGTAACCACCCCGGTATGACGTTGCGTCCGCGTAGGCCTTCTTCACCTCGGCGTAGGTGGAGCCGATGCCGATGCCCTTGCTCGTCTTGGCGTCCGCGGGCAGCGCGATCATGACGACGCCGTACTTCTTCGAGAACGTGACCTTGCCGTCGGACACGCAGGTGCTGTCGCCGTTCTCGTGTTCCCAGGTCAGCTTGGTCAGACCGGCGGCGCGGGCCTCGTCGAGCGTCATGCCCAGTTTGAGGGCGCCGTAGCCGACGCGGTTGTCGGTCTTGGCGGTCACGGCCTGCGGCGCCGGCGGGTTCGTCACGGTCGAGGTCACGACCTCGGTGACCACGGGAGGCGCCGGCGTGGACGTACCGGGCGTCGACGACTGCGTCTGCGGCGCGGGCGCGGCGTTCTGCTCCGACGCGGGAGCGTTCGTGCACGCGGCCAGGCCGAGAGCGGCGGCAATGGTGACGAGGACGAGCGAGCGGTTCATTCTGGTTCCCCCAAGGACTTGGTGTGTTGTCGATGAATCTGGCCGGTCGGTCTCCAAACGACCTGCAAGTCGTCTGCAGGCCGTCTGAACAGCGGTTTCGTACCCGCCCCACCCCCCAGCGGGGCGGGTACGAGACGGATCACATGTAGGCGAGCGGGCAGCTGCCGAGGCGTGAGGTGAGCTTGATCTGCTCGACCTTGTCGGTGTCGCTGCTGCTGTAGGCGGAGAACGAGTACGAGGCGATGCTGCTGATGACGGCGAACCAACCGGCGCGGTACTCGGTGGCGTTCGGGTAGGCGCGCTTCACCTCGGCGAAGGTCGAACCGACGCCGATGCCCTTGGACGTCTTGGCGTCGGCGGGCAGCGTGATGCGTTCGATGCCGTGGCTCTTCGAGACCGCGATCTTGTCATCGGCCACGCAGAGGTTGTCGCCCTCGCCATCCCAGCTCAGGTTGGTCAGACCGGCCGCACGGGCCTCTTCGAGCGTCATGCCCAGCTTGAAGGCGCCGTAGCCGAGCCGGTCGTCGGTCTTGTCGATCTTGCCGGTCACCGCCTGCGGCTTCGGCGGGTTCGTGACCGTGGAGGTCACGACCTCGGTGACCACGGAAGGTGGCGGTGCGGACGTACCGGGCGTCGACGTCTGCGTCTGCGGCAGGCGCGCGGCGCTCTGCTCCGACTCGGGAGCACTCGTGCACGCGGCCAGGCCGACGGCGGCAATGGCGGCGACAATTGCGATCTTGATCGTGTTCTTCATTTCGGAATCCCCCCAGGATTCGTTCTTTGTTTCTAGACACCCGATAAGACGTCGACAACGGAAGTGGGTTGCAGGGTTCTTCGTAACAGGAAAGTCACGACGAAATGACGTTGTTTCAGGCCCCGTCGCAATCAATCTGAGGCGGGGTCCGAATGGCTGAATCAATTCACTCCGCGCAGTTCTGCCCGTTCAGCACGAGGGCCGCGTAGGCGACCTTGCCGTCACGGAGCTGGTACTTGAAATGCGCGTTCGGGTTGTTGCTCGCCTCGGCGCGGTGCTGGTCGGGCAGACCGGCGCCCTTCAGGTTCGGGTGGGCGCCCTGGACGTCCTTCAGGGTCGCGCCGATCCCCGCACCGGTCGACGACATGGCCGTGGTGAACGGAATGGCGGCCACACCGGCCGTCGTGGAGACGATGACCTTGAGATCGGTGCCGGCAAGGTTGTGCACAGAGCACTGCGGCAGGTTCTCGGCGTACGGCTGACCTGCGTCGATGAGCTTGGCGTCGACCGCGTCCTGCTTCGACATGCCGAGCTTGAGAGCGCCGTAGCCGAACGAGTCGATCTGCCGAGGTGCGGCGGGTTTCGTCACGGTGTGGGTGACGACCTCGGTGACGACGGACGGCGGCGACGATCCCGGCTCCTGGGACGCGGAGGTCGGCGCGGCGTTCTCCTGCGCGGGCGTGCTCGTGCACGCGGCAATTGCGGCGACGGAGAAAGCGGCGACAAATGCGAGCTTGATCGAGTTCTTCATTTCAACCCCCAGGTGGTTCTTCGGACAACCCTAAGACGCCGACACCGCAATGCGGTTGCGAATCTCGTTGTCACGAAAAAGTCACACTGAATGGCCTGATTTCAGACACGACGAAGCCCCGCCACACCCCCAGGAGCGGCGGGGCTTGCGTCAGCTCAGTGGCTCAGAGGCACTGATCGTCAGCGGCCACGCGCATGTACACGGCAGTCACATTCGTGCCGTTGGTCTCGAAGACGTATTTCCACTGCGGCGTCCCGATCACCGGCACGACGAGCTGCGAACCGTTCTGGGTCGCGGTCGGATAGGCAGCCTTGGCGTCGGCCACCGTCGAGCCGGCTCCGATGCCCTTCGACGTCTTGCCGGAGTCCGGCAGGTTGATCCGGACGATGCCCGTGATCAGGGAGATGTACACGTCGACGTAGCCGTTCCCCGGCTTCAGGCCGTGGTACCGGCAGTTCTCGTTGGTGCCCGCACCGGCGTTGCCCAGTTCACCGGTCGCCATCGCGTCGTCGTAGGACATCCCGAGCGAGAGCTTGCTCCACACGGGAGGCGCGGCTTCCGGGGTCGGCGGTGGTGGCTTGGCCGTCGACGATTTGCTCGAGCTCTTCGGGGTGGTGTTGCCGCCGGGTGGATTGGGCGTGCCGGTCCCCGCCGTCGGCGGGTCGACGGTCACCGTCACCGTCGAGGTGTACGTGCTGGCCGACGGCGGCGGAGTCGCCGAAGCGGTGGAGGAAGAGGTCGGCAGCAACGGCCCGGCGGTGTCGTCGGACGGTGGCCGGAGCTGGCTCAGCCCGACCCCGGCGCCGACCAGTGCCACCAGGGCGAAGGTCGCCGTCACCGCGTTACGCCGGCGTCGTCGGCGATCCGCGCCGCGCACCACAGCGTCGGTCGCGTCCGACGTCACCTGGACGTCGAGGCGGTCGTCGCTGAAGAGCCTGCGCAGCTCATCGTCGAAGTCGTCGTTCACTGCTCAGTCCCTTCCCAGGCGTGTTCGGAGACTCGCCATCGCCTTGCTGCTCTGGCTCTTCACGGTGCCGCACGAGATCCCGAGCGCGTTCGCGATCTCGGCCTCGGAGAGGTTCTCGTAGTAACGCAGCACGATGACCGCGCGCTGCCGTGGCGGTAGGTCGCGCAGTGCTTGCCAGAGCGGTTCGTTTTCGAGCCTCGTCAGCTCGGGAGCATCCGCGCCGGAGTCGGGGAAGTCCGCCACGAGGTTCTCGCGGCGACGCCGGCGCCAGATGCTGATGTGCGTGTTCGCCATCGCCCTGCGGACGTAGGCGAGCGGGTCGTCACCCTTGCGCTGCACGGCCACCCAACGGGAGCCGACCTTCTCCAGGACCGACTGCACCAGGTCGGCCGCGTCGTGCGGGTTGCCGGTCAGGGCATGGCCGTACCGCAGAAGTCCCGGCATCGACATGCGCACGAACTCAGCGAAGTCCCCCACGGCTTCCGCTCTTCCCCCGCCGCGCTGGGCGGCCACATCCAGTTGCAGCACCGCCGTCACGGCACGCCCCCTCCCCGAAGCAGCAACCTGGCTTCGGGGAGTTCACGCCTGAGTGCGCGTAACGGTTGCCAGCACTAAATCACAGAACGGCAACGGCTTCCGGCAGAACGAACGAACCGTCCGGAAGACCGGGAAAGTCGTGGACCTCGACGACGGCCTCGACCGGGATCGGGCCGTAGACGTGCGGAAACCACAGCGGCGAGTCCGGCACGGCCTCCCAGCGCACTGGCACGTCGAGCAGCTTCGGGTCGATGACGACCAGCAGCAGCCCGCTCTGCCCGTGGAAGAACTTGCCGGCCGTCACGTGCACGACGCCGCGGTCCGAACAGTGCACGAACTCCTCGCCGACGGGCGAGATGGCACCGACCGACTGGGCAGCGGCCCAGTCGGCCTTCGAGATGATGTGCAGCAGCACTTATCCACAGCTCCTTGTGGACAACCCTGTGGACAGGTTGTGGATCAGCGGAGGGTGATCTGCCGGCCACGCAGGCCGTCGCGGGCCCGGCGTTCGGCGTCGGTCAGCGGCTCGTCCGAGGCCAGCGCCTCCAGCAAACGCTTGCCCAGCGCCTCGGCCGGCTCGGCCCACTCGCGGGCGTGCATCTCGCGGTCGAGGTCCCAGACCGGCACCAGCAGGCCGTGCGCGCGGAACGAACCGGCGTACCGGGAGCCCTCGCCCAGGTCCAGCTCACCGCGGGCGGCCAGCCGCGCCATCGCGGGCAACAACTTCTCCTCGGGCTCCGGACGGACCCAGCGCAGGTGCGCCTTGTCGCCGGCGTCCACCCAGTACGCGGCCTTCACGCCAGGGGCGTCGACACGAGCGGTCGGCAGGATGGCGGCGTTCGCCCGTTCCAACGACAGCGCCACGTCACCGGCGGGCTCGGTGCCCTCCGGCATCCACCACACGAAGTCGGCGTGCAGCTCCGGGACGATCTCGGCCTCGGGGTCCAGCAGGTCCTGCAGACGGCCGGGGTTCTCACCGTTGTCCGGACCGACGACCGGCAGGACGTCACCGGCCTTCGCCTGCTGCGCCCACTGCAGCGCCCGCGCCAGGTCGCGGCTCAGGTCGCCGGACCGCGTCTGGACCTGCAGACCGACGAACGGCACGTCGTCCCCGCGGATCAGCCCGGCGGCGGCCATCGGCAGCACCGTCGCGAGCGTGACCTCGCGCCCGTCCTTGACCGGCAGCTTCGCGACCGCCGACGGCACGAACTCGCGCAGCGCGATCAGCTCGCACTCGGCGGCGAGGCCCTCGAACGGCCGGGACACGATCACGTCCGTGGCACCGCCGGGCGCGCCGTGGCAGGCCTTGTAGCGCTTGCCGGACCCGCACGGGCAGGGCTGCTTGGGGTTGATCCCGTCCTTCGGTGCGTCCTTGACCGCGGTCCGCTTGGCCACCTTGGCCCTCCTCGTGCTCAGGCTTGTCTAGGTCGCCAAGTTAGCCGTCAGCAGGCGACGCGTGTTCGCCGGGGCGTTCGTCGCGAGGTAGCGGACCCCCAGGTCACGGCACAGCGCGACGTCCTCGGCGCTGTCCACCGTCCACACGTACGTCTCGTGGCCAGCTCGCCTCGCCCGATCGACGTAGTCGGGGTCGCTGCGCAGCACGTGCACGCCCGGCCCGGTGTAGTCGGCGAACGACGGCAGCGCGCCGCTGCGGTACCGGCCGAGGCGGTCGAGCAGCAGCACCGTGCGGATGTCCGGCGCCATCTCCCGGAACACCTTCACGGCCGTCGGCGAGAAGGACATCATGACGATCTGTTCTTCGAGCTTGTGCTTCTTGAGCGCCTCGGCGAGCTTGCGTTCGACCTCGTTGCGGTACCGGACCGGGTGCTTGGTCTCGACGAAGAGCTGCACGTTCGTGCCTTTGACCAGGTCCAGCAGCTCGTCGAGCACGAGCAGTCCGGCCGGCTGACCGTGGCGGTGCCAGCTGCCGTAGTCGTACGTCTTCAGCTCGCTGAGGGTCATCGCGCTGACCGTGCCACGGCCGTTCGACGTCCGGGCGAGCGTGCGGTCGTGCACACACACGACCTCGCCGTCGCGCGAAAGGCGGATGTCGCACTCAAGCCCGTCAGCACCCTCTTTGAGCGCGAGCTCGTAGGCGCCGATGGTGTGCTCGGGACGATCGGTGGACGCGCCACGATGCGCGACGACGGAAGGTAGCTGCACAAGTACGAACGATAGTTCCCGCGCAACAATTTGAGTCATCAATCAAATGGACGTGGACGAAACGCTCATCGCGACTTACCGTCCCGCCTTGTGACGTTCGACCAGCGTGATCCCGCGTTCATCGCCGACCCGTACCCGGCCTTCGCAGCCCTGCGCGAGGCCGGTGAGGTGCACCACCACGAACAGATGGGTGTCGCTGTCGCCGTGTCGCACGCCGCCTGCTCGGCGGTCCTGCGGCACCGCTCGCTCGGCCGGATCTGGTCGGACGTGAAGCCGGTGGAGCAGTTCATGTCCTTCAACCTGCTGCACCGAAACTCGCTGCTGGAGAACGAGCCGCCCACGCACACCCGGCTGCGCCGCCTGGTCGCCGCCGCGTTCGGCCGCGGCCACGTCGAACGCCTCCGCCCGTGGGTCGCCGATCTCGCCGACCGGCTGGTCGACGAACTGGTCGCCAAGATCCACGACCAGGGCCAGGCCGACCTGCTCGCCCACGTCGCCGCGCCGCTGCCGGTCGAGGTGATCGCCGAACTCCTCGGCGTCCCCGGCCAGGACCGCTACCTGCTGCAGCCGTGGTCCAACGCCATCGTGAAGATGTACGAGTACGGCCTGCCTGCCGACCAGCAGGCCTTGGCTGAACGCGCCGCGACCGAGTTCGTCGCCTACCTGCGCGAGCTGGTCGCGTTGCGGCGCAAGTCCCCCGGCAACGACCTGGTGTCGGACCTGGTCGCCGTCACCGACACCGACGGCGCCCGGCTCACCGAGGACGAACTGGTCGCCACCGCAGTGCTGCTGCTGATGGCCGGCCACGAGGCCACCGTCAACGTCATCGGCAACGGCGTCTTCGCCCTGATGCGCCACCGCTCGCAGTGGGAGCGCCTCTCGCCGGAGCTGATGCCCACGGCCGTCGAGGAGCTCATCCGGTACGACTCGCCGTTGCAGCTCTTCGAACGCACGGCGACCGAACGCGTGGAGATCGCCGGCCACGTCGTCGAGCCCGGCGAGAAGATCGCCGCGCTGCTCGGTGCGGCCGCCCGCGACCCGTTGGTCTTCGAGAACCCGGACGAGCTGAACATCGGCCGCGAGAAGAACCAGCACCTCGGGTTCGGCATGGGCATCCACTACTGCCTGGGTGCGCCGCTGGCCCGCATCGAGGTGGAGGCGGCGCTGTCGTCGCTGCACCGCAAGCTCCCCGGCGCCGTGCTGGCCGCGGAGCCCAACCGGCGCGCGGAGTTCGTGATCCGCGGGCTGCACTCGCTGCAGCTCAGCGGAGAGTGACCGGCCGACCCAGGCACTTCGGCCAGTACATCGGCCTTGAATGAGTCAGCACACGGGCGGTTCGCCGACCCGCGTGCCTACCCTGATGGTTCGGCCCCGCTCGACCGTTGATCCTGCACCAACCCTCCCGCCCGGCCGGTCCACCCGTCCACTGGACGTCGGCGCGGTGCGGGGACCGAACCGGACGTCCCGGCGCATTGGAGAACACCATGCGCAGACGTTTGATGATCGCGGGCGCCGCGGTGTCCGCCTTCGTGCTCGGCCTGCTCGGTCCCGCAGGCATCGCCGTAGCCGGCCCCGTCGGCACCGCCGCCGGGTTCGAGGACGACGACGCGAACCTCGCCCCGCAGGCACCGATCAACTTCGACTGGAACAGCTTCTCGCCCGCCACCTGGACGGGCACCGCACCGCTGAGAACCGCGAGCAAGGTCGTCTCCGGCTGGGCCTTCACCGGTCTGGAGGACCGGCAGGCGAGCACGTCGGACTCGGGCTTCGCCGGTGGCACCAAGCAGGACGCCGTCTGTCCGACCGTCGGCACGCAGAAAGCGTCCAACAAGGACGATCTCAAGCGCGTCTACGTGGCGAGCAAGACCGTTGGCACTGATGTGTTCCTGACGTTGGCGTGGGTCCGCATCCCGCAGAACACCACCTCGCCGAGCGCGCACGTGGCCTTCGAGTTCAACAAGGGCACGACCTCCTGTGGCCCGTCCGGGCTCGTGCAACGGACCGTCGGCGACATGCTGATCGTCTACGACTTCGAGGGCGGCGGCACCCCGGTGCTGAAGCTGTCCCGCTGGATCACCGCCGGCGCGTGCGAGGTCGGCAGCAACTCCCCGCCGTGCTGGAGCGTCGCGACCACGTTGTCGGCCGGCGTCGCCGAGGCAGCCGTCAACACCGGCAACACCCCGCTCGACACCGTCGCGCCGTCGAACGAGACGCTCGGCCTGCACGAGTTCGGTGAGGCCGGCATCAACCTGACCGCAGCCGGCGTCTTCGCGCCCGGCGTGTGCGAGGGCTTCGGCAAGGCCTACGCGGTCAGCCGCAGCTCCGGCCAGTCGTCGACCGCCCAGATGAAGGATCTGGTCGGGCCCGGCAACGTCAACATCCGCAACTGCGGCTCCGTCGCCGTGACGAAGCTCGGCAGTGACGGCGGCAGCCAGGCCGGCGCCGTCTTCACGCTGTACAACGGCACCGGCACGGGCGGCACGGTCGTGGGCACCTGCACCGTCAACGCGAGCGGCGCGTGCCTCCCGCAGTTCACCGATCTCCCCGTCGGCACCTACACGTTGGACGAGACAACTGTCCCGGCCGGCTACGACAAGGATCCGACGCTGCCGTTCACGTTCAGCGTCGCCGCCGGTGAGAACAAGGCGCTGACGTTCACCGACCCGGCCCGTCCGGCGACCGTGAACGTGCTGAAGAAGGACGACACCGGAGCAGCCGTGCCGGGCGCGGTCTTCACGCTGTACTCGGGCGCCAACACCAGCGGCACCGTGGTCGCCACCTGCACCACCGATGCCACCGGTGTCTGCCAGCCGCCGTTCGCGAACCTGCCCCCTGGCACGTACACGATCGACGAGACGACGACACCCACCGGCTACGCGAAGGACGCCGACCTGCCGGAGACCTTCACCGTCGCTCGCGGCGAGACGAAGAACCTCGAGTACACGAACCCGAGGACCTTCAAGGTGATCGTGCTGGTCTGCCGTGAGGCCGACAACACGCTGTACCCGAGCCCGGTCACCATCGACGGTCAGGCAGCGGGCAACACGCTGTCGTCCGCTCAGGCGACGGGCATGGGGCTGACCGACGCTCAGCTGTGCGGCATCGCGACCGGACAACGCGGCGGTCTGCAGACCGGGAACCACTCCGCCGACCCCATCGGCATCAGTTAGCGATACCGCTTGGGCAGCTTGAAACCCCGCTCCTTCATCACGGTGCGCAGGCGGTCCGGGTAGTCGGTGATGATGCCGTCCACCCCGTCGTCGATCAGCTTGTGCATGGTGGCCGGATCGTTCACCGTCCACGGGATCACCTTCAGCCCGTGGCGGTGAGCGTCCGCCACGAGTTCCTTGGTGGTGAAGGGAACGTAGTTCGGGTCGCCGATCTTGCCGTTCTGCGGGTTGCCGTGCACGGGCGACAAAGCCCTGGCACCGAAGGACTTCACCGCTTTCGCCACACTGCCGCCGAAGTCGTCGAGGTTCAGGCCGCCGGTCCACGGCGAGCCGGGCCGCAGGAACTCCGGCTGCGTCAACGCGACCAGCGGGATGCGCGGCTCGACCTCGCGCAGGCGCATCAACGTGCCCCAGTCGAACGACTGAATGGTCACGTTGGCCAGGAAGCCGGAGCGCCGGATCTCGCGGACCGCGCGCTGCACGAACTGCTCGCGCGGCGCGGTCTCGTGCGGGGCGGCGGCCTCGACCTTGGTCTCGATGTTGAAGCGGATGCCCCACGCGCGGTGCTTGCGCGCGAGGTCGAACAGCTCGGCCAGCGTCGGCATGCGGGCGCCCGGCGAGAGTTCCTGGTCCGGGTACTGCGACCACCTGGTGCTGCCGCAGTCCAACGTCCGCACCTGGGCGAACGTCAGGTCCTTCACGTACTTGCCGGCGTAGGGGAACTCCGGGTCACCGGGGAACGCCGGCTTCGTGTCGAGGCACTTCGCCGGGTTCGTCTTGCGGTCGTGGGTGATGACCTCGCGGCCGTCCCGAGTGATCTGGATGTCGAGCTCCAGCGTCGTCACGCCGAGTTCGAGCGCCTTGGCGAACGCCTTGAGCGTGCTCTCCACCGTGAGGCCGATGCCGCCGCGGTGGGCCTGCAGGTCGAATTCCCGGTGGTGCGCCTGGGCGACCCCTGGTGTGGCCATTGCGATCACCAGAGCCCCGATGAGTGTCCGCATCCACCCAACCTGGCACTCCCGCCCAACGCCGGGAAGAGCCTGCGGTTCAAATCAGGATGAACAGATCAGCGCGGTGAGCCGGACGCGCGGAACGACCGCAGCGGCGGTTCGGGAGCGTCCTTGACTTCGAGCACGCGCATCAGCCGCACGGACGCGGCGTCGACCGGCAGCAGCAGCGTGGTGATCCGCCGGACGAGCAACGCCGACGTGACCGCGACACCGACCAGGACCAGGTCACCGAACGCGTGCAGCAGGACCCCGTCCGCCAGCGCCTGGGTGCTGTCCCGGAACGACCACAGGATCTGGATCACGAACATCAGCCCGCAGCCGACCCAGAAGCCCCACCACCAGCGCAGCAGCTTCGACGGCGTCGGACGGACCTCAGCGGGCCGGCGGGCCACCGCGTGTTCGAGCTCGGCCAGCACCGAGCCGGGCACGACGAGGTTCATGCCGGGCACGATCAGCCCGACAGCGGCGGCACGATCCGAGCGGGACGGGCCGTAGCCCACGAGCGTCGAGGCCACGTTCCGCGTGCGCCGCACCCACAGCAGCGTGAGCACCAACGCCAGCAGGCAGCCGGTGATCGTGATCGCCGAAGAGGAGACCACCATCGCGTCCGACGCGCTGACGACGTTCGCGGACAGAGCGCCGTAACGGCTCATCGCGACCAGGACATAACGCCAGATCTCGGAGAACGCCGCCCATAACGCGACACCGCCGAGCAGCCACAGCGCGTTCTGCGCGGTCTTGCCCAGCCGCCGCACGCCGTCGACCGAGTCGGCCTGCTCGACGGTGCCGGGCACGGCCGTCGGCCACCGCCACGCGAGCAGCGGGAAGCCCCAGCGCGGCGGGACCGGGTAGTTCGGCGGACCGCCGTAGGACAACCGTTGCGACCGGCGCTGGACCTGCGGGTACGCACCGGGTGGCGGAGTCGCCACCCAGTCCACGCGCATCGGCTGCAACGGCTGCACGGTCAGATGACCTCGGGATCCATGCCGTCGACGCCGCCCTCGAGCGGACGGCCGTGGGCGTCCCAGTGCTGCATGCCGCCCTCGACGTTCACGGCCTCCCAGCCGTTCTCGTTGAGGTACTGGGTCACGCGGGCGGAACGGCCACCGGCGCGGCACACGACGTAGAGCTGCACGTCGTTCGGCACCTCGTCGAGCCGGGCACCGATCTCGCTCATGGGGATGTGCAGCGCGCCGGGCGCATGGCCGGCCTCCCACTCGTCCTGCTCGCGCACGTCCAGCAGGACGGCGCCTTCCGGCAGCACGGCGGGGACGTCGGCGATCTCCACGCTTGGAACAGTCACGCCCTAGATGTTGCCATGCCGGAGGTTGCACCTTCGTGAGCCTCCGGCACGGCACACCCTCAGACTGCCACCGCGACGGCGAGCCCAAGCATCACGAGCTGCTCCTGTGACAACGGCAGGGAGTCCCTGCCCGGCGCGACCGGCTCCCAGAAGTCGCTGAGTTCCGGCACCCGACGCATGTCGGCACTGCCAGTGGTGCGCACTTCGATCTTCAGGATCAGCCCGTCCTTCCGGTACGCGTACAGCGCCTGCGCATACGCCTTGAACGGCTTGTCCGGGCGGAACCGGTGAACACCGTGCATCTGCAGGATCGTGCCGTCGGCGAGCACCTTGCGCAGCGGTGGCGCGCAGTCACCGGTGATCCGGAGCGCGTCGTCGGCGTAGAACTGCGGCGAGCCGGTCGTGAACCGGCCGGCGAGGAGCTGCACGCTTCCCGTGCCGCCGCGGTCGGTCAGATCGAACTGTCGCTCCGACCGGTAGTTGCCGTCCCTCACCCCGGTCCTGTCGACCTCGAGGCCGGGGAACAGCCGGCGCAGATCCGCCTCGAATCCGCCGACCAGCTCAGACGAGAGTTCCGCCATGCCGACCGGGAACTCCGGCTGCGTGGTCCGCCCCTTGTACTGGCACTCCCCCTTGTCGTTCGGCTGCTGCGGTGGCACGCCGACGCGGGTCCAGTCGAGGTCGTGCTGCGAGATCACCCTCGGCAGCTGGGCTGCGGGTGGCTGCGACGACGGCGGTGGGGTCAGGGTGACGGCACCCATCCCTATGCCGACGACCACAGCCGCCGCACCGAACACCGCTCCCGCTCGCCGGGCGAACACCCGGCGCTTTCCTCGGCGGAGCACGGTGTCCAGGCTGGTGGTAGCAGGTGGCGCGGTGACGTCGAGAGCTCCGCGCAGCTCGTCTTCGATGTTCAACAGGCACTCTCCGACTTGACCGGCTCGCCGTACGCCTCGCGGAGCGTCGCCAAGCCTCTGGCTGTCTGACTCTTCACGTTGCCCTCCGAACAGCCCAGCTCAGCTGCCGTCTGCTCGATGGACAGGTCGTGCACGTACCGCAGCACGAGCGCCGCACGCTGCTTGGGCGGCACCTGCTGCAACGCGGCGTGCAACCGGCTGTCGGGATCGGAGAACCCACCGCCGACCCCGCGTTCTGGCAGGTCGGCGACCGGACGTTCGCGGTCACGGCCGCGCCGCCTGCTGTTGATGAACAGGCGGGTCACGATCGTGCGGAGGTAAGCATCCGCCGTCTCGCGCCTGACGCTCGACCATTTCGCGTACGCACGCACGAATGCGTGCTGTGCGAGTTCTTCAGCTTCCGACCAGTCGCCGCACAACGCGTATGCCGTGCGCCGCACCCAGTCGAACCTGCTCGTGAAGAACTCCGAGAACTCGTCGTCTCGTCGCACTCCGATCCCCCAACTTCGTGCCGCGTTCGCGTTCAATACGCGGTCGGCACCAGCAGGGTTGCACGAAAAACGGGCCACCCCCGCAGGGACGGCCCGTTCTCGGTACAGCGACTAGTGCGCGATGGCCTTCTCGGCGCCCGCACCGGTGAGGGAGCGGACCTCCATCTCGGCCTGCTTGATCGGGTCGGCCTTCTCCTTGGAGAGGATCGTGCCGATGTAGCCGAGCAGGAACGCCACCGGGATCGAGACGATGCCGGGGTTCGAGAGCGGGAACAGCGCGAAGTCGGAGTTCTTGAACATCGACGTCGGCTGGCCGGACACGGCGGGCGACAGGACGATCAGCGTGATCGTCACGATCAGACCGCCGTAGATGCTCCACAGCGCGCCCGAGGTGTTGAACCTCTTCCAGAACAGCGAGTAGAGGATCGTCGGCAGGTTGGCCGACGCCGCGACCGCGAACGCCAGCGCCACGAGGAACGCGATGTTCTGGCCGTTGGCGACGATGCCGCCACCGATGGACACCAGGCCGATCACGATCGCGGTGAGGCGGGCGACCTTGACCTCGGAGTCCTTGTCCTCCGCCTGGCCCTTCTTGATGATGTTGGCGTAGATGTCGTGGGCGAACGACGCCGACGCCGTGATCGTCAGGCCTGCGACGACCGCGAGGATTGTCGCGAACGCGACCGCCGCGATCAGGCCGAGCAGGATCGGGCCACCCAGTTCCAGCGCGAGCAGCGGGGCGGCCGAGTTGGCCTTGCCGGGTGCACCGTTGATCTTGTCCGGGCCGACGAGCGCGCCGGCGCCGTAGCCCAGGACCAGGGTGAACAGGTAGAAGATGCCGATCAGCCAGATGGCCCACACGACCGAGCGACGGGCTTCCTTCGCGGTCGGCACCGTGTAGAAGCGCATCAGGATGTGCGGCAGACCCGCGGTGCCGAGCACCAGGGCCAGCGCCAGCGACAGGAAGTCAAGCTGCGTGGTGCCGTTCTTGCCGTAGGCCAGACCGGGGCCGAGCAGCTTCTCGCCCGCCTTGGGGGCGTTGTCGACGGCCGCACCGAGCACCGCGGACAGGTTGAAGCCGTACTTGCCGAGCACCCAGAGGGTCATGATGCCCGCACCGGCGATCAGCAGGACCGCCTTGATGATCTGCACCCAGGTGGTGCCCTTCATGCCGCCGATGAGGACGTAGGCGATCATCAGGGCGCCGACCACGGCGATGACGAGGGCCTGGCCACCGGAGCCCGTGATGCCGAGCAGCAGGGCGACGAGACCACCGGCACCGGCCATCTGGGCCAGCAGGTAGAAGAACGAGACGGCCATCGTCGATGTGGCGGCGGCGGCGCGGACCGGACGCTGGCGCATCCGGAAGCTCAGCACGTCACCCATCGTGTACTTGCCGGTGTTGCGCAGCAGCTCGGCGACCAGCAGCAGCGCGATGAGCCACGCCACCAGGAAGCCGATCGAGTACAGGAAGCCGTCGTAGCCGTTGAGGGCGATGGCTCCCGCGATGCCGAGGAACGACGCCGCGGAGAGGTAGTCACCCGCGATCGCGATGCCGTTCTGCGGACCCGTGAAGGCGCGGCCGGCGGCGAGGTAGTCGGCAGCGGTCTTGGTGTTGCGGCTCGCCCGGATGACCACGAAGAGCGTGATCAGGACGAAGACACCGAAGATGCTGATGTTGAGGATCGGGCTGGACTCGTTCACTTGCCGTCTCCCTCGATCTCGTTGCGGAGCTTCTCCGCGAGCGGGTCGAGGTTCTTGTTGGCGTGCCGCACGTACAGCGTCGTGATCACGAAGGTGGACACGAACTGCAGCAGGCCGAAGATGAGCCCGACGTTGATGTTGCCGATCACCTTGGTCGACATGAACCCGTGTGCGTAGTCCGCGAGGAGCACGTACAGCAGGTACCACGCGAGGAACAGCCCGGAGACGGGGAACACGAACTTGCGCAGGCGGTGCTTGAGCTCTGCGAAGTCATCACTTGCTTGTACATCGACCCATTTCTGCGCATCCGGGGTCGACTCGCTCGGGGTGTGCTCGACGGTGCTCACAGTCCCCTCCTCGCCGTACTCGTCGTAGGTGTCAGCAACGTGACGTGCACGTAATGCCTCCAGGTGCGGTCCGTTCTTGGTCAGGAACCGTATGGAGACTTGAGTCACTCCGGTAAGACCCCGTTCGTGCCGTTGCGCCAAGCAGTCGGGTGATGCGACGAACGGTCAGTATGCGTAGACGAACAGCACTCTGCGTGACCGCAATCACCGTTCACCGATTCGAGTGACCAATTTTCACCCATTTGAAACGCTGACTACTCAACGTGTTCGACCAGCTCCCCTGCGCTGGTCATCCGCCATCCTGGCCTTCTCCTCGGCCGTGCCGAAGCGGGCGATGTCGCGGTCGCGGATGAAGCCCAGCGGGTCAGGCGCGTGCAGTCTCAGCAGGATCTGGTTCACGTCCGCCGGCGCCCGTCTGCGGGTCGCCTTGCTGACCACGATCATGGTCATGAACGCGACCGGCACCGTGATCAGCGCTGGTTGGGTGAAGACCGCGGGCGCCCAGCGGCCGGTGTAGGAGCTGACGACACTGATCACCTGAGCCGTGATCACGCTTCCACCGCCGACGACGAGACCGCACACCGCACCCACCCAGGTGAGTCCTCTCCACCAGATGCCGAGGACCAGGAGCGGGCAGAAGGTCGAAGCGGCGAGCGCGAACGACATGGCCACGGTCAGTGACGCATCGGAGCGCGGAAGCAGCAGAGCAAGACCGATTGCGACAAGTCCGGTGAACACAGTTGCCCACCGGAAGTCACGAACCTTGCCCGGCATGATGTCCGTCGAGACCACCCCGGCGACGGACACGACCAGACCGGAAGAGGTCGAGAGAAACGCCGCGAAAGCACCGGCCGCGACGATCGCGCCGAGGATCTGGCCACCCAGGTTCGGCACCATCGTGCCGGGCAGCATCAGCACCGCGGCGTCGGTCTTCCCGCTCACCAGCAGCTGCGGCAGGTACAGCCGGGACAGCACGCCGAGCACCGTCGGGAAGATGTAGAAGAGACCCAGCAGGTAGAGCACGTGCAGCGCGGTCCTGCGCGCCGCCTTGCCGTCCGGGTTGGTGTAGAAGCGGACCAGCACGTGCGGCAGGCCCATCGTGCCGAGGAACGTCGCGAAGATCAGCGAGTACGTCTTGAGAAGGTCGGAGATGCCGCCGGTCTGCGGGCGCATCCAGTCGTGGTTGTTCGTCGGCGAGCCCTCGACCACCGGCACCGGGCTGCCCGCGGTGAACTCCATGGTCGTGCCGGGGCTCAGCTCGTAGACGCCGCGGCCCCAGAACACCGGCCCGTCCGCGTCCCTGCCGTCGATCTGGCCGTACACCTTCAACGTCAGCGGCTCGTCGACGCGGACCTTGATCTCCTGCTCGGCCACGGTGATCGTCTCGGCCTGCGGGAAGCGCACCACGCCTTCGTCGCTGATCGGCTGCGTGCCCTTGTTCGGCGAGGCGAGGAAGACCACGAACAGCACGAACGTCGGCGCCGCGATCGCGAAGAGCTTGCCCCAGTACTGGAACGCCTGCACGAGCGTGATCGCCCGCATGCCGCCGCCCAGCACGTTGACCACCACGATGACCGTGACGATCAACCCGCCGAACCACGCCGGCAGCCCGGTGATCGTGGTCAGCGTCAGACCCGCCGACTGCAGCTGCGGCACCAGGTACAGCACGCCGATGCACACCACGAAGAACGTGCTGAAGTGCCGCACGTTCGCCGAACCCAGCCGGGCCTCGGCGAAGTCAGGCAACGTGTACGCGCCCGACCGTCGCAGCGGCGCGGCCACGAAGAGGAGCAGCGCGAGATAGCCCGCGGTGAAACCGATCGGGTACCAGAGCGCGTCGATGCCGTCCTTGAGCACGAGCCCGGCCACGCCGAGGAACGACGCCGCGGACAGGTACTCGCCGGAGATCGCGGCGGCGTTGCGGGTCGCCGGGATCGCGCGCCGCGCCACCAGGAAGTCCGGGGTGGTGTTCGCCTTGCGCGACCCGACGTAGCCGAGCAGGAACGTCACCAGTGCGACGGCGAGGATTGCGGTGAGGCTCCAGATGGTGGCGTTCACGTCAGCGGTCGACCATGTTCACGAAGTCGCGCTCGTGCCGTTCGGCCTGCCTGCGGAAGACCCACCCCACGCCGTAGAGCAGCGGGAAGGGCGCCAGGCCGAGCACGAGCCAGGGGATGCCGATGCCGAGGATCTTGAGGTTCCCGATCTGCGGGAACAGGTAGAAGGTGATCGGGAGCAGGCACATCCCGATCAGCACGATGAAGGCCAGCCCGAACGCCGACCGCAGCTGCTGCTTGATGAGGTCGCGGACCAGCTTCTCGCCGACGCTGGTCTGCTCCTCCAGCTCGATGATCGTGCGCAGCGCCTTGCCGCGCGCCTTCGTCGAGTCCGCGAGCACGACCCGGCGCCTGCGGGGCTTGCGGGCCTGCTCACCGAGCCAGGCCTCGCGGGCGGCCTGCTCGGGCTTTCCCGCGTCGTGCCTGCTCACCAGCCGCTCTTCGGCGGTCGCACGATGCGTTCCTTGAGCTCTTTGGTGTGCCGGCGGCTGACCGGCAGCTCCTTGGCGCCCTCACCGGTGCCGATCACGACCGCGTACCCGTTCGCCGTCATCCGCAGCTCGCTCACCAGCGGCAGCGCCACCAGGTACGACCGGTGGATGCGCACGAACCCGGCGTTGGCCCACCGCTCTTCCAGCTGTGCCAACGGGATGCGCACCAGGTGGCTGCCGTCCTGGGTGTGCAGGCGGGCGTAGTCGCCCTGCGCCTCCACGTACCGCACCGACGCCCGCGGCACGAGCTTGATGGTGCCGCCGAGCTCGACCGGGATGACCTCGTCGTCGGTCGGTTCGGAGGCCTGGGTCATCGCGGTGGGTGCCGGTGCCTGCGGCGCGGCCGTGCGGCCCACGCGATCGGCGACCCGGGAGATGGCCTTGAGGACGCGTTCCTCGTTGATCGGCTTGTTGATGAAGTCGAGCGCACCGACGTCGAACGCCGTCACGAGCGCGTCGCGTTCTTCAACGCCCGTCACGAAAACGAGCGCGGGCGGATACCGGAAAGCCGAGAGCACCCGTGCGAGATCCATGCCGCTGAGCCCGGGCATGTTGATGTCCGCGAACACCGCGTCGACCGGCGGCAGGCCGGCCTTGGTCCTCGCCATGACCTCCTGCTCGTAGTCACCCCTCAGGATGCGCAGAGCCTCCGCGGCGTCGAAGGCCGTGAGGACGCGCCGGATGTGAGGACTGCTCTCGAGCAGGAACTTGATCTCGCTCAGGCCAGGAGCCTCGTCATCGACTGCGAGGACGAGGAGACCGGCGTTGTCTTGGGTACTCACTGTGTCGGGCATCTTGCCCATCAATGTGCGGTCATGTCTACGTCGGGGATTGACTCGACACGCCCTGTGAAACCGAACTGATGCTCACAGCCCGAATCGGGACCAGCGAGCACGTTCCTCCAGGCTCGCCAGGACCTGCGTGATGAGATCGCCCGATCGGGTGGATGCACCGGTCAGCCCGAGCTTGGCCAGCAACGGCTTCCGCGGCTCGGCGACCGTCAGCTCGGCGTCCGGGAAGCGCTTGGCGATGACGCTGCGAATGGTCCCGATGCCATCGACCAGGCCGAGCTGCTGGGCCTTGGTGCCGGTCCAGATCTCACCGGTGAAGAGGTCCTCTTCGGTCTTGAGCTTGCTGCCACGGCGTTCGGTGACCCACGCCTTGAACTGCTCGTGCAGGTCCGCGTGCAGCCCCTTGAGCCACTCGACGTCCTCGGGCTTCTCCGCCTGGAACGGGTCGAGCCGCACCTTGTTCTCACCGGCGGTGTAGACGCGGCGCTCGACGCCGGCCTTGTCCAGCAGGCCGTTGAGCCCGAAGCCCGCGCTGACGACACCGATGGAGCCGACAAGGCTCGTGCCGTGCGCGTAGATCTCGTCCGCGGCGCACGCCAGCCAGTAACCGCCGGATGCGGCGACGTCCTCGCAGAAGGCGAGCACCGGCACGTGCTTCTTGGTCGCGAGTTCACGGATGCGCTCGGCGATCAGTGCTGACTGCGTCGGCGCACCGCCGGGCGAGTTGATGAGCAGCGCCACGGCGATCAGACGCTCGTTGTCGAACGCCCGGTTGATGGCCGACTCCACGTTCTGGAGGCTGATCGTGTTGCGGGCGACCGGCGAGGACTGCGGGGTGATCACCCCGTGCAACCGCACCGCCGCGACGACCGGAGGCCGTTCACCCCGGTCCATGACCCTCGGGAGACGGGCAGCGATCTTGTCCGTGACGCTCATGTACTCGACAGTACGTGCGTTTCGCGTGCACGCGGGAGCCCAACTGCGCTGTCGGTTGCTCCCGCGTGACCTGGAACACGTGGTGCTAGCGTCGGGGCTGTGACGTTCAACCCGATCCGCTGGCTCGAACGCTATGTCGAGTGGTGGGACGACCGGGGCAGGCAAAATGCCGCCGGACCGACGCCCATGCACATCTACTGGATGTGGGTGAGCTGGAGCGTGTGCGCCGTCGTGCTGATCACGACTTTGGCTGTTGCAGCACGCTGACCTGCAGGCTTCTCAGCACTTGCAGCTGTTGAATCCCTTTGCGGTGCACTTGATGCAGACGCGGACGCGCTCGGGTGCTTGTTGTTCCTGCACTGGATGTGGCCCTTAACTCGCGGCCGGCCTCTGTTCGCTCAAACGGCCGGCTGTTCATTGGTCAACACCACAATCGGCACGATCCACGCGCGGGTTGAGCATGATTGAGCGTGCAACTTTCGTCGCCGGATCAGGCGCGGACGACCGGCTGCTCGGGTTCCGGGCGAGACGGCGGCCTTCTAACGTGGGCGCCCCAACCGTGACGAGCGTTGGTCACGTCATCGCCGCTTCGCGACGATTGCGATCGGGGCTTGACTTCGGGCCCTTGCGAGACGCTGGTCGCCCTTGAAGCCGGGCGCGTCGACACCGTCGGTTCGCGCCATTACCGCTGCTCAGAGAACGTGCCGGACGGCATCCGTCAGGCGCGGACGACCGGCTGCTCGTTCGTCATCGGTTCGTCGGTGAGCTGGTTGCCCAGGTTCAGGTTCGGCAGCACGTTCCGCGCGAACTTCGGCACGTTCAGGATCACCTTGGTGCCCGCGTTGGGCGCCGTCTCCACGACCAGCGCGTACTCGGCGCCGAAGACGGTCCGCATGCGGTCGTTGATGTTGCCGATGCCGACGTGCGCGCCCGTCTGGTGGGCGTCCTTGATGTCGTCCAGCCGTTCGGGGTCCATGCCGACGCCGTCGTCCTCGACGCTGATCAGGGCCTCGTTGCCGTTGTCCTCGGCGGTGATGGTGAGCATGCCGCCGCCGGGCTTCTTGGCCAGGCCGTGCCGCACGGCGTTCTCGACCAGCGGCTGAAGAACGAGGAACGGCAGGACGACCTGCAGGACCTCGGGTGCGATCCGCAGCCGGACGTTGAGCCGGGATCCGTACCGGGCCTGCTCGATGGTCAGGTAGCGGTGGATGTTCGTGAGCTCGTCGGCCAGCGTCGTGAAGAGGCCGTCGGTGCGGAACGAGTAGCGCGTGAACTCGGCGAACTCCTGCAGCAGCTCACGGGCGTGGGCGGGGTCCGTGCGGATCAGCGAGGAGATCGTGTTCAGCGCGTTGTAGACGAAGTGGGGCGAGATCTGGGCTCGCAGGGCCTTCACCTCGGCCTGAGCGAGCGCTTGGCGCTGCTTCTGGACGACTTCCAGCTCCAGCTGCGTGGAGACGAAACGGGCAGTTTCCTCGGCCATCCGGATCTGGCGCTTCGACGCCACGCCAGACACCACGATCAGAGTGCCGGCCACGTCGCCCTCGACAACCAAAGGCACCACGACAACGCTGTGCAGTGAGCACGGACCCTGCAGCTCGCAGCCGAGCTTGCGGTGGTCGACGTGCTCCTTGTGGCAGTTGTTGATGGCGCGGGCGACCGTGTCGCGGAGGTACTCGTAGTGGTCGTTCGCGCCGCCGTCCCACGAGAGGACGGTGCCTTCTTCGTCGGTGATGGCGACCGCGACGCACCTGAGCATCTCGCGCAGGTGGGGGGTGGCCTTGTTCGCGGCTTCCTCGGTCAGGCCCGCGCGGAGGTCGCTCGACGCCCTGGACATGCGGTCGAGCATGTCCATCACAGCATCCTCGACGGAGGTGCTGACTCGTCGAGCGCGGCACAGCATCACGAAGAGGCCCAGAACGGCCAGGGTCGCGATGACGCCGAGCACAGCGCGCTCGGTCAACAGGTCGCCCACGCTGCACATGCTGTGCTGTGGGGCACCCCTATAGCAAGAGGCGCGCCCGGCGTACCCCCGTACGGTCCACCGATCCGGGTAGACATCCGATGAATTTGGGGAGAGGGTGTGCGCGTGAGAGTGGCACTGTTCGCGACCTGCCTGACCGACATGTTCTTCCCGTCGACGGCACGCGCTGTGGTTCGTCTGCTGGAGCGCCTCGGCTGTTCAGTGGAGTTTCCGCTCGATCAGACGTGCTGCGGGCAGATGCACTTCAACACCGGATACCGGGACCACGCGAAGACGCTGGCGCGCAAGTACACCGACGTCTTGCAGAGCTACGAGTACGTGATTGCGCCATCCGGGTCATGTGCGGGCATGGTTCGCGAGATCCATCCCACGCTGGGTGAGTCTCCGCCGCGGACGTTCGAGCTCGCGGAGTTCCTCGTGGACGTGCTGGGTGTGACGGACGTGGGCGCCTGGTTCCCCCACCGGGTCACCTACCACCCCACCTGCCACTCGCTGCGCATGCTGGGAGTCGGCGACAAGCCGTTGGCGCTGCTCAGGGCGGTCAAGGGACTCGATCTGGTGGAACTTCCCGACTCGACGCAGTGCTGCGGCTTCGGCGGCACGTTCGCGATCAAGAACGCCGAGACGTCGACGGCGATGCTCGCGGACAAGATGCGGTGCGTGCTCGACACCGGCGCGGAAGTGCTGAGCGCTGGTGACAACTCCTGCCTCATGCACATCGGCGGTGGCCTGTCGCGGTTGCGCGCGGGCGTCCGGCCGGTGCACCTGGCCGAGATCCTGGCTTCGACGGAGGAGGACCCGTGGCTCGCAACCCCGTGACGTGGCTGGGCAGCCCGACGTTCCCCAAGGCCGCCCACATAGCACTGGCCGACACCCAGCTGCGGCAGAACCTGCGCAAAGCGACCGGGACCATCCGCGGGCGCCGGGCGGCCGCGGTCGCCGAGATGACCGACTGGGAGATGCTCCGGGTCGCCGGCGAGCAGATCAAGGACGACGTCCTGGCGCGCCTCGACACGCTCCTCGTCGAGCTCGAAGAGTCCGTCACGGCCAGGGGCGGCGTCGTCCACTGGGCACGCGACGCCGAAGAGGCGAACCGGATCGTGCTCGACCTCTGCCGGGCCGAGAACGCGCGGGAGGTCGTCAAGGTCAAGTCCATGGCCACCGCCGAGATCGGGCTCAACGAGGCCCTCGAAGCCGGTGGCGTGCAGGCGATCGAGACCGACCTGGCCGAGCTGATCGTGCAGCTCGGCGACGACCGGCCGTCGCACATCCTGGTGCCCGCGATCCACCGCAACCGGTCGGAGATCCGCGAGATCTTCCAGCGCCGCATGGGCGTCGAGGTGTCGGACGAGCCGGCGGACCTGGCCGAGGCGGCACGGGTCTACCTGCGCCAGAAGTTCCTCACCACGAAGGTCGCCATCTCGGGAGCGAACTTCGCCGTCGCCGACTCCGGGTCGATCGTGGTGCTGGAGTCCGAGGGCAACGGCCGGATGTGCCTGACCCTGCCGGAAACCCTGATCACCGTGATGGGCATCGAGAAGCTCGTGCCCACGTGGCAGGACCTCGAAGTCTTCCTGCAGCTGCTGCCGCGCTCGTCCACCGCGGAACGGATGAACCCGTACACGAGCGTGTGGACCGGCGTGACGCCCGGCGACGGCCCGCAGAAGTTCCACCTCGTGCTGATCGACAACGGCCGCACCGCGACGCTGAAGGATTCCGTTGGGCGCCAAGCACTCCGGTGCATCAGGTGCAGCGCGTGCCTCAACGTCTGCCCGGTCTACGAACGCACCGGCGGCCAGTCGTACGGCTCGGTCTACCCCGGCCCGATCGGCGCGATCCTGACGCCGCAGCTGGTCGGCGACATGCACGACAAGCAGGCAGCCTCACTGCCTTACGCCTCTTCGCTCTGCGGCGCCTGCTTCGAAGTCTGCCCGGTGCGGATCGACATCCCGTCGGTCCTCACGCACCTGCGCGCCGAGGCCGTGGAAGCCAAGGGCCGCACCGCCGAGTCGATCGCGATGGCCGCCGCCGCGTGGGTCTTCCAGGACGCCGCGCGGTACGAGAAGGCGCAGAAGGCCGGTGCCCTGGCCCGTTTCCTGGCCCGCGACGGACGGATCAGTTCGCTGCCCTGGCCGGGTTCGAAGTGGACATCCTCACGCGACGTGCCCGCACCGCCTCAAGAGTCCTTCCGAGCCTGGTGGAGGAAGAACCGTGGCTAGCGCACGAGAAGAGATCCTTCAGCGCATTCGCAACGCCCAGGTGCCGCCGGCGCAACCCGTCGTCCGCGGCTACAACCGGACCGGGCCCGGCGGTGTCGAGCTGTTCGCGGAACGGGTCGCCGACTACCGGGCGATCGTGCACACCGTCTCGAACGTGCCCGAGGCGTTGAAACCGTTGATGGGCAAGCGAATCGTGGCGCCCGCCGACGTGCCGCCGGAGTGGTTGATCGACGGTGTCACGTGGCTGCACGAGCCGTTGTCGATCGAGGAGCTCGACCAGGCCGACGGCGTGCTGACCGGGTGCGCGGCCGCGATCGCCGACACCGGCACGATCGTCCTCGACGGCGGCGAAGCCCAAGGACGCCGAGCGCTCACGCTGCTGCCGGACTACCACCTGTGCGTGGTGCGCGCAGACCAGATCGCGAACTCGGTGCCGGAAGCTCTTCAGCGGTTGGAACCCACGCGGCCGCTGACGTTCATCAGCGGCCCGTCCGCAACCAGCGACATCGAGCTCAACCGGGTGGAGGGCGTCCACGGCCCCCGCACCCTGGAGGTCCTGATCGTCGCCGACTAACCGCAGTGGCCACTACCGCTGCCGATGCCGACTTCGCTGTAGTACCAAGTGCGCGCGACGACGTACATGCACTTGCCCTTGCCGTAGACCTTCACCGGGCCCGCGTAGTACTGGAACTTGCCGCCGTCCTCGTCGATGTTGTAGCCGGGACGGTGGTTGTCCTCGCGCCAGTCCTCGTTCATCAGCGTGATCGAGGCCTCGTGCTTGAACTGCGAGTAGTAGGCGGTCTTCACGTTGGCGGCGCAGTTGTAGCCGCTGCTCGAGTTGTAGTAGAGCCGGATCGTGCTCAGGTGGTTGCCCACCTCGGACTTCACCTTGTAGGTGTCGATCAGCGAACCGGTGCAGCCGTACTCAGCGGCGTTGGCGTTCATCGGCGCCACGATGAGCGCCGCAGCAGCAGCCACCGTGATGGCGATGGCCTTCCGAAGACGTGTCATGCGGCCGAGCCTGAACTCAGCCGGTTAAGCGGTGGTTATTTGAGCAACCGGGAGAGCCGGCGGTCGGCCAGCGGCTTGCCGCCCGTCTGACAAGTCGGGCAGTACTGGAACGCCTTGTCCGCGAACGACACCTCACGAACCGTGTCACCGCACACGGGACAAGGCAGCCCGGTCCGCGCGTGCACCCGCAACCCGGACCGCTTCTCACCCTTGAGCCGGGCCGCGTCCTGACCGACCGACCGCGCCACCGCGTCGGTCAACGTGCTGATCATGGCCTCGTGCAGGTGGTCGAGCTGCTCCTCGTTGAGCTTCCCGGCCGTCGCGTAGGGCGAGAGCCGGGCCATGTGCATGATCTCGTCCGAATAGGCGTTGCCGATGCCCGCGATCAGGCTCTGCTCGGTCAGCGACGTCTTCAACCGCTCGGTGCGCCCGCGGAACAGGTCTTCCAGCTGCGTGCGGGTGATCCCCAACGCGTCCGGACCCAGTCGGGCGACGCTCGCGATGGTCTTCGGGTCGCGCACGATCCACGCCGCGAGCCCCTTCTTGGTGCCCGCTTCCGTCAGGTCGAACCCCGGCCCCTGACCGGGCGGCCCGAGGTGCACGCGCAACGCCAGCGGACCGCGACCCTGCTTGGGCGGCGGCGCGGACATGTTGTCGGCCCATCTCAGCCACCCGGCCCGTGCGAGGTGCACGACCAGGTGCAGGCCGTCCGCGACCTCCAGGTCGAGGTGCTTGCCGTGCCGGTGCGCGGCCACGACCTCCTGGCCGTGCAGCGCGGTCCACGGCGGGTCGAACGTCTTCAGCACCTGCAGCGATGCCACGTCGACGCGGTGCACAGTGCGGCCGACAGCGTGTTCACGCAGGTGGTGAACCAGTGCTTCTACCTCGGGTAGCTCGGGCACCCGTCCAGTGTCGCATCAGTCGACGGGCTGCAACGGGCCTTCGACGTCCGGCAGCGAGTGCATCTCGATCGTCCTGGCGACCCGCGCGGCCTCCTGACGGACCGCCATCGGCCCGCGGATCTGCCCGATCCACCGCTCCGGCGGCAGCTCGTCGGCCGTCGCCTTGCTCTCCGCGACCAGCGTGTGCGGCCGGCGCAGCGCCCAGCGGACCGGGAAGAACGCGAACAGGAAGATCAACGCGAGGATCAGCCAGGCGGGCACGACCACCTGCTCCGGCGTCCACGCGATCAGCACCACGACCATGACGACCAGCAGGCCCGCCATCATGATGCCGGGCAGCGCACCACCGCTCACGTCGTGCTCGAAGTCGTCGGATTCCACGGGGTTGCGCCACTCGATCCGGCTGTGGACAGTCCACATCCGCCCGTCGGCACCGCGCACCAGCCGCGTCATGTACCCGTCTCCCACGCTCGGTCGGTCTTGGTCAAACCGTACCTGCCGCGACGTGAGCCTTGTGGGTGAACTAGGCCGGACGAGATCGTCACCGTCAGTTCGGCTGCTCGGGGTGCGACGGGTAGAGCGTGATCGTGGTGGGTGTGGTGCACGGTTTGGACGGCGGGGGCTCCGAGGACGACGACGGCGTGTCCAGCGATCGAATGTCCCTCGACGTGGGCGTTGTCGTGTTGACCTCGGACGACCGCGACGACTCGACGACCGGCTCGGCCCGCTCCTTGGGCGGGTCCTTCTCCTCCTGCGCGGGCGGCGGCGCGACCGGTGCCGTCTTGCGCACGGTCTCCTGCCGTTGCCCACCGGGGTTGACCACGTTCTCGCGCGGCTGCTCCTGCTGCACGGGAGGCGGCTGCGCGACCACGAGCTCGTTGCTGTGACCCGAGCTGGACGACCCGGACGGGCTCATCGCGATCACGGCCGGCTTCTGGTCCGGCTGCAGCACGGCCGTCCCGGGCCCACCGGTGAACACCGCGGCCGCGGTCCCGATCAGCCCGATCGTGGCCACGGAGGCCGCCGCGATGGCGAGTTTCGTCTTGCCGAGCAGCACCTTGCCGGCGAACGCCAGCCCGGTCGCGGCCGGCACGACGATGAACGCGGCGTTGGCCCGCAGCGTCGCGCAGACCTCGTTCAACTCGGCGTGGAGCTGTGAGCAGGACGAACAGGTGTCGAGGTGGGCACCGATCCGGCGTTCCTCGACGCCCTGGACCCCGCCCGCGGTGTAGGTGCCGAGCTTCGACCGGATCGCCGCACACGACGACCGCCCGTCGTCCACGGCCAGGTGCGCCTGCAGGTAGGCCGCGCGCAGCCCTTCACGGGCACGGCGGGCCAGCGCCGACATGGCGTTCGGCGTGAGTCCGAAGTGCGGCGCCACGGTGGCCGGCCGCTCGCCCTCCACCTCGACGCGCCACAACACGACGCGCCAGCGTTCCGGCAGGCTGGAGAAGGCTCTGGTGATCAGGTTGTGCTCAACCCGGCGGTTGGCGTTGTCCCCGACCGGTTCGACCCGGCGACCCAGCTCCTCGTCCTCGACCGGCACGTCGCGCCGCCGCCCGTTCCACTCCCACGCGACACGCCTCGCGACGGTCAACAGGTAGGTGCGGACGTGGTCCGTGGGACCGCTGCCACGACGGATCGCCTGCAGCATGCGGAAGAACGCTTCAGCCGTGAGGTCGTCAGCCTCGGCCGCCTCGCGGACGTGCCTCAGTGAGAATCGGCGGATCGCGTCCGCGTGCCGGGAGAACAGTTCGCCGTAGGCCGAGTCGTCTCCCTCGCGCACCCTGGCGAGCAGGTCCCGGTCGACCTCGTTCTCGTCGACCATCACAGGCTTGAACATGCCACAAGGGGCCAGACCTGCACCTGGATGAGAACAGGTCGATATACAAGACCATCCGTTCGTAGTGGGCTGATCAGCGCAACGCATTCGGTGACGAGACGGTCACATGTGGGCGTCGGGCCGTCGGCCGAAGAAGATCCAGCGACTATCGTCACGACCGTGGTGGACTGGCGGGAACGCGCGTCGGCACTTGTGCCGGAACTTCGTGCTGTCGCCGAGACCGAGGAGTGGTCCTGCCACGTCTTCTTCTCGGAGCTGTCCCAACTGGCCGCGGAGGCGCACCGCTCGGAGGACGACGACGTCCTGCGGCGCGCGTACGGCTTCGCGCACTGGTGCTTCCACCAGCCGGAGCAGTTCCTCGAGAACGCGGCTTTGATCAGCTTCTACGAGCACGTGTTCGACGACTGGGACCTCCGCGAGGAGGTCGCGGCCTGGTTGCCGGTCGACGTGCTGCCCAAGGTGCGGGCGTTGTGGGAGTGGCGGTGGCCCAAGGAGCAGTTGGACGAGGTAGATCAACTGCTGGCCGGTTTGCAGCCCCCCGGTCGAGACGCCGTTTAGAGCTGTTGTATAGTTCTTCCCCGTAAGGCAGTGCGGATGTAGCGCAGTTGGTAGCGCATCACCTTGCCAAGGTGAGGGTCGCGAGTTCGAGTCTCGTCATCCGCTCCACTCAAGGCGGCTCATGCTCATGGAGAGCATGAGCCGTTTTCGTTTCGCCATGATGTTGGGGGGACGACCCCCAAACCCCCGCAGTTACCGGACCGCAGGGCTCACCTTGAGGGAGCCTGCGTCGGCGTCCAGTTCGGCTACCGGTCCCAGTGGCAACGACAGCGGGGCGTCTCCGTGGCCGACGTCGATGCCACCGATCACCGGCACGCCCAACGAACCCAGGCGGTCCCGCAGCACGTCCACCACGTCCCAGTCGCGGTCGACATAGCCCTCGAAGCCCAGGAACCGGCCGAGTGCCACTCCACGCAGGCCACGCAACGACCCGGAGCGCATGAGTTGCGTCAGGTGCCGGTCGACGTGCCCCAGCCCGACCACCCGCGGCTCCTCCAGGAACAGGATCGCGCCGTCCAAGCTGGGCAGCCCTGCCCCGACGGTCCACGCGACAGTGCCCAGGTGACCGCCGACGAGGTGCCCGCGCGCCACACCGGCCACCTCGACCGCTGCCGTGAGCGCTGATGGATCTCGCCGCAAGACAGCGCGTTCGCCGTCCATCAACAACGAGCGCGTCGCGGCGGCCGAGCGTTCGCCGTCCAGGTACCCGTGAACCCCGGCGACCTGGCACTCCCGCCACAGCGCCAGGTGCAGGTTGGTGATGTCGCTGAACCCGACCAGAGGCTTCGGATCCGCACGCACGGCGTCGAAGTCGAGGTCGTCGGCGATCCGGTACGCGCCTGCGCCACCCCGCGTGGCGAACAACGCGCGCACGCCGGGATCGCGATAAGCGTCGTTGAGGTCGGCCAACCGGTCCTCGTCGAGCCCGGCCATGTACCCGTGGCGGTCCAGCGCGTGCTTGCCGACCTCGACGACCAGTCCCCAGCCCTCCAACGTCCGCACGGACGCGGCAAGCAGTTCGGAGCTCGGGTAGCTGGCGGGCGAAACGAGACGAACCCGATCTCCCGCACGCAAACGCGGTGGCAGCACGACCATGGGCAATGACTCTTCCAGTCCCGTCCCTTGGTTCTCGGGGTGATCTCTGAGGCCGCCCGTGGAAAGGTGGTCGGTGTCCGCTCGTATCAACCTGATCGAGCTCGTTCGACAAGGACCTGGAGACCATGGCCATCACTCAGACGGCAAACGCGCACTGGGAAGGCTCTCTCGTCGAGGGCAAGGGCAACGTCAGCCTCGACACGTCCAAGAGCGGCAGCTTCGAGATCGACTGGAAGGCGCGTGCCGAGGAGGCTGGCGGCAAGACCAGTCCCGAGGAGCTCATCGCGGCGGCGCACTCGTCCTGCTACTCGATGGCGCTCTCGCACGGCCTCACCGGTGCGGGCACGCCGCCCACCTCGATCGACACCAAGGCCGAGGTCAAGTTCCAGGCCGGCCAGGGCATCATCGGGATCCACCTGACGGTGCGCGCCAACGTGCCGGGGCTCACGCAGGAGGCCTTCGTCGAGGCCGCCGAGGGCGCCAAGGCGAACTGCCCGGTCTCCAAGGCGCTCGCGGCCGTCGAGAACATCACGCTGGACGCCGCCCTGGTCTGAAGCGCAGCTCCGCAGGGCCGTGACTGATCAGGTGCCTGCGGTAGCGCACGGGCTGCTCGACCACCTCGAACGAGCGGTCGAGCAGCTCCTCGGCGACGATTCGGCCCTCCAGGCGCGCCAACTGAGCGCCCAGGCAGTAGTGCGAGCCGTAGCCGAAGCCCAGGTGGTTCGGCACGGACGGCCTGCCGGGGTCGAAGTCCTCGGTGAAGACGCGCGGGTCGCGGTTGCCCGCCGCGTAGTCGAGGAACAGGTGCTCGCCCTCGGCCACCTTCACGCCGCCCATGGTCACCGGACACGTTGCCGTCCGGAAGAAGCCGATGAACGGCGCGTCGAGCCGCACCACCTCCTCCACCACGCCACCCAACCGACGTTCGCGTGCGTCGAGGCGCAGCAGGGTGCTCGACAACAGGTTCGTGGTCGAGTCGGTGCCCGCCACCACGATCGCGAGGCACAGCGACAGGCGTTCCTGTTCGGACAGTTGCCCGCCCTTGAACGTGTTCGAGCGCCCGAAGTAGGCGCAGAACTCGTTCATCGCGGCGAAGTACGACCCGAGGACCCGCTCACTGACCTCCTCGCCGCTGGTCAGCTCCAGCACCGGTGCCACGAACTCGCGGAACAGCGGGAAGTCCGCAGAGGGCACGCCGAGCAGGTCACCGACCACGCCCAACGCGAACGGCGCGGCGAACTCGCTCACGAAGTCGGCCTCCTCCGGCAGCTCGTCGAGCAGTGTCCTGGCGCGTAATCGAATTGCATCAGCCATTTGGCGCACGGCCGATGGGGTGAATTTCTGATTCGCTGCCGCACGAATTCGCGCGTGCCTGGTGCCGTCCGCCGCGTTGAGCGACGACATCAATTCCAGCAATCGCCGCTGCTCCGGCGGCAGCAGTGCCGCCACGGCCGCTACCTGCGGTCCTGCCATGTTCCGGGAGGAGAACGTCACCGGATCAGCCAGCACGGCACGCAGGTCGGCGTATGCGGTCACTCGCTGGGCGTTGATTCTCGGGTCGAATTCCATTGCGCTATCTTGGCGCGGTTCCAGCCTTTGTCGGGGGCTGACGACAGGACGAATTGAAGTGATCATCCGGCTGCTCGGACCTCTCGAACTCACCGGTCCGAACGGAGCAGTGCAGCTCAGCAGCGCGGGACAGCGGACCCTCGTGGCCCGCCTTGCCCTCACACCCGGAGAGACGGTGCCGAGGAGCGCTCTCGTCGACGCGCTCTGGTCGGACGAGGCGCCGCCGACCGCGACGAAGACCCTCCACAGCCTCCTCGCACGCCTGCGCGGCCAGATCCGCGACGCCGGACTCGGTGAGCTGATCACCACCCGCGAGCCCGGTTACGTGCTCAACGCGCCTGCGGACACCGTGGACGCCGCACGGTTCGAGGCGCTCGTTGCAGCAGCACGGCAGAGCGACGATCCGGCCCAGTCCGCACGGTGTCTGCGCGAAGCACTCGCGTTGTGGACAGGCGATCCGCTCGCGGACTGCAGGCCCGGCGAGTGGACCCGCACGGAGTCCGCGCGGCTCACGGAGCTGCGGATGGACGCGACCGAGGACCTGATGGAGGCCTCCCTGGCGCTCGGCGAGCACGCCGCGGTCGGGCCGCTGGTCGCCTCGCTCGTCGAGCAGCACCCGTTCCGCGAACGCCTGTGGGAGCTGCTGATGATCGCGCTCTACCGCGCGGGCAGGCAGGCGGACGCGCTGGCCGCTTTCCAACGGGCGCGCGGCGTGATGGTCGACGAGCTCGGCATCGAGCCCAGCGCCCGGCTGCGCGACCTGGAGCAGGCCGTGTTGAACGCCGACCCGCGGCTCGACCAGCCAGAACGCGTCGTGGCGCCGGTGCGCGGCAACCTGCCGGCTGACCGGTCGAGCTTCGTGGACCGGCCGGAGACCGAGCACGTCGCGGGCCTGATCCGGGAGCACCGGCTGGTCACGTTGATCGGCGTCGGCGGCGTGGGCAAGACGCGGCTCGCGGTGCACGTGGCGCGCGGCGAGCAGCCACCGGACGGCGTGTGGCTGGTGGAGCTGGCTGCGTTGCGCGACCGGGCGCTGGTCCCGCACACCGTGGCCGAGGCGCTGGGCGTGGTCGACCAGACCGGGCGCGGGCAGCTGACCGTGCTCACGGAGTTCCTGGCAGACCGGGACGCGTTGCTGGTGCTGGACAACTGCGAGCACGTCGTAGACCACTGCGCGGTCCTGGTCGACACGCTGCTGCGGGTCGCACCGAAGCTGCGGGTCATCGCCACATCTCGGCGCGCACTGCGGGTCTACGGCGAGCAGGTGCTGGCCGTGGCGCCGTTGTCCGTGCCTTACCCGGCGGCGACGCTGTTCGCGCAGCGCGCCGACGCCGCGATCCCCGGCTCGTTCGTCATCACGGGGGCGAACGAGCGGGCGGTCGCGGACCTGTGCCGGCGGCTGGACGGGATTCCGCTGGCGATCGAGATGGCTGCTTTGCGGGTGCGCGCGTTGACGCCGGCGCAGTTGCTGGAACGCCTCGACGACCGGTTCAAGGTGCTGACCGACGGCGGCCGGACCGCGTTGCCCCAGCACCAGACCCTGCTCGCGACCATGGATTGGAGCTTCGACCTGTGTTCGCCGCGCGAGCAGCTCCTGTGGGCACGGGCGTCGGTCTTCGCCGGCAGTTTCGACCTCGCCGCGGCCGAGGCGGTGTGCTCGGACGACCTGCTGACCGCGGACTTCATGTTCGACGCGGTCGACGGTCTGGTCGACAAGTCCGTGCTGCTGCGCGAAGAACACGCCGGGGTGGCGCGCTATCGGCTGTTGGAGACCATGCGCCAGTACGGGCAGACGCGGTTGCGTGCGAGCGATGAAGAGGCACGGCTGCGGCTAAGACATCGAGACTGGTACGCAGGCGTTGCCACCCAGGGCGAACGGGCCTGGTTCACGCCTCGGCAGGCCGCGACGGTCGGGTCGATGACGACCGAGAGCGGCAACCTGCGAGCAGCGCTGGAGTACTCGCTGACGACTCCCGGCGAGGCCGACGCGGGGCTGAAGCTGGCGGCGACGCTGTGGTTCTACTGGGTCGGCTGCGGGCGGTTCGCCGAGGGAAGGCACTGGCTGAACTGGGCGCTGTCGCTGGACACCGAGCCGTCGCGGGCGCGCTGCAAGGCGTTGTGGGTCGCCGGGTACGTGGCCACGTTGCAGGGCAACACCTCCGCGGTGCCGGCGCTGCTGGAGGCGTGCCGCGCCGAGGCGACGTTGCTGGACGACGCCGACGCGGACGTCTACGCGACCTACGTGCAGGGCGCCGCTGCGGTGTTCAACGACGACCTGCCGCTGGGGGCGTCGTTGCTGGCTGAGGCGGACCGGCTGCACACCGAGCTGGGGCACCTGGACAGCAACGTGATCATGGCGCGGGTCGCGTTGGCGATCACCGTGGCGTTCAGCGGCGAGCTCGACCGTGCGGCGTCGTTGTGCTCTGAGGCGCGGGCCGTGTGTGAGGAGCACGGTGAGCTTTGGGCGCGCGCGTATGCGTTGTACGTGCTGGCGTTCGTCGCGATGGGACGCGGTGACGTCGTGGAGGCTCGTGAGCTGGCTACTTCTTCATTGCTCATCAAGGAGAAGTTCGACGACCTGCTGGGAATCGCGGTGTCGGTCGAGCTGCTGGCGTTGATCTCGGTGGTCACGGGGTCACCGACGCACGCCGCGTTGCTGCTGGGAGGTGCGGACCGGGTGTGGCAGTCGGTCGGGTTGCCGCTGTTCGGTTCGGCCAACTTCGCCGCATCACACGACCAGTGCGTTGCGTTGTGCCTGCAAGCGTTGGGCGACGAGGCCTACGCAGCCGAGTTCGCGCGTGGTTCGGCGATGACCGTGGCCCAGGTGATCGCGGCGGCGCAGTCGTGACGCAGCCTCCGCGCAACCAGCCGCGAACAGCGTGTCCGCATGAGGACCAGCGTGCGAACGCCCGACGCGGAAACCGTCGAGGAAGTGCTGAAGCTCGCGGCGCGGGCACCGTCGTTCGGTGTTGTCCCGCCGTGGCGATGGCGAATGGGCAACGAGTGCCTTGAGCTCCTGACGACGCGCAACGACCAGACGGCGATGCTCGCGTGTGGTGCGGTGCTCCACCACGTACGCGTCGCCTTCTCGGCAATGGGCTGGGACTGTCACGTGCTGCGCAATGGTCCCGAGGACCACGTCGCGTCCGTGCACCCGCGATGGGAACTGGACCCGTTCTCCTGTGAGGTGGCCTCCGCCGCCGCGATCTCGTTGCGCCGGGAAGACCCGCGGGCGTACCTGCCGGACGAGGTACCCGACTCGGCTCTGACCTGGATGCTGCATGCGGCCCGCGCCGAGAAGTGCGAACTGGAGCTGGTCGAGCGGCGCAGCGGGGCGATGGTCCGGTTGCTCGGCCAGGACTGGCTGCGGATGGGTGAGGCCGCGAGCGCCGTGCTGCTGGCGTCGACCGTGTGGGGCCTCGCGTCGCAGGCGTTGCTGCACAACGGCGAGGTGCTCGTTCGGGTCGGATGGCAGTCACCCAATGCCGAACCGTTGCCTCAGTCAGCCCACTAGGGCTTCCGTTGGCGTGCACGATGGGTAGGTGGACCGCGACAGAACGCTCGCGCACCTGAGCGACGACGACTGGCTGAGACCTGACTCGTCGTCCACCCAGCTGTACCGGGACCTGTGCGCGTTGCGCGACCTACCGGTGGGTCAGCTGACGCCGACGTCGCTGCACCTGCTCGTCACGCATCAGGTGGGCCTGGACGTGACGGCGCTGCTGGCGCTGGAACACGTCGAGTCCGACCCGCTGCGATCGGCCGCGCTTTACCGGGGGGATCTGCTCGCCGCTCTACTCAGAGTAGATCAGTCCTTCTGGGCCGATCACCCTGAGTTACTGACGCGGATGACCGCCGTCCTGGACCGGCTGCGGACGTTGCCCGACGGCGACTGGCACCTGCTGGTGTCCGCCGCTGAACAATTTCCCGGTTAGGCGAGCATTAGGCGACTCTTTGCCGGGTGCTGAGTTCCTTGCAGCATGGCAAAGACTCTCGCGGCCGCCGGCATCACGCTGGCCTCGCTCGCCGCTTCCGCTGTGTTCTTCTCGCCCGTGGCCTCGGCCGAGACCTGCAAGGCCTCCTACTACACCGGTGGCGGCACCACGGCCAGCGGCGAGCGCTTCGACCCCAACAAGCTGACCGGCGCGCACAAGACGCTTCCGTTCGGCACCAAGGTGAAGGTGAAGAACCGCTCCAACGGCAAGACCGTCACCATCCGGATCAACGACCGCGGCCCGTTCATCGCCGGCCGCTGCGTCGACCTCACCCCGCGCGCGTTCAAGGCGATCGCCCCGTTGTCACAGGGCGTAGTCGGCGTCACGGTCACCCGTGTTTGATCGATACCTAAACTCTCGTTTCGCTTGACCCAATCGAGTGAACGGGATAGGCAATCGGGGTGTTGGCGGCAATGAGCGGGTCGGGGCGACTCGCAACCGGGGCGCTCATTGGTGCCGTTGTCGCCGCGTTTTACGTGCTCGCGCCGCATGTCGGATCGCTCGCGTCGGGCGATCCGACAGCGCCGGGAGGCGACAAACCGGCCCGCGTCTCGCTCATCAACACGCCTTCGTTGATACCCACGCAGACCGAAACGCCGTCACTGACAGTGTCGTCTTCGAGTTCGTCATCCGCGCCGTCTTCTTCTTCCAAGACAACAACTACGACGACGACCACGACGACTCAACCCGCGCAGACGACGACCACCACTCAGCAGCCCGCTCCCACCACAACGACTACGCGGCCGCGGCCTACGACGACCACGACCACGAAGCCGTGTGGGCTGATCTTCTGTTAGGCGACCTGCACGGTCCACCCGTCGTTGCACCGCGGTGAGCAGACGTTGGCGATGACGTGCCAGTCGCTCAACACCCGGAACCTCTCGGCCACGACCAGGTAGCGACCGGCGGGGATGTCCCGGAAGTACGCCCTGCCCGACGAGTCACTCGTGGCGGTGGCGACGATCGCGCCCGTCTTCGGGTCGCTCAGGCTGAAGGTGGCACCTTCCAGCGCCTCGCCGTCGTCCATCCACCCGTTGCCGTTGCGGTCCACGTAGATCGACCCGTTGGTGCTGGCGACCTTGTCGCCGACCTTGACGTAGTCGAATCCGCGCGGGAATCCCTCGGACAACGTCTCGTCGTCGCCGAAGTCGCACCACACGTAGACGTGTCCGCTGTTCGAGGCATCCACCGGAACGGTGCCGCTCAGCGTGAACACACGGGTCTGGCCGGCCGGAATCGTCGCGCCCCTGCGGTAGTCGAGCTCGCCGAGGTCCTCGATGTCCAGGTGCGGGCCGCTGCCCGACCGGTTGCACCCGGCCTTGACACCGGTGAGGTCGGTGCCGGTCCTGTTCGCCAGCGCGACCTCGATCTTCGCCGTACCGCCGTCGACGTACTCACCGCCGACGAAGCGCGCCTCCGCGGCCAGCTTGTCGGTCAGCGGCCGCACGGCCTGCCGGGCCACACCGGACGTGGTGCCGTCGACCAGGAACTCCTCCGAGCTGTGGCGAATCACCCAGCCGCCGGGCAGGTGGCTGAAGTTGATGCTCCACGCGGCCACCTCGATCCCGTTGATCTCGAAGCGCCCGTCGGCGTCGGTGGTCGTGGTGCGGCTGGGACCACCACCGGTCACGTACGTCTTGGCGCCGGCCAGCCCCTCGCTCGGGTCTTGCGTGCCGTTGCGGTTCGCGTCACCCCACAGCACGCCGCTGAGCCTGCCCGTCGGGGTGGGCTCGCGGAATGCGATGTCGACGGGCGCGATCCCGTTGTAGGGGTTGAGATCGTCCTCGGCGGTGACCAGGAGCTCGATCTTCGAGTTGCCGTTGTAGCTGTAAGCCTTGCCGCGGACGGTGAAGGTCTTGGACGCGCCCGGATCGACCGTCTCGTCCTGGAGCCCGCCCCAGTCGTCGGGGTTGATGCCGAGGTACGACCCGGACTTGTGCTCGTGGAGGCCCTGCAGTCCGGTCGCGGTGACGTCGCCGATGTTGGTGACGGTGAGCGCGATCGGCACGGTCTGTCCGATGAGGAACGGTCCGGCGGCGACGGTCGCTGTCGCCGTCACGTCCGGTCGGAGCTGCTCTGCTTGGGCGATGGGTGTGGCGATCAGGGTTGTGGATGCGGCGGTTACGGCAAGCAAGATGGATCTGCGCGCCAGCGAGGCTGACAAGTGAATCTCCCCAGTGTCGAAGCGAGCCCCCCAGGCCTCGTTCCAGTTGGGAAGTTAGAGCGCCGCGCTGAGCCGATCAAGGCGCCGTACGCAGGTTTCGTCGAACCTGCTCGTGTCCGTGAGGCTCAGGCCGCTGTCCTTGGCGCAAGCCGCACGACCAGCTCCAGATCCAGGGCGTGCGCGAGCCGTTCCAGCACCGGAATCGTGGGGACCGTGCCGCCCGCCTCGAACCGGGCCACGGCGGGCTGGGTCATGCCGTCGGCTTCGGTGACCGGGCCGTCACTTTCGGGGGACAACGTCGGTCAGGTTTGACCGATGTTCAAGCCCGCCGGGCACGAAACCCCGGTCCCACCCAGCCCGCAGTACCCGTAGGGATTCTTGGCGTCGCTCAAATACTGCTGGTGATAGTCCTCTGCGTAGTAGAACTCCCCGACCGGCGCCAGCTCAGTGGTGATCGCGTTGAACCCGGCAGCATCCAGAACCTGCTGGTAAACGGCCTGCGAAGCGGCAGCCGTGACCCGCTGCCCCTCGTCCGCGTACAAGATCACCGACCTGTACTGGGTCCCGATGTCCGCCCCCTGCCGCATCCCCTGAGTGGGATCGTGCCCCTCCCAGAACACCCGCAACAGCTCCTGAAAAGGCACAACAGACGGGTCGAACACGACCAGAACGACCTCGGCGTGCCCGGTCAGCCCGGAACACACCTCTTCATAGGTGGGGTGAGGCGTGTGGCCGCCCGCGTAGCCGACAGCGGTGGTCCAGACGCCGGGAACGGACCAGAAAACGCGTTCGGCGCCCCAGAAACAGCCCATGCCGAACACAGCGGTCCGATGACCGGACGGGAATGGTGGCTGGAGACCACGATCTGGGAACACTGCGTGCGACGACGGCACAACCACCGCGGTCGTGCGGCCGGGCAGTGCGTCGGCAGCGGGTATGACCTGCGGTTTGTTGCGTCCGAACCACGCCATGTGACGAATATATCGGTGTGAAGCGCCACAACCAGGTCACGACTTGAGAGGCCCGCACGAAGGCCTTACAGGGCACGGGCACAATGTCCGAGTCTCATGTACGCGCGGAAGGGGGTGCCAGGGGTGACCTGGCAAGACGAGCTGCAGAAGCTCGACAACGAACTCGCCTCTGGTCGGATCTCGGCTGACGACTACCGTCGCCGCCGGGACGAGGTCCTCTCTGGGTCGGCCGGCGGTGGGCCCGCCCAGAATCCTCAGAGCGGGCCGTTCGCCCCTCCCTTCAAGTGGGAGGCGCAGCCGCCCAGCACGTCGGACCGGACGCAGGTCGTCAACGTCCAGGGTCAGCCGCCGCAGGCCCAGACGCAGAACATCAACCCGGACGCCACGCAGGTCGTCACCGGTGGCGCGCAGCAGCGGCCGGCTGACGCGGACCGCACGCAGTTCGTTGCGCCGGTTCAGCCTCCTGGTCCCGGTGGGTGGGGGCAGCCGCAGCAGCAACAGCAGCAGGCTCCGCCGCCGTGGGTCGGCGGTGACTTCGACGCGATCAACCAGCCCTCGCCGGGCTGGAGCCACGGGCCCGAGGTGTTCGACGAGTCCGGTGGTGGTGGCAAGGGCAAGGTCTTCGCGATCATCGGCGTCGTGCTGGTGCTGGCGCTGATCGGTGGCGGCATCTGGTGGTTCACGTCGGGCAGCAAGACCGACAACACGAACACCGCGAACAGCAGCACTCAGCCGACGCCGACGACGCCGTCGAGCACCGGGCCGAAGCTGCCCGGCGGCAACCTGCCGGGGCAGGTCGACAAGAACTACACCGGTGAGGTCACCGTCGAGAAGGCCTCGAAGGAGCGCAGCCAGTTCAGCCCGGACGAGGGTGCGCTGATGACCACGTGCGGCGCTGAGAACGGCGTGTCGCAGGTGCTCTACTCGGACGACTGGGTCACCCAGATCTTCGCGTTCAAGTGCAGCGACGGTGCGGCCGCGAAGACCGCCGCCGACGCTCTCCTGGAGCAGCAGACGAAGTACGGCTTCCAGGCGACGACCGGGCCCAAGGGCCTGGCGATGATGACGCACGAGAAGGCGACCGACGTCCCCGAGGCGCCGTTCGACCAGCGCATCTTCTACGCGTCGGGCGACACGCTCGTGCGCCTCGAGGTGCGTGGCAAGACCAAGGCGGCGATGGACACCGGTATGGAGAAGGTCGTCACCGCCGTCGACAAGAACTACCCGGCCAAGTGAGAGCTGGCGTGCCACTGCCACGCGGTGGCGAGGATCTCGGGCAGACCGAGCCTGGCACGCCAGCCCAGCACGTCGAAGGCACGGGCCGGATCCGCCCACACCACGGGCGGATCCCCCGGCCTCCGGTCGCCGAACGTCACCGGCAACGGCCGTCCCGCGACCTGCTCCAGCCCCTTCACCACCTGCAGCACCGAGTACCCGGTTCCGGTGCCCAGGTTCAAAGCCGCGGACGCGCCGTCGCGCTCCAAGTGCCCCAGCGCCAGCACGTGCGCCTCCGCCAGGTCCACCACGTGCGTGTAGTCGCGAACCGCAGTGCCGTCCTCGGTCGGGTAGTCGCTGCCGAACAACGTCACCGGTGGACGCGCTCCCAGGGCGGCCTTCGCCAGCAACGGCACCAGGTTGTGCGTCGGGCCCCAGTCCTCGCCGATGCTGCCGTCCAGCGCCGCGCCCGCCGCGTTGAAGTAGCGCAACGACATCCAGCGCAGCCCGTGCGCGTTCCCGTAGGCCTCGATCATCCGCTCGCCGACGAGCTTGCTGTGCCCGTACGGGCTGATCGGCTGCAACGGGCTGTCCTCGGTGATCGGCAGCGTCTCCGCGGCGCCGTAGACCGAGCAGGACGACGAAAAGACCAGATCGCGAACACCAGAACCGACCAGGGCGTTCAGCACGGACAACGTGCCGGTCGCGTTGTTGTGGAAGTACAGGCCGGGGTCCTTCACGGACTCGCCGGGGTTCTTCAGGCCGGCCAGGTGGATGCAGGCCGTCACACCGTGGTCCCGAATGACCTGTTCCAGCTTCGCGGTGTCGGTGACGTCGATAGTGTGTACAGGGGTGCCGGAAGGTACGGCCTCAGGCGAACCCGTGCGCATGTTGTCCACCACGACCACGCCGCGTCCGGCGGCGGCCAGCGCGTGCACGACGTGCGAGCCGACGTAGCCCGCACCGCCGGTAACCAGGATCGTCACCGCTTGTCCTCCGTTCGACGGCGACAGGCTATGCCAGACCCACGAGGGGATTGATGTCGACCATGACTCGCCAGGTCGTGTACGTAGTCCCGGACGTCACGGAGCCGTCCGGCGGCGTGCACGCCATCTACCGGCACGCTGAGCTCGCCGAGCGCACCGGCGTCGACGCCAAGGTGTGGCACCTCGCCGAGGACTACAAGTGTTGGTGGTTCTCGTCGAACGCGAAGGTCGTCAGCGGCGAGACCCTCGAACTGGGCCCGGACGACGTGCTGGTCGTCCCGGAAGTGCTGGTGCTGAACGGGTTCGACCCGGCGCCCGGCGTCCGCAAGGTCGTCTACAACCAGAACCACTACTACACGTTCGACAACTTCACCGGCCCCGACTACCCGGCGTGGAAGCCCGCGCCGCAGGTGTGGGGCGGCTCCGTGATGACCACGAACGTGCTGAAGGCGTTGCACCCCAAGCTCAAGGTGCACCTGGTGCCGAACGTGATCGACACCGCGCTGTTCCGGTTCGACGAGGAGCGCAAGCGCAAGATCGTGCTCCTGCCGCGCAAGCGCCCGCGCGAGGCAGCCGTCCTCGCCGCGCTCTTCAAGAACGACAAGCGTTTCGCGGGCGTCGAGGTCGTGGCGCTCGACGACGTGACCGAGCAGCAGATCGCCGACGAGCTGGCTGACGCGTCGATCTTCATCGCGCTCCACCGCGACGAGGGCTTCGGCCTGCCCATCGCCCAGGCGCTCGCCGCCGGCTGCGTCGTCATCGGTTACCCCGGTGGCGGTGGCGCCGAGCAGTTCGCGGCGCCCGGCACGCACGCGATCGAGGACGCCGACGTGCTGGCCGTGGTGGAGAAGGCCGCCGCAGTGCTCGCGAACGAGCCCGACCTGGCCGAACGCCGCTCGTACCGCGCGTGGGTCGAGGAGCACTACTCCGAGGACGCGCTGGTCACGAAGCTGCAGGAGGCCATCGAGGCCGCCGCGAAGACCAGGGCCAAGGGCGGCACCGCACGGCACCCGCTGACCCAGGTCACCACGAGCGGCAGCGACGGCGTGCGCGCCCAGCTGGAGCGCAGCCTCAAGTTCGCGCAGGAGCAGAAGGACGCCCGCGAACGCGCCGAGTCGGTTGCGACCGGCCTGGAAGACGCGCTGGGCAAGGCACTCGCGGAGCTCGACGAGGCCCGCCGCCGTGAATACGTGGTGGCGCAGGAACTTCACGACCTCAAGAACGAGTACGCCGAGCTGGGCAAGGCGGCCGAACGCCTGACCGCGCTGGACGAGGCGACGACGTTGCTCGCCGAGTACGCGCGCGACAACGACCGCCTCAACCGCAGGCTGGACGAGGAGATCCGCCAGCACCTGCACTGGCGCACGACGCTGCAGGACAAGATCGACGACCTGGAGCGCTCCACGTCGTGGCGCGTCACGGCCCCGCTGCGCAAGGCGACCGGCGCTCTCAAGGGCGGCAAGAATGCCTGACCTGCGTCTGCGCGTCATCCAGTCGCGGTTCCAGAACGCGTTCTTCCACGAGCTGGCCGACGCGATCGTCGACGAGGCGACCCGACTCGGCGTCACGGCCGATGTCGTGACGTCTGTCGTGGACACCGAACCGGACGACGTCTTCGTGCTGCTGCCCACGCACGAGTACGCGGTGCTGGAGGGCGGGCAGTTCCTCGACGACCCGCGACTGGCCAGGCGCTGCATCGGCATCACCGCCGAGCAGCCGTCGTCGTCGCACTTCGACACGAACGTCCACTACGGACACAAGCTCGGCGCGGTCTTCGACTTCAGCACGCTGTCGGTGAAGCGCTACCAGGCGCAGGGCATCCAGGCAGAGCACCTGCAGTTCGGCTGGACGCCCACGTGGGACAAGTTCGTCCCCGACGCGGACGACCACGAGCTCGACGTGCTGTTCATGGGCTGCGCCACCCCACGCCGTGAGCACGCGCTGGCGAAGATCGGCCGGCAGCTGTGGTCACGCCGCAGCCGCCTGATTCTTTCGGACAACGCGGCGCCGAACACCGGCGACCACGCGGCGTTCGTGACGGGTGACCGCAAGCGGGAGCTGTTGGCGGGCACCAAGGTCCTCGTCAACGTGCACCAGGCGGACGAGCCGTACTTCGAGTGGCTGCGCGCCGCAGAGGCCGCGCACTGCGGTGCGGTGATGCTGTCCGAGACCTCGCTGCACACCGAGCCGTTCCAGCACAACGAGCACCTGGTGTTCTCCGCGCTGTCGACGATGCCGCACGCGCTGGGCTCGTTGCTGGAGGACCCGGACCGGCTGAACACGTTGCGCCGCAACGCCTACGCCCTGATCAAGGAGAACCCGTTCTCCGTCGGCGTCGAGAAGCTGGTGTCGGTGGCGCAGGACCTGCGCAAGACGCACGACGGTCACCGCCTGCGCCTCGGCCCGAGCCGCACGCAGCCGTTCCGCCAGCGGATCACGCCGTCCTGGGAACGCCAGACCGACGGCGTCGACGCGGTGCGCCAGGCGATCCGCGAGATCCGGCTCGACATCATCGACCTGCGCCGGCGCGTCTCGACCGACCCGACGATCGATCCGACGCCGGTGGTCGACCTGCGCACGCCCGCGTGGGACCGCCGCACACCGCGCGTCTCGGTGATCATGGCGCTGTACAACCACGAGCCGTACGTCGTGGAGGCGCTGGAGTCCGCCGCGTCCGGCACGTACGGCGACCTGGAGATCATCGTCGTCGACGACTGCTCGAACGACGGCTCCAACGAGACCGTGCGCAAGTGGATGGCCCGCAGCCCGCACATCCCGATGACGCTGGTGCGTCACCCGGTGAACCGCGGTCTGCCGCGCTCGCGCAACGAGGCGTTCCGGCACGCGCGCGGCGAGCTCGTGTTCGTGCTCGACTCGGACAACGCGATCGTCCCGACCGGCCTGGAGCGGCTGGTGAACGCGATCGACGCGGACCCGGAGGCGTCGTTCGCGTACGGCGTGCTGCAGCGGTTCGACTCGACCGGCCCGGTGGGACTCATGGGCGTGTGGCCGTGGGAGCCGTGGCGGCTGCGCTACGGCAACTACATCGACGCGATGGCGTTGATCAAGGCCGAGGCGCTCCGCAAGCTGGAGGGCTACACGCTCGACCGCCGCCTGCACGGGTGGGAGGACTACGAGCTGTGGTGCCGGGTCGCCGAAAGCGGCGGGCACGCGGCGCACGTGCAGACGATCGTCGGTCGCTACCGGCAGTCGGCGACCTCGATGCTGAGCCTCACGAACATCTCCCAGGACGCGGGTTTCGACGCCGTCCGGGAGAGCTGCCCACGTCTGATGTCCGGTGCGCTCGAGCTGCAGGACGACACCCTCGGTGATTGGCTGGCGAGCGTCCGCAGCGAACGCGAGGCACGTGACGTGTGGCTCAGCAACTGGGAGGCGCAAAACGCCTAGGCCAGGCCGTTTCGTAGCCTAGGTTTCACTCGTTCGTGTCTTGTCCTGGGGGAGGGGTTGGTTCACGCCATGCGTGCAGTGGTCACCGGTGGTGCGGGATTCATCGGGTCGCACCTGGTAGACGCGGTGCTCGACCGCGGTTGGTCGGTCGTGGTGGTGGACGACTTCTCCTCCGGGCTGACCGAGAACGTCACCCGGTACTCGGACGAGCCGCGCTTCGAGTTCATCGAGGCGGACATCTGCGGTGACTGGTCCGTCGAGGGCCCGGTCGACCTGGTGCTGAACTTCGCCTCCCCCGCTTCGCCGCCGAAGTTCCTGGAGCGTCCACTGGAGACGCTGGAGGTCGGCTCGACGGGCATGAAGAAGGTCGCCGAGATGGCCATCGCGAAGGGCGCGCGCCTGATCCAGGCGTCGACCAGCGAGGTCTACGGCGAACCGCAGGTGCACCCGCAGCCCGAGGAGTACTGGGGCAACGTCAACCCGATCGGCCCGCGCAGCGTCTACGACGAGTCCAAGCGCTACGCCGAGGCGCTGCTCGGCGCGTACCACCGCATGGGCCTGCTCGACGTCGGCATCGTGCGCATCTTCAACACCTACGGCCCGCGCCTGCACGCGACGGACGGCCGCGTGGTCTCGAACTTCGTGCACCAGGCGTTGAGCGGCAAGCCGTTGTCGGTCTACGGCACCGGCAAGCAGACCCGCAGCTTCTGCTACGTCGGAGACCTGGTCCGCGGCATCTTCGCGCTGGCCGACCGGCGCGGCGAGTTCGGCCCGGTGAACCTCGGCAACCCGCAGGAGATCACGGTCCTGGAGCTCGCCCAGGTCGTCGGCGAGCTGACCGGCGTGTCCGTGAGCCTGGAGTACTCGGACCTGCCGACCGACGACCCCACGCAGCGCAAGCCGGACATCACCCGCGCGCAGGAGCTGCTCGGCTGGCAGCCGGAGGTCAACCTGCGCGAGGGCCTGCTGCGGACGATCGAGTGGTTCCAGGCGAGTGTTCTACCTGCCGACGCCGTGTGACGTGAGGCCGGCGCGGGTCAGGATGTCGACGTCCAGCAGGTTGCGGGTGTCGACCACGACCTGCCCGGTCATCGTCCCGGCGAGCGCCGCCCAGTCCAGCGAACGGAACTGAGGCCACTCGGTCAGCACGACGAGCGCGTTCGCGTCCTTCGCCGCCTGCTGCACGTCGTCGACCACCGTGACGTCGTCCGTGACGCCTTCGACCGCGTTCGGGATCGCCGGGTCGTACGCGACCAGCTCCGCGCCTTCCTTCTTGAGGAGCCCGGCGATCTTCAACGCCGGCGAGTCGCGCAGGTCGTTCGTGCCGGCCTTGAACGCGAGGCCGAGCAGCCCGAGCTTCTTGCCCGCGAGGTCTCCCCCGACCGCGTCGGCGATCTTGTTGATGATCAGCCGGCTCTGCTTCTCGTTGGTGTTGATCGTGGCGCTGAGCAGCTCGAACTCGTGGCCTGCCGCTTCGGCGATCTGCAGCAGCGCGTGGGTGTCCTTCGGCAGGCACGACCCGCCCCAGCCCGGACCCGGCTGCAGGAACGACTGCCCGATGCGCTGGTCGAAGCCCATGCCCTCGGTGACGTTGGCGATGTCCGCGCCGAGCCGCTCGCACAGCTCCGCCATGGCGTTGACGTAGCTGAGCTTCATCGCGAGGAAGCAGTTCGCTGAGTACTTGACGAGCTCCGCGCTGGCCGCGTCCATGAGGACGGTCGGCGCACCGAGGCGGGCGTAGAGGGCGCTGACGCGTTCGGCGGCGTTCTGGGCGTCGGAGCCGACGACGATGCGGTCGGGGTGCATGAAGTCCTTGACCGCACTGCCCTCGCGGAGGAACTCGGGGTTGCTCGCCACGAACACGTCATCGCGGTCGAGGAGCTCGAGGACGCGCTTGGCGGTGCCGACCGGAACTGTCGACTTGTTGACAACAACCGTGCCGGGCGCGAGGAGGTCCTTCATCTCGGCGACGGCGGCCTCGACGGCCTTGAGGTCGGCCGCGCCGCCTTCACCCATCGGTGTCGGCACGCAGAGGAAGACGACCTCGGCGTTCTCGACCGCGTTGCGCACGCCGACGACGAACTCCAGGCGTCCGGCGGCGATGCCCTCCTGGACGAGCTCCGGCAGGTCGGGCTCGAAGATGGCGACCTGCGCCCTCCTGAGCTGCTCGACCTTCTGCTCGTCGATGTCCGCGCAGACGACGTGGTGCCCCAGCGACGCGAGGCAGGCGGCCGACGTGAGACCGACGTACCCGGCCCCGACCACCGCAACCCGGCGAACGAACATCCTCAAACCGCCCTTGATCAGCACGAACAGATGCGCCCGATCGTTGCACAGGGATCACACGCTTAGCGGTGGTTTCGAGGGGGCCGTGACGGGACTCGCACAAGGTTCTGTTAAGAAGGCGAGTCGGAGTCACCTGCAACCGCCGCGGAGTGCTACACGTCTACTACGGGTGTAGGTCACCACTCGGAGGCGACAGATGTGGATCAGCGTGACATTAGTCACATTGGGCGGTTTGGCGTTTCTGACGCGAACCGTAGCGGCCGTCCTGGCCGTTTCCCCCAACAAGAAGGCTACTGATTACCCTAAGCCACATACGTCCACCAATTGAGATAACACATTCGGACTACGGCTTACGGACGAACGTTGACTTACCGTACGATCCTTTCGGGTCGTATGACTGAACGGTCACCCGAAGGGGACCTCACAGGGGTAGGTGCGCCATGGACCACGCACTGAGCAAGGTCATCGAGCTGCGCGAGAGTGGCTTTCAGTTCCTCCACCTGAGGGACGACGCCGGGCAGCTCGACCGCATCATGGCGTTCAAGCAGCGCAGAGGGTTCATCGACTCGATCCTGTTCTGGTCGGAGACCGAGGCCCGCGCTGGGCGTCTGCCCGCGGTGCGCGACTCAGCCAGGCCGGCCCAGGCCGTGTGGATCTACGAAGGCCCGTTGTGCGAGGCCGTCGACAGGCTGCTGGACCTGCCTGAGCCCGGTGCGCGGAATGCGCCCACGCTCATGAAGGCGACAGCTTCCGACTTGGCCGTCGTCACGACGCTGCCATTTAAGTTGAAGCTTCCACCGGGTGCGATCGCCTAGCTCGTTAGTTCTTTTCGAAGTCGCCGCGCTTGATGGCGCCGATGAACGCTGCCCATTCGGGCACGGCGATGACAGATTTTGTCCGATTCTTGGAGTCGCGCACGCGCGCGACTGAGCCGTTCAGAGCAATCTCGACACAGTTGCCGTTTCCGCCGTTGTTGCTGCGGCTGCTCTTACGCCACACAGTGGGTCCCTACCTCTCGGCAGCCAACCTCTCGATCCACACGGCGGACTCTTCGGGGGTCAACGCCAGCTTCGAGAGATGCTTGAAGGTAAGGGTAGTGGCCTTCACCCTGCTGGGGTCTTCGATGTGCATCGATCCGCCAGCGTGCTCCACGTAGAGAACCTGTGGATCTCCGGTGAACGGGAAGTCCAGCAGCGTGAATGGGCCGTTGTGCCCGTCGTGCAGGCCTGCTGTGTCCAATACGACCTGAATGGTGACGTTCGGTAGCCGACCGACCGTGATGATGTGCAGCAACTGATCACGATCCGCATGGCGAAGCGCGGACTCGGCGATGATCGCGTGATACCGAACCGGGTTGTCATCCGTCAGCCGCTGCTGCCGACGCACTCGCACAGCGATCTGGCTGTCGATCCACTTCTTTGATCTCTGGGTACGAGCGCCTGCGAAGACGGCGCGCATGTACCCCCTGCTCTGCACCATCCCTGGGATGTAGCTCGACTGGAACTCCCGGATCGCCGACGCGTCGTGCTCCAAGCTGATGTAGCCCTGATCCTCCAGTCGATACTGCTTCCACCAACCCTTCTCCTTGGCCAACTCCCACATCTCGATGTATGGCTGCTCCTCGTGGCCGATCACGCTGTAGAGGTCGAGCATCGCCCGCAACGCGTGGATGTCCGGCACCTGGCCGTTCTCGATGCGGCTGATCTTGGGGACGTTGTAGTGGAGCCGCTCGGCAACCTGCTGCTGGCTCATGCCCGCACGCTCACGCAGCAACTGCAGCGCCTCCCCAAGGCGCTGCTGCCGGAACGTGGGTTCAGCCACGGCCCAAACGTTACGGGCGAGATCCGGAGTTTGAGATTCTCACTCGCCGGGTCCGCTGAGGACCGTGCTGGTCATGGACCACTTCCACCGCATCGAGTACCGCCGCCGGAAGGCCGACGGCGCGCTGGACCTCGAACAGGTCGAGGAGGTCCAGGATCATGGTTGGTACATAAAGAAAGGCGACGACTGGCGCCGCCGCTACACCCTGGAGTGCGCGTACGACTTCCTTGCGCGCACTGAAACGGAAGCGGGCACGTTCGCGATCACCGTGTGGCGGGGCGAGGCGCGGGTCTGCACGGTCGGAATGGACTGGCGTCCCACCAACGGATGAAGAAGTTCCCTCGCCTGAGTTACGGAGCTTGATGTAGAGGGGCCTGGTGCGCAACTTTCGCGCCTATGAACCTCAGGAAGACCGTCGCGGGGGCCGCTGTTGCCCTCGGCAGCACCGCCGTCATGCTCGGCCTGGGTGGTACCGCACACGCTGCCGACCACGCTGACGCCACCGCCCACACTCAGCCGGACTTCGGCGGAGAGCTCGGCGAGGTCCTGTCCGCGGGCAACCTCGCGAAGGTCGACACCTCCGACGCGGCCGGCAAGATCCAGGCCATCAACTTCGAGGACGCTGACGTCACCGCCATCGTCGAGAACGTCGACGCCGGTGCCATGGGCGTTCCGGCCTCCACGCTGCTCGGCCTCAACGAGCCGCAGGGTCCGGCCAACGGCTTCGCGCACGTCGACATCTGATCCAACCAGTACTTCCTGGCCGGGGCGGCGCCCGATTCCCTCCCCCTCGAATCGGGCGCCGTTCCACTTTTTTCACACCCAACACGGAGCGAAACGCCTTGAGCATCAAGAAGATCGTCGCGTCCGCCGGTATCGCCGCCGGTGCCATCGCCGCCATGGCGGGCACCGCTGCTGCGGCACCGATCTCCGCGCCGCAGCTGCCGGACGTCGACCCGATCGGCAAGGTCAGCGAGCTCGGTGAGAGCGCGGGCATCAGCACGCTGCACAACTTCGGTGGCGCCAACGTGGAGATGATCCACGACGGCACCCAGGTCATCGGCGGCTAGCGACCGACCGCATAGCCCTGCGCGCCGCGTGGATTCGCGCCGGCGCGCAGGAGTCCGTCGGGGTCCTTCGCCACGGCGGACATGCGGCCGAGCGTCCACTCGCCGGCGTCCACGACCTGGTGGCCCTTGCGCCGCAACGCTTCCAGGACGTCCGCGCCGGCGCGTGACTCGATGACGAGTTCGCCTGGCGTCCAGGCGCGCGGGTAGAACGAGCTCGGGAACGCGTTCGAGTGCCACATGGGCGAGTCGATCGCCTCCTGCAGGTTCAGGCCCGCCCTGTGCGCCAGCCAGAAGCCGAGCTGCCACTGGTCCTGCTGGTCGCCGCCGGGCGTGCCGAACGCCAGTGCCGGCTGACCGTCGCGCAACGCCATCGAGGGCGACAGCGTGATCCGCGGGCGCTTGCCGGGAGCCAGCGAGTTCGGCAAACCCTTGTCCAGCCAGAACATCTGGGCGCGGCTGCCCAGGCAGAAACCGAGCGACGGGATCGTCGGCGACGACTGCAGCCAGCCGCCGGACGGGGTCGCGGAGACCATGTTGCCCCAGCGGTCCACGACGTCCACGTGCACGGTGTCGCCGCGCGTCACGCCGGAGCGCGCCACCGTGGGTTCGCCGATCGCACCCGTCGGGTCGGACACCAGCACCGACGGACCGCTCACGATGTGCTTGGGCAGCAACGGTTCCCGGCCGTCAGGTGAGCCGGGGCGGAGTTCGTAGGAAGCCTCAGAGCCGATCAACGCACGGCGTTCGTCGGCGTATGCACGCGACACCAGCGTTTCGAGCGGAACGTCGTCGACATCGCCGTACCAGGCCTCCCGGTCCGCGAACGCGAGCTTCGCCGCCTCGACGGCCAGGTGCACGGTCTCCGCGGTGGGCTTGCCGTCCACATAGGACAGGTCGTAGCCCTCCAGCAGCCGGAGCTGTTGCGCCAGAACGGGTCCCTGCGTCCACGCACCGGCCTTGACCAGCGACCACTCGTCGAAGTCGACGACCAGCGCGTCCTCGTACGACGCCTCCCACGACGCCATGTCGGCGCCGGTCAGCACACCGGCGTGGTCGCGGCCGGAGTCGTCCCGGTAGGCGGTCCGGCAGAACTCGTCGATCTGCGCGGCGACGAACCCCTGCGACCAGGCCCGGCGCGCGGCCTCGATCTGCGCCTCACGGTTGGAGCCCGCGGCCTCACCCGCCGCCAGCAACCACTCCCAGGTGTCGGCGAGCTTCGGGTTGCGGAACCGGCCACCGCGCGTTGGCAAAGAACCACCAGGCATCCACTGAGCCGCGGACGTCGGCCAGTGGTCGCGGAAGAGATCGGAAACGAGCTCGATGGTGTCGACGACGCGGGCGATCAGCGGGAAGCCGTCGCGGGCGTAGCCGATCGCCTTGTCCAACACGTCGCGCAACGACTTGGTGCCGTAGTCACGCAGAAGAGTGAGCCAGCCGTCCCACGCGCCGGGCACGGTCGCGGCGAGCAGCCCACTGCCGGGAACCAGCTCCAGCCCCAACGACGCGTAGTGCTCGATGGACGCGCCGGCCGGAGCCACACCCTGGCCGGACAGCACGCGCGGACCCGAACCGGCCGCGGCGAAGATGATCGGAACCTCACCACCGGGGCCGTTGAGGTGCGGCTCCACGACCTGCAGCACGAATCCGGCGGTCACGGCGGCGTCGAAGGCGTTGCCGCCGTCCTCCAACACAGCCATCGCGGCCGACGAGGCGAGCCAGTGGGTCGAGCCGACCATGCCGAAGGTGCCGACGAGTTCAGGGCGCGTGGTGAACACCCCGTAAATGTATGCGAAGCTAACTAAATTGCGTGACTCCGAGTGACGCACGCCCCACACCCGAATGGAGTAGTCCGGCGCGCAACAACGCGACGGGGTCCAGGTGGTCGCGGGAGTCGACGATCGTGGGGCGTCAGGTCGGCACCTTCAAGCGCCAGCTGCTCGGCCACGGCCAGCGCCGGCGAGCGAACATGCGGGTGACCCTGACATGCCCGGTTGTCACCCCGGAGACCTCCGTACGACTTTGGTCGTAGCTGACCGTGACAGATCTCCTACCAGAGGTCTACCGGCGCGGCCGATGTTTCGAACACCGTCGAACGGCACAGTTCAAGGCATGGGAATTCTGGGTCTGGCGACGATCTTCATCGGCCTCGCGCTCGTGGCGGCCGTGCCTCTGGTGGCACTGCTCCACTGGTCCGACCGTTGATGTTCAGGTAACGAGCGTTAACCTCCTCGCGAGCAGTTCGCTTCGAGGAGGATGAAGGCATGGAGATCTCGGGTACCGCGGCCATCGTCACCGGTGGCGCGTCCGGTCTCGGCGGCGCGACCGCACGTGCGCTGGCGGCGCGTGGAGCGCAGGTGTTCGCGCTCGACCTGCCCAGCGCCATCGAGAAGGCCGAGGCCGTCGACGGCGTGACGTACCTGTCCGCCGACGTGACGTCCGGCGAAGAGGTCCAGGCGGCCGTCGACACCGCAGCCGGCTCCGGCGCCCCGCTGCGCATCACGGTGAACTGCGCGGGCATCGGCCCGTCGACCCGCACCGTCGGCAAGACCGGCCCGCACGACCTCGACCTCTACCGCAAGGTCATCGAGGTCAACCTGATCGGCACGTTCAACGTCCTGCGCCTGGCCGCAGCCGCGATGGGCAAGACCGAGGAGCTGGAGCACGGCGCCCGCGGCGTCATCATCAACACCGCCTCGATCGCCGCGTTCGACGGCCAGATCGGCCAGGTCGCCTACGCGTCCTCCAAGGGCGGCGTCGTCGGCATGACCCTCCCGGCCGCGCGCGACCTGTCGAACGTCGGCATCCGCGTGCTGACCATCGCCCCCGGCATCGTCGACACCCCGATGCTCGCCACGGTCTCCGACGAGTTCCGCGCGGGCCTGGCCGCCGGCATTCCGTTCCCGAAGCGCCTGGCCCAGCCGTCGGAGTACGCGCAGCTCGCGGTCTCGATCGTCGAGCACGACTACCTGAACGGCGAGGTCATCCGCATGGACGGCGCCCTGCGGATGGCACCCCGCTAACCCTGGGGCTTCGGGTGGACGTGGACGTCTCCGACGATCCGTTCGGCCTGGATCACAACTCCCTGGTTGCCCTCGACCTGGTTCAACGTCTGGACAGCCGCACCCGTCGGTTCGGCAACGGTGTCGCTCAGGGTCCGGTGCAGCGCCTCCCGCTGCGCCGGATCCAATCCCTCGATCCCCCGTGCGCCGATCCACAGCACCTTGACCAGTTGGCTGCGGACCGCGTACTTCGCGGAGCGGGCCAACAGGAAACGCGGCAGGTCCACCCACAGCACCGGAAATTCGCTGCCCTCCAGCAACTGCCCGTCGGCTTCGAGGGTGCCGCTGGCGAGGACGTAGATCCCCTTCGGCTTCGGTGCCTCGGCCGCCACGGCGTCCAGCGTCAGGTGAACGGGCAGCCGGTGCAACGTGATCAGCCTGGTGTGTCTGCGCAACGACGCGAGTGTCTCCTCCCATCGCCGCGAGCCTGCGTTCAACGGGCCGTTCCGGTCGGGCCCGAGCAGGTAGGCGGCGTTGTCGCTCACGTGCTGCAATGCCCGGTAGTTGATGAACAACGCCACGCTGCGCGCGGCTGCCGACCCGACCGGGGCATTCGACAGCAGCTGCACGTCCTTGTACCGGAAGGACAGCAACGCCACGTCGGTCAGTGCCACGAGGTCCGCGGTGCGGTCGCGGGCCAGGGCATACGCGAGCTCTCCCACGATCTCGCCTTGGCGGAGCGTGTGCAGTGCCTCTGCGCATCCCGGTCGCTCTTCGCCCTCGGAGTGGAAAACACCAACCTCTCCACGCAGGATCACGAACAGCGAGTCCCCGGAGTCGCCGTAATGGCAGATGAACTCGCCCCGCGCGCGTTCCACGAGCTTGCCCAGGCGCAACATCTCGACCAGCTCGTCGACGTGCGGTTGCCCGAGGAACGGGTTGAGCTCCTCCTTCCCGGTGCGGGTGTCAGTGAACTTGAGCTTCGACGGCTCGACCGCCTCGACGCACCGCTCGACGGTGCGGTCATCCGAGCTCGCCTGCCAGATCCGCTTGGCGTGGTAAAGGATGTCCCAGCTACGACCGTCTGCGACAGCTCGTTCCAGAGCCGTATAGGCGTTTTCTTGCAGATGGCCCCAGTACGACCTGGTTGGGCCGGATGACATCAGGTAGATCGAATGCAGCCTGCCGTCGTTGCCCAGCAACCAGAGGGGATCGTGGAAATTGACCTGAGCGTCGGCACTCACCGACCGGCGGAACGCGTCCGAGGTCACGATCCCCTCGTCAACCTTGGCGAGCAGCGTTCCTGCGTCGTTGATCCCAGAGCCGACCGGCTGGAGTCGTCCGTCCGCGCCACTGATGTGGGAGACCCTGCCTCTGTGGCAGGTGATGCGGAGCGGCACGCGCTCGGTGAGCGACCACGTCCGCAAACCGAACGCCAGGTCGATGGCAGGACGCTCCCACGCCTCCTGACGGAAGACGACGTGGCCGCCGTCCCCGCCGGATGCCCAGACGACGTCACCTTCGGCGCAGCTCGCGATGGTCTCGGCGACGATGTCGTTGATCGCTGCGACTCTGGTGACCTGCTCGCGCTCGTCGGCCAGTGTGTGTCCGACGATGTCGCACGAAACGATGGTGACTAAGTCCGACTCCATCGCGCTCCCTCCGGCTAGAGGTCTCCTGCGAACGGCAGCTTGGACATGGCGTCCGAGGTCATCCACTCGCGCAGGCGATGGGTGGCTCGGACGTCGTCCTCGTTGTACTCCAGCAGCCGCCGGCGCTGATCAACGTCCAGCACGTCGCCGTTCATCCCGACCGCGGACCGGTACCAGCGCATCGAGTTCTCGCCGCCCGCCTCGGGATCCCGCCACGAGAACCCGGCAACCGGCGCGATGATCTTCAGGCCCTTGCCGTGCGCGCACAGGAACTGCTCGCGGACGATCCCGAACAGGTCCACCCAGGAGTCCGACCCGATGAACTCCTTGATCTGCGCCACCGTCGGAATGCCCGGCTTGCCCGCGAACCGCTCGGCCGACGCCAGCAGCCACCGGTTCTCCGCGAGCTCGTTGTAGCAGTAGGCGCGGAACGACAAGCCGCGCGCTTTGGCCCGCAGCCTGATGCCCGTGAGCCAGGTCCAGAACTCCGCGAACGAGCGCGCCTCGTCGTCACACGGCAACGCGTCCCACGTGACGAACGCGCGGTACCCGTGCTCCTCGTCGATGTCCTTTCCGGACAGCAGACAACCCCACATGTACGCGCCGAGATCGCCGAAGCTCTCCATGTCGACGTCGACCTCGACGTCCGCGCGCGGCACGTTCATCTCGGGCACACGCCGAACCAGCGTCAGATCCCGAAGCCACGCGCGGGCCAAGACCACAGCGTCCCCGAACGGCATCCCGACGAGCTGGATCGGCCCCTCGGCAAGGGGGTCCAGCTCGGCCAGCGCGTCCACAGTGGACAGCCCGATCTTCCGCAGCGCCGCCGCGTCCTCGCCGCGCACGACCAGCGACACGTCCCGACCCTGCTTGAGGTCGTTGTCGCACGTCGGCCACCACGGGCAGGTCTTGCAGTCGACGATCCGCGACGGCCGGGCCAGCGGGTCCTTCTGGTTCGCGGCCGCGAGAGCCACCGAGAGCCGGTCGGAGAACCTGGCGTCGTACTCGGCCAGCGCGTTGCGGCCGCCGGGCCACGTCGGCGCCTCCAGGTCGTGCCACAGCACGACGTCCGCGTCCATGCCGATCACGCCACCGGTCGCGCGGCCGTTCGTCGCGTACCCGGCGGCCTGCAGCTGCCGTTGCGCGTGAGCGAGCCTGAGCTGATCCCGAGGCTGGGGGCGGACCTTGCGGTGCGGGTCCGTGCGGCTGCTGCCGGGCAACGGCATGTTCAACGGGCTGGTGCGCGCGCCCTGACCAGGATCGGTGATCTTGTGCCGCACGACGAGCACGGGCACGTACCCCGTCGAGTCCTTCACCAACAGGTCGATGCCACCACGACGGCCACCGCGCGTATCACGAGGCAGCGCGGCACCCCAGATGTACGGCGCGCCCATGTCCATCGCGGCGAGCGTGACCCGTTCCCGGTCCGCACTGCGCACGTCGGGCCCGCTGGGGACCTCGAAGAGGTTCGACCCGACGATTCTGCCGAGCGCGTCCGCCACCGCGCGACGATGGTTCGTCGCGTCCGCTTTCCGTTGTTCCGAAGCCGGATCCGGCGCCGCTTTGGGAGCGTCGCGCATCTCCGGATCGTTTTCGAGGTGCACCCGCCGCCGACAACGAGTGACCACGCCGGCGTCGAGCTGCACCTGGGAAGTCACTGATGCAGGGTATGTCGCGCGTCGGGGGGATGTGTCAGCAACCTGGGCAGTAAGTTTCTCGTGACGGAGGAGGTGTACCCGAATGGCGCGCAAAACCGGCCATCTGATCACGCCCAAGAGGGCCAAGAACCTGGTCGGAGTGGCAAAGGTGATCGCCCCGGCACTGATTCCGGTCCTTGCCCCGGTGATCGCCAGAGGCGCCGGTGTGCTGAGCGAGCAGTACGACCGCTACCGCGCCCGCCGTCTGGGCATCGACGTCGCCGACATCGGCAAGTACTCCGGCCATGGCGCCCGTCTGCACGCACGAATTGTGGGTTTTTCGGACTCTTTGGAGGCTTTGCGCGCCTCGGACTCCGACTGGGTTTCCAAGACGGAAGCCCGCCTGGCTCAGTTGCTGGCCGCCGTGCGCGCTTCCGAACGCATGCCGACGGCCCGGCGCAAGGCTGCGCACCGGGCCGTCGGGACGGATCTGGACGTGCTGGAGCAGGAGTTGCTCAAGCGCCTCAACGTGCGCTGACGTCAGGCTTCCTGCCGGTCACCTCAGCCACGGCCTTGACCGCGGCCTCCTCGACCACCTGCCCGGGGTCGAGGTGCGCGGTGACCTCCTCCATCACCTCCGCGACCCGTTCCTCGCGCCGGATCATCGGATCAGAGCGCAGATCCCGAGCCAGTGACACGCACAGCCCGACCATCACGACCATGAACGGCAACGCCGCGATGATCGTGAGGTTCTGCAGCCCTGTAAGCGCATTGGACCCGCCGACCAGCAGCATCACCGCGGCAACGGCACCGGTCAGCACGCCCCAGAAGATCACCACCGGCTTCGTCGGCCGGATCGTGCCCTCCTGCGAGAGCGTTCCCATCACGATCGACGCAGCGTCAGCACCGGACACGAAGAAGATCGCCACCAGCACCATCACGACGATCCCGGCGACCGTGGCCAACGGGAACTGGTCCAGCAACGCGAACAACTGGGACTCAGGCGTCGCCTGGCCGGCCAGATCCACTCCGGACCGCTGCTCGAAGATCGCCGTCCCGCCCAGGATCGCGAACCACACCAGCGACACAGCGGACGGCACCAGGATCACGCCGGCCACGAACTGCTTGATCGTCCGTCCTCGCGAGATCCGCGCGATGAACATGCCGACGAACGGCGTCCAGGAGATCCACCAGGCCCAGTAGAAGATCGTCCACCCGGACAACCAGGTCTCGGTCGCATCCCCGCCGGAAGCAGCGGTCCGCCCGGCCATGGTCGCGAGCTCGCGGAAGTAGTCACCGAGAGCGGTCGGCAGAAGGTTCAGGATGAAGATCGTCGGCCCGACCACGAACAGGAACAGCGCCAGCACCACGGCCAGCACCATGTTGATGTTCGACAGCCACTGGATGCCCTTCGCGACACCCGAGACGGCCGAGGCGACGAACGCCACCGTCAACACGGCGATGATCGCGACCAGCACGCCCTTGCCCACCTGACTGGTCCAGCCGGCCGCCTCCAACCCGCTCCCGATCTGCAGGGCACCCAGACCGAGCGAGGCGGCCGAGCCGAAGAGCGTGGCGAAGATGGCCATCACGTCGATGGCGCGGCCCCAGCCCGAGGCGGCGTGGCGGCCGAGGAGAGGCGCGAAAGCGGCGCTGATCAGCGAAGACCTGCCACGGCGGAAGCTTCCGTAGGCGATGGCGATGCCGACCACGGCGTAGATGGCCCACGGATGCAGCGTCCAGTGGAACAACGTCGTGGCCATCGCGGTCTCGAGCGGATCGCCATCAGTCCCGGGCGGTGGCTTCACGAAGTGGGTCAGCGGCTCGTTCACGCCGTAGAACATCAACCCGATGCCCATGCCGGCGCTGAACATCATCGCGACCCACGAGACGGTCTTGAACTCGGGTTTCTCGTCGTCACGGCCGAGCGGGATCTTGCCGTAGCGGCTGAAGGCGAGCCACAACGCGAAGACCACGAACCCGGAGGCCGAGATCACGAAGGCCCATCCCAGATGCTGGATGATCCAGCCCAGCGCTGTCTTCGAGACGGACGCCAACGAGTCTGTTCCGACAATTCCCCAGGTCACGAACGCGAGCGTGAGACCTGCGGCAATGCCGAACACAACCCGGTCGGTACTGCCCGGCTTGTCGCATTGAACGGTCATGCGGCCCCAGTTACCCGCTCATAGACCGGAACAAACTCCTCCGATTACCCTCACTTGCCGTGAGCACCCGGTCGAGTGAGTTGCGCACCCTGCGTGGTGCTGCGCTTGCGCTGACCTCTGCCGCGCTCACGATCGCGGCACACGGACTGGGCGGCGGAGAGCTGTCGGAGTTCGTCCACGCGTTGCCGCTGGTCGTGCTCATCGCGTTCGCCGCGGCGAGTCTCGCGGACAAGCGGACCGGGAAGCCCTCGATCATCGCCGGGCTCGGCACGGCCCAGTTCGCCCAGCACCTGCTGCTGAGCTGGGTCAACCACGAGCACGCGAACACGCTCACCGGGCAGATGGCCGTGGCGCACCTCGTTGCCGCGGTGCTGACCGGCGTGCTCCTGTTCCACGCGGAGAACGCCCTGTTCAGGCTGTTCTCCGCGGTCACGCGCCTGATCCCCCGCAGGCTCACGCCACTGCCGGTCACGAGGCCGGCCAGGGTGTTCACCAGCACGCCGTGCGTCCAGAACGCGCACTACCTGGACGTCTCGCGGGCGAATCGGCGGCGCGGCCCGCCCTGTGGTTCCTGATCATCCGTATCCCCCAACAGACCCCTTTTGGCAATCAGGAGCCACAACTTCATGTCGACAAATCGATTTGGCGTGCGCGCGCTCGCCGTCCTCGGCGTGGCCGGTCTCGCCGTCCTCGGCACGCCGACCATCGCATCGGCGCACGTCAGCGCCCAGCCGTCCGAGTTCACCCAGGGTGGCCGCGCGACGTTCGCGTTCCGCGTCCCGAACGAGCGGGACAACGCAGGCACCACCAAGATCGAGGTGACGCTGCCGCAGGACACCCCGCTCACGTCGGTGCGCACCAAGCCGCTGGCCGGCTGGAAGTCCGAGGTCGTCAAGGGCAAGCTCGACAAGCCCGTGACGGTCGGCGGCAAGGAGATCACCGAGGCGTTCAAGACGATCACCTGGACCGCCGACCCCGGCGTGAAGATCGGGGTCAACGAGTACCAGGAGTTCTTCGTCTCGCTCGGCACGCTGCCGGAGAAGGACACGCTGCTGCTTCCGGCCAAGCAGACCTACGAGAACGGTGAGGTCGTCGACTGGAGCCAGGCTGCCGGTGCCGACGGCAAGGAGCCGGAGCACCCGGCGCCCGCGCTGAAGCTCGCCCCGAAGAAGGCCGGCGAGGACGCTCACGGCAGCCACGGCACGACGCCGGCCGCCAACGGCACCGACACCCACGAGGCGTCGGCTGCGGGTTCCGACAAGACCGCCCGCTACCTCGGTGGCGCCGGTCTGGCCGTCGGTGCGCTCGGCCTGGGCTTCGGCGTCGGCGCGATCCTGCGTTCGCGGCGCAAGGCATGAAGCGCGCGCTAATCGCGTTCCTGTTCGCTGGTGCGGCCGTGCTCGCCACGGCCGCCCCCGCGGCGGCGCACAACGCACTGATCGGCAGCGACCCGAAGGACAAGACCTCGCTGGAGGTCGGCCCTTCGACGGTCACCCTGACGTTCGACCAGGACGTGCAGGGCGGACAGGGCATCAACAAGATCTCGGTGACCGACGGCGGCGGTGGCCACTACGAGCTCCCGGGCGACCCGATGATCAAGGACACCGCAGTCACCCAGGCGGTCAGCGCACTCGGCAAGGCCGGGATCTACAAGATCGGCTACCGCATCCTGTCCGCGGACGGCCACCCCGTCTCCGGCGAGCTGACGTTCACGCTCACGAAGGACGGCACCGGCACGCCGAGGGTGGAAGCGGCGAACGACGGCTCGGGCGCCGACCCGCACACAAGCGACGGCCTCCCCATCTGGGCGTGGATCGTCGGCGCCGTGGTGCTGCTCGGCGGTGGCGTGTTCTTCGCCCTGCGCACAGGCGGCTCGAAGGCATGAGCGACGTCCGGACCACCGCCCCCACCCACTACCGCGTGCTCGCCGGGCTCGTTCTCGGCGCTCTCGCGGGCATCGCGCTCGGCCTCGTGCTGGCACCACCCGCCGTGGTCGCCGGGGTCGTCGACGCCGGGGCGGCGGTCCGGTACGGCCTGCCGGTCACGCGGGTGCTGCTGGACGTCTCGGCGACGATCGTCGTCGGACTCTCCATCCTGCCGAAGCTGCTCGGCTTCGACCGGCCCACGCACACCGAACCGGTGATGCGCCTCGCCCGGCCGGCCGCGGTCGTCGCCGCGGCCGTCTGGGTGGTCACCGCGCTGCTGGCCATCGTGCTGCAGGCCGCCGAACTGCGGCCGGGCAGCGACGTCAGCATCGGCAACGCGATCGACTACATCGCTCAGGTCGGCGCCGGCAAAGGCCTGCTCTTCAGCGCGGCCTGCGCGTTCGTCTACCTGATCATCGGTGTCATGGCCGTGCGCAGCGGCGAGTCCGTGCCCGCTGAGCTGCGAATTCTCATCTCGATGTTCGGGCTGCTGCCGATCCCGGTGACCGGGCACGCCTCCAACTGGAAGTACCACGACTACTCGATGGTCTCCATGGAGCTGCACGTCCTGGGCGCCGCGGCCTGGACCGGCGGGCTCGGGGCGTTGATGGCGCTCGTGGCCTACCGCAAGGGACTGCTGGCCGTCGCGCTGCCGAAGTTCTCCAAGGTCGCGACCATCAGCCTGATCGTGGTCGCGGTGACGGGCCTGTTCAACGGGCTGCTGGAGCTCGTCCTCAACCCGGTCGTGCCGTTCCCGCAGTCGCTGTTCACGACCGGCTACGGGTTGCTGTTCATCGGCAAGGCGCTGTGCGCCGGGGCGGTCGCCGTGCTCGGCGCGCACATCCGGTGGCGGCTGCTGCCGAAGATCTCCCAGCACAAGGCCACCGCGATCGTGCAGTGGGCGGTCCTGGAGGTCACCATCATGGGCCTGGCGTTCGGGCTGGCCGTGGTGCTGAGCCGGGCTCCCGTCAGCTGAAGTCCATCGCCACGCGCACCAGGTCGGCAACGGCACGCGACCTGCTGTGCGGTGGCCACGCGATCACCGTCGTCACCTTCGGCGCGTCCACCACCGGTACGGCGGCGAGGCCTTCGAGCAGACCCGAGCGGACGACTTCCGGCATGACCGCGACCGCTCGGCCCAGCGCGATCATCTGGAACAGCTGCGTCAGGTTGTGCACCTCCACACCAGGGCCGGGAAGGTAGGTGCCGTCGGGTTCCGGCCAGCGCGCGAGCTCCGGCAGATCGACGACGTCGGCCATCCGCAGCTGTGCCGCACCGGCGAGCGGATGCGAGGCCGACAGGATCGCGAACTGGCTCTCGGTGCGCAGAGGCTCGACGTCGAGACCCGCGGTCGAGTCGTACGGTTCGTGCAGGATCGCCACGTCGGCCCGGCCGTCGAGCAGCGGTTGCCGGGTGTGGGCCTCGCACAACAGCAGGTCGACGGCGACCGCGCCGGGAAGGGCTGCGTAGGCGTCGAGCAGCTTCGCCAGCAGTTCGCCCGAACCTCCGGCCTTGGCGGCCAGCACCACCGAAGGCCTGTCGACCGTCCGGGTACGCCTCTCAGCGGCCGCGACCGCGCCGAGGATGGACCTTCCCTCGGCCAACAGCACCGCACCCGCCTCGGTGAGCGAGACCTTCCGGCTCGTGCGGGTCAGCAACGCGACGCCGAGCCGTTGTTCGAGCTGGGCGATCGTCCGCGACAACGGCGGCTGGGCGATGCCGAGACGGTCTGCGGCCCGGCCGAAGTGGAGTTCTTCCGCGACCGCCACGAAGTATCGGAGCTCTCTGGTCTCCACCGGCCCAACGTATCGATATCAGCCGGGTATCGCTGCCAGACCGAAGTGATGTTGGTCTTGAGGACGCTCCAGACCACGATCAACTGCATGACAGAACAGACGATTGCGCTGGTCACCGGCGCGAACAAGGGCATCGGGTACGAGATCGCGGCAGGGCTCGGCGCACTGGGGGTGAGCGTCGGAGTCGGCGCGCGGGACCGTCAGCGAGGCGAGGAAGCGACGGCGAAACTGCGAGCGGAGGGCGTGGACGCGTTCTTCGTGCCGTTGGATGTGACCGACGACGAGAGCGTCACCGAAGCAGCAGCACTGTTCGAAGAGCGGTTCGGCCGGCTCGACGCTCTGGTCAACAACGCCGCGATCGCCGGAGGGTGGCCGGACCAGCCGTCGACCGCCACGCCGGAGAGCATCAGGGCAGTGGTGGAGACCAACGTGATCGGCGTCGTCCGGGTCACCAACGCGCTGTTGCCGCTGTTGAGCCGTTCAGCGAGGCCGCGAATCGTGAACCTGTCGAGCCACGTCGCGTCGCTGACCTTGCAGACCACAGCGGGTGTCAGCCTCGGCGGGGTCAGCGGGACGTACTCGCCGTCGAAGACGTACCTGAACGCGATCACCGTCCAGTACGCCAAGGAACTGGAGAACATCAAGGTCAACGGCGCGTGCCCCGGTTATGTGGCGACCGACCTCAACGGGTTCCAGGGGACGGACACACCCGCGGAAGGAGCCAGGATCGCGATCAGGCTGGCCACTCTGCCCGAGGACGGGCCGACCGGGGGCCTGTTCGACCACAGCGGACCGGTGCCCTGGTGATTGTTCAACGTGAAACATCCGCGCGATCCGAACCAGACTCGGTGAGTGGTCCGATCGGCGCGACGAGCTGCGCACGAATGGACTAGTCGGTGATCAGTCGAGCCGAAGATTCTTCACGCATGCGCGCGAGCCGGTTCATCGTCCGCTGACCGCGGCGGTCGAGCTCGCGGCTGTCGATCCAGCCGTTCGCGTAGTAGCGGTAGTCCTGGGCCAGCGCCACCAGTTCCGCGAGGTAGTCGGCTGACCTGCGCCGTCGCTCCTCGTCGAACGCCGCCAGCAACGGCAGCTGGGTGTCGACCACCTCGTCGAGCAACTGCGCGGACCGCAGCGCTCTCTTGGAACGCCACCTCCGAGTAAGGCTCACGCGCCGCACCTCGTCCTTCGCCCCGACCTGCCGCACCTTAGGCGTGGATTTCGCGCCCGTCGATGCTGCATTCGTGGGAGAAGGTCCTGGCGTTACCGGTTCGTGTCCCACACCATCCAAAAGTGGTGCTATAGGACCCAAACGAGATGGAAGGCGCCAAAAATCAAGCAGCCGACTCGGTGCCGGTGAAGCGGGCGACGCGGTCCGCCAGCTCGCGGGCCTCGGGGTTGTTGCGGCGCTTGTCGGCTTCCTGGCGCAGCGGCTCCATGCGCTGCTTGGTGCGGACCGACTTGAGGCTTTCCGACAGGTCGACGGCCTGGCGACCGATCTTGGCGCCGTGGTCGATGTCGCCTTCGAGCAGGTGGTTGATGGCCATCGAGGTCAGGTTGAACGAGCGGCTGCGCGCGTACTCGTCACCGAAGTTGTTGATCGCCTTGGACAGCGCCGGGATGGCGGTCCGCGTGTACTTGGCATCCACCGTCTGCGCCAGCTCCGTGTGCACGGTTCCGATCATGGACGAGAGGTCGATCTCGTTGAAGAACTTCGCCCAGGCAGGCGCCTCGGCGACATTCGCACGGGAGAACTCGTCGCGCGCCCGGCCGAGCAGCTTCAGCGCCTGCTCGTCGGAGCCCATCTTCGCGTAGGCCCAGGCCTCGTTCGCGCAGAGAATGCCCACGGCGAGCTCGGAACCGGAGTTCTGCGCGGCCAACTGGCCCAGCTGGAACACCTTCAGCGCGTCGTCGGGGGCGTTCTGGTGCAAGTACACGCGGCCCATGCGGTACAGGATGTTCGCCATCAGGGCCTCGTTCTCGCCCTGCTTCGCGAGGTCGAGCGCCTGGCCGAAGTGGTTGCGGGCCGAGTCCATCAGGCCCGTGTCGAACGACGTCCAGCCGGCGAGGTTGTGCAGGTCGGCCAGGGCGACGTAAAGGCGCGTGCGGACGACGTCCGTGGAACTCGCGCCGAGCATCTGCTGTCCCCAGGACAGCTGGGCGACCACCGCGTCACGGCAGGAACCGCCGCCGTACTGGTAGTCCAGAGCACGCAACGCCCGCGTCGCCGCTTCGACCTGGCGCACATCGGTCATGCCGATGCGTCCCGGAGCCGGAGTCTGTGTGGGGTGTGAAACCCACGACCCGGAGTCCGCTCCGAACACGGCCGCGCCCACTGTCACGGCGGCGGCGTGCGCGAGGAACTTCCGACGCTTCACCGACTCGTCCTCCTCAGGATGGGGTGAGTCCGCGGTTGCGGCCACCCTCACTGCCGTTGTCTCGTCATAGGCGAGACCCATGTATCCACGTGGGACACCCAAGCCAACGGCGATCCGGGTAAGGACGTCATAAGCCATCACCTGGCGTCCCTTGAGGATCTCCGAGACTTCGGACTGCGACTGACCCGTGAGCGCCGCGATCTGGCGCTGGGACACACCGTGCCGTCGGAGCAGCCGGTAAACCGAGCTGATCTCTCGTCGGGCCAGTGCGTCCCGCATCTCCTGCTGGTCCCACACCTCGGCGGGGATCGGAGAGCCCTGGGAACTCATGGTGTTCATCGCGCACCCTCACAGTCCGTTGGGCGTCATCGGCAGACTAGGGGCAGGTCCCCGAGTCGAGAAGTCCTCTTCGGCGGAGCTGATCGGCCCTACCGAACACCGCTTACCGCTCACCGTAAGACTTCCACCGGTGGGCGCTGTGACGTCCCGTTCCGGCATGAATCATCGCAATCTAGATTCCGGTAAGCGAGTGAGCACGGAGAGGAACGACCGATAGTGGACAGCTCCTCCCCAAGCTCCACCTCCATTGTGGAGACGGGTGACACCGAATCCACATGGCGCGGCATGACCGGGCAGCGTCGAACGTGGCAGATCAGCTGCGGCGACGTGGTCGACCGGGACCGCCAGCTCACCGTGAAGGTCGTTCAGGGCCAAGTGGTTCTGGTCGGACCTCCCGGGGAGACGGCAGTCTTGTCCCACGACCAGCTCGTACAGCTCAGGGCCGCGCTACGCGAAGCCGCCGACCAGGCGGAAAGGTGACGGTGACGTTTCGATGGACGCGATCCTCGGACAGGTTCTTCGCAACGCTGTGTGGGAACGCCTCGACCTGCTCACGGAGCTGGCGAGCCGTGCGGACGCCCCGTCCCTCCTGTCGGTGGCTCGATCCGAGCTCCCTCGGCTGACCGAGGGATGGCGTGCTCTGCTGGCAGCGCACGAGCCGGACGAGAAGGGCAACTGCCCTGAGTGCTCCGGCCGTTGGCGCCAGCAGAAGTCACCTTGCTCGGTGTGGCGCGCCGCGTACGAACACCTGGTTGCGGGCGGACTCGCCCCGCGCCCGGCTCGCCACCTGCGCGAGGCTCCGGTGACTCCTCCTGTCACCAGGACCCGCCGCGCGGTGGCTCGAGCCCACTAACGGGCGTTTGCGACTGACCTGGCGTCCCCCCGACACGACCAGGTCTGCAAACCGCCTACTGACCGGTGGTCCGCGATGTGCGAACCCCCGACCGCGACATCGCGGACCCCGGTCAGCTCAACAACTCCACAGATTCCCGCGGGCCGGTGACGTGCACCTTCCCTCCCCGACCGTTACTGGTCCGCGGTCACCAACCACGGCCCCTTGCCTGCACCTCCCGCGCAGGTGAGGGGCCGTTTTCATGGGTTCTAGCGGTGAGTACCGGTCTTCCAGGTCAGGTACGAGGTCAGCCCGGGGAACAGCCGGCCGGAGATCTCGAACGCCTTGAGCTGCCACGGGAAGAGGTGCTCCGCGCGTTCCTTCTCCACCGCGTCGACGATCGCCTTCGCGCACTGCGACGGCGTGACCGTGGGGATCAACCGGGCGATCGACGGGATTCGTTCCTCCGCACCGGGATTGTTGTTGAAGTACTCGCTGGAGACCTTGCCCGGCACCACTTCGCTGATCCCGACGCCGGTTCCGCGCAGGTCGAGCCGCAGCGAAGCCGTCAGACCGCGAAGAGCCCAGCGCGACGACTGGTAGCCCACGCAGCCGGGAATCGGGAGCCGGGACACCGGTGAGTTCACGTTGACGATCCAGCCCGACCCGCGCGAACGCATGGCGCCCAGGTACTCCCTGGTCAGCAGCAACGCCGCCAGGTACGGCACCGAGGTCATGGTCTGCAGCTCGTCGGCGGACGTGTCGTCGAGGAACAGCCAGCGGCCCACGCCCGCGTTGTTCACCAGGACATCGGGTGCCGGAACGCTCTCGGCGAGCGAACGGATCTCCGCGGCGTCCGACAGATCCGCCACGTGAGCGGTCGCGGAGCCGCCGAACTCGGTGATCCGTTTGACCTGTAGATCGAGCAGTTCGGCGCTCCGGGCCACAAGGTGGACGTGCGCGCCGTGCGCCGCGAACCTGAACGCGGCCTCCGCGCCGATCCCCTGGGACGCTCCCGTGACCAGAACCTTCTTGCCCGAGACCTGCATCAGACCACCGATCGCACTCGACTCATCAACACCGCCGCCAGCGTCGTCGCCAACGCCGACACCGCGAACAGACCGCGGTAGCCACCAAGGTTGGCCAAGATCAAGGCAGTCAGCAAGGGGGCGATGACCTGCGGCAACGCATTGGCCACGTTCAGCACTCCCAAATCCTTCGCCCGATCGGACGCGGCCGGCAGCACCTGGGTCAGCAGTGCGATCGCGACCGCCCAGTACGTGCCGAAACCGACGCCGAGCAGCGGTGAGGCGATCAGAACCGCGGTCCAGGTCGGCCACACCACCAGGATCAACGCCGCGAGCGCCATCACGGCCGCGGCGCCGTAGACATACGGCTTCCGGCGCCCAGAACGATCACTCCGTGCGCCGAACAGCACCGCTCCTGCGGCGAGTGCCACCCCGTAGAGCGCCATCAACACCAGAAGTCCGTCCTCAGGGGACTCGTGGCGGACCACGTCACCGAGGAAGTACAAGAGGTACAGCGTCCCGAACGCGTTGCCGAGATTGATCATCAGGTGACCGGCCCACGCCCACGCGAAGTCGGGGTGCTGACGCGGCGAGATCCAGAACGTCGGCCGCACCGGCTTCACGATCAGCTGGGTGTCCGGTGTCCTCAGCACGAAGAAGAGCGCGCCTGCCAGCACGATGACCGCGCACGCCAAGTACCCGGCCGGCAGTCCGCTGACCAGCAACGTCACAACGACCGCGCCCAGCACCGTGCCGAGCATCTGGCTGATGCCGATCAACCCGCCGACCTGCGCGCGTTGCTCGACCGGCACCCGGTCCGGCACGGCCGAGGTCAGCGCGGCGAGCATGCCGCCGATCCCCGCCTGCACCAGGCACCAGCCGATGGTCATCACCACGACGGTCGGCGCGTTGGCCAGCACGGCAAGACCGATCGCGCCGACGATCGCACCGCTCAGCGTCCACGGGTGGCGACGCCCGAACCGTGAGGTCGTGCGGTCGGACAGAAAACCGATCAACGGCACCACGAGCAGCGAGACCAGACCGCCGAAGCCGGTGACGATGCCGAACACGAGCTCCTTGTTCGCCCGGTCGAGCAGTTCGGCCTGCTGCGGCAACAGCACCTGGATCGGTGCGTAGATCGCCAGCCACAGCCCCAGGTTCGCGAGGAACAACCACGCCATCCACCCGCGGCGGACGCGGACCACCGGCTCAGCAAGCGCTTCACTCACCGCTGATCACCTTTCTGTACCAGTGGAACGAGTCGCGCGGCGTGCGGGCTTGCGTCTCGTAGTCGACGTGGACCAGGCCGAACCGCTGCGAATAGCCGGCCTCCCACTCGAAGTTGTCGAGCAGCGACCACACGAAGTACCCGGCGACGTCGGCTTCCTGGGCGGCACGCAGATGTCCGTCGAGGTAGGCGATCCGGTCGGCGTCCTCGATCTGGTGCGGGAAGCTGCAGCCGCTCTCGGTGACGTGCACCGGAGGGAGGTTCGGGTGCCGCTCGCGCAGCGCGTTGATCATCTCGGTCAGCCCGGACGGCACGATCGGCCAGCCGAAGCCGGTGCGCGGGTACTCGTCGATCTCCACCAGTTCGAACGGCAGCGGGTTGCCCTCTGACGGCGACTTGAGTCGTGTGGGGTTGTAGTAGTTGACGCCGTAGAAGTCGAGAGGCTGGTGGATGACCTGCAGATCTCCGTCGACGACGGGCATCAGATCAGCGACTGCGTCGGGATATCGGCCCGACAGCATCGGATCTGCGTACAACCAGTTGTGGATTTGGCTGTAGGCCTCAGCAGCCGCTACGTCGTTCGGAGTAGCCGGCCAGGCGGGAGTGTGGTTGTTCGCCGTGCCAACGGCTTGTGCGTTGTACGCGCGCAGCACTTCGACCGCACGACCGTGAGCGAGGTTCAAGTGGTGGGCGGTGGGCAACGCGTCGAAGAGAAGCGTCTTACCGGGCGCGTGCTCACCGATCGCGTAGCCCTGCAACGTCACCATCGCGGGTTCGTTGATGGGGATCCACAGCTTCACCCGGTCGGCGAGGCGGTCCGCGACGAGCGCCGTGTAGTCCGCGAACCGGTCGGCGATGTCGCGGGTGAGCCAGCCGCCCTGCGCCTCCAGCTCGAGCGGCGTGTCCCAGTGGTAGAGCGTGACGACCGGAGCGATGCCGACGTCGACGAGCGCGTCGACGAGCCGGTCGTAGAAGTCGAGGCCCTCGGCGTTGACCGGACCCTTGCCGGTGGGCTGGATCCGCGGCCACGCGATGGAGAACCGGTACGCGTTCACACCGAGCTGAGTCATCAGTGCAACGTCTTCGCGCCAACGGTGGTAATGATCGCAAGCAACGCTTGCGTTGTCGTTGTCGTGTACCGGAGCGAACTCGTCCCACACGGAGGGACCCCGGCCGCCGGCACCGAACGCGCCCTCGATCTGGAACGCGGACGTGGACACTCCCCAGAGGAAGTCGCGCATCGATCCTCCAAAATGTGAAACTTGTTCGGATCGTAGGCGTGTTGACAGGTTCAGGGAAGTGAAAAGCCCGTACAACAGGCAAGATGAAAGCACCCGAACTACTGGGAGTCGCCGTGACCAGCACCACCCCGCTTCGCCGTCAGCCCGTTCAGCAGCGCAGCGCCAAGAGAGTCGAGCGCATGCTCGAAGCGTGCGCGACCCTCATCGACGAGGTGGGCTACGACGGCGTGACCACGACGTTGATCGCGGAAAGAGCGGGTGTGGCGGTCGGTTCGCTGTACCAGTTCTTCCCCGACAAGAGAGCCGTCGTGCAGGCGCTGACGCTGCGCAACGTCGACAGGTTCTCCCAGGGCATCACCGAACGGCTTGAGCAGGCGACGCTCGAGCACTGGTGGGATGCCGTGGACACGGTGTTCGACGTCTACGTGACGATGCACCGGGAGATCCCCGCGTTCGGGAAGCTGCACTTCGGTGACGTTGTGGACATGCGGCTGCTGGACGACCGCCGCGACAACAACGCCGTCATCTCCGACAAGATCTCCGAGCTGATCTCGGGGAAGTTCGGAATTCCGATGGGTGAGGTCGGGCTGCCGATCGCGATCGCCGTCGAGGCCGCCGACGCCGTGCTGAAGATGGCGTTCCGCAACAGCACGACCGGCGACCAGGCGATCCTGGTCGAGGCGAAGGCGCTCGTCAGGGGTTACCTGTCGTCGCGCCTGCCTGCCTAGACCTGCTAACCGAAGTTCCGGCGCTCGCCGCGGTACGTGGGCACGGTCCGCTCGATGCGGTCACCGTGCACCAGGTGCACCTCGTCGAACCGCTCGAACAGCTCGCCCGCCTTGGCGTGCCGCATCCACACGCGGTCGCCGATCTTCAGCTGCTCCGCCGCCTTGCCGGTGACCGGCGTCTGCACCTCGCCCGCGCCTTCGAGGCCGAGCGTTTTGAGACCTTCCGGCAGGTACGGCGACGGCTGCCGGTCCGGCGTCGGCGTGCCGGACGCGATGTACCCGCCGGCGAACAGCGTCGCGACCCGCTTGGTCGGCTTGCGGACCACGGACAACGCGAAGAGCGCCGCGGGTTCCGGCTTGAACGCCTGGTAACCGTCGAAGAGCGTCGGCCCGAAGAGCCCCGACCCGGCCGCGAGCTCGGTGACCGACGGGTCGGAGCCGGTGAGCTCCAGGCTGCCGGTGCCGCCACCGTTGACGAACTCCAGGTCGGCGACCTGCCGGACCGCGCTGACGACGGCCGTCCTGCGGCGGATCAGCTCCGGCCCGGACTTCGACTGGATGAACCGGATCCCGAGCGCCCGCAGCGGCTGACCGGGCGGGTTGTCACCCAGGCCGGCGATCTGGCCCTCGTACGCCATGACGCCGACCAGCTTGAAGCCTCGCCGTTGGGTGATCTTCGCGGCGAGTGCCCGAGCCTGGGCCGGGGTGTGGATCGACGAACGGCGCGGACCGATGTGGACACCGGGAAACGGCCGCCACGAGACATCCAGCTCCAGGCAGACCCTCAGATCCGAGTGCGGCCCGATCGCCGCGTCCACGAAGTCCAGGTGCTCGACCGAGTCGACCATGATCGTGACGCGCTGACGTGCGGTTTCGTTGGCCGCGAGCTTCTGCAGCGACGCCCGGTCCGCAGTCGGATACGCGACGAGCAGGTCCTCGCTGACGTTCTGCTCGGACAGCCACAACGCCTCGGCCAGCGAGTAGCACATGACCCCGTGGTAGCCGGGCCGTTCGAGCGCCCGGCTCACCAGGTCGCGCACCCGGATCGACTTGCTCGCCACCCGGATCGGATGACCGGCAGCGCGACGGGCGAGGTCCGCCGCGTTGTGGTCGAAGGCGTCCAGGTCGACGATCGCGAACGGAGGATCCAGATCCTTCGTCGCGGCGTCGAGTCGGTTTCTGCGCATGCCCTGACGGTACGTCCTGAACCCTTGAAACGTGAAGAGCTTTCACTTACGTTACTCGCAGGTCACACTCTCTCGTGGAGGTTCGCGTGTGGACGAACTGGGCTAGAACTGCTTCGTGCACCCCGACGCGCGTCGTCCACCCCGCGAGCACGGATGAGATCGCAGCGGCGGTCGTGTCCGCAGGCCGTGTCCGCGCGCGGGGCAGCGGTCACTCGTTCAACGACATCGCGGTCGCGCCGGAAGTGGCGCTCGACCTGGACCGTTGGACCGGGATCGTGCGCGCGGACACGGAGACCGGCCTGGTGACCGTCCGCTCTGGCACGCCGCTGCACGCGTTCAACGCCGACCTGCACCGCCTCGGCCTGGCCATGCCGAACCTGGGCGACATCGACGCCCAGACCGTCGCGGGCGCCGTCTCGACCTCCACCCACGGCACCGGCGCGAAGCTGGGCGTGCTCGCCACCGCGATCGAGTCGCTGGAACTGGTGCTGGCCGACGGCTCGGTGGTGACCTGTTCTCGCACCGAGCGTCCGGACCTGTTCAACGCGGCCCGCGTCGGGCTCGGGGCGTTGGGCGTCATCAGCACGTTGACCCTGCGGTGCGTGCCGTCGTTCGTGCTGCAGGCTTCCGAGGCACCGGGCCGGCTGGACGCGGTGCTGGAGCAGTTCGACGACCTGTGCGCGGTCGAGGACCACGTGGAGTTCCACTGGTTCACGCACTCCGACCGGGTGATCCTCAAGCGCAACAACAGGATCCCCGAGCCCGCACGCCCGCTCTCGAAGCTCCGGCAGGCGTGGGAGTACGAGGTCATGGAGAACGCCGCGTTCGGCGCGGTGTGCAAGGTCGCCAAGACGTTCCCGCGCTACACCCGCAAGCTCAACGAGATCTGCGGTTCGCTGATCTCCGAGCGGACCTACTCCGACTACTCGCACAACGTCTTCGTGACGCCGCGCCGAGTCCGGTTCGTGGAGACCGAGTTCTCGATCCCGCGCGAGACGTTGATGGACGTGATCGCCGAACTCCGTGCTGTGGCGAACAAACTGGGCGACCGGGACGCGTTGATCGTGCCGTGCGAGGTGCGCGTCGCTCAGGCGGACGACATCTGGCTGTCGACGGCGAACGGTCGCGACACCGCGTACATCTCGATGCACCAAGCACTCGGCATGCAGTACAAGGCTTTCTTCGACGCGTACGCGAGCATCGCCGCGTCCGTCGGCGGGCGGCCGCACTGGGGCAAGATGCACGACCTCACCTCCGCCGAGCTGCGGCCGTTGTACCCGCACTTCGACGACTTCCTGCGGGTGCGCGACGAGGTCGATCCGGGCAGGACGTTCACGAACGCCTACCTGGACCGCGTGCTCGGCTAGAAGGAGCGAACCGCTTCTGCGACCGGCGTCTCGCCGTTCACCAGCTCGATCGTCTTGCCGATCGTGTTGGGAGCGTTGAGCAACTCCGCCAGCACAGCGGCGACATCCGCCCGAGTGACCGAAGCGCGAGGCAGTTGTGGCGCGCCCATCGTGACCAGACCGGTGGGCGCGTCGTTCACCAGCGGACCGGGCCGCAAGATCGTCCAATCGAGATCACGCGACTTGAGGTCTTCCTCCGCCAATCGCTTGGCCTTCAGGTAGACCGCGAACTCCGGGTCCACAGAAGGAGAGTCGGCGGCTTCGATGCCGACCGTCGAGACCTGGACGAACCGCCGTACCCCCGCCTCCACCGCAGCGGAGGCGAACAGGGCGGCGGCGCGGAAGTCCACAGTGTCCTTGCGGGCGGCTCCTGAGCCTGCCCCGGCGCCGGCGGCGAAAACCGCGGCATCGGCACCCTTCATGTACGCCGCGACCGAGTCCAGATCGGAGGACTCGAGGTCGCACAACACCGGAACTGCTCCGGCTTCCTGCACGTCCGCGAAGTGATCGGGATTGCGAACCAACGCTGTTGCCGCGTCTCCACGGGCGGCCAGCAGCTGCTCGAGAAGCAACGCGATCTGCCCGTGTCCGCCGGCTATGACTACTCGCATAGCCCCGACCGTAGATCAGGAAGCGGTGGCGAGCACCTGCTCGTAGACCAGCTCGTTGACCCAGCGGGTGATGGCGGTGTCCTCGGCGGGCACGTTCTCCTGACGACCGGTGACGTCCACCGACAGGTCCTTCTCGTCGTCGGCCAGCAGAACGGAGACGCCGTAGCGACGCACGCGCGGCAGGCAGTTCGACAGGTAGTCGTGCGAGAAGGCGACCGACTCGGGCAGGACGACCGCGGCGTTGCCGTAGCGGGCGAAGGGAACGGCGGACGCGAGCGCGGTGCGCCAGTGGCGGGCCACGGCCAGGACGCCGACGATGCGGACGGCGGCCGGCGGGACGCGGCCTTCCATCTCCGGCCACACCCACGTGGAAACGGTGGTCTTGTCGGCCTCAGGGCCCGCACCCACGCACACGCGCTCGGCGTGGGCGTCGGCCAGGAGCTCGGCCACGACGACGACCTTGCGGCCCATGAGAACCATCTCGGGGAGGACGACCCCGTGCCAGCCGAGGCGGATCGCCGCGGCGGCTGCCAACTCCTCGACGGACGCGGGCAGTTCCGGAACCGGGACTGCGGTCGTCGACAAACCGTTCGAGCTGTCGAGGGCCGCGATCCTTGCTGGGGTGCTGCTCACGCCAGTGCCTCCTCGTCACCCGCGGCGGGCGATCCGCCGCGTTTCGACTCGTGCTCTGGATAAGGATTAGCAGGAAGCGCACGGCCCGCCCCCAGGTCACCGCACCCCCTGCGATCGACGGCGCCGACCGGTCGGTGACCGGTCGAAGAGCGGCACGCGGAGTTCGGTCCAACGGTGCTGCCGTCTGGGTGACGTTAATCCGGATGGACGCACCAAAAGACCTGCTCAGAGTGGGTGCGCCAGGCGTGCGGGCAAAACACCGGTGAGCGGCGCCGGTCACCGTCCGTCGACCGTTCACCGCGTCAGAACGACCACCTACATGATGATCACGGTCTTGCCAGGCCCGCGACCTGCGAAAACACCGGCCGCGTCGCGCAACGGCACGCGCTGGGAGATCGGGACCTCCAGGTCCCCTGCCTGCACCATCGACGCGAGCCGCACGAGCGTTTCCCTGGAGCCCCGCATGCCGAAGTTCTGGGCCGAGTCACTGGAGACGTAGTTGGTGTTGAAGGCCAACGGGGCGTAGCGCGCATTCGCCTCGAACGACGAACGGTCGGCGCTCACGAGGTCGATCAGCGCGTCAGCCTCGACGAGAGAGTCGCCCCGGCCGATTGGAATGACGCGCTTGCCGGCCGCACGAGCGATCTGCACGGCGAACGACCCGACGCCGCCGTTCGGCCCGATGATCAGCACGGATTCCGCGGACCCCAGTGACTCGACCAACTGCAAGGCAGTCATACCCGCGGTCGGCAATGCGGCGGCAACGGCGGGATCGAGGTCTTCCGGCAACGGCGCCAACGCGTTCCCGGCCGGAACTGTGACGTACTCGGCGTATGTTCCGCGGCCGACCGGACGGTGGAAGAAGGTGCCGAAAATCCTCTCTCCGGAACCAACCACCTCACCCGCACCATCAGTTCCGGGAACCAAGGGGAAGAGGTGCTCGCCAGAACCGCGAAGCATCCCGTTGACCACTTTGACGTCGAACGGGTTCACGCTCGCCGCGAACAAGCGGACCTTCAGTTCGTTCGGGCCCGCCTCGGGCTCTGGAAGCTCCACGAGTTCGAGCTGAGCCCCGAAGTCCGCCGCCGCTATCGCCCACATGCCGACCCCCGAACGAGTGACAGACATCACCTGTTGGATCAAGGAATCCGATACTGCCGATCAACGAAAGAACCCCTCTCGCGGATTCCGCGAGAGGGGTTCCATCTGTCTTTCTGGATGGGCAAGGGGGGAGTTGAACCCCCACGTCCTTTCGGACACACGGACCTGAACCGTGCGCGTCTGCCATTCCGCCACTTGCCCCTGGAGACGTTGGGAACACTAGCACGCGTCCAAACCAGGTTCCTAATCGCCCCCTGTAGGCCCGGTCGTACCCGGATACGATCGGTACAGGAGCCCGACCGAGCGGAAGGAGTTGACCGTGGGCCTGAAACGTTTCGAGCGCAAGCTGGAAGGTCTCGTCGGCAACACCTTCGCGCGCGTGTTCGGAGGCAACGTCGTGCCCCAAGAGGTGGCACAGGCGCTGCAACGGGAGGGTGACAGCAACATCCGCGAACTCGCGGGTGGCAGACTGCTAGCCCCCAACCACTTCAAAGTGTTGCTCGGACCTCAGGACCACGAACGTCTTGCGGGCGATGAGCAGGATGAACTACGCATCACCCAGCTACTCGCAGAGGGCCTGCGGGAGCACCTGGCCGAGTCCGGATGGGATACCTATGGTGACGTCGTAGTCTCCCTGGAGCGCTCCGAGGCGCTGCACACCGGACAGTTTCGAACCAGCTCGTCCGTCGACCCCGACGTGAAAGCGGCCAGCCGACGGTCAGCACCACCTCGCACCGCAGGAGACCGATCCATGAGCCAGCCACCCGGCTACGGACAAGGACAGGGCCAGCCCGGCCACGACCCTTATGGTCAGCAGGGCGGCTACGACCAGGGTTACGGCCAGCAGGGCCAGCAGGGCTACGGCCAGCAGGGCTACGACCAGGGCTATGGCCAGCAGCAAGGCGGCTATGACCAGGGTTACGGCCAGCAGCAGGGCTACGGCCAGCAGCAGCAGGGCTACGACCAGGGCTATGGCGGCGGCCAGCAGCCGGGCTACGACCAGGGTTACGGCGGCGGCCAGCAGCCGGGCTACGACCAGGGTTACGGTCAGCAGCCGGGCTACGGCCAGCAGCAGGGCTACGACCAGGGTTACGGCCAGCAGGGCGGTGGCTACGACCAGGGTTACGGCCAGCCGGCCGGCTATGACCAGGGTTACGGCCAGCAGCCGGGTTATGGCCAGCAAGGCGGCTACGACCAGGGCTACAACCAGGGCGGATACGCCCCGCCGGCGACCCAGGGCGCCAACCGCCAGCTCAACGCGACACTGCATCTCGACGACGGTTCCAACCGCACGTACAACCTCAAGCAGGGTGGAAACGTCGTAGGACGTGGGCAGGAAGCCGACTTCCGCCTCCCGGACACGGGTGTCTCCAGGCGCCACCTGGAAATCTCGTGGGACGGGCAGAATGCGATGCTCGCTGATCTCGGTTCGACCAACGGGACCACGGTGAACGGCACGCCAGTGCAGACTTGGCAGCTCGCGGAGGGCGACGTCGTCCGCATCGGCCACTCGTCACTGGTCTTCCGCACCGCGGGCTAGAGGTCGATACGGGCGTCGGTAAGCAACTCAAGGCAGGAGCGGTTACAACCGGTGCCAGAGCTGGTGATGCAGCTGACCAGAGCGGGCTTTCTCGTGCTCCTCTGGCTCTTTGTGCTGGCCGCCCTACGTGTGGTCCGCTCTGATCTCTACGCAGCCTCAGGGCTCCGGGCGTCAGGTCTGCCCGGATTCCGGAGGTCCGAGAAGTCGGCGAGGGGAAGCAAGGCGCCTCGGCAACTCGTGGTCACCCACGGGGCGCTGACCGGCACCCGCATCTCGCTCGACGGCAGGCCGATCCTGATCGGCCGCGCTGACGACTCCACGCTGGTCCTGGACGACGACTTCGCGTCGACCAGGCACGCACGGCTGTCCATGCGCGGCACCGACTGGTACGTGGAAGACCTCGGCTCCACGAACGGCACCTACCTAGACCGAGCCAAGGTCACCGCACCCCTGCGCGTACCTCTCGGCACCCCGATCCGCATTGGCAAAACGGTGATCGAGCTGCGCTCATGACCTTGGTTCTTCGATACGCGGCCCGCAGCGACAGGGGCCTGGTTCGCTCCAACAACCAGGACTCCGTGTACGCGGGCCCCCGCCTGCTCGCAGTAGCCGACGGCATGGGTGGCCACGCCGCCGGTGAGGTCGCGAGCAAGGTGGTCATCGCCTCGCTGGCCCACGTCGACGACGACGAGCCCGGCGACGACCTCCTCGGCAAGCTCCGCGACGCGGTCGCGAGTGGCAACGGCGCCATCTCCGAGCTCGTGACCAGCGACCCGGACCTGGAAGGCATGGGCACCACGCTCACGGCCATCCTGTTCGCGGGCAACCGGCTCGGACTCGTGCACATCGGCGACTCCCGCGCGTACCTGTTGCGCGAGGGGATGTTCGCGCAGATCACGCACGACGACACGTTCGTCCAGTCGTTGATCGACGAGGGCCGGATCACGCCGGACGAGGCCGCCACGCACCCGCAGCGCTCACTGCTGCTGCGCGCGCTGACCGGCCACGACTTCGAGCCCAGCCTCACCGTTCGGGAGGCACGGGCCGGAGACCGGTTCCTGCTCTGCTCGGACGGTCTGTCCGGTGTCGTCTCCCAGGAGACGCTGGACGAGGCGATCCGCATCCCGGACCCGCAGGCCTGCGCGGACCGCATGATCGAGCTCGCGCTCAAGGGCGGCGGCCCCGACAACGTCACGGTGATCGTGGCGGACGTCGAGGACGTCGACTTCGGCGACGACTACCCGATCGTCGGTGGCGCGGCCGGTGACGGCAGCGAGGAGCACAACACTCCGCCGGACTCCGCGGCGTCCCGTGCGAGCGCGCTCACGCAGCAGCGCCCGCCGATGCCGCAGCGGGTGGAGCCGCCACCGCCTCCGCCGCAGGACCCCAAGCGCAAGAAGCGCAACGCCATCAAGGCGTTCGCGATCATCTTCGTGCTGCTCCTGCTCACCGGTGCGCTGGCGGTCGGCGGCAAGCTGTGGCTCAACACCCAGTTCTACGTCGGCGCGACCGAGGACGGCCAGGTCGCGATCTTCCGCGGGCTCAACGGTTCCGTGCTCGGGTTCAAGCTGTCGTCGAAGGTCGAGGACTCGTGCCCGCCCGGTTCGACGGGCTGCACCCCGATCACGCTGAAGGACCTGCAGGAAGCCGGCCGCAAGACCATCACCGCGGGCATCCGCAGTGACAACGGTCTGGACGGCGCGCGTGCTGCGGTCCGGCTGCTGCGCACGGAGCACATGCTGCCGTTGTGCAAGGACACGTCCTCGACGACGACTCCCAACACGACGCCGTCGAACCCGACGGGTTCCAGCACCCCGACCGGAACGCCGCCTGCCAACGGTTCGCCGGACACCGGGGCCACCGAACCGCCGCCCACCCCGTCCGGGCAAAAGGTCGGCGTGGAATGCCGGGAGGGTCCGTAGTTGATGGGCTCGCCCGTCCCCACCGGGGAAGGCTCACCAGTCGCGTCGGTGGCGACCAGCACGTCGCCAGGGCTGCGAGCGCCGACGCGCCGCGGCACCGAGCTGGTGATGCTCGCGTTCGCCGCCGGACTCGTGACGCTGGCGCTGATCCTGGTGGAGCTGAACCAGGAACGATCGCTGAGCCTGAGGATCCTCTACCTCGGTCTCGCCTATCTCGGCCTCTTCGCCTGTGCCCACCTCGCGGTCCGCAGGTGGGCGCCGTACGCGGACCCGGCGATCCTGCCGTGCGTCGCGTTGCTCAACGGACTAGGTCTGGTGGTCATCCACCGGATCGACCTCGCGCTGGAGGGCGTCCCCTTCCCGGACGGCTCCGTGTGGGACCCGGTCGCGTTCAAGCAGGTCATCTGGACCGCGATCGGGTTGTTGCTGTTCGCGGCCACGCTGAAGTTCCTGTCGGACCACCGCACGCTGGCCCGGTTCGGCTACACGTTCGGCCTCGTCGGACTGGTCGCGCTGCTGCTGCCCGGTGTGCTGCCGGGCTTCATCGCACCGACGATCAACGGCGCGAAGATCTGGCTGCGCATCGGCCCGTTGTCGATCCAGCCGGGTGAGTTCGCCAAGGTCCTGCTGATGGTCTTCTTCGCCGCGTTCCTCGTGTCGAAGCGGGACCTCTTCACGACCGCCGGCCGCCGGTTCCTCGGCATGGACCTGCCACGTGCCCGCGACCTCGGCCCGCTGTTCGCGGCCTGGGGCGTCACGGTCGCCGTCATGGTGCTGCAGAAGGACCTCGGCTCCTCGCTGCTGTTCTTCGGCATCGTGCTGGTGCTGCTCTACGTCGCCACCGAACGTGCGGCGTGGGTCGTGCTCGGCCTCGGGTTGTTCTCCGCCGGTGCGATCGTCGCGTGGAAGCTGTTCACGCACGTGCAGCAGCGCGTGGCGAACTGGCAGGACCCGATCGGGCGCTACGACCTGATCGGTGGCGGCTACCAGATCTCGCAGTCGCTCTTCGGTCTCGCGACAGGTGGCATCGGTGGTGCCGGCCTCGGAGCCGGGCGCCCGGAGATGATCCCCGAGGCGAACACCGACTTCATCACCGCCGTGATCGGCGAGGAGCTCGGGTTCGTCGGCCTGGCAGCGGTGCTGCTGGTCTACATGGTCCTCGCCCTGCGCGGCCTGCGCGGCGCCATCTCGGTGCGCGACAGCTTCGGCAAGCTGCTCGGCGGCGGTCTCGCGTTCGCGCTCTGCTTCCAGGTGTTCATCATCGTCGGTGGTGTCACCAAGCTGATCCCGATGACGGGTATCACCGCACCGTTCCTGTCCTACGGCGGTTCGTCGCTTCTCGCGAACTACATCCTGGTCGCGTTGCTACTGCGAATTTCTGCCGCTGCGCGGGCTCCGCAGAGGGCTCCGAAGCCGAAACCGCAACAACCGGCTATCGCCGACCAGCACACTGTGATGGTGGAGCGTCCCAAATGAACACACCGCTCCGCCGCGTCGGCATGGCAATGATGGTGATGATCGTCCTGCTCCTGGGCAACGCGACCTGGGTCCAGGTGATCAACGCCGACGAGTGGCGCAAGAACCCGTACAACCGGCGCGTGCTCCTCGACGAGTACGCCCGCAAGCGCGGACTGATCACGGTCGCCGACGGCACGGTGATCGCGGACGTCAAGGAGACGACGGACCGTCTCAGGTACCTGCGCACCTACAACAACGGCCCGGCGTATGCGCAGGTGACGGGGTACCTGTCGGTCACCTACGGCACGTCGGGCATGGAGCGCGCGGAGAACGACCTGCTGAACGGCTCGGACGACCGGCTGCTCGCCCGCAGGCTCTCCGCGCTGATCACCGGTCGCGACCCGGTCGGCGGCAACGTGCAGCTCACGCTCGACGCGAAGGTGCAGCAGGTCGCGTTCGACCAGCTGACCGCGAAGGGCTTCACCGGCTCCGTCGTCGCGATGAAGCCGGACACCGGCGAGATCCTCGCGATGGTGAGCACGCCGTCCTACGACCCGAACCTGCTCGCGAGCCACAGCGGCACCGAGCAGCAGGCGGCGTGGAAGCAGCTCACCGCGCAGGGCAACGGCAATCCGCTGATCAACCGCGCGACGCAGGGTCTCTACCCGCCCGGCTCGACGTACAAGGTCGTCGTGGCGGCCGCGGCGCTCGCCGACGGCAAGAACAAGGACACCCAGTACACCGCGGCGGGCACGATCAACCTGCCGGGCACGGCGAACGCCCCGTTCCCGAACTTCAACGGCCAGCCCTGCGGACCCGGCCAGACCGTGTCGATGGAGACCGCGCTCGCCAAGTCGTGCAACACGGCGTTCGGCGAGATGGCCGGTCAGGTCGGCAAGGCCAAGCTGACGACGCAGTCGAACAAGTTCGGCTTCAACGACGACGACCTGCAGATACCGCTGGCGGTCGAGACCTCCAACCTGGGCGCGATCCAGGACGAGGCGGCGCTCTACCAGAGCGGCATCGGCCAGCGCGACGTGCGCGTCACGCCGCTGCAGAACGCGATGGTCGCGGCGACGATCGCCAACGGCGGCAAGCGGATGCAGCCTTACCTGGTGTCGAAGGTGCTGGGCCCGGACCTGAAGCCGATCGACGAGACCGAGCCCGACGAGGTCGACACCGCGATGAGCACGGCCAACGCGGCCGTGCTGCGCGACATGATGATCCAGTCGGAGATCAACACCGGTGGTGAGGGCCGCCAGGCCAACATCCAGGTGGCGTCGAAGACCGGTACCGCCGAGGTCGGCGGGTCGGCGGAAGACAGCAGGAACAAGGCTCCGCACGCCTGGTACATCGCGTTCGCCCCCGCGCAGAAGCCGGAGATCGCGATCGCCGTGATCGTCGAGAACGGTGGCGACCGCGGTCTGGGCGCGACCGGTGGCAAGGTCGCCGCGCCGATCGGGCGCGCCGTGATGAACGCGTACCTGGTGGGTCGCTGATGCTCACCACGGGCCAGCTCCTCGCCGACCGCTACCGCCTCACCAGGCGGATCGCGGTCGGTGGCATGGGCGAGGTCTGGGAAGGCGCGGACGAGCGGCTCGACCGCAGGGTGGCCGTGAAGGTGCTCAAGGCGGAGCTCTCCGGCGACCCGGAGTTCCTGCACCGCTTCCGCACCGAGGCGCGGATGACCGCGTCGCTCAACCACCCCGGCATCGCGTCGGTGCACGACTACGGCGAGACCGCGTCCGTCACCGACGGGCCGGAGGACACCGCGTACCTGGTGATGGAGCTCGTCGAGGGCGAACCGCTCGCGACGATCATCTCGCGCGGCCGGCTTTCCGCCGACGTGACGATGGACCTGCTGGAGCAGACCGGAAACGCGTTGCAGGCGGCCCACGAACGCGGGCTCGTGCACCGCGACGTGAAGCCGGGCAACATCATGGTCACGCCGTCGGGGAAGGTGAAGATCACCGACTTCGGCATCGCGAAGGCCGTCGACGCGGCACCCGTGACACGATCCGGAATGGTCATGGGCACCGCGCACTACATCGCTCCAGAGCAGGCTCTCGGCGGCGAGGCCGAACCGGCGAGCGACGTTTACTCGTTGGCCGTGTGTGGTTACGAATGCCTGGCAGGGCACCGCCCTTTTCTGTCGGACAACGCGGTGACCGTCGCGATGATGCACATCCGCGACATCGCGCCGCCGCTGCCGCCGGACGTGCCGCCGGGCGCGCGTGCGTTGATCGAGGCGACGCTGGTGAAGGACCCGCGGCAGCGCTACCGGACCGGTGGCGAGTTCGCCGCCGCGGTCAGCGCCGTGCGGGTGGGCCAGCCGCTGCCGACGCCGTCCGGGTTCACGATGCCCCCGGTGATCCCGCAGCAGGTGCAGGTACCTCCGCCGCCACCTCAGGTTTCGCAGCCGCTCCCGATTCCGCCGCCGATGCCACACCACCAGACAGGACCGGGACGCCCCGGTACCCATCCGGCGATGCGGCCGGCGCACCAGACCGGGACGTTCGCGCCCATGCCGACACCACCCGGGAGAAACCGGGCCGTCGTCTGGGTTATGGTCGCTGTCCTGGTGACCGTGCTGCTCGTGGTCGGCGTTGTCGTCCTGTGGAAGCTGACCGTGAAGCCGGACACCGGCGGCGGACAAGGCGGTCCGACCACCTCGAGCTCGGCGAACCTGAACCCGCCGGCGAACGGACAAGCGAAGCCCGACTCGGCCGACCGACTGCCGGGCAACGCGCTGAAGCAGATCGACGAGGACGACTACATCGGTCGTTCCGGCGACGAGGTCAGGACCGATCTGATCGACCAAGGCCTGGAGCCCAAGGTGCAGAGCCCGCAGGGTTCGACGCCGGGCGACCTGAAGAAGTGCCGGGTCACCGCCATCGCGCCGACAGGCGGGGTGGCGACGGGCTCGGAGGTGAAGGTGACGTGCGCGCCATGAGCAAGACCAGAACCGAGTTGGGAACACCGTCGACGAGGAGCGGGACGAAGCACCGATGAGCACTCCGCGACTGCTCTCAAACCGCTACGAACTGGGTGAGACCCTCGGGTACGGCGGCATGTCCGAGGTCCACAAGGGGCGGGACGTCCGTCTCGGCAGAGACGTGGCGATCAAGGTGCTGCGTGCCGACCTCGCCCGCGACACCCAGTTCCAGGAACGGTTCCGGCGCGAGGCGCAGAACTCGGCGGCACTGAACCACCCCGCGATCGTCGCGGTCTACGACACCGGCGAGACGCAGACCGAGTACGGCCCGCTGCCGTACATCGTGATGGAGTTCGTCGACGGGCGAACGCTGCGCGACATCGTGAAGACGCAGGGCCCGCTGTCGGGCAAGCGCGCGATGGAGGTCATGGCCGACGTCTCGGCCGCCCTCGACTTCAGCCACCGGCACGGCATCGTCCACCGCGACGTGAAGCCGGCGAACGTGATGATCACGAAGTCCGGCGCCGTGAAGGTCATGGACTTCGGCATCGCGAGGGCCATACACGATGGTCAGGCCGCGGTCACCCAGACCGCCGCGGTCATCGGCACGGCCCAGTACCTGTCGCCGGAGCAGGCGCGCGGCGAGTCCGTCGACGCCCGTTCCGACGTCTACGCGGCGGGTTGTGTGCTGTTCGAGCTGCTGACCGGCGAGCCGCCGTTCACCGGCGACTCTCCCGTCGCGGTCGCGTACCAGCACGTGCGGGAGGACCCGAAGGCGCCGTCGCAGCTGAACCCCAAGGTGTCGCCGCAGCTCGACGCGATCGTGCTGAAGGCGATGTCGAAGGGCCCGGCGAACCGCTACCAGTCCGCCGCGGAGATGCGCGCCGACCTGGTCCGCGTGCTGTCGGGTCAGCGTCCGTCCGCGCCGGCCGTGATGACGGCCGAGGACCGCACCGCCGTGATGAACGAGCAGGCGCGCGCACCCCGCACGCAGGTGATGTCCGGTGGTGGCCGGCACCGCCCGGCGGCGTTGAAGTCGGAGCCGGAAGACGACTACGACCCGATCGCCGACGAGGAAGAAGAGCGGCGCGCGAGGCGCAAGAAGGCCATCATGATCACGTTGGTGGTCATCCTGTGCGTCGCCGTGCTCGGCCTCGCCGCGTGGATCACCAACAACATCATGAACTCCGGCAGCGAGGGCTCCGACAAGGTCCCCGTGCCGTCGTTGGTGGGCCAGAGCCCGTTGGAAGCCAAGGAGAAGATCACGCAGGCGGGCCTCGTGCCGCAGCAGCAGGAGATCGCCTGCGAGCCCGGCGCGAACGGCGCGGCCGCCCCGTGCACCTCCGACCAGATCTCCAAGGTCGTGCGCACGAACCCGCCGGACGGCACCCAGGTGCAGAAGGGTTCGCAGGTCACGATCTTCGTCGGCGCGCCTCCCGGTGAGGGCACCGTGCCGGATCTGAAGGGCAAGTCTCCGCAGGAGGCGCAGCAGATCCTGGACAAGGACCCGAACGGCTTCAAGCTCCAGCAGAGCGCGGAGGGCATCGAGGTCGACGACACGAAGCTCGAGGGCAAGGTCGCGGCGCAGAACCCGGAGACCGGGCTGAAGCTGAAGAAGGGTGGCACGATCACCATCCAGCTCGGCAAGGCACCGGACAAGCAGAACGTGCCGAACGTCGTCGGCGACGACCTCGAGGACGCCAAGCAGACGCTGGAAGGTTCCGGCTTCAAGGTCAGCGTCGAGACCATCGACAGCGCCAAGCCGCAGAACCAGGTCGTGTCGCAGACGCCGACCGGCAACAGCAAGGCGGCCAAGGACACGACCGTCACGATCCGCGTCTCGAAGGGCAACCAGATCGAGATGCCGGATCTGACCGGCCTGTCGGCGAAGGACGCCGAGGAGAAGCTGCGGGCGACGGGCTGGAACGGCAACTTCAACGTCCAGGACCAGACTGTGCAGAACCCGGCCCAGGACAAGAAGGTGATCTCGACGGCGCCGGCGAAGGGCACGCAGATCACCAAGGGATCCGCGGTGACGGTCACGGTCGGCAAGCTGGGGATCGTGACGACCTAGCGTTTTTGTTTTGCTGAGGGGCGGCTTCCCGTTGGGAGGCCGCCCCTTTTGCTCACTGGCGCGCGGCGGCGGCGAGCGTGCGCATGCCGTTCTCGAGCTGCGCGACCGTGGCCTCGGGCACCTCGAACCCGCAGACCTTGAGCCAGTTGGCGAGCATGCGGTGACCGCCGTCGGTCAGCACCGACTCGGGGTGGAACTGCACACCCTCGACCGGAAGTTCCTTGTGGCGCATGGCCATCACGATGCCGGTCTCGGTCTTGCCGGTGACCTCGAACTCCGCGGGGATCGTCTCCGGCAGCACCGTCAACGAGTGGTACCGCGTCGCGATGAAAGGCTGAGGAACGCCGTCGAGCACACCCTTGCCCTCGTGGAAGACGATGCTCGTCTTGCCGTGGAGGAGTTCCGGCGCGCGGTCGACCGTGCCACCCCACACCACACCGATGGCCTGATGCCCGAGGCAAACGCCGAAGACCGGCTTCCCGGTGTCGGCACACCGCTTGATGACGTCGATGCTCGCACCCGCACGCTCCGGCGTACCGGGCCCAGGACTGACGAGCACCCCGTCGACGTTCTTGATCTCGTCGAGGTCAACCTCGTCGTTGCGCCGCACGACGCACTCCGCACCCAGCTGAGCGAGGTACTGGACGAGGTTGTAAACGAAGCTGTCGTAGTTGTCGACCACGAGCACGCGCATGTACGAAGCCTAGTCGGTCGCGTCGAGTGAGTTAGCTCATGCTTTGAGTGAGGTAAGGCTTCCCTAAAATAGGTGTCATGAGTCGTCCCTTGCGCGTCGCGGTCGTCGGCGCCGGCCCAGCCGGTGTCTACGCGGCCGACATCCTGACCAAGTCCGACGTCGACGTGCAGATCGACCTCTTCGAGAAGCTGCCGGCCCCCTACGGCCTGGTCCGCTACGGCGTCGCCCCCGACCACCCGCGAATCAAGGGCATCGTTTCGGCGCTGCAGAAGGTGCTCGACAAGCCGTCGGTCCGCTTCTTCGGCAACGTCGAGTACGGCGTCGACATCAAGCTCGACGACCTGCGCTCTTTCTACGACGCGGTCATCTTCTCGACCGGCGCTGCCGCCGACCGTCCCCTTGATGTTCCGGGTATCAACCTGCCGGGCAGCTTCGGCGCCGCGGACTTCGTTTCCTGGTACGACGGTCACCCCGATGTGCCACGCACCTGGCCGCTGACCGCTACCTCGGTCGCGGTGCTGGGTGTCGGCAACGTCGCCCTGGACGTGGCGCGAATTCTGGCGAAGACCGCGGACGAGCTGCTGGTGACCGAGATCCCCGCGAACGTCTACGAGGGTCTTGCCTCCTCGCCGGTCACCGACGTGCACGTGTTCGGCCGCCGCGGCCCGGCTCAGGCGAAGTTCACCCCGCTGGAGCTCCGCGAACTCGACCACTCGCCCAACGTCGAGGTGATCGTCCACGCTTCCGGCATCGAGTTCGACGAGGCCTCGCTCGCCGTGATCCGGTCGGACAAGCAGGTCTCGATGATCGTGAAGACCCTGCAGGAGTGGGCGATCCGCGACGTCGGCAACCGCCCGCGCCGCCTGCACCTGCACTTCCTGGAAGCACCGGTCGAGGTGCTGGGTTCTGACTGCGTGACCGGCCTGCGCACCGAGACCCAGGAACTGACCGGCGACGGCGGGGTGCGCGGCACCGGCGTCTTCACGGACTGGGACGTCCAGGCCGTGTACCGCGCCGTCGGCTACCTCTCCACGCACCTGGCCGACATCCCGTTCGACCACGTGTCGGGCACGATCCCGCACCTCGCCGGCCGCGTGCTGGACCTGGACGAGGTGCCGATGCCCGGCGTCTACACCACGGGGTGGATCAAGCGCGGCCCGATCGGCTTGATCGGTCACACCAAGGGCGACGCCCTGGAGACCATCAACAGCCTGCTGGAGGACGCCGAGTCGCTCCCCCGCTGCGAGTCGCCCGGGTTGGACGCGGTAGAGCAGTTCCTCCGGCAGCGGGGCGTGCCGTTCGTCTCGAACGAGGGCTGGCGGCGGCTCGACCTGCACGAGATGGCTCTCGGCGCGGTCGAGGGACGCGAGCGCGTGAAGGTCGTCCCGCGTGAGGAGATGACCAGGATCTCGAACGGCTGACCGCCGTTCTTCGATGGGGCCGCCACCGCGGTGGGCGCGGTGGCGGCTTCAGCTATTTCCGCCACAGTGGCGGGCTCCGCGGGCTCGGCCGCGGTTGGCGGCTCCGCAGGCTCGGCCGCAGTGGCGGGCACCGCGGACTCGGTGCCGTTGGCGGCTCCACAGGTGCGGTCGCGCTGACAGCCCGTGGACTCGGTGGCGTTGGCGGCTCTGCGGATTCGGTGGCGGCTTCAGCTATTTCGGTCGCGGCGGTAGCTCCGCGCGTTCGACCAGTGCGGCAGCAACGTGCACTCGGTCGTGCTGGCATCTCCGTGCACTCGGTCGTGGTGGCCAGCTACGCGGGCTCGGCCACGGCGGCAACTCCGTGCACTCGGTCGTCGTCGTGGTTTCGCGGCTCGGCCGCAATCGTGGCCTCGGCAATTTCGGTCGCGGCCGCACGGACACTGGAGCCGTGGACGCCGACATGACCGCTCTCCTGATGCGCCTCAACGCCGACGTAGCCGACTACAACGTCGAGCCCGACCGCGCGGTGTGGCTGGCCTGCGACCTCCTCGTCGCCGGACTCGACACCCCTGCGTTGCGCGAGCTGGCCGGCGAATCGCCGTCGCGGCTGGAGAAGAGCGAGGCTGGCGCACTCGTCGGGCAGTTCCTCGCGGAGCTCGGGATCAAGCCGATGACTCGTGAGGAGGCCGACTGGTTCATCGGCCGCGAAGTCGCCTGGAAGGTGCTCGGCGGAGCACCGCGCGCTGAGTGGGAGGACGACACCTGGCGCGTCAACATCCGGCTCGCGACGGAGAGCGGCAGCGATGACGTCTTCGCGGCGGCGGCCAACTACGACAGCGACTCCGGGCCGTACCTCGGCTTCATGCGCGACTACCTGCGGCTTGCAGAGGCTCAGCTCACTGAGTGGTGACGTGACCGGCCTCTGCGGTGACCGGCCTCTGCGGTGACCGGCCTCTGCGGTAGCCGGTCTCTGTAGCCAGGCCGACCAAGGAGTCACCACATGTCGACGACAGGTCGTGGCCAACCCCAGAGGGTCCGCTGAGAGCCTGTGCCCGCTGCCCCCGCGCGCTTCCTCATGCGCAACGACGAAAGCGGATTTCAGGTTCCCGGAGCTGCCGGAATCCTGTGGACAACTCCCTCACCTGCAGCCCCACGCTACCTCGCCCAAGTACCTGAACTGCGCAAACAGCGGTGATAGGCCCATGATCGCAGCCGAACGTCACCCGACCAGGTGGCCCGCACGAAAGCGATCACCGAGGGCCGGAGGTCACTGCTCCGTTGTGACGTTGTTGAACGGGAGCTTCGGCTCGGCCCACGGGAACACCACGAACATCAGCAGCGCGACGATGCCCGCGACGAGCACGACCGCCTCGATGATCCGCAGGTACAGCGGGCCCGGCAGGTGCCGCCAGATCCAGCCGTACATCAGCCCTCCGTCATCTCGGGCGGCACGAAGCCGTCGGCCACCGGGTAGCTCTTGGTTTCCACCGCGTGCACGATCAGGCGTTGCCGGTCGGAGAAGCGCGGGTGGCACGTCGTCAGGGTGAGCAGGCGGGCCTGCTGTTCGGGCGGCACCGTCGTGTTGACCTGGTGCGGGATCGGGGCGATGACCTCGCCCTGGGTCGGGACGACGATCTCCTGGCCCACGGTCTTGGCGTAGGCGTCGCCGAGGGTGGTGGACAGCGGGGCGACGCCGGTGCAGGCGGCTTCCTTCGCGCGCGGGTTCGTGGCCCAGCCGGCCACCTCGTTGCTCATGGGGAGCACTCGGTAGACGAACCACTGGGTCTGGGTCTGCACGACGATGGCGTTGCAGGACTGCAGCAGGTCGAGGTCGTTGAACGGGGCGCCCTTGCCCACTCGGTGGCCCGCGATGGAGAAGTTGCCGGCCTCGCCTGGCTGGGCGGTGTCCTTGTAGTGGCCCGGGCCGATTTCGAGGTGCTTGTCGGTGGTGCCCTCGACGACCGAGAACTTCCAGTCGTTGCCGAAGACCGGGATGTACATCTTCGCGAAGGCCTTGCCCTCGACCAGCTCCAGCTTCGCCTTGCGGTTCGGGTCGGACGGGGGCGGCGTGACGACGTTCGAGCTCCACTCGGAGTCGAGGGCGGCGGTCGCGTCCTGCTGCTTCTCGGCGGAGAGCAGGTCTGTCACGTAGACCTCGTAGACGACGAACAGCAGCACGACCAGGCCCATCGTGATGAGGGCTTCGCCGACGCCGCGCACCGTCTTGCGCGCGAGGCTGTCCGGCGGCGGTGCGTCGGCAGGCTCGTCGTCGTAGTAATCGTCGTCGTCGTAATAGTCATCGTCGTAGTCGTCCTCGACGCGCGGGATCACCTCGGTGGGTGGATCGACCGGGCGGGGACGAGGCGGGCGAGGGGGCATGCCCTGGGGCATTCCGCCCGGAGGGGTGCCCATGGGCGGGCGACCGGGAGGCATGCCGCGTGGAGGCGTGCCCGGCGGCGGACCCTGAGGAGGCATGCCGTTCGGCGGCGTACCGGGGGGCGGGCCTTGCGGAGGCGGGCCGGGACGGCGCGGGGGCGAGCCCGAAGGCGGCAGGCTGCCGGAGAAAGCGCTGGTGAACTGCGTCGCGTCGGGAGGCGGCACCGGACGCGGTGGAGGTGTTGCCCGCACGTGCTGCAGGTCGTCACGACGGGGAGCAGGACGCCGGGGAGGCGGCTGCTGCGGTCCCGAGTTCACCTAAGACCTCCGCGCGGACTGTGAACTGAAAACAACTGCGTTCTGCCAGGTGGTTCGCTGACCACCTCCGCTACGTTAACGTGTTCCCCGAGTAGTGCACGTAAACTTGCGTCACTCAGGGATATCCACGTCAGGCGAGGACAGCATGCCCAAGTCCAAGGTCCGGAAGAAGGCGGTCTACACCGCACCCACTGACCGCCGCACGCCGGTCAAGGTCAAGGCAGCGGGACCGTCTCACCCGGTCTACGTCGTCATCATGCTCGGCTTCATGCTGCTGGGCCTCGCGTGGCTGGTCGTCAACTACATCGCGGCCGAGAAGATCCCGTTCATGCTCGAGCTGGGGGCGTGGAACTTCGCGATCGGCTTCGCGCTGATGATCATCGGCCTGCTGATGACGATGCGCTGGCGCTAGTCACGCCAAGGGGCTCAGCGAGTCACTGTTCGTAGAGGTCGGCCCGGACGTCACACGTCCGGGCCGACCTTTGTTTGCGCCAAGTTCACCTGGTTCATCTGAGCGTCACCGAAGCACACGGCTGTAAGTCATCCCCATTGGGGACAAGTCCTGTGGACAACTTTGCGCGAAATTGCACAAGCGCCCGTTTCCCCTCATGCAGCGGGGGTTCGGTTGTCCACATTTCATGCGGGACACTCGACGGTGTGACTCGCACCTGGTCCACTCCCGCCCCGCTCGTCGCCGGCGCGTGGGTGCTCGCAATCATGCTCGCCGTCGGCACGCTCCTGGTCGGCGACAACGCCGGCCGCCTCCTCGTCGGACTGGCAACGCTGCTGGTCAGCTACCTCGCGGCGTTCGCAACGATCGCGCGGCCGAGGCTCACCGCGGACACGAACGGGCTCGCCGTGCGCGGATTCGCCAGCACCACGCTCCTGCCGTGGCACGAGGTGAAGGTCAAGTTGCAGACCACCCGCAGGCTCGGCCGGGAACAGCAGGCATTGGAACTCGACGCCGACGACCGTCTCGTGGTGCTCACGAAACTGGACCTCGGCGTCGATCCCGAAGAAGTAGCCGGAGTGCTGCACGCACTGCGGCCGTGAATCAGTTCTAGCGGCACGTCTCGGCGTACTCGAGGACGACCTCGGCCACCGTGTCGAGTTCGGAGGCACGCAACACGAACATGACTCCGAGCAACAACGCGGCCGCCACCACAGCGCCGATCTGGTAGGCGTTGCGGTTCTCGCGCGGCGCCTTGACCATCGCGAGCGTCAGCAGGCCGCCGATCACGAACCCGCCGAGGTGCCCTAGCAGCGAGGCGTTGGTGAAGATGTTCGACACCAGGTTGAGCCCGACGATCACGACGATCGTCGAGATGTCCCGCTTCTGCCGCTTGAACACGATCAGCAGCGCGCCCATCAGGCCGAACACCGCACCGGACGCGCCGGCGAGCTGCTGGCAGACGGAGCCGAAGTAGAACGCCGCCGCGCTGCCGCCGAGCAGCGACAGGAAGTACACGGCGCTGTAGCGCAGCTTGCCCAGCTCCTGCTCGATCACGGGGCCCACGACGAACAGGGCGGCCATGTTGAGCGCGAGGTGGATCAGGCCGAAGTGCATGAATCCGGACGTGACGATGCGCCACCACTCACCGTTGGCGGTGAGCTCCGGGATCAGCGACGTCGCCGTGAACAGGCCCGCGCGCGAGTTGTTCATCGGGCTGCCCGACTGGACGACCGTGACGACGTACGCGAGCACGTTGAGCGCGATCATCACCTGCGTGATGATCGGCCGGCCGTTCGAGACCTCCGCGCCCGCGAGCGTGCGGGGACGGCGAACGGTGCGAGCGCCTTCGTTCACGCAGTCGACGCATTGCATGCCGACCGAGGCGTCCCGCAGGCACTCAGGGCACGCCGGACGGTCGCACCTGGTGCAGCGCAGCCGGGTGGGCCGATCGGAATGACGTGCGCAAACCGGGGTTTCCGGTTCCGCTCCGATCGGCCCGTCCGGTGGCACTTGTGCGTTGCTCACGCGCGTTCGATCGTGATCCGCTCGATCTTGATGTCGTTGACGGGACGGTCGGCCGCACCGGTGGCGGTGTTGCCGATCGCGTCGACGACGTCGCGCGAACCCTGGTCCGCGACCTCACCGAAGATCGTGTGCTTGAAGTTCAGCCACGTCGTCGGCGCCACGGTGATGAAGAACTGCGAGCCGTTCGTGTTCGGCCCGGCGTTCGCCATCGCGAGGATGTACGGCCGGTCGAACTGCAGGTCCGAGGTGAACTCGTCCTGGAAGCGGTAGCCAGGGCCACCGCGGCCGGTACCGGTCGGGTCTCCGGTCTGGAGCATGAAGCCCGCGATGACGCGGTGGAACAGGGTGCCGTCGTAGAACGGGCCCGAGTTCGTGCCACTCGCGTTCGCCTCGGTGTAGTTCTTCGTGCCCTCGGCGAGCCCGACGAAGTTCGCCACCGTCTTGGGGGCGTGGTCGGGGAACAGGTTGATGCGGATGTCGCCCTGCGTGGTGTGCAGGGTCGCCGTCACCTTGGTCCCGACGAAGGATTCGTTGCTGTCAGCCACCACCCCATCGTGCCATCACAGGCGGCGATGTTCAGAAAGGGGCACGATGGGTACCTCCATGACATAACCGAACGACAAACGGCTGGAGCACAGAATGGACGAGGTGGACGTCATGACCCGTGCCGGCGAGTCCGTTGGCAAGGCTGTCGGCACCAGTCTCAAGGCCGCGCGTCAGGGTGTCGTTCGCGCTGGTCACGCCGCCGAGGTGAAGCTCGCGGAGCGTGGCATCACGGCTGACCAGGTCCGCGGAGCGCTCGTCGAGCGAGCCGACACGCTCATGGGCAAGGCCGAGGACTGGGAGAAGCAGACCCGCCGCTCCCGCAAGCGCCTCGCGAAGAAGAGCGCGAAGACGCGCGCAGACCTCATGAGCAAGGCCGAAGTGGTGCGCAAGGAAGTGAAGAAGGCGGCGAAGCACGCACGCAAGGACGCCAAAGTGCGCGCGAAGGAGCTCCGCAAGGCCGCAGCGAGCCTCGGTGCCGACGCACCGAAGCGCCGCCGCTGGCCGTGGGTGATGGGTCTCCTGATCGCGGCCGCAGTGGCCGGCTACATCGCGATGACGCGCAGGCCGGAAGAGGTCCACCTGCAGGACGAGGAGCAGGCCCCGATGCCGGAGCCCGTCCTCAACGGGCAGGTGCCCACGCAGAAGGAACCGGTCAAGTAGTCAGAGCTTGAGCCCCTTGATCGCCTCTTCGGCGATCCGGCGGGCCTTGATCGACTGCTTCTGGTTGGAAGTCACGACCACAGCGGCGTCGCTCTTCGCCACGGCGTAGACGACGCCGCTGTTGTTGCTCACGTACCCGCCGCTCCAGCCGGTGGGCGAGTTCGCGGGCTGTGAACCGTCCGGCGCCGCCTCGTTCACGATCGTCTTGGCGACACGCTCGTCACCCACGTAAACACGCACAGTCAACTGGACCTCAGTTGCATTGGCGTAGAAAAAGCACGCTGGGTGGGGTTCGTCCGTTGACAGTTTCACTTTGGGGACGCGCTGCCCGTTCGCCTCGGCGACGAACGCGGTCGCGAGGTACGGGCAGGTGCCGTCCTTCGCGGGCTGGGGCACGGGCGGCACTGTCGGAGCGGCGCTGGTCGTCGTGGTGACCTGCTGGGGCTGGGTCGTGGGAACCGGCACGTTCTGGGCGACATCGGTGCCGCACGCGGCGAGTACGCCGAGCAGGGGCAGCAACAGTGCTCGTTTCATAGGGGCAACAGTCAACCAGATACCAAAAGCGCCTTGAGCGGCACACTCTAAATTGGTCCATACCTTTTGTGCCCTGCCCCTGCCCCCGCGCCCTGGAAGGACCCTGACATGGAGTTCCTGGAGCAACGACGAGAGCACGCCTTGGCGCTCTTCCGCATCGTCGTCGGACTGTTGTTCATCTTTCACGGCGTGCAGAAGATCTCGAAGGGAACCGAGCTGCTGTCCTGGCCGGGCGGTCCGATGAGCCTCATCGAGCTGATCGGTGGCGGCCTCATACTGATCGGCCTGTGGACGCGCTGGGCCGCACTGCTCGCTTCCGGCGCCATGGCCTACGCCTACTTCGTCGTGCACCAGCCGCGAGGTCTGCTGCCGATCGAGAACGGCGGCGAACTCGCGGCCATGTACTCGTGGGCGTTCCTGCTGCTGGCGTTCACGGGTGCCGGCGCCTGGTCGATCGACAAGCTTCGACAGTCATCGAAGAAGTCTCTGGCCAACGCGTGATGCAAACACCGAAGCCCTGTTCGCTGCGGCGAACAGGGCTTCGGTGAAAGCAATATGGAGACGAGGGGAATCGAACCCCTAACCCCCGCCTTGCAAAGGCGGTGCTCTGCCAATTGAGCTACGTCCCCATGACCGGGCGGCAAGCCGCCCGCGAGATCAGTCGGTGGGAGCGGTGGCCTCGCGCCACAGGTCCGCGTCGGCCTTGGCCGAACGGCTGCGCTTGACGAAGAACAGGACCGCACCGGCGACCACGACGAGTGCGATGATCTTCTTAGCCACTCTGAACCCCTCCAAAGACTGTTATGCCCCGACCTACCGGACCAGCCTACAGGCTTTTCAGGTCTTCAGCCGGGGCTCCGGAACTCAGTTCCAGACAGAAACGATGATGATTCGAGAGAGTTTCGAATCGAGTGGGCCTAGGAGGACTTGAACCTCCGACCTCTTCATTATCAGTGAAGCGCTCTAACCGCCTGAGCTATAGGCCCTCGATCAACTGTCACCCCCTTGGGGGCGACGAGAAGAACCTTACAGGATCGTCCTCGCCGTCCCCAAATCGGGGGTCACTCGCGCTCGGAGAGCGTCAACTCCAAGCCACCAGCCAGATCCGCGGACACGTTGTAGACGAACGCACCCACGGTCGCGAGCGCCGTGAACAGCACGATGTTGACCGCGCCGATGATCGCCGAGACGCCGAAGACGCGGCCGGCACTGATCAACGGCTCGCCCGGCTCGTTGGCCTGGAGCAGGTCATTCGCGGTGCTGTTGATCTTGTCCCAGACGCCCATGCCGTGCAGCACGCCGTAGAGCACGCCGACCGCCACGAGCCAGACGAAGAACAATGCGACGCCGAGCACCAGGGCGAGCTTGAGCACCGACCACGGGTCGACGCGCTTCACCTGGAGCGAGGCGCGGCGCGGACCGCGGCCGGGGCGGCGGGCCGACGGGGTGGCCGCGGCGGGACGGGCTGCGCCGCCGTTGCCGAGGTTCACCGACGTGCGGCTGCTGCCCAGACCCACCGGCACGGCCGAGCCCGTGACCACGGGCTTCTGCACCTTGACGGTGTCCGGGTCGGTGGACGGGAAGGCCGGCTCCGCGGACGGAACGGGCGGCGCGCCAGGAGCCACGTACGCCTCGGTCGAGTCCTGCTGAGCGGCCTCCGTGTCGTTCGTCACGCGCTGCCAGGGCGGCGGCGCGGCGACGACGACCGGCTCCTCGGCCACCGCGGCGACCGGCACCACCGGCTCAGCGGCAGGCGCCGGAGCCGGGGTCGGCGCCGCGGTCGGCGCTGGAGCCGGAGCAGCAGCCGGAGCGGGCGTGTCGATCGCGACCGTCTTCTCCTCCGCGGGAGCGGGAGTAGGAGCGGAAGCGGCAGCGGCCGGTGGCTCGGGAGCAGCGGCGGGTGCGGTGGCCTCGGCCGCCTTCTCCGCCGACACAGGCTTGGTCTTGTCCTGCGCGTTCCCACCCGAGGAACCGGAGGCCGGCGCGGCCGCGTCTGCGGACTCCGCGTTCTTCTGCGGAGTCGGCTTGGTGATGACCGCGGTCTTGTCCGCGTCCCGACCTTCGCGGTTCTCGGGTGGAGTCACGAGCTGTCCTTAGCCTCTCGCTAGCAAGTCCGACTACTCGGCCGAGTCGGTGGGGGTAGCTGCCTGGTCGGCGGCAGAGCCCTCCGCGGCAGACGTCTCACCGTTAGTGACGTCGCTGGGCTCGTCCGCGTTGCGTGCGACGGCGATCAAAGTGGTGCTCTCGCCGAGGTTCATCAGCCGCACGCCCTTCGTCTGCCGTCCAGCCTTGCGCACCTGCTCGGCACGGGTCCTGATGACCCCGCCGGTCGAGGTGATGGCGTAGAGCTCGTCGTCGATGTCGACGATGAGCGCGCCCACCAGCCTGCCACGTCGGCGGTCGTGCTGAATGGTCAGCACACCCTTGCCGCCGCGGCCCTGGACCGGGTAGTCCTCGATCGGCGTGCGCTTCGAATACCCACCGTCGGTGGCGACCAAAACGAAGAGGCCTTCCTGGACGACTCCCACCGAGAGCAGCTCGTCGTCCGGGTTGAACCGCATGCCCTGCACGCCTGACGTGGCACGACCCATCGGGCGCAGCACGTCGTCGGTCGCGTGGAAGCGGATCGACTGGCCGTCGCGGGAGACCATCAGCAGGTCGTCGTCCGCGGAGCACAGCACGGCGCCGACCAGCTCGTCCTCATCGCGCAAGTTGATGCCGATAAGTCCACCCGATCGGTTGGAATCGAAGTCGGAGAGCTTCGACTTCTTGACCAGGCCGTTGCGGGTGGCGAGCACGAGGTACGGCGCGACCTCGTAGTTCTTGATCTGGATGACCTGCGCGATCTCCTCCTCCGGCTGGAACGCCAGGAGGTTCGCGACGTGCTGGCCGCGCGCGTTGCGGTTCGCCTCGGGCAGCTCGTACGCCTTCGTGCGGTACACACGGCCCTTGTTCGTGAAGAACAAGATCCAGTCGTGCGTCGAGCACACGAAGAAGTGCGCCACGATGTCGTCCTGTTTGAGCTGCGCGCCCTGGACGCCCTTGCCGCCGCGCTTCTGCGCCCGGTAGAGGTCGGTCTTGGTGCGCTTCGCGTAGCCGGTGCGCGTGATCGTGACGACCACGTCCTCGACCGCGATCAGGTCCTCCATGGACACGTCGCCGTCGAACGGGATGATCTTCGTGCGGCGGTCGTCGCCGAACTTGTCCACGATCGCCGTGAGCTCGTCGCGCACGATCTTGCGCTGCCGCTCCGGCTTTTCGAGGATGTCCTTGAGGTCCGCGATCTCCAGCTCGATCTCGGCCAACTGGTCGATGATCTTCTGGCGCTCGAGGGCGGCCAGGCGGCGGAGCTGCATCTCCAGGATCGCGTTGGCCTGGATCTCGTCGACGTCGAGGAGCTCCATCAGGCCCGTGCGCGCGATGTCCGGAGTCTCGGACCGGCGGATCAACGCGATCACGGCGTCGAGCTGGTCGAGCGCCTTCACCAAGCCGCGCAAGATGTGCGCGCGCTCTTCGGCCTTGCGCAGGCGGAACCTGGTGCGCCGCTGGATGACCTCGATCTGGTGCTTCACGTAGTGGCGGATCATCTGGTCGATCCGCAGCGTGCGCGGCACGCCGTCGACCAGCGCCAGCATGTTGACGCCGAACGAGTACTGCAGCTGGGTGTGCTTGTAGAGGTTGTTCAGCACGACCTTCGCCACCGCGTCGCGCTTGAGCGTGATCACGATGCGCATGCCGATGCGGCGGTTCGACTCGTCCGCGATGTTCGCGATGCCGGTGAGCTTGGCGTCGCGCACCAGTGCCGCGATGTTCTCGACCAGGTTGTCCGGGTTCACCTGGTACGGCAGTTCGGTGACGACCAGGATCGTGCGGCCCTTGGCGTCCTCGTCCATCTCGACGACCGCGCGCATGCGGACCGAGCCGCGGCCGGTGCGGTACGCGTCCTCGATGCCGGAGGTGCCGAGGATCTGGCCGTACGTCGGGAAGTCCGGACCCTTGATCCGGGCGATCGTCGCCTCGAGGGTCTCCTCGTCGGAGGCCTCGTGGTTGTCCAGCGCCCACACCACCGCGTCCGCCACCTCGCGCAGGTTGTGCGGCGGGATGTTGGTCGCCATGCCGACCGCGATGCCCGAGCTGCCGTTGATCAGCAGGTTCGGGATGCGCGACGGGAGGACGACCGGTTCCTGGATGCGGCCGTCGTAGTTGTCGCGGAAGTCGACGGTCTCTTCCTCGATGTCGGCCAGCATGTGCATGGCCAACGGGGAGAGCCGGCACTCCGTGTACCGCATGGCGGCGGCGGGGTCGTTGCCCGGCGAGCCGAAGTTGCCCTGGCCCTGGATCAACGGGTAGCGCAGCGCCCACGGCTGGGCGAGACGCACCAACGCGTCGTAGATCGCCGAGTCACCGTGCGGGTGGTAGTTGCCCATCACGTCGCCGACGACGCGCGCGCACTTGTTGAAGCCGCGGTCGGGACGGAAGCCGGAGTCGAACATCGAGTACAGAACGCGGACGTGCACGGGCTTGAGCCCGTCCCGCACGTCCGGCAACGCGCGTCCGACGATCACGGACATCGCGTAGTTGATGTACGAGTTCTGCATCTCCTGCTGGATCTCGACCGGCTCGATGCGGTCGTGGTCCGGGGGCAGAGTCGTCTCGGTCACTGTTCTCTTTCCTTCTCGCCAGAAGCGCCAGGGTGCCTAGGTGCCAAGACCGGACTCAGATGTCCAGGAACTTGATGCTCTTGGCGTTGCGGGTGATGAACGAACGGCGTGCCTCGACGTCCTCGCCCATGAGCACGCTGAACAGCTCGTCGGCGGTGGCCGCGTCGTCCATGGTGACCTGCCGCAGGATCCGGTTCGCCGGGTCCATCGTGGTCTCCCACAGCTCCTCGGCGTTCATCTCGCCGAGACCCTTGTACCGCTGGATGTTGTCGTCCTTGCCGAGCCTCTTGCCGCCCTCGATACCTGCCTTGATCACGGCGTCGCGCTCGCGGTCGGAGTAGACGTACTCCGGCTCGGCCCGCTGCCACTTGATCTTGTAGAGCGGCGGCTGCGCGAGGTACACGTGGTTGTGCTCGATGAGCGGCTGCATGAAGCGGAACAGCAGCGTGAGCAGCAGCGTGCGGATGTGCTGGCCGTCGACGTCCGCGTCGGCCATCAGCACGATCTTGTGATAGCGCAGCTTCGTGAGGTCGAACTCGTCGTGGATGCCGGTGCCGAGCGCCGTGATCAGCGACTGGACCTCGGTGTTCTTCAGCACGCGGTCGATGCGCGCCTTCTCGACGTTGATGATCTTGCCGCGGATCGGCAGGATCGCCTGGTACATCGAGTCGCGGCCTTCCTTGGCCGAACCGCCTGCCGAGTCGCCCTCGACGATGTAGAGCTCGCAACGCTCCGGCTCGGTCGAGCGGCAGTCCTTCAGCTTGCCGGGCAGGCCGCCGATGTCCAGCGCGCCCTTGCGGCGCACCAGCTCGCGGGCCTTGCGGGCGGCGATGCGGGCCTGCGCCGACGACACCGACTTCGTGACGATCGTCTTCGCCTCGTTGGGGTGCCGCTCGAACCAGTCGGCCAGGTGCTCGTTCGTCGACTTCTGCACGAACGACTTGGCCTCGCTGTTGCCCAGCTTGGTCTTCGTCTGGCCCTCGAACTGGGGCTCCTTCAACTTCACCGAGATGATCGCGGCGAGACCCTCGCGGATGTCGTCACCGGTGAGGTTGGCGTCCTTCTCCTTCAACAGCTTCTTCTCGCGCGCGTACTCGTTGACGACACGCGTCAACGCGGCGCGGAAGCCCTCTTCGTGCGTGCCGCCCTCGTGCGTGTTGATCGTGTTCGCGAACGTGTAGACCGAGGCCGTGTAGCCGGTGTTCCACTGCATCGCGACCTCGACCTGGAGGTCTTCGCCCAGCGCCTCGAAGCCGATGACCTTCGTGTGCACGGCCTCGCGCGTGTGGTTGATGTGGCGGACGAAGTCCTCCAGACCACCGGGGTAGTGGAAGACGCGCTCCTTCACCGCAGCCTTGTGGCCCTCGGCGTCGGCGACCTCGTCCTCCTCCGAGACCCGCTCGTCGCGCAGGATGATCGTGATCCCCTTGTTGAGGAACGCCATCTCCTGCAGGCGGCGCGCGATCGTCTCGACGTTGTACTCGGTGGTCTCGAAGATGTCCGGGTCGGCCCAGAACGTGACGCTGGTGCCGGTCTCGGTCGTCGGCGCACCCTTCTCCAGCGGAGTCGGCTTCGCGTTCTCGTAGCGCTGGGTCCAGTTGAACCCCTTGTGCCTGATCTCGAGATCGACGGCCGTGGACAGCGCGTTGACCACCGAGATGCCGACGCCGTGCAGACCGCCGGACACCGCGTAGGAGTCGCTGTCGAACTTGCCGCCCGCGTGCAGCTTGGTCATGACGACCTCGACGGTCGGGATGCCCTCGACCGGGTGGATGTCGGTCGGGATGCCACGACCGTCGTCGATGACCCGGACACCGCCGTTGGCCAGCAGGGTGACGTCGACCGTCGTCGCGTAGCCGGCCATCGCCTCGTCGACCGAGTTGTCCACGACCTCCTGGACCAGGTGGTGCAGACCGCGCTCGCCGGTCGAGCCGATGTACATGCCCGGCCTCTTGCGCACTGCCTCAAGACCCTCGAGGACAGTGATCGAGGACGCGCCGTACTCATTCTTCTTAGCTGACACGGGCCTGGAGTCTCCTCGCTGATGCGGGCAGGACCCGCACGATGATGGGTGACGCTCCCCGTGATTCTACCGGGCCACCCCGACAGAACGGGGTCAAGGACACCTTTGATTCGGTCACAGAGCGCCTCAACAAGCACGAGACGGGTCAGGACGGCTGAAACGGGGGTTCAAATCCGCTGGTGAACGCTCATTGCGCCGCAGAACGGCCGCTGAGCCCTTGACAGGACCTCACCCGTAGGTGTCACGCGGACCGCGCCCCGGAGCGTGCCTGGGGCCGTGTCGCCAGCTGGGAGCGTCCGGCCCCTTGATCTTGAGCCGTTTCACGACGCCGTGGCCGATGCCCGCGGCGATCCGCTTGAGCAGGTCGCGCTGCAGCAGGCGCAGCTGAGTGGCCCACGCCGTCGACGACGCCTGGACCGTCAGTTCCCCGTCACTGAGAGCGATCGGTTTCGCGTGCTCGGCGACGTCCTCTCCGACTAATTTTGCCCAACGGGCGAAGACCTGGCCACCCTGAAGTTGCTCGACCCAGCCGCGGTCGGCGGCGAGCCTGGACGCGATCCGGCCGATCGTCTGCGGGTCGCGCTCGTCCGGTCCGGGACCCGACCAGCGGCGCCGGCGGCGGTTGACCGGGCGGCCCTTCGACTTGCTGCCGGGGGTGCGTCCACGGGCCTTCGCGCTGGCCTTGGCGGCCTCCAGAGCGGCACGCGCCAGGTCGGAACCCTTCAGTGGCTCACCCTGGGGTGTGAATGAACCTGTGGACAAGTCCGGATTTGTGACGGAGTTATCCACACCATCCACAGACTTGTCCCCAGATGTGTGGGCGGACACACCCGATCGAGCTACATCTTGGGGCTCTGAGTCAGACACGTCGGACCTCCCCGCCATTCACGTCGAACCGGGCACCGCTGAGCTCTTCCGGCACGTCCTCCGCCACCGCGGCGGTGATCAGCACCTGTTCCGCGGCGGACGCGACCTTGGCCAGCTGCTGCCTGCGACCGCGGTCCAGCTCGGCGAAGACATCGTCCAGCACGAGCACCGGTTCGATGCCGTCGACACGCATGAGCTCGTACCCGCCGAGCCTCAGCGCGAGCGCGAACGACCATGACTCTCCGTGACTGGCGTACCCCTTCGCGGGCAGCTCGCCCAACGTGAGTTCCAGGTCGTCGCGGTGCGGTCCGACGAGGCACACACCCCGTTCGATCTCCTGCCGCCGCACCCGGTCGAGCTCGGCCAGCAGCAGGTCCTCGATGCTCTCCCTGTCCTCCGGAAGTTCGCCGACGCTCGACCGGTACGAGATGAGCGCCGGGCGTGACTCCGGAGCGACCTCCGCGTACGCCGAGGTCACGTGGTCCGCCATGTCGCGGACCAGCTTCATCCGCGCAGCCAGGAGCTCCGCGCCGTGCTTGGCGAGATGCCCGTCCCAGACGTCGAGCGTCGACAGGTCCGCCGACCGTGAATGCTTCACCGTCTTCAACAACGCGCTGCGCTGCTTCAGGACACGGTCGTAGTCGCTGCGAACGCCGGCGAATCTGGGCGCGCGCAACACCAGCGTCTCGTCGAGGAACCGCCGCCGGTCGCTCGGATCGCCTCGCACAAGAGAGAGGTCCTCCGGTGCGAACAACACAGTGCGCAAAATCCCGAGCACATCACGCGGACGCGGCACCGGCCCGCGGTTGATCCGCGCCCGGTTCGCCTTGCCCGCCGTGATCTCCAGCTCCACGAGCAGCTCGCGGTCGTCGTTGACCACGGCCGCCCGCACGACAGCGCGCTGGGCACCGTGCCGGATCAGCGGTGCGTCCGTGGCGACGCGGTGCGAGCCCAGCGTCGCCACGTATCCGATCGCCTCGACCAGGTTCGTCTTGCCCTGGCCGTTGCGTCCGACGAGCACCGAGACACCCGGCTCGAACGCCAGGTCCGCGACCTCCCACGAGCGGAAGTCGGTGACCTGGAGGTGTCTGACGTGCACTTATGCCTTCTGAACGGCGTGGCCACCGAACTGGTTGCGCAGTGCGGCCACCGCGCGCATCGCCGGTGAGTCGTCCTGGCGCGACTGGAACCTGGCGAAGAGCGCCGCGGAGATCACCGGGAGCGGCACCGCGTTGTTGATGCCCTCCTCGACGGTCCACCGGCCCTCACCCGAGTCCTCGACGTAACCGCGCAGGTCGTCGAGCTCCGGGTCGGACTCCAGCGCGCGCACCAGCAGGTCGAGCAACCACGACCGGACAACGGTTCCGCGCTGCCACGCCGAGATCACCGCGGGGACGTTGTCCACGACGTCGGTCTTGTCGAGCAGCTCGAAGCCCTCGGCGTACGCCTGCATCAGGCCGTACTCGATACCGTTGTGCACCATCTTCGAGTAGTGGCCGGCGCCGACCTTGCCCGCGTGCGCGAAACCTTCCTCGCGCGGACCTTCCGGACGAAGCGCGTCGAAGATCGGCATCGCCTGCTCGACGTGCGCGGCGTCGCCACCGACCATCAGCGCGTAGCCGTTGTCGAGACCCCACACACCGCCGGACACACCGCAGTCGAGGTAGCCGATCTCCTTCTCCGCCAACAGGTCCGCGTGGATCCGGTCGTCGGTGAACTTGGAGTTGCCGCCGTCGATCACGAGGTCGCCCGGTGCCAGCAGCTCGGACAGCTCCTTCACCGTGTCACGGGTGATCTCGCCAGCGGGCACCATCACCCACACCACGCGCGGCGCTTCGAGCTTGGAAACCATGTCCGCCAACGACTCCGAGTCGCTGACCTCCGGGTTGCGGTCGTAGCCGATCACCTCGTGACCGGCTCGACGCACCCGCTCGCGCATGTTGAAACCCATCTTGCCGAGGCCGACGAGTCCGAGCTGCACGGTGTTCTCCCCTAAACGTTTCTCGTTACCCGGTAAGAGGTTTTAGCCGGGCAGGCGAACGGGCATCAGGAGGTACAGGTAGCCCGGCGCCACGTTCCCATCCTCGTCCACCGGCTTGAGCAATGCCGGTCGGCTGGGTGTGGTGAAGGACAAGTGGACGCGCGGCGTGCGGACCGCGCCGAGACCGTCGAGGAGGTACCCGGGGTTGAACGCGATAGTGACCGCGTCGCCGGTGTACTCCACCGGAAGCTCTTCCTCGGCCGAACCCTCGTCGTCGCCACCGGCCGACAGGCGCAGGCCGCCGTCCACGAACTCGAGCCGGACCTGCGTGCCGCGCTCGGCGACGAGCGAGACGCGCTTGATCGCCTGGACGAGCGTGTCGACCTCGATGATCGCCGCGGCCGAGTGCTCGGTCGGGAGCAGCTGGCGGTACTTCGGGAAGTCCGCGTCGAGCAGGCGGGTCGTCGTGCGCTTGCCGGTGCCGGACAGACCGAGCAGACCGTCGTTCGCGGCGAGCGACATCTCGACCTTGCCGCCGGACGCGCCGAGCGTCTTGGCCGCGTCGCCGAGCGTGCGGGCCGGGACGAGGACGGCGACCTCGCCGAGGGACGCGTCGGGCTCCCACGGGAACTCGCGCATCGCCAGGCGGAACCGGTCCGTGGCGACGAGCACGAGCTTGCCCTCGCCGATCTCCACCCGGACACCGGTCAGCATCGGGAGCGTGTCGTCCTTGCCGGCCGCGACGGCGACCTGGGAGACGGCCTCGCCGAAGACCTCGCCGGGGAGCTCACCGATCAGCTGCGGCATCGACGGCAGCGCGGGGTAGTCCTCGACCGGCATCGTCGGGAGGCTGAACCTGGCGCTGCCACAGCTGATCATCATGCGAGCGCCGTCGACCGCGATCTCGACGGGGTGGTTCGGCAGCGCCTTGGTGATGTCGGCGAGCAGACGCCCGGAGACCAGCGCGCGGCCACCGTCGGCGATCGTCGCGGGGACCCCGACCTGAGCGGAGACCTCGTAGTCGAAGCCGGAGACCGTCAGCGAATCGTCCGACTCCGCGTCGAGCAGCACGCCGCCCAGCACGGGGACCGGCGGGCGAGACGGAAGGCTGCGAGCGACCCAGGCGACAGCGTCGGCGAGGCCGTCGCGTTCGACGCGGATCTTCATGAGGCGTCCTTTCCTCGACAGTCGACAAGCCCAACCACGACAACGTGCCAGTGGGGGTTAGGGAGCCTCGACCCTCGGCTGACCCGAGGTGCGGAGCAACCACGTTAGAGCGTCCTGGCCCTTCCCGTCACTTCGGGGTTCGGGCACCGATCCCCGGGAGCTGTCCCCCGCTGTTTTGCTTTTGAGTTCTTCCAAGAAGAGATCCAACAGCAGTAACAGTAAGGGCTGTGGATTGTGTGGACTGGTGTTGAACCCGCAGGTCGGGACACCAGCTTCCATGTGGACTAAGGGGGGATGGCACCCGGGGACAGATCGGCGCACCCGGGGACAGCCGGTTGTGCACAGGTCTCGATCCACAGATCGTCCACAGTTGTCCCCGGGTGCGTCCCCGGGTGCGGGGCAGTTGTACCCGGGTGTTCAACAGGCATCTGTGGCCAGATCGTGGCCCAGGTCTCAGAGTTTTTCAGTTGTCCCCACCCCTTCGAGTGCGGCGGGTCAACAGAAAGCCTCTCCGCGTGGCCAACCACCCCACCACCACCCGGGTTCGAGCGCGCGCGTACGGGCGTACGTCTCGTGCGACCCCGTTGCGTACGAACAAAAAAGGGGCCCTCCGTCGTGGAGGACCCCTCGTCGTACCCGGGTTGGATCAGGGTGCGTGGCGAGCGCGCTGCTTGATCCGCGACGTCAGTTCCTGCACCTGGTCGTAGATCCGCCGGCGCTCGGCCATCTCCTTGCGGATCTTCTTGTCCGCGTGCATCACCGTGGTGTGGTCGCGGCCGCCGAACGTCTGACCGATCTTCGGCAGCGACAGGTCGGTCAGCTCGCGGCACAGGTACATGGAGATCTGCCGCGCCTGCGCGAGCGCCTTCGTCTTACCCGGGCCGCAGAGGTCGTCGATCGTCACGCCGAAGAACTCGGCGGTGACCGCCATGATCGTCGGCGCGGTGATCTCCGGCGCGTGCGAGTCCGGGATCAGGTCCCGCAGCACGATCTCGGCGAGCTGGACGTCGACCGGCTGGCGGTTGAGCGACGCGAACGCCGTGACGCGGATGAGCGCGCCTTCGAGCTCGCGGATGTTGCGCTCGATCCGGGCGGCGATGAACTCCAGCACCTCGGCCGGGGCCGCGAGCCGGTCCTGAGCCGCCTTCTTGCGGAGGATCGCGATCCGGGTCTCCAGCTCGGGCGGCTGGATGTCGGTGATCAGGCCCCACTCGAACCGCGTGCGCAGGCGGTCTTCCAGCGTCTCCAGCCGCTTGGGCGGCCGGTCGCTCGACACCACGATCTGCTTGTTCGTGTTGTGGAGCGTGTTGAACGTGTGGAAGAACTCCTCCTGCGTACCTTCCTTGCCCTCCAGGAACTGGATGTCGTCGACGAGAAGAACGTCGATGTCCCGGTAGCGGCGCTGGAAGGCGACCTTGCGGTCGTCGCGCAGCGAGTTGATGAAGTCGTTGGTGAACTCCTCGGTCGACACGTACCGCACGCGCATGCCGGGGAACAGGCGCTGGGCGTAGTGCCCGACGGCGTGCAGCAGGTGCGTCTTGCCGAGGCCGCTCTCACCCCAGATGAAGAGCGGGTTGTACGCCCGGGCGGGAGCCTCCGCCACCGCGACGGCTGCGGCGTGCGCGAACCGGTTCGAGGCGCCGATGACGAACGTGTCGAAGTTGTACTTCTCGTTCAGCCGGGTCTGCGACGGCGACGGGTTCGCGGGCCTCGTGTACGGGAGGTTCACGTTGGGCGTCGCCGCTGCCGCGGTGTTGGCCGTGTTGAAGGTCGGCCAGATCTCGGTGACGGCGGCGAGCGCGTCGCCGGCTTCGTCGACCTCGTCCGAGTCGTTTCCTTCTGTTGTGTCAGTCGTTGTGGCAACCGGTTCTTCGGTGAGAACAGCGGCGTCGCCGTTGGGGATGCCCGGCACCGGCTGGACCGCCTGCACCGGGATCGGTGTGGTCGGCGGGCTGACCGGTTCCGGTGAGTCGACCTTCACCGCGAGGGAGACCGTGCGACCGAGCCTGCGGGACAGCGCGTCGGTGATCGGGTCGCGAAGTGCGCGTTCGATCGCTTCCTTCGCGAAGTCGCTCGGAGCCGCGAGCAGCGCGGTCCCGTCCAGAAGACCGATCGGACGGGTGACCCTCATCCACGCGCGCTGCTGAGGGGACAGGTGGCTCGTGGCGAGCTCCTGCACCACCTCGGCCCACACGAGACCAAGATCGACCTGCTGGTTCGACACCTCCGCGCTCCCCTCCCCTCCACCGGAGCCCATGACTCCACACGTGGACACGGAGAATAGAGGCATCCACAGAGTTATCCACAACTGTGCACTAAACGGTGCGTTGTGTTGCCGGTGCGGTGGCGGCTCCCACGCCAGGCCCGGCATGCGCGAGGGAAGAACGGTAACAAGGGCTGGCACGCCTCACAAGACGTGGCGTCGGCCACCCCGATTTGGTCGGGGCACCCGGGGGTGCGTACCCTCGTACGAGTCTCCCGCTTGCGACGGGCGCCTTTCGCGCGCCTACGTCCACTGCCGTCGGGGACGACCACCAGGCTTTGTAAGCAGTGAAGCACCGGGAGAACCGACCGTGAGCAAGGGTAAGCGCACCTTCCAGCCCAACAACCGCCGCCGCGCGAAGACGCACGGCTTCCGGCTGCGCATGCGGACCCGCGCCGGCCGCGCGATTCTCGCTGCGCGCCGTAGCAAGGGCCGTGCCACTCTGTCCGCCTGACAGCGGCTGGTAAGCGCAGCGTCGTCGTGCTCCCACCGGCCGCCCGGCTCACCCGCAGCCAGGACTTCGGCCTGGTGGTCCGCCGGGGCCGCCGCGCCGGACGACCCCGGTTGGTCGTCCACGCCTTGACGCCTGACGTGCCCACCTTGGATTCGTCCAAGGTGGGCTTCGTCGTGAGCAAGGCCGTTGGCAACTCGGTGGTCCGCCACCGGGTCTACCGCCGTCTTCGCCACGTGGTCCGACCGTGCCTGGCAGACATGCCGCCGGGAACTCTCGTCGTGGTTCGGGCGTTGGCCCCAGCAGCCGATGCTTCCAGCTCGGAGCTGGAAGCCGACTTCTCCTCTGCCTTGCGCAAGGTGCTGCGATGACCACGTTGCCCGCGAAAGTCGCCTTGTTGCCGGTGCACTTCTACCGGCGCTTCATCTCGCCGCTGCTGCCGCCGACTTGCCGCTTCTACCCGAGCTGCAGTGCGTACGCGGTGGAAGCCCTGACCGTCCACGGCGCGCTGCGTGGAACCTGGCTGACGATCCGCCGGTTGCTGCGCTGCGGACCCTGGCACCCTGGAGGCCTGGACCCCGTTCCGCCGAGGCGGCAGGTCCCCGACGTATCCACCGAGGAGTAGCTCCGTGCTCAACTTCATCTACTACCCGGTGTCCTTCATCTTGTGGTGTTGGCACTGGGTGTTCGGCAAAGTCTTCGGTGAGTCGAGCGGCTTCGCCTGGGCACTGGCCGTCGTCTTCCTGGTCTTCACCCTCCGCGCCATCCTCTTCAAGCCGTTCGTCGGCCAGGTGCGCTCCATGCGAAAGATGCAGGAGTTCGCGCCGGAGATGCAGAAGATCAAGAAGAAGTTCCCGAACGACCGCCAGCGCCAGGCGCAGGAGATGCAGAAGCTGCAGTCCGAGCACGGCGTGAACCCGCTCGGCGGCTGCCTGCCGATGCTGGTGCAGATCCCGGTGTTCATCGGTCTGTTCCACGTGCTGCGCTCGTTCAAGCCCGGCTGGGGCGAGGTCTACTTCTTCGACAAGGCGGGCGTCGACTCCTTCGTCAACGCCAAGCTCTTCGGCACGAACCTGTCGACGTTCATCACGATGCCGGCGGACCAGCTGGAGCTGTACAACACGGATCGCCTGAACGTGATCCTGCTGTCCGTGCCGCTGATGATCGTGGCGTCCATCGCGACCCACTTCACGGCCCGCCACTCGGTGCAGCGTCAGAACCAGGCCGCGCTGGACAACCCGCAGACGGCCATCATGAACAAGCTGACGCTCTACATCTTCCCGTTGGGCGTCCTCGCCGGTGGCTTCTTCTTCCCCGTGGCGATCCTGCTGTACTGGCTCTCCAACAACGCGTGGACGCTCGGCCAGCAGCACATCGTCTACAAGCGCATCGACGCCGAGGAAGAAGAGAAGAAGACCACCGCGACCACCACGCGGCAGGCCCTCGCCCCGAAGCCGGGCGCGAAGCCGGTCAACCCGAAGAAGCCCGCACCGGGCGCGAAGCCGGCGAACGGCGCCAAGCGCATGCCGACCGCAGGCCCCGGAGGAGCTTCCTCGTCGACGCCGTCGCCGTCGCCTTCGTCGGACGCCACCAACGGCAGCTCCAACACCGAGATTCCCGGCCTGACTCCAGGCCGATCCACCAGCAAGAAGCCGGGCAGCAAGAAGCGCCGCTGATTTCGGGCGTTGCCCCGGAGAGGAGACATCGTGTCGGAGACCTTGCAGGCGACCGACGACGTGGAGGCGTCGTCGTCGGCTGAGGCCGAAACTGGAGCCGAGGCCGAGCCGCAGTCGCAGAGCAAGACCGAGGACCTGCTCGTCCAGGAAGGCGACATCGCAGGCGACTACCTCGAGCGCCTGCTGGACCTGCTCGACTACGACGGCGACATCGACCTGGACGTGGAAAGCGGCCGCGCGGTCGTGAGCATCGACGGCGGCGAGGACCTCTCGAAGCTGGTCGGCCCCCGCGGCAACGTCCTGGAGTCGCTGCAGGAACTCACCCGCCTGGCCGTCCAGCAGGAGACGGGCGTCCGCTCCCGCCTGATGCTGGACATCGCCCAGTGGCGAGCAGGCCGCCGCGCCGAGCTGGCAGAGCTCGGCCGCTCCACCGCAGAAAAGGTGGTCGCCTCCGGCGAGCGCGCCCGCCTGCACCCCATGACCCCGTTCGAGCGCAAGGTCGTCCACGACGCCGTTGCCGCGGTCGCGGGCGTGCACAGCGAGAGCGAAGGCGAGGAGCCGCAGCGTCGGGTCATCATCTTCCCGAAGGACTGACGGTCCAGCTTCACAACGGCCCCTGGTTCCACCCGGAACCAGGGGCCGTTTGCTGTCCGTGCTCAGACGTGATGCCGACTTGTCGACATGACGAGATACGGCTCGCAGCTCGACCGGGTGGATGGGCGAAGCTGAAGGCAAGCGACCCTCCGCGGTGGCGATCTGAAGCGAGCCGGACAGACCTGCTGCCACGCAGGGCAACGGCGAAGCCAAGCCACCGCTCTTCCGCAGTGGGGAGGCGAAGCGGCCGGACAGGACTGCAACCCGCACGGGTAGCGGAGGCGGTGACGTGTCGTGCCAACGCGCCCACGCTGCTCGCAATCGTCGCGCAGCGGCGATGCGTGACTCGGCCCGTCCAACGGCCCGCCCCGGCCACGCACGCAAGGCGACTCTTCCGCTGGAATCGGCGCCGGCGCAGGCAAGCTGACCCGCCCGCCTGGTATCCGGTGCCCGCCACCGCAAGGTGACCCGCCCGAAACGGCGACACGAAGCGAGCCCGCCCCCTCACTGTTCCACGTGAAACCGACCATCCCGAGCCGCCCACCACTCAGCGAGCCAAGCCTCCTGCTCCGCAGTGTCCGGCACCGGAAACCCCCGAGCAGCCGAGATCAACGTCCAAGCGGCTTCAGGCTCCACTCCGTCCATCCCCAACAACACAGCGGCCAACAACGAAGACCGCCCAATCCCAGCCCAGCAGTGGAACACCACATGAGCCCCAGCGAGATACAACGAGTAGAGCTCAGCCAGAGGCTCCACCACGGCATCCCCAAGCGGCGCCGTTCGATCCTCAATCGGCACACACACGAACTTCATCCCAGCCGCAGCCACGACCTCGGCCTGTGAAACGAGATCGCACTCAACCCGCTCTTCATCGGTCTGAGCCGACACGAGCACATCAACCCCAAGCCGCCGCAGCCCCCGAACATAGGGCGCCAACAACTCCCCACCCGGCGGGTGCCCCATCGTCGAAACGATCCCAGGCCCCTCATGGGCGACCGTGTAGACACGAGGACGCAACTTTCCCCCAAGTTTCACGTGAAACAGCGCTCAGGATTTGGCGGAGCGCATGGTCGATCCGTCATGATGGTGCCCTGGCATTCGCCAGCTTTTCCACCCGGCCGCCGGAACGCCGCCGCCGCGTGGTTTCACGTGAAACGCTCACGGACGGAGAACATGGCCGGGGAGTTGCCCGACAACGCGAAGCTCGTCTTCGGTGAGCACGTGGACCGTGCCGCCGAGTTCGTCAGGCTCCTGGAGGAGCACGGCGTCGAGCGCGGACTCATCGGTCCTCGCGAGGTCGACAAGATTTGGGATCGCCACGTGCTCAACTCGGCGGTCATCGAGGAGCTGTTCGATCAGAACGCGCGCGTGGTCGACGTGGGCTCGGGAGCGGGGCTGCCGGGCGTGCCGCTCGCCATCGCGCGGCCGGACCTGAGGATCACGCTCCTGGAGCCGATGGCGCGCCGCATCGCATGGCTCGAGGAAGTCAAGGAGCGGCTCGCGCTCGACAACGTGACGGTCCTCCGCGGACGGGCGGAAGAAGGTCCGATCCGGGCGCAGCTGAAGAACTGCGACGTGGTGACCGCGCGGGCCGTGGCGCCGTTGGAGAAGCTCGCGAAGTGGTGCCTTCCGCTCCTCAAGGGTGGCGGGCAGATGGTCGCGCTCAAGGGTGAGCGTGCGCAGGAGGAGCTCGATCGCGACGGGGTCGCTGTGGGACGCGTTGGGGGCGTCAACGGCAGGGTCGTCGTCGTGGGAGCGGATGTACTTGAGGTGCCTACGACGGTGCTGATCGTCGAGCGCCAGACGAGGAGGGATCGGTGAGCGTGTACCCGGAGTTCCAAGCAGCCGATGTTCCACGTGAAACCGACTCCAAGCCCAAAGCCAAGCCGACCAACAACGGAGATGACAGCGCCGTGGTGTGGACCCCGATTGCAGAAGAGGCGGCTCGTGCGGCAAGCGTGCTGCACCCCGATGAGTCAGCGCTCCCCCGGCCCACCCATCGCCGGGTGATGACCGTGGCCAACCAGAAGGGTGGCGTCGGCAAGACGACGAGCACGGTGAATCTCGCCGCGGCTCTCGCCATCCACGGGCTCAAGACGCTCGTGATCGACCTCGACCCGCAGGGCAACGCCAGCACGGCGCTCGCGGTCGAGCACCGCTCCGGCACGCCGTCCGTCTACGAGGTGCTCATCGGCGAGATCTCCATCGCCGAGGCCGCTCAGGTCAGCCCCACGTCACCGAACCTCTACTGCGTGCCCGCCACGATCGACCTCGCCGGCGCCGAGATCGAGCTCGTCTCGATGGTCGCCCGTGAGTCGCGGCTCAAGGAAGCGCTGAGCCCGGAAGCGCTGGACGCGATCAACCCGGACTACGTCTTCATCGACTGCCCGCCGAGCCTCGGCCTGCTGACCGTCAACGCGATGGTCGCCGCCCAGGAGGTCCTCATCCCGATCCAGTGCGAGTACTACGCGCTGGAGGGGCTGAGCCAGCTGCTGCGCAACATCGAGCTCGTGCAGCAGCACCTCAACCCGGACCTCGGCATCTCCACGATCCTCCTGACGATGTACGACGGCCGCACGAAGCTCGCCGACCAGGTGACCAGCGAGGTCCGCGGCCACTTCGGCGACACGGTCCTCAAGACGGTCATTCCGCGCAGCGTGAAGGTCTCCGAGGCACCAGGATTCGGACAGACGGTGTTGACGTACGACCCAGGCTCGCGCGGTTCGATGAGCTACCTCGACGCCGCCAAGGAGATCGCCGTGCGTGGGGCGAAGGAGGAGGGCGCATGACGGAGCAGCGCAAGGGCGGACTCGGGCGCGGCCTGGCCGCATTGATTCCCCAGGGACCTCCGCCCGGTGCGCCCAGCACCATCCGGCCCGCCGCGGCCGGGAACGGGGCGACGAAGACCCAGCAGCCGATCGGTGAGGTCGCGGGTGCGGTCTACCGCGAGGTCGCGGTCACCGCGATCAAGACCAACCCCAAGCAGCCGCGCCAGGTGTTCGACCAGGACGCGATCGATGAGCTGTCGTTCTCCATCAAGGAGTTCGGGCTCATGCAGCCGATCGTGGTGCGGGAGCTCACCGCCGACACCTACGAGCTCGTCATGGGCGAGCGCAGGTGGCGGGCCACTCAGCAGGCGGGCCTCAAGACGATCCCGGCGATCGTGCGGCAGACCGCCGACGACGTGATGCTGCGCGACGCGTTGCTGGAGAACATCCACCGCGTCCAGCTCAACCCGCTCGAAGAGGCGGCGGCCTACCAGCAGCTGCTCGAAGAGTTCGGCGTGACGCATGAGGAGCTGGCCGACCGCATCGGCCGCAGCCGCCCGGTCGTCACGAACACCATCCGTCTCCTCAAGCTCCCTCTCCCCGTCCAGCGCCGGGTCGCGGCAGGCGTCCTGAGCGCCGGTCACGCTCGCGCACTGCTCGGTCTGGACGACGCCGGCGCCCAGGAAGACCTCGCCGCCCGGATCGTCGCGGAGGGCATGTCGGTCCGCGCGACCGAGGAAGCGGTGACGATCGCCAAGAACGAGCGGCCGGCCAAGGCCAAGCAGGCTCCGCGCAAGCAGATGCACGCGCCCGGTCTGCAGGAGCTCGCCGAGCGCCTCTCGGACAACTTCGACACCCGCGTGAAGGTCGAACTCGGGCAGCGAAAGGGCCGGATCGTCGTCGAATTCGGGTCAGTTGACGATCTTGAGCGCATCGTCGGAATGATCAGCCCGAATACGACAATTCGGACATCGGAGTAGGCCCATAGGATCACCCATGGGCCTTATGTCACGGTGACGATGACGCCCCGCAGCTGAAAAGCTACGGGGCGTCACCGCGTTGTGGATCAGAAAATCCGCACCTTCGTGATCCGAACACTGCCCAGGTTGTGGTTCGACCAGTGGCTGAAGTTCCGGAATCGCGCGACGCCGTCCGTGTCGATGAAGTCGACGTAGCCGCTGTTGTTGCCGGCCCTCAGGTGGTAGCTCCGCGGGAAGTCGGTGTTGGCCGATCCGGCGTTGGCGAAGCAGGTGGCGACCGCAGCGCCGTTCGGCAGGACGTGCGAGATCTTGAGTTGCCCGTTGTCCGGCGCGCAGTTGACCAGCGTGATGGCGAAGGCCGGAGTAGCGAGCCCGACGACAGCAGCCGCCGCGAGCGTTGTGGACACCAGCAGTTTGCGCACAGGTAGGTCCTTCCCCCAGGGAGTGGACGCCGATCAGCGCCCGCAACGAGACTGCTGGTCGGCTGAGAAGAGCGCACTGACTTTCGGTCACGCCCGAAAGACCCGACGTGGTGATCTAGGCGCTGCTAGGTTCGAGACGAATTCGGGTCTGGGGGGACCAAACGGTGCTACGTGTTCAACTCACGCCACAAGATCTGACAGCGATCCGCATGGCCAAGGCAGGAGCCTGTCAGCCGCAATCAGTGGCGGCGGAACGAGAAGCCAGAGCCCGCGCTTTCCTCGACGGCGGTGTGGAGGCGTTGCTGACGGGCCTGCACCCGACGATCCGCTGGGTTCGCCCGGTACTGGAGATCCACGGCCTGCCGCACGCCAGCGTCCACCTGAACGGCAAGGGGCTGGTCCTCCAGCCGATCTTCAGTCCTGGCGGCACCGTCACCCTCACCGATGGCGTCCTGACCTATCCGGTCGACCCTGAGGCACTTGTTCCACGGGGAGCCACGCCAAGCACGGTCGTTCGCCTCATGGGCCGAACAAGGGCAGCCGCCCTGGACTTCATCGCGTCAGGTGACAGCAGGTCGAGCGGGGAGATCGCGAAGTACCTCGCGATCTCCCCGTCCTCGGCCAGTGAGCACGCCAGCCTTCTGCGGAGCGCCGGGCTGATCATCAGCCTGCGCGTGCGGAACACCGTGCGGCACATGGTCACGCCGCTCGGCCGTGCTCTGCTCGAACCTCAGCGAGCGACAGCGCGCTCGATCAAACCGGCGTAGATCTCGCCCAACGACTTCCCCGCCGCCTCAACGGCCATCGGAAGCAACGACGTCTCGGTGAGCCCCGGCGACACGTTCACTTCGAGGAAGTAGACCGTGCCGTCCTCAGCCACCACCGCGTCGGTCCGCGACACGTCCCGCAGCCCGAGCAACCGGTGCGCGGCGACGGCCAACTCCCCCACCGCCTTGGCAGCGGCAGGCTCCAGCCGAGCCGGCGCGTGGAAGTCGGTCAACCCAGCGGTGTACCGGGCGGTGTAGTCGTAGACACCGGTCTCCGCCACGATCTCGACTGCCGGCAACGCGGACGGCCCGTCCGGACCGTCCACCACGGTGACAGCCACCTCGACGCCCGAGATGAACTGCTCGGCCAGCACGGTGTCGCCGTACGCCAGGCACCCCACCATCGCTGCGGGCAGATCGGCGGCGTTCCGCACCACCTGGGCACCCAGCGCGGACCCGCCCTGGTCCGGCTTGAGCATCAGCGGCAGGCCGAGAGTGGACACCATCGCGTCCAGCACCGGCTGCGCGCCCAACTCGCGGAACGTCGCGTGCGGCAGGACGATCCACTCCGGCGTGACGAGGCCGGCGCGGGCCAGTTCGGCCTTCGCGGTCGGCTTGTCCCACGCGCGGCGGCACGCCCGTGAGTCGGTGCCCACGTACGGGATGCCGAACATCTCCAGGATCGCCTGCACCGAGCCGTTCTCGCCCTCGCCGCCGTGCAGAGCGACGACGACAGCGTCCGGGCGTTCGGAACGCAGGCGCTTGACCAGAGAAGCGTCGGCGTCCCACTCCTCCACGGTCAGGCCGACTGATCGCAGGGCGGCCGAAAGACGGCGACCGGAGCGGATCGAGACCTCGCGTTCGTGGGAGAGCCCACCGGACAGCACAGCGACCATGCGGTCAGCCACAACAAAACTCCAAGGATCAGGCGGTGTCGGGCGACGGGGTCTGCGGCCCGGACAGCTGGCGGCCCGGCGTCGCCCCGAACGTCGCGTGCAGCTGCATCTCTTCCTCGATGACGTTCGCGAGGCGGCGGACGCCCTCGCGGATGCGTTCCGGGGTCGGGTAGCAGTACGAGATCCGCAGCTGGCGGGAGCCGAAGCCGTCCGCGTAGAAACCGGTGCCGGACGCGTAGGCCACGCGGGCCGTCACGGCTCGGGGCAGCATCGCCTTCGTGTCGATGCCCTCGGGCACCGTCACCCAGACGTAGAAGCCGCCATCCGGAATGTTCCACGTGGAACCTTGCGGCATGTGCTGCTCCAGAGCGGACACCGCCGCGTCCCTGCGTTCGCGGTAGGCCTCGCGGTACGTCTTGATCTGACCCTTCCAGTCCTGGGTCGAGAGATACCGCGACACGATCATCTGGTTCAGCGTGGGCGGGCACAGCGTGGCCGACTCGGCCGCCAGCACGAGCTTCTCGCGGACGGCGTGCGGCGCCAGCACCCAGCCGACCCGCAGGCCGGCGGCGAACGTCTTGGAGAACGATCCGAGGTACACAACGTTGTCCGGGTCCATCGACCGCAGCGCCGGGTACGTCTGACCGTCGAAGCCGAGGAGCCCGTACGGGTTGTCCTCCACGACCAGCACGCCGTACGAGCGGCAGATCTCCAGGATCTCGGCTCGCCGCGACACCGCCAGCGTCACGCCGGCCGGGTTGTGGAAGTTCGGGATCGTGTAGAGGAACTTGACCCGCTGACCAGCGCGTTTGCAGGCCTCAAGGGCCTCTCGCAGCAACGACGGCACGAGCCCGTCAGCGTCCATCGCGACGTGCACGACGTGCGCCTGATACGCCGTGAACGACCCGAGGGCGCCCACATAAGAAGGCCCCTCCGCGATCACCACGTCGCCGGGGTCGCAGAAGATCCGGGTGACCATGTCGAGGCCCATCTGCGAGCCGACGGTCACCACCACGTCGTCCGGGTGGCCGTTGATGCCCTCGAGCGCCATCACGTCGCAGATCTGCTCGCGCAGCAACGGAACACCGTGCGCCGAGCCGTACTGCAGGGCCACCAGACCCTCGGAGGCCACGAGCTGGCCGATCTCCGCGGACAGCGACTCCAGCGGAAGAGCCGCGAGGTGCGGCATGCCTCCGGCCAGCGACACGACCTCAGGACGGGATGCGACTGCGAAAAGTGCCCGGATCTCCGATGCCGTCATCCCTGCCGTGCGCGCTGCGTAGCGACGGAGGTGGGGATCAAGGCTTCTGGGGCCCTGCTTTGCGGGCTGTCCGGGCACAGTCATGTGGGACTCCTGAATGGGAAACGTCCCGAGGGAGTGTAACCGTCGTCCCGTTCAGGGCACGTGCCTTCCCGGTTCCGTCACATTCGCCTACCCTCGTATGGGTTCACTGTGTGTGTGCCGAGGGGTGGAGGTCGGGGTGTCGCGACGCGTTGTGGGCGTCACGCTGGACAACCTGGAGCATCTCTCCAAGCACAGCAGGACGTGCGTTTTCTGGGAACTTGCCCCTCACCTGCGTGAACAGGCCGAAGAGTACGGCGACACCGAGTTCGAGAAGGAAGCCTGGGTCTCCAGCGTCCTGCTCGAATGGGGCTCGTGCGGCCGGCTCATCTACTGCGACGGCATTCCCGCTGGTTCGGTGTTCTACGCACCACCTGCGGCCGTTCCGCGCAGCGCAGCCTTCCCCACGTCTCCGGTGAGCCCGGACGCGGTTCTCATGACGTCGCTGGAGGTTCTTCCCGAGTTCCGAGGGGGAGGACTCGCGCGCGTGCTCGTACAGGCCGTAGCGAAGGATCTGACGCGTCGTGGCGTGAAGGCCATCGAGGCGTTCGGCGACATGCGCCCGGACGAAGAAGAGCGCAGTTGCGTCACGCCGGCTGAGTTCCTCACGAGCGTCGGCTTCAAGACCGTGCGGCCGCACCCGCGCTGGCCCCGGTTGCGCCTGGAGCTGCGCAGCGCCATCACGTGGAAGGAAGATGTCGAGGCAGCGCTGGAACGTCTCCTCAACAGCGTCACCGTCTCCACCGCGGAACCGAGCTTCCGCCCCGTCTGACCACATGAAAAAGGGCCCCTGCGAAGGGGCCCTTTTTCGTCAGCTCGATCAGCTCTTCGACATCTCGTAGCGCAGCAGGTCGTTGAACGTGAACGTGCCCGTCGGCTGGTCGTCCTTGCCGAGCAGGTAGAGACGCTTCACGGCCACGAGGATGCCCTCGGCCACGATGTCGCGGAAACCAGGCGTGGCCAGGCGCGCGCGGTCCTCGGCGTTCGTCAGGTAGCCGACCTCGACGCGGACGGCCGTGCAGCGGGTGAGCCGCAGCAGGTCCCACGTCTTCGGGTGCGTACCGCAGTTGCGCATCGACGTGCGGGCGGCGACCTCGCGCTGGATGAACCCGGCCAGCGCCTCACCGACCGTCGACGACGTGCCGTTGCCCGTGCCGTAGTGGAACGTCGCCACGCCCTGCGCGTGTGGCGACCCGTTGCCGTCGGCGTGCAACGACAGGATCAGGTCGGCGCCGGCCTCGTTCGCGAACCGGGCGCGCTCTGCTTCATCGGGGCAGTTGTTCGGCCCGCGCGTCAGCAACGCCTCCATGCCGGTGGCGGCCATCTTGCCTTCAAGGCGGCGGGCCAGGTCCAGCATCAGGTCGGCCTCGGAGACGCCCTCCACCACCACGCCGCGGTCCTGACCGCCGTGGCCGGGGTCGATGACGATTCGCTTGCCCGACAGCCGCGAACCGGCCGTGCGGACCTGCTCCTGCTCACGCAGCAGCACCGGACGGCCACCGCGGACCTTCGGCTGGAGCTGACGCAACGCGCGCACGGTGTCCGGACCGCACATGCCGTCCACGATCAGTCCGTAGTCGCGTTGGAAGTTCTTCAGCGCCTGCTCGGTCTGCTGACCGAACACGCCGTTCGCACGACCGGCGTCGTACCCGAGCTCCAGCAGGCGTTCCTGCAGCATCAGCACGTCGTCACCGGTGGTCGGCTGCGACATCAGGAACGCGAGCGGCCGGTCGCCGAGTGAGAACGTGGCATCGCGCAACGCGCGGTAGGTAGCCGGGCCGACGATGCCGTCGATGATCAGCCCCCGCTGCTGCTGGAACGCGCGCACGGCGTGCTCGACCTGCTGGTCGAACTCCGGCGGCGCCTGGGGGTCGGCCGGCGGAAGCATGCCGAGCCTGGTCAGGGTCGACCTGATCTCGGCAACATCACTTCCGACGTCCCCGCGGCGGAGCAGCTGCATGCACCCTCGCTCGACTAGGGCGCCGATACTTGGTCGGCGCGTCAGTTGGGAAGTCCTCATTGTGCCCTGCGACGTTCAGTGATCGATGCAGGGCTACTCACAGTCGCACCGAGATCACTTTCCCGGTACCTGACAAGCGTGACCCGCCCGTCTTATCGATAGACGGGCGGGTCACGTTGCGCGTTGCACTGGACTTATTGGCCCATGCAAGTTTTTTCGTCAGGCCAGAACGTCCTGCAGGTCGTTGAGCAGCGCCGCCTTGGGCTTCGCGCCGACGATCTGCTTCACCGGATGGCCGCCCTGGAACAGGATCAGCGTCGGCACGGACATGATCTGGTAGTCACGGGCGATCGACGGGTTGGCGTCGATGTCGACCTTGGCGATGGTGAGCTTCTCGCCGTGCTCGGCGGCGATCTCCTCCAGCACCGGCGCAACCATCTTGCACGGGCCGCACCAGGTCGCCCAGAAGTCGACCAGTACGGGCTTCTCGCTGGTCAGCACGTCGTCCGCGAACGACTTGTCGGTCACCGTGACGGTGGCGCCTGCCATGTTCTCTCCCTAAATCGCAGAAACTTCAGTTGCTCTTGCCGTAGCCGCCACCGACGGCCTCAGCGGCGATCTCGGCGTGCTCTTCACCGCGCTCGGCGAGCCACCGTTCCGCGTCGATCGCGGCGCTGCAACCCGAGCCGGCGGCGGTGATGGCCTGGCGGTACTCGTGGTCGACGAGGTCGCCGGCCGCGAACACGCCGTCCAAGTTCGTGTAGGAGGACTTGTCCTTCGTCAGGACGTAACCCTCCTCGTCGAGGTCGACCTGGCCCTTGACCAGCGCCGAGCGCGGGTCGTGGCCGATCGCCAGGAAGAAACCGGTGACGGGCAGCTCGGACTCGGCGCCCGTCTGGGTGTCCTTGACCTTGATGGAGGACACGGTGCCGTCGCCCAGCACGTCCGTGACCTGCGTGTTCAGCTGCCACTTGATCTTCTCGTTGGCGCGGGCGCGCTCGAGCATGACCTTGGAGGCGCGGAACTCCTCACGGCGGTGGATGACCGTGACCGACTTGGCGAAGCGGGTGAGGAACGTCGCCTCCTCCATCGCCGTGTCACCGCCACCGACGACCGCGATGTCGTGGTCGCGGAAGAAGAAGCCGTCGCACGTCGCACACGCCGACACACCGCGGCCGAGCAGCTCCTGCTCACCGGGGATGTTCAGGTAACGGGCAGCGGCACCCATCGCGAGGATGACGGCCTTGGCCTCGTACTCGACGCCGTTGGCGACGACCTTCTTGATCTCGCCGGTCAGCTCGACGGACTCGACGTCCTCGGCCCGCAACTCGGCACCGAAGCGCTGCGCCTGCTCGCGCATCTGCTCCATGAGCTCCGGGCCCATGATGCCGTCGCGGAAGCCGGGGTAGTTCTCCACCTCGGTCGTCGTCATCAGGGCGCCGCCGTACTGCGAACCCTCGAAGACCAGGGGCTCGAGCTGCGCGCGAGCGGCGTACACCGCCGCGGTGTAGCCCGCGGGCCCCGATCCGATGATGATCACGTTGCGCACGCTCACGGCCCCAGCAACTCCTCGATCTCGTCGTCTGTCTGGCTCAACGGATCGTAGGTGCCGCTAATTCCGTGACGTGAGCGACTACCTCTGGCCCACGGTGGTGTCCGCGAGAACGCCTTCCGGCTTGTCCGGCCCGCAGGTCTTCGGGTCCAGCACGACCAGGCGGTACTGCCCGAGACCCGCAGGCAGGATCGCCATGACGGCGTCCTTGCCCTCCAGGTTGATCGGGCTGATGCCGAGCGGGTTGCCCGAGCTGGTGATGCCACCGCCCTTGAGGCAGCCGGCCAGACGGTCCGGGGTCTCCAACGGGCCGTAGTTCTGCGCCTTGAGCACGTCGCCGACCGCGGTGCCCAGCTCGTCGCGCTTCAGGGCGAGCGGTGCGGACGCGTTCGAGTTCGTGGTGGGTGTCTCCTGCGCGGCCGGCGGTGTGTTCGCCTGGTTCCCGGCAGGGGAGACGGCCAGCACGATGCCGAACGCCGCGGCGGCCGCGACCAGCACGCCACCGCCCATGCCGAGCCTGCGGTTGCGGCGCTTGCGGGCCTCGTCCAGCGACACGACGGGCGCGGCTGGACGGGCCTCGGCGGCCAGCGCCGCGTCGATCCGCGCGGCCACGTGGTCGGGCATGGGGATCGACGGCAACCCGTGCAGGTCCGCCAGAGTGGCGTCCAGCGCCTGCAGGATCTCCCTGGCCTCAGGGTCTGCCTCCACCCGTGGACGCAGCTGTGCGGCGACCTCAGGGGGCAGCACGCCCGCGTGCAGGTCCGCGATGAGGTCTACCGACCACGGCGGACCCATCGGCACGCGCTCCATGCCGGTCATCGGCCCTCCCACTGACGTTGCTCTTGCACATTCACACCGTCAGCTGGGACGTTCGCATCTGCGATTCGGTTCCTGAGGTGCCCGAGAACTTTGGCGAGCTTCGCGCGACCTCGCGCACACCTGCTCTTGACCGTGCCTTCCGCGATGCCCAGGAGCTGGGCCGTCTCCGCGACGGAGTAGCCCTCGACGTCCACGAGCACGATGGGCGCGCGCTGCTCCTCCGGCAGCTCCATCAGCGCTTCCTGCACGATGAGGCTGGTCTCGCGGTCGCTCATCGCGTCCCGCGGAGCGACGGGTTCGCCGGGACCGGCCTCGGGCAGGGGCACTGTCGGTCTTGTTTGTCGTCGCCTCATCCGGTCGAGGCACGCGTTCACCACGATCCGGTGAAGCCAGGTGGTGACCTGTGACTCAGCGCGGAACGTCGACGCGGCGCGGAAGGCCGAGATGAAGGCCTCCTGGAGCGCGTCCGCGGCCTCCTCCGGGTCCCGCAGCGTCCGCAACGCCACCGCCCACATCCGGTCGCGGTGCCGTTTGACCAGCTCCGAGAACGCGTAGGGGTCACCTGCGGCGTGGGCCGAGATGAGATCGGCGTCCGAGCTGGCTGCGGCGGTCACGAAGGCACTTTAGCGAGGCTGATCACAGATCATCCGAACAGGGGCTACTGGGCCCTGGTGTAGAGGATCTCTCGGATCTCGGAGCGGTTGTTGCCCGCTCCGGTGTTGGTCAGCTGGGTGATCCAGATCAGCACGTGCCCGGTCGGCTCGTGCTCGCTGAGCTGGATCTGCGTCTGCCCGTTGGACAGGTCGCCCTCGCCGATGATCTTGGTCTCCTCCAGCGGCGAGTCCAGTGCCGACGCCACCCGGATCTGCACGTGGGTCTTCTCGCTCGGAGACGTGATGGTGATCGACGCCAGCCGCACCGGCTCGGCGAACGACGCCATCAGCCCGATGCCCGGCTTCAGGGCTGGGAACTGCTGGAAGTAGTTGTCCGTCCGCCAGAACGTGTTCGCGTTGTTGTCGACCGCCCGGCTCGCCTGGTTCTGGTTGTCCGGCTGGTTCGTCACGTCGTAGACGCCGATCTGGCCCGGCTGCACCGGTCCGGCCGGCGCGGGCGGAGGCGCGGACTGGCCGTTCGAACCCGTCTGGCCGATCACCACGGTCGGGCCGCCGCCCTTGGACGGCTCGTCGCTGAAGAACCCGACGATCTGCACGCTCAGCCACACGATCACGGCGAGCGTCGCCGCGGCCAGCACACCGACGCTGATCCACAGCTTCTTCTTCTGCTGCTTGTCCTGCCTCGGCCGCTGAGTCGTCCACACGACCTCGTCGTCGTCATCACGATCACGTGGCGACACGGCCTGGATCAGCGAGGTCTCGGCCTCTTCGGCCGCGATCTGGTTCAGGACCTGCAGGATCGCCGCCGACGTGCGGATACCGCCCACCGACGTGTCTTCCAGCGACCGCACGGCGACGGACGACAGCTCGTGCGGCAGGTACGGGTGCAGGGCGTTCGGTGCCACGACGGTCCCGTCCGGCCCGGTCGGGGCGACCGGCACTCCGTTCGGTCCGCCCGGCAGCGCCCACCGGCCGGTGAGCAGCAGGTACAGGATCGCGCCGAGGCCCTTGACGTCGTCGCGCGCGATCGCGTCCGGCCGCGGACCGGGGAACGCGAGGCGCAGGCGGCCGTCCGAGGTGACCCGGATGCGCTGCGGGTGGTCGGCGCCCAGCACCAGGCCGGCGTGGTGCGCGCCCTCGATGGCGGCGCCCAGCGGTTCGAGCAGGCGGGTCGCGGCTCCCGCCGGCAGCGGGCCCTCCGCGATCAGGTCCATCAGGTCGGTGCCCTGGGTCCACTCGGCCACGACCATGCCGAGGATGCCCTCGTCCGGGCGGATTCCGGTGCCAGGCGTGAGGACGTCGATCACCCTCGAAACGCCGGGATGCGTGAACGACGCCGCGTGCATCGCACGTTCGACCGTTCGGCGGGCACGGGCGGCGGCCGCGTTGTCCGCGAGGTCGCCGAGCAGGACCGTCAGTGCGACGTCCCGGTTGAGCTGACCGTCCCTGGCGCGCCACAGCTCGGCGTTGGACCTGGCGTCCGCTCCTGATTTCGCGAGCAGGCGGTAGCGGCCGTTGCCGATGACGCCGCCGGGAACAAGGGCGGCGTGAACTCCGCTACTCACGGTACGAGGGTACGGGACGACGCTCACGGACTGGAGTCACCGGCGCCGCACCAAACGGTTGATCTTGTCGATCGCCGGCTTCATCTCGGGTACTCGGAAAGCCGCCAAAAGGCCGAACGACAGCGGCAGACCGATCAAAGTCACCAGAACGACCTCGACCCAACTGGCCACAACGACGTTCGAGAACCCGATCGCGTTCTGGACCAGCCAGTTCACGCCCTTGGCGACCGCGAACGCCAGCGAGGACGCCACCACGGTGAGACAGACGGTCCAGATGGTGAACCCGGTGCGCAGCCGGCCCAGGCGGATCCGCAGCCACACCTGACCGACGACCGCGCCGAAGACGAAGCTGAGCGACATCGCGAGCGACACGCCGACGGCGAGCTGAGCCGCGTCACCGGGCGTCGACACCGCGAGGAACAGGTAGAGCAGGCCGATGCGGACCGCCACGATCAACGCCTGGATCAACGTCGGCGTGCGGGCGTCCTTCATCGCGTAGAAGACCCGCAGCTGCAGCAGCGTGATCGCGTACGGCACGAGACCGAACGCCGAGAGCGCGAGCGCGAGACCGATCCTCGTGCCGCCCTCGACGCCGGAGTTGCCCCACGCGAACGCCGCGAGACCGATCGCCAGGCCGGACACCGTCATCAGCGCGCTGAACGGCATCAGCAGGATCGCCGACATCCGGTTGCCGAACAGCAGGTCGCGCACGATCGAGTCGTTGTCGTTGTGGGCGGCCGCCCGGCTCATCTTCGGCATCAGCGCGGTCAGCAGCGAGACGCCCAGCACGCCGTACGGCACCTGGGCGATCAGCCACTGGTAGTTGAACGCGACCAGCGTGCCCGTGGCGCTCGTCGCGACGTTCGTCAGCACCGTCATGCTGGCCAGGCCGAGGCCGACGTAGAGCAGCACCCAGAACGCGAGGCCGCCGAACTCCGACAGGCGCGCGTCCCAGCCGAAGCGCCACTTGAACCGGAAACCGGTCTTCTTCAACGCCGGGAACAGCACGGACGCCTGCACCAGCACACCGAGCGCGGTGCCGAGACCCAGCACCAGCAGGTGGGTGTCCGTCATCCGGACCGGGTTGAGCGTGAGCTCGCCGGGCAGCATCGCGTAGACGCCGAGCACGACGATCACCACGACGTTGTTCAGCACCGGCGCCCAGGTGGGGATGCCGAAGACGTGCCGTGCGTTCAACACGGCGCTGAGCAGCGCCGTCAGGCCGTAGAAGACGATGCCCGGCAGCACCAGGTACGCGAACGCCGTGACGAGCTCGGGGTTCGCGTCCGGCGAGTCCGAGATGTAGACGTCGGTCAGCAACGGCGCGGAGATCATCGCCAGCACCGTGCCGACACCCAGGATCAACGTGCCCATGGTGATCAACCACTGGGCGTACGACTCACCGCCGTCGCTGTCCTCCTTTTCGGCGCGGACCAGCAGCGGAATCGCCACGCTGGTCAGCACGCCGCCGAGGAGCAGCTCGTTGATCATCGTCGGCAGCGTCGACGCCGCCTGGTAGGAGTCACCGAGGGTCTCGGCGCCGATCACCGCGATCAGCAGGACTTTCGACAGCAGGCCGGTGACGCGGCTGACGATCGTCGCGATCGCCATCGAGCCGCTGGCCCTGGCGACCGAGGGTGCCTGCTTCTGCTGCTCTGGTTCGGTGGTCAGGGCTGTCTCGCTCACGCGCTCGACTTCTCCGGTGTGACGTTCTCGATGGACGGTGCGTCGCCGCCGTTCTCGCCGTTGCGAGCCCGGACCCGCTTGTAGATGCGTCGCCCGGAGAGCAGGACGAGCGCGATCGCGGCGATCACGGTGACGATCACCGTGATGGTGCCGTAAGCGGACGACGACACCTCCAGCTTGACAGTGTCACCGAGAGCGACGCCCTCGGGAGTCGTCAGACGGACGTTGACCGGGAACCGGCCGGAGCGCAGCACCTCGACCGGCACCCGCACGACCCGCTCGCCGCGGGCGGGAAGCACCTGGTCAGCGAGGTCGAGCTTGCGGATGCCCGGCGTGTCGGCCAGGACGATCCGCACGGTGACGCGGACGTCGAGCTTGTTCGTGATGGTGACCGGGATCGGGCTGTCGCCGGAGCCGAGCAGGATCGGGCTGGCCGGCGGCGTGACGCTGACCTGGCCCGTGAGCGCGTTCAGCTCGCTCTGGCTGATGTCGGCGGCGGACCGGGCGCCCTGTTCGTTCGACCGCCAGGCGCCGGACATCGTGCGCAGCAGGCCCAGCCACAGCGGGCCGGCCAGGTCGTTCGGCGACGCGGCTTCGGTGTCCGCCTGCTGCATCGCGGCGACCAGGCCGTTCAGCTCGGTGCTCTGCTTGGTCACCGAGTCGGTGATGGTGGGCGAGATCTCCCGAGCGCCGGCTTCCGGCGGGTACGCCACCTTGGCGGTCTTCACCGACGGCGTCGCCCTGGTCAGCTCCTCCAGTCCGGTCTGGGCCGCATAACCGGTGGCCAGCAGCTTCTGGGCGGCGCCGAGGAACTCGGTCATCTCCGCCAACGGCGCGTTCCACCGGCGCGGCGGCGTGACCACGACGTTGCGGCCGTCGCCCTGCCAACCGGCCCGGAACACCAGGACCGCCAGCGCGTTCTGCACGGACACGGGCTGGTTCTCGACCGGCGTGGTGACGCCGGAGAGCGTGCGCTGCCGGGAGTCACTGCCCTGCAGCGCGTCCGAGACCATCGAGTCGATCTTGACGGCGGTCACCGGGTGCTTGCCCGCGATGCCGACCGGGGCGGTGCCCGGAGCGTCCGTCAGGCCGGTCGGGTCGAGCAGGACCGACTTCATGCCCTGGTACTTCTGCTCGGCCAGCGGGGTGGCCAGGTCGTCGAACGTCGTCTGGTCGAGGACGCCGTCCTCCGGCCACACCAGGTCGGGCAGCGGCTGGACGGACAGGGTGTCCTGGATGATCCTGGGGCCGTCGATCAGCGCGATCGTGCGCATGTTGCCGAGCTTCGCCCTGTTCAACGCCACGAGGTCGGCGTCGGCGTACGGCAGCGCGACCACGCAACGGCCGGTGACGGCGAGCTTCAACCGGTCGAGCCACAGCTCGGCCTCGGTCCTGCCCTTGCCCTCGGTGCCACCGCGCACCTTGTACCCGGTGGTCATCGCCACGACGGTGCGCAGCAGGTCGGGGTCGATCGCCAGGCACATGCTGGTGCTCATCGACGCGATGGCCTTCTCGTAGGCCTCCAGCAGGCCGTACAGCCTGCCGTTGACCGAGAGCGACGTCGCGAGCTCGTCGTCGACCAGCTCGGACTGGCCCTCGCCGCCGAGCCGGACCATCCGCGGCTTGTCCGCGATGGGCCACAGCACGGTGAGCTTGGCCGGCGCGCCCGGCTTGCCCTTGGTCTCGCCGCCGGGGACGCCGAGCACGGGCAGCAGGGTCGACAGCGCCGCGAGCCGCGCCTGGCCGCCGTAGTCCGGGCGGCCGTTGATGTTGGCGAGGATCGGGTAGATGCCCGGTTGCTCGATCGCGAGCGAGGTGGGCGCGTTGCCGCGCAACGGCACCTCGAGCGTGAAGTCCTGCTGCTGACCGGGCTGCAGCTCGTCCGTGACCTTGGTGAAGTTCGGCTGGATGAACTCGGCGGCCGCGGGCTCCCGCAACGCCTTGCGCAGGTCGTCCTCGGAGTCGAGAGGCTCACCGCGCTCCAGGCGCAGCACGATGTCGGAGACCTTGCGGTCACCGACGTTGACGATCTTGCCGGTGATCTTGACGGTGCCCGGTGAGTCACCTGTCACGAACCGGGGGGTCAGCTGGGCGATGTCGAGCCGCAGGAACTGCTGCGGCTGCTGGCCCGGCTGTGCGGAGAGCGATCTGGTCGCCCACACCTGGGTGGCGGGCGCGGGCAGGAACGGCAGTGCGTCGACCTCGTCCGGTTGCGACTGCTCGATCGCGCCTGCGGGAGGCGCTGTGACCAGCGCGAACGCGGCGACGGCTGCTGTGCAGACCAGCTTCTTCAAGCTCACGCCGACTCCGCCCCGTTACGGCAGCGTTCGGCGAGCAGTTCCGCGGCTCGGCGGACCAGACGGCGCTCATCGGCATATGCCAGTCGCTCGTCCAGTTCGCCGAGTGGCACCCACGCCACCTCGGTGACCTCCACGTCTTCGTCGGAAAGCTCTCCCCCCAGCGCTTCGAGGAGGAAGTGGTGAACCGTCTTGTGCACCCGGCGGTCGTCAGCGACGAACCAGTAGTCGATCGACCCCAACGGGCGAAGCACCCTGCTATGAATACCGGTCTCCTCGGCGACCTCGCGCACCGCGGTCTGTTCCGCGGTCTCGCCGGCCTCGATGTGACCCTTCGGCAAAGACCACAGCAACCGGCCTCGCCGGTCAAGTCTGCCGATCACCGCAGCCCGTTGCTCGCCGTCGAGCACCAGGCCACCTGCCGACGTCTCGTCGACGGTCTTCAGCCGCCTGCCCCTGCGCCGCTTCCGGCGGCCCGGCTTGGGACCTCCTCCGGAACGTGCGGCTGACGGGGGCATACGGCCGATCGTACTTACGAACCTTAAGTACGCTGGTTTCTCGTGTCTCGATCGCTCCAGCAGAATGCGGTGGTGGAAGCTCCCGCCATCACACCCGTCGTCGCTGAGCTCGCCGCTCGGTTCGCAGCCGAGGGCAAGCGCCTCTACCTGGTAGGTGGCAGTGTGCGCGACGCCGTGCTGGGCCGCCCGACGAACGACTTCGACTTCACGACCGACGCGCGTCCGGCCGAGATCCAGTCCATTTTGTCCGGTTGGTCGGACGCTCAATGGGACACCGGGATCGCGTTCGGCACGGTCGGCGCCTCGAAGAAGGGCGAGATCATCGAGATCACGACCTTCCGCGCGGACGCCTACGACGGCGTGACCCGCAACCCCGAGGTGACCTTCGGCGACACCATCGACGGCGACCTGGTCCGCCGCGACTTCACGGTCAACGCCATGGCGTTCGACATCGCGGCCGGTGAGTTCGTGGACCCGACCGGAGGCCTTCAAGCCGCCCGAGAGGGGGTCCTGGACACCCCAGCAGCCCCGGAAGTGTCGTTTGGAGACGACCCGCTGCGGATGCTGCGGGCGGCGCGGTTCGTCTCCCAGCTGGGCTTCACCGCCGCGCCGCGGGTGATCGAGGCGATGCGCTCGATGGCAGGCGAGATCGCCCGCATCACGCCGGAGCGCGTGCAGGTCGAGCTCTCGAAGCTCCTGTGCGGCGCGCACCCGCGCCGCGGCATCGAGCTCATGGTCGAGACCGGTCTGGCCGACATCGTGTTGCCAGAGCTCACGGCCATGAAGCTGGAAATCGACGAACACCATCAACACAAGGACGTCTTCCACCACTCGCTGGTTGTGCTGGAACAGGCAATTGATCTTGAAGAAGATGATCATTCACCTGATCTGGTGTTGAGGATCGCGGCCCTCCTGCACGACATCGGCAAGCCGGCCACCCGCAGGTTCGAGCCTGGTGGCGGCGTCTCGTTCCACCACCACGAGGTCGTGGGCGCGAAGATGGTCCGCAAGCGCTTGCGGGCGTTGCGGTACTCGAAGGAGATCACCGAGGACGTCGCCAAGCTCGTCTACCTGCACCTGCGGTTCCACGGCTACGGCAACGGCGAGTGGACCGACTCGGCGGTGCGCCGCTACGTGACCGACGCGGGCGACCTGCTGACGCGGCTGCACAAGCTCGTCCGTGCCGACTGCACGACGCGCAACAAGCGCAAGGCGAACCTGCTGAAGCGGACCTACGACTCTCTTGAGGAACGCATCGCGCGCATCGCCGCCGAGGAAGACCTCGCGCGCGTGCGGCCGGACCTCGACGGCAACGAGATCATGAAGCTGCTCGGGCTGCCGCCGGGCCGGGAGGTCGGCGCCGCGTGGAAGTTCCTCAAGGAGCTTCGGCTCGACCGCGGGCCGCTGGACCGCGACGAGGCCGAGGCGGCGCTGCTCGACTGGGCGCGCGAACAGGGGATCACTCCGCCATCTCAGTGACACATCGTGAGCGCATGAAATCCCCGCGTTAGCGAACTGACAGCGCCGGGCTGCACCATGGAAGTGCGCAAGGGAGTGCGCATGGGGGTGGTGCAGATGTTCACTTGGGGACTTTCCTCAGGTCCGGCAGTACACGACCTGTGTGAGCTGACCGACGACCAACGGGCCGTGCTGAGGTGCCTCGCGCGTGGTCACGCCGACCACGAGATCGCGAGAGTGCTCGGCTTCGGTCAACAGCGCGTGGCCGACGAGGTCGCCGACATCCTGCGGCGGCTGGATCTACCCGATCGGGTGGCTGCGGTCGTCTTCGCGCACGAGGCCGGGATGTTGCACCTGCCGTTTCCGCGCTAGCAGGAGCAGGTAGGCGGCCAGACCGACCAGGTAGAGACTCGCGGCGATGATGATGAGAGCGGGCGAACGCCCGTCCAGGGGGATCACCGTCGCGGTGATGGACACCGCGGTGACCTGCGTGATGTTGAAGAGCGTGTCGTACAGGGCGAAGACCCGGCCACGCACTTCGTCACCGACGTCGTGCTGCACCGCGGTGTCCACGCAAAGCTTGACGATCTGACCGGCGAAGATCACCACGAAGCTCGCCAGCAGGATGCTGACCAGCGTCATCGGCAGCCCGAGCCCGACCTGTGCGAGCCCGGTGAGGATCAACGCGCCGCAGATCGTGCGCTTGGTGCCGAACCTGTCGACGATCCGGTCGGTGAAGACGCCGGCCAGCAGGATTCCGGCGCCGCCCGCGATCGCGACCTCGCCGAGCCCGCCGATGCCGGCCTTGAGGATGCCGACGTCCTCCAGGCTGTAGCGCATCAGCAGCAGCGTGATCATCAGGCTGATGCCGAACGCCGCCCGGTGCGCCAGCAGTGCCGCGAGCCCGGCCGTGACGCTCGGCGTGCGCCAGGTGGCCTTCGCGCCGTCCAGCAGACCTCGTGCGACAGCCTTGAACGCGTTGTGCGGCTCGTCGACCTCGTCCGGCCCGAGCACCCCGGCCTTGAACCGGCTGGCGATGAACGCGCTGCCCAGCATGCCCACGACGGCGATGCTGGTGGTCCACCCCGACCCGCCGTCCCCGGCGCCGAGCAGTGTGCGGAACCCGATCGCACACGCCGCGCCGAACACGGCCGTGATCGCGCCGGCGGTCGTGGCCAGCGCGTTCGCCTCGACCAGGTGGTCCTCGTCGACGACGTGCGGGAGTGAAGCTGAGAGTCCGGAGCCGACGAACCGGCCGATGCCCATGACGACGAGGGCGGAGATGTAGAGCGGGAGTCCGCTCAGACCTGCGCCGACTGCAAGGGCGGTGAGCAGGACGAACGCGGCGCGCGTGAGGTTCGCGACGACGATGACCTTCTTGCGGTCCCACCGGTCGAGCAACGCCCCGGTGAACGGCCCGACGAGCGAGTACGGCAGCAGGAGCACCGCGAACCCGGCCGCGATGGCAGCCGGATCGGCCTGACGTTCGGGGTTGAAGAGCACAGCGCCGGCGAGCCCGGCCTGGAAGAGTCCGTCACCCCACTGGGAGGCGAGCCGGGTCGCGAGGAGCCTGCGGTACTCGGGAATGCCGAGGAACCGGCGTGATCCCCAGTGGTGCTTCTCCACCGCAACCGTTGCCACTGCTGCACTCTATGCGCGTTGGGGTGAAAACCACGAAAGCCGGACCTCTCGGTCCGGCTCCCCTGGATCGGATGCCAGGTCGCCTCACGGCGCGGTGCACTACGCGGCTCCAGCCGTACGGTATTCCGCGAAGGCGGTTGTCTGTTGAGCCCGGGGGACACAAAGACATCCGACACCTGAGTCTAACGGGGCGCGGCCCTGAGTTGTTCCGGCGATCACGGATGATTTCATGGTGACGTGCGTCCCGATGCCGAGGTCGAGCCAGGCTCCCTGTTGGTTGCCGCCCCGAGCCTGAACGACCCGAACTTCACGCGCACGGTCGTCTACATCATCGACCAACGTCCAGAGGGGACCCTTGGCGTTGTGCTGAACCGCCCCTCCGAGGTGGCGGTGCACGACGTGCTGCCGCCGTGGGGCCCACACGTCACGAAGCCGCAGTGCATCTACATCGGCGGCCCGGTCGAGCAGAAGACGGCGCTGTGCCTGGCGGCCCTGAAGGCGGGCACCGACGCCGATTCGGTCGAGGGTCTGGTCAGCGTGCAGGGCCCGGTGGCGTTGATCGACCTGGACGCCGATCCGGACGACCTGATGCCGCTGGTCCGCGGCCTGCGGGTGTTCGCGGGCTATTCCGGGTGGGGCGAGGGTCAGCTGGCGGGCGAGATCGACCGCGGCGACTGGATCGTGGTCACCGGGCTCGCCGATGACGTGCTCGTCGGCGCGAAGGTCGACCTCTGGGGACGGGTGCTGCGCCGGCAGGGCATGCCGCTGTCGCTGCTGTCCACCTATCCCAAGGACGTCCGGGACAACTGATTTACGTGAAACGTCGGGTCACAGGCCGGCGAGCGGCGAGCAACCGCCACCACCGCAGGCGCAGCCACCGCAGCCCTTGGGCTTGACCGGCTCCGGCACCAACGCTGCCGCACGGCTGCCGACGATCCCGCCGGCGAACGCGATCACGAGCGCGCCCAGCAGTCCGATGATCCCAGCGGTGACGGCCAGGTCGGCCATGACGAACGCCATCGCGCCCGACACGATCGCCACGGCACCGGCCGCGACGTTCGGCACCCCGGCGACGCGGTTGGCCAGTGCGAACGTCTCCTCGTCGCGCAGCGCGGCGGCCGTGCGCACGCCGACGAAGCGGTTGCGGCGCAGCTTGCCCTGCAGACCCAGCAGACCGACCGCGCCGAGAGCGACGCCGAGCACACCCAGGACGACCGACAGCACGATGTTCACCACATGAGGGTAAGACGGATCCGCAGTTCACCTGGCAGTCACCCCGGTCAGGTGTGCTGTGCGCCATGCTCAGACGACTTCTGCTCGTCCCCGTGCTGCTCGGCCTGATCGCGGTTCCCGCGCAGGCGCACTCCCCCGAGGTCCGTTTCCTCGGCGAACACGTCGTGCCGAAAGGCCTGGTCGTAGGCGGTACGACGGTCGGTGGCATCTCCGGTCTCGACTACGACCAGCGCACGAACAAGTGGATCCTGATCAGCGACGATCGGGTCAAGCCGCGGTTCTACGAGGGCAAGCTGTCGCGCAGGGGCGTCGAATTCACGAACGTCCACTCTCTCGTCGGCCCCAACGGTCCATACGCACCTGGCACGGTCGATCCCGAGGACGTCCGGGTGGACCGCTGGACCGGTGACCTGCTGTGGAGCCAGGAGGGAGACCGCACGCCGACCACGTTGATCGACCCGTCGGTGCAGTTCAGCCGCGCGGACGGCTCGTTCAAGCGCGGCCTGCCCACGCCCGAAGACCTCAAGATGAAGCCCGAGACCGGGCCGCGGCAGAACCAGGCGCTGGAAGGCCTCACGTTCGCGTTCGGCGGCAGTCTCGTCGTCACCGCGCTCGAAGGCCCGCTGCTCCAGGACGGCCCGCCGGCGACCGCGGAGAAGGGCGCGGTCTCCAGAATCATCGTCCAGACGCGCACCGGTCAGGTCGTCACCCAGTACCGCTACCAGCAGGAACCGCTGTTCGCGCCGGACGCGAGCACCGGTGTCACGGCGATCCTGGAGAAGTCCCCCGGCGTCTACCTGACCCTCGAACGGTCGTTCAGCCCGACGCTCGGCAACGAGGTCCGCCTGTTCGAGTACCGGCCGTTGTCCAACAGGAAGCGGCTGCTCGCGGACATGGGCAAGTTCACGAAGCCCGACAACCTGGAGGGCATGGCGTGGGGTCCGGACGGCACGTTGTGGCTGGTCTCGGACGACAACTTCAACGCCTCCCAGGTCACCCAGTTCATCGCGCTTGCGGTGCGCTGATACCGTTGACGACATGAGCACGGCCCGCCTGCTCCTTATTTAGCCGCGCAGACCTGATCGCAAGACGGTCGGCGCGGCCGCCCCCATGCCCTCTCTGGGCTGGGGGTTTCGTCATGTCAGGGGCAGGATCGATGGAGAGGGACTCATCAACATGAGCACGGACGCGGCGGAGATCCCCGCCTACCGCTACACCGCCGAGCTGGCGAACCAGATCGAAGAGCGGTGGCAGCAGTACTGGGAGAACAACGGCACCTACCACGCGCCGAACCCCGTCGGTGCGCTCAAGGGTGACGTCCCGAGCGACAAGCTGTTCGTGCAGGACATGTTCCCGTACCCGAGCGGCGCCGGCCTGCACGTCGGGCACCCGCTGGGCTTCATCGGCACGGACGTCTTCGCGCGCTACCACCGCATGAACGGCCGCAACGTGCTGCACACCATGGGCTTCGACGCGTTCGGCCTGCCCGCGGAGCAGTACGCGGTCAAGACCGGTCAGCACCCGCGCAAGACCACGGAAGAGAACATCAACACCTACCTGCGCCAGATCCGCAGGCTGGGGCTGGGCCACGACGAGCGCCGTCGCATCTCGACGATCGACCCGGGTTACTACAAGTGGACCCAGTGGATCTTCCTGAAGATCTTCAACTCCTGGTACGACGCCGACGCGGGCAAGGCTCGGCCCATCGCCGAGTTGATCGCGCAGTTCGAGTCCGGCGAGCGGGCGACGCCGGAAGGTCAACAGTGGTCTGACCTGTCTTTTGCCGACCAGCAAAGGATCTTGGGCGATTTCCGCCTGGCCTACTTGTCGGAGGCGCCCGTCAACTGGTGTCCCGGACTGGGTACTGTGCTGGCGAACGAAGAGGTCACCGCCGACGGACGCAGTGAGCGCGGAAACTTCCCGGTGTTCAGGAAGAACCTGCGCCAGTGGATGATGCGCATCACCGCGTACTCGGACCGGCTGATCGACGACCTGGACCGTCTGGATTGGACGGAAAAGGTGAAGGCCATGCAGCGCAACTGGATCGGGCGCTCGCATGGTGCCCGAGTCCGATTCGCGGTGGGAGACGAGAACATTGAGGTCTTCACGACCCGTCCGGACACGCTGTTCGGCGCGACCTACATGGTCCTGGCACCGGAACACGAGCTGGTGGACCAGATTGCGACGCCCGATCGCGTGGCAGACATCGCCGCGTACCGGCGCGCCGCGTCCCTGAAGTCCGAACTGGACCGTCAGGAGAACAAGGAGAAGACCGGCGTCTTCATCGGGGCGTATGCGACGAACCCGGCGAACGGCACCAAGATCCCCGTCTACATCGCGGACTACGTGCTGATGGGCTACGGCACGGGCGCGATCATGGCCGTGCCCGGCCAGGACCAGCGCGACTGGGACTTCGCGAAGAAGTTCGACCTGCCGATCATCCGCACGGTCCAGCCGACCGCGGACTTCGAGGGCGAGGCGTTCACCGGCGAGGGTCCCGCGATCAACAGCGGGTTCCTGGACGGCATGGACATCGCCGAGGCCAAGAAGACGATCATCAACTGGCTGGAGGAGAACGGCTCCGGCAACGGCACCGTCCAGTTCAAGCTGCGCGACTGGCTGTTCAGCCGCCAGCGCTACTGGGGCGAGCCGTTCCCGATCGTCTACGACGAGCACGGCACCGCGATCGCGCTGCCCGAGTCGATGCTGCCGATCGAGCTGCCCGAGGTGGACGACTACTCGCCGCGCACCTTCGAGCCGGAGGACGCGGACACCGAGCCGTCGCCGCCGCTGTCGCGCGCTACGGAGTGGACGACGGTCGAGCTGGACCTGGGCGACGGGGTCAAGACCTACCGCCGCGACACGAACACCATGCCGAACTGGGCGGGTTCCTGCTGGTACCAGCTGCGCTACGTCGACCCGGACGAGACCGAGCGGTTCGTCAACCCGGAGAACGAGAAGTACTGGCTGGGCCCGCGCACGGACGAGCACGGCCCGAACGACCCCGGCGGCGTCGACCTGTACATCGGCGGCGTCGAGCATGCAGTTCTGCACCTGCTGTACTCGCGCTTCTGGCAGAAGGTGCTGTTCGACCTGGGCGAGGTGTCCAGCGACGAGCCGTACCGCCGCCTGTTCAACCAGGGCTACATCCAGGCGTACGCGTACACCGACACGCGCGGCGTCTACGTGCCCGCGGCCGAGGTCGTGGAGGAGAACGGCAAGTTCTTTCACAACGGCGCAGAGGTCAACCGCGAGTACGGAAAGATGGGCAAGAGCCTGAACAACGTCGTCACGCCGGACGAGATGTGCGAGAAGTACGGCGCCGACACGTTCCGGTTCTACGAGATGTCCATGGGCCCGATGGACGTGTCACGTCCGTGGGCGACCAAGGACGTCGTTGGCGCGCAACGGTTCCTGCAGCGTCTGTGGCGCAACCTGGTCGACGAGACCGACGGCTCTCTGCGCGTCACTGACGAAGAGCCGTCCGTCGAAGCGCTGCGGCTGCTGCACAAGACGATCGCCGGCGTGCACGACGACTACGCGAACCTGCGCTACAACACGGCAGGCGCGAAGCTGATCGAGCTGAACAACTACGTCACCAAGCACTACTCCGGCGGCACCCCCCGCGCGCTGGCCGAGCCGCTGGTGCTGATGCTGGCCCCGCAGGCCCCGCACGTGGCCGAGGAACTGTGGGCGAAGCTGGGTGGTACCGACTCGCTGGCACACGGGCCGTTCCCGGTCGCTGACGAGCAGTACCTGGTCGAGGACACCGTCGAGTACCCGATCCAGGTCAACGGCAAGGTCCGCTCGCGGGTCGTGGTCTCGGCCTCCGCCTCGCAGGACGAGATCAAGGCCGCGGCCCTGGCCGAGGAGAAGATCGCCGAACTGGTCGCGGGTGGCGAACCGCGCAAGGTGATCGTGGTCCCCGGCCGTTTGGTGAACGTCGTTCTGTAGCAACGAGACGAGCTGGCGTGGCTAGGGCCGCGCCAGCTCTTCCATCTCTGCCTCGGGCCATGACTGCGGTGCCGGGCCGAACGCGCGCCGGGCAGCCCGGACGGCCAGGGTGGCGACAGCGGCGTTGGCGCCACCGCCGATCACCGCGCCGATGCCGAACGGGACAGCCCGGCCGAGCACGATGATCCCCTGCTTGGTTCCGTACTTGGTGACGAAGTTCCTGCCCAGGACGCTGTTGATCTGACGCAGCGTTGCCGTGGGCACTTTGCTGACGAGCTGGCGGGCCCAATGCTGTCCGGTGCGCTCGGCGACCTTGCCGATGGTCTTGGAGCCGGACTCGCCGAGCAGGATCCCCAGGACCAGGGTGCGGCGGCGTTCGATCTCGTCGAGCGGGACCCTGTGGACCTCGGCGACCGAGAGCACGAACAGAGTGCTCAGTTCGAGCGAGGACAACGCCTCGCCCGCCGACAACGCCAGCGCGACACCAGTGCCGACACCGGGCGCGGCCGCGGCGCCTCCGACTGCTGCCCCCGTACCCGCCAGGGCGCTGACGTACATCTTCTCCAGGGTGCTGACGACCTCGGCTGGTGTCGCGTCCGGCTTGCGCTGGCGGGCCCGTGCGATGTTCTTGCGCACCAGCGATGTCTGCACGCCGATGGCCTTGTCCAGCAGGTCGAGGATCGCCTGGCCGCGTCCGCTCGACGACGGGACAGGTTCTTCGAGGACGTCAGGGAGATCAGGAGACTCTGCCGAGTTCGTGGCGTCGACCATGGTCCTATGTCGCCGAACACCCGATCAGCGCTACAGCGCGCGCGTCTCGGTTGAGTCGCCTTCCTGGAAGCCGATGTCGGACAGCATCTGGTCGAGCATGCTGTCGAACATCGGCTCCGGGTTGCTCACCGCGAACGGGAACCGCCCGAACACCTCCAGCGCCACATGCCCGTACAGCCGCACCCACGACTGCACCACGTGGTAGATCTTCCCCAGGTTGAGGACGTCATCCTCGACCGTGACGCCGTGCACCGACACCGCGTCCATCAGCACCTGTTGGAACCTGGCCAGGTCCTCGTGCAGCACCTCGGGCACGACGTCGTCCGCGTGCTTGGCCACGAGGTTCGACGCGATCAGCCGGCCGGCCAGCTGCAGGAACACCGACCCGAACTGGTCGGCGCCCAGCGGGTCCCGCGGCGAGGCGAACACCAGCGCGAACTCCTGCGGGTGGGCCAGTGCCCAGCGGCGGAAGCTGCGGCACACCGCCCTCACCTGGCATCCGACCTGGCCTGACGTGTCCGCTGCGAGGTCTGCGTACAGGACGTTCGCCATGTCCGCGCAGATGTCGTCGCAGAGCTGTCGCAATAGCGCGTCGTGGGAGTCGTAGTAGCGGTACAAGGCGGGTGCGGTGATGCCCAGCTCGCGTGCGATCGCACGCAGGGTCACTGCGTCGCGGCCGCGTTCCACCAAAAGGGCGCGGGCCGCCTGCCGAATCTCACGCTCGGTCTCCGCGCGGAGTCGTTCTCGGCGAGTGGCCTCGGTCATATGTCACTCCATCGGGTTGTAGACCCCGTCCACGGACCCGTACGGTTTTCAGTGAACGGTGTTTACAAGAGTTCACGGGATTTACAGAACGGTAACCCAGGAGGCCGTCGTCGATGTTCGCGAAGTGGGGATCAATCGCATATCGCCGCCGGTGGGTGGTGTTGATCGCGACCGTACTGCTCGCCGTGCTCGGCGGCGTGTGGGGACTGGGCGTGTTCGACAAGCTCAGCCAGGGTGGTTACGAGGCTCCTTCCAGCGAGGCGGCGCGGGCCGACAAGGTAGCCGAGGAGGCGTTCGGGCGGCAGAACGGTGATGTGATCGTCATTTACCGCGGCGATTTCGCCAACCCGCTCGAACTGAAGAAGATCGCCGATCACATCAGCGGCTTCCCGAAGGACGACGTCCTCAAGACCGTTGGGCCGGTGCCGTCGGACGACAAGCAGCAGGCGCTGGTCGCCATCACGTTGAGCAGCGGTGACTCGAACGAGCAGATCAAGCAGTTCGAGGACGTCCAGAAGCAGCTCGCGGTCGACGGCTTCAGCCAGCAGGTCGGTGGGCTCGTGCCCACCCAGAAGGCCATCAACGACATGTCGCAGGAGGACCTGACGCGCGCGGAGATGTTCTCGCTGCCGCTGGTCCTGCTGCTGCTCGTGATCATCTTCGGCGGTCTCGTGGCCGCGAGCCTTCCGGTCGTCGTCGGTGGGCTCGCGATCATGGGTGCGCTCGGCGTGCTGCACGGCATCGCGATCTACACCGAGGTCAACTCGTTCGCGGTCAACGTCGCGTCACTGCTCGGACTGGGCATGGCGATCGACTACGGGCTGTTCATGGTCGGCCGGTTCCGCGAGGAGCTCGCGCAAGGCCGCACGACCGAACAGGCTGTCGGCCGCACGGTCGCGTCCGCCGGCCGGACCGTGGTGTTCAGCGCGACGCTGCTGGTCATCGCGCTGGCCGGGTTGATGATCTTCCCGCACGGCTTCCTGAAGTCCCTCGCGTACGGCGGTGTGTCCGCGGTCGCGATCGCGGCGCTGGTCTCCGTCACGCTGCTGCCCGCATTGCTCGGTGTCCTCGGCCACCGGGTGGACAAGCTCGCCATGCCGTGGCGCAAGAAGGAGCCCAGCGAACGCGGCTGGCGCAAGCTCAGCGGCGCGGTCATGAAGCGGCCCGTGCTGATCGCCCTGCCGATCATCGGTGTGCTGGTCGCACTCGGCTCGCCGTTCCTCGGCGTGCAGTTCGGCCAGGTCACCGAGAAGGTGCTGCCCGAGGGCAACGCCGCGCGCGTGGCCACCGAGAACATCAACCAGAACTTCTCGGCGCTGTCCAACACCGGCTTCAAGATCGTCATCAAGGGCGGTGACCAGGCCGCGGTCCAGGAGTACCTGGGCAAGGTCAAGGACATCGCAGGCGTCACCGAGGTCCAGCCGATGGGTGCGGACAAGGGTGTCACGGCCGCGGCCGCCGGGCTGGAGCACGACGCGCTGAGCGACGAGTCGAAGCAGGCGTTGAAGGACGTCCGCGCGCTCACCCAGCCCGAAGGCGCAGAAGTGCTCGTCGGCGGCAACACCGCCATGGTCAGCGACTCGCTCGACGCCATCGCGGAGGGGCTGCCGTTGATGATCGTGCTGCTCGTCGGGGCGACGCTGATCCTGATGTTCCTGGCGTTCGGCTCGGTCGTGCTGCCGATCAAGGCGGTGATCATGAGCGCGCTGTCGTTGTCCGCGACGTTCGGCGTGCTCGTGTGGATCTTCCAGGAGGGCCACGGCGCCGGCCTGCTCGGCGTCACGCCCGGCCCGCTGGAGTCCGGCATCGTCGTGCTGATGGCGGCGATCGTGTTCGGGCTGTCGACGGACTACGAGGTCTTCCTGCTCTCCCGCATGGTCGAGGCCCGCGGCCAGGGAGCGACGACCGAGGAGGCCGTGACCACCGGCCTGGCCAAGACTGGCCGGGTGATCACCTCAGCGGCGTTGCTGCTGATCGTTGTGACCGGTGCGTTCGCGTTCTCGCAGGTCGCGATGATGCGGTTCGTCGGTGTCGGCATGATCCTGGCGCTGGCGCTCGACGCCACGGTCGTCCGGATGCTGCTCGTGCCGGCCGTGCTGAAGCTGCTCGGCAACGCCGCGTGGTGGGCGCCCGGCCCGCTCAAGCGGATCCAGGAGCGCCTCGCGCTTCACGACGAGCCGGTGGACGACCTCGACCCCGACGAGGTCCGGGAGCCGGTCGCGGTCGGCTGACCCGGCGGGAAGGCGATCATGGCCGCGTCGAACTGGCGCGGCCTTTTCTCCTCCAGCTCGCTCGCCTTCATCCGGTAGGTCGCGAGCACCGCGTTCGAACTGTCCAGCACCGTCGTCGTCGTGCCGGTCGCGAGGAACACCCTCGGGTCTCCCGGCGCGATGGCGACGCCCGGTGCGTTGATGGGCAGGCGTTCGCGCAACGTCATGGTCGCCGCGTCGATGACCGCGACCGAGCTCTCCTTCGGCAGCGCCAGGTACACCGTGGCACCGTCCGGCGTGACGGCCACGCTGCCCGCTCCCCTGCCGACGCTCACCGTGCCGACGACCTGGTTCGTGGTCGTGTCGATCACCGAGAGCGTGCCCGGAGTCTTCTCTCCCAGCCGCATGCTGCTCACGTAGAGGCGCTTGCCGTCCGGCGAGATCGCCAGGTGCTGCGGCATCCCGCCGACCTGCACCGTCGACGACTGGAACGCCGTCGCGGTGTCGACCAGGCCGACCGTGCCGTCCTGGGAGTTCGCCACGTAGAGGACCTGGTTGTTCGGGTGGACGGCGAGACCCTGCGGCTGGCCGGGCACCTTGACCGCGGCGACCAGCCGGAACGTCTCCGGGTCCACCACCGCGACGCTGCCTCCGGCCGAGACGTAGAGGCGCTTGCCGTCCGGGCGCATCGCCGCCTGCGAGAGCTGGACCTGGGTGTAGAGCTTGTCCAGGACCGCGCCGGTGTTCGCGTCGACCGCGGTGATCACGCCGGTCCAGCCGTTGACGACGTAGACCCGCCGCGCGTCCGGTGACACGGCGACACCCGTCGCGCGACCTGCCGTGTCGGCGTTGGTCAGCACGGTGCCGGTCATCGTGTCGACGACCTGCAGAAGTCCTGTCTTGCCGACCACATACGCACGCGGAGCTGCCGTTGAGGAGGTCATCGTGACGTTGTGGTGTTGCTGGACACCCATCGCCGCGATGGCCGCTGAAAGGGCTAGAACCGCGGCCACGAGGCGTGGCTTTGCCATACGCCCGATGGGACCACTTCCGGGTGCTTTCGATCTACTTCCGTCACCCGTCAGAGGGAAATCTTTGCCCGGTTGTAGTACGACCGTGCCCGCGACGGCGGTGCGGGCACGGTCGTCCCACTAGTAGGACGGAGGAGCAGCTGGTTTGGATTCATATGAATCCGAGTTCTTCGCCGTTGCCACCAATTTGGCGTAGCGGGCGCCTGCGGTCAGGAGCACCAGACCGGCGCCGAGGAACGCCAGCACGCGGGCCACACCGTCGAGCGCGGCGAGGTCGAACGTCACCAGCTTGACCACCGCGGCACCGACCAGGATGAGCCCGGAGATCCGCAGCGCCTTGTTGTTGATTCCCTTGACCAGCAAGAACAACGCGGCGATCGTCCACGACACGGTGACCACGGAGTGTCCGAAGAGGAATCCGGTCTCGTCCGGCGACACCAGCAGTGCCGCGCACAGCACCGCACCCGCCGCGCCGTAGAGCAGCACGAGGCCGGCGACGATCCACGGGAACGGGTGCCTGGCCGGTTCGCGCAGCACCTGCATCTTCAGCGCGGCCCACGGCAGCGTCGCCGCGAAGATGCCCAGCACGAGCGCCGTCACGAGGCCCGCCGCGTAGTCGCCGGGGTCGACGGTGAGGAAGCGCGGTTCGTCGAGCAGCCACGTGATCGGCACGGCCTGCCCGATCGTCATCAGGAACCCGATCGCGCCGAACGCGATCGACCCGGCCAGGGCGCTCTTCTTGCCGAGCCGGGCCGCGAGGAACGCCAGCAGCACCGCCTCGGCCAGCACGATCGCCGTCCGGACGTTGCCGTCGAGCGCGATCACCGTCGTCTGGAACAACGCGAGCATGCCCGTCGCACCGGCCGCCGTCGTGAACGCGCGGGGCAGGTCCGGGACCATCCAGATCGCCAGCAGCACCGCGGCGACCGCGCCGGCGAGCACCGAGTTGGCCGGGTCGTCCAGGAGCGTGGTCGCGAACAGCGACGGCAGCGCGGAACCCGCGACCAGCGCGATCGCGACGATGTCCTCCGGCCGCTTGCGGATCGTCAGCAGCGCCACGGCGATGCCGACGACGGTCGTGGCTCCGGCGACGCCGACCACGGTCCACTCGAAGTCGTTGGGGATGGCGCTCGCGGTGGTGAGCAGCGAGGCGATGATCGGCGGGAAGCCGCCGGCGATCGCGAGACCCGGCCAGCTGCGCTGGATCTGGACCGGTGTGCTGGCCATCTTCAGCACCAGCAGGAAACCGACCAGCAGGACCGTGAAGCCTTCGGTCAAGATCGGCGAGCAGATGGCACACGCTGCGACAACGCCGACCGCGAGCGTTTGCGAGTCCCACCGCAGGGCGAGCACGACACCAGCGGCGGCGACGCCCAGGCCGACCACGAGACCCACGCCAGGAGGCAGGTACTCGTACAGGCTGGTGGCGGCGATGACGTCGAGGTAGAGGCCCGCGAAACCGGTGGCCGCGAGCGCGAACGCCCCGGTGCGCCCGGCCGGGTTGCGGTGCAGCCACATGCCGATGCCGACCAGCGCGCCGCTGAACACCGCGCCGCCGATCACGCGCGGCATCGGGCCGAGCCAGCCGCGCTGGATGGCGAGGATCAGCAGCAGCACGAAGCCGAGAACGGTGATCGCGCCACCGACCCAGGCCAGCAGCTTCGAGCCGGCGCCGTCCTTGCCGAGCTTCTCGAACAGCGTCTCCCGCGGCTGGGGTGCAGGCCACGGCACCTGCTGAGGCGGCTGCTGCGGCCACGGCTGCTGCACGGGCGGCGGTTGCTGGGCGTGCTGCGACCACGGGTTCGGCTGCTGCGGCACCCCCGCAGGCGGCGTCGGGAAGGCCGTGGCCGGTGGCAGCGGCACGGACACCGGTGCCGCGGGAGTCGGCGGCGGCGCCACGACCTCGGCCACCGCGGTCGCGGCCGACGCGGACCGCATCTCCGAGCTGATCGTCACCAGCCGCTGCCCGATGGCTGCGAGCTCCAGCGCGAGGCGCTGCTCGTACCCGAGGCGATCCTGTCCGTCCATGTGATCAGGGTGAGGCAGACCACGCCGAGTGACATCCGTACACCTACTCATCCGGCTTGACTACATAGGTGTGTAATCGATTAACTACGCCCTCGTGACGACCATGAAGGACGTCGCGCAGCACGCCGGCGTCTCCACGGCCACCGTGTCGCGCGTGCTCAACGGCCATGCCGCGCCGACTCCCGAGACCCGCGAGCGGGTGCTCGCCGCGATCGAGGAGCTCGGCTACCGGCCCAACGCCCTGGCGCGATCCCTCAGGACCACCAGCACCCAGACCCTCGGTCTGGTCATCAGCGATCTGCTGAACCCGTTCTTCGCCGAGATCGCCCGAGCGGTCGAGGACGAAGCCCGGTCACACGGCTACTGCGTCGTGATCGGGAACGCCGACGAGAGCGCCGAGCAGGAGGCGACGTACGTGCGCACCCTGCTCGACCGCCGGGTGGACGGCCTCCTGCTGTGCCCTGCGACCGATGACCCGAGCTTGGTTCGCGAAGTGAGCGCAGGCGGCGTTCCGCTCGTCCTGCTCGACCGGACGGTCAGGGGCGCAACATGCCCCGTCGTCCGTGCCGACGGCAGCGAGGCATTGACCGCGCTCGCCCGGCGGCTCGTCGGCGCCGGCCACTCCCTCATCGGAGTCATCGCGGGCCCGCCGAACACCTCCACTGGAAGAGAGCGAACGGACGTCCTGACCGGCGCGCTCGGTGGCGTGGCGCGGGTCGTGCACGGCGACTTCCGGCAGGAGAGCGGCAGCCAGGCCGCCGCCAAGCTGCTCGACGACGGCGTCACGGCGCTGGTCGCGATGGACAACCTGATGGGCCTCGGCGCGCTGGGCGAGATCAGGGCCCGCGGCCTGCAGATCCCGCACGACGTCGCGTTCGCGGTGTTCGACGACCAGCCGTGGTTCCCGCTGCTCGACCCGCCGATCACGGTCATCGCCCAGCCGACCGTGGAGATGGGCCGCGCGGCCGCCCGCAGCCTGCTGGCGCTGATCGACGGCCGGCAGCCCGACGACGTCCGCCTCACCGCGAAGCTCGTGCTGCGCGGCTCGCTCGGGGAGGCCGAGCTGTGACCACCCTGATCACCGCCCGCGGGATCACCAAGCAGTTCGGCGCCACGAAAGCGTTGGACGGTGTCGACCTCGACATCAACGCCGGTGAGGTCCACGTCCTGCTCGGCGAGAACGGTGCGGGCAAGTCCACGCTGGTCAAGGTGCTCGCGGGCATCCACAGCCACGACGCGGGCACGATCGAGGGCCACGCCAGCCTCGCCGTGATCCACCAGGAGCTCGCGCTCGTCCCCGAGCTGAGCGTCGCGGAGAACCTGTTCCTCAACCGGCTGCCGCGCAAGTACGGCTTCGTCGACCGCGCCGAGATGCGCCGGAAAGCACCACTGCTGCTCGAACGGGTCGGGTTGAACGTCGACCCGAACGCCAAGGTAAAAGACCTCGGCATCGCTCAGCAGCAGATGATCGAGATCGCCCGCGCGTTGGACAAGAACGCCGGTGTGCTGATCCTCGACGAGCCGACCGCGGTCCTGACCGACACCGAGACCGACCGGCTACTGCAGATCATGGCTCAGCTGCGGCACAACGGCGTCGGGCTCGTCTTCATCACCCACCACCTCGACGAGATCCAGCGCATCGCCGACCGCATCACGGTCCTGCGCGACGGCCGCAGCGTGGGCGTCCTCGGGCCTGGGGCATCGACTCAGCACATGATCGAGCTCATGGTCGGCCGCCCGATCGACGAGCAGTACCCGCGTGCTGACCAACGCCCTGGCCAGCCGTTGCTGAGCATCTCGAACCTCACCAAGCGCGGCGTGTTCCGCGACGTCAACATCGAGGTCCACGCGGGCGAGGTCGTCGGCATCGCGGGCCTGGTCGGCGCCGGTCGCACCGAGGTCGCGCGGGCGGCGTTCGGCGTGGACGACTACGACTACGGCACGGTCGAGGTCGCCGGGAAGCCGGTGCCCCGCAACAACGTCCAGGCCGCGATCAAGGCCGGGCTCGGGCTCGTGCCGGAGGACCGCAAGGGCCAGGGCCTGGTCCTCACCGCAACGGTCGGCCAGAACCTCGAGCTCGTGACGCTGGAGAACCGCGACGAGAAGCGCCTGCACGACATCGCGGGCAAGCTCCGGATCAAGGGCCGGGTCGAGCAGCCGGTCAAGGAGCTCTCCGGCGGCAACCAGCAGAAGGTCGTCATCGGCAAGTGGCTGCTGGCCGACCCGAAGGTGCTGATCCTCGACGAGCCCACGCGCGGTGTCGACGTCGGCGCGAAGGTCGAGATCTACGAGCTCATCAACCGCATGACCGCCGCCGGCCGAGCCGTGTTGCTCGTGTCCAGCGACCTGCCCGAGGTGATCGGGATGAGCGACCGCGTCGTCGTGATGGCGCACGGCCGGGTGGCCGGTGAGCTGCCCAGGGGCGCAACCCAAGACCAGGTGATGGCACTCGCCGTGCAGGAGATTTCGGCATGACCACGATCAGCATCCGCAAGTACGCCAGCGAAAACGGAGCTCTGGCAGGGCTTCTCCTGCTCGCCCTGGTCATCGCGATCATGCAGCCGGCGTTCCTCTCCGCGCAGAACCTGGTCAACGTCGGCGTGCAGGCCGCGGTCATCGCGATCATGGCGTTCGGCATGACGTTCGTGGTCGTCGCCGGTGGCATCGACCTGTCGGTGGGCAGCATCGCGGCGCTGGCCGCGATGGTCGGCGCGTTGACCGCGGGCCCGATCGGGCTGGTCGTCGGCGCGTTGTGCGGGCTCGTCAACGGTGCGCTGATCAGCTACGGCAAGCTGCCGCCGTTCATCGCGACACTCGCCATGCTCAGCGTTGCCCGCGGTCTGACGCTGGTGTTCTCCGAAGGTCAGCCGCACGAGACGGACGCGCTGGTCACGTTCCTCGGCTCGAACCTCGCGCCGATGGTCCCGTTGCCGCTGCTGCTCATGCTGGCGTTCTTCGGTGTCACCGGCCTGATCCTCACGCGCACCAACCTCGGCCGTCGCATGTACGCGATCGGCGGCAACGAGGAAGCCGCGAAGCTCAGCGGCATCGACGTCCGGAAGCAGAAGCTCTGGATCTACGCGCTCTCCGGCCTCTTCGCCGCCGCCGCGGGCCTCGTGCTCGCGGGACGGCTCGGGTCCGCCGGTCCGCAGGCAGCGGTCGGCTACGAGCTCGACGCCATCGCCGCGGTCGTCATCGGCGGTGCGTCGTTGTCCGGTGGCGTTGGCCGCGCCACCGGGACGTTGGTCGGCGCACTTGTGCTCGCCGTCCTGCGCAACGGCCTCAACCTGCTGCAAGTGCCGCCGTTCTGGCAGCAGGTCGTCATCGGCGCGGTGATCGCTCTTGCCGCGTTGCTCGACTCACTTCGCCGTCGCTGAGAAAACCCGCAACAGGTAAGGAAGACACCAATGAAGGTGACCCGACGGATCGCGCTGACTCTCGGTGCCGCAGCTCTGCTGGCGACCGGGTGCAGCGGTACAGGGGCGTCCGGAGGCCAGATCACCATCGGCCTCGCTGTGTCCACTTTGAACAACCCGTTCTTCGTGGAGCTGCAGCAGGGTGCGCAGGCGATGGCGGACCAGCTCGGCGCCAAGCTGACCGTGGTCGACGCGCAGAACGACGCGACGAACCAGGTCAACCAGGTGCAGACGCTGGTGACCCAGGGCGTCAAGGCGATCATCCTGAACCCGGTCGACTCCAAGCAGTCCGCACCCGCCGCCAAGGCCGCCGAGCTGGCGAGCATCCCGCTGATCTCGGTCGACCGCGCCGTCGAGGGCAAGGTCGCCGCCGAGGTCGCGTCGAACAACGTGTCGGGCGGCAGCCTCGCGGCCATCGAGCTCGGTCGCGCCACGTCCGGCGAGGTCGCGCACCTCAAGGGCATCTCCGGCGCGTCGGCGTCGCGTGACCGCGGCCAGGGCTTCGAGCAGGGCCTGAACAGCGGCAACATCAAGGTCGTCGCCTCGGCCGTCGCGGACTTCGACCGCGCCAAGGGCCTCAACGAGACCACGAACCTGCTGCAGGGCCACCCCGGCCTCAAGGGCATCTTCGCCGAGAACGACGAGATGGCGCTCGGTGCGATCAAGGCCCTCGGCGCCCGTGCCGGCAAGGACGTCATGGTCGTCGGCTTCGACGGCACGCCGGACGGTCTGAAGGCGATCCAGGACGGCACCATGGTCGCGACCATCGCGCAGCAGCCGAAGCTCCTCGGCTCGAAGGCCGTCGAGCAGGCGGTGCACGCCGCGAAGGGCGAGCCGGTTCAGCAGGTCGTGGACGTCGAGGTCAAGGTCATCACGAAGCAGAACGTGGCAGAGTTCCTCAAGTGACGAACACTCTGCTTGTCCTCGGGTCCGCCAACGCCGACCTCGTGGTCGAGGTCGGCAGGCGGCCCGCCGGCGGTGAGACCGTGCTCGGCGGTGACACCGTCGTGCTGCCCGGCGGCAAGGGCGCGAACACCGCCGTTGCCGCCGCACGCGTTGGTGCTTCCGTTGCGCTCGTTGGTGCCGTTGGTGGCGACGGGTACGGCTCGCTGCTGCGTGAGTCGTTGGAGTCGTCCGGCGTCGACACGTCGTTGGTGAAGACTTCTTCGCGGCCGACGGGCATCGCGTACATCACCGTCACGCCGGACGGTGAGAACTCCATCGTCGTTTCGCCCGGTGCCAACGCGGATGTGGCATCGTCCGATGTGGACGCTCTGTCGTTCGACGGCGCGCAGGTGCTGACGTGCTCGCTGGAAGTGCCGTTGGAGACGGTGATCCACGCGATCGACGTGGCCTCGAAGGCCGGCGTGCGGACCGTGCTGAACCTGTCACCGGTGGCCGAACTGCCTGCTTCGACGCTCGCGCAGCTCGACACGTTGATCGTGAACGAGCACGAGGCCGCGGAGCTCGTGTCCGACTGGCGGCACCTGCTCCGGCTCGGCCCCAAGACCGCGATCGTCACGCTGGGATCGCGCGGTGTCGCCGTCGTGGTTCCGGCCGGGGTCACGGAGGTGCCCGGGATCAAGGTCGACGAGGTCGTCGACACGACCGGTGCCGGTGATGCCTTCGCCGGTGCCTTCTCCGCGCGGCTGGCCGAGGGCGACCGTGTTGTGGTCGCCGCCGAGTACGCCGTGAAGGTCGCCGCTCTGTCCGTGACGAAGGCAGGCGCGCAGCCGTCCTACCCGACCGCCGCCGAGGTCAGCTCGCTAGCGGCGGAATGACCTCGACCGGCTGCTTCGAGTCGGTGAAGTCGAAGACGGCGAGCTCCTCCTGGTTGCCCAGCTTGGCTTCCAGCCTGCGCAGCTTGCCGTCGGAGTCGAGCCAGTAGCGCACCCGAGCGTCCGCGGCGTCCTTCTGCTTCGGGCCTTCGAACACGTCGACCGCGGTGTCGCCGATCTTCTCCGAACGCAGCCAGCGCGCCGAGCTCTGCAGCAGCAGCTGGGGGTTCTCCGGTCGGTCCGCGCCGAGGTTCACCAGCAGCCGCAACGCGCCGTCCAGTTCGGAGCCGCGTTCCTGCAGGTTGCGGACCTGCCAGTCGACCACCGGCACCGGGTCGACGGCCTTGGTCGACGGCGTCATCGCGAACGCCATCCGGCCGAGGTTCCACTGCACCAGGCCCTGGGAGAACTTGTCGTCGCGGCCGTCGGTGCGCATGCCCGCGTAGCCGAGGTGGTTCACGAAGTCGACCCGGCCGTCCAGCACCAGCTTGCCGCCGGCTGACGGGACGGAAGCGGTGAACGCGCTGACGCCGGTCGTGTAGTTCGTGAACCGCACCAGTGCCAGGCGTTCTGCCTCGGGCACCGTCAACGATCGCGGGGACGGCGCCGTGCTGCAGGCGGTGAGGACCAGGAGCAGAGCGAGCGCCGGCTTCCTCACGACCGCACCGCCGCACGGTCCAGGAACAGGTCCTCGCTGGGAACGGCGTACTTCTCGACGTTCGGTGCCTTGTCCGGCAACGGGTCGTTCGGCATCTCCGGCTGCGTGGGCGGTGCGGCGACCTGGTTGAACGGGATCCCACGCGGTGCCGCAGGCTTCTTCAGCGGCTCGCCGACTCCCCCGTAGCAACGCCCTTCGACGCAGTTGTTGCGGCCGGGAGCGCGTTTTGTCGCGGCGTACAGCACGTCCTGGCCGTTGCGGGTGATCACGTTGCCCTCGAAGCGGTTGTCCAGCGGCGGCAGGTCCTCGCTGGAGCCGAGCGCGATGCCGCTGCCGGGGTTGCCGGTGATCAGGTTGCGGGACAGCACGTTCTTCGTGCCGCCCGCGATGCCCACGCCGAGTCCGAACGCGCCGTCGGCCTGCGCCGGTGAGAGCGCCTCGCTGTTGTCGGAGACGAGGTTGCCGGCGAACACGGCGTCCTCCTGCGGCACGAACGCCTCCTGGTAGTCGGAGTTCGAGGTCATGCCGACCCGGTTGCCGCTGAACCTGTTGCCCAGCACGTACATCTGCCCGGACGCGTTCGTGCCCTCGTAGCCGACGGCGTTGCGTTCGGCGACGTTGCCGCGCACGACGATGTCGCACGGCTTGCACTGGCCGACGTAGAAACCGGAGTCCGCGCTGCCGCTCGCGTAGCTCTGCTCGATCACGCCGTGCTGCGCGTCGAACGCGTAGATGCCGTACAGCGCGTTGTTGCTAGCCGTCACGTACGAGACGCGGAACCCCTGCAGCGGCGGGAACTTCTGCGTGTCCAGCTTGGTGTAGCCGTTGCTGCCGCGGCCCATCCCGCCGTTCTCGCTGAGCCCGGTGATCAGCAGGCCGTTCAACGTGTGGTTGCGGACGGTCAGGTTCTGCACGGAGACGTCCGGCGCGGTCACCACGATCCCGTTGGCGCGCTTGACCTCGCCGTCGATGATCACGCTGCCGCGCTGGGTGCCTCTGATCGTCAGGCCCTTGGTCCTGACCTGCACCGTCTCCTTGTAGACGCCGGGGGCGACGACGATGGTCGCGCCTTCCTGCGCCGCGTCGACGGCAGCCTGAATGGTGCTCAGCTGCGCCGGGACGGTGATCTCGGGTCCGAGTTTCGGTTGCGCCGCCGATGAGCATCCGGCGACCAGCAGCACTGCTACGAATGTGTACGGAGTGCGCACAGCCGGTCACCGTACTGCGCCGTTCGGCCTACTGTCACACTGCCCCTGTGAGCCCACTCTCACGCCGCCGTCTGTTGTACGGCGCTGCTGCTATCGGACTACTGGGCGGCTGTGGCTTCGAATCCCGGCAACCCGGGGTCGCCACGCCGCAGCAGCTGCATGCCGACATCTCCGTGTGGGATGCGTCGTCGTTGCCGTCGGTGCAGGTCAGCTCGTCGGTCACGGTGACGTACGGGCACGGGATCGACGGGCTGCCGGAGTTCCCCGGAGATGCCGTCCAGCCGCAGGATCTCGGTGGTCGGCTCTTCCTGCAGATCTGCGGGGACGACGTCGGTGCCGTTCGCGACGCAGCTGCGCGGTTGCGCCCCGACGGCCGGTTGCGGTGGCGTGAGCAGGGGTTCTGCAATTCCGATCGCACGAACGTGTTGGGTTTCCGGGACGGCATCGTCGTGCCGAAGACGCCGCTGGAGTTCGACCAGGAGGTCTGGCTGCCGGACGGCTCGACCATCGCGGTCGTGCGCCGGATGAAGCTGGACGTGGCCGGGTTCGCGGCGTTGCCGGTGGGTGATCAGGAGCGCGTCTTCGGGCGGCGCAAGCACGACGCCGTGCCGCTGTCCGGTGGTTCGGAGGTCGACCTGTCGGCGAAGACCCCGGACGGTGAGTACGTGATACCCGCTGACGCGCACGTCCGGCGCGCGCATCCGTTGACGGCGGGGGCCGGCCTGATGCTGCGCCGCTCCTACAACTATGCCGAGGGTCTGCTCTTCATCTCGTACCAGCGCGAGCTGAAGACGTTTGTGAACACGATGTATCGGATGGTCGATGGAGACGCACTTCTGCGTTACGCCACGACCACCAGCTCCGCTGCCTTCCGCGTTCCGCCGCTGAATTAGTCACACTGAGCTGTCCTCGGTTCCCGGTGGAAGGGTATGGTCTAGACCATGTCGAGCGCGCGGCTGAGCGGTGTCGGTGTCAGCAGCGGCCGGGCTTCCGGTCCCGTGGTCAGGGTCGCGGAGGCCCTGCCGGAACCTCCGCTGGGCCCGCGACCTGCGGATACAAAAGAAGAAGCGTCCCGCATCCGTCCGGCGACCGAGGTCGTGGCGCAGCGCCTGATGGAGCGCGCCAAGTCCGTCGAGGGCGAGGCCCGCGCCGTTCTGGAAACGACGGCCGCGATGGCCGGCGACCCTTCTCTCATCAAGTCGGCCGAGAAGCTCGTCGTGGACGAAGCTCTCCCGGCTGCCCGCGCGGTGCACCAGGCGGCGCAGAAGTTCGTGACGGCACTGCAGGCCGCCGGTGGCTACATGGCCGAACGCGCCCGCGACGTCCAGGACGTCCGCGACCGCGTGGTCGCCGAGCTCCTGGGCCTGCCCGCACCCGGTGTTCCCGATCTGGCGTCGCCGTCCGTGCTGGTAGCGCGCGACCTGGCGCCCGCCGACACCGCGGGCCTCGACCCGTCGAAGGTGCTCGCGCTGGTCACCGAGGAGGGCGGTCCCACCTCGCACACCGCGATCCTGGCGCGCTCCCTGGGCATTCCGGCCGTGGTCGCGTGCCGCGGTGTGCTCGCTCTGGACGCTCCGGCCCTTGAGGTCGACGGCGACACCGGCCAGGTCCGTGAGTCGGACGGCAAGGTCCGGGCCGCGGGTTCGGGCAAGAAGGCCACCTGGAACGGCGTCGGTGTGCTGAAGGACGGCCACCGCGTGAAGGTCCTCGGCAACGTCGGCTCACCCGCCGACGCCTCAGCCGCCGCTGCCGCGGGTGCCGAAGGTGTCGGCCTCTTCCGCACCGAGTTCTGCTTCCTCGACGCGGCGGAGGAGCCGAGTGTTGCTGAGCAGACTGCTGCTTACACGGCTGTGCTGGCGCCGTTCAAGGGCAAGCCGGTTGTGGTGCGCACCCTCGACGCGGGCGCGGACAAGCCGCTGGCGTTTCTGAACCCGGACCCCGAGCCCAACCCGGCCCTGGGCGTCCGCGGCCTGCGCGTCGCCTTCGACCGCCCGGACGTCCTGGACCGCCAGCTCGAAGCCATCGCCGCCGCCGCCGCTGCCTCCGGTGCCGAGGTCTCCGTCATGGCCCCGATGGTCGCCACCGCGGCCGAAGCCTCGTGGTTCGTCGCCCGCGCCCGCCAGGCCGGCCTCACGCGCGCCGGCGTGATGGTCGAGGTCCCCTCCGCGGCGTTGTCCGCGCGGGAGATCCTGCAGGTCGTCGACTTCATCTCCATCGGCACCAACGACCTCGCGCAGTACGTCTTCGCCGCCGACCGCCAGCTGGGCGGAGTGGCCGCGCTGAACGACCCGTGGCAGCCGGCGCTGCTGCGCCTGATCGCCCAGGTAGGCGAGGCGGCCACCGCGGCAGGCAAGCCCATCGGCGTGTGCGGTGAGGCGGCGGCCGACCCGCTGCTCGCGTGCGTGCTGATCGGCATGGGCGTGACGTCGTTGTCCATGAACCACACGGCTCTCGCGGACGTCGGCGCCAAGCTCGCCACCTCCAGCATGGACATCTGCCAGCTCGCCGCTCGTGGTGCGCTGGCGGCGGCGGACCCGGCAACGGCGAAGCTCGCGGCTAGGGCACCGCACTAGTCCGCAGCTGGTCGAGGACCGCCCCGATCAGCGGGTGGTCCTCGGTCCCGCGCCGCACCGCCGCAACGACCCGCCGCAGCGGTGCCACTCCGGCCACCGGCACCCCGCGCACGGCGTTCCGCGGCGCCAACGCCACCCCGGCTCCAGCCGCCACCAGCGCCTGGATCGCCCGGAAGTCGTCAGACGTGTGCCGGATCCGCGGCGTGAACCCGGCCTGCGCACACGCCATCTCCACGACGTCCCGCAACGGGTTGCCGGGCAGCGTCACGACCCAGTCCTCGTCGGCCAGCGCGGCGAGGTCCACCGGTCCGGTGAGCGGATGCCCTGGTGGCAGAACCACGTCGAAAGGCTCGGTGTAGAGCGGAAACCGGGTGAAGCGGTCCGTCGTGCGGTGCTCCTCGGTGATCGCCACGTCGATCTCGCCGTCCAGCAACAACCGCACGCTCTCGTGCCCCTCCGCGTCGCGCACGGACAGCTCGATCGACCGTTCCCGCAACGCGGCCAGCGCCGGCGCCACCACCTGCGTGATCGCCGAGGCGAAGGCCGCGACCCCGACCCGGCCCGCGGTTCCGGACGCCAGAGCGTCCAAAGTGGCCTGTGCGCGTTCCAGCTCCGCCGCGACGACGTGGGCGTGCGCGACGAGCAGCTCACCGGCCGGGGTCAGCGAGACCCGGCGGCCCTTCCGCAGCAGCAACGGATGCCCGGCTTCCGACTCCAAGGCCGCGAGCTGCTGTGACACCGCGGACGGCGTGAGGTGCAGCGCGGCGGCCGCGGCCGTCACCGTGCCGTGGTCGGCGAGTGCGCGCAGCACGCGGAGCCGTCGTGGGTCGATCACCGCTCAATGATGGGGGATTCCACTTCGCCGTTCACGACGACGCCTGTGGGCAGCATCGGGTCGGAGTTGCTCGCCTCCAGGAGCACGAACTCCTCCTCCGAGATCGACGTGCCCGCCGCCAGGCCGTGCTGCGGCGTGGTGATCACGTCCCGCCGCATGATCGGCATGCGGGTGTCGGGGTCCAGCACGAGCTGTGTCTCGACATCCTTGAACTGGAAGGTCTTCGGCGACGGCACCACCCCGACGATGCCTTCGCGGGTGTTCGGCAGCGTCACCTTCTCGACGTTGCGCACGAAGAGGCCCAGGAGCACCTCGTACGCCGCGAACCGCTGTTCGACGGTGACGTTCGCGGCCATCATGCCCATCGCCAGCAAGGCCATGCGGTACCTGCGATCGACCTCGCTCTGGCGGGGATCAGAGTTGAGGTCCGCCAGCTTCGCCATCAGGGCGGACGGGGTCGCCGGCAGCTTGGCGAGCTCGTCGAAACGCATCTGATCGCCCGGCGCTATCTCGAAGTCGGGGTAGTTGGTCTTCCTCACGGCGGGCTTCATCGGCCCGATGCGAACGTCGTGGTTCCCGCCCACCTGAGGCGCACGTGACGGACTGCCCGCAGCCTTCCACTTCTCGTCGTCGGCCGGCCCGAACGGCATGACGGTGCCGCTGACCTGGCTGATCGTGGTTTGCCCCTCTGCGGCGAGCCACTTGTCCGACTCCGAGGCGAACCGCACGACGTACGGGTTCGCGGGATCGCCCACCACCATCAGCGAGGTGACACGAGAGAGGACGCGCCATTTCTCCGGCCCCTTGCCCATCTGCGCGGGAGGCTGTGACGGCACCGCAACCACCGCGAGCGCGACGACCGCGGCCGCAACCAGCAACGGCAGGAGGCGCCGGAACGACGGTGCGCCCGCCCATTCACGGCGGTAGCTGGACCGGGGCAGCGAGACGATCCGGGCGAGGTCTCGTTCCATCCGCTCGGGATCGACGTCCGGAGTGGACGGACGCGTCCGGGCGAGGTCCTTCAGCAGGTCTCCCATGACTCCCTCACACGGTCGGTGGTCGGTGTCGAGAGAGCGCGCCGGAGTCGTCGTCGGGCACGGTGCAGCCGCACGAAGAACGTCGCGGTGGAGCAGCCCAGCACCTGCGCGGCTTCGGCCGAGGTCAGCCCGTGCCACGCGATGAGCGTGAGGACTTCCTGGTCGGCGGCAGACAACCCGGCGAGAGCCTCGCGCAGTTCGACGACCGCGAAGTCGTCGAAAGCCGGGGCGTCGACCAGTTCGTCGTGCGGGGTCTGCCGGTGGGCGGTGCGGATCAGGTTGCGGGCGATGCCCAGCAGCCACGGCAGCGCGTTGGCCGGCATCTGGTCGAGCTTGCGCCAGGCGATCGTGAAGGTCTCGCTGGTGATGTCTTCCGCTCGTTGCGCCCCCGCGTGGCTCGCCGCATAGGCGAGCACGCGGGGATAGCACTCCCGGTAGACCGCGCAGAAGTCCTCCACGATCGCCCCTCCCTCTTCACGAGGTAGTGCGCTGACCGTTGGGATTCTTACCGGGGGGTGATCCAGGTCACATCTTGGCTCGTGCGGCGACGAACGCGTCCACCGCGCGGTTCACGTCGTCCAACGAGTGAGCGGCCGACATCTGCGTGCGGATTCGCGCCTTGCCGTGCGGCACGACCGGGTACGAGAAGCCGATGACGTAGATGCCCTGTTCCAGCAGCAGGTCCGCCAACCGGGCCGCCTCGGCCGCGTCACCGATCATCACCGGGATGATCGGGTGCTCGCCGGGCAGCAGGTCGAAGCCCTCCTCCGTCATGCGCCGGCGGAACAGCTCGGTGTTCGCCCGCAGCTGGCCGAGCAGCTCGGAGGAACTGGAGAGCATGTCCAGCGTCGCGATCGCGGCGGCGGTGATCGACGGCGCGAGCGAGTTCGAGAACAGGTACGGCCGCGAACGCTGACGCAGCAGTTCGACGATCTCCTTGCGACCGGACGTGTAGCCGCCGGACGCACCGCCCAGCGCCTTGCCGAGCGTGCCGGTCACGATGTCGACGCGGTCCTGCACGCCGAAGAGCTCCGGCGTGCCGCGGCCGGTCGGGCCGGTGAAGCCCACGGCGTGCGAGTCGTCGACCATGACCAGCGCGTTGTACCGCTCGGCCAGGTCGCAGATCTCGTCCAGCGGCGCGAGGTAGCCGTCCATCGAGAACACGCCGTCGGTCGCGATCAGCCGGTAGCGCGCGTCGGCCGCGTCCTTGAGCTGGCGCTCCAGGTCGTCCATGTCGCGGTTCTTGTACCGGAAGCGCTTCGCCTTGCTGAGCCGGACGCCGTCGATGATCGACGCGTGGTTCAGCTCGTCGGAGATGATCGCGTCCTCGGCGCCGAGCAGCGTCTCGAACAGACCGCCGTTCGCGTCGAAGCACGAGCTGTAGAGGATCGTGTCTTCGGTGCCGAGGAACTCGCTGAGCTTGCGCTCCAGTTCCTTGTGCGGCTCCTGGGTGCCGCAGATGAACCGCACCGACGCCATGCCGAAGCCCCAGTCGTCGAGGGCCTGCTTCGCGGCCTCGATCAGGCGCGGGTGGTCGGCGAGACCGAGGTAGTTGTTGGCGCAGAAGTTCAGGACCTCGTCGCCCTGGCCGACCCGCACGGCGGCGTTCTGCGGGGTGCCGATCACGCGTTCGGACTTGTAGAGGCCGGCCTCCCGGATCTCCCCGATCGTCTTGAGGAGATCGTTCTTCAGCTCGCCGTACATCAGGCTCCCGTCCAGTCGAGGATGACCTTGCCGCACTTGCCTTCGCGCGCGGTGGCGAAGGCCTCCGCGTGCTGCGTGTAGTCGTACCGGTGGGTGATGACCGGCGCGAGGTCGAGGCCGCGCTGCAACAGCACGGTCATCGAGTACCAGGTCTCGAACATCTCGCGGCCGTAGATCCCCTTGATGTGCAGCATCTTCAGCACGACGCTGCTCCAGTCGACGGGGAACTCCTCCGCGGGCAGCCCCAGCATCGCGATGCGACCGCCGTGCGCCATGTTCGCGATCATGCTCTGGAGTGCCGACGGCTTCCCGGACATCTCCATGCCGACGTCGAAGCCCTCGGCCATGCCGAGCTCTTGCTGGGCTTGCTCGATCGTCTTCTCGGCGACGTTCACCGCGAGGTCGACACCGACCTTGCGCGCCAGGTCCAGCCGGTGCTCGGAAACGTCGGTGATGACGACGTTGCGCGCCCCTGCGTGCTTGGCCACCGCAGCCGCCATGATCCCGATCGGCCCGGCGCCCGTGATGATCACGTCCTCGCCGATGACCGGGAAGCTCAACGCGGTGTGCACGGCGTTGCCGAACGGGTCGAAGATCGCGGCCACGTCCAGGTCGACCGGCGTCCGGTGCACCCACGCGTTCTGCTCGGGCAGCACGACGTACTGCGCGAACGCTCCGTTCGAGTGCACGCCCAGGCCCTTGGTGTTGGCGCACAGGTGCCTGCGCCCGGCCTTGCAGTTGCGGCACGTCCCACACACGAGGTGACCCTCACCGCTGACCAGGTCTCCTGGTTTCACGCCGGTGACGGAGGCGCCGGTCTCGACGACCTCACCGACGAACTCGTGGCCGAGCGTGAGGGGCGCCTTGATGTTGGCGGCAGCCCAGTCGTCCCACGAGTCGATGTGCAGGTCGGTGCCGCAGATGCCGGTGCGCAGCACTTTCACGACCACGTCGGTCGGCCCCGGAGTGGGGTCGGGGACGTCGGTCAGTTCGAGGCCAGGCCCAGCGGCGACCTTGACGAGAGCCTTCATGCGGGAAGTCTCACCCTTTGCTGCTTGTGCAGTCCATCAGGACTTTCTGAACTTCTTGTGCAGTTCAGCTTCATTGGCGATGTTGCGCACCATGCCGCCGAACACCACCCCGTGAAACGGCCAGACGACCGCCCAGTAGAGGTGTCCGGCGAGCCCTTTGGGCACGAACACGGCGCGTTGGCGGTAAGTGGACCCGTGTCCCTCGTTGCCCGCCACTCGAAGTTCCAGCCACGCCTTGCCGGGCACCTTCATCTCCGCGCGCAACCGCAGCAGGCGCCCACGTTCGACCTCCTCGACCCGCCAGAAGTCGAGCGCCTCCCCCACGTTCAACCGGTGCGGATCACGCCTGCCCCGGCGAAGACCCACCCCGCCGACGAGCCTGTCGAGCCATCCTCTGATCGCCCAGGCCAGCGGAAACGAGTACCAGCCACGTTCGCCACCGATGCCCTCGACGACCTCCCACAGCCGTTCGGGCGTCGCGTTCGTCCGTCGCTCGCGCTCGTCGACGTACACGGAACCGCCGGACCAGTCGGGATCGCTCGGCAGCGGTTCGCTCGGCGCTCCCGGAGTGGAGGCTCCCGACCACCGGGTCTCCACGTCGGCGTCGCGGATCTTGTCCAGCGCCAGCTCGACGGCCTTGTCGTAGCCGGTGTTCTCGCCGGGCAGCACCTCGCGGATGTCGTTCTCCCGGCACACCACCTCGTGCACCAGCGACTCGATCAACGGCCTGGCGATCGACCGCGGCACCGGCGTGATGAGGTTGACCCAGTGCGAGGACAGGCCCGGGGTCAGCACGGGCACCGGCAGCACCCTCCGCTTCGGCAGCCCCGCGACCTCGGCGTACCTGAGCATCATCTGCAGGTAGGTCAGGACGTCCGGCCCACCGATGTCGAACGTCCGGTCAGCGTCCAACGTCGTGGCGTCGACCAGGTACCGCAGCACGTCCCGCACGGCGATCGGCTGGATCCGGTTGTGCACCCAGCGCGGCGTGACCATGACCGGCAGCCGTTCGGTCAGGTACCGCAGCATCTCGAACGACGCCGACCCGGAGCCGATGATCACCGCGGCCTGCAGCACCACCGCCGGCACCGACGACTGCAGGAACACCTCGCCGACCTCCTTGCGGGAGGCGAGGTGCGGCGAGAGCTCCGCACCGGCCGGGTGCAGCCCACCCAGGTAGACGATCCTGCGCACACCAGCGCGTTCGGCGGCTCGGGCGGTGTTCTCGGCAGCACGACGGTCGGCGTCCGCGAAGTCCTTCGAGTGCAGCGAGTGCACGAGGTAGTGGACGACCTCGACGTCTCGCATCACCGGGTCCAGGTCGCCGAGCACGTCCCCGCGGACGATCTCGACGTCAGAGGCCCACGGAACGTCGCGCAGCTTCTCCGGCGATCGCACCAGGCAGCGGACCTCGTGCCCGTCGGCCAGCAGCCTGGGCACGAGCCGTCCACCGAGGTACCCGGTCGCGCCGGTCACGAGACACCGCATGCCTCGATCCTGCGTGCCACCGAGCAAGACCGCAGATCAGCGCTTGCGCTTGATCACCACGGTGCCGCCCCGCACCGCGCCCTTGAGCTGGAAGTGCGGGTTGCCGACCGAGTTGTGGACCTTGTCCTTGAGCTCGCCGGCGGTGATCTCCACGGCGTCGCTGTTGACCGACGAGCCCGGAGGCAGCAGCAGCTTCACCGTGCCCAGCGACACGTCCAGGTCGACGTCGACGACCGGCGGCACCTCGGCGGCGGTGAAGTCGAGGTTCGTGGTGCCGAGGGTGTTGCGGATGACGAGCTCGCGCGGCACGACCCAGTGGCCCTTGCGGGTCGTGGTGCTCATCGTGTTCTTCAGCTCGGTGCGCGCGTGGGCGAGCTCGTTGTTGACCATGCCGGGCAGGTCGACGAGCACCGCGTTGAGATCGGCGCGGGTCACCGCGGCCAGCGCCGTGTCCGTGCGGACGGTGAACTCGTCGAGCGTGATCATGCCGCGGCCCACCGCCTTGTTCAGCAGGGTGACGACGTGCTCACGTTCCGCGTCGGACACCCGTAACTCGCGAGGGTCTGTCATTTCTCTGCCTCCGGTTCGCTGTCGAGACCGTGCTCGATGGCATAACGCGCCAGCTCCACCCGGTTGTGCAGTTGCAGTTTGCGCAGGGTCGATTGCACGTGGTTCTCGACCGTGCGGTGGGAGATCACCAGGCGGTTGGCGATCTGGCGTGCGGTCAGGCCTTTTGCCACCAGCCGGAGCACTTCGGTCTCCCGGTCGGTGAGTTGAGGCTTCTCCTCCGAGTCGTCCGGCGCTGCGGCCATTCGCCGGTACTCGCCGAGCACCAGGCCGGCGAGCCCCGCGGTGAACACGGCGTCACCGGCGGCGGTCCTGGTCACGGCCTCGACCAGTTCCTCGGAGGACGCGGACTTCACCAGGTAGCCGGACGCGCCCGCCTTCACGGCCTGCAGCACGTCGTCGTGCTCGCCAGACGCGGACAGCACCAGCACGCGCGTGTTCGGCAGCTCGCTGGTGATCATCAGGGTCGCGTCGACGCCGGACAGCTCGCCGAGGTTGAGGTCCATCAGCACCACATTGGGTCGCACGGCCTTCGCGATGCGCACGGCGGACGCGGCATCACCTGCCGTCGCCACGATCTCGAAGCCGCGCTCCTGCAGATCGCGTGCGACGCCTTCGCGCCACATCGGGTGGTCGTCCACGACCATCACCGAGACCGTCACCTTGCCGCCCCCTTCCTGAACACCCGAACCTCCCACTCCGTGCCCTCCCCCGGCCCGGTCTGGAGCTCCAGCGTTCCGCCGAGCGACTCCACCCGGCCTTTGATCGACTTCTCGATCCCCATCCTGCCTTCCGCGGCTGCGGAGGCGATGCGGCCGTCCGGGATGCCCGGCCCATCGTCCCTGACACTCAACACGATTTCTTCCCCGAGATCTTCCAGCAGCACCCACGCCCGCGCGTCGTCACCGGCGTGCTTGTCCACGTTGGACAGTGCCTCGCGGACGAGTGACGTGAGCTCGCCGGCCGTCGCGGCGGTGAGCATCACCTGGGTGGCCGGGGTGGACACCTGAACGCGAGGTGTGGCCAGCAACTGCAGGCCGGGGCGCAGATCGATGTCGCCGTCCACAGTGGAGTCGGTGGGTGCGGCGGCCACTAAATTGCGCAGCGCCACCTCCTGCTCACCGGCCATCTTGGCCAGTTCCGCGGCCTCGCCACCGACTTCAAGCCCGCGCTTGCGCACGCGGGCGAGCACCTGCAACACGCTGTCGTGGATGGAGCGCGCGAGCCGTTCGCGTTCCGCCGTCGCCGCTTCCGCGCGCAACGCCTGAGCGAGCAGCACCGCCGAACGCCGGGCCGTCGCCGACGCCATGCCCACGACCATGCCGGCGCCGGCCAGCAGCACCACGTCGCGCAGCAGGTCGAGGCTCGGCACGCCCTTCGACAGGTAGGTGAAGAGGCCGACGGTCAGACCACCCGCGAAGCCGGCGAACGACCCGCCGAGCGCGCCCAGCGCCACCGCCGGCACGCACGCCCAGATCGTCGTGATCAGCGGCACGTTCAGGGTCAGCAGCTGGTGGTCGGACATGATCAGCGGCGAGAGCGACATGAGTCCGCACGTCAGGGCCAGGTCGACCAGCACGAGCGGCCACCGCCTGCCCCACGTCGTGCTGTACGCGCGGCTGGTGAAGACGGACCACAGCGCCATCACCCCGAGCGTGGTCCACGCGAGCCAGGGCCGAACGTAACCGGATTGATTCGCGATCACGTTCGCCGCCGCGAAGAGGAATGTGACTATGCGTAGCGCAATCGTCCCGCGCCACAGCGGCGTGGCCGGGTCGTCGATCACCTTCGTCACACGTTCGGCAGGCAGTTTGGGCACGCTGTGCTCCTTTCGGACACCATCCTGCCGCGTGAACGTGCGCTGGCTAACCCCCAGGTGGCCGTCTTCTGCCGAACGGAGGAATGTGCGACGCTCTCCGGGTTCGGGGGAGGGCGATGCGGGTGCGCGATTGGCCGGTGTGGACACTGCGGCGGCCCGCGCTCAGCTACTGGCTGTTCATCGACCTCGCGGCACTGGCCACCGTCACCTACGTGATCGTCTCCACGCCGACGCCGTCACCCTCCGACATCGCCAGGTTCGCCGCCATCGCGGGCACCGCGGGCGCCGTGATCATCGGCAGTTCGATCTACAGCCACCGCTTGGGCGAGACCGAGCGCAACCCGTGGGCGGCACACCTCTCCTACCTGACGGCCGGCATCCTGGCGCTGCCGCCGAACCTGCTGGTGCTGTTGCTCTTCGGCCCCGCCCTGCACTGCCTGCTCGCGCAACGCCCCGAGATGTACCGCTGGCTCTTCACGCTCAGCGCCACCGCACTGGCCGTCTTCGCAACGCGCTTCCTCCTCGGCTGGTCCAACCCGCACGCCAGCCTGCTGATCATGGTCGTCGGTGCCACCGTCCTGCTGGCCCTGCGCGCGGCCCTGATCTCGTTCGGCCTGAAGCTCCGCCGCCCCACCGCGACGTTCGAGGAGAACGTCGGCGAACCCATCGACGTCGTCCTCGGCATCGTCGCGGTGTCGATCGGCGGCCTCATGGGCTGCGTCGCCGAGTCCAACGCCGTCCACGCCCTGATCGCCGGCCCGCCCCTGCTCCTGCTCGAACGCGCCGCGCAACTCCCGCAGTGGCGCCGCTCGGCCCAGCGCGACGCGAAGACCGGCCTGGCCAACGCCGTGCACTGGGACAGCCGCGCCCGCTACGAACTGACCAAGGGCTCCGGCCGCACCCGCCCGATGGCCGTGATGCTCCTCGACCTCGACCACTTCAAGAAGGTCAACGACGAGGTGGGCCACCTCGCCGGCGACGCCGCCCTCGCCGCGATCTCACTGCTGCTGCGCGGTACCGTCCGCCGAGGCGATCTTGTGGGCCGGTTCGGCGGCGAGGAGTTCGTCGTCCTGCTGCCAGAAGCCAGCCCGGACGAGGCCGAGTCGGTGGCGGAGCGGGTGCGCAAGGCCGTGGCGGCGTTGCGGGTGCCCACGATGGCCACGGACGGGAAGCCACACGAGCTGCGCGGGCTGACGGTGTCGATCGGCGTGGCGACCACGACCCGGTTCGGCTACGAGCTGCCGGACCTGTTGGTGGCGGCCGACGCGGCTCTGCTGGCAGCCAAGGCGTACGGCCGCAATCTGGTCTCGATGGCCTGACCGATGTGTCACTCTCGACCCATGGGGGAGACCACCTCGTTGGGGCTCATCAGCGTCTACCGCCCGGCCGCCGTGTGGCGCGACCGGGCCCGCAGGTACTGGATCGAGATCAACGGCGTCCGCTCCGGCCAGATCGGCCACGACGAGCACCTGGAGTTCCCCGTCCAGCCAGGCGTCTACGACCTCCGTGCCGCGATCGACTGGACCGGCAGCCCCGTCGTGCGTCTCTCGGTGGCGCCCGGCCAGACCGTGCGGCTGACCGTCGAACCCGCCGGCAACTCGTTCCAGTTCTGGCAGTCGTTCACCAAGCAGGGCTACCTGAAGCTCATCGCGAACTAGAGGTCCTTGACCCGTTCACTGTTGTCGTCCTTCGGCGCGGTGTCCTGCGGGTTCAGCACGTCCACCTTCTCGGGCTTCTCCGCGGCGTCCGCGTCGGACACCAGCGACCGGATCCCGGAGTTCAGCACCGCCAGCAACGGCACCGCGAGCAACGCCCCGGCGATGCCACCCACGACCAACCCGCCCGCGATCGCGAGCACCACCGCCAGCGGGTGCAGCTTCACCGCGCGCCCCAGCAGCAGCGGCTGCAGCACGTGCGACTCCAGCTGCATCACGCCGATGAGCACCGCGAGAACGACGAGCGCCGCGATCGGCCCGTTCGTCACCAACGCGATCAAGACGGCGACGGCACCCGTGAACACCGCACCGATGATCGGGATGAACGCGCCGAGGAACACCAACGCCGACAGCGGCACCACCAGCGGCACACCGATGATCGCCAGACCGATGCCGACACCGACGGCGTCAACGATCGCCACCACGGCCGTCGCGCGCACATAAGAAACGAGAGAGCCGAACCCGCGGCGCCCCGCCACGTCGACACGCTGACGCACGTCACGAGGCACCGCACGGATGACGAACCGCCAGATCCCGTCGCCGTCGTGCAAGAAGAAGATGAGGGTGAACAGCGCCAACAGCAGTCCGGTCAGCACCTCGCCCAAAGTGGCCGCGGTGGTCAGCGCACCAGACGTGATCTCCGCCTGGTTCTCCTTGATCGTCTTCACGATCTCGTTGACGTAGTTCTGCAGCTGCGCGTCGGACAGGTGCGCCGGCCCGTCCTTCAGCCACTTCTGGATGGTGTCGAGCGACGCCGCCACCTGCGTCTGCAGCTCGGGCAGGCCGCGGGAGAACTCACTGATCACGAACGTCAGCACGCCGCCGAGCACGCCGATGCCGAGGATCATCATCACGGTCGTCGCGACGCCGCGCGGCACCCGCCACTCGACGAGCTTCGCCACGCCGGGAGACAGCAGCGCGGCGAGCAGAAGCGCGATTGCGACGGGGATCACGATCGACGCGAGGAAGCCCAGCACGTACGCGACCACGTACAACGCGGCCACCACGACGACGAACCGCCAGCTCAGCGCGGCACTCACCCGCAGCAGTAGTGGAACTCGACTGCTGATCTCCGACTCCGGTGCGCTCACAGGCCTCACGTTAACCGTTCGAACCCTCGCCAAGCCGGAACCTGATTAGGGATGATCCGTTCGTCAGGGGAGGACGAAAGTGATCAAGCCCGAAGACTTGACCGACGTCGAACGCCAGGTCGCCGGGGCCTACGCGGGCGGCACCGAGATCGACCTCACCGGGCAGAGCGTTCGCGGCGAGGTGCTCACCGGGTTGCTGACCGGCATGTACCGCGTGCCGCGCAAGGGATTGCCGGCGCTGCGGATGCGGAACGCGCGCATCACCGGCAAGTTCGAGCTCGAAGGCACCCGCGTCACGCGCGTCATCGACCTCACCCACTGCGCCTTCGAGGAACCGCTCGACCTCCGCATGGCCCGCCTCATCGGCCTCAGACTGCGCGGCACCCGAGTGCCTGGTCTGCAAGGCCGCAACCTGAGGGTGTTCAGCGACCTCGTCCTGGAAGCCGGTTTCACCTGCACCGGCACGGTCGACCTCACCGACGCCGCGGTCGACGGCACCCTCCGGCTGGCGGGCGCGGTCCTGCGCAGCAACACCGACCACGCCCTGCTCGGCGCCCGCCTGCGCGTCAGCGGATCCGTCCAGGCCATCGCGATGCGCGCCAACGGCGAGGTCAGGCTGCGCGGTGCGGCGATCGGCGGCAGCGTCCACCTCGGCGGCGCGCGGCTGATCAACACCGGCCGGGACGCGCTGGACGCGTCGGGCATCGTCGTCGCGGGCAACGTCTTCTGCAACGCGGAGGGCGGTCGTTTCACCGCCGACGGCCGGGTGCTGCTCGACGGTTCGCGCGTCGGCGGGAACCTGGAGTTCACCGGTGCCCGCCTGCACTCCGCCCACCGCGTCGACAACCAGGTGCTGGTCCTGCCGCACGGGTCGGCGGACGAGGCGGCGACGCTCGTGGCCGACCGCATCCGGGTCGAGGGCAACGTCGAGCTGGACGACGGCTTCACCAGCGCCGGCACGATCCGGCTGCCGAACGCGAGCATCGGCGGGTACCTGCGCATGTCGGGCGCGGTGATCGGACCGCGCGACGTCGCCGAGGAGCTCGCCGGTGACGTCACGAACCGCATCCCGGTCGCCATCCACGCGGACGGCATGCAGGTCCGCGGCGACGTCGAGGCCCGCAGCGCGGTCAACGGCGCGGGCGTCCGTTCGCTGCCGTTGCAGACCTACGGCCAGGTCCGGCTGTCGAACGCGCACATCATGGGCAGCGCCAGCATGTCCGGGGTGTCGCTGCACGGGCCGGGCATCGACGTCCTGTTCGCCGACCGCCTCCAGGTCGGTGGCACGCTCTTCCTGCGCGAGCTGAAGGCCAAGGGCTCGATCCGCCTGCAGAACGCGAACATCGGCTCCTCCCTCGACATGTCCGGTGCCGAACTGACGCTGCCGCGACTCCGCCCGAACGGCACGCAGAAGCCGTCACTCGACGCCCGCGCCATCACGATCGGCAAGGACCTCCTGTGCAGCCGCGGGTTCACCGCGGTCGGTGGTGTGCGGCTCCGGCTGGGCGAGGTCGGCAAGATGGCGACGTTCAGCGACTCACACCTCGGCTCGACCGCGGCGGACATCGCGCTCAACGCCTACGGCCTCACCGTGCACCAGTTCCGCCTGCACATCCCCGAAGGCCAGCAGCCCAAGGGCAAGATCGTGCTGAGCAGGCTCAAGGCGGTCTCGGTGACCGACGGGCCCGGCCTGTGGGACGCCGAGGGCGGTGTGGCCGTCGACGACTTCGAGTTCGCCGGCATCACCGCCGATCCCGACGTGCCGGTCGAGACCCGGCTGAAGTGGCTGCTCAAGGTGCAACCGGACTTCGCGCCCGGACCGTACGAGCAGCTCGCTGCCGTTTATCAACAGGGCGGCGAGGAGGAGCTCGCCCAGAAGGTCCAGCTGGAGAAGCAACGCCGCCGCTACTCCGAGCTCGGCCGGGCCGGGCGGGTCTGGGGAGCCGTGCAGCGGTGGACGGTCGGGTACGGCTACCGGCCGTGGCTCGCGATCTGCTGGCTCGGCGTGTTCTGGCTGGGTGGCGCGCTCTGGTTCAACTGGCACCCGATGGTCAAGCTCAACAAGGACGAGGACCCCGTCTGGAACGCCTGGCTGCTGTCGCTGGACCTGCTGCTGCCCATCATCGACTTCGGCCACGACGGGAAGTGGCAGTTCGCGGGCGCGTCGCAGTGGATCTCCGGGCTGCTCGTGGCCGTCGGATGGGTGCTCGCGTCGACCGCCGCGGCGGGTGCGGCGCGAGTGCTCAAGCGAGTTTGATCTTGGGCCTGGAAATTCAGGCCGTCGTTCACACGATGTAGTTAACCGAGCGCTCTGAGCGTGCATTCGGGGCAGTGCGACTGGCAGAGTCGCCGACGTCGACTTGATCACTTGATCGTCGGCGAATCCCTTGAGTGTCACCGAGTAGCGAGGTTTCCTGCATTGTCTGCTGTCGATCTGCGAGCGAAGACGGGAGCGTCCGGCATCCGCCGGTTCGCCACCCGTGCGCTGCTCGCTGTCGGTGGCGCGATCGCGGGTACTGCCGTCGCCTGGGCGCTCTCCACGTCCTCGGCCTCCGCGGCTGAGGGCGATGTGCAGCAGTTCGACGTCGTCACCAAGATCGTCTCTGTGGACGAGAAGCTGCCGGTCGTCGTCCCCGCTGCCAAGGCCGTCGACAAGCTCGACGAAACGCTGCGCACCGAGCAGCAGAAGGCTCGCGCCGCTCTGCCGGACGTGCAGGTCCAGAAGGCGGTCGAACAGATCGCCGAGCGGATCCTCCCCCAGGTCACCAGGAGCGGTCAGTCCCACGCCCCCGCCACGGCGCGGTCGATGGACGTGACTTTCTTGGAGTCCCCGGCAACCTTCGAGACCGGACAGTCGCCGGTCTCGAAGTCGCAGTTCACCGGCCCGTCCGGTGCCACTTGGACGGAACTGCTGGAGAAGCGCCACTTCGTGGTGCCCTCCGCCGAGCACCCGTCTCTGCCTGCCGACCCGTCCCCGAAGCTGCCTGTGCCGGCCCCCGCGCCGGTGCACTGCACCTCGTGCTCCGACGGTTCCGGTTCTGCCAGCGGCAACAAGTCCGCTGCTCTGGCTGCGTCCGGCAACGCTCTCGGCACCTCGGTGACGCGCGCTCTCGCGCCGTCCACCGATGAGGTGACCGTGACGCCGGGCAAGCAGCCCGGTATCAACCCCGACTGATTCCAGCGCGCGGTCCGCGACAGCCCACCTCCCCCGGCTGTCCGGAAGTCGACCGTCGCGCTTTTTTCTTGCGCTCCTTTCACGGTCGATCACCGCGTGCGCTTCCCCCGGTGATGGCGCGCCCTCCCCAGCGCGTCAGGCCCCACCCCCGTGAACCCCCCTGATTCCAGGGGACTTTGGAAAAGGAGATCAAATGCAGACCTGGGCAAAGCGCGGAATTCAGTCCGCGTTTGTCACTGGTGGTTTGCTGATGCTCGGTACGGGCATCGCTTCTGCCCAGGAGAACGTCAACCCGGATGCAGCTCCTCCGGCTGTTGACGCGGGCGTCACGGTTCCGGTGAAGGTGGACCAGAACAACCTGGGCACCCCCGCCAAGAGCCTGAACGTTCCCAAGATCGACCGCACGATCAGCACGGACCGCGTCACCAGCGCGGTGCCGACCCGCACGGCTGCTCCGGTCGCACACCCGCTGGTCCGCCAGATCAGCGACCGCGTTCAGGGCACCGCCCTGCAGAGCGTCTTCCGCGGCAACACGATCCAGGCGCACGTCGATGTGCCGATCAACATCTGCGGCAACGCGATCGCCGTCCTCGGGAACTCCGAGGCCGCCGGCGACTGCGAGCAGAACACGCACCGCGACGGCAGCATCGTCACGGACGGCTCGGGCCAGGCCATCGCCGGCAACGTCGTCGCCGTCAACCACGTGCTCCCGGTCCAGCTGACCGGCAACGCGATCGCGGCGGGTGGCAACGCAGCCACCGACACGACCGCCTCGCAGGTCTCGACGACCGGCGGCGACATCACCACCAGCGGTGACCAGGGCGCCATCTCCGGCAACGTCGTCGCCGAGCAGGGTGCGACCCCGGTTCAGATCACCGGCAACGGTGTGGGTGCGGCTGGTATCGCCGACGCGACCTCGACCGCGTACACGTTCGCCTCCTCCGAGGGCGACACCACCACCAGCGGCAAGAACAGCTCGATCTCCGGCAACGCCGTGCCGATCCCGCTGGCCCCGCTGGCCGAGGTGAACGGCAACTCGGTCGCCGGCGCGGCGAACACGTTCACCGACTCGTCGCAGACCGGTGTCGCCTACGCCGGTGGCAAGACGCACACCGACGGTGACCCCGCCACGCTCGCCGGCAACGTCGTCGAGCCCGCCCTCGCGGGCCCGATCACGGTCGACGACAACGCGGCTGCCGCCGGCGGCAACGCGACCGCGATCAGCGAGACCGTCAACGACTCGAAGGCCGGTGGCGAGAAGGCCACCAGCGGCCACGGCTCCACCGGCTCCGGCAACATCGCCGGCGTGCCCATCTCGCTGCCCGTCGCCGCCGGCGGCAACGGCGCGAGCGTGGTCGGCAACGCGCTGACCGACCACACGAACGACGCGAAGTCCACCGCCGGTGGCGCCTCGTGGTCGCAGGGCGACAAGTCCGTCCTGTCCGGCAACATCGCCGACGTTCCCCCGGCCTCGGCCGTGGACGTGTGCGGCAACGGTGCCACGCTCGTCGGCCAGGCGGCGGGCACCTGCTTGAACGACGTCGAGTCGACCACTGGTGGCACCCAGGGGACGACCGGCAACGACTCGGTCGGCTCCGGCAATGTGGCGCAGACCCCGCTCGCGGCTCCGGCCGAGGTGTACGGCCTGGCCGCCGCCGCCGGTGGCCAGGCGAGCGGTTCGGCGGACGAGACCAAGGACATTCGCTCCAGCGGTCAGCCGAACACGCAGGACGACCACGGCACGGTTTCGAGCAACATCGTGACCGCGCCCACCGCTGTCGCGCCGCAGGTCTTCGCGGTCACGGCCGGTCTGGTCGGCAACACCACGTCCGACGCGTCGAACGACACGTCGGTCACCGCTGGTGGGGACTCGAAGGCCACCGGCAAGAAGAGCTCGGTCTCCGGCAACATCGTCCAGGCACCGACCTCGACGCCGGCCCAGGTCTTCGCTGACGGCGTCACCCTGGTCGGCAACAACTCGACCACGGGCGACAACGCCACCGACATGAAGGCCGGCGGTGACGCGATCACCACCGGTGAGGCGGGCTCCATCGCGGGCAACGTCGTCTCGGCTCCGGTCGCGACCGGCACCCAGGTGCTCGGCTGGTCGGTCGGCGGCGGCAGCAACGTCGACTCCGCTGCCACCAACGACCTCGACTCGGTCGCCGGCGGCGACGTCAACAGCAACGGTGACAACGGCTCCGTTTCCGGCAACCTGATCGGCGCGCAGCCTGCTGTGCTCCCGGCGGTTCCCGGCAACACCGTCGCCGCGGCGGGCATCACCAACTCCGACGTGGTGACCGACACCAACGTCGTGTCCGGTGCCGACAGCTACTCCTCGGCCGAGGACGCCTCGGTCTCCGGCAACCTGATCCACGTCCCCGCCACCGCCGTTGCCGGCGTGTACGCGGACGCGGTGGCGGCTGCGGGCAACGCCACGACGACCACCGACAAGGTCTCGAACACCGAGGCCGGCGGCGAGATGCTCACGGAGGGCAGCGGACCGCTGTCCGCCCGTGAGATGACCGTCCCGGTCGAGGCGGCTGCCAAGGTCGCGCGCATCCCCGTCGAGGTCGTCGGCCAGGCGACCACGCTGGGCACGAGCGACGACACGCAGCTCACCGGCGAGGACAGCGAGGGCACCCTGCGTGCCACGCAGCTCAAGGGCATCCAGCTCCCCAAGGGCGTGGACAAGCTCGCGGGCGCCACGGAGATCCCGGCGTTCCACGGCCTGCCCGTGAACACGCTGCCGAGCACCGAGGGCATCACCGCGATGGCCGGCCAGCTGCCCACCCAGGGTCTGCCCGGTCTCGCGCAGGAGCGCACCGAGCTGCCCGCGGGCCCCGGTGGCGTTGCCAGCGTGACCCCGAACGTCCAGGGCCTGCCCCTGGGCCAGGTGCTGGAGGCCGCGAAGGGCCTGCTCCCCGGTGCCGCCGCGCAGCGCTCGCTGCCGTCCCTGCCGGTGACCGCTCCGGCCCTGCCGCTGGTGCCGGCGCTGCCCGCGCTGCCGACCGAGCGTTCGCTGCCCACGCTGCCGCTCGACGGTCCGGCCTCCATCTCGGGTCTCAACCTGAACCCGACCCAGGGTCTGGCCCCGCAGGCCGACGAGCGTTCGCTGCCGGCTCTGCCGTTGAACGCTCCGGCGATCTCGCTGATCGACACCGCCAAGGTGTTCGAGACGGTGACCGGCACGCTGTAACACCCCGCTAGCTGCAACACCCTCCTCCGGTAAGAAGCTGAGCCCCGACAACACGACGGTGTTGTCGGGGCTCAGTGCCGTTCAGCGGTGGCGATCACTTCGTCCGGCGGCGTCTCTCCGTCGCTCGTCACCCAGTGGATGTGCGGGCTGTCGCCGACCAGCTGCCGGATCAGTGAGGCGATCGGCGAACCGTCGCCGAAGTCGTGTTCGGCGAGAACGGCCAGGGCCGTGTCGCGGTACCGGGCCACGGTGAAGTCCGGACGCAGGCCAGCGCGCAACACGCGAGCCGCGTCCAGCAGCGAGTCCGGTGCCGTGATCAGGACGAGCGTCACGAGCGTGCCGCGTGTTCGGGCACGGATCAGCGACTGCTCCAGGCGGTCGAGCAGCAGCGCGTGGCCGGGCAGGCCCGTGAGCGGGTCGTGCAGCACAGATCGTGTTTAGCCGAGGTCCGGGCGCTTGACCAGCATTGCCGCGCCGAAGACAGTCAGCCAGGTGAAGCCGATCGTGATCGTGAGGCGTTGGAACAGGCCTCCGAACTCGACGAGGCCCGGCGTCTGGGCGAACGCGGCGTTGGTCAGGACGAACATCAACACGAAGAGCACGCCCGATGTGATCGAGAACCACGGGCGGAAGCGGCGGGCCAGGACGAAGCAGGCGATCGGCCAGCCCACGAAGGTCGGCACGGCGAACAGGTCGTGCAGCAGGCCGTGCCAGGTGTACTCGGACACGGCGGGACTTCCCGGCGGGTAGCCGTTGAGCGGGTCGGTCGTGAAGATCCCGGAGCCGACCAGACCCAGTCCGACCGCGCCGATCAGCCACGAACCCCAGCCGACACGAATCCCGGCGGCGAACGCCATCACCAGAGCGCCGGTCACGATGAAGTTCGCGGACTGGACCCAGCTGGCCAGTTGCAGGCCGCTCACCGGGTGGCGCAGAAGCGAGTAGTCCGGCACGAAGAAGCCGTTGACCAGGAACGACGCGATGAACAGCGGGCCCGCGATCACGCCGCAGAGCACCAGCCGGTTCATGACAGGCGGCTGCGCACCGCGTCGACCTCGACGCCGAGGTGGGCCAGCAGATCGGCGGCCGGGTCCGGACGGTCGTTGGCGAGGATGGCCAGCACGAACTGTTCGGCGGTCGGGTGGTTGACCTTGCTGCGCGGCGCCGGCCTGATGGCGCGCAGCAGAGTGGCGCGGGCGGCGGTCGTGAGCGGCGGACGCTTGGTGGCGGCAGGCACGGTGCCCGGCTGGAAGTCCGTGTTGATGCCGATCGCGGACAGCGCGGCGCGGTCGAGGGCGTCCAAGCCTGCTCGGGCGGCGTCGAGGTCGATGCCCAGCGCCGCGACCGCCGGCGGTTCGTGCAGGACGCCGAGCAGCAGGTGTTCGGTGGAGAGGCGGCGATCGCCCCGGCGCTGGGCCTCAGCCTGCGCGGCCATGATCACGCGGGTGCGGACCTGCTTGGCGAGTTGTTTCACGGAGTCCCCCTGTACTTGGCGTGCACCGACTGGCGGGACATGCCCAGCGCGTCGCCGATCTGCTCCCACGACCAGCCCTGCTCTCGGGCGCGCGCCACGGAGGTTGCCTCCACCTGTTCGGCGAGGCGGCGCAGCGCCCCGACGGCGCGCAGGCTGACAGCGGGGTCCACGGAGTTGATCTGACGCGTGAGCTCGTCCACGTTTGTCAGGCTAGGCTGACAAACGTGGAGTGTCAACGCTGCCTGACGTCAGCCAAGTGTGTAAACGTCACCTTCCGAGGCTGCCACGACCTCACCTTCGAACTCAGAACGAGCGGCCGCGACCGCGGCGGAACGGTCGTTGCCGGGCCAGAAGTGGGTCAGCATCAGCCGACGGGCACCGGCCGCCTGAGCCCACGAACCGGCTGCAGCGGATGACATCAGCAGACCCGAGGTGTCGCCGGGGCGGTCGGTCGCCTCGACGACGAACAGGTCCGCGTCGCGCCCGAGCGAGGCCAGCGCCGGGTCAGGACCGGTGTCGCCGGTGTAGGCGAGGACGCGCGAAGCCTCCAGGCGAACGCCCGCGTTCGGAACGAAGTGCGGCAGGTCGACGCCGGTCAGCCGGAACGGTCCGACCTCCCCGGCGCCGGGGAGCTCGAAGAAGTCGAAGACCTCCAGCAACGACACCTCGGGTTCGAGGCCCTGCAACCGGTCGAGCACACCCGGCGGGCAGTACAACGGCAGCCGCCCGCGCCGCCCGTAGTACTGCATGCGGAACAAACCGTGCAGGTCAGCACAGTGATCGGGGTGCTCGTGGGTGATCACCACGGCATCGGGACCGGACGGCCACAGGTCCAGCAACCGCGGCAACGTGCCGTAACCCAGGTCGAGCACCAGCCGGAAACCGGACTCCTCCACGGCGAACCCGCTGCACGCCCGCCCCGGCTCCGGATAGGCGCCGCAGCTGCCGAGAACCGTCAGCCGCACGGTTTGCTCAGCAGAATCCCGCGCGGGCCGAAGCCGTGCGCGGAGTAGAAGGCGACCGCGTCGTCGTTCGTGGCGAAGATGTTCGCGTAGATGATCGTGACGCCGTGAGCGACGGCCATCCGCTCCGCTGCGGCCACCAGCGCCGCACCGACACCCCGGCCGCGATGACCGTCGAGGACGACGGTGTGGACGTCGGCCGCACGGCGCGGCACCAGGATCTGGTGGTCCGGCGGATCGGTGAGCAGCACGACCTCGACCATCCCCACCACCTCGCCGGCCACTTCGGCGACGGAGATCAACGAGTGCGGAAGCGTCACCTCGAAGTGCCGCCGCACGGCGTCGGCGTCGGGCAGCCGGAACAGGTCCGGCGCGAGCTGGACGTGACGCTCGGCGTTGGCCAGGCGCAGCCGGACGAGAGCGGGGACGTCCTCGGGCTCGGCAGGCCTGATGAAGGGTCTCGTCGCTGACGACATGTGGTTTCCCTTACCTGAGCCCGTTCCGCGTCCGCTCCGGGGAGGCGAACACCGACAGCAGGTCGATGGCCTGCGAATCGTCAGCGGGCTTCGACACCGTCGTCGAGGCCGGGGCTGAGCTCGGAGCCGGTGTGCCGCAGCCGGTCGCCGCCAGGCACAGCACGGCCGCGATGAGTCGCTTCACCGGACCGAGCCTAGATCGTCACGCCGCTCCCGGTGCGAAGATCAGGACTGCGCGAGGTCCGTGAACCGGCTGTAGTGCAGCTGGTGGGCCACGGTGATGGTGGCGGTCGGGCCGGCACGGTGCTTGGCGATGATCAGGTCCGCCTCGCCGGCGCGCGGGTCGTCGCGTTCCCAGGCATCCGGGCGGTTGATCAGGATGACCATGTCGGCGTCCTGTTCCAGCGAGCCGGACTCACGCAGGTCGGACAGCTGCGGGCGCTTGTCGGTGCGTTGTTCCGGACCGCGGTTCAGCTGGGAGATCGCGATGACCGGGACGTGGAGCTCCTTGGCGATCAGCTTGAGGTTTCGGGAGAACTCCGAGACCTCCTGCTGACGGGACTCGGACTTCTTGCCCGACGACATCAGCTGGAGGTAGTCGACGACCACCAGCTTGAGGTCGTGCCGCTGCTTGAGGCGGCGAGCCTTCGCGCGGATCTCCATCATCGTCAGGTTCGGGCTGTCGTCGACGAACAGCGGCGCCTCGCTGATCTCGCTCATCCGGCGGGCGAGGCGGGTCCAGTCGTCGTCGCTCATCTTGCCGCCGCGCATGTCGCCGAGGCGGATGCGCGCCTCGGCGGAGAGCATGCGCATGACGATCTCGGTGCGGCTCATTTCCAGACTGAAGATGGCGCTGGTCAGGCCGTGCTTCACCGAGCACGAGCGGGCGAAGTCGAGGCCCAGCGTCGAGTTGTGGGTCGGGATCATCGTCTCGCCCGCGAGGTACAGGTGGTCGTGGTTGTCGACCTCCACGCACCGCACCGGCACGGACGCGACCGGGCGCACAGCGACGATCTCCACCTGGTCGTGGCGGCCCAGACCGGCGATCAGCTCGTCGACGTCACGGCGCAGGCGGGCGAACCGGCCGTCGATCTGCAGCGCCGCCAGCAGCTCCTCGCGCTGCTTGCGCGACGCACGCAGGTACGCGGCGGGGATGTGCGGGTCGTCGGCCACGTCGAGGTCCTTGGCCACGCGCAGCTCGTCGTCCGTCAGCTCCAGGTCGCCCAGACCCGACAGGAACAGGCCCAGCGCGCGCGGGGACAGCGGCAGCGCGGCGGTCGGCAGCTCCCACGCCGCCGACATGCGGATGAACTGGCGGCACAGGCCGGCGCGCTCGAACAGCTGCTTGGTCGTGCGGATCGCCCAGAAGCCACCGGTCTCGCTGCACGACTCGGTCAGCCACTGGTGCTCGGCGTCGGCCACGATCACCGTGCCGTCGGAGAACTCCACCTCGAAGCACGGGCGGCCGGTCATGACGTCCGTCGTGGCGACCACGCGCGTCGGGCGGCCGTCCGCGCCGATCAGGAAGTCGCCGGACGAGACCGCACCCATCGTGGTCCAGCCCGACGGCGTGGGCAGCGGCGTGTCGAGCGCGAGCGCCTTGCCGACACCGGGACGCGCCGCGACGATGATCATCTGACCGCCGTGCAGGCCGTTCGTCAGCTCGTCGAGGTCGGCGAAGCCCGTCGGGATGCCCTGCGAGATGCCACCGCGCGACGCGATCGCGTCGATCTCGTCCATCGTCGGCTGGAGCAGGTCCTCCAGCGCCACGTAGTCCTCGGACGTGCGGCGGTCGGTGACCTCGTAGATCGCCGCCTGCGCGCGGTCGACCACGTCGTCGACGTCCGCGCCCTCGGCACCGTTGTAACCGAGCTGCACGATGCGCGTGCCGGCCTCGACGAGCCGGCGCAGCACCGCCTTCTCGGCCACGATCTCGGCGTAGTAACCGGCGTTCGCGGCCGTCGGCACCGTCGCGATCAACGTGTGCAGGTACGGCGCGCCACCGATGCGCAGCAGCTCGCCGCGCCGTTCGAGCTCGGCCGAGATGGTGATCGGGTCCGCGGGCTCGCCGCGGCCGTACAGGTCGAGGATGCAGTCGTAGATCGCCTGGTGCGCCGGGCGGTAGAAGTCGTTCGGCGCGAGCGCCTCGATGACGTCCGCGATGGCGTCCTTGGACAGCAGCATGCCGCCCAGCACCGACTGCTCGGCAGCGAGGTCCTGCGGCGGCTGACGCTCGAATCCGGGTTCCGCCATACCCCGGTCGTCCACCAGCGCCACTGCCAAATCACCCCTGCGAAGAGTCGAGAGCCGGTGCCCAGGTCCGTCAGGACCTTTTGCCACAGGCCCTAGTTGTACAGCGCGGCACCGACAATTTCGGGCGGCCACGCTGTGCGATGACCATCGCCCGAGCCGCGACGCTAGAGGGACCCGTCCGGAGCAAGCAAACCAGCGTGTGGATCGTCCTGTGGACAAGTGGGGGACAACCTGTGGATGGTTGCTCACAGGGCTGCAGACACTGGGGACAACTTGGGGACAACCGGTGGAGTGACAGAAGTAACTGCAGCTCAGTGGCTGTGCACAAGTTGTGGAAAAAGTTGTGCGCCACACCCTCGGCGTGTCGCGAAAAACACCCTCTTCGGCGTGTCGCGACCCGGCTGAACGCGGGGTTTATCCACAGGACGTGGACAGGACGGCGCTGGTCCGAACGAGCGAAAGCGCCACCCTCCTGGAGCATTCCGGGAGGGCGGCGCTTCAGCAATCGCAACCAGCGTGAAGTGCCCCCGGAGGGGTCACGTCACGCTGCTCGCGTTGCGGGGCTTACTCGCCGGCGGTAACGACCAGCGGCAGGGCCACGGTCACCTCGGGGTGGAGGCGAACCGTCACCGAGTGCTTGCCGACGGTCTTGATGTGACCCGGCAGCTCGATGGCGCGCTTGTCCAGCACCGGACCACCGGCGGACTTGACGGCAGCCGCCACGTCCGCGTTGGTGACCGAGCCGAACAGCTTCTTGGAGCCCGCGGCGGCCTTCGCGGTCAGGGTGACGCCACCCAGACCCTCGAGAGCGGCCTTGATCTCCTTGGCGTGGTCCAGGTCGCGCACGCGGCGGGTGTCCTGCGCGCGGGTGATGACCTGGATCTGCTTCTGCGCACCGCGGGTCGCGACGATCGCGAGACCGCGCGGGAGCAGGTAGTTGCGGCCGTAACCGTCCTTGACCTCGACGATGTCGCCGGGCGCGCCAAGGCCGGAAACGTCAGCGGTGAGGATGAGCTTCATCGCGAATGTTCCCTTCTCTTAGCGAGCGGTCGAGGTGTAGGGCAGCAGGGCCATCTCACGGGCGTTCTTCACGGCAACAGCGACGTCGCGCTGGTGCTGCGAGCAGTTGCCGGTGACGCGGCGGGCACGGATCTTGCCGCGGTCGGAGATGAACTTCCGCAGCAGCGTCGTGTCCTTGTAGTCGATCAGGGACGCGCTCTTGTCCTTGCAGAAGGCGCAGACCTTCTTCTTGGGCTTGCGCACAGGCGGCTTGGCCATGTGTCTCTAACTCCTGGAATACGCAGTGATCAGGTTCTGGATGACCGGTGCAGTCGGTCTAGAAGGGGGGCTCGTCGGCGAAGCCACCCGAGCCGGCCGGCGGGGCGGAACCCCACGGGTCGTCTGCAGGCGCGCCACCGCCACCGCCGCGAGACTGCTGGCCGCCGCCGAAGCCGCCGCCACCGCCGTCTCCACGGCTGACCTTGTTGACCTTCGCGGTCGCGTAGCGCAGCGAGGGGCCGATCTCGTCGACCTCAAGCTCCACGACAGTGCGCTTTTCGCCTTCCTTCGTCTCGAAGGAACGCTGGCGCAACCGTCCGGAGACGAGCACTCGCGAACCGCGGGTGAGCGACTCGGCCACGTTCTCGGCGACCTGCCGCCACACGTTGCACCGCAGGAACAGCGCTTCGCCGTCCTTCCACTCACCGGACTGGCGGTCGAAGGTGCGGGGCGTGGAGGCCACCGTGAAGGAGGCCACCGCGGCACCGCTCTGGGTGAAGCGGAGTTCGGGGTCGGCAGTCAGGTTCCCGACCACCGTGATCGTCGTCTCACCAGCCATGTCTTGGGAGCTCCCCTAATCGAGGTTCGTCAGGCCTTGACGGCCGACTTGGCGGGCTCGCGGCGCAGGACCTTCGTCCGGAGCACCGTCTCCTGCAGACCGAGCTGGCGGTCCAGTTCCTTCACCGCGTCGGGAGTCGAGGTCAGGTCGAGCACCGCGTAGATACCCTCGGTGTTCTTGTTGATCTCAAAGCTCAGCCGGCGCTTGCCCCAAACCTCGACCTTCTCAACGTTTCCGCCAGTGGTGCGGATGACGTTGAGGAACGTGTCGAGAGACGGCGCGATCGTGCGCTCGTCAAGGCTGGGGTCGAGGATGACCATCACTTCGTAATGACGCATGAGGACCACTCACCTCCTGTGGACTCGCGGCCACGGGCTTTCCGTGGCAGGAGGGTCGTCGCGTCAGCAACTGAAGAAGGTTAACAGAGCGCGTCCGGCGACTACGCAGGGGTGCGGCGGAGCACCCAGGTCCGCACCAGCGCGCCCGTCACGCAGGCCAGCAGCAGCACCGCGACCAGCACCGGAAGGCCGACGCCACCGGGACCGCCCAGCCTGGGCAGCGCCGTCGCACGCCCGGCAGCCTGCACCGGGTCGCCGTCGTAGCCGTTGCCGTTGGACGCGCGCGGCACCTGCGAGCCGTAGCGGACGCCGGGCGACGGCGAGTACAGGCCGGGCATCGCGAACGGCAGCGAGCCGTAGCTGAACAGCGGCACGCGGCCGTAGTTCGTGCCGAGCGAGTAGAGCGGGAAGTCACGGGTGATCGGCGAGCCCTGCGGCGAACCGGGGTTGCCTGCGCCGGGCTGACCGGGCGGCGTGCCCGGTTGCGGCTGGGGCTGGCCGACGGGCGGCTTCTGCGGCGTCACGCCACCGACCGCCTGCTGCGAGTTGTCCGCGATCGCCTTCGAACCGTCCTGAACGGGCGCCGCGACGGCGTTCACGCCGGTCACCACGACCTGGCAGCCGCTGGTCAACGTCGTCCGCACGGTGGTGTTCAAGGTGCCCAGGATCGGGCCCAGGAGAGGGATCTTCTGCAGCTCGGCGACCACGGCGTTCGCGATCGTGGCACCGCTGATGGTCGTCGTGCCGACCTGCACCGCGCCGATCGGAATGGGCTTGGCCTGCGAGAACGCCTGCTTGAACGGCTCGGCGAGCGGTGGCCCGAGCAGGGGGACGGCCCGCACCAGGTCGGTGATCGGCTGCGTCACGGCAGCCGGGCTGAGAGAGACGGGCTGACCGGGTGTGCCCTGCACCGATGTCGCACAACTGCCCACGACGATCGGCTCGGCCGCCGTGGCCGGAGACATGCCCACGATGGCGGAGGCCAGCGCCAGCAGCGTCGTGGCGGTGACGCTCAGCAGTCGCATGGTTTCACCCCTGTCCCACTCGCTTACCTACTCTCAAGTAACGACCGTAGGTCCTGGTCGTGACGCGAACCACCCCCAGTTTTCGCAATTACTCCTATCGGCGGCGGCTGCGGTCGCGTTATGGGCTCCGACTACCCTTCACGTTCATGCGCATCGGGGCTCATGTCCGCGACGACGACCCGGTCGGAGCCGCGGCCGAACGCGGGGCCGAGGTCGTCCAGTTCTTCCTGTCGGACCCCCAGGGGTGGAAGAAGCCCAAACCTCATCCGCAGACGGAGGCGCTGCTCGCCTCCGATCTGGAGGTCTTCATCCACGCCCCGTACATGATCAACATAGCGTCGCTGAACAACAAGATCCGGATTCCGTCCAGGAAGAACGTGATCCAGCACGCCGAGGCCGCCGCGACCGTGGGCGCGAAGGGCCTGATCGTGCACGGCGGGCACGTGACGAAGGGCGAGGACCCGGCGGAGGGCTTCGCGAACTGGCGCAAGTTCTTCGAGCGCCAGGTCGCCGACGGCGGCTTCGCGGTGCCGATCCTGATCGAGAACACCGCGGGCGGCGACAACGCGATGGCGCGCTCGTTCGACAACCTCAAGCGCCTCTGGGACGCGGTCGGTGAGTTCGGCTCGGGCTTCTGCCTCGACACCTGCCACGCGTTCGCCGCAGGTGAGGACCTGGTCGGCATCGTCGACCGGGTGAAGGCGATCACCGGCCGGATCGACCTCGTGCACCTCAACAGCTCGCGCGACGAGTTCGGCTCCTCGCGCGACCGGCACGACAACATCAAGACCGGCACCATCGACGCCGACCAGCTCGTGGCCGTCGTCGCCGCCGCCGGATGCCCCGTCGTGGTGGAGACACCGGACGAGGGGCAGGCCGACGACATCGCGTACCTGCGCGACCACGCCGGCCGGTAGTCCGTGCACGAGGTGGTGAGCGTGACGCCCGACCGCGGCGATCCAGGGCGTCTCGTGAACCGCTTCGGCAGGCCGGCAGCTGTCGTCCTCGTGCTGCTGTGCGGGCTCACGCTGCTGCTGGGCTTCATCAACAAGGACCGCTGCACCGGTCCGGCGTTCGACCAGTGGGGCCGCACGCAGCCCGACTACGACGAGCGCAACAAGGAAGAGGTCTGCTACTCCGACATCCAGCACCTCTGGATCGGGCGCGACATCGACCGGCACGTCTTCCCGTACGTCGACGGCGGCATCAACGACAAGGGCATCCTCGTCGGCGGCACGGTCGAGTACCCGGTGCTCTCCGGTCTGCTGATCTGGGCCGGCGCGATCTTCGCCCACAACGACGCGGAGTACCTGCTCTACTCCTCGCTGCTCATGGTGCCGTTCGGCCTGCTCACGGGCTGGATGCTGGGCAAGCTCGCCCGGTGGCGCGCCCTGCTGTGGGCGATCGGGCCACCGCTGGTCCTCTACGCGTTCCACAACTGGGACCTGCCGGTCGTGCTGTGCTCGGTGGCCGCGGTCTTCGTGGTGCACAGGTGGAACCGGCCTCTCGTCGAACGGGCGACGGTCGCCTCCGTCCTGCTGGGCCTCGGGTTCGCGTTCAAGGTCTACCCGGCGATCTTCGTGCTGCCGCTGATGTTCTACGTCGCCACCGGTGGCTGGCGCGGCGCCGAACTGCCAGAGGGCAAGAAGGTCGACGTCGTCGGCGCGCTCAGGGTCGGCCTCGCGTCGATCATCACGGTGGTGCTGGTCAACCTGCCGTTCGCGATCGCCGGCTACGACGGCTGGATGGCGTCGTTCGAGTTCCAGCAGCTGCGCCGGGTCGACATCACGACGAACTCGATCTGGTACTGGGGTCTGCGCCCGTTCATCGGAGACGACGAGATGCAGCCGCTGGTCGCTGTCGTCTCGCCGATCCTGATCCTGGTGTCGATCGCGATCGCGGCCGGCTACGGCTGGCTCCGCTACCGCCGCGAAGGCACCTACCCGTGGATCGCGGCGTCCGGGGCGATGTTGTGCGGCTTCATGTTGCTGCACAAGGTCCACTCACCGCAGTACACGCTGTGGCTGGTGCCGTTCCTGGTGCTGCTGCGCGTGCCGCTGATGTGGGCGTTCTCGTACTTCGCCGTGGACCTGGCGATGGGGATCGGGATCTTCCGCTGGTTCTGGGCGATCGAGTTCGGGCAGCCGGCCGGGATCTACGACAGCTGGTCCGCGCAGGCCGTGATGATCGGCGTGTGGGGCCGGGCGGCGCTGCTGGTTGCGCTGTTCGTGGTGTTCCTGAAGGCAAGAGACGTCACGGAGGACCACGAGCGGGTACCGCTCAGGCATCCTTGATCGCATGAGGGTGAGCGTCCTCGCGGTGCTCCTGTTGGTCTCGTGCGGTGCCTCCGGACCGCACGAGCGGTCTGCGGCGGTCCGCTGGCTGCCCGTGTGGCAGGCGGTCCCGACCATCTCCGCCGAGGTGCCGGACCAGAGCGTGCGGACGACGGTCAACCTCACCGCGGGCGGCACCTCCGTCCGGGTGCGCCTGTCGAACCTCATGGGCACCAAGCCGGTGCGCGTCGAGCAGGTCGAGGTCACCGCGAACGGCGAGACGCGGCCGCTCACGTTCCGCGGATCCCGTGCGGTCACGATCAAGGCGCGCGACGAGGTCTACAGCGACGCCCTGCCGCTCACCGTCACCACCGCGTTGGAGATCAGCACGTACACCCCGGCCGGCACGCCGTGCCAGGCGCGGGCGTGGCGCACGATCACGTCGACGCACACGAACATCTGCCTGGTCTCCGCCGTCGAGGTCGCGGGCTTCACCGCGCCGGGTGCCGCGGTCATGCTCGGCGACTCGATCACCGAGGGGTACGTCGAGGGCAACTGGCCGGAGATGGTCGAGAGCGACCACGCCGTGCTGAACGCGGGCATCAGCGGCAACGGCGTGGTGTTCGGCGACGCGCCGATGGTGACCCGCCTCCACCGGGACGTCCTCTACAGCGACGAGGTCCGCAAGGTCGTGTTGCTGGGCGGTATCAACGACATCCAGAACGGCATCAGCGCGGACAACGTCATCGCGGGCATCCGCACGATCCTGCAGCGCTGCAGCAACGAGGGCGTGCAGGTGACAGTCGGCACCATCACGCCGTGGCGCGGCTGGCGCAACTGGACCGAGGAGCGCGAACAGCAGCGGCAGAAGGTGAACGCGTGGATCCGCGCCACCTTCCCCGACGCGATCGACTTCGACCTGGCCGTGCAGGACCCGGCCGACCCGCTCAGACTGCGTCCGGCGTACGACTCCGGTGATCACCTGCATCCGAACGCCGCCGCATTCGGTGCAATGGCTCGCCTCGTGCGGGTGTGACGATCTGCCGGTCCGGCGCACCGGCGAGGACACCGGCCAGCGGGTCCTCCTCGCCGTCGGCGCGCACGAGGTCGCGCTCCGGCTGGTAGATCTCCTTCAGGATGATCACGCACAACAGGACGACGGCCGCGTCGCGCAGCACCACGGCGCCGAGGAACCAGTCGATCGGCAGGCCCTTGTTCTCCGTGCCGAGGTAGAAGTACATCCGCGGCACCCACACCAGCGCGTCGATCGTCATCCACGCCAGCAGCAGCTTCCAGCGCGGCAACGCGAGCACCGCCAGCGGCACCAGCCACAGCGAGTACTGCGGGCTCCACACCTTGTTCGTCAGCAGGAACGCCGCCACGACGAGGAACCCGAGCTGCGCGAGCCGCGGCCGCGTCGGTGCCGACAGGGCCACGTACGCGATGCCGGCGCAGCACACGAGGAACAGCACCATGCTGACCGTGTTGAGCACCGTCGGCGGCTGACCCTGCTGCAGCCCGGTGTCGAAGCCGGGCCAGCCGGTCCACTGCACCAGCACGTTGTAGATCGTGTCCGGGTCCGCGTTGCGCTCGGTGTTGAGGCGGAAGAACTCCCGCCAGCCCGTGTGCGACGGCGGGTACAACGCGAGCGGCAGATTGACCGCCAGCCACGCGCCGATGGCCGCACCGGTGGTGGTGAGTCCCGCCTTCAGCCGGTCGGATCGCCAACAGAGCAGGAGTAGTGGTCCGAGCAGGAACAACGGATAGAGCTTCGCCGCTCCACCCAGGCCGATCAGCACACCGGCGAGCGCGGGTTTCTTGCGCGCCCAAGCCAGCAGACCGGCCGTGGCGAACGCCGTCGCGATCGTGTCGAAGTTCGTGAACGCATGCACGATGACCAACGGCGAGACCGCGACCAACGCCGCGTCCCACATCCGTCGCCGAGCTATCCGGGCCACCGAGAACACGGTCACGAGCCACGCCACCGCGAGCCAGAACGCCGTGACGTTGAAGAACACGATCACCGTCATCGGCAGCCCCGGCACCAGCGCCACGAGCCCCTGCGCCACCCGTGCGTTCAGCCACATGAACAGCCCGGTGACCACCGGGTACTCCATGTACCGGACGTGCTCGGTGGGCTTGCCTTCGTCGTCCTTCCACGACGTGATGTACGGGAAGGAACCGCGCTGGTCGAGCCGTTCCGCGGTGTAGAGCGGGACGGTGTCGGAGTAGCAGAGCGCGGTGAACTGCTTGCTGCCCCGCCAGTCCAGCTGCACCTGGCCTTTGTCGTCGACGTACTGCTGGATGCACGGCGACTTCTGCACCCAGCCCGCCAGCAGCGTCAGCACGGCCAGCAGCAGGATCACCCGCAGCGCCGTCCAGAACCAGTGCCTGCCGACCTGCGCGTGCTCGCCGAGCGGGCCGCCGAACGGTCTGCTCAGGGTGCGGGCGAGTGACTCGGTCCAGGTGGGCGCGACCCGCTCCTCGTGGGTGAGCGAGTCGGTGTCCTCGGCGGGAAGCTCGGCAGGGCTGCTGGGCACGTCGCGGATGTTACGGCCAAGACCGTTTCGCCGTGGTCAACATCCCTGGACCAAAGCGAAGGGCCCCGGTTCGTACCAGGGCCCCTCGGTTCAGTTACGTGTCTCCCGGACTTCGTCCGTTGCCGGGATCGGGATTCTCGGTGGTCGGCTTCGGGTTGCCCCCGGTCGGCGGGCAGAGGAAGCCCTCACAGGGCTCCGACGGCCTCGTCGGCTTGGTCGGGCTGGTCGGCTTGTCCGGGCTCGAGGGACCGGTCGGCACGCTCGGCGTGTTCGACGGCTGGCTCGAGGCCGAGTTCTGCCTCACCGGCGGGTTGAACTGGTTCAGCGGCTTGGCCTTGGCGAACTTCTCCATCTGCGTGCCGGCCAGCGCCTTGTTCATGAACGCCTGCCAGATCTTGCCCGGCACACCGGAACCGAAGATGTTCGTACCGGACTTGTCGGTGATGGGCAGGTTGCCCTCGTTGCGGCCGACCCACACCGCCGCCGAGATCGACGGGGTGTAGCCCACCATCCAGGCCTTGGAGTTCAGGCCCACCCGGCCGCCTGGCGCGACCTTAGGGTCGAGCTCGTGCGTACCGGTCTTGCCGGCGCACTCGCGGCCCTGCGCACACGGGATCGACGACTTGCCGGGGATCGTCTTCAGCACGTCGGTGACGTTGTCGGCGATGTCCTGGCTCTTCGTCTGGTCCGCGTCGAACGCGGCGATCGGCTTGTCGACGTGCTGGTAGAGCACGCTGCCGTCCGGCCCGGTGATCTTCAGGATGAAGAACGGCTGGCGGTAGACACCGCGCGCGGCGAACGTGGCGTACGCCGAGGCCATGTCGAACGGCCGGACGCGGGCGTCACCACCACCGAGCGCGATACCACCGTTCGGCGTGCCGCCGCCCTCACCGACCAGCAGCTTCTGCGGGCCGTTGCCGACGTTGACCTCCTCCGGGATGCCGGCCTGGTGCGCCGCCTTCACGGTCGGCTTGATGCCGATGTCGTTCACGACCATGTCGTAGAACACCGTGTTGAGCGACTTCTCCATCGCCTCGCGGACGGGGCAGGGGTCCTTGCAGGAGTTGTTGTTCTCCGAGTTGCGGATGGTGACCTTGGCTTCGCCGCTGCCGAACGTGCGCGGCGACGAGCCGTCGTAGGTCGAGCCGACGCCGCGGCCGTTCTGCAGTGCCGCGACCAGGTCGAACGGCTTGAACGACGAGCCCGGCTCCTGCAGCGTGCCCTTGGCGTAGTCGAAGGAGCCTCGACCGTCCCGGCCGCCCCAGTACGCGCGGACCGCACCCGTGGTCGGGTCGATGGCCGTCAGCGACGTCTTCAGCGCCTCCGGCTGACCGCCCTTGATCATGATCTCGTCCACGGCCGCCTCGGCCGCGTCCTGCATCTTCGGGTCGATCGTCGTCTGGATGGTGACGCCGGTCTTCTGCGCCTGCTCGAACGAGACACCGGTCTGCTCGGCGTCGAGGGCCTCCTGGACCTGGTCGACGATCAGGCCGCGCGGGCCCTCCAGCGACTTCGGCTGGGTCTCGGCGAACGGCAGCGGCTTCGGCCACTCCTGCGAGTCGTAGTACGCCTGGTCGATCCAGCCCTTCTGGAGCATCTGACCCATCACGTACTTCCACTGCTTCTGCGAGTGCTCCTTGTCCTCGGACCAGGAGGGCGTCTGGATCATCGCCGCGATCAGCGCCGCCTCGGAAGGAGTGAGGTCCTTCATCTCCTTCTTGTAGTACACCTGCGCCGCGGCCTTGAAGCCGTTCGCGCCACGACCGAAGTACACCGTGTTCAGGTACGCGGTGAGGATCGTGTTGTGGTCCGACTCGTTGCTCATCTTGTAGGCCTTGACGAGCTCGGTGAACTTACGAGTCAGCGTCGGGTCCTCGTTGCCCGTCGCCTTCTTGATGTACTGCTGCGTCAGACCGGAGCCACCACCGGAGCCGCTGGTCACCTGGAACCAGGCCGCGCGGAGGATGGCCTTGGCGTCGAAGCCGGGGTTGTCGTAGAAGTCCGCGTCCTCGGCCGCCATCACCGCTTTCTTGACGTGGTCGGGGAGCTCCTCGTACGTCAGCATCGTCCGGTTCTCACCGGGCGCGGTGATCTTGGTCATGTCCTTGCCGTCGGCGTACTGCAAGGTGATCGTCTTGTTCTGCTCGGCCGCGATCTGCTCCGGCCGCGGCCAGTCGACCAGCGGGTACGCGACGGCGATCGCCAGCACCGGGCCCAGGATCATCAGGCCGAGCGCGACGAACGCACCGATCCGGACGCGCTTCCAGATCTTCTTCTTGCGCAGGCGGCGCTCCTCCTCTTCGGTGAGCTCCGGCTCGTCGTCGTAGTACTCGTCGTCATCGTCCACGCCGGCCATCAGGAACTCGTCGTCCGGCTCGCGGTGCGTGAGCAGGTCGGGTTCGCGCTGCGTCGTCGGCCGGTTGACCGGCGGCAGCTGCGTGGTCGCTTCCTGACCGGGGTTGCGCGGGGGCACGCCGGGACGGCCGGGGCCACCCGGACCGCCCTGGGGACCGCCGGGACCGATCGGGCCGCCGGGACGACGGCCACCGGGCGGCGGTGCCATCGGCATGCCGCCGGGAGGCGTCGGCGGACGGTTACCGCCGGGACCGCCCTGAGGGCCGCCGGGACCGCCCGCGGGTCCACCGGGGCCAGGCGGACGGCCGGGGCCGCCCTGAGGGCCACCAGGTCCGCCTACTGGGCCGCCTGGTCCGTTCGGGCGGCGTGGAGGCTGTTGCTGTGGGAAACCACCGGGTGGCGTGCCACCCTGGGGAGGGCGTGCGAAACCGCCGGGTGGGGTGCCCGGTCGTGGCTGATTCGGGACATCGCGCCTCGTGCCGCCGCCGTCGGGGTCGTCCCCGGTCGGCCATTGCGGCTCGCCTCCGCGCTGCCGGTCATCATGCTGGTCGTTCACGTGAAAAGGCCTCCCAGACCGGCGCGCATCAGCACGCGGTTCGGTGGTCGTACTTCATTCGGAGCAGTGTCACCTGTGGGTCATTCCGCCGCAGTCCTCCTGCGTGGCTTTTCCAGCCCACGCTTCCCCAGGACGTATGACTGCACCAGGTGGTTCCAACTGCATGTGCGACAGACTTCAACGACGTACACGGTGAACTCGTCGAAGAGGGTTGCCATCTTCACGAGTTCTTCAGGTGTACGCGCCGAGCCGGTCGCGTGCTTGAGCTCGTCACCGTAGACCCAAGACACGTTGGTCAGTGGCTCCTTGCGGCACACCGGGCATGGCACTTCCGTTTGCGTACCGTGGAACTTCGCAGCTCGCAGCAGGTACGGGGACGCGTCGCAGACCTCCATGGTGCCCGTACGACCGGCGTAGACCTCCGCCAGCAGCGCACGTCGCTGCAGCGAGTAGTCCACCACCTGCCGTTGGGTCAACACGTGACCAGAGTACGTGCCGCCCGCTTTCCGATGATGGGCCGTTCAGGGCAGCGAGATCCGGCGCGATATGACGGTGTGCCACATCCCACAGTTGAGAGGGGCCATCGATGTATCGCGGCGATATAATCACCTCACCTATCGGTGCAGGTGCGAGGAGGTGACTCGTGTTCGAGTTCGCGCTGCTCGGCCTGCTGCACGAGGCGCCGATGCACGGCTACGAGCTGCGCAAGCGCTTGCACGACCTGCTCGGAGCGTTTCGAGCGTTCTCGTACGGATCGCTGTACCCAACATTGCGGCGACTCCAACGTGCGGGCCTGATCGTGGAGGAGGGGCCGGAGGAGTCGGCTCTCTCTTGGGGACGTCGGGCGCGCAAGGTCTACAAGCTGACGCCGGAAGGTAAGGAGCGGTTCGCCGACCTCCTCGCCAACGCGGGGCCGCAGACCTGGGACGACGACTCGTTCGGGGTCCACCTGGCGTTCTTCTCCCGGACGCCGGCCGAGATCAGGATGCGCATCCTGGAGGGCCGGCGGCGGTGTGTCGAAGAACGCAGGGAGGGACTCCGCGAGCGGCTCACGCGCACGGGTGAGCAGATCGACCGCTACACCCGTGAGCTGCACAGGCAGGGCCTGGAGAGCACGGAGCGCGAAGTGCGGTGGCTCAACGAGCTCATCGCGCACGAACAGTCCGAGCAGGACGAGTAGTACTCACCGTTGATCAAGGAGGACTGGGCAATGGGCGGAAACCGCCGCACCGTTCGCGTGGCCATCGTCGGGGTTGGCAACTGCGCGGCGTCGCTGGTGCAGGGCGTCCACTACTACCGGGACGCCGACCCGAGCACCCGCGTGCCCGGCCTGATGCACGTGCAGTTCGGTGACTACCACGTGCGCGACGTCGAGTTCGTCGCCGCGTTCGACGTAGACGCGAAGAAGGTCGGTGTCGACCTCGCCGAGGCCATCGTGGCCAGCGAGAACAACACCATCAAGATCGCAGACGTGCCGCCGCTGGGCGTGGTCGTGCAGCGCGGGCACACGCTGGACGGTCTGGGTCGCTTCTACCGCGAGACGATCGAGGAGTCGGACTTCGAGCCGGTCGACGTGGTCGCCGCGCTCCGCGAGGCCGAGGTCGACGTGCTCGTGTCGTACCTGCCGGTGGGCTCCGAGGACGCCGACCGCTTCTACGCCCAGTGCGCCATCGACGCCGGTGTGGCGTTCGTCAACGCCCTGCCGGTCTTCATCGCGTCGGACCCGGAGTGGGCGGAGAAGTTCCGCGCCGCCGGTGTGCCGATCGTCGGTGACGACATCAAGTCCCAGGTCGGCGCCACCATCACGCACCGCGTGCTGGCGAAGCTGTTCGAGGACCGCGGCGTCCAGCTCGACCGCACCATGCAGCTGAACGTGGGCGGCAACATGGACTTCCTGAACATGAAGGAGCTGGAGCGCCTGGAGTCCAAGAAGGTCTCCAAGACCCAGTCCGTGACGTCGCAGCTGTCCCGCGACATCGGCAAGGACAACGTCCACATCGGCCCGTCGGACTACGTGGCGTGGCTCGACGACCGCAAGTGGGCCTACGTGCGTCTTGAGGGCCGCGCGTTCGGCGACGTGCCGCTGAACCTGGAGTACAAGCTGGAGGTCTGGGACTCCCCGAACTCCGCGGGCATCATCATCGACGCGGTCCGCGCGGCGAAGATCGCCCTCGACCGGGGCATCGGCGGCCCGATCCTCTCGGCGTCGTCGTACTTCATGAAGTCCCCGCCCGTGCAGTACTCGGACTCCGAGGCCCACGCGGCCGTCGAGTCCTTCATCCGCGGCGAGTGACGTGGTGGGCCGCCCTCTCACGTGAGGGCGGCCCGTCGTTCTACCGCTTGGAGAGCCGCAGCTTCTGCCAGCTGCCGTCCGCGGTCCACCCGCCGTCGACGGGCAGCGCGACGCCGTTGATGTACCGCGCGTTGTCGCTGGCCAGGAACCTCACGGCCTGAGCGATGTCGTCCGGTACCGCGAACCTGTTGGCCGGCACGTGGTTCGTGATGTCCTCGTCGACGTAATAACCGCCGGCCTGCGACTCGACGTCCATCTCGGTCTTGACCCAGCCGGGGCACACGGCGTTGACCCTGATCCCCCGCCCGCCCCACTCGACGGCGAGTGTCCGCGTAAGCCCGATCAGCCCGTGCTTGGTCGTGTTGTACGCAGCTCGGTCCGCCACCCCCTGCAGCCCGGCGACGCTCGCGATGTTGACGACGCTGCCCGAGCCCTGGGCGAGCATGACCTTGCCCAGCGCCTTGGTGAGCAGGAACGGCCCGGTCAGGTTGACCGCCATGATCCGCTCCCACTGGTCGAGGCTGGTCTCCTCGAACGGCACGATGCCGGCGATCCCCGCGTTGTTGACCAGCACGTCCACCCTGCCGTGGGTGCTCATGACGTGGTCCGTCAGGCGCTGGACGTCCTCGGCGCTCGCGACGTTGCCGACGATCCCGTCCTTGCTCTCCTGCAGGTCGAAGCCGACGACGGCGAACCCGTCCTCGCGCAGCACGTCCGCGATCCGCAGGCCCATGCCCTGCGCGGTGCCGGTGACCACAGCAACTCGTTGCGTCATGAGCGCGAGGCTAGGGACAGACCGGGGCGGCGGGAATCACCCGATCCCGGTTCTGGTGCTCAGCATCAGCCTTGCTGACAGAGGGGGCAGACATCCCAGTCGAACGAGCCTGAAGGTTCCGCGTCGACCCGCCGTCCGATGACCAGGCCCACGACCCGCGCCGCTCCTGCCCGTTTGAGCGCGATCGCCGATGACTGCAGGCTCGCGCCCGATGTCCACTGATCATCGATGAGCAGCACGCGCTTGTGCTTCGCGAGAAACGTCGCGAGCACATATGCCAGCTCGTCGGTGAACTGCCTGCGCATCTCCGGGCGCTCGCCGTACTTGTACTTCGCCAGCACGTGGGCCAACTGCCCACCTCTGCCCGCCATCGAGATGATCACGACCTCGTCGGCCAACTCCGCTCCGAACTCACGGACATGGCCGTTGCACTGCGAGCAACGCACGTAACCGTCTGTGGGACGCAAGCACGTGGTGCACACGTTCGGTCCGCGATTCGGGGGCGAAACGAGGATGTTCTGGTACCGCTCGAGGATGCGGCTGAGCGGGCTCACGTCAGAGGTCGATCAGGTCCGGGACTCCGGCGCGCAGCTCGTCGAGCACGCGCAACAGGTGGTCGGGACCTTCCAGGACGGTCGTGTTCGGCCGCTGGGCCACTTCCTGGCCCCACGTCGTGCCGGAGACGACCTCGGGCAGGAAGAAGACGTGCCGGCCGTGCTCCAGCGCGAGCCGTGCCTGGATCCGGGTGCCGCTGTGTTCGCTCGCTTCCACCACGACGGTTGCGACGCTGCAGCCGCTCATCACGGCGTTGCGCATCGGGAAGTGGTGCTTCGCGGGACCGGCGTCCGGCCAGAACTGGGACACGACCGCTCCGGTCCTGGCGATCTCTTGCTGCAACTCCGCGTTCTCCGCCGGGTAGCAGCAGCGGCGCAGGCCCGTGCCGACAACGGACACCGTGCGCCCTCCGGCGTCCACAACGGCTCGATGCGCCGCGGTGTCGACACCTGCGGCCAGACCGCTGAAGACCGTGATGTCGTGCTTGGTCAGCGTTGTCGCGATCTCGCGCGTGATGTGGAGTCCACGAGCTGTGGCGTGCCTGCTGCCGACGACGGCGACGCCGAACTGGTCGGCGGGGTCGAGAAAGCCCCTGCACGTCAGGAAAGGCGGTCGCTGGTGCACCATCAGCAACTGGACCGGGTACTCCTCGTCCAGCACGGTGACCAGGTTGATTCCCTCGTCCGCCCAGGACTCGATCTCCTTCTCGACGGGGTCGAGCCGCCTGGAGATGTTCGAGTGTGGGCTGGTCGGGAGTGAGCAGCGATTCCAGCACGGACTCCGCGGATCCGGACTCCTCGACGGCGTTCGTGACGTCGGCCCAGCCGCGCTCGCTGTCGCGGAGTGCGAGCAGCAGCGCTGCCTGTTCACGCCGGTTCACCACACCCACATCCTGTCAAACACAGGTTCGACCCGCTGGTTCGAATCGCCCGAAAGTGGGCGAGTCCAGCCGGGAAAGTGGTGATCACCGCTAGGTTCGGCCGGTGCGCACGCTGCTCGTCGCCCTCCCCGGCCTGGTCCTCGCCGCCATCGGCCTGACCCACCCGCATCACCTCGACGCGTCGACGGCCCAGTGGTGGCGGGACATGCACATCATCCTCGCGGTGATCTTCCCGCTCCTCGGTGCCGCGCAATGGGTTCTGCTCGAAGACGCCCCGAAGCCCGTGCGCTACCTCGGCCGCGCAGCAGCGTTCGGGTACGTCGTCTTCTACGGAGCGCTGGACGCGTTGGCGGGCATCGGCGGTGGCGCCATGACGTTGAACGACGCCCGAGACGCCGCCACTCCGGTCTTCAAGATCGGCAACCAGCTCGGAACCGTTGGCGCGTGGTGCTTCTTCGCGGCCAGCATCGCGATCGCGGTCTGCGCGCTGGTCAAGCACAGGCTCAAGGCGATCCCAGGAGCTGCCTTCCTGCTGGTCGGCAGCTTCCTGTTCCTCAGCAGCCACATCTACTGGCCCAAGGGCGTCATCGCCTGCACGTGCCTCGCGATCGGCATGGCCGCGATCAGTTTCGTCAGCCCACGCCCGGCGCAATAGCCGTGTAGCCGCCGTCGACGGCCAGTTCGGCGCCGGTCACGAACGACGCGCGGTCCGACAGCAGCCACAGGGCGGCTTCAGCAACCTCCGACGGCGAGGCCAGGCGCTTCAAGGCGTTCCAGGTGGCCGCGCGTTCGCGTTCGCCGGGGATCGAGAGCCACGGGCCGGTCTGCGGCGTGTCGATCACGCCCGGATTCACGGCGTTGACCCGGATGCCGTGCCTGCCGTACTCGGAGGCGGCGGTCTTGGTCAGGCCGATCACGCCGTGCTTCGCGGCCGAGTACGCCGAGGCGAACGCGGTGCCGAAGAACGCGGCGGTGCTGGCGTTGTTGACGATCGCGCCGCCACCGCCCGAGAGCATCGCGCGGATCTCGTGGCGCATGCACTGGGCGACGCCGGTCAGGTTGACCGAAAGTGTTGTGTCCCAAGCGGTGCTGTCGGTCAGCACCACGCCGTCGGGGCCGATGCCGGCGTTGTTGAACGCCACGTCCAGGCGGCCGAACCGTTCCACCGCAACCGATACGGCCCGCGCGCAGTCCTCATCCGACGCGACATCCGTGACGACCGCGACGCCGCCGATCTCGGCAGCCAGTGCAGCGATCTTGTCCTCGGACCTGGCGGCGAGCACCACCGAGGCCCCCTCGGCCGCGAACAAGCGAGCGGCGGCCGCACCGATTCCCGTTGAGGCGCCCGTGATCAGGGCGACCTTGTCCCGCAGCAGCATGTGCGGAAGTTACGTCAGGGCACCTGGCAGATCCGCGATTGAAGACAGAACCGTCACCTTCGACAACACTTCTGGAGCAGGCGGGAAGTGCGGGTTCGGCACGGCGAGCACGGTCATCCCCGCGGCCAGCGCGGCACGCAGCCCGTTCGTCGAATCCTCGACGGCGTAACAAGAACCAGCCGAAACCCCGAGACGCGACGCCGCCAGCAGGTAGACGTCCGGCGACGGCTTGCCGGCCGCGCACTCCTCCGACGACACCGCAACGGGCACGGGCAGGCCGGTCACGTCCAGGAAGACCTTGATCAGCACGGCCGGAGCCGAGGACGCGATCGCGACCGGAAACCGCGAGGCCACTTCCCGGACAGCCTCCACCGCACCGGGAATCACCGGCAGATGCGCCGCGTAGGCCTTCTCCATCTCGGCGATCACGCCGGCGGAAGCCTCGGCAGGCGTCAACCGAACGCCCACCGCGGACACGAGGTAGGAGCCCCACTCGGGCGTCGACATCCCCTGCATGGCCCGAGTCGCCTCGGGAGTCCACACACCGCCGTGACGTGCCGCGAAGTCCTGGCGCACCTCGTCCCACACCTGTTCGGAGTCGATCAGCACGCCGTCGAGGTCGAAGATCACCGCATCCACACCGAGACCGTACCGTGTGGCGCAGAATACTTCGCCATGCTAAGTGAAAAAGCTTAGTATAGCTAAGTGAATTTCAAGGCTCAGCCCAAGCCGGTGTGGATCACGGCGTTCGCCGCGGTCATCGCCTTCATGGGGATCGGGCTCGTGGACCCGATCCTGTTGTCCATCGCGGAGGGTCTGCACGCAACACCCGCGCAGGTCACCCTCCTCTTCTCCTCCTACCTCGGCGTCCAGGTCGTCGCGATGCTGTTCACCGGCGCCGCGACCGCGCGGTTCGGGGCCAAGCGCACGCTCGTCGGCGGGCTCGCGCTGATCGTCATCGCCACGCTGGCGTGCTCGGCGGCAGGGAGCATCGGCCAGCTCGTGGGACTGCGGGCAGTCTGGGGACTCGGCAACGCGTTCTTCATCGCCACCGCGCTCAGCGTCATCGTCGGCGCGGCCAGCGGTGGGCAGAAGGCGGCGATCCTGCTCTACGAGGCCGCGCTCGGTCTCGGTCTGAGCGTCGGGCCGCTGCTGGGGGCGTTGCTCGGCAGCATCTCGTGGCGCGGGCCGTTCCTCGGCACCGCGATCCTGATGGCCGTCGCGCTGATCCTTTGCGCAACTTTCCTGGCCGAGGACTCCCACCACGAACGTCCGAGGATCAGCCTGCTCGACCCGCTGAAGGCGCTGAAGAACCCCGTCCTGCTGCGCACCTCGATCGGTGCCGCGCTCTACACGGCCGCGTTCTTCACGGTGCTCGCGTGGTCGCCGTTCGTCCTGCGGTGGGGTGCCGTCGAGATCGGACTGATCTTCTTCGGCTGGGGTGTGTGCGTCGCGGTCTCCAGCGTCCTGCTCGCGCCGCGGCTGGCCGACCGGATCGGAGAGAAGAACGCGATCATCGGATCGGTCCTCGCGTTCGCGCTGCTCATGCTCGTGATGGCGGTCCCGAGCAAGCCGTTGCTGGTGGTCGCGGTGATCGTCAGCGGCCTGGTCAGCGGGCTGCTGAACACACTGTTCACCGGCACCGCGATGAGCGTCAGCGACGCGCCGCGGCCGGTCGCGAGCGCCGGGTACAACTTCCTGCGCTGGCTCGGCGGTGCGCTGGCGGCGACGTTCGTGAGCCACCTCGCGCAGCCGTTCGTCGTGGCGGCGGTGCTCTGCGCGGTCGCGGCCTTGCTGCTGACGTTCAACCGCACCGACACCCGCGAGGTACCGACGGAAGTCGTGATCGCGAGCGAGCAGCTAGTGGGTTAACGAAGGGTGAACTACGGTCGGTTGCGGTTCCCGCACCGACCGTAGGAGGCCACCACCATGATCCCCCTGCCGCTCGTCAACCACAGGATCGGCAGAGCAGCGGTGACCTGCGAGTACCGCTGTGGCGACGCCTGCTTCCACGACGTCCCGAACACTTCTGACAACCCCTACTTCGGCGATCTGATCAGCCGCCGCACCGCGCTCAAGGCCGGTGCGGTCGTCGCTGCCGCCACCGCACTGCCCGCCGGCACCGCTGCTGCCGCCGAGCCCGAGTCCAAGGGGCGCCCACCCAGGGGACTCGACTTCAAGCCCGTCCAGGTCAACACCAAGGACGAGGTCGTGATCCCCGAGGGGTACGAGCAGGGGATCGTGATCCGCTGGGGCGACCCGCTCTTCCCCGGCGTCCCCGAGTTCGACTTCAAGAACCAGACCGGGGCCAAGCAGGCCAAGCAGTTCGGCTTCAACTGCGACTTCGCCGCGATCCTGCCGCTCGACCCGTTGGAACTGACCGGAATCATGGTCACCAACCACGAGTACACCAGCGAGCCGTTCATGTTCAGCGGCTACGACGCGAACAACCCGACCAGGGACCAGGTCGAGGTCGCCTGGGCCGCGCACGGCCTCTCGGTGTTCATGATCAAGCGCTCGCTGTTCTCTGGCCACTACCGGCCGCGCTTCAGCAGGTACAACCGCCGCATCACCCTGCACACGCCGTTCGAGGTGCGTGGCCCGGCCGCGGGCAGCGACCTGTTGAAGACCTCCGTGGACCCCACCGGGAAGCGTGTTCTCGGCACGATCAACAACTGCTCCGGCGGCGTCACGCCGTGGGGCACGATCCTGTCCGGCGAGGAGAACTTCAACCAGTACTTCGGCAACGCCGCCGGCCGCAACGACCCGAGGCTGACCCGGTACGGCGTCACCGGGACGGCGACCACGCGCAAGTGGGAGCGCTTCGACAAGCGCTGGGACCTCGCGCAGGAACCCAACGAGGTCAACAGGTTCGGCTGGGTCATCGAGCTCGACCCGCACGACCCGGACTCGACGCCGATCAAGCACACGCACCTCGGCCGGTTCAAGCACGAGACCGCGAACATCCGCGTCGCCGACGACGGCCGTGTCGTCGCGTACTCCGGTGACGACGAGCGGTTCGAGTACATCTACAAGTTCATCTCCAACGGCAAGATGAAGCGCGGCAACAGCAAAGCCGCGCGCCGCCACAACATGACGCTGCTCGACGACGGCACGCTGTACGTCGCGCGCTTCAAGGGCGACAGCCCGGCGAGTGAGATCGACGGCACCGGAAAGCTGCCGTCAGACGGCAAGTTCGACGGCTCCGGTGAGTGGATTCCGTTGGCAGCGGGCAAAAAGTCCTTCGTGCCCGGTATGACCGCCGAGGAGGTGTACGTCTTCACGCGCATCGCGGCGGACAAGGTCGGCGCGACGAAGATGGACCGCCCCGAGGACATCGAGTGCCACCCGCGCACCGGCACGGTCTACTGCGCGCTGAGCAACAACACCGAACGTGGTGTCACGCCTGGCAAGGAAGGCGCGACCGAGCCGAACCCGCGCATCAACAACCGGCACGGGCAGGTGCTGGAGCTGGTCGAACGCCGTGGCGACGCGCTCTCGCTGACGTTCAACTGGGGCCTGTTCATGGTGTGCGGCTTCCCGGACGACCCGAACACCTACTTCGGCGGCTACGACAAGTCACAGGTGAGTCCGATCTCCAGTCCGGACAACGTGGCGTTCGACCGGCACGGCAACCTGTGGATCTCCACGGACGCCGACGGCAAGCTCGACGGGCTGAACGACGGCCTCTACGGCGTGCCGCTGGAAGGGCCGGAGCGGGGCCATCTCAAGCTGTTCCTCACGGTGCCGCGCGGCGGTGAGACGTGCGGTCCGGTGATCGGCGAGCGGGTGATCACCGTGTGCGTCCAGCACCCCGGTGAGGTGGACGGCGCGAGCGCCGACAAGCCCGCTTCCAACTGGCCGGACCGGGGTACCTCGCGGCCTCGTCCGTCGGTCGTCGCGGTGTGGCGCAAGGGCCGTCGTCAGCTGGGTGAAATCGGTTGATCACCCTGCGTGCGACAACCGTTCGGGTGTAGTACGTGTTCGCCTGCCGTTCACCTCGTGGACGGCAGGCGATCTCGTTGGGCTCTTAGGTTCGGCCAGTTCCCACACTGACCGATCTCGGAGGCCTGCGTGTCCTCACCCACCGATCGGGGCCGCCGCCTGCTGCCCCTGCTCCCGACGAACCACCCGCTCGGGCGTCAGGCTGTCACCTGCGAGTTCCGCTGCGGCAACGCGTGTTCGCACGAGGCGCCCAACTCGTCGCAGAACGCGTACTTCGGCGACGTCGTCAAGGAGGTCGTGAGCCGCCGCGGCATGCTGAAGGCCGGTGCGGTCGTCGCCGTCGCGGGCGCCGGCGCGCTCGCCATGTCCGGCTCGGCCGCCGCCGCTCCGGTGAACGTCGATGTCGACCTGGACCTCGGCTTCGGCCGCGACCCCGGCGGTCTGAACTTCGAGCCGGTGCAGCCCAACACCCTCGACCAGATCAGCGTGCCGAAGGGCTTCCAGCAGGACGTCGTGATCCGCTGGGGCGACGCGGTGCTGCCGGACGCGCCGAAGTTCGACTTCGACAACCAGACCCCAGAGGCGCAGGCCAAGCAGTTCGGTTTCAACAACGACTTCTGCGGCCTCGTCCCGGTGCCCGGTTACCACGACAGCTGGCTCATGGTGAGCAACCACGAGTACACGTCCGAGACCTTCATGTTCAAGGACTGGGCCGCGGACAAGGTCACCGAGAAGCACGCCAAGATCGCGTGGGCCGCGCACGGCCTGTCGATCGTGATGGTCGACCGCGACCCCCGCACGGGCAAGCTGTTCGTCTGCCCGGACGACATGGAGAAGTACAACCGCCGGATCACGCTCACCACGCCGTTCGAGGTGCGTGGCCCCGCCGCCGGTTCGAAGTACCTCAAGACCTCCGCCGACCCGTCCGGCAAGGTCGTCCTCGGTACGCAGAACAACTGCGCCGGTGGCGTCACGCCGTGGGGCACGATCCTGTCCGGCGAGGAGAACTTCAACCAGTACTTCGCGAACGGCGGCCAGGTCACCGACCCTGACACCAAGGCCAAGTTCGCCCGTTACGGCATCACCGGTGGCGCGACCACGCGCAAGTGGGAGAACTTCGACAAGCGCTTCGACCTGCTCAAGGAGCCGAACGAGGCCAACCGCTTCGGCTGGATCGTCGAGATCGACCCGCTCGACCCGAAGTCGACGCCGGTCAAGCACACCGCGCTCGGGCGCTTCAAGCACGAGGGTGCGAACGTCATCGTCGCTCGCGATGGCCGTGTGGTCGCGTACATGGGTGACGACGAGCGCTTCGACTACATGTACAAGTTCGTCACCGACGAGAAGTACATGAAGGGCAACTCGAAGCGAGCCCGCGAGCACAACAAGCGCCTGCTGGACAAGGGCACGCTCTACGTCGCCAAGTTCACCGGCGACAGCCCCGCCGCCGAGATCACCGGTGACGGCACGCTGCCCAAGGACGGCGAGTTCGACGGCAGCGGCGAGTGGATCGCGCTGGCGCACAACGACAAGTCGTTCGTGCCGGGCTTCACCGCCGAGGAGGTCTACGTCTTCACGCGCCTGGCCGCCGACAAGGTGGGCGCCACGAAGATGGACCGCCCGGAGGACGTCGAGCCCTCGACGCACAACCGCCGGATCTACGCCGCGCTCACCAACAACACCGACCGCGGCAAGGCCGGCAAGGAAGGCCCGACCGAGCCCAACCCGCGCAACGGCAACAAGCACGGTCACGTGCTGGAGATCGAGGAGCGCCGCAGCGACAACACGGCGACCACCTTCTCGTGGAAGCTGCTGCTGGTCTGCGGTGACCCGAAGGACCCCGGCACGTACTTCGGCGGCTTCGACAAGTCGCAGGTCAGCCCGATCTCGTGCCCGGACAACGTCGCGTTCGACTCGCACGGCAACCTGTGGATCTCCACGGACGGCAACGCGCTGGGCTCCAACGACGGCCTGTTCGCGGTGCCGGTCTCCGGCAAGCGTCGCGGTCAGGTGAAGCAGTTCCTCACCGTGCCCAAGGGTGCGGAGACCTGCGGCCCGGTCATCACCGAGGACTTCGTGCTGGTGTCCGTGCAGCACCCCGGTGAGATCGACGGCGCGTCGGCGAACAACCCGCTGTCGCACTGGCCGGACGGCGGCACCTCGCAGCCGCGTCCGTCCGTCGCGGTGGTGTGGCGCAAGGACCGTCGCAAGATCTGCGACTGAGTGGTCTGGCTCACTCAAGTGGAATGAACCGGTGCAGCCACCCGTCCGTGTGATGGGTGGCTGCACCGCGGACAGCCGAGGGAAGGTCCACAAAGGCTGTCTACTTTGGAGTTAGTCGTGCGCCGTGTTGCTCTTTTCGTTGGTACTGCTGCTCTTCTGGGTCTTGCTGCGTGCGGCACCACGCCCGGCACCGCAACTCCCACCCCGGTCGCCCAGGCTTCGCCGGATGCCCCGGTCGCCGCGGCGGTCCAGGTCCCCGCCGGCCAGAAGCTGGTCGGCAAATACCAGGCCACAGGCGTCCAGACGTACACCTGCACCGCGAACGCGTGGAAGGGTCTGGAGCCCGCTGCGACGTTGGTCGACAAGGACGGCAAGCCCATCATCCTGCACTCCCGCGGCCCGGTCTGGGTGTCCACTGTGGACGGCAGTGCGGTCGAGGCGACCCCGGTCGACGGCGCGAAGAACGACGTCAAGGGCGCCGTTCCCGAGCTGCTGCTGAAGACCAAGGCCGTGCGCGGCGACGGTCTGTTCGGCAAGGTCAGCTACATCCAGCGCCTCGCCACCGAGGGCGGCGTCGCCCCCTCTGGCGGGTGCAAGGCCGGTGACCAGGCTTCTGTGCCCTACCAGGCCCTCTACACCTTCTTCGCCCCGGCCTCCTGACGCGTGGTAGCGCTCTCATCACTCCACGAAGTCGTTTGAACCGGTGCGGCCATCAGTCCGTAGGACCTGGTGGCTGCACCGCTCAAACGAGAGACACGTCGCACTGTCTACTTTGGAGTGAGTAATGAAGCGTGCTGGTCTTGTGCTCGTTTCCGCAACTCTTCTCGGTTTCGCCATCGGAGGCGTCGGCTCCACCGCCGCGCCGACCCCGGACGTGGACGCCGCGGGCGCGAAGGTCGCGCCCGCGGTTCAGGTTCCACCGGGCAACAAGCTCGTCGCGAGGTTCTACGCCAAGGGTGTGCAGACCTACACCTGCACGGCCGGAGCGTGGAAGGGCCTGGAACCGGCCGCCACGTTGGCTGACCGGCTCGGACGCGCGGTCGGACTGCACTCGCGTGGGCCGATNTCCACCGGGCAACAAGCTCGTCGCGAGGTTCTACGCCAAGGGTGTGCAGACCTACACCTGCACGGCCGGAGCGTGGAAGGGCCTGGAACCGGCCGCCACGTTGGCTGACCGGCTCGGACGCGCGGTCGGACTGCACTCGCGTGGGCCGATCTGGGTGTCCACCGTCGACGGAAGTGCAGTCGAGGCCGCACCGGTGGACGGCGCCCGCAACGAGGTTCCAGGAGCCGTTCCCGAGCTCCTGCTGAAGGCCAAGGCCGTGCGCGGCCAGGGCGTGTTCGGCAAGGTCGGCTACGTGCAGCGCCTCGCCACCAAGGGCGGCCTCGCACCGGCGGGCGGATGCCAGGAGGGCGCCCAGACGTCCGTGCACTACGAGGCGCTCTACACCTTCTCCGAACCCGCTCGCTGAACGAGCGCCACCACGGCTGCCGTGACCATCGTGATGCCGACGACCCAGAGTCCGGTCTTCTGGGTCCCGGTGATGTCACGCAGCCACCCGGTGACATACGGCGCGACGAACCCGCTCACGTTGCCCAACGAGTTGATCAACGCGATCCCGCCCGCCGCGGCCGTGCCACCCAGGAAGCTGGTCGGGAGTGCCCAGAACGTGGGCAGGGCGGCACAGACACCGATCGCGCAGACGCTCACCGCGACCATCGCGGCGACGGGGTTGCTGAGGTACAGCGCGACGGGGATGGCCGCACCTCCCAGCAACATGGGCGCGGCGACGTGCCACTTCCGTTCTCCGGTGCGGTCTCCGTGCCTGGCCCACAGGACCATGGCGACCGCACCGAGGACGTACGGGATCGCGTTGATCAACCCGCGCTCGACGATGCCCGCTCCGGGCGCCAGTCCCTTGATGATCGTCGGCAGGAAGAACCCCAGCGTGTAGAGCCCGTACACGATCCCGAAGTACACGAAGCTCAACGCCAGGACGCGCGGGTGAGTGAGGGCTTTGCGCAGCGGCCAGTGCTCCTTCTGCGGCTCCTCGATCGCCTCGTCCGGCTTGTCCGGCAGCCAGAACCACGTCACGAACGCCAGCGCGATCGCCGGCAGCCCCTCGATCAGGAACATCGTGCGCCAGTCCGTCCACTGGATCAGCAACCCGCTGAACGTGGCCCCGAGCGCGGTCGAGATCGGCACCGCCACCATGAACAGCGCGACGATCCGCGCCCGCTCCTTCTCCGCGTACCAGTACGTCAGGTACAGGATGATCCCGGGAAAGAACCCGGCCTCCGCCACACCGAGCAGAAACCGCAGCACGATCAGCACGGTCCCGTTGGGCACGAACGCCATGGCCGTGGCGACGATCCCCCAGCTGACCATGATCCGGGCGATCCACTTCCGCGCCCCGAACCGGTGCAGCGCCAGGTTGCTCGGCACTTCGAGCAGCAGATACCCGATGAAGAACACCCCGGACGCGAACCCGAACACGGTCGCCGAGAGCTTCAGCTCCTCCGACATCCCGTTCGGCCCGGCGAACCCGATGTTGACCCGGTCCAGGTAGTTGATGAAGTACAGCAGGCCCAGATACGGCAGGATCAACTTCCTCGGCACGTTACGGTTCCCCCATGAGTGATCGTCCGGTCGCCCTCGTCACCGGGGCATCCAGCGGAATCGGCTCGGCCATCGCCCGCAGTCTGGCCCCAACTCACGATCTCCTGCTAGGTGGACGCGACGAAACGTCCCTGTCCCTGCTGGCAGCGGAACTCCCCGGCGCAACCGCTTGGCCCTTCGACCTCACGAACGCGGCCAGCGCCGACCTCGGCGTCGTCTCGCGCCTGGACGTGCTCGTGCACAGCGCGGGCATCGCCCTGCTGGGCCCGCTGTCCGAGGCGACCCAGGCCGACTGGCGCCAGACGTTCGACGTGAACGTTTTCGCCGTGGCCGAACTGACCAACCTGGTCCTGCCCCAGCTCCGCACCGCAGGCGGCCACGTCGTGCTGATCAACTCGGGTGCCGGCCAGAACGCCAACCCGGGCTGGGGCGTCTACGCGGCCTCGAAGTTCGCCCTGCGCGCCTACGCCGACGCCCTGCGCGGCGACGAGCCGGCGCTGCGCGTGACCACGGTCTACCCCGGACGGACCGCCACGCCGATGCAGGAGAGCGTGCGCCGCCAGGAGGGCGGCGAGTACGACCCCACGCAGTACATCGACCCGGACTCGATCGGGCGGGCGGTGGCGTCGGCCGTGCTGGCGACGCCCGACGCCCACATCACCGAGGTGACCGTGCGTTCCCGGCCGAGGTAGTTGTCCACAGATCCATCAACAACTGTGGCTAGCTGGTGACGCTCCGCAGTCGCTGGGCCACCGCGGTCACCCCGGCCTGGGCCTCCTGGCGGTCGACCCGAGTCGACTCCCCACCGGCCACGACGTGGTCACCGGCCACCCACACGTCGGTGACCCGCCGGGACCCGGACCCCCACACGAGGTTCGCCAGCAGCTGCGGATCCGGCGCGTCCAACCCGGTCGCAAAGGCCGGGTCATCAGCCGCGATGTGCACGACATCGCCCCAACGCCCAGCCTCCAGCGCACCGATGTCGTCCCGGCCGAGCGCAGCAGCCCCACCCCGAGTCGCCATCAGCAGCGCCTGAGCCGCCCCGAGCACGGTCGCGTCCATCGCGGAGACCCGAGCGAACATCGCCGCGAGCCGGGCTTCCTCGAACAGGTCCAGATCGTCGTTCGACGCGGGACCGTCCGTGCCGAGACCGACGTTCACCCCGGCCTGCAGCATCGCCGGCACTCGCGCGATGCCCGACGCGAGCTTCGCGTTCGAGCCGGGACAGTGCGCCACACCCACGCCGTACGACGCGTACAGCGCGATGTCGTCGTCTGACAGATGCACGGAGTGAGCGGACAACACCCGGCCGCCCAGCACGTCCGAAGCCTTCAGCAGCGCGGGCACCGAGCCATGCGAGGCACGCTGCGCCAGGTCCTCCTCCGGCGACTCCGCGACGTGCACCATCAACAACGCCCCGCGCGCCCGAGCCTCAACAGCCACTGCGGTCAGCATCTCTGGCGCCAACGTGTAGGCGGAGTGCGGCCCGTACGCGAGCTCGACCCGTTCGCCGGGGCCGAACCGCAGCCCATCGGCGTCGATCCACGCGGTGATCTCGTCGGTCATCGACTTCCAGGACATCCCCGGCACGTCGAGGATCGCGGCGCCGAACACCACCCGCGAGCCGGCGGCCAGCACGGAGGACACCAGCTCCGGGCCGTGGAAGTACATCTCGGTGGACGTGGTGACGCCGTGCCGCAGCATCTCCACGGCGCCCAGCAGCATGCCCGCACCGACGTCGGCAGCGGTCATCCGCGCCTCGTTCGGCCACATCTGCTCCTGCAGCCACCGCAGCAGCGGCAGGTCCGAGCCCAGTCCGCGCAGCACCGTCATCGGGCTGTGCGCGTGGGTGTTGACGAGGCCGGGCAGCAGGATGCCGGACAAAGAGCGCACCTCGCCGGAGAAGGCCGGTGCGCCGGAAAGCTCACCCACATAGGTGATTCGCCCGTCGACCACGTCCACGACGGCGTCCCGCAGGACGGAGCAGGACGGGTCGCAGGGCAGGACCACCGGGGCGTGGAGGCGCAGTGACATGCACGGAATCCTGCCACTGTGATGCCAGTCACAAGCACGCATACATCTGTGACGCGTGGGAATCCTGCCTCCGTCGGGGCGGGCCGACCCCCAGGGTCCGCCCCGATCAGAAACTTCTCCCCAACCAAGGGGCCCGTCGAGCATCACCCGGCGGGCCCTTTGTGCATCCGCAGGCAACCAGCGAGACGGGGTCGGCGTCACATGATCATGTCGAAGAAGCCGTGCAAGTCCAGTGGTAACTTCCGGCGCGCGCAGAAGCCCGCCACCCCCAAGCCGCCGACTCGGGGTTGAGTTGGCATGATCACATCCGCACGGGACCGGGCGTGATCATGCGGAGGCATCAGTGGCCGACATCGACCCTCAGAACGACGACCAGTTCAGCGATGTCGAGATGACGCAGGAGTTCGACGTCATTCGCGACGAGCGCTAGGCAAGCGGCAGTTCGGCGCGAACCGTCCACCCAGTCGGTTCGCGTCGGCCTGCGGAGAACGTACCGCCTAGCAGTTCCACGCGCTCGCGCATGCCCACGAGCCCGTAACCTCCCGAGCCACCAACGGGAACGTCCGAGGCGACCCCGTCGTCCGCCACGAACAGTCGCAGCGAACCGTCCCCAGAGGACAGTGCGACGTCCACTGAGGACACCGCGTCCGCGTGCTTCTGGGTGTTCGTCAGCGATTCCTGCACCAGTCGCAGCACCGACCGGGCCAGCTCCTGCGGCACCGCGTCCTGCAGATCGACCGACAGGTGCACGGGCAGTCCGGAGTCCGAGGCCAGCGTGCGCACGTCGTCCACCAACGACGAAGACGCGGCAGGCCCGGAAGAAGTGCCGTCCCGCATCGTCCCCACCAGACGGCGCATCGCCGTGAGCGCCTCGGTGCCGGAAGCGGCGATGGACGGCAGCACGTCGACCTCGCGGTTCATCTGGCCGGCCTGGGCGTGCACCACGATCGCCGTCACGTAGTGCGCGACCACGTCGTGAAGTTCGCGCGCCAACGCCATCCGCTCGGCGTTCTGTGCTGCCGCAACGGATGCAGCCAGTTGAGACGCGCGTTCGTTGTCACGGGCCCGGAAGTACAACCCGCTGCCGACGGCCAGCACCAGCAGGATGCTCGCGCCGAACAGATAAGACGTGGTGTCCGGTCCGTACTCGCGGTACTCGACGGGCGCGACGACCGGCCAGCCGAGGACCTCCGCGGCCACCATCGCGGCCACCACCAGCACTGTGCCGGACACCGCGCGCCACTGCGGCACCTCCCGCACGAGCACCGCGATGGTCGCCATCGCGGCACCGGTGATGGAGACGTTGGCACCGCTGAAGAAGAAGTGCGGCTCGAACGCGACGCCGAGAAACCGCATGTAGAGCGCCACGCAGACGATTGCGAACGCCAGTGCCAGTGCCGCGTCGAACGGACGGCGGGGTGCCAGCACCGCGATCACGCAGATGACCAGCACACCGGGGACCTGCCACCAGCCGAGCGCGGTGTTGATCGACCCGGTTTCCGCGATGGCGATGCCGGTGAGCGAGAGCGCCAGCGGCCACTGGCGTTTGGCGAGCAACCGCCAGTTCAGTTCCGTGCTCTCCACGCAGTACACGGTAAAGCCGGAAGGCTGATCCCGCGTCCGTCGGAGGTATGGGGGCGGCATCAGCCAGAAGGCTGAGTGGACGACCTGCGGAAATACCCTCACGGCGGATGCCGGATGACGGCTCGGTAACGGACTCTGGAGGAGCAGTCGGGGAAACGGAGGACGCCATGTTGTCAGTTGTGTTCACTTGGGCCGCCGCGGTGGTCGGCCTGTTGGTCCTTGCGCTCATGGCCCTCTCGGGCGTGATGATCGACTCGAAGCACTAGGTGCCGATCCAGCGTGTGATGGGGAAGTCATGCGCTGCGCGGTTTTGTCGGTGTGGCCCGCTACCGTTTCGACGACATGGTCACGGTGATCCAGGCCTACCGGTTCGCGCTCGATCCGACCGCAGGGCAGTACGCGGCTCTGCGGTCGCATTGTGGCGCGCAGCGGTACGCGTTCAACTGGGGTTTGGGCCGGATCAAGGCGAACCTGGATCAGCGAGCCGCGGAGAAGACCTACGATCTCCCGGACGATCGGCTCACCCCGCTTCACCCGTGGTCGGCCTACAGCCTGCGCAAGGTCTGGAACCAGGCCAAAGACGAGGTGGCGCCGTGGTGGAACGAGAACTCGAAGGAAACCTGCTCGTCCGGCCTGGCCAATCTCGCGACCGCGTTGGGCAACTGGGCCGACTCCCGGAATGGCGAGCGAAAGGGCCGCAGGCTCGGCTTCCCCCGGTTCAAGGGCAAGCGATCCGGGTGGTCCTGCCGATTCACCACGGGCGCGTTCGGCCTGGCCGCCGACCGGCGACACGTGAGGTTGCCGCGCGTCGGGACGGTCCGCACCCACGAGTCCACCCGCAAACTCGCGCGTCAGTTGGAGCGAGGTAGCGCCCGTATCCGCTCGGCCACCGTGACCTTCCGCGCGGGGCGGTGGTTCGTGGTGTTCTCCGTCGAGATCACCCGATCGGATCCGGTGCCCGCCCGGCCCGACAGCACGGTTGGTGTCGACCTCGGAGTGCGATCCCTGGCCGTGCTGTCGACCGGTGAGATCATCCCGAACCCGCGGCGCCTTGAGACCGTGCTGCGGCAGCTGCGCCGCTTGCAAAGGCAGGCCGCGCGCCGTCATGGGCCGGATCGGCGCACGCGGCGTGGCCCCTCAGCCCGGTGGCGCACGACGCAGTCGCGCATCGCGAGGCTGCACGCCGCAGTCGCGAACGCCCGCCGGGACAGCCTGCACAAACTCACCACCAGGCTGATCCGCACCCACGGCGCGGTTGCGATTGAGGACCTGCACGTGGCGGGCATGATGAAGAACCGGCCGCTCGCCAGGCACGTCGCCGGTGTCGGCCTGGCTGAGTTGCGCCGCCAGATCGAGTACAAGGCCCGCTGGGCCGGCGTGCAGGTGCACATCGCCGATCGGTGGTACCCCCAGCTCGAAGACGTGTTCGGGATGTGGTGCGGTGAAAGCCAAACTGCGCCTGTCCGAACGCATGTACCGCTGCGAAGCGTGTGGTCTGAACCTGGACCGCGACCTCAACGCGGCACACAACCTCGCCGCGCTCGTGCAGCGCGAGTCGTCCTCCCCGAGTTGCGGGGCGACGCAAAACGAGCCCGATGGAAACCTGCGTAAGACCCGCGCGACGCGGGCAACGGGTACCGCCACGGGAAGACTCGCACCGGCCGGTGCGAGTCAACGTCGACGCGGGGACGCGACGGCTGCCTGAATCATCAGCGGACTCACGCCCTCTGATGATTCAGGTAACGGAAGTCAGACGCTGGTCAGGGAGTGTTGCTGGCGGAGCAGCTCCGCCAGCCTGCTCGTCGGTTGCGGACGGGTCTCGTCCAACGCGGCCGTGAAGCGCGCCGGAGCACCGGTCCGTGCGCGTGCCGCGGCTGCGGTGTCCAGGCGGAACGCGGGACGCGCGGCTGACGAGCGTTGGCGGGAGCGCAGCCACGCGAGCCGGTGGAGCGCTTCCGCGTGGTGGTCCGTGATGGTGACGGACGCCTTGTCGAACGAGTGGAGCACTGCCGCGTTCAGGTGAACGGTGGCGAAGTCCCGCCACAGCGTGCGTTCGGACGAGGTGTCCAAACCCAACGCGTCGGCGACTTCGCGTGCCACGCCGTACGCACCTTCCTCGGCAAGAGAACGCGTACCGATCTCGGCACCGACGAACCACGAGTTGAAGGGTGCCGCGGGATAGTGCACGCCGCCGATCGACAGCCGCATGTTCGAGATGACCGGAACCGCGTGCCAGCGCAGGCCCATCTCGCCGAACCACGGCAACGTCGGGTGCTCCAGCGGGACCTCGTGCACGATCTCGGACGGCAGCGTGAACAGCCGCGGTCCCTCGTGCTGGGTCTCCACCACCAACGGCAGCAGGTCGAAGCGCGTGCGTCGCGCCGGCGGCCGCCATCCCATGCCCTGCATGGTTTCCGTGAACTGGGCGTACCGGCGGTCCCCCATCCCGTCGGCGTACCCGGCGTACCGGATCAGCTGCTCGTTCCAGATCACCGGCCCGGGCGAGCCAGGTGCGTCCGGCGCGAAAACCGTGACCAGCGGCCGGATTTCGCCGCCGTTCGTCGCCAGTCGCAGGTGTTCAACGCACTCGCCGGCGACAGCGGCGGCGTTGCGATAGCCGCGCAGATCGCGGACTTTCAGTCGTCGCCACGGCACACCTGAGGTGCACCAACCGGAATCTCGCAGCGCGATCCGCGCGCCGTACGCGAGCTCGTTGGTGGTGTGGCGGTAGGTTCCGGTCTCGGCGATCTCGGCGCGCACCTGGGCGATGCGGGCGGACAGCGAGCCTGCGTCGGAGTGCGCCGCGTGGAACATGCGGACGAACTCCTCCGCGACGGGGAGGACGTCGGGGGTCACGGAGCGAGACGCTAAGGCCGGAAGAGCTTCACGCGTCACTGCCACTCGGGGCATTTCGGGTGATCAACACCGGCCACTCCAACGAGTGAACGCTAGACCCAGGGTGTTCACTCGAACGGCTTGAGACCTCGATCAGGTGAGGTCGTTCCGGCGGAACATCAGGTCGTGCGAAACGCGGCCCTCGTTCACAGCCCGCTGCTCGAACTTCGTGACGGGCCGCCAGTCCGGTCGAGGAGCCCAGCCGTCGTACATGTTGGTCAGCAAACGCTCGCCGGAGCACACCTCGAGCATCTGCTCCGCGTAGTGCTCCCAGTCCGTCGCGAGGTGCAGCACCCCGCCTTCCGAGAGCCGTGACGCGAGCAGCGCCACGAACTCCGGCTGCACGAGCCGGCGCTTGTGGTGCTTCTTCTTCGGCCACGGGTCCGGGAAGAAGATCCGCACGCCGTGCAACGACCCCGGCGCGATGTGGTCGGTGAGCAGGTCGACGGCGTCACCGCGCAGCACGCGCAGGTTGTCGAGCCCACCGAGGTGCTCGCCGCGCAGCAGCAGCTGGGCGAGTCCCGGCTTGTAGACCTCGACGGCCACGTAGTTCAGCTCCGGCGCCGCGGCCACGAGCTGGGAGGTGGTCTCGCCCATGCCGGACCCGATCTCCAGCAGCACGGGCGCGGAACGGCCGAACCACGAGTCGAAGTCCAGCGGTCCCTCGGGCAACGACTTCACGTCGTTGCCCATCTTCTCCCAGTACGTGTCCCAGGCGCGCTCCTGTCCCACGGTCATGCGCTCGCCGCGCTGGACGAAGCTGACGATGGAACGGTGGAACTCAGGCCTGGTCACAGCCGTACAGACTAGGCGATGAGCTCGATGTCCTCGATCTGCGCACGGAGGTCGGCGACCGTGAAGTCGATGGACTGGGCCTGGCCAGGCCCGCGGTGCGCGGGTACGAGATCCACAAAGCCCTTGTGCCGCGAGGTGAACTGCACGGTTGTCGGCGTGGCAGGCCCGTAGACACCGCTCTCGGACGGCACGAACTCCCAGTACCCGACCTCGCCGAGGTCGACCCAGGGCACGAACACCCAGCCGGGACGTGACGAGAGCAACTCGCTCACCGCGTCCTCGACGGCGTGACCTTCGGCACGTGACTTCAACCGGCCGCGATCCAGGGCGCGCAGCCACCACGGCGCGGGCGCGTCCTCGGCGGAGCGCACGGCGCGGTACATCGCCAGGACTTCGGTTTCCGGAGCGCGGTTCACCCAGGAACGACGCGCTTCTGCAGGGGTGAGGGCGATTTCGGCAGGGTTGGGAGCCTCAAGTGCACTAGCCCACTCGAGGCCGAGCATTGCTTCCACACGGACCACTGGCCACCTCCGCAGCGGGGATAACCCCATTGAACGGGAAGTCAAACGCCGAAGATGTCCTGATAGGGGCTTTTCACGGCCTGTTAACAACACTCTTACGCAACGTGTGACGCCAGGCACGTTGCGCCATGACGTGGAAACGCGATGTACGTGACGTGCCTCTGCTCCCCGCCCTCGCCGTCGCGCTGCCGTTGCTGCTCGCCGCGCAGACGATCGAGGAGCAGGAGTGGCACCTCGACGCGCTCGACATCTACTCCGCGCAGGACCAGACCCGCGGCGACGGCGTGATCGTCGCGTTGATCGACTCCGGCGTCGACGCCAAGCACCCCGACCTCGCCGGCCGTGTCTTACCCGGCATCGGCTACGGCAGCTCGAAGGGCACCGACGGCACGACCGACCCCGACGGCCACGGCACCGGGATGGCCGGGATCATCGCCGCGACCGGCCGCAACGGTGGTGCGCTCGGCATCGCGCCCGGCGTCAAGATCCTCCCGATCGCGAGCGCCGAGAAGGAGCAGTTCTCGCTCGACGTCGTCGCGGAGAGCATCAGGTGGGCGACCGACAACGGCGCCAAGGTCATCAACATGTCGCTGGGCTTCTCCAGCTCGATGACCCCGACCCTGGTCAAGGCCGTGAACTACGCGATCGAGAAGGACGTCGTCCTCGTCGCCGCCACCGGCAACGAGGGCAAGGAGGTCTCGGCGCCCGCGAACATCGCCGGCGTGATCGCGGTCGCGGGCACCAACCGCGAGGGCAAGCCGTGGAAGTCGTCCAACATCGGCGCGGACACCGCGATCGCGGCACCGGCGGAGGGCATCGTCACCGCCGCGCCGCAGGCGGTCTTCGCCAGCGGTTATGCCGAGATGGACGGCACGAGCGCGGCCTCGGCGATCGTGTCGGGCGTCGCGGCGCTGGTTCGCGCGAAGCACCCGCAGATGCCCGCCAAGGACGTCGTCAACGTCCTGATCAAGACCGCGAAGGACATGGCGGAACCCGGCCGTGACGAGACGACCGGGTTCGGCATGGTCAACCCGATGGGCGCGCTGACCGCCCAGCTTCCGCCGGTGGAACGGAACCCGCTCCTGCCGCCGCCGAAGCCGTCGACCACCGCGACGACACCGGCTGTTGCCGCACAACAGAATCCGGTGCAGCCGATCGCGGACATCAGCGACCGGCTGCCGTTCGTCGGTGCCGTGGCGGGCGGAACCGCGCTGATGACGGGCCTGCTGATCGCGTTGCCCGCCATCAGGTCACGCCGCCCGCGCCCGCAGGCGACGGTCCACGTGCTGCCGCCCTTCAGTGGGCGTGATACTCCACCGACTCCTTGGTGAGCTGCATGAAGGCCTCCTCCAGCGACCCGCGCTGAGGGCTGAGCTCGTGCAGCACGATCTGGTTCTCCGCCGCGATCTCACCGATGCGCGGCGCCGGAAGACCGTGCACCACCAGGGCTCCGTCCACCGCGTCGTCGGTGACCGTCGACTCCGCCGCGAGGATCTCGCGCAGCTTCGCGGCGTGCGGTGACCGCACCCGGACGTGGTCCTGGGTGGCGTCGCTGATGAACTGCTCGGTGGTGGTCTGCGCGATCAGCTGACCCTTGCCGATCACGATCAGGTCCTGCGCGGTCTGCGCCATCTCCGAGAGCAGGTGGCTCGACACGAACACCGTGCGGCCCTCGTCCGCGAGCCGGTGCATGAACTGCCGGATCCAGAGGATGCCCTCCGGGTCGAGACCGTTGACGGGCTCGTCGAACAGCAGCACCTCGGGGTCGCCGAGCAGTGCGCCCGCGATGCCGAGCCGCTGCGCCATGCCGAGCGAGAACCCGCCCGCGTTCTTGTGCGCGACCTCGGTGAGGCCGACGATCTCGAGCACCTGGTTGACCCGGCTGACCGGGATCTTGTTGGAGACCGCGAGCCACTTCAGGTGCGAGCGCGCGGACCTGTTGGGGTGCACCCACTTCGCGTCGAGCAGCGCGCCCACCTTGCGCAGCGGCTGCTTGAGCTGGGCGTAGTGCTTCCCGTCGATCGTCACGTCTCCGGCCGTGGGAGTGTCGAGGCCGAGGATCATCCGCATCGTCGTGGACTTGCCGGCGCCGTTCGGGCCGAGAAAGCCCGTGACGCGGCCGGGCCTGACGGTGAACGACAGGTCGTCGACCGCCTTGGTCCGGCCGTAGTGCTTGCGCAACCGCACTGCCTGGATCATGACCTCTCCCGTTCGTTCGAAGACTGATCGGGACGAGGGTCATCACCCCCGATGGATGACCCTCGTCCCGCTCCCCCTTTATTCGGAACCGGTCACGCGTCGCGCTTCTTGGCGACGATCAACGCGACCACCAGCAGCGCGACAGCGATACCGGCGAAGTAGGCCAGCGATCCCCACTGGCTCAGCTTGAAGTCGACGCCCGCGGCCGGGTTCTCGGCCGGGTCACCCCCGCCCAGTGCCAGGAAGTTGTTGGCGTTCTGGAACGGCAGCCACGCCTGGATCTTCACGCCGACCTTCGGGATGATCCCGATCAGGCCTTCGAGCAGCATGTTCCAGACGAGCAGGATGGCCACGGCACCGGCGGTCTGGCGGACCAGGATGCCGACCGCGATCGCGAGGATCGCGCCGATCCCGAAGAGCAGGCCGACGCCGGCGACGTGCCGCCACTCGGCGCCGGTGTTGATCGCGAGGTCGGACGTCGGCGCCATGATCTTGGCCAGGCCCCACGAGCCGAACGCGATGATCTCGCCGAGCACACCGGCGATGAACGCGACCACGACGGTCTTGGCGACCAGCGCGGACGTCCGGTTCGGCGCCGCGAGGAACGTGGCCTTGATCGTGTTGAACCGGTACTCGGTGGTGACCGCCAGCGCCGACATCACCAGCACGACGGCGAGCGCGAGCTGGCTGCTGCCGAACTGGGTGAGGCCGATGGACATCTGGCCGTTCTCGGTGGTGCCCGCGATGATCGCGGTGAGACCGACACCCAGGACCACGGCGAGCGCCGTGCACCAGTAGGGCGAACGGGTCGAGAAGAGCTTGATTCTCTCAACTGCCAAGAGGGTCATTGGTCTCACTTCCCGATCTCTGCGTGGTACTCGACAGCATCGCCGGTCAACTGCATGAATGCCTCTTCAAGCGAACCGCGCTGCGGGCTCAGCTCGTGCAGAACAACACCGTTAGCTGCGGCGATGTCACCGATCTGGTCACTGGTCGCACCCGATACGGACAACGCGCCGTCCGCGCCGTCACGAACCGTGAAGCCCTTGTCGACCAGCAGCGGGCCGAGCTTGAACAACTGAGGACTGCGCACGAGCACTGAGTTACCCGTTGAGCGGTCGATGAACTCCGCCGTCGTGCTCTGCGTGATCAGCTTCCCCTTGCCGATCACCACGAGCTCGCTGGCCGTGAGAGCCATTTCGGACAGCAGGTGGCTCGACACCAGGACCGTGCGGCCCTCCGCGGCGAGGTTCTGCATGAACGTGCGGATCCAGAGGATGCCCTCCGGGTCCAGGCCGTTGACCGGCTCGTCGAACAGCAGCACCCGCGGGTCACCGAGCAGTGCCGCGGCGATCCCCAGTCGCTGCGACATGCCGAGCGAGAACCCACCGGCCTTCTTGCCGGCGACCTGCGTGAGACCGACCGCCTCCAGCACCGCGTCCACGCGCTTGGCCGGCAGTCCGTTGGAGACGGCGAGCCACTTCAGGTGCGCTCGCGCCGACCGGTTGGGGTGCACCCACTTCGCGTCGAGCAGCGCCCCGACCGTCCGCAGTGGACGGTTCAGTTCGGTGTAGGGCTTCCCGTCGATCAGCACGCGGCCTGCCGTCGGACGGTCGAGCCCCAGGATCATCCGCATCGTGGTGGACTTGCCGGCGCCGTTCGGACCGAGGAACCCGGTCACCCGTCCAGGTTGGACGGTGAACGACAGGTCGTCGACCGCGACCGTCCTGCCGTATCTCTTGGTGAGGCCGATTGCCTCGATCATTGGCTTTCCCCTCTCGGTGTTGGGGACAACTCTCCAACTTCCAAGTGGTCAGCCACATCGCCCAGCAGTCCACGCCGGCGTCAACTTCAGTCGTCCGGTGCCGCTACCTCAGTCGTAGTTGAATGCTTCTCATGGGTTACACGGAAGCTCCTGAAGGCTGGTGGCGCGAGTTCGTGCAGGCCTTGCCCGCCCGCACCGGCAAACTCGCGGTCACCCGCAAGGACGGCAGTCCGCACATCGCCCCGGTGTGGGTGGACCTGGACGGCCCGGACCTCGTCTTCCTGACCGCGCGCGACACCATCAAGGGCAAGTCGATCCTGCGCGACGGCCGGGTGGCCCTGTGCTTCGACGACGAGACCCCGCCGTTCAACTTCGTCACCATCACCGGCCGCGCGCAGGTCGACGAGGACCCCGAGCAGCTGAAGTACTGGGCGGGCCGCACCGCGGCCCGCTACATGGGCGCCGACCAGGCCGATGCCTACGCCGAACGCAACGGCGTGCCCGGCGAGATGGTCGTCCGAGTGAAGATCGACAAGGTCGTCGCCAAGAACAACATCTCGGACTAGGCGGCGCCTAGGCGGGGAAGTACCGGGACAACGCCTGCGCGGCCCCGTCCTCCAGCACGGTGCCGGTGACCTCGTCGGCCACGGCCTGCACGGTCACCGGCGCCTGTCCCATCGCGACACCGACCGCCGCCCACCGCAGCATCTCGACGTCGTTGGACCCGTCCCCGATCGCCAGCGTGTCGTCCGCGCTGATTCCCAGCTCCAGCCGCAACTCCTCGAGCGCCCACCCCTTCGTGACGCCCTCGGGCACCACGGTCAGCCACGCCTCCGTGTAGTCGACGTGCCACGAGACGCCCGGCAGTTCCAGCTCCCGCACGGCGAACGCGAGCTCCGGCGGTGTGTGGTCGAGCCAGCGCATCACCAGCCGCGCGGTCGGGGTCGCGGCCATCTCGTCGAACGTCGCGTCTGTCGTGACGCCCCACAGGTCGTTGGGCAGGAACCGGCCCAGCGAAAGATTGCCCACGCCGGTCTGCTCCACCGCGAACACCGAGCCGGGCAACAGCGCCTGCAACGTCTTGATCGTCGGGCCGGGGTCGAACGTCGTGCGCTTGATGATCTCGTCACGCGTCGGGTCCCACCACACCGCGCCGTTCGAGCACAGCGCCAGCGACACGGGCAGTTGCGGTGCGACCGGAGTGGTGCCGATCAGGCTGCGGCCGGTGCACAACACGACCTGGGCGCCGTGTTCCGTCACGCGCGTGACGGCGGCCTGCACGGTGGACGAGATGTCGTTCGAGCCGACGTGGGTCAGGGTTCCGTCGATGTCCAGCGCTACGAGGCGCGGTCTCCAGCTCACGTGTCGCCACCCTATGCGAAGGTTAGTGAATTGTGGTTCACTAATGGGGTGGCACGGCCTCGCACCATCACCGACGAGCGGATCCTCGCGGCAGTCGCGGCGGTCATCGACCGGCGTGGCCCGGAGTTCACGGTCGCGGACGTCGCGGCGGAGGCCGGGGTGTCGGTCGGTGCGGTGGCCAAGCGGTTCGGGTCGAAGAGCGGGCTGCTGCAGGCGTTGACGCGAGCCGGCACGGAAGAGGTCACACGCCGGATGCGGGAGGCGGGCACGGTTCGCGAGGCCCTCATGACCTGGTTCGACCGGCTGGCGGATCCGGTGGTGGCGACGAACAACCTCGCGCAACTGGGGGTCGACCTCATCGACCCCGAACTGAGAGCGTTGCTGGCTCGGCACTACGCGGTGCTGGAGTCGGAGCTGGAGGTCCTGTGTGCGGCCGAGGGGCTGCCACCGAACGCGGCTCGCGTGCTGGCCGCGCTGGTCTACGGGATCTCGATGGACTGGTCGGTGAGACCGCGGGGGGATCTGCTGGCACGCACGGGAGAGGACATCGATCTGGTGCTGAAGGGGATGCGCTGATGGCTACCTGGGCCGAGTTCGCGGCCGAAGAACCCGACCTGGCCGCGTTCGTGCAGGGCAGGTTCGCGGCGGACCGGCACGCGTTGATCGCGACGCTGCGCAAGGACGGCTCACCGCGGATCAGCGGCGTGGAGCCGGACTTCACGCACGGCGAGTTGTGGGCGGGAATGATGGTCGACTCGTTGAAGGTGCGCGATCTGCGCCGCGACCCGAGGTTCGCGCTGCACTGCATGACCACGACCGCCTCGATGACGGAGGCGGGCGACGCGAAGATCAGCGGGACGGCCGAGTTCTGGACCGACAAGGACGTCTATCTGAAGGACCTGTTCGACCGCACCGGCTGGCAGCCGAAGCCGGAGGAGATCGATCTCTTCCGGATGAACGTCACCGAGGTCGTGCAGATGACCGTCGAGGGCGACGGAATGGTCGTGCTGTCGTGGCACGAGGGAAGGGGAACTCGGCGTGTCGCAAAGAAGTGAGCCTGACCTGAGCGGCAAGGTCGCCGTCGTCACCGGAGCCACGCGAGGTGCCGGCCGGGCGATCGCGGTCGAGCTGGGCGCGGACGGCGCGACGGTCTTCGTCGGCGGCCGCACGACGCGCACGCAGCAGTCCGAGGTCGGTCGCTCCGAGACGATCGAGGACACCGCGGAGCTGGTCACCAAGGCCGGTGGCAGGGGGATCGCCATCCGGTGCGACTTCACGGATCCGTCCGATGTGGACGCTTTCGCCGCGCGCATCGACAGGCTCGACATCTTCGTCGACAACGCGTGGGGCGGCGAGAACCTCGTCGAGTGGGGCAAGTTCTGGGAGCACGACCTCGACAAGCAGCTCCACATGTGGCGCAACGGCGTCGAGACGCATCTGGTGGCGATCCACAAGCTGATGCCGATCCTGCTCCGGTCCGACGACGGGCTCGTCATCGAGGTGACCGACGGCGAGGACGGCGAGGCGTACTTCGTGAACCTCGCCTACGACGCGGTGAAGAACTCCGTGCGCAGGTTCGGTGAGGTGCTGGCGAAAGACCTCAAGGACCACCCGAACGTGACCGCGCTCGCGGCCACCCCGGGGTTCCTGCGGTCCGAGCAGATGCTGGAGGGCTTCGGCGTCACCGAGGAGACCTGGCGCGACGCGATCGAGAAGGTGCCGGACTACGCGCTCTCGGAAACGCCGCACTACCTCGGCCGCGGCCTCGCGCACCTCGCGGCGGACAAGGACCGCAAACGTTTCTCCGGGCAGTGCCTGTCGTCGTGGAAGCTCATGCGCGAGTACGGGTTCACCGACCTCGACGGTTCACAGCCCGACTGGGGCCGGTGGTACGACGAGGTGGTGAAGCCGCGGATGGCGGGCCAGACCGTCGAGGCTGACCCGGAGCAGTACCGCTAAGCGTCGCCGGGGCGGACGAGACCGGTCTCGTAGGCCAGCACCACGGCCTGCACCCGGTCTCGCAGCTCCAGCTTCGCGAGGATCCGGCCGACGTGCGTCTTCACCGTCGCTTCCGACAGGAAGAGCTTGCGGGCGATCTCGGTGTTCGAGAGCCCCTTCGCGATCAGCACGAGCACCTCGCGCTCGCGTTCGGTCAGCACGTCCAGCACGGTGGCGTCGCGCAGCTCACCGCCGCCGTCGCCGAGGAACCGGCCCAGCAGCCGCTTGGTGACCGACGGCGAGACCACCGCGTCGCCGGAAGCCACCGCGCGCAACGCCGACACCAGGTCTGACGGCGGCGTGTCCTTCAGCAGGAACCCGCTGGCGCCGTTGCGCAACGCCGACAGCGCGTACTCGTCCATGTCGAACGTCGTCATGACCAGCACCTTGGCGGTGTCGGCCTCGGCGATCCGCTTGGTCGCCTCGACACCGTCCATCACCGGCATGCGGACGTCCATCAGCACGACGTCGGGACGCAGCTTGTCGGCCATCTGCACCGCGTCGAGGCCGTCGGCAGCCTCGCCGATGACGTCGATGTCCTCTTGCGCACCCAGCACCATGCGAAAGCCCATGCGCATGAGTTCCTGGTCGTCGACCAGCAGCACCCGAATCACTCGATCACCCTATGCGGCCAGGGGGAAGCTCGCGCGCACGCGCCAGCCCCCGCCGGGGTTGGGGCCCGCCTCGAACTCGCCACCCAGCACCGCAGCCCTTTCCCTCATGCCGATCAGTCCGTTGCCGCCGGACACCTTGACCACGTCGTGCGGTGTGCCGAACCCGTTGTCGACGACCTCGAGCCGCAGCTCGTCCGGCGTGCGGGTCAGGCGCACCAGCGCGGTCGTGCCGGTGCCGGCGTGCTTGATGGTGTTCGTCAGTGCTTCCTGCACGATCCGGTAGATGCTCAGGCCGACGCCGACGGGCAGGTCGTCCACGTCGCCGCTGATCTCCAGCCGCACCGGCACACCGGCCGCGCGGGTGTTCTCGGCGAGCTCGACGACTCCGCGGGCGTCGGGTTGCGGGGCCCACTGCGTCTCGGCGTCCTCGCTGCGCAGCACGCCCAGCAGCCGGCGCATCTCGGTGAGCGCGAGCCGGCCGGTCTCCGCGATCGTGCGGACCGCGTTCTCCGCGACCTCCGGCTGCGACCTGATCGTGTAGGCGGCGCCGTCCGCGTGGACGATCATCACGCTCACCGCGTGCGCCACCACGTCGTGCAGCTCGCGGGCGATCCGGGAGCGCTCCTCGCCGACCGCGATCTGGGCCTGCTGGTCGCGCTCGGTCTCCAGCAGCTTGAGCCGTTGCTCCAGCTCGCTCTGGTACGCGCGGCGGGCGCCGATGAACTCGCCCATCGCCCAGCTGAAGCCGAAGATCACGAAGACCATGAACACGAGGAACACGGCCTGGATGTCGCCGACCTGGAAGACCGCCCACAGCAGCGTGCCGGCGAGCAGCCAGCCCGAGTAGATCAACGCGGACTTGCGGCCGATGTACGCGACGAGCGTGTAGAGCGCGATGGCCAGCGCGAAGTCCGACATCCGCACCGGGATGCCGCCCTCGTAGCCGCCGTGGGTGAAGAGCTGCAGGAACGCGCCCGCCAGGATCAGGTAGCTGATGCCGAGCGGGTGATAACGCCGGAACGGCAGCGGCCCGAGCATCAGCAGTGTGACGGCGAGGAACGCGGAGAACGACACCCCGCGATCGATCGCGGTGACCGCGAACCCCATGTCGAAGATCAGCAAAAGCCCGGCGATCAGGGAGTCCCCGAACGCCGGGTGAGCCTTCATCCACAGGCTGAACCGCCGCACCGGACAAGGTTAGGTGCGGGTCGAACTTCCGCGCGTCGCGCCACGGGTTGACGCTGCGTACGACTTCAGTGTGAGTTATTGTATCGAGGAGTTGATACAAAGAGGAGGGGGTGCGCTGTGTTGATCGACATCGTGATCGCCGCGGCTTGGGGACTCGCGCTGCTCGTGACGCTGTGGCCGATGGCGCAGAACGGCGTGCGCCTGCTGAAGCGGTGGGAGATCGCCGATCCGACAGAAGCGCAGGTGGAGGAGGCGGTTCGCTACCTCAAGCGCCGTCGCCTGCTCTACCCGTGGATCTACGCGGGGCTGGCGCTGGCCCCTCCCTGGACCGACGGCATCGGGCAGCTCGTGGTGGTCGTGCTCGGTGGTTCGCTGCTCGCGGAGCTGCTGGCGTTGCGCCCGCGCCGGGACGCGTTGCGAGTGGCGACGCTCACTCCCCGTGGTCTCTTCGACATCGCGTCGAAGTGGGTGCTGGGCTCGTACACGGTGCTCGTGGTGGGTGGGGCGATCTACCTCGGGATGAGCCAGCAGTGGGACCGCTTCCTGTGGCTCGTGCTGTCGGTGGTCGCGACCGTCGTGATCATCTGGGCGGCCGTCGCCCGTCCCGCGACCGGTGACCAGGCCGTCGACATGGCGTTGCGCACCCGCAGCGTGCACGTGTCGGCGGGACTCGGCGTGGCGCTGGCCGGTGTGCTGATCGGCCACTCGATCGGCTTCGTCGGGATCCTCGCGTGGATCTCGATGGCCAACACCAAACCGGTCCCGGCCAAGATCAAGGGATGAGCGCTCCCCGCATCGTCGTCGACGTCGACAACGGCGTTGCGCCCTGGCGCCAGGTTCGCGACCAGCTGGTGCTGCTGATCAGCGGTGGGGTGCTGCCGGTCGGGTCCCGTCTGCCCACGATCCGGCAGCTCGCCGCCGACCTCGGGCTCGCCGCCGGCACGGTCGCGCGGGCGTACCGCGAGCTGGAGACCGAGGGCGTGCTCACGACAGGGCGAAGGCAGGGCACCGTGGTGGCTGCCCTGCCTTCGCATGCACCGGACCCGCTCTCCGCCGCCGCAGCGGAGTTCGTCGCCATCGCTCGGTCGCTCGGCGTGAGCGAGGGGGAGGCGCTCGACGCCGTGCGAACCCACTACGGGGCTGAGTAAGGCGACTCGATCTTTGGCGCGGGTCGCGGTTCGCCGACGTGGGCGTGCCGCTCTTCGTAGATGCGGTGTTCTTCCGCCATCTGGTCAGCGAGCTGTTGCTGCAGCTGACGATCCCGAATCCTGGACAGGATCGCCATCGTGACGCCGTGCGCCAGTGCCAGCAGCAAGAGCACCACACCCAGCTTCACGACCACGTTCTTCACCGGGTCGCCGGTCTCGACGTCGATGATCGACACCAGCGCCAACAGGCCGAGCACGACGAGGTGGAACAGGACGGCGGTCAGCTTCATCATGCTGCCGGCCTGTTCGTCGTCGTACGCAGCGCGCTTCAAATATCCCTTGCCGCTGTGGTAGATCAGCTGGCCATCGACCACGACCAGGACGATCCCCAGCACCAGGAACGTCACGTAGCTGTCACCCATGAGCTGTGGCTACCCGCGCACGCACGCGCACAAACCGTGGCACGATCAGTGCTCGTGACGGCGTTGCAGGGACAACAACTGGCCGGACCGCTGTGCGCGGCGGTGGCCCATTTGTGTGTCGCTTTGCAACCACAGGTTTCCCAGCAGACCGCACATGGATTCCAGGAAGTGTTGCGGCGTCTGCACGCGCCGCTGCAGGTCGCGGTGGCCGGGCGGATCAAGTCCGGCAAGTCGACGTTGGTCAACGCGTTGATCGGGCGCCGGGTCGCGCCCACCGACGTCGGCGAGTGCACCCGGCTCGTCACGCGCTACCAGTACGGAACGGTCGACCGCATCGAAGTCGTGCTGCAGGACGGACGACGGCAGGTGCTCCCGTTCGACGCGAACGGCATGATCCCCGCTTCTCTTGGCGTGGAAGGCATCTCGCACATCGAGGCGTTCCTGACGAACGCCGTGCTGCGTGACTTCACCGTCATCGACACACCAGGGCTCGGTTCGCTGGACGCCGCTTCGGTCGCCCGCACCGAGGAACTGCTGGATCCGGTGTCGCGCAACGCCGTCGCCGGTGCCGAGGCGGTTCTCTACGTCGTGACGCAGGGCGTTAGGGCGGACGACCACTCGACTCTGGCCGCTTTCACCGCCGCCACCGCCTCCCGGGAAGCCGGGCCGGTCAACGCCATCGCCGCGCTGAACAAGGTCGACGCCGTCGCACCGGAGACCGTCGAGGGTTCCGAAGGCGAGGTCTGGCGGGCCGCGGAGATCCTGGCGGGCAAGCAGGCCGCGTTGCTGAAGCCGCGGGTCGCGGACGTGCTGCCGGTGATCAGCCTGCTCGCCGAGTCCGCCGAGACCGGGGAGTTCACGTCGGCGGACGCGGAGGCGTTGCGGCAGCTGGCGGCCCTGGACGCGGACACCCGCACGATGATGCTGATGTCCGGCGACCTCTTCACCTCGTGGGACTGCGACGTACCGACGGGCGTGCGCTCGCGGTTGCTGGAGAAGCTCGACCTCTACGGCATCGATCGCGCGTTGGTGGCGCTGGACGCCGAACCTGCGCTCACGGCAGGTGCTTTGCGGCGAGTGCTGTTCGACGCCTCCGGGTTCGCGGCGGTTCGTGGACGGTTGGACGCGGTGTTCCGGGCACGGGCCGACGGCATCAAGGCGGCGGCCGCGTTGGCCTCCGTCACCTCGCTGGCCTCGGGCGATCCCGGCGAACGGCAGCGCGTGCACGACGCGATCGAGGTTCTGCTGGCCCGGCCGGAGGCGCACCAGCTGCGGTTGCTGGAGGCGTTGACACTGGTGTCGTCCGGCGCGGTGACGTTGCCGGAGGACCTGACGGAGGAGGTGCTGCGCGTCGGCAGCACCCCGGACGTGCCAGGTCAGCTGGGTCTGCGCGGCCGGCCGTTGCCGGAGCTGGTCGCCTGTGCGCTGGAACGGGCCGGTTGGTGGCGTTCGTTCGCCTCGTTCGGGGCGACACCGGCGCAGGCTCGGGTGGCGCACGTCGTCCACCGGGCGTATTTCCTCATCTGGCAGCAACTACGTGCTGGGGGGCACCGATGAGCGGGAACGGAACCGATCCGACGGACGTGGCGTCGGACCACGGTGTGGAGACCATTGCCGACGAGCTGCTCGACCAGGCGCTGGCCGAACGCCGCGCGTTGGTCCAGCTGTGCCTGTACGCGCTGGACCGCGCCAGTGCCGGCGTGGTCGCACGCATCGAGGAAGGCCTGTCGTCCATAGGCGTCGTGGCCGTGCGTGCCGACGGTGAGCGCTTCGACCCGTCGATGCACGAGGCGGGCGGCACGGTGCCGACGGAGGACGCGTCGCTGCTGGGCCTGGTCGCCGAGACCGAGGTGCCCGGGTTCTGCGACCGCGGCCGGGTGCTGCGGGCGCCGATCGTGACGGTCTACACGGCCCGATGAGCACACTTCCGCAGACCGTCCGGCAGACGCGCGAACGTCTCACCTCTCTCGTGCGCGAGCTTGACCCGTCGATGGCCGACTGGGTTGCTCGTCGTGCGGCCCCCGAAGTGTCGTCGGTGGTGATCGTCGGCGAGACGAACCGCGGCAAGTCCTCGCTGGTCAACGCCCTGCTGGCGACCCCAGGTCTCTCGCCGGTCGACGCCGACGTGGCCACGTCCACGTACCTGGTGTTCCAGCACGGCTCTTCGTGGGCAGCCCGCGCCTGCTACCCCGGCCTGCTCGCGCCGGTGACGTTCCCGCTGCCCGCGCTGATCAACTGGGTCTCCGCCGCGCACGAGCTGCCCGACGGCGAGCTGCCGCCGCGCTACGTCGAGGTCGATGCACCGATCCCGTTGCTGGAACGGATGTCCGTTGTGGACACCCCGGGCGTCGGCGGCCTGGAGTCGGTGCACGGCGAGCTGGCCCTGGAAGCCGTCACCTCCGCCACCGCCCTGGTCTTCGTGGTCGACGCCTCGGCGCCGTTCACCCGCGGTGAGCTCGACTTCTTGAAGCGCGTGGGCGACCGCGTCGAAACCGTGGTCTTCGCGCTGACCAAGACCGACCAGTACCGCGGCTGGCGCCAGGTCCTGGACGCGGACCGCGCCCTGCTGGCCGAGCACGCCCCGCGCTTCGCCGACGCCACCGTCTACCCGGTGTCGTCCCGCATGTTCGACATGGCCGCCCAGGCCCCGAACCCGGACGCGGCCGCGATGCTGCGCGAACGGTCGGGCGTCGCTTCGTTGCAGACCGCTCTGCAGGAACTCGTCGCTGGCCGCGCCGGAATGCTGGCCGAGGCCAACGCCCTGCGCGCTCTCTCGACCGTGCTCGACGAACTCACGGTCCGCCTTGAGCACGAGAAGCGCGCTCTGTCCGTGGGCGAAGACGAAGCCGCTGTGCTGCGCGCCCGCCGTGAGGAACTGCAGACCGAACGCCGTTCGTCGACCCGAGGCTGGCAGGTCAGGCTGCGCGGCGAGGTCCAGCGCGCCCGCGTCGAGAACTCCCATGAGATCTCCCGGCAGATGCGCGACCTGCAGACCTGGTACCGCCAGGCCATCGACTCGGCGGACCGCGCGGCTCTGGCGGTGTTGCCGCAACAGGTCGACACGGCGCTGCAGGTCGTGTCCGGCCGCATCTCCACGGCCCTGTCGGTGCGCCTGTCCCAGGTCACCGACGCAGTCCTCGCCACGATGTTCTCGCGCGAGGAGCTGACCCTCATCCGCGGCCAGTTCGCGCGTGGCGAGCAACCGCCGGTCATCCTGCGACCCAAGGAAAAGCGCCCGCCGACAGCCGAGGACAAGCTGCTGGTGTTCATGGGCGTCTCCGGCGGCCTGGGCGCCGGCAAGCTCGCCGTCATGCCTCTGGCCGGCCTGGGCATAGCAGTGCTGAACCCGATCGTCCTGCCGGTGACCATCGCCCTGGGCCTCGGCGCGGGCTGGTGGATGGCCCGCACCCGCACTCACACCGCCGAGAAGCAGCACGTCAAGCAGTGGCTCTCGGACGCCATCGCCGACGCACGCTCCACAGTGGACCAACTGGCCGCCGAACAGCTCATCGAAGCCGAACAGGCCCTCTCGCTCGCGCTGGACGAGGCCCTGGCCAAGCGCATCGAGGCGATCGAGGCGGAGCTGCGCGAGGTCGACAGGGCGTTGCGGATGGAGGCCGGCGAACGGGGCCGCGAGCTGCAGTCGGTGACCCGGCAGCTGGCCGAGGTGGAGTCGGGCCGCTCGAAGGCCGAGGAGCTGCTGGGTCGGATCCGCTCAGTGCGCGATCGGGCGTGAAAGGGCAACAACGAGCGGTCCGCACAGGGCTACGGGCCGTCGGTGAGTTTGCTCGAACTTAATTGAGCAATGCTCATTTTGGCTGGTCAGGATGCTGTTATCGATGCAACTTAATTGTGTTTGTCCGAACATGCACTGGCACTAAGTATTTGTCTCCGATGTAGGTTCACCATTCCGTCATGAATTGGGAATGCCGGTTAATTCCGCACGGATTCGCTCTTGAAGCATGAAGCTGCAGTGAGACCAGGTGGTGGCGGCGACCCTGGTGGGCACCGTGGTCGTCGTGCTCTGGTTCGCGTCGGGCATCGGCCGGATCTCGCAGGCGCAGAGCTCGCAGAACTCCATCAGCCAGCCGGTCGGGCACCCGCACCCGCCTGCCGAGCCGTCGCATCAGCCGGCCCCTGTCCCGCATCAGCCGGCGGGGCCGCACGTTCCGGCACCAGAGCCGGCCTCACCGGTGTTGCCGCCGATGCCGCTGCTCGCCGGACTCGTCGCCGCGGTCACCACGCTCTGCCTGTTGATGATCGGCTCGCGACCGGATCGGGCCTAGCCCGGTGAGATCTCGAAGACGGCCCAGGCCACGAGCAGCGGCGGCCCGAAGCACATCGCCAGGAGCAGGAACGGTGCGAAGAAGCGGACTGCGAACCCCCAGATCTTGTGCCCCGGGGGCGGCTCGGACAGTCCCAGCCGGTCAGCGGCGTCCCCGGAGATGCGCGGAGCGTTGGCGGGATTCGCCACCAACGCCTGCATCGTCGCCTCGTCGACCTCCGGGTCCTCGTTGATCATGAGTCGCACCCCGTCGGTGTCGACGAGCATCAGCAGATCGATGGACGGCACCTGCTCGGTGCGGAAACGGCTGATCCTCGCCAGCCGGTGCAGGTCGACGGTGCGCCATCCGCTGACCGTGCGCGCCGTCAGATAGCGCTGGTCGTGCACTTCGGCGTATCCGCCCTGGGCCAGGAACGGCAGCACGAACATGATCAGCCCGGCGACGGCGACCAGCGGGAAGCCCAGATCGCTGTCCGCTGCGGGGCTCATGAGGTAACCCCCGAGCACGGACAACGTGGTGCACGTCGCGAGCGCGCCGATCAGCGCGGCCCGTGCCCGTCTTCGGGCACTCGCCGCTGGTACCAGCCCTCTGTCCACCGCATCCCCCTCGCTCGTCGTCACCACCCAGACGCCGGGCAGGTTGCCGTTGTTGAGCTTGGCGAGGGAACCGAACCGGCATAACGTGGGTCATACCGGTACATGAGCGGCAGGGAGGTGTGTCCCGGTGTACATCGACGAGAACGGTGCGGCTGACGCCGAGCTGAAGGTCACCGTCGAGGATGAGGAGTACACCGCCGACGTCACCTTCGACCTGAACGACGACGGCGTGAACGACTCCGCCGTGGTCGAGACCGACGACGGTGGTCACCTGGCGTTCACCGACACGAACGGCGACGGCGACGCCGATCTGATGAGCACGTTCGACAAGGACGGCAATCTGCTCGGCCAGGCTCGCTTCGAGGAGAATTCCGGCGAGTGGGTCGCCGTCGACCCGAACGACACTCAGCAACAAAAGACGAATTCCTCGCCCCAACAGACGATTGTCGTCGACACGGACGAAGGCGACCGAAAGGTCGGCCAGGCGACCGAGGACACCGACGGCGACGGCAAGGCCGACACCGCCGTGGTGCGCGACGACGACGGCGACACCTGGCTGTTCACCGACAAGAACGGCGATGGCAGGGCCGACGTGGCGACCGAGATCACACGATCGGGCGAGGTCACGATGTCGGAACACCGCGGTGACGACTGGGTCGAGGTCGAGCACGGGCACATCGAGGCCGACGGCCGGTACGTGACGGACTCCAAGAGCGGCATTTTGGACGACTCGGACGACTGGTTCGAGGAAGAACGGTTCGACGGCGTCGTCCGAATCGATTCGACCACCGGGCAGTGGATCAGCCCGAACTGAAGCGCAGGTCACAGGCCCCGGTGTGGTGAGAACCGCACCGGGGCCTCTTGTGTTTTTCCCACCTCAAGCGCGCCTTAACGCCGTCCGAGTGCTGAATCGATTCCAGAATCGGTTTTGTGAGGGAAGCGACAGGCTGGGGGTGCTTTACCCACCATTAACCGGGCTAACCTCGATCCATCCCCTTCCACGCACGCCCGGCCCCACCGGGCGTCTGGAGCTATTCCCGAGGACGACGAAGTCCCCACACCGGACGACCCACCGCGTCCTCGGGCAGCCGAGGCGTTCAGTCAGGAGACGAGACGAGATGACGGCAGTGACCATTCCCGGTCTCGAACACGCACCTACCAACCACGCGCGTTTGCTCGCATGGGTTCAGGAAGTCGCTGAGCTGACCTGCCCCGACGAGGTTGTTTGGGCGGACGGGTCCCAGGGTGAGTGGGACCGCCTCACGCAGAAGCTCGTCGACGCCGGCACCTTCGTTCCGCTGAAGAAGAAGCAGAACTCGTTCTGGGCGGCCTCGGACCCGAGCGACGTCGCGCGTGTCGAGGAGCGGACCTACATCTGCTCCGTGCGCGAGGAGGACTCGGGCGCCACGAACAACTGGATGGACCCTTCAGAGATGAAGGCCATCATGACCGAGCTCTACCGGGGCTGCATGCGTGGCCGCACGATGTACGTGATCCCGTTCTGCATGGGCCCGCTCGACGCGGAGAAGCCGATGCTGGGCGTCGAGATCACGGACTCGGAGTACGTCGTCGTCTCGATGCACATCATGACCCGCATGGGCACCAAGGCCCTCAACCTCTTCGGTGAGGACGCGGACTTCGTGCCCGCGCTGCACTCGCTCGGCGCGCCGCTGGCGGACGGCCAGCAGGACGTGCAGTGGCCGTGCAACGACACGAAGTACATCTCGCACTTCCCGGAGACCCGCGAGATCTGGAGCTTCGGCTCCGGCTACGGCGGCAACGCCCTGCTCGGCAAGAAGTGCTACTCGCTGCGCATCGCGTCCGTGATGGCGCGCGACGAGGGCTGGCTCGCCGAGCACATGCTGATCCTCAAGCTCACCTCGCCGGAGAACAAGGCGTACTACATCGCCGCCGCGTTCCCGTCGGCCTGCGGCAAGACGAACCTCGCCATGCTGGAGCCGACCATCCCCGGCTGGAAGGTCGAGACGCTCGGCGACGACATCGCCTGGATGCGTTTCGGTGAGGACGGCCGCCTGTACGCGGTGAACCCGGAGAACGGCTTCTTCGGCGTCGCGCCCGGCACCGACTACCACACCAACCCGAACGCGATGCGCACCATCGCCAAGGGCAACTCGCTGTTCACGAACGTCGCGCTGACCGACGACGGCGACATCTGGTGGGAGGGCATCGGCGAGGCGCCGGCCCACCTGACCTCGTGGAAGCACCAGGACTGGACCCCGGACGGCGACGAGCTGGCGGCGCACCCGAACTCGCGCTACTGCACGCCGATCGAGCAGTGCGACATCAAGGCGCCCGAGTGGGACGACCCCAAGGGCGTGCCGATCTCGGCGATCTTCTTCGGTGGCCGCCGCGCCACGACGATCCCGCTGGTCACCGAGTCGCGCGACTGGCAGCACGGCACCTACATGGGCGCCACGCTGTCGTCGGAGACCACGGCCGCCGCGGTCGGCAAGACGGGCGTCGTGCGCCGCGACCCGATGGCGATGCTGCCGTTCATCGGCTACAACGCCGGTGACTACTTCCAGCACTGGGTCGACCTCGGCAAGCGCGCCGACGCCGACAAGCTGCCGAAGATCTTCTACGTCAACTGGTTCCGCCGCGGCGAGGACAAGCGCTTCCTGTGGCCGGGATTCGGCGAGAACTCGCGCGTGCTGAAGTGGGCCATCGAGCGCCTCGAGGGCAAGGCCGCCGCTGTCGAGACCCCGATCGGTTACGTGCCGACCGCGGACGACCTGGACCTCGAAGGCCTGGACGCGTCGCGTGAGGACATCGAGGCCGCGCTCGCGTTCGACGCCGACGAGTGGCGTGCCGAGATCCCGCTGGTCGAGGAGTGGTTCGCGAAGATCGGCGAGAAGGTCCCGACCACGCTGCGCGACCAGCTGGAAGCCCTGAAGCAGCGCCTCGGCTAGTGGCGCGACCCGGCCCGTTGACGGCCGTGTTCACGCTCAGCAGGGCACTCGCGGCACCGCCCCCACGCCCCCATACGACTCAGATATGAGGGCGTGGGGGCGGCACCGCGATGCACCCGTCTGACCGCGAACTCGTCCGGCGACGTTCCGGGCCACGCCACTCTTCTGAGGTGTTTGGTGACCCACCGGTCAACGGCGACCGGTGGGTCACCTTTTTGAGGTACTACTAGTGGTGTGACGCAGGACGACTTCCTGGGGGGACTCCACTTCGACGGCACGAAGCGCGATGTGGAGGTCGGCCCGACGACGGGCATCGTGCGCTACTACCCGGTGCCGCCCGCCCAGCCGGCCCGCACGCCGTGGTGGCGCTACACCCTCGTCTTCGTCGTCGGTTTAGCCATCGGTGCCGCCGCAGGTGTGGTCCTGTGCAGCAATTTTCTCTGAATCATTGCAGCTCACCGTCCATTTGAGACGAAGTTGTCCACAGGTGTGGACGGCTCTGTGCACATGTTGTGGATAGCTGTGGACAGCCCGGGGGCTTGTCCACAAGTTTCTGAAATGGTCTTGCTCCAGGAATGAACCTGACCCCTTCTGGGAACGTCTTAGGTGTGTGATGGCGGTCACAAAGATCGTCACCGAAGGCGGAATGGGAGGTGTGCCGTGGGGATCGCAGGAATCGCGATGCTGGTGCTGTCCCTGGCCGCCGTGCTGATGGTCGTGGTCGCCGGCTCAGTTCGGGAGCGGGTTGTCGCGGATGCCGAAGAGAGTGCCGTTGAAGGCCTTGGTGGACTCCGCGTAGCAGATCGCGTTGGTGAAACCCTCTGACCAGGCTTGAGAACCGGGGTTCCGCCACGCCGGGAACACGTCGGTGCGCTTGGACGAACCCAGGTAGTCGTGCACGGCCTTGGTGCACTTCTCGTCCGCGATCGCGTTGATCTGGTCCTTGGACGGCGCGGGGTCGGTGTACTTGCCGAGCGACACCACACCGCCGGGCACGGCTTCGGCCAGGTGCGACGTGTTGCACGCGACGACCTTGACCTCCTGGTCCTTCGACGGCGAGCCCTGCGTGCACGTCTGGAACGTGGTGAAGCCGTTGCCGCCGAGGGCGCCCTTCATGGAACCCTTGCGCGCCAGCGGCTTCTCGTCGGAGCTGATCTCCACGACGGTGCACAGCCGCCAGCGCTGGCCGTCCTTCCAGCCCTGCTCGTTCGGCCAGAACGCCCAGACGCGCAGGCGCGTGGCGTCCGCGTCCGGGTTGCCCAGGTACTCGGTGAGTGTCGCGCGGCACGGCGGGAGCGCGGCCTTGCGCAGCGTCTGCGTGTCCGGGTAGGTCGAGGGCAGGCCCTTGAGCTCACCGACGCTCATGACCTCGGCCTCGTGCGATTCGGTGCACTGCAGCACCTTGAGCTCGTAGGCGTTCATGCACTGCCCCGCCTTGGGCAGGGTCGGTGCGTCTGCGGAGGCGGTGGACGGCATCGGGCCTGGAATGGCCTGACCTCCGACGTGGATAGCGCATGCGGACAGCGCCCACACGCTCAGACTGATTGCCACCGCCAGCCGCACACGAGTCACACCACAGAGACTAGGGCCTTGACCTGATCGGCGATGTCCCGACGCTGTTTTTCGAACGCCGCGTCGGTCAGCGCGGCCGGGTCTGCGGGCTGGCCGAGCACCGGCGTGTGCAGGTGTCCACCGAGGACATTCGTTGCGCCGTAACCGATTCGGAGCCGGTTCGCGCGGTACATGCTCTCGTTGGAGAGGTAGTCACCACCGCCACCGGAAGCCGCGACCCTGCCCGGAGTCGGTTCGTCCGTGCGGCACGACTGCTGGGAGCCGACGACGACCCACTCGCAGAAGTTCCGGTTCAGCTGCACGGTGAACGGCCCGGTGCCCGCGTCGATCATCTTCTGGAACGGCAGCGTGGTCTCGATGAACTCGTTCGTCGGCTGCGGCCAGCCAGCCGCGTTCGGGACGCTGCCGTACGAGCCGACGTTGTTGTTGTCCGCGAAGCCGCCACGCCAGCGCGCCGCCCACCGCTCGATGTCGAACCGGCCCGGCCTGCCCTGGCTGATCGTCACGAACCCGTCGGGCTTCTGCTGGAGTGCGGAACCGTAGAACTGCTCGACGACGCCCTCGTCGAAACCGCCCCACAGCACCGGAAGCACCGCTGCCTGCAGCACGACCTTGCCGTTCGGAGTGGTGATCTCACGGCCGTCGAGCTGCAGTGCCGCCGCACCCGCCGGGTTGGCGCGCCGGACGTTCGTGCCGCTGAGCTGGAACGGGTCGAAGCCGGTCACGGCGATCTTGCGCACGCCGGGCTTCGAGGGGAACGCCGAGTCGCTCAGGCCGCGCGAGGCCCAGTCGAACTTCTGGATGAGTTTCAGGCGGTCGTTGACGGAGATGGGGGAACGCGGCTTCCACTGGCGCAGCGCGGTGGTGAGCTGCAGGCGCGCCCAGTAGAGCGGGCGGTCGTCGTAAGCGTCGTGCGCCAACGGTTTCGTGCTCTGCGCGCGGGCGACGGCGGCCTTCCACAGCGCGTTGCCCTCGCGTTCGACGAACTGCTGCGCCTGCTTCGGCACGACCTGGCGGCAGAGGTTCGTGGTGAAGTCCGCGACCCGGCCGTCGAACCCGGCGAGCTTCACGAGTGCGGGGCCGACGGCGGGACCACCGGCGACGAGCGTGTCGTCGAGGCGTTGTTCCTCGACGGTGAGCGGGACGTTGGTGTCGTAGCAGCTCGCGTCCTGCGCGTGGGCGACGCCCGGTGCGATGACGAGTGCGGTTGCGGTCAAGGCGACTAGTGCAGCAGGGATTCTCACTTGATCCATCTCAACGCAAACGGTCCGCCTACCGGAACCCGGCAGGCGGACCGTCTTGTTCACATGCGTCTCAGTGGGTGGCGACGGGCTTGACCCGCGGGCTGTCCTCGTCGACGTGGTAGTCGGACGGGTCGGTCTGGTCCGTGCCGTTGAAGACCTTGGCCTTCTTGGCGATCAGCGTGATGGCCACGGCGACCAGCAGGTTCATCGTCAACGCGGGGATGCCGACGTAGATCGCCATCTTCGAGCCCTCGAACGGGTTCCAGCCGAAGATCGACAGCTTCTCGAGTGCCAGCGCGGAACTGCCGAAGTGCTTGCGAGATCCGTCGGCGCTCGGGATGAGGTACAGCAGGTACATGCCGTAAGCCATGCCCGCGAACCAGCCCGCGACCAGTCCCCACACGTGGAACCAGCGGGTGTAGAGCGCGATGGCGACTGCGGGCAGCGTCTGCAGAATGATCACGCCGCCGATCAGCTGCAGGTCGATCGAGAACTGCGGGTCGATGAACACGATGAACGCCACCGCGCCGAACTTCACGACCAGCGACGCGAGCTTGGCCTGCTTGGCCTCCTCCGCGGGTGTGGCGTTCTTCTTCAGGTACTCCTTGTAGACGTTGCGCGTCCACAGGTTCGCCGCCGCGATCGACATGATCGCAGCCGGCACCAGTGCGCCGATGCCGATGGCCGCGAACGCGATGCCCGCGAACCACGACGGGAAGTTGTTGCCGAAGAGCTCCGGCACGATGGTGTTCGTGTCGGGTCGCCCGGTCGCCTGGTTGACGATCGGCTTGGTGCCCGCGCTGATCGCGACGTAGCCGAGCAGCGCCAGCAGGCCCAGCACCAGCGAGTACGCCGGCAACGCGACCATGTTGCGCTTGATCACGTTGCGGCCGCGGCTGGCCAGGATGCCGGTCAGCGAGTGCGGGTAGATGAAGAGTGCGAGGGCCGAGCCGAGCGCCAGCGTCGCGTACTGCAGCTGGTTGTTGGCGTTGAGCAGGATGCCGTCGCCCGGCGCCGGGGTTGCCTTGAACTTGGCGTCCGCGTCGTTGAAGATCTCGCCCCAGCCGCCGAACTTGGCGGGCAGGTAGACGATCGCGACCAGGATGACGATGTAGATCAGGATGTCCTTGACGAACGCGATCAGCGCGGGCGCTCGCAGGCCGGACTGGTACGTGTAGACCGCGAGGATCACGAACGCGACGAACAGCGGCGCGTGCCCGAGGATGCCGCTGCCGTTCAGGCCCATGCTGCGCAGCACGGCTTCGAGGCCGACCAGCTGCAGGGCGATGTACGGCATGGTGGCGAAGATGCCGGTGATCGCGATCAGCAGCGCCAGCCAGTGCGAGCCGTAGCGGCCCTTCACGAAGTCGGCGGGCGTGACGTAACCGTGCACGCGGCTGACCGACCACATGCGGACCAGCGGCAGGAACACGATCGGGTAGAGGATCACCGTGTACGGCAGGGCGAAGAACCCGGTCGCGCCCGCGCCGAACATCAGCGCCGGCACCGCGACGAACGTGTAGGCGGTGTAGAGGTCACCGCCGACCAGGAACCACGTGATCCAGCTGCCGAACTTTCTTCCGCCGAGGCCCCACTCGTCGAGGTGGTCGAGGGTGTCGCCCTTCTGCCACTTCGCCGCGACGAAGCCCATGACGGTGACGAGCAGGAAGAGAGCGCTGAAAACGATCAGCTCGGTCCACTGCATCAGTTCGCTCCCTCGTCCAGGTCGTCAACGCCCAGCTTGTCCGGCTTGCCCTTGACCACGGGCTCGTCCTTGGTCTTGACGTAGACCAGGCCGACGGCCAGCACGCCGAGCGGCACGAACGCGAACTGGTACCAGTAGAAGAACGGCAGCCCGAAGACTCGGGGCTCGTCGAAGTTGAACCACGGCGTGATGAGCATGAGCAGCGGAAGTATCAGCAGCAGGTTCCAGTTGCTCCAGCGCAAGCCGGTCTTGGGGTCCGACGGCATTGGTGGCCCTCCGTGTACGCGGTGTTGCGCGGATGTTAGGCCTGATGAGACGGCTCGTCAGCTCCGAGATCGGAATCGTTGCACTCCGCTTAACAGTCCCTTTGGACTATTGCCCACCGAGCTGGTTGACCAGATCGGCCTCGGCCAGGTCGAAGTACTCGCGCAACCGCTCGGTGGCCCGGTCGACCTCGTCGGAGTTGAGCAGCTCGACGATCGCCCGGTTGAGCGGCAGGTACGCCATGTGCAGCCGCTTGGGGTCGCTGACCACCCGGAACGCGAGCATGAGTTCGGCGAACAGCCGGTCGGACTCCTCGCTCAGGCGGTGGCTGCCGGCCAGTCCCACGATCCCGCGGTGGAACCGGATGTTGGCGGCCCCGACCTTCGCCCAGTCCTTCTTGGCACCGTGCGCGGTCGCGTCGTCGATGGGCGTCCGGACCGCGTCCCGCATGGCCTCGTCGACCTCGGGCCACTTCTGCAGCGCCCCGCACTCGATGACCCGGCGGGCGGCGTAGAGGTCGCGCACGTCCTCAGCACTCGGCGTCCGCACGAACACGCCCCTGCTGTGTTCGTGCACCAGCAACCGGTCGCGCGTGAGCAGCCGGAACGCCTCCCTGAGCGTGTTGCGGCTGACGCCCAGCGCACCGCCGATGGCTTCCTCGCTCAGCCTCAGACCAGGCGCCAGCTCACCGTCCAGCACCCGCTCTCGCAGCATGTCGGCGACCTTCTGCGCGGTGCTCGCGCGCTCCAGTTCGGCCTTGCCCTGCGCCAGCGTCGACACCCACGTCTCGGTCACCTGCCAAGTCTATTTGCAGGATCGTTCGATTGCAGTATCGTCAAATCGTTCAACAATCCCACAATCCAACAACTTCGGCTTGTCGAGGGGTGGGCTCATGGACCTGAACGCGGATCTCGGTGAGGGCTTCGGCCACTGGTCCCTCGGGGACGACCGAGCGCTGTTGTCCGTTGTGACCAGCGCGAACGTTGCTTGCGGCTATCACGCCGGTGACGCCGACACGATGCGGTCGGTGTGCGCCCTCGCCGCTGAGGCCGGGGTGGCCGTGGGGGCCCACGTCGGCTATCGGGACCTCGCCGGGTTCGGGCGGCGGTTCATCGACGTTGCTCCGGACACCCTGACCAACGAGGTGTTGGCACAGCTGGGGGCGTTGTCGGCGTTCGCTCGGGCGGCCGGAACTCGGGTGTCCTACGTGAAGCCGCACGGTGCGCTCTACAACGCCCTGGTCCGGCACGAGCCCCAGGCTGATGCCGTGGTGGACGCCGTTCGGCTGTTCGATCCCGGGTTGGCGGTGCTGGGGCCGCCCGGTGCCGTGTGGTTGAAGCGGGCATCGGTGGCCGGGCTGCGCGTCTGGCACGAGGCCTTCGCCGATCGGGCCTACACGGCGGCCGGGACGTTGGTGCCTCGGTCGGAGCCCGGAGCGGTGTTGCGGGATCCCGCCGAGATCGCGGCCCGGTGCGTGCAACTGGCCACCGAGGGGTGGGTCCGGAGCGTCGGCGGACGCCCGGTCCGGATCCAGGCGGATTCCATCTGCGTGCACGGGGACACGCCTGGGGCTGTGGAGATCGCGCGAACGGTCCGTGCGTCGATGGAGTCGGCGGGCGTCGTCATCGCGCGGGTGGAGTCGCCGCTCCGGCATTCCCGGGTCTCGTAGGACTAGCGGACCAGCGCCGCCGCTCCCACCAGCCCGGCGTCGCCGCCCAGCTCCGCTGCCCGCACTTCGAGCCCGTCCAGGTACGACAACCCGGCGTGAGCCTTCAGAGCGCGCCGCACCGGGTCGAACAGCAGGTCGCCTGCCTGCGCCACCCCGCCTCCGATGACCGCCAGCTCCAGATCGCACACGGCGGCAGCGCCCGCGATGGCCAGTCCAACCGCCTGACCAGCGCGTTCGAACGCCTCCAGCGGGATCTCGTCCCCAGCCAGAGCCGCTGCGGCCAGGACGGCGGCATCGGCGTCGTCGGGTGCCTGCCATCCGGTCCGCCGCGCCCAGGCCACCATCCGCGGCCCGCCCGCGACGGTTTCCACGCACCCGCGCCCGCCGCACGTGCAGGGGTCGCCGTCGGGTTCCACGACGATGTGGCCGATGTGCCCCGCGTTGCCGGTCCGGCCGCCGAACGGGCGCCCGTCCAGCACCAGACCGCCGCCCACGCCGGTGGACACGACCAGGCCCACCATGAACGTGCTGCCCTGCCCGGCGCCGCGCCAGTGCTCGCCCAACGCCATGCAGACGCCGTCACCGGCCAGTTCGACGGGCACGCCGGGGAACAACGACGCGACCGAGGACCGCAGCGGGAAGGCCTGCCACGAAGGCACGTTGATCGGTGAGACGGTGCCGCGCACGGTGTCCACCGGTCCGGCCGAGGCGATGCCGACGCCGGAGACGGCTTCCGCCTGGACCACCGACGAGATGACCGAGACGACTGCGTCCCACGGGTCAGAAGTCGGCGTGGGTACCCGAGAAGAGCGGAGCACGGAGCCCGCGGGGTCCACCAGGGCGGCGGCGATCTTGGTGCCGCCGAAGTCCAGTGCCAGCACCAGATCAGTCACGATGACCCATCGTAGCCAGGAGTGGTTCGGACCAGTTCAGCGCACGATCTCCAGGCGGATCGGCGGGGTGTGCCGGACCAGCTCACCGGCGGCGATCTTCACGACGGCCGACCAGGAGTCCGCCTCGGCCCACTGAGGTGCGGAGAGGGTGAAGTCGAGCGACAGCCGCCCCTGCGCGGGCAGCAGGCCGCCGACGCTGAACGGGCCGATGAACTCCCAGGAGGACCGCGGCGACAGCACCCAGGCCCGCACCGGCAGGTCGCCGTGCGCACCAGACGCCACAGAGACGCGCAGAGGTGAAGAACCACCCGCAGGTGCCGAGACGGTCGAGGGTGAAGAGGCCACCCAAAGCACCTCGACGGGATCTTCGGAGTCCCATTCCGGCACGGTCAGCAGCGCGATGTCGTAGACCTCGAACGGCAGGCCGTGCAGTGTGGCCCGCACGGGGTAGCAGCCGGGCGTGCGCGGCGGCACCAACCGCACCTCGGCCGAGACGAAACCGCCGGCGGGCAGCGACACCGGCAGGGAGTCCCAGGAGGCCGACCAGCCGCCGGGCAGGGACAGTCGGACGGTGCCCTCGAAGGCGTCGCCGTCGGACACGGCCACGACCCGCAGCCTGGTCGGGCCGAGGACCTCCAGGTGCACGTTCGCCGCCAGGCCGCCCAACGGCGCGGGCTCGTGCAGCCAGTAGCGCGCGAAGACCGGTGTGACGGCGGGCGCGACCGGGCCCAGCGGAGGCCCGGCCACGGCCAGCCGGGCAGCCACCGAGGGCAACGAGCCGGAGGCGGGTGTGCGGGCACCGAGCACGCCGACCAGCGGCGACGGTTCGAGATGGTCGACCTCGTGCCACAACGTGAAGGTCGACGAGCCGACCATCTTCTCGCCGACCTCGCTGTGCCAGACGGTCACCGGACCGGTCAGCTTCGGCGGCTCCAACGTCGGACCGTCGACGGCCACCAGCGACGCGACGGGGTCGTAGGAAAGGACGTAGTGCGTGGAAGCGATCTCAACGCCGTACCCGCGCTTCCAGCCGTGGTCGGCCGTGTCGTCGACCAACGTGTAGGTGCGCCAGCCGTGTGCCGGGACATCGCGGGCCAGGAAGGTGACGGTGGTGTCGTCGACCAGCGTCGGCAGCGCGTCGCCGGACAACGCGACGTGCACATTCCGAGCTCTGGGCAGGTGCACGGACACGATGTCGGTGCAAGGCGTCGGCAACGGGTTCCACACGGTCACGGATGAGTCCACAGTGGACGTCAGCGCGGCCAGCGATCTGGAGATGACCGCGGACCGCAGGTCGAAGGCCTCCCGGGGATGCGCGACGGCAGCGCGTGCGAGAGCAGAGGCGGGATAGACCGCTCCGGTCAGCCGTGCCGCGTGTGAGGCGAACACAGCAGCCGCCGAGTCGTCAGCGGGAGCGGGAGGCACCGGCACAGAGCCGCGCACGTAGTAGTCACGCGGCAACGAGCAGACGACCCGAGGCCACGTGTAGCGCGCGCTCCAGTCGTGGTGGATCGCGGTAGCCCACGGCGAGGGCATCGAACGCGGCGACCCGATGGGCAGCATCACGTGGTCACCGGAAGATCTCTGCGCCAGGAAGGCCGCGTAGACCGCACGCTCCGCCTCCGCCAAAGAAGAGGCCTCCAGCGAGATCCCGGCGGGCAGCGACGAGAGCAGCGGCTCGACACCGACCACATTGGACTCGGACCCGACAACCTCGACCCGCCCCTCGGAGATCAGCCGCAGCAACAACGACCGGTGCTGCGGAAACATGTCCCAGTAGGGCTGCAGCAGCTCGACGGACGTCACGGCGAACCGGTACGCAGGATCGGTCAGGGCCAGGTCCAGATGCGCCCGCAGGACATCAAAAGGCGCATCCGCGGCCACGTGCCCGACGAGGTGCACCGTCCACCCCGGCGAGCCCACGACCAGCGAGAACGCGCAGGTTTCCTCGCCAGTGGAAGACCGCACCACGGCCTGGGCGGGCACCACCGAGCCGGGAGTGTGCGAGGAGACGTCGACGCCGACCTCGAACCCGAACGGACCCATCACCGCCGCGCCACCGTGCCGCGGCGAGTGGAGCCCAGGCCCGGAGACGTGAGCGTGCACCGGCCCCGCCAACGTAGGCGAGGTCACCCGCACCACCTGGAGCAGTGCAGTCCGAGGACCGACGAAGAGCTCGGTGGACTCGGCGGCGATCACCGAACGATCGCACCACCGTTCAGAACCAGACGAAATACCCCGATGGTGGCGTCATCGTTTCAACATTCGTGTCAAGCCGGCCGCCACCGTGGTCGCCAGAATCCACCCGGTCACGATCAACCCAGAGGCGATCCACTGCGACGCACCCGGCGTCTGCCAGCGGTTCTTGTTGCCGAAGTCGACGATCGGCACCACCAGGTCGATCGTGTAGAGCCACGCGTTCCACGGCAGGTGGTCGTCGGCGTTGATCTCCACCAGCGGGCCCTTGAACTGGAACCACATGCTGCCCACCACCCACGCGGTGATCAGCCAGCCCAGAGCGCGCGCCGGCCGGTAGCCGTAGCCGACCATCGAGCGCTGCAAGAAGCTCCACAACAGCACCAACGGACCGAGGAACTTCATGCCCTCAGCGACCGCGCGGTACCGCAGCCGCTGCTTCTCGATCAGAACCGTGGAAGCGTGCTCCTCGTTGCCGGACGCGTTCAGCATCTCGGCGAACTGGTCGTACGGGCGCGGGCGGTAGCTGCGGCGCATGGCGTGCCGCAGCCAGCGCAGCCGCTGCTGGACCTGGGCGTCGTCGCGCAGGTCGATGGGGTAGGCGAGCGAGTCGTAGCGGAAGTCGTCCAGGTCGATGAAACCGGTGGAGTTCCAGAAGTTCTCGTTGTCGTCCAACGACGTGCAGCGCGCCTGCCGCAGCGTCACCAGGCCCTTCGGCGGCGAGACGACGTTGAGCATCAGCTCCTGGACCTGCATGCCCATGGCGTTCAGCGCGTGGCTGTCCAGCTTGTAGCCGAGCACCGCGCCGTTGAAGTTCGCCATGCGGCCGATGGTCGCGCGCCGACACCGGACGCCGCCGTGCGCGACGAATTCCTTCTCGCCGCGCGCGCAGATGAGGTCGCGGCCGATCGTGGCGCCGCCGATGTCCAGCGACGGCTTCTCGCGCGGCTGGTGGCGGTACCGGCCCGGTTTGGTCAGGCGGCTGCCGCGCAGGTCGAGGTTCGCGCCGACGGTGATGCCGCGCAGCTCCAGACCGCCGGAGATGTCCGACTCGCGCACCACGAAGTTGCTGCCGACCTGCGAACGGTTGGCGAGCACCGCGTCCGCGGCCGGGTTGTCCACAGTGGCCCGTTCGATCGTGATGCTGCCGCGCACGTGGGTGTCGACCATGCGCAGCTGGCCTTTGATCACCACACCGCGGCCGACGACGTCACCGCCGATCTCCGCGCCGTCGACGTGCAGCGCGCGGCCCGATCCGGTCGGGTCGGTGCCGACAGCGGGTGGCGACACGGCGTCCAGCACGGCGTCGGCCAGTGACAACGTGCCGCCGATGCGGGCGTTCACGGCGCGGACGGTGCCTGCGCTGGTGAAGCCGCGGTCGAGTTCGAGGTCACCGGACACGTCCACGCGGTCCAGGACCAGCGTCGCGGACGGGTCGTCGTGCGGGTCGGTGGTGTCCTTGAAGTCGGAGCCGCGCGAGAGCATGGCGCGGCTCAGCGACAACGTGGAGCTGATCCTGGCGTTGGACAGGAACACGATGCCGTGCGAGGTGAACGCGCCGAGCAGGTTGCCGCCGACCTGCATGCCGTTGCCGTTCAACGTGAAGCCGTCCGGGTTCTGCATGACGGCGCTGCCGAGGTTGACGTTGCCGCCGATGCGCGACCCCGCCAGCCGGATCTCGCCCTCGGTCTGGATGCCGAACCCGAGCAACGCGCCGGCGACGGTCAGCCGGTCGCCGTGCACGCACAGCCCACCGGGCACGCTGAACCTGCTGTCCCGCAACAACAACGAGCCTGCGATCTCCGCGTCGGTCAGGTCGACCAGATCGGACACGCGGCAGCCGAGCAACGAGACGTCGTTGCTGCTGCTGAGATTGCGCGCTTCCAGACCCGGCAGGTCGCAGTCGCTGAACGAGATGCCGGCGAGGTTCGCCTGCCGCACGTCGGGCGCCGACTCGAACTGGCAGCGCTCGAACTCCAGCACGTACGGCACCTCGACCGCGCGCAGGTCCAGCACGTCGGTGACGACGCGGTCCACCACGCGGATGACGGGCGGGGTGCTCGGCTTGCGCCGAGGCAACCGCCACCCGCCACCACCTGAGTTGTCGTTCTCCCCCAACAGCCCCCGCAGCAAGTACTCCGCGGAGACCTTCCCCCTGGCCACGCGGCTAGACCGGGTCGCTCGGACCGTGGTGCGTCGGGTCGAGCACACGGGCGAGGAACTCCCTGGTGCGCTCCTCCTGCGGGTTGCCGATCACCTCGGCCGGGGAGCCTTCCTCGACGATGTAGCCGCCGTCCATGAAGATCACCTTGTCGGCGACCTCACGGGCGAACTGCATCTCGTGCGTCACGACCAGCATCGTCATGCCCTCGTCGGCGAGCTGGCGCATGACGCCGAGCACGTCGCCCACGAGCTCCGGGTCGAGCGCCGAGGTCGGCTCGTCGAACAGCATCACCTCGGGGTCCATCGACAGCGCACGGGCGATCGCCACGCGCTGCTGCTGGCCACCGGAGAGCTGCGCGGGCATTGCGCCGACCTTGTCGCTCAGCCCGACGCGCTCCAGGTTGTGCCGCCCGACCTCGTCGGCTTCCTTCTCACTGCGCTTGAGCACTTTGCGCTGCGCCACGGTGAGGTTGTTCAGGACGTTGAGGTGCAGGAACAGGTTGAAGCCCTGGAACACCATGCCGATCTTCGTCCGGGCCTTGTCGATGTCGACGTCCGGATCGGTCAGCTCGGTGCCCAGCACGGTGATCTTGCCGCCGGTCGGCTCCTCCAGCAGGTTCACGCACCGCAGCAACGTCGACTTGCCGGAACCGGACGGCCCGATGATGCAGACGACCTGGCCGCGGTCGACCTGCAGGTCGATGCCCTTCAGCACGTCCAGCGGCCCGAAGGACTTCTTCAGGCCCTCGATCTCGACTACGCGCTCGCTCATGACACCTTCTTCCCGCCGGTCCGGTTCTCCAGGTACCTCGACAGGTAGCCCAGCGGCAGCGTGATGATCAGATAGCAGAGACCCGCGATGAGGATCGGGGTCAGCGACGGCGAGCGGCTCAGCACCTCGCGGCCGTACTTCGTGAGCTCGTACTGGTCACGGGAGACACCGATGACGTAGATCAGCGACGAGTCCTTCGTCAGCATGATCAGCTCGTTGGTCAGCGGCGGCAGGATGATCCGGAACGCCTGCGGGATCACGATGGTGATCATCGTGCGGCTGCTGGACATGCCGAGAGAGCGGGCGGCCTCGATCTGTCCCTTGGGCACCGCCTGGATGCCGGCGCGGATCGTCTCCGCCATGTACGCGGCACCGACGCCACCGAGCGCCACCATCACCGTGGCCCACGACGTGAGCTGGAGCTGCGGGAACGCCAGCGGCAGGCCGAAGAAGACGCCGATGAAGACCAGCAGCGCGGGAATGCCGCGGAAGAACTCGATGTACGCGGTGGCGATCCAGCGGTACGGACCGACCGTCGACAGCTTCATCAACGCGAGCACGAGGCCCAGCGCGAGACCGAAGGAGAACCCGAGCACGGTGTAGAAGATGGTGTTCTTGAGCGCGACCGTGATGACGTTCGGGAACATCGAGACGATCGTGTCGACGTTGAGGAACGCCTTCTGCAGCTGGGCCCAGTCGGCGGTGAAGCCGATCACGACCGCCAGCAGTATCAGCAGTCCGTACTGGGCGTAGCGGAAGTACTGCGCCCGCTTGCGCTTGGACATGGTGGCCATCGCGGCTCCTGGTGGATGTGGTTCGGACAAGCGACGGGGCCGGCGCGACGAGCTTGCACCGGCCCCGGAGAAGCGACTACTTGGACGTCGGCTTCTTGCCGAACCACTTCTCGTAGATCTTGTCGTACTCGCCGGACTCCTTGGCCTTCTTCAGCACCTCGTTGACCTTGGTCAGCAGGGCGGTGTTGCCCTTCTTGATGCCGATGCCGTACTTCTCACCGGTGTCGAACTCAGCGGTGACCTCGGTGTCCGCGAACTCCTTGGCGTAGTCGAAGAGCACGCCGTTGTCGTTGATCACCGCGTCGACCGCGCCGGTGCGGACGGCGGTCTGCGACAGCGGGAGATCTTCGAACTGCACGACGGTGTAGCCGTTGGCGGCCGCGTTGTCGTTCGCGTACTTCTCACCCGTGGTGTCCAACTGGACGCCGAGCTTCTTGCCCTTGAGGTCGGCCAGGGTCTTGATGCTCGACCCCTTCTTGACCAGCAACGCCTGCGAGGCGTCGAAGTACGGGTCCGAGAAGTCGATCGCCTGCTTGCGCTCGTCGGTGATCGTCATGCCCGCGGCGGCCAGGTCGCACTGGTTCGCGTTGAACGACGTGCCGGACGTGATCGTCTCGAACGGGGTGTCGAAGATCTGCTGCGTGACACCCAGGTCCTTGGCGATCAGGTTGACCAGGTCGACGTCGAAGCCGACGGTCTGGTCGCCCTCGCTGAACTGGAAGGGCTTGTAGGACAGGTGAGTGCAGGTCACCAGCTTGCCGCTCTGGACGAGTGAGACGCCCGACGCGGTGGTGCCTCCCTGGTTGGAAGACGCGCAGCCCGAAGCTGCCAACAAGGCCAGCCCCAGTGCCGGGATCATGGCCATCAACTGCCTGGTTCGACGAGCCACTGCGTCACTCCTCGTAACTGTCGCGGACGAGTGAACGGGATCCTGCCACTCGGGTGACGTGGTGGACAGCACGTGCGTGTTACAGGCCACTCGGACGCAACGATTTTGCGTCAGACTGCCCCAGTGGGCGCAAGATATTGCGCACATTGGCCTAGATCACACAACGTCTGCACGTATTGCACCCGAATGGTAACCATCTGCAGCGGGTCGCTTGATCAGGATTTGATCACGGCATAGGCGCTGTTCACCGTGAACGGTGCTGGATCAGGCCTGCGACCAGCGCCGTCCACCCGGTCTGGTGCGTCGCGCCCAGCCCTTCACCCGTGTCGCCGTCGAAGTACTCGCTGAACGTGACGTGCCTGCGCCAAAGCGGTGACTCGGAGGCCTCGATCCGCTTGCCGTCCGACGGCCTGCGCCCGTCGTGGTCCGGCAGGAACAGCCCGACCAGGCGGTCGCTCAGTTCGTCCGCCACCTGACCTGCGGTGACCCAGCGGCCGGAGTGCGTCGGCATCTCGACCTGGAACATGCCGTCGTGGAACGCGCAGACCGTGCGCAGCGCCTCTACGAGCAGTGCGTTCGTGGGCAACCAGACCGGGCCGCGCCAGTTCGAGTTGCCGCCGAACATCGGCGTGTGGGACTCGCCCGGCTCGTAGCCCATGCGGTGGTCCTGGCCCGCGACCTTGACCTCCAGGCCCTCGCGGTGTGCCGCGCTGAGCGATCGGATCCCGTGCGGCGAGAGGAACTCGTGCTCGTCGAGCATCCGGTGCAGCACGCGCTTGAGCTTGTGCTCGTCCAGCAACGACACGAACGCGCCGCGCTCGTAGTGGAACGTGATGAACTGCCGCAGCTCCGGCCGGCGCTTGAGCAGGTGGTCGAGCCTGCTGGTGAACCCGTGCAGCTCGCTGAGCACCCACGGTTCGAGAACCGCCGACGCCAGCAACGGGATCAGCCCGACCATCGACCGCACGCGCACCGGCTCGGACTCGACGTGGCCGTCCGGGTGGCGCCGGGACACGCGGTCGTAGCAGAAGCCGTCCTCGTCGTGCCAGATGCCGCCGCCGTGCGACCCGAAGTGCGTGAACGCCTCCGCGATCGACAGGAAGTGCTCGACGAACTTCGTCGCAACGTCCTCATAGGACTCGTCGTCGCGCGCCAGCTCCAGCGCGATCTGCATGAGGTGCAGGCTGTACGCGGCCATCCACGACGTGGCGTCGGACTGTTCCAGCCGCCACTCGCCCAGCATCGGCTCCGATCTGTTGACCGGCCCGATGTTGTCCATGCCGAGGAACCCGCCCTCGAACAGGTAGCTGCCGTCGGCGTCCTTGCGGTTGACCCACCACGAGAAGTTCAGCAGCAGCTTGTGGAAGATCTTCGCGAGGAACTGCCGGTCCTTGCTGCCGTCCGCGCGGTAGACCTGCAACGCCGCCCACGCGTGCACCGGCGGGTTCACGTCGCCGAACTCCCACTCGTACGCGGGAATCTGGCCGTTCGGGTGCATCATCCACTCGCGACAGAACAGCAGCAGCTGCTCCTTCGCGAACGCCGGGTCGACCAACGTGAACGGGATGGTGTGGAACGCGAGGTCCCACGCCGCGAACCACGGGTACTCCCACTCGTCCGGCATGGAGATCACGTCGGCCACGTCGAGATGCCGCCAGTGCACGTTGCGTGCCTCTGGGGTGCGTCGTGAGCTGGGCGCCTCGGGCTTGGTCGGGTCGCCGTCGAGCCAGTCGCGCGTGCGGAACCGGTAGTGCTGCTTCGTCCACATCAACCCGGCCAGCGCGCGCCGCAGCACGTGCTTCTGCTCAGGCCCGGCCTGCGGCGCGATGTCGTCGTGGAACTCGTCCGCTTCGGCCTTGCGGGCCTGCATGGTCTGTTCGAAGCTCGGCCCGAACGGGTCCAGGTGCCCGTCGCCGCCGACGAGCCGCAGCCGGATCGTCACCGTCTCACCGGGCTCGACCGGGTCGAACGAGTACCAGGCCGCGAACTTCGTGCCCGCCGCCCCCGCGTCGTCCGGCCCGACGACCTGGCAGGTGGACGTGCTCCCGTGCACCACGTAGTTGCAGATGCCGTCCTTCGTCCACGGCGACGGGTTGCGCTCGGCCCCGAAGAGCGACATCTCGTTGCTCTCGTTGTCCGTCATGAGCATCGACGGCGAGTCGTCGAGATGCAGCGTGTACCGGCCGAGATTCCCGTGGTCCGCGGTCACCTTGCGCCCGCTCGCGGTGCTGGCCACCAACTGACACGGCCGCTGGTCCCGCCCCCACGCCCACGTGTTGCGAAACCACAGCTGCGGCAACAGGTGCAGCGGCGCGTCCTCGGGCCCCTGATTGGTCGCCTGGATCTCGACGCAGATGTCGTCCGTGTCGGCCTTCGCATACGTGACCTGCACGTCGAAGAACCGGTTCTCGTCGAGCACCCCGGTGTCACTCAGCTCGGGCTCGCGGTTCTCCCGCCCGGCGTTGCGCGCCATTTCGCGCAGTTGCCCGTACGGGAACTCCCGCTGCGGATACCGGTAGACCACCTGCATCCAGGAGTGGGTGGGCGTCCCGTCGGTCACCCACCAGTGCTCCTTGACGTCCTCGCCGTGGTTGCCCTCTTCGTTGGCGAGGCCGAAGTACCGCTCCTTGAGGATGACGTCGTTCCCGTTCCACAACGCAAGCGCGAAGTTCAGGAACCCGTGCACATCGCAAATACCCGCGATGCCGTCCTCACCCCACCGGTACGCGCGAGCACGGGCGTGGTCGAACGGGAACGACCGCCAGGCATCACCCTCGGGCGAGTAGTCCTCGCGGACCGTGCCCCACTGGCGACCCGACAGGTACGGCCCCCACAGCCGCCACGGCGAAGTCGGGTTCTCCGACTCCGCGAGACGCGCCCGTTCCGCATGTTCGCCCATCGGCCCAGTGTGCGACACCAGGTAGGACGGTCGGTCGTGCCCAGGTCAGGTCTGAGTCTTTCCTCACTAAAACGCACCCGGATCCGCGCCTGCATGTCGCTTGAAGGTCCCCGGTCCGGGCCGTGTGGCCGCGACCAGCTTGCTCACCGCCCACCTGTCCACAGATACCGGCGCTTGGGGCTGTTGGGTGCGCCTTCGGCACGGACCAGTCCGGCCTGGATGAGCTCTTCCAGTCTGAGGAGCACGGTAGGTCGTGAGTACCCGGTTGCCGCGATCAAGTCCTTGGCACTTGCCGAGAGCCGCGTGCGCAGTACTTCCGCGACATCGGTCTGCGGCGATGCGATCGTGAAGAGATCAAGGGTCTCAGCCGACGCTCCGAGTGAATAGGTGGCGTAACGGCGCCCACCGGTTCGCACCGCGAGTCCCTTGTTCACGAGATCTCGCAGCACGGAGGTCGCATCGGACTGGCTCGCACCGAACTGCCGAAGTGCTGCGTTGCTGATCGGACGGCCGTGATACATCGTCGCGAGAGCGAGCTCGTGAAGCTGGGTGAGTCCGGGCTCGCGCAGCTGGGCCAGCCACTGCCGGGTTGCGGGGTCGAGCAGTTCGGACCTGCTGAACTCGACCTCGAACCGGTTCGCGAAGTTGCGGAAGATCGGCCGTGCCAAGCCTGATCGCTGCAGTTCTCTGATCATCGCGGGTACACCGGAAGCGCGGTTCTCCGCGACGAGCCCGTCGCTTGCCGGCAGGTAGGTGTCGGACAGCAACGAGGCGAGGAAGGCGTTGCGTGACGAGCTGACGCCCTCGGTGCCGAGATCCTCGAGAACGACCGGGCCGAACAGTCCTCCCGGACTGCGGACGAGCAGCCGGTCGGGGTGCAGTTCGATCTGGACTTGAGTGCCACGGGTTCCGCCGCTGTAGTCGCGGTGCAGAAGTGCGTTGACCACTGCTTCACGCACAGCTTCCATCGGATAGTCGAGCTGTTCTCTTCGACCGCTGCCGTCGACGTGCGTGCGTACTCGCATGTGCCGGCGCAGCACCGCCATCGTCTCGGACACCAGCTCCGGGATCGGCCCGCGGATGACCGGGTTGTCGTCGAACCGCGGGCCGGTTTCGGCACCGCTGTACACCACGACCGACACGGTCAGCTGTGGGAAGTGCTGCTGGGGGTAGACGCCGAAGGTCAGCAATCCGCCGAGGGAGGGCACCAACGTGCCGTTCTCGGTTCGCACCAACACCCGCAACCGTTCCAGTGCGGTGACCTCGTCCATGTCGCGAAAGGCTCGCGACGTCTGCCTCACGCGTTCGATGGTGCGGCCGAACGCAACGCGGTCGAGGTCGCCGATCACGGCCTCGGGTACCGCCTCCAGGTCGTAGCGCGGCTGGCCGCGGTTGGCGATCGCCAGGCCGATCTCGGCCTGGGTCATTCGGCGATCGCCGTCGCCCACGCGCACGTACGAACCTGTGGCGATGCCCTTCGAGTCCACGTAGCACGGACGGTGGTCAGACGGCAGTGGATCGATCTCGGCCACGACGAGAGGCATGCCTTCGAGCTCAACCACCTCTACGGCTATGCGCAGTGGAGGGTGAAGGCAATCGCTCGCGAGCGCGGCCAGGTCGTCGCGCAGTTTGGCCGGGTCGGCGAGATGGACTGGGCGGAAACCATCGGCTTCGTCCAGTCCCAGTACGAGAGTGCCGCCGTTGGTGTTGGCGAACTCCGACATGGTCTCGGCGGCACTTCTCGGCAAACCTCCGGCAGAGGACTCCACCTCGACTTCGCTCATCTCCGCGCCTGTTCGGCGCAGGCGTTCGATGAGCGACTGCAAGGTCGAGGTTTCCAAGCGCACTCCAACTCTCAACTCTCAACCGAAGTTAAGAGTACCTTAGAGTAGTTGAGAGTAACGTAACGTCAACTCCGCTTTGAGTGGGCGTCCAGCACCAGCGCGACGGCCTCGGTGACCCGAGCCGCGTGCGCCAGGTGCAGCCACTCGTCCGGCACGTGGCAGTTGGAGTCCGGCCCAACAGCCCCGGTCACCAGGAACTGAGCCTCCGGGTAGGCCTCGTGCAGCAGCCCCATGAACGGGATCGAGCCCCCGAGCGACACGGTCCGCCACGGCGAGCCGAAGACCTCCTTGCCGGCGTCGTCCAGAACAGCCGACAGCCACGGCGCGAGCTGCGGCGCGTTCCACCCGTCAGCAGCCTCGACGCGCGAGAGCTCGACGGTCGCGTTGTAGGGCACGTCGGTGGTCAGCTTCGCCCGCACCGCCTCCAGCGCGGCCGCGGACGAGGCCGTCGGCGGCAGGCGGAACGACAGCACCAGCGAGGTGAACGGGCGCAGCACGTTGCCGGCGTCGTCGGGCAGCGGGAGGCCGTCGGCGCCCGTCACGGACAGGGTCGGGCGCCAGCCGGTGCCGATCGCCTGCTCGACCTCGTCCTCCGACATCGGCTGCAGGTCGCCGACGCGCGGCACGGGACCCCACAGGGCGCCCGGTGCGGCCTCGACGGCCTCGCGGACCTCGGCCAGCCGGTGCGCGGGGATCTCGACGTGCATCTCCGGCACGAGGACTTCGCCGGTCGAAGAATCTTCGAGCCGGTCCAGCAGCACGCGTGCGATGCGGAACGACGACGGCACCATGCCGGACGCCATGCCCGAGTGCAGGCCGCCCTCCAGCACGCGCACGGTCATCGTGACCTGCACCAACCCTCGCAGCGACGTGGTCAGCCACATGCGTTCGTAGTCGGAGCCGCCGGAGTCCAAACACACAACGAGCGACACGCGGCCGAGCCGCGAAGACAGGTGCGAAAGGTACGCCGGCAGATCGGGCGAACCCGACTCCTCGCCGGTCTCCAGCAGGATCACGGACCGGGCGTGTGAACCGCCAGCCGCGCGCACGGCCTCGATGGCGGCAATCGCGGCATATCCGGAGTAACCGTCGTCCGCCGCGCCACGCCCGTAGAGACGTCCGTCACGCAGGACCGGGGTCCACGGGCCCAGCCCAGGACCCCAACCGCCCACCGGTGGCTGCTTGTCGAGGTGTCCGTAAAGCAACACCGTGTCGTCGCCCGAGTTACCGAACGCGGGCACGTCGACCACCAGGAGAGGCGTGCGTCCCGCCAGTTGGACGACGTCCAGCGTGATGCCGGGCAACGATCGAGAATCAATCCACGCGCGCACGTGCTCGATGGCGGCGGCGAGTTCGCCGTGCTCTTCCCAGGCCGGATCGAACGCGGGTGAGATCGCCGGCACGGCGACGAGCTGAGACAGGCTCGGAACGATGTCGTCGTCCCAGAGCGTCCGGACGGTGCTGGTCACAACTGAACGGTCCACCTCTCGATCCTGTCACGACTCCGCCTCTGCCCGCGTCCACAACCTTGTCCGTGGAGGCCTCCCGCGAAGTTAACGATCGGTAACCGGGACAGTGGTGTCCGGTAATCGGACGGCCTAGTCGGAGGTCAAAAGGTCGAACCTCCGACTGTTGTCGCTGATCAGAACGTTGACCCTTGTGTTACGAAGTGGGATGGGGCTCACCAACTCGGGTGAGGCCGTGTCAGGATGTGGTCGTAAGCCACCGTCACCGTCGACGGCTGCCTCCGGCCCCACAGGGTCAGCGGCGACCGCCGGCGTCGCCGCACGAGATCGTCACGAGCGATCAGGCGGTCGGAGTAGACAGAGGAGAAGGCGCATGTCGTCCCCTGAGCAATGGACGCACCCTGAGCCGGACGCAGCGCCGGCCGCCACTGCCGCAAAACCGACAGCGGAACAGGTGATCGCAGGCTTGCGAGCAACAGACGAGGGCGGCGCCGACCTGGTGCAGCTGCTCACCCCCGAGGGCGAGCGGGTCACGCACCCCGACTTCGACATCGACATCTCGCCGGAGGAGCTGCGCGGTCTCTACCGCGACATGGTCCTGATCCGCCGGGTCGACCGCGAGGCCAACGCGTTGCAGCGCAAGGGCCAGCTCGGCATCTGGGTGCCGCTGCTCGGCCAGGAGGCCGCGCAGATCGGCGCCGGCCGCGCGATGCGCGAGACCGACATGGCCTTCCCGAGCTACCGCGAGCACGGCATCGCGTGGACCCGCGGGATCAACCCGACGGAGCTGCTCGGCATCTTCCGCGGCACCGACCAGGGCACGTGGGACCCGGTCGAGAAGCGCTTCCACCCGTACACGATCGTCATCGGCAACCAGGTCCTCAACGCGGCCGGGTACGCGATGGGCCAGAAGTTCGACGGCAAGGTCGGCGACGACGACGGCGAAGCCACCATGTGCTTCTTCGGCGATGGCGCGACCTCGCAGGGTGACGTGCACGAGGGCTTCGTGTGGGCCGCGGTCTACGACGCGCCGCTGGTCTTCTTCTGCCAGAACAACCAGTGGGCCATCTCCGAGCCCACCGAGCGCCAGTCGCGCCTGCCGCTGTACCAGCGCGCCCGCGGCTACGGCTTCCCCGGCATCCGGGTCGACGGCAACGACGTCCTCGCGACGCTCGCCGTGACGAAGTGGGCGCTGGACGAGTGCCGCCACGGCAACGGCCCGATCCTGATCGAGGCGTTCACGTACCGGATGGACGCGCACACCACCTCCGACGACCCGACGCGCTACCGCCTGTCGGACGAGCTGGAGATGTGGAAGCTCAAGGACCCGATCGAGCGGGTCAAGGTCTACCTGGTGCGCCAGCAGTGGGCCGACAGCGAGTTCTTCGAGAGCGTCGAGGCGGACGCGGACAAGCTGGGCGAGGAGCTGCGGGAGTTCTGCACGAACATGCCCGACCCGCCCGCTGAACGGATCTTCAGCAACGTGTACGCCGAGGGGAACCCCAACCTCGAAGCGCAGCGCGATGAGTTCCTCGACTACGTCTCGGGTTTTGCTGGAGGTGAGCACTGATGGCTGCTCCGACGATGGACCGTTCCTCTGCCGCTGCCCCGGCGACCCCGGTGCAGACGCTCACGATCTCCAAGGCGCTCAACATGGGCCTGCGGGCGGCCATGGAGGCCAACCCCAAGGTCATCATGATGGGCGAGGACATCGGCAAGCTCGGCGGTGTCTTCCGAATCACCGACGGTCTGCAGAAGGACTTCGGTGAGCAGCGCGTGCTCGACACGCCGCTCGCGGAGTCCGGCATCATCGGCACCGCCGTCGGCCTCGCGATCCGCGGCTACCGCCCGGTGTGCGAGATCCAGTTCGACGGCTTCATCTTCCCCGGCTTCGACCAGATCGTGTCGCAGGTCGCGAAGCTGCACTACCGCACGCAGGGCAAGATCAAGATGCCCATCGTGATCCGCGTGCCGTTCGGTGGCGGCATCGGTGCCGTCGAGCACCACTCGGAGTCGCCCGAGTCGTACTTCGCGCACACCGCCGGCCTCAAGGTCGTCTCGTGCTCGAACCCGTCCGACGCGTACTGGATGATCCAGCAGGCGATCGACTGCGACGACCCGGTGCTGTTCTTCGAGCCCAAGCGCCGCTACTACGAGAAGGGCGAGGTCGACACCACGGCCCAGCCCGGCCCGCTGTTCCAGTCGCGGGTCCTGCGTTCCGGCACGGACGCCACGCTCGTCGCGTACGGCCCGATGGTGCGGACGTCGTTGGACGCTGCGAACGCGGCCGCGGAGGACGGGACCTCTCTTGAGGTCATCGACCTGCGCACGCTGTCGCCGCTGGACCTCGCGCCCGTGTTCGAGTCGGTGCGCCGCACCGGCCGTCTGGTCGTCGTGTCCGAGGCGCCGTCCGAGTCCTCGATCGCCAGCGAGATTGCAGCCAAGGTCCAGCAGGAGTGCTTCTACTCCCTGCAGGCACCGGTGCTGCGGGTGACCGGTTTCGACACCCCGTACCCGCCGTCGAAGCTCGAGGAGGAGTTCCTCCCCGACCTCGACCGGGTCCTGCACGCCGTCGACCGCTCTCTCGCCTGGTAAGGGGACAACCGGAAATGCCGCAGTACAAGCAATTCCCCCTGCCGGACACGGCTGAGGGGCTGACCGAGGCCGAGATCCTCACCTGGCACGTCAAGCCCGGTGACACCGTCACGGTCAACCAGATCATCGTCGAGATCGAGACGGCCAAGGCCGCCGTCGAGCTGCCGTGCCCGTGGGCCGGCGTCGTGACCGAGCTGCTCGCGGAGCCCGGCCAGACCGTCGAGGTCGGCGTCCCGATCATCACGATCGACACCGACCCCGGTGGCGCGGCCGCACCCGTTGCTCCCGCTCCCGCTGCTGCGGAAGCGAACGGCACCTCGTCCGGCAAGATCGGCGAGGAGATGCCGGGCGGGCGCATCGCCACCCTGGTCGGCTACGGCCCGAAGTCCGGCGCGGCCAAGCGCCGCGCGCGCAAGGACACCGCTCCGGCCGCGGCTCCGGCTGCTGCTGTGGTGGCACCACCCGTGCCCGCGCCCGCTCCTGCTCCCGTGGCTCCGGCTCCGGTCCAGGCTCCCGGCGGTTACGTGCCGCTGGCCAAGCCGCCGGTCCGCAAGCTGGCCAAGGACCTCGGTGTCGACCTCTACGCGTTGACGGGCTCCGGCCCCGACGGCGTGATCACCCGTGAGGACGTCGAAAGCGCCGTCGCCGCACCGGCTGCCGCTCCTGTGCAGTCCTTTGTGGACAACGGCTCGCGCGAGCGCCGCGTGCCGATCAAGGGCGTCCGCAAGGCGACCGCGCAGGCGATGGTGGACAGCGCGTTCACCGCACCGCACGTCACCGAGTTCCTGACGGTCGACGTGACGCCGATGATGGAACTGCGCGCGAAGCTCAAGAACGCGCCGGAGTTCCGCGGCGTGAAGCTGACGCCGCTCGCGTTCTGCGCCAAGGCGGTCATCCTCGCCACGCGCCGCACGCCGGACGTCAACGCGACGTGGGACTCCGCCGCGAACGAGATCGTCTACAAGGACTACGTCCACCTCGGCATCGCGGCCGCAACGCCGCGCGGCCTGGTGGTCCCGAAGGTCCGCGACGCCGACCGCATGTCCCTCAAGGAACTCGCGGTGGCGCTGGACGAGCTCGCCACGGTCGCCCGTGACGGCAAGACCTCCCCGGCCGACATGATGAACGGCACCATCACGATCACCAACGTCGGCGTCTTCGGCGTCGACACCGGCACGCCGATCCTCAACCCCGGCGAGTCCGCGATCCTCGCCCTGGGCGCGATCCGCGACATGCCGTGGGTGGTCGACGGCGAGATCAAGATTCGCAAGATCTGCCAGCTCGCGCTGTCGTTCGACCACCGCGTGGTCGACGGTCAGCAGGGCTCGCAGTTCCTGGCCGACGTCGGCGCGCTGCTGGCCGAGCCGGGCATCGCGATGACCTACTGAGGTTCGCTCGACGCGCTGGGGAGTTCTTCGATCTCCCCAGCGCGTTCGACCGTGTTGTTCGTGAACCGCACGGGCTGAACGTCGGAGTAGAACGTCCGCACCTCGATGGTGCTGTCGACGAGCGTGCAGAGTTCGACCCGCACTGGCGTGGACATGGCCATGTCCACGTCGTGTCCGGCGACGCTGCTGTCGGTGAAGGTGCTGCGGTAGAAATCAATCCCGCGGCCACGTCCGGTCATGCGGCTGAGGTTCAAGGTCGCGCGGTCGAACGTGCAGCCGACGAACTCGATGGCCCCGAACTCGAAGTACGTGTCCTGGAAGTTCACCTCGGTGTTGGTGAACGTCGTGCCGTGACAGCTCAACGTGGTGTGTTTGAACCTTGTTCGCTCGAACGAGGTGTTGTCACCGGTGAACTCGGCGCCGTCGAAGACGACCGCACCGGCGAACGTGCGTTCGCTGAAGTCGGCGTCCAGGAACCGGACGCCGGTGAAGTCGAAGTTCAGCGCCGACCACGGGCCGGGTTCGCGGTGTGATCCGAGCCGGTCGCGGAGAGCGCGGAAGATCTTGTTCGCCGTCTGGCCGTCGTCCTCCTGCAGCCGCAGTTGGTCGATCAACGCGTCCACGCACGTCTGCCGTTGCGCTTCCCAGTCGTCGGCGAGGCCGGCCATGGCGGACACGCCGGCGACTCGCAGACTCACCTGATCGCCGGCGAGCAGTTCGGCCGCGACCTTGAAGCGTTCGTTGAACAGCTTGGTGCGCTCGCGTTCTTCCTGGTTGAGGGCGTGCACGTGGGCAGCCTCCGTGACGCGCTGCTTGCGGTAGTTCACCGCTAGCGCGACCACACCGCCGAAGCCGGCAACCACTGCCAGCCCGATCTTCAGCAGATCCAGCATCTCGGTCGTGCTGAACGCCGCCTGCTTCGGCAGCTTCGGCCAGCCCAGCAGCCACAGCAGTCCGCCACCCGCCGTCGCGGCCACGAGGGCCGCGATCAGCAGCCAGCCGACGATCGACATCCAGACTGGAACCTGGCCTTCGCGCCTGGACCGCTGCCGTCGACGAAACGGCAGGCCAAGGCGCCGGATGAGCAACAACAGCCACACCACGGCCAGCGCCCCCGCCACCGCGTACTGCCAGGTGATCGACCCCACGCAGATGATCGTGCCTCACGGAAGAAAGCCCGGTATGTGCGGCCTTCCGGATGTCTTTCCACGGGCCCGCTGGTTCGACGTATGTGTGTCAACGCTTCTTCTGAGGGGACACACGACGTGCGCAAACGACTGTCTTTGTTGATCGCCGCAGCCCTGCTGGCGGGACCGGTGGGTGTGGCCCAGGCCGCCGAACCCGGCCTGGTGCGAACCGATGCCGGGCCGGTGCGCGGCACCGTTCTCGCTGATCACCAGCTGTACCAGGGGATTCCGTACGCGGCACCGCCGGTGGGCGAGCTGCGGTGGCGTTCGCCGCGGCCGGTCACGCCGTGGACGACCCCGTTGGACGCCACGAAGCCCGGTCCTGCCTGCGCTCAGGCCGCCGGTGCCGGTTCGCCGAGCAGCAACGAGGACTGCCTCTACCTCAACGTCACCACTCCGTCGCGGCACGGACGCAAGCCGGTCATGGTCTACATCCACGGCGGCGGCAACAGCTACCTGTCCGGTGCCGGGTTCGGCACGAACCGCTTGGCGGTGCAGGGCGACGTGGTGGTCGTGACCATCAACTACCGGCTGGGCTTCTTCGGTTTCTTCGGGCACCCGGACCTGCCGGACTCGGGCGCGTACGGCATCGAGGACCAGCAGGCGGCGCTGAAGTGGGTGCAGCGCAACGCAACCGCGTTCGGCGGGGATCCGCGCAACGTCACGGTTTTCGGTGAGTCCGGTGGTGCGTTCGACGTGTGCGCGCACGTGACGTCACCGCGGTCGCGCGGGCTGTTCCAGAAGGCCATCGCGCAGAGCGGCGGCTGCTCCACGACGTGGGGAGCCAACGGCGTGATCCACACCAAGCCGGCTGGTTCCCCGTGGATCACGAAGGACGCGGCTCAGGCCGACGCGGTGGCGATCACCGCGCAGCTCGGTTGTTCGGACGTCGCGTGCCTGCGAACGTTGCCTCCCACGGCGTTCACCGCCATCGACCGCGGCGCGACCCCGATCGTGATCGGCAACAGCGTGCTGCCGCAGCACCCCGTCGACGCGCTGAGGTCCGGTCGTTTCAACCGCGTCCCGGTGATCTGGGGCAACACCCGTGACGAGGGCAGGCTGACGTCGGCGACCGTGCCGGAACCGTTCGACTACCAGGGTCTGCTGGAGCAGGGGTTCGGTCGCGAGAAGGCCGCCGAGATCGCTGTCGAGTACCCGGCCGGAGAGTCGGCACGTCTTGCCTACGGCGCTGTGCTGACTGACGGCGTCTGGGCGTGCCACCAGCTCACCGACGATCGGCTGCTCTCGCGCTACACGCCGACGTACGGCTACGAGTTCGCCGACCGCACCGCGCCGCTCGGCTGGTTCAAGGACCTCTTCCCCGCGGGCCTCCCGGCCGGTGCCGCGCACTCCTTCGAGCTCGCCTACCTCTTCGACATCCCGACGTTCGACCTCAACCCGGCGCAGCAGAGGCTCGCGGCGACGATGATCCGCGACTGGACGACGTTCGCGCGCACCGGCAAGCCCGGCTGGGCGCGGTACTCCGGTGGCAACGTGCAGGAGTACTCGCTCGACCGTGTCGGTCAGATCAACGGCTTGACCAGGCACAACTGCTCGTTCTGGAACTCGATCGGTTAATCGGGTTTGACTCTCCAGTCACTGGAGGGTTCAGAGTTGTCCCCGTGACGCGCTACCAGATCGGCGAGCTGGCCAGGATGACCGGCCTCACCGTCCGAACGATCCGGTTCTACTCCGACCAGGGCCTCATCCCGCCCACAGCGAGAACGGTCGGCGGCTACCGGACGTACGACGGTGAGGCGGTCGCCAAGCTCAAGCTCGTCCGCACCCTGAGGGATCTCGGTGTGGACCTGCCGACCGCCGGGCGGATTCTCGCCCGCGAGGTCTCGGTGACCGACGTGGCGCGCACCCATGCAGACGCGATCGACGCGCAGATGAAGACGTTGCGGCTCCGCCGTGCCGTCTTGCGCGCCGTCGCCAAGGGAGGGGAGATGGAACTGATGAACGAGTTGGCACGGATGTCGGACGAGGAGCGCCAACGCATCCTCGACGACTTCTTCGAGGAGGTGTTCGGGCCGTACGAACTGGATCCGCAGTTCGAACAGCACATGCGGTCCGTGCGGATCGAGCTGCCGGACGACCCGTCGACCGAGCAGCTGGAGGCGTGGGTCGAGCTCGCGAAGCTCGTGCAGGACCCGGACTTCCGTGCGGCGATCAAGCGGATGTCCCAGCAGCACGAGGAGTTCCGCCGCAACGGTGAGGACATGGGCCCGCGGTCCCAGGACCAGATGGAGGCGTTCAACTTCGCGATCGCGCAGGCCCGCGCGGCACTCGACGCCGGCATCGCGCCGGGGTCGGACGCTGCCAAGGAAGTCGTGGACCGCGTGAACGCCAACTGGGCGGAGGCGCTGGGTGTGCCGAACGACGAGACCGTCGTCGAGCGGCTGCGCCAGTTCGAGGACTTCGCGGACCCGCGCGCCGAGCGGTACTGGGTGCTGATCGCGAAGGTCAACGGGTGGCCTGCCATGCCTGACCACTCGCGGGAACGCGCCTGGCTGCGCGAGGCCGGGCAGCCGTTCGGCTAGATGTACTGCCTTGAGAGGTTGTGAACGGTCCGACACGTAGTCGGAT
>NZ_JAJAEG010000016.1:0-156318 GCF_047445655.1 Lentzea alba
CTAGTGTCCTGCGCCGGAAATCCCATGACTAAGTCTAGTCTGGGTGGATGGCGCGGACTGGACGGCCGAAGGTCGAGTTGGTGTTGACCGCTGACGAGCGGGAGACGCTGGAGCGGTGGGCGCGACGGGCGACGAGTTCGCAAGCGCTGGCGCTGCGGTGCCGGGTCGTGTTGGCGTGCGCGGAGGGTTTGTCCAATGTGGAGGCCGCGGCCCGGCTGGGTGTGCATCGGACGATGGTGGGCAAGTGGCGTGCCCGGTTCGCGGACGGGCGCCTGGACGCGCTGATGGATGAGGACAGGCCGGGCCGGCCGCCGTCGATCACGGTGGACCAGGTGGAGGAGGTGATCGTGGCGACGCTGGAGGAGATTCCGCGCGATGCCACGCATTGGTCGCGGGCGTCGATGGCGGAGCGGTCGGGGTTGAGCAAGTCGACCATCGGCCGGATCTGGCGTGACTTCGGGCTCAAGCCTCATCGTGCGGACACGTTCAAGCTTTCGACCGATCCGATGTTCGTGGAGAAGGTCGTGGATGTTGTTGGCCTGTATCACAATCCGCCGGAGCGGGCGGTGGTGCTGTGTGTGGACGAGAAGAGTCAGATCCAGGCGCTGGACCGGTCCCAGCCGGTGCTGCCGATGATGCCCGGCATGCCTGAGCGGCGCACGCATGACTACGTCCGCAACGGTGTCACCAGCCTGTTCGCCGCGTTCGACATCGCCGACGGCACGGTGATCGGCGAGCTGCACCGTCAGCACCGTGCCGCCGAGTTCAAGAAGTTCTTGATCACGATCGACAAGACTGTGCCCGCCGAGTTGGACGTGCACCTGATCTGCGACAACTACGGCACCCACAAGACCCCGGCGATCAAAACCTGGCTGGCCCGCCATCCCCGGTTCCACATGCACTTCACCCCGACCGGATCCTCCTGGATCAACCAGGTCGAACGCTGGTTCGGGCTCCTCGCCGAACAGAAAATCAAACGCGGCGCCCACAAGAGCGTGCAGGCACTGGAGAAGGATGTCCGAGCCTGGATCGCAGACTGGAACACCCATCCCCGGCCGTTCCTCTGGACCAAGACCGCCGAAGAGATCCTCGAGTCACTCACCCGATTTTGTAAGCGGATTTCCGGCGCAGGACACTAGTACGAGAGCACCATCTGAGGGTCGGCTTCTTGCGGTTGCGACTAAAGGTTGTCCCGTAACGCCGTCTCGGTGCGATCGATGATCTTGGTGTGGATCAGGTGATCAGTGCGGAGCNGGTCCGGCTCGCAACGTTGACGCGCGAACTCGCGGTCAGACGGGCGCATCGTGGTGCCGCCCCCGCGTCCTGCTCGGCGTGAGTTCACCGCCAACGTTGCGAGTCGCACCACTAACTCTTGGCCACCAACGTCAACACGTCGTACTTCGCGACCGACTCGCCCTTCTGGTTCGCCACGTCGGCGTCCCAGCGGACCTCGCCGTACTCCTGGTCCTCGCGCGGCGTGATCTGCTTGACCGTCAACGTCACCGTCAACGTGTCGCCGGGGAACGTGGGCGTGACGAACCGCAGGTTCTCCAGCCCGTAGTTCGCCAGAACCGGCCCGGGCTCAGGAGAGACGAACAACCCGGCGGCGAACGACACCACCAGGTATCCGTGCGCGACGCGGCTGCCGAAGAACGGGTTGGCAGCGGCGGCTTCCTCGTCCATGTGCGCGTAGAACGTGTCCCCGGTGAACGAAGCGAAGTGCTCGATGTCCTCCAGCGTCACCTCGCGCGGCCCCGCCACGACCGTGTCGCCCAGCCGCAGTTCGGCCAGCGTCTTGCGGAACGGGTGCACCGCGTCCTCGTTGCGCGGTGCTCCGGTGACCCAGCGGTTCGTGATGGCGGCCAACGCGCGCGGGCTGCCCTGCACGGCCGTGCGCTGCATGTGGTGCAGCACGCCCCGCATGCCACCCATCTCCTCGCCACCCCCGGCACGCCCCGGCCCACCGTGCACCAGCATCGGCAACGGCGACCCGTGCCCGGTCGACTCCCCGGCGTCCTCCCGGTCCAGCACCAGCAACCGCCCGTGCCACGGCGCCACACCGATCACGACATCACGCACGAAGTCCGTGTCCGCCGAGACGATCGAGCCGACCAGCGAACCGGCACCACGAGCAGCCAGCTCGACAGCATCCGAAACCGAGTCGTACGGCATCAGCGTCGACACCGGCCCGAACGCCTCGACCTCGTGCGGCTGAACAGCATCGGCAGCGGCACGCAACAACATCGGCGACATGAACGCGCCACGCTCGGCGTCAGCGTCCACAAGCGACAGAGCACCGTCGCCGTAGACCACCGAAGCGTTCTCCTGCAACGCCTTCAACGACCGGCGAACCTCTTCGCGCTGCTCCAACCCGGCCAGCGCACCCATCTTCACCGACTTGTCGGCCGGGTTGCCGATCACGACCTCGGCCAGCTTCGCCGACGTCGCCTCGGCCACCGCGTCCATCAGCGACGCCGGCACCAGCGCGCGCCGGATCGCGGTGCACTTCTGTCCGGCCTTGGTCGTCATCTCGGTCACGAGCTGACCCACGAACAGGTCGAACTCCGGCGTGCCCGGCACCGCGTCCGGCCCCAGGATCGAGCAGTTCAGCGAGTCGGCCTCGGCGTTGAACCGCACCGAGGACCGGATCACGGCCTGGTGCGTGCGCAGGTGCTGGGCGGTCGACGCCGACCCGGTGAACCCGACGAGGTCCTGCGGGGTCAGGTGATCCAGCAGATCACCGGCCGAACCGCAGACCAGCTGCAGCGACCCCTCGGGCAGCAGACCGGAGGCGAGCATCAGCTCGACCATCTTCTCGGTCACGTAAGCGGTCTGCGAGGCAGGCTTGATCAGCGACGGCACCCCGGCGATGAACGCGGGCGCGAACTTCTCCAGCGGCCCCCACATGGGGAAGTTGAAGGCGTTGATCTGCACCGCGACACCGTGCAGCGGCGTGCAGATGTGCTGACCGACGAACGTGCCACCGCGCCCCAACGGCTCAACCGGACCGTCGACGTAGACCTTGTCGTTCGGCAGCTCGCGCTTGGCCTTCGAGGCGTACCCGAGCAGCACGCCGAAGCCACCGTCGATGTCGATCCACGAGTCGGACTTCGTGGCGCCCGTACGCGCAGACAGCGCGTACAGCTCAGCCTTGTGCTCCTTCAGGTACAACCCGAGAGCCTTCAGCAGCTGCGCCCGCTGGTGGAACGTGAGCTCGCGCAACGCGGGCCCTCCGACCTCGCGGCCGTACCGCAGCGCCGCACCCATGTCCACGCCCGCAGATGAGATCCGGGCGATCTCCTCGCCCGTGACGGCGTCGTGCAACGGCGCGCCCTCCACCGAAGGCGTGTGCCATCCACCCGACACGTAACTGCGCAGCAAGCCCATCGAGCCAACCTCCTGAAGCGGGGGCCGACGGATCCGCGTCGACCCGTCCCACCGGCAACGTATCAGGGGCTGAACAGGGTGGTGCAGTGCTCGGCGAACGCCTGCGCACGGCGCGTCAGCGGCCCGTCACCCGCCCAGCCCAGCACGACCGGAGTAGTGGGCACGGCGTCGCGCAACGGCACCGCCACGACCTCCAGCCCCTCGTACGACGAGGTCACGACCGGCTGCTGCACGGTGATCGAATAGCCGATGCCGCGAGCCACGAGCGATCGTGCGAGCTCGAAGCTCCGTGCCCGGTGCGTGACGACCATCTCGACGCCCGCCGCCGCGAACACGGACCGGAAATAGCGCTCGCTCGGCGGGACGTCGAGCAGCACGAACGGGTCGTCCGCGAGCTCTCGCAGCGCGACCGCGCGACGCCGGCGCAACCGGTGGCCGCCGGGCAGCAGGACCTTCGGCGGCTGGTCGTACAGCGTGCGGAACGCGATCCCCGGCATCAGGTCCTGGTCGTAGAGGAACGCCACCTCGCAGCGTCCGGCGATCAGGTCCTCCTGGATCTCGGGCAGGCTCCCCTCGACGAACCGCACGGACACCGCCGGGTGCGCGCGCTCGAACGTGGCGATCGCCGCCGGCAGGTGGAACGGCGCGATCGGCGTGTAGCAGCCAACGGTGAGCACACCGCTGACGTGCTCACGCAGCCCGCGCGCCTCGGCACCCAACTCCCCCATCGCGCCGACCACCCGGCGGGCGTCCGCGAGAACCTGCGTGCCCGCCGCCGTCAACGCGGCTCCACGCCGTGGCGACCGCACGACCAGCTGCAGGCCCAGCACACGCTCAAGCTCGCTCAACGCCAGCGAGATGGCCGACTGCGAGACGTGACACCTCAAGGCCGCCGTGGTCAACGACCCCGTCTCGGCCACCGCGATCAGGTACTCGAGCTGCCGCAGCGTCACGTTGGGCAGATTCACAAGCTGAGCTTATGACTCCAACAAGAAACCTGAGCTGGTCAGAAGAGTGCAGTCCACGGAATCGTGCGACCTGTGACCCGACCGCACCGCCACCCGTTCGTCCCGTACACCCCGCCACGGCTGCCCATCGACGAAGGACTCGACTGCGGCAGGGCTTTCCACCAGCACCTCGACAAGCGCCGCTCCGTGCGCTGGTTCTCGCCGGACCCCGTTCCCAAAGAGGCCATCGAGCTGGCGGTCCGAGCGGCGAACACCGCCCCGAGCGGCGCGCACCAGCAGCCGTGGAGGTTCGTCGCCACCCAGGACCCCGAGCTCAAGAGGCGCATCCGCGAAGCGGCCGAAGAGGAGGAACGCCGCTTCTACGACCGCGAGATCCCCGAGTGGCACGCGGCGCTGGCAAGGCTGGAGACCGACGCGACCAAGGAGTTCCTGGAGATCGCCCCGTGGCTGGTGGTCGCGTTCGCGCAGAAGCACCAGAACGGCCAGAAGACCTACTACACCAACGAAAGCGTCGGCATCGCGTGCGGGTTCTTCATCGCGGCGCTGCACTCGATGGGCCTCGCGACGCTGACCCACACCCCGAACCCGATGACGTTCCTGACCGACCTGCTCGGACGTCCCGGCGAACGGCCGTACATCCTGTTCCCCGTCGGCTACCCCGCGGACGACTGCGAGGTCCCGGACCTGCACCGCAAACCGCTCGACGAAGCCCTCACGTTCGTAGACGGACTTGCCTGATCATCCCACCAGCGAGGACCATCGCTTGAGTGGACGAACTACGCGCGTTGCTGGCCAAGCACGCCCGGCCGGACTTGACCACGGCCATCCCGGACGTACTGGTCTCCAAGACCACCTTCGCAGGTCCACCGGCACCGAGCACGACCGGCACGATCCTCGCGTTCGTCGCCCAGGGCCGAAAACGCATCGCGTTAGGTGAGCGCGTTTACGACTACCAGGCAGGCCAGTACCTGGTGGCCTCGATCGACATGCCGATCACCGGCAACTACGTCGACATCAGCCCGTCCGCACCCGCGCTGGGCCTCGGCCTGGTCCTCCGTCCACAGCAGGTCGCCGAGGTGCTCCGGAGCAACGACCTGCCGCCCACCCAGGGCACCCCGGAAGGCCTCACCGTCAGCGACGCCACGCCGGAGCTGATCGACGCCGTGACCAGGCTCGCCAGGCTCCTCGACCAGCCGCGCGACGCGAGAGCGCTGGCGCCGTTGATCAAGCAGGAGATCCTCTGGCGGGTCATGACCGGTGAACAGGGCGCGACGGTCCGCCAGCTCGGTTCCCAGGACAGCAGCCTCAGCCACATCGCCAAGGCCGTGCAGTGGATCCGGGAGAACTTCGCCGAGTCGTTCAAGGTCGAGAACGTCGCGCGGATCGCGGGCATGAGCGAGTCGGCGTTCTACCGCAACTTCCAAGCCGTCACGGCGATGAGCCCGATCCAGTTCCAGAAGCAGATCCGGCTGCAGGAGGCCCGGCTGCTGCTCGCCACGAACCGGGACGTCACGAGCGTCAGCCACCGGGTCGGCTACGACAGCCCGTCGCAGTTCAGCCGCGAGTACCGGCGCCAGTTCGGCCTGCCGCCGAGCCGCGACGCCCTGCTCAGGCCGGAACCTGCTCTCTGACCTTCAGGTACACCGCGCGGACCTCCAGGGTCCGCTCGACCTTCTCCAGCACCGGCGCGAAGAACTGGCGGCGGTGCTCGCCGTCGCTCATCGAGATCACCGAGAAGTACATGCTGCCGAACGCCGCGAACAGCGTCGCGTTGCGCAACATCGCCGACGGCACGCCGGGGATGATCGACTTCTGCGCCGGCTCGCCGATCCACTGCGCGGCGATCTCGGGTGTCACGACGATCAGTCCCAGCACCACGAAGAACGAGAACAGCCCGAACCCGACCACGGCCGCCTGCACGAGCTGCCGGATCGCGAGCACGACCAGCAGGTTGCGCTGCTGCCGCCCGTTCAACCGCTTGGGCTGCAACGGTTCGGTGATCTCCACCGACTCCAGCGGAGTCCCCTTGCACGCACCCGTCAGGATCTCCGGCCGCAGGTCCTGCTCCACGCGCCCGATCTCGTCACGCAGGCGCGCGGCGGCCGCGAGCACGGTGATCGCGGCGAACAGCAGCACGATCAGCGAGACCCGCGGCCACTTCAGCTTGTCCATCGCCTGCCACAGCTCGCCGGTGAAGAACAGGAACAGCGTCACGAACAGCATCGGCGGCAGCGCTCGCCCCAGCAGATGCACGCTGTTGCGCAGGTCGGCGATGACGTGCCGGATGGCTGCCTTCAACAACGCGCCCAGCCCGTAGGTGGTGGCCAGCATCGTCGCCACGAAAGCCACCCCGAAGAAGAGGACGAACCACACCACGGCGAGAAGCCACTTGTACTCCGGGTCGAACTCCGGAGCTCCGGGCGCGGTCAGCCTGTCGTTGATGATCATTTGCAACACCGGCACGATCACCGGCATCGCCGCGTACCCGACCAGCAGCAGGATGGTCGTGCGGCGCGAAAAACTCGGCAGTCGCCGCACGAACAGCGAGAGCAGGATCCACGCGGACACCATCACCGCGACGATCACGCCGAGCAGCACCCACTTCGACGGCCCCTTGGGACTCAGCAACACGAGCCACGCCAGGCTGCCGACCGCGACGAACGTCAGCGCCGGCAGCATCCGCGGCAGCACGTGCGAGCGGAAGCCGTAGCCCTCGATCATCGTCGGCGCACCCTGCCGGACGAACCACTGTTCAGTGCGCCGCACGAGCGTCGTGGAATCCACGGCGTGGATCATGCCTCAACGGTCGAAGAACCGCGCCATCACGCTGAAGTAGTGCGTCGGGGCGATGCGGGCGAGCGCGTCGAACACGTACGCGTCCGGCCCGACCAGGATCCGCGCCTTACCCCGTTCGACGCCCCGGTGGATGATCTCGGCGGCCTTGTCCGGCGTGGTCAGCGCGACCTTCTCGAAGTCATCCGCCATCTGCTCGTGCGTGCGTCCGCGCCCGTCCGGATCGCTGTGGATGCGCCCGTTGCGGACGATGTTGGTCTTGATGCCGCCGGGGTGCACGGTGACCGCGGAGACCCCGGTGCCGCGCAGCTCCTGCCGCAACGAGTCGGTGAACCCGCGCACGGCGAACTTCGCCGAGCAGTACGCGCTGTTGTTCGGCATCCCGACCAGGCCGTAGACGCTGGACGTGTTCACGATGACGCCGTAGTTCTGCTTGACCAGCTGCGGCAGGAACGCCCGCGTCCCGTTCACCACGCCCCAGTAGTTGATGTCGAACAGCCACGAGTCGTCCTCGGGCACGGCGTTCTGCACGCTCGTCGCGATCGCCACGCCCGCGTTGTTGAACACCGCCGCGAGGGGCAGGTCCAGCCAGGCCTGCACCTCCTTGGCGAAGCGGTGCACGTCGTCCGCGTCCCGCACGTCGAGCACCCGGCTGAGCACCGGGCCCTTCAGCGACGCGGCTGTCTCTTCCAGGCCGGCCTCGTCGACGTCGGCGATGACCACCGGAGAACCGTGCCGGGACAGCCGTTGCGCCAGGCTGCGGCCGATTCCGGAGGCGGCACCGGTGATCACCGCTGGACGACCCGCGATCTTTCGCACCATGGCGTCCAGTAGATCAGCAAGCGCAAGCGCCCGTTCAGGTGCGCAGCTCGGGGAACTGCTCGTCGCGCCAGTCCTGCTCGACGCCCTGCTCCTCACGCGTGCGCAGGTCGACCCGGCGGATCTTGCCGGACACCGTCTTGGGCAGCTCGAAGAACTCCAGTCGCCGGATCCGTTGGTAGGGCGCCAGGTTCGCGCGGGCGTGCCGCAGGATCGCGAGCGCCGTCTCGCGGTTCGGCTCCCAGCCGGTGCTCAGCGCCACGTAGGCCTTGGGCACCGCGAGCCGCAACGGATCCGGCGCCGGCACGACCGCGGCCTCCGTCACCGCCGGGTGCTCGATCAGCACGCTCTCCAGCTCGAACGGCGAGATCTTGTAGTCCGACGCCTTGAACACGTCGTCCGTCCGTCCGATGTAGAACAGGTAGCCGTCGTCGTCACGCGATGCGATGTCGCCCGTGTGGTAGTAACCGCCAGCCATCGCCTCGGCGTTGCGTTCGTCGTCGCCGTGATAGCCGACCATCAGCGACATCGGCCGTTGCGCCAGGTCGATGCAGATCTCGCCTTCTTCCGCCGGTTCGCCGCTGATCGGGTCGACGAGCACGACCGGAACGCCCTGCAGCGGGCGTCCCATCGAGCCGAGCTTGACCTGTGCGCCCGGCACGTTGCCGACCGACAGCGTGGTCTCGGTCTGCCCGAACCCGTCCCGCAGCGTCAGGCCCCACTGCTTCTGGACCTGCTCGATCACCTCGGGGTTCAGCGGCTCTCCGGCGGCCACGACCTCTCGCAGCGACCCCGGCCCACCGCTCAGATCTGCCTTGATCAGCATCCGCCACACGGTCGGGGGCGCGCAGAACGTCGTGACGCCCTTCTCCCGGATCTGGCCGAGCAACGCGGCCGCGTCGAACCGGGCGTAGTTGTGGACGAAGATCGTCGCTTCGGCGAGCCAGGGCGCGAAGAAGCAGCTCCAGGCGTGCTTGGCCCAGCCGGGCGAGCTGATGTTGAGGTGCACGTCGCCGGGCCGGATACCGATCCAGCGCATGGTCGTGAGGTGCCCGACGGGGTACGACGTCTGGGTGTGCTCGACGAGCTTCGGGCGGCTGGTCGTACCGGAGGTGAAGTACAGCAGCAGCCGGTCGTCGGCCCTGGTCTTCGGGTGCGGCAACGGCCCGTCCGGCGCCTCGGCGGTCTCGGCGTAGTCCAGCCAGCCCGGCTCGGCGCCACCGACCGCGATCAGCACCGGGCCGTCCTCGAACTTGTCGGCGTCGGCCTTTCGCGCGATCACGTGCCGGACGTCGCCGCGGGTCAGGCGGTCCGCGAGGTCCGCGGGCCCCAGCGCGGTGGTGGTCGGCATGATCACCGCGCCGAGCTTCATCACCGCGAGCATCGACTCCCACAGCTCGACCTGGTTGCCGAGCATGATCATCACGCTGTCGCCCTTGCCGACGCCGTGCCACGCGAGCCATCGCGCGACCCTGTTCGACCGGCGGCGCAGGTCGTCGTAGGAGTAGGCGCGCTCCGACCCGTCCTCCTCGACGATGTGCAACGCGGTGGCGGTGTTGCCCTCGGCGATGAAGTCGAACCAGTCGTGGGCCCAGTTGAAGCTCGTGGCGAAGCTCGGCCAGCTGAACGACTCGGGATCGGTCAGCATCAGGTCGCGGGCCGCGCGGTAGGTGTCGTGGCTGGACATTGGTCGAGGGTGCGAGGACCTGGGGCGATCGGTATACCCCCGGACGGGGGTGCACCCCTTTTCGAGGGTGCGCCCGTGGGTGAGACTGCGAGACGTGCTGCCAGACCGTTTTCAGGCATTGCTGCCGCAACGCCTGGACATGCTCCGCCGAGCCACCGGGTTGCCCGTCGTGTTCGGCGGCGCCGTCACGCCCGGCCGTGACCTGTTGTTGAGCAGCTTCTACGGAACGCACGGCACGTCGTTGCACGGTCTGCGCGTCGGCACCGGGCGCGGCCTGGGCGGCACGGCGATCGCGATGGGCACGGCGGTCCGCGTCAACGACTACGCCACGACCCGCGCGATCACCCACGAGTTCGACCAGATGGTGGTCGTCAACGAACGCCTGACCTCGGTGTTCGCCTATCCGGTCACGGTGCGCGGCACCGTGCACGGCGTGCTGTACGGCGCCGTGCGCGGGCAGACGACCATCGGTGACCGGTCGATCAGGCTGGCCGGCGCCATCGCGCAGGGCTTCGCACAGGACCTGGACATGCCTTCTCCGCGCTCCCAAGCCGCCCTGCGGGAACTCGCCGAGCTCACCAAGCTCGTCGGCGACCCGGCGTTGCGCGAACGCCTCCGCAAGGTCCACCAGGACCTCGGCGGTGAGGCGATCGTGACCGTCCCGACGGGACTGACCCCGCGCGAACTCGATACGCTCCGCCTGGCCGCGGTGGGTGCGTCGAACCGGGAGATCGCCGCCGAGCTCGGGTTGAGCACCGAAACCGTCAAGGCCTACCTCCGCGGCGCGATGCGCAAGCTGGGGGTGCACAACAGAACCGCCGCGGTCCACGCGGCGAGGTCGACGGGAGCGCTCTGAATGTCGTGGTTCGAGAAGGCCGTGATCGGCACCGACCGCCTGCTCTACAAACTGACCGGCGGCAAGGTCATGACCGTCTCGCTCAGCAAGCAGACAGGGCTGACGTTGATCACCGTCGGGGCGAAGTCCGGTGAGCAGCGGCTGAACCAGGTCCAGTACGTGGCCGACGGGGACGGCATGCTGGTCGTCGGGTCGAACTGGGGCAAGCCGAACCACCCGGCGTGGACCGCGAACCTGCTCAAGACCCCGGACGCCGCCGTGAACGTCCGCGGCGAGGTCCGGGACGTTCACGCGACGTTGCTCTCCGGCGCCGAGCGTGAGACCGCCTGGCGCAAGATGGTGGCGGCGTGGCCTGCGTTCGAGTCCTATGTGGAACGTTCAGGAGGCCGTGAGCTGCGGGTGTTCCGCCTTCTCCCGCGCTAGCCACACGCAACCGACGAGCACGAGCACGCCGTGCGCGATCCTGATCGCGGGCGGGGTGAAGAACTGCGGCAGGAACAACGCGAACCCGGCGGCGAACACCCACGCCGCCGTCGTGCGCAGCTTCAGCGCGACCATGACCGCCGCGACGCCCATGGTGACCAGGCCGAGCGCGAAAGTCGTGACGGCGACCGGGTTGTAGCGCACGGCCTCGGCGAGTTCGAGCAGGTCGGGCTGCGCGGCGATCTCGTGCAGCCCGAAGTTCTCGGCGCCGTAGTACGGCAACGTGAGCCCGGCGCCGACCCAGAACGTGATCGCGGCCGTGCGGTGGATCTCCAGCAACGCGATGGGCACCAGGATGAACCCGATCATCGCGAACAGGTGCGACCAGACCCACGCCTGCGACCCCATCGCGGCGGCGGCACCTGCAGCCGTCGTCTCGTCCTCCCACGGGCGGAATGCGGGGTACAGCAGGAAAAGCAGGCCGGCGGCGGCGAGCGTGACTCTCATCGTTGTCCCCTGAGATCGTTGAGATACATGCGGACGAGCTGGTCGTAGGTGTCATCGAGGCCTTCGGGCAGGCCGAACCCGCCGTTGGACTCGATCGACGCGAAGCCGTGCACGATCACCCGCAGCCGTCGTGTCGCGTGGATGGCCTCGGAGCCCTCCAAGCCGTAGCTGCGCAAGGTCGCGAGCATGACCTCCATGAGCCTCATGCCCGCTTCGCGTTGCTGGTCGTCGTGCAAGGGGTCCATCGGCGCGGCCCCGTACCGCTTCGGGTGTTCTTGGACGTACGCCCGATAGGCGTGCATCAACGCTTCGACTGCCTGGTCGCCCGCGAGGCCGAGGACGGCTTCCGTGAACCGGCCGGTCATCTCCTCCAGCACTCGCACGCCGACATGGCCTCTGAGCTCGCCGAGGCTCGCGACGTGCTTGTACAGCGAAGGCGTGGCGACGCCGGTCCTGGTGGCGACGGCGGCGAGCGTCAGTCCTTCGACACCCTGCTCGTCGACCAGGTCCAGTGCGGCGTCCACGACCTTGGCGGTGGTGAGACGTGGGCGAACAGCCATAGCTCAAAAGCTAATGCCATTAGCCTGCCGTGTCAACACGCTGGGTCAAGCGGCTCCTGACCAGGTGAATGAGCGCGATGACGGCCATCAACGCGACGAGCCCGCACACGCCACGCCAGCCGAACCTGACGTACGCCTGCACTCCCAGCCACGACCCGACAGCGCCGCCGACGTACGCACAGGTCATGTAGGCGGTGTTGAGCCGTCCGCGGTGGGTGTCGCTCAGGGCGTACATGCGAATCGAGTTCGCCACCATCCCGCACTGCATCGCGACGTCGAGCACGAGCGTGCCGAGCACCAGTGCAACCAGCCCACCAACCCCGCCTGCCGCCCCGAACGCCAGCACTCCGGCCGAGGCGATCACCGCCAGCAGGCACACGAGGTTCACCGGATCCGACCCGCGCCGGTCCACGACCCGCCCCGCGATCGGCGTAGCGACCATCGTGACGGCGTTGACCAACGCCAGCAGCCCCACCGCCTGCGCGCCGAGGCCGTACGCCGGCCCGGTGAGCAACAGCGCGACACTCCCCCACACCGCGCTGAACGCCCCGAAGGTCATGGCCTGGTAGAGACACGACCGCCGCAGCTCGGGTTCCTTCTTCAACAACCGCAACGGTTCCAGCAACAGGTCCGGATAGGACTGCCGGGTGTGCGGCTCCGTCACCGGCAACGCCCGCCACAGCGCCACCGCCATCACGAACGCCAACCCAGCCGCCACGAGGTACGGCGCCCGCCAGTCCAGCCACTCGCCGAGCACCCCGCTGAACGTCCGCGCGAGCAACATCCCGCCGATCGACCCGGCGAGCATCGTCCCGCTCGCCGCACCCCGCCTGTCCGGCGCCACCATCCCGGCCACCATCGGCCCGATGATCGGCGCGATCACCGTGGCCACCCCGACCGCGACACCGGCGGCGAACAGCGGTCCGAACGACGGCGCGAACCCGGCCACTGCCAGACCCAGCCCGGTGATCGTGAACAGCGTCGCGATCAGGGGCCGGTACGGCAGCCGGTCGCCCAGCGGCACCAGCAGGAAGATGCCGCACGCGTACCCGATCTGGGCCGCGGTGACGACGAGCGCGGCCTGGTCGACGGGTATGCGCAGGCCCTCCGCCACCAGCGGCGTGATGGCCTGTGGAAAGTAGACGTTGCCGACCGCGACACCACATGCGACCGCCAGCAGCCAGAGCATCCCCCGAGTCATGGCCTTGACGCTGTCCGTCACGACCGTCCGGCGCAATCGGTTTTCCCTGCCGGTTGCAGGCCGTTCGCCCCATTGGCCGCAGGTCAGGTGACAAGTACCGTTGCTTCACGCGGCGTCGGGGCGATCGGCGAGGCGTCGGTCGAAGCCGGGAGTTCACCCCCGGAGGCTTGGCATGCGAGTAGCCAGACGCTGGGCGGCGGCCGCCACCGTCGCCGTCGGCGCAGCCCTGCTGGTTCCCTTCACCGCGAACGCCCACGCGCCCTCGGGCGCGATCTTCACGACGCTGCCGGACGGCAGTGAGGTCAACTTCAACCACTTCCCGTCCAAGCAGGACGTCTACCTGGACGGCGGCCCCGGCCCCGGCGCACCGCAGACGGCCGCCGGCCTCGACGACGGCACGTACGTGTTCCAGGTGACCGACCCGAGCGGCAAGGTGCTGCTGTCGACCGATCCGGCGCGCTGCCGCCAGTTCACCGTCGCGGACGGCGTGATCAGCGGTGTCGTCGACACGGACTGCGAGCACGTGACCGGGTCCGATGTGGACCACGCCGCCACGACCGTCCAGCTCTTCCCGTACCTCGACACGCCCAACAACGGTGGCGTGTACAAGGTCTGGGTCACCACCGTCGAGGACTTCCTCGCGGGCTGCGCGGAGTTCGGTGTCGCGAACGGACTGAACGTCGTCGACTGCGGCAACAAGGGCGGCAACCGGCACGGTTTCGTGCCGGCGCACAGCAAGACCGACAACTTCAAGGTCGGCGACCAGGTGATCGTCGAGATCGACACCCGCTTCTACCGCTGGGACGGCGCCGGACCGCTGGACGGCTACGCCGTGACGTGGACCGACACCAACGGCGCGTCGAACAAGAAGTGGTCCTACTACGCACCTGAACTGTGGGTCATGCACGAGGCGCACGTCGAGGCCGTCGAGGCCGGTCTGCACCAGATCTCGGTGGCGAACCAGCCCGGCTGCACCGTGCTGCGCGTCGACGTGCAGAACCAGCGCCTCAACGGTCCCGGCACCGTCGGCGTGCGAGTGTCCAACATCGGACAGGAAAAGACGATCTTCGTCGACGTCCGCTGCGGTTGATCCTGATCAGGTGGGAGCGCTCCTTGAGAGCGCTCTCATCTGCCTAAAAGCTGAAAACCTTTACACGTTGACCGAGAGTCACGGGGTGACAACACTTCCGAACCACTGGGCGCACAACTAAATCCCGGAAAGGTCGGTTCGATGCAGCGACGCATCGGGACGGCCCTCGCTGCCGCCTTGATGGTGGCCGCGGGGATCACCGTCGCCACCACCACCCAAGCTCCCCCTGCCAATGCGGCGGTGATCTGGGCCGACGAGTTCAACGCCCCCGCAGGCACGGGTGTCGACGGTGGCAAGTGGCAAATGGAAGTTGGCAACAACAACGGCAACAACAAAGAGTTGCAGTGGTACCGGTCGGGTACCTCCAACGCGGCACATGACGGCAACGGCAATCTCGTGATCACCGCCAAGCGCGAGAACCCGGGCCAGCAGTGCTGGAACGGTCCCTGCCAGTACACGTCCGCCCGCATCAACACCGCGGGCAAGTTCACCAGCACCTACGGCCGGTTCGAAGCGCGCATGAAGATGCCGCGCGGCAAGGGCATTTGGCCGGCCTTCTGGATGCTGGGCGCGGACATCAACACCGGCAACCCGTGGCCGGGCTCCGGCGAGATCGACATCATGGAGTTCCTGGGCCACCAGCAGAACACCACGTACGGCACCATCCACGGTCCCGGCTACAGCGGTTCCGGCGGTCTGCTGCACCAGTACAACGGCCCGAACTTCGCCGACGGCTTCCACAACTTCGCCGTCGACTGGCGTCCGGGTGAGATCGTGTGGTCGGTGGACGGCAACGTCTACGGCCGCAAGACTCCCGCCGACCTCGGTGGCCGCCAGTGGGTGTTCAACAAGCCGTTCTTCATCATCATCAACCTCGCGGTCGGTGGTGAGTGGCCGGGCTACCCGGACGGCAGCACGACGTTCCCGCAGCAGCTCCTGGTCGACTGGGTCCGCGTCTCCAACGACAGCCCGCCGCCCAGCGGTGGCACGGAGATCCGCGGCATCGGCGGCAAGTGCGTCGACGTGCCCTGGGCGAACACCGCCAACGGCACGCCCATCCAGATCACCGGGTGCAACGGCAACGCCGCCCAGAAGTGGAGCCGTCCCGGTGACGGCACCATCCGCGCGCTGGGCAAGTGCCTCGACGTGAACGGCGGCGGTGTCGCGAACGGCACCGTGGTCCAGCTCTGGGACTGCAACGGGTCCCCTGCCCAGCAATGGGTCGTCAGCGGAGCACAGGACATCGTGAACCCGCAGGCCAACAAATGCCTGGACGCCGTGGGAGGTTCCTCGGCGGACGGCACAAGACTCCACATCTGGGACTGCCTCGGCGTCGCCAGCCAGAAGTGGCAGGTATGAGGTTTCTCCCGGCCCGGTAGCGCATGACCGGTCCGGGAGATCACTGCGCTGGACGAGAACCCCTGCGGCGGAAGGGTTCGCGTCCAGCGCTTCTTCATGCTCTGAGCCTTGCCACAGCCCAGTCCTGCACGGCAACGCCCACCGACTTGAACACCGTGCGGCCCTCGCGCAACGGCGGATTTCCCAGCGCCGCACCGAGTTCGACGAGCGACTCCAGCCTGAGCACACCTGACCGCACCGCCCGGATGATCTCCCCGGCCTCACTCAGCGCCGCCTCGACCTGGTCCACCACAACGACTCCCGCCGTCGTGAGCAGGTCCTCCGGCAGTTCCCGCATCACCGGCCGGTAGGAGCCGATCGCGTTGACGTGCACCCGTTCCTTGAGCGCGTCCGCACGGAACAAGGGCACCGTCGACGCCGTCGCGCAACACACGACATCCGCGTCCTGGACGGCTTCCTCGGCGTTCGGCGCCAGGTCCATCACCGTGTCCGGCAGCTCGTCCTTCAGGCTCTCCAGCAACGCCTCGGCCTTCTTGGCGTTGCGGTTGAACACGACGAGCTTCTTCAACGGCCGCACGGCGTGCACGGCCCGCACCTGGTCAGCCGCCTGCGCGCCGGCGCCCAGGAGCGCGAGATGTGAGGCGTCCTCGTCCGCGAGCAGATCCGTCGCCACACCGACGACCGCACCCGTGCGCAGCGTGGTGAGCGGCACCGCGTCGGTCGCGAACTGCCCGTCCGGGTGCGAGAAGACGACGGTGCCGGTGATGACCGGGTCGCGCTCGATCTCGATGCTGATCACCTTGACCGCGGTGGACCTCGTCGGCCGGTGGTGCACCGCCATGACCAGCGAACGGCTCTCGCTGAACGCCTGCCGCGGCGGCAGGTCGAACTCCCCCGCGGTCAGTCCGATGAACGCTTCGCGAACGGCTTCGATCGCCGCGGGCATCGTCATGGTTCGGATGGTAACGACCGGGCCCCGGCTGGGGTCCGGGGCCCGGTCGCGGGCTCATCTCAGAAGCACTCGAGCTCGAACTCGTCGTACCGGATGACCTGCGGTGAGTGGTGCTGCGCGCCCATGATGGCCTGCACGTACACGTAGTCCGTGCCGCTCAGGTCGAACCTCCTCGACACGGTCTGCGACCACTGCCCCTGCGGCACGAAGTTCCCGCCGCCGCTGGCGAGCAGCACCCACCCGTTGGGGTTCCACACCTGCAGGGTCATCCGCTCCTCGGAGTTCTGCGGGTTCGCCCAGAACCGCGCCTCGCAGTCCGTGCGATCCGCCCAGTCGCGCACGACGAACTGCCGGGCCTGCGCCGCCCAGCCGCCGCCCGCGAACAGCCAACCGTTGTTCGACCCCTTGTAGGCGTGCACGCCGTCGGTCTCGATGCCGCCGGTCGCGTAACCGCCGGTCTCACCGACCCACCGCTCGCCGTAGTTGCCCTCGTAGCCGTCACTCTCGAAGTTCGGCGCGGCGTGAGCGGTGCCCGTGAACACCGCCATCAACGCCACCACAGCCGTCATCGCCATTGCACGCATGTTTCTCTGTCCCCCAAGGCCAGATCTCCCCTTGGTGGAACCGTACTTGCGCATGCACGGCCGTGTTGCTGGATCAGCCGCACTCCAGCTCGAACTCGTCGAGCCGCACGACCTGCCCCTGCGCGGTGCCGTCGCCGTAAATCCCCTGCACGAACACCGAACCGATGTTGGTCAGGTTGAACGGCCCCGCCACGATCTGCCCGTAGTCCCCGGCCGCCACCTTCTGCGACTTGGACACCACGATCGTCCAGTTGGGCGTCGTGTTGGGGTTCCACACCTGCAGACCCACGTCGGCCGTACGGCTCTCCGGGTTCGCCCACACCCGCGCAAAGCAGTTCGTGCGCGTCGTCCAGTTGTTCACGACGAACTGCCGGCTGTGCGCCGCCGCACCCCCGCTGCGGGCGTACAACCAACCGTTGTTCGACCCCTTGTAGGCGTTCACCTCGTCGGTCTCGATGCCGCCGGTGGCCGCGCCCCAGGTCTGCCCGTGCCAGCGCTCCTCGTACTTGCCCTCGTAGCCGTCGCGGTCGTAGCTCACGTCCGCGTGCGCCGTCCCGGTGAACACCGCCGTCAACGCCAACGCGGCCGCCACTGCTGCACGCATGCTCTGCCCCCTCTTCCGATGTGCGTCCAGTGCACCAACTGCTCTGCGGTCCGCGCGTCGGCACAGGCGGCGGATTTAAGGGCACAACGTTGCCTAGTTAGGCAGAATGATCACCATGGGGACCGTGGATCCGTTCGGAACGTTGCGCAACGCGTTGTGGATCGGCGGGGCCCAGTGGGCCGGCAAGTCGACCGTGGCACGCATTTTGGCTCAACGGCACGGAATAACCGCCTACCACTACGACTTCCACGACGCCCGTGCGCACAATGACCGCCGCATCGCCCGCCGCCTGGCCCTCGGCGAGCCCGCGCCGCCTTCCAACGACGACACGTGGATGCACACGCCGCCTGCGGAGATGGCCGCGAGAACACTGGCCGGGTTCCCGGTCCGGTTCGAGTGGGCGCTCGACGACCTCCGCGCGCTCGTGTCCGGCCGCCCGATCCTCGCCGAGGGCTGGGGACTGCGCCCGGAGCTGGTGGCCCCGATCATCGACTCGCCGCGCCGGATGGTCGTCATGGTGCCGACCGCCGACTTCCGACTGCACCAGATCCACGTACTGCCGCGCGCACAGGCGATCGGCAACCCCGTCAGCGATCCCGCGCTGGGCCAGCGGAACCGTCTGGAACGCGACCGTCTCGTCGCCGAGGACGCGGTGCGACACGCCCGTTCGCTGGGCATCCGTGTGATCGAGGTAGACGGCACCCTTGACGCCAACGCCGTCGCGGACACCCTCACCGACCACTTCTCGCCTTATCTGGCCAGCGGAACAAACGTGGCGCCGCCGCCCGGTTAGCCCGAAAGCTGTACGCCGTGACCCCGCTCTTCGGACGAGACGACCAGCTGGCCGCGTGGACAGACGCGCTGGCGACCGGCCGTTCACTGGAGCTGCACGGCGAACCTGGCATCGGCAAGACCCGCCTTCTCGCCGAGTTCGCCAAGATCGCCCACACCCACGGCTTCACGGTCCTGCGCGGCCGAGCCCTCACCGACGCCCTGCTCCCGGTGACCCGCCGCGGCTGGCCGGAACTCCCCGCCTGCTACCGCGAAGCCCTGGGCGAACTGGTCCCGGAATGGCGCACAGGCGTCGCGGTCTCGCCCGACATCCAAGCCGAGGCCGTGGTCCGCCTGCTCCACACCATCAACGGCGTCCTGCTCCTCGACCACGGGCCCGCTCATCCACATCTCCAGGCGAACGCGGTGGTCGTCACCACTTCACGCGCGACCACCGGCCCCTCCCTGTTGCCTCGCTTGAGCCTGGACGCGTCCCTCGCGTTGATCGCTTCGCTGGGCGGCTCACCGTCTGTCGCTGCCCGCGCCGAAGGCCTCCCACTGGCAATCGTGGAACTGTGCGCCACCGGCTCCTCCCCCACCCTGGAAGCCTTCACGGCTGGGGTTCTGGCGACGTTGAACCCGGCCTGCGCCGAGGTAGCCCACGCCGCAGCCGTCCTGGACGACACCCTGACGTGGCAAGAAGTCCATCCCCTGACCACCCTCGACCCGGACACCGTCGCCGCCGCCCTGCGCGACCTGACCGCCGCGAACCTCCTGACCGGCAACCGCTTCCGCCACGGCCTGATCCGCGAAGCCGTCCTGAACCACGCCTCCCCCACCCGCACCGCCCGAACCTGGACGCTGCTGGGCCGCCACCTGCTCCAGAAGTCACCTTCGAAGGCCGCGGCCGCAGCTTCCCGCGCCGTGGACCTGGCCCCCACCAACGACATCCGCTCCGATGCCGTGGACACCCTCACCTCGGCCCTCGTAGAACTGGGCCGCTTCTCGGAAGCCCTCTCCCACCTGACCGATCCACCCCCGGAGGCCCGCTGCCGAGCCGCCCGCAGCGCCGTAGAACTGGGCGACCACTCGTTGGCTCTGACGCACCTCCTCGAGGCCCCTCTCCTGGACGGCACCGAACTGCTGCTGGCCGCCCGCGAAGCCATGACCGGCGACCCCTCCACCGCCGTAGAACCGTTGACACACCTACGTTCCCTACCAGGCTGGCGCGAACGAGCCGAACTGGAACTGGGCGTGATCGACTGCCTGACCGTCGCCAGCCCCTTCCGCCTCCAACAGGCCACCGCCCACGGCCTGCTGCGCACAATGGCGAACCACCACCTCTGGACCGTGGCAACGCTGTGCGGCGACCCCATCGACCTCCCACCCCCAGCCACCGCCGACCTGTGGCAAGCCCTGCTCACCGCCGACACAGCAGGCGCCCTGCACTACGCCGGCACACTGACCACGTTCCCCGAAACCCGAGGCATCCACGCCCTGCTGTCCACAGTGGACCACAAAGACCACCGCCCAGCCGCAACCCTGCTGGACAACGGCATCGGCTCGTGGACCAACCGAGGCCTGGCCCTGCTGTCCTTCGGCGACAACCACGCCTGGGAAGACCTGGACCGCACCCCCCTTGCTGGCCGCCATCGCCGCGGTCCTGGTCCGCGACCTGCCCCGCATCCGCACAGCCCACAGCACCTTCGTGGCTTCGTCCAACGCCCCCTGGCGCCGCCGCTGCGAACGGGTGATGCGCGAAGCCGGCATCCCAATCCCCCGCCGAGGCCGAGGAGACGCCGCCGTCCCGGCACACCTGCGCTCGCTCGGCGTGACGAGCCGGGAGATGGACGTCCTGCTGTTGATCGCCCAGGGCGCCACCAACGCCGACATCGCCCTCAAGCTCTCGGTGTCGCGGCGCACCGTCGACACGCACGTCCGCAACCTGCTGGCCAAGACGGGCAGCATGCGCCGAACGAACCTCAGCGCTCTCGTGTGAAGGTAACGAATACCGGCTCTCCATCGAGAACCTAGCAAGTCGTGCGAGGAGGGAGTGTCGCGTCTGTGTACCGCAACCCGTCCCAAGGTATTTCTCAGCCACAGCACCAAGGACGACTCAAATGCGGCTGAACTGCGCGAACACCTTGAAACAGCCCTGAAGGACCGCGGCTGGGACGTACTGGTCGACGAGGACGGTCTCAAGGGCGGCGACGAGTGGCGCGGCGTCCTCTACGAGTGGATCGCCGTCTGCGACGCCGCCATCGTGCTCATGACCGACAAGGCCCTCGCCTCGAGCTGGGTGCGCCGCGAGATCAACCTGCTGCTCTGGCGGCGTGCTCTGGGCACGCCTCTGATGATCATCCCGGCGATGGTGGCACCGACGATGGACACCGGCGAACCGGAATTGCGCGACCTCAAGAAACTGCAGTTCGAGCCCAACAAAGGCACGCCAGAAGAGTTCGCAAGCAAGATCGCCGAGCGGCTGCCCGACGTCACCGCCGAGTTCACCAACCCGGTCTGCAACATGCGGCGCTGGATCAGCGACGTGCTCGCGTGCCTGCGTGAGGTGACCGAGCAGGAGATGCTGGAAGCAGCCGCCACCGAGCTGGACGCGCACTACGAGGACCGGAAGTTCACCTCCGTACTCGCCGGCCAGCAGTTCCTCGCGCACTGGCTGCTCGGACCGACGTGCACGAGCAAGCTCCCCGCGGCCATGAAAGCGATCGCCAGGGGCATGTCGGTCAAGCTCGAAGGGCTGATCAGCCTGGTGGTGCCCGTCTGGGTGGACGGATCGTCCGCGCGAGCCTTGCTGCCGACGGGGAACCAGGTCTGCGCCACCTTGAACGCGAACAAGCCCAACACGGCCAAGCAGTACGTCCGCCGGGCGGCCTGTTGCTCGCTCGACTACCACATCGAGGTCCTCGACGTGGTAGTTGGTGAGAATCTGCAGGCCGATCTGCTCCGGGACTGCGAGCAGGCCGTGCGGACCCTGCTCGATCTCCAGGAGCCGTGGCCGATCGAAGGCGTGTCCCCCGTCGACGACGAGGTCTGCTTCCTGGTGATCCATCCGAACGGTTCACCCCTGGGGCCGGTGGCAGCCGTGGTCCGGACGGTGCTCGACCGGTACCCGTGGTTGAACGTGGTCCTGTTGACCGAGGAAGCAGTCGCGGACAAGTCGCTGCTCGACGCGTGGCAGCTGACCGAGGGAATCGTGCTACCCGCGTTGGCTCCTGGCGCGGAACTGCTGGCTGACCAGATGACGATGCGCCTGCGCAGGCTGATCAAGGACATCGCGAGTTGAGGGAGTGCGGCTGATGCCGGATCGTCTTGATGGCCGGGCCTATGTCCTGCCCGACAACCTGAAGCTCGCGGTCGAGGTCGCGTACGCGACGGAAAGACCGTTGTTGCTGCGTGGCCATCCCGGATCCGGAAAGTCGTCCTTGGCAGCACATGTCGCGTGGCTGAAGTCAGCCAGGTACTACGAACTGACTGTCACGTCACGGACGCAAGCACAGGACCTCCTGTGGAGCTTCGACACCGTGCGTCGTCTGGCCGACGCGCAACTGCGTGAGCGCCGTGACGACCACGCATACGTCGAACCAGGTGTGCTCTGGTGGGCGCTCGATCGCGACTCGGCGTTCCGGCGCGGGGCCGACACCGATCTGCCCTCGGCTGTCGAACCGAACGCCGAGTTGAACGCGGATCGTTCACCGGCGCACGCCGTCGTGCTCATCGACGAGATCGACAAAGCCGATCCCGACCTGCCGAACGGTTTGCTGGCGCCGTTCGGCTCGAACCACTTCACGGTGACCGAGACCGGTGTCGTCGTTCAGGTCGGCGACAGCCCGAGCACGCCCGGCGAGAGCAGGCACCTGATCGTGGTCACCACCAACGAGGAGCGCGAACTTCCGCAAGCCTTCCTGCGACGTTGCGTCGTGGTGTGGCTGGAGCACCCCAACGTCGACGGACTCGTCGACATCGCACGCAAGCACCTCAACACCTACGAGAACGGCATGACCGCCGACGAGGAGACACTCGCGCGCGCACTTGCGACGGCGGTAGTGCAGGCACGCGAAGACAAACAGAATCGACCGCCCAGCACAGCGGAGTTTCTCGACGCGCTCACCGCATGCCGGAAGCTCGGCATCTCGACCACCAGCCCTGCCTGGCGGGAACTACACGACATGGCGCTCATCAAGCAACCGCGGCCCAGCTGATGCCGCCCCAAGTGTGGCTGGGTGACCTGTTGCGTGCCATGGCAACGGGTGCGGACGCGCGCAATGCGGCGGAACTGCTCGGACTGGTGGCCCCACGGGACATCTCACCGCACGTTTCCACACCGGATGGCACGTCGAGACCGTCGACATCGGCCTCCAGCAGCGCCACGAGGTCAGCGGAACGAGAAGAACAGCCGGGTGACCCGGTCGAAGCGCCGCGTCAGGCAGTACCGATGTTGACGGAGGTGACCAGCAAGCCCGCGGCGGCGAGCAGTTGGATTCCGGGGCCGTCCCTGCCCCTGCCTGCCGGGGACCAGACGCCACACCCGACCCCCTTGCTGTCGCCTCGCACGACCGCCGCGGTTCTGCACACGGTGTTGTCCACCACCGCAGAGGACGGCCAAGCCGACGTCGAGGCGATCACGCGCCTGTGGGCACGCGGCGAGCCGATCCGCTCGTTGCCGAGAAAACCCCGGCAGACCTTGCGCTTCGGCGTCCAGGTCCTCGTCGATCTGGGCGAAGCCATGCAGCTCTTCGCACGCGATCAACGAGAGTTGGTCGGTCAGATCCGCTCGGTCGCCGGTCTCGAATCCACCTCTGTCGAGTACTTCGCGGACATACCCACCCGTGGTTCCGGCCCTGGCGGCCGACGCACGTGGCGCGACTACACCACACCGAGTCGGGGTAGCCGGATCTTGATCCTGTCGGATTTCGGGATCGGCGGCCCGGCGTTCCATGATCGCCGCGGCAAGCCCGCTGAGTGGCTCAGCTTCTTGAACAAGGTGCGGCGCGAAGGTTGCTCACCGGTCGGCCTGGTGCCGTACCCGCCGTCCCGCCGACCTGCCTGGCTCACTTCCTCGCTGCCTCTGGTGCTGTGGGATCGCAGCACGACCGTGGGGCGAGCGGCGGCGTCGGTGAGGAGGTGACCGTGCTGGAACCGCCTGAGGAGCTCGCGACCGCACTGAGCGTCGCCGTACGAATCGAGCCCGAGCTGATCCGTGCTGTACGCCTGCACGTGTTCCCTCACTTCGATGTCTCAGCCGAAGCCGACCTCTGGTTCAGTCACCTCGTACGGTCGCGCGGCCCGCACGGCATCGTGTTCGTCCAGGAAGAGCTGGCGAACCTGCGCGCTCGCCTGACGTCGTGGCTTGCCACGAAAGGCCCGTCCGATCCGGTGCACCGGATCGGCGACGTGATCGCAGCCGTCCACGAGAACCTCTCGCCCGCTTTGGCGCTGGAAGAGCAGGTGACGTGGCTCGCGGTGACCGGCCGCGACGACGAGATCGACGATGCGCTGCGACCGGCGCTCAAGGCGCTGGTGGAGGAGAACCGCAGCGGGGTCGGCGACTGGTTCACCGCGGCCTGGCACAGGTTGCCCGCCAATGCCCGCCGATCGCTGACCGCGTGGAAGCTCGCCCAGGTCGTCCGGCCGGCCCAGCTTGGCCGCACACCGTCCCTTGGACTCGTGCGTGGCGAGGTGGCAGGCCGGGATCTCGCGGACATCGTCAAGCACTTGCCATCTGTTCGGCTGCTGCTGCGGCGCAACGGGAACACCCTGACGGTAGGCGACTTCGAGCCGACCGCGGACACCGTGGGAGTCATGGTGCCCGACACCGACCCACGGCTGCTGGACGTCTCAGGCAGGCAGGTCGATGTGCGGCGCGGCGCCAGCAAACAGGTCTCCGTCAAGCCAGGACCGGTTCGAGTGACCACCGCACGCGGTGCGGTGTACGAGGTCGCCCCGCCGAGACGTCCGGTCAACCGGTTCGTGGGCATGGAGGCCACCGAGATCCTGGCCACGCTGAGGCACCCACCGTCACGCGCCGATCTCCTGAAACTCGCAAGCTCACTCGGCGATCTCTACGACACTTCCGTCCGGCAGGCCCCCGACAGAAACGATGTGCTCGAGGAGCTGCGGACGCTGAGAGCGTCTAAAGTAGACAGTGGTTCGATCGTCGTGGTGTGGAGAGGTCCCGTTCGGCAGGCCGAGCCTCTGAACGAACTCGTGCTGAGTCTCAGCGAGGAGCCGACCGAAGCCGAGCTTGTGGGCCTCGACCTGATCCTCGACGCCTGTGTTTCCACCGGCGCCGCACAGATCCTGTTCGTGCTCGAGCTCATGGTGCTCGACACCGCGGCGTCCGGCGACTATGAGCTCGGACTCGGGCGTCGAATCGCCGACAGCTTGCTGCGCCATTGCCCGCAGAACGTGTCGTTCGGGGCGGTCGTCGCGAGGGCGGGCTCTCACGACTCCCTTGTGCCGAAGATCATCGACATGCTCGAGAGCGGACCGTCCCACCCCGAGGGTCGGCTGCGGTGGTCCTCCCTGGGCGAGTACGTGTCCGGTCGCGATGTCGTGCGCGAGTTGGCAACCGACAGTGCAGTGGCGAATGTGTTCACTGGCCTGAAAGGGCCGATGTTCCGCAACCCCTTGCACGGCAAGGTCCTGGAACACGAGCCCACGCCTCGGTTGCCGGGTTGGCGTGCCGAGGTGGCAGTCGTACTCGGATGGGTGCGATCCCGCAGACCAGGACTGAGAGTGATCAGCGGCTGGAACCGACACACCAGGGACGCCATTCTCTACGAAGTCCAACTCCGGCTCGGCCACGACAACGTCAGGTTCTTCGAACTCACGTTTGCTCCGACGGGCGAGGACTTCGATGAGATGCGCCGAAACCTGGACGCTCTCCCACTCGACGATGTGGATGTCGTGGTGGTGCGCGATCCCAACACGCAGCTTGGCTTCGTGTCGACGTTGATCACACACCTGTTGAACACGTACGCGAACACTATCTTCCTCGTGTCGACGAATTACGCGTCGCCTCTCTTGCAGGCACTGGCTATCCCAGGCCCTGGCCTCGACCTGGACACTGATGTCCTGACCAACACGATGCGCCAGCTCGCTGGCACACACCCAGGGATGTTCGCGCGCACGATCGCAACTTTCCTGGTGGAACAGCAGAAGATGCCGCCCCCGTTGGTCAACCGGCTGGTGGATCAGCTGATTCAGCGTCCGGTGCGCACCGATGCGGCCGACTGGCAGGACGAGATCCTCGACAACCTGCGACGGGTGATCGACGAGGATCTGGCCACCATGCCGGCCGCGCGGCATCTCCTTCTGCCCTTGGCGTGGGCTGCTGAGCCTGGCATGCCGATGGCCGAGTGGATCTCATGTGCCAACGCCATCCGTGCGGGGCGCGATGACCTCTACGATGGTCACAGCATCCGGGAGGCCTTGACGGACTTCGAGCACTACGTGACGAGCAGCCGAGGGGTGTACCGGATCGCCCAGGTCAGCCTCGCCGACCATCTTCGGCAGGCCACCTCGCCTCAGACGTTGCGGCAGATCGTGACCGCGCTGATCGAACTCGCAGGCACGAGCGGGCCTGTCAGCGACTATCTGCGGCGCAATCTCGCCCGCCATGTCGCCGACGTCGGCGAGGACGGGTTGAGACAACTCCGTCTACTGGCTGAACGAGATCAGCGGTGGAGCCCGTCCCTCGCTCGGGCCGCACACGAACTCGCGGAACTCGACGGCGGGGAAGACGGACTCGCTTTTGCCCGCGAGGCCGCGGCAGTCTGGAGTCAACTCGCCGACGACGATCCAAGCTTCGGGGACGAACTCACGCGATCGAACGAACTCCTCAGGCACTTGCTGAACGGTGCCGCGCGGTCAGGAACAACCCTGTCGATCACGATCGTGATCTCAGTAAATGCGCCATCGCTGGCCGCACTGGTGAAGCGCGCGCTCGACCAGCAGCGCCCGAAGCGGCCGCCAAGCGGTCGTGGCGAGATTCGTTCCCAGGACATGGTCGTTGTCGTGCCAGGAGTGAGGGGCAACCTGCTCTACGGTCCGGACGGCCAACCGACCGCAGCTCCGCCGTTGCCTGATGACATCGGCGACGAACATCCGGACGACGGCGTCGTACCGGGCAGGCTCTCTCGAACCGGATACGGAAGCCTGCTCGACAGGCTCGGACAACTGGGATACGACGAGAGCAAAGGCAACCTGCTTGCCGTGCCGTACGACTGGAGACTCTCCCACCGCTGGACCGGGCGGTGGCTCGGAGAACAGGTCAGCGGTGCACTGGCTCGATGGCGTGACCGGAGTGACGCGGACGCCAAGGTCGTGTTCGTCTGCGTTTCCACTGGCGGACTACCGGTCAGGTGGTACGTCGAGAAGTGCGGCGGCGCACAGATCACCGCGCACACCATCATGATCGGATGCCCTCGACTGGGCTCGATGAAGGCGTTGCTGCGGTTGGCCAACCGCAAACGTGACTCGGCGGCCACGACGTTCTGGCGCAGCCTTCCCTCCATGTATCAGTCTCTGCCGATTTACCCGTGCATCGACGTGGGCGGCCACCTCTCCGCCGTGACCGATGTCGAGCTGCCGAACTTGCCGCGTCACCGCGTGGCCGACGGGACGGCGTTCTTGCACGACCTGCTTGAGGCCGAAGAATCCCGGCCGCACAGCACGAAGATCACATCGTCGATCGTCGGGATGACCAAGTCGACGCCAATCACTGCGCAAGTCGACAACGCCAGGCTTCAGGTGGTTCAGGCATCGGAATCCGGCGACGGATACGTGCCGTGGTTCTCAGCTCACACGTATGGCCGAGCTGAGTCTGCTGACGACCGTGTAGCTGAAGCGCATGACAACCTTCACCGCAACGACGAGGTGCTGGAGGCTGTGTCACGCCTGCTCAACGTCCGCGTTTGACCGCTGCGAGAAACCCCTCCCAAGCGCTTGCACCGACCCCGATGTGAGCAACGGGCGCCTTGCTGTCCCGGATACCGATGCCGGCGGCAACCTCGACGCAGTTACCCGCGTTCCCACTCCGGGTGCTCTTGCGCCACTCGGCCATCGGTGTCTCCTCAAGTCAGCAGCCGCTTGATCAGCCCTTTCGATTGTTCCGCATCCAAGGCGATCTCATCGAGCGCCTCCAGCACCCGCTCGTACGACTTCACGGCGTACGGCGCCTCGATGATCAGGCTGGAGTTCTCGCTGTCCAGGAACACGACCGGCTCGTACTTGTCGAACGTCAACATGTCGAACGCCCCCGCGAGCCCTGCGTGCGCACCGACCGAAATCGGCACGATCCGGATATCGATGTACGACCGCGCCGCCATTTTGAGCAGGTGCTCCAACTGCGCCTCCATCGCCTGGCGCCCACCGACCGGCGACAGCAGAGCCGATTCGTGGATGTAGAAGACGCACTTCAACCCCTTGCGCAGTAACACTGTCTGCCGCTCGATGCGCGCCCGCACGCGCTCCTCGACCTCGTCCTCTGGCACGTTCACGCACGACGCGATGACAGCCCGCGCGTACTCCGGCAGCTGGATCAGGGCCTGCACCAGCGAAACCTGCCAGCTGATCAGCTTCTTCGCCGCGCGCTCGTGCTCGATCAACGTGCGCGGCCGGATCGGCGTGCAGGCCCCGTGCTCCTGCCACCAGCCCTTGAGGTTCATCTCGTTGAAGAGCGACAGCAGGTGGTCGCGTTCCTGCGGCGGTGTCCGGCACACACCCAGCAGCAGCGCGACTTCCAGCTCGGTCGCCCCTCCCTTGCCGTTCACGAGGTCCGACACCTTGGCCTCCTGCCAGCCCACGAGCTCGGCGACAGCGCGTGAGGTCAAGCCGGTGTTCGCGATGGCGGAACGCAGTCCATCACCGAACTCCCGCCCCCTTGCAGTGGAGAATCTTTTCGGCATGCCAGGGAAGGTAGACCCATTCTCAACGGTTCTAGAACGTTTGGTCGCAACATAACCCAAAAGGGCGTTAGCTTGGAGGCCCTCCAAGTCGGAGAATAATTCAGTGAGATTTCGTTGGATGCCCCACCGGGGGCGACGTCACGCCGTCACCGACGAGCCGGCCAGGGGGCAGCTCGTCGAGACACTGTGCGGCGACCCCGTTGCACCACAAGGGCAAAGCCTGTGGCGAGACAAGAACGTGTGGCCGACCTGCTGGGACTGCGACGGCGTCTGGCGAGAGAACGAGGGGATCCTGCCATGGCCGCGGAAATCCTGACCGAGGACCTGCTCCGGATATCTCTTCAGCGCCTCTCGCGTGAGGTGGTGAAGACTTATCCACAGTTCGGGGAGATGCTTGCACAAAATATGTTGCGCACGTGCGGCCTGATTCCCGACGTCGCGCGCGCGGAGCACTATCAGGAACTCGGCACGCTTCTGATCGACCTCGGCCGGCTGTACCTGGCCGAGGCCGACGCACTGCGCACCGTGGAGCCGACTTGACTCACTTACGCCTCAACGAATCTCTGACCGCCCAGCACCTGAAGGCGTGCTATGGCAACCGCCGTTCCGCCAGTTCTCGCAGGCGGCGCATCGCGGCCGCCGCCTTCAGGGCTTCTTCGTCGTCCGGGTCTTCGCGCAGGTACTCCTCGATCTCCGCCTCCGCTTCGTCCGCGAACCCGAGGACGACATCGACGAACCGCACGTCCTCCGGTTCCACGACCAAGCCCTCGCGGAGCCGCTCGCCGAGGCGCACGATCATCTGCTCGGCGAACTCGAAGTGGCCGAAGCGTCCCGCGGCACGCATCGTCATCATCAACATCATGAGCTCAGCCAGCTGCGTCGTGTCGGTGTCGAGAGTTCCGGGTCGCTGATCGATCTCAGCCGCGAACCGCTCGATCACCGGCCGCGGATCGTTGTCGACAAAGGCGTCGTGGCACCACTTCAGCCAATCCATCGCCCCCAGGACGTAGGCGGGCCAGCCCATCAGGTCGACCGCGTGCCTGGCCGTGAGCGCGGGGAGCCCTGCCGAGCGGGCCGACCCCAGCTGACCGCACATCTCCAGCACCCTCATGTGCAGCACCCGGCACTGGATCATGCGGAGCTCGACGAGGATCGCATGAGGAGTCAGGAACCGCTGTACGTCCAACTCCCAGATCGCTTCGTCCAGGTACTTCAACGCATCCTGCAGCAACGGCGATGAAAAGTCGTCGGGCATGCTCTCGAGACACGCGAGCGCATGCAGGCGTGCGGCCACCCCGAGCAGGCCCACCACATCCGGACTGCCTCGATGCTTGTCGATGAGTGCGAGCACCTGGGCGAAGTCGGATTCGTCCGCCGTGAAGCCGTGGTCCGGCCATGCCAGCAGCAATGCCCGTTCGGTGAGTTTCAGCTGGAGCTCGAGGAACTTGCCGGTCGACTTGTCCGGCCACGGCACCCACTCCAGCAGACGCCGCCAATACTCCAGTCGCGACGCGGCTTCGGTTGCGTCGCCGGGTGCCGGGTTCACCGCTTCCAGGCACACGGCGACCGCGTACTCGGTGAGCACGGCCGTACCGGTGATCGCGCGCATCCTCGTCACCAGATCGGTCGCGTCTGCGGGCACAGCGGGCAAGTCGGCGACTGAACCCACTCCACTTCGCATCGCCTCGTCCAACCAAGCACCCTCCACGTTCTCGCCCACGTCGGCCGAGAACGGATCGAGGGTCAGCGCATCGATCAGTGCGGCGAGATCCTCGGCGGTGTGTCCGAACCGGCTGGTCGCGGTGGAGGACGCGGAAGCGATCGCGATGCGACAGGCGTCGGCGATCCTCATCCCGATGTCACGGCTGGACATCGGGATCAGGTTCGGTGCCAGCACCGCCACAGAGGTCAACCGCTCGCGGTCGTTGGCGCCCGCCCCGACCAGCGGCGAGACCATCTCAAGTGGTCCGCCACCGCGGACAAATCCCATCAGGAACACGCAGAAGATGCGCACGCTGTCATCTGTCGCTCGTTCCTCATCGGCGAGGAACGCGGCCAGAGTCGGCAAAGCACCGGCCATGAGCAGCTGCGGCAGGAGTTCGCGCGAGCGCGAGACATCTGTGACCGGGCGCATCAGCAGCGCGCGGATGAACAGGTTGCGGTAGCCGAGTTCCACGTCCGTCTCCACTGCTTCGGACGCCTCGGCGACCAAGCGGTCGACGCCGACCTCCACGGTGTCGTGGGCGAACGTCCAGCGGCTGTCCTGAATCCTGATGAACGCCGACAGGACATCGCGGAACAACGCCATGTCCGCGGAACTCATCGAGGGCATCCCGCTTCCCTCGACCACGGCGTGCAGATCATCTTCTGTCACCCCGTACACCGACACGCCAACCACGCAGAGCAGCAGGCCCAACCTGACGTCGACGAGGTCGAGCAGTCGATACATCGCCGTCAGCTGCAGGTCGCCCACGTCCGGCGGCAGATCCTCGACGGTCTCTTCGAGCAGCTGCCGAAGCGCGACCTCGGGATCGGTGCCGCCTAGGTCGGCGTTGCGCAGCACCATGTAGTCGTGCGCCATCAACGTCGCTAGCAGCTCGCTCGCGACAACGAGCCAGCGTGCGAACGTCGAGCGGCTGACGAGCCGTTGCACCAGTGCGGCCGGTACTGCTTTGTGGTGCCCTGTCAGGCGTTTCGCCACCAAGACCACCGCGTCCCGCACGCGGAGTTCGCCGATGTCCATCACCTGGGTGGCCGGCCTCACCCTGAGCAAGTCCGCCTCGAACGAGCCCTCTGCGGCGGAGACCAGCAGCCGGACGCGATCGCCCAGGTCGATCGGCAGCCATGCCAGCGCGTGAGACTCGGTCAGCTCACCGCCGAACCTGTCGAGGCCGTCGACGACGACCAGCGGTCCGTGGAGCCGCATCGATCCACGCAACGTCTCCAGCCACGGTTCGAGCACGTCGTCTAGCCGCAGCTCGGCGGGGCCGTGCCGGCGGGCGATCTCCTGTGCGCGCTCCGCCTCCAGCTGGGCCAGCAACAGCAGGACGCACACCGCGATGCTCTCGCTCGCCGGGGTCGCCCCGACACGGACGTAGGCTTTCTCGGTTATCTCGTACCCGGCGAGGCCGTGGAACTTCATCCTGGTCGCGGCCATCGCCATGAGCGCGGACTTGCCGGAGCCGGACGGCCCGACCAGCGCCAATGCCGTCGGCGCGAACTGCTTGCGCCGCCGGAACACCGGGTGATCGGGGTCGTCCCCGCTCGACATGTCGGACAGGTGGGTCCGGTAGTCCCAGTACTCGTTGATGTGGCTGAGCTCGTCCGCACGGCCGACGAAGTGCTCTGCTTCCTGCTCCGCCGCCCACCGGTGCGCCCGCAGCTCGTCGGTCAACCAGTCGCCCGGCACCGGTGGCGCGAGCACGAAGTCCAGCAACCGCACCAGTTCCGCGGTCGCCGTCGCGGTGAACGCCTCGGGCTCGTACGCAATCGGCAGATCCCTCAGGTGGTGCCGGAACCGCTTCTGCGCCGGGACTTCCTCGGCACCGGTACGCGCGAGCAGCACCGGCGCGGCGCCGTCGGTCACGCTTTCGCGGACTGCGGCCAAGATCTCCAGCGCGGTGACGGACAGGGGAAAGCCCGGATCGGCCACTCCGGCGGCGGTGCGGGCCTCCTCGCCGAGGTGGGGCGGCGGCACCCAGCCGTACTCGCCGCCGAGCAGGCCGAGGAAGAGCGGGCGGCACCGGCGCACCTCACCGGCGCACACCTGCAGGATCACCCGCTGCCGCGTCTCGGCGTCGAAGCGGTCGTCGGTCTTGACACCCCAACGCAGGTCGACCGGGTAGATGGACACGCCGTGCCCGCGTTCACGCAGGCGTTCGTTCACGCTGGGGATCACGACGCGGGCGAGCAGGTCGCGTTCGCGGTCCATGTCGCGGAACGTCGAGGCGACGAAGAGCGGCATCCTCCGCCACGGCGCGTGGCTGTCGGTCGGTGTCACGGCGGCTCTCCGTTCCCGGTAGTGCGATGGGAAGTCGCGCCGCTCCGGGGAGCCGTTACTCGGACATCACGACCGCGCGGCCGGAAGTGTCGAACTCGTGCGCCAAGGTCGTCAGGGCCTGCCCACCGGCGGCCCACGCCGCCGTCCAGGTGAGGCACTCCGCCGCCCCGTTCCCGCCGCGCTCGACCAGGTCAGCGCCGATCGAGTCGAGCCAATCCCACGACGTTCCGCCGACACCGGCCAGGAAGGACTCGTCCCACGTGCGCACCAGCTCGCGGATCGTGCCCTCAGCGCGAGCCTTCTCGTTGACCGACTTGATCCACGCCTGGCGCTCCTCCTCCGTGAGCACCACGCCCGTCTCGGGTTCGCGGAAGCCCGGCAGGTCATGCGCCAGACCGCCGGATCCGATGTACAGAACGCGCCGATCCGAGAAGAACTCCCCGACGCGGCGTCCCAGCGAAGCCGCGCGGCGGAAGGACGCGTGCGGTGGCGAGGCGCAGTTGATGAAGATCGGCAGCACGGGCTTCGCCGAGATCGAACCCAGCAGGTCGCGGGCCGTGTGGCCGAAGGCGTGATCCAGCGCGGCCTCGTACGCCGTGGCGATGTCGAAGTCGTGCGCCACCAGATCTGCCACCAGCGAACGGCCCAGGTCCGAGGGCACGTCGTAGGTTCCGACCGGGCCTGCGACGTCGCCCTGGGCCTCGGCCGAGAGCACCACGGCGAAGGTGGGGACCACGGTGCGGAACGCGCGGCGGTGGTCGGTTCCGAAGAAGACCACCAGTTCCGGATCGAACTCCAAGACAGCCGAGCGGGCCGTGGCGATCGCCGAGCGCACCGGGCCGTGGGGAGCGCTTGGCAGGGTGATCAGGTGCGAGGCGCAGACCGTTAGGCGATTCTTCACCGGGCCAGTCTAAGTTCCGCGGCGTGACGAGACGTGCACTTGCGGTGATCATCACCGCTGCCCTCATTGCGCCCGTTTTCCCTGCTCACGCCGACATCACGAGACGCATCGAGACCGAACGGACCGAGAGACCGGTCGCTCCCGGCGTCACCCACAGCTCCTTCGACTGGTACGCGCCCGACGGCTGGATCCGCGGCGACGCCCTCGCGATCGACCTCACCAGGTCCCAGGTCGGGTACGTCGATCCCGGCACCGTCAGCCAGGCCGCTCCCCTCTCGCAGCAGACGAACAGAGCGGTCGCCGCGATCAACGGGGACTTCTTCGACATCAACAACAGCAACGCGCCGGAAGGTGTCGGCGTCAAAGACGGTCAGCTCGTCAAGTCCGGCAGAGGACGCGCGGTCGGGATCGACGCGGCAGGCGTCGGCAGCGTGATGGAGACCTTCTTCGAAGGCACGCTCAACGGCACGCACAAGCTGACACAGCTCAACAGCGCACGTATCGACGTGGACGGCATCGGCGTCTTCAACCCTTTGTGGGGCACCTACAGCCGAGCGCGCGCTACCCAAGGTGCGACCAACACGGCCGAAGTGATCCTGCAAGACGACATCGTCCAGACCGTCGGTGACCCCAGCGCTACCCCCGTCATGGGTTACGCGCTCGTCGGCCGCGACAAAGGCGCCGATGTGCTCAAGCAGCTCAAGCCCGGCGACAAAGTCCAAGTCAGCTACCAGAGCCGCACCAGCAACGGCAGCCAGCCGAAAACGGCCATCGGCGGCCGGCAACTGCTCGTCAAGGACGGCAAGAACGTCGCCCCCGCCGACCCGCTGCACCCGCGCACGGCGGTGGGTTTCTCCGCGGACGGCAAGAAGATGGTGATGCTGACCGTCGACGGACGGCAGGGCCCGTTCCTGCTCGGCCTGAACCTCGAAGACCTCGCCGACGCCATGATCGAGCTCGGCGCGCACAACGCCCTCAACCTCGACGGCGGCGGCTCGTCGACGATGCTCGCCCGTGAACCCGGCACCACCGAGCTCAAGGTCGTCAACACCCCCTCCGACGGCGGCGAACGCCCCATCCCCAACGGCCTCGCGCTCTACGCGCCCACCGGCACCGGCCGCCTGACCGGGTTCAACGTCAGCACGAAAGACAAGCGCGTCTTCCCCGGCTTGACCCGCCGGATGACCGTCGAGGGCCACGACGAGACGTACGGCCCGGCCAGCGACGCACACCTCGCCCGCGCGACCGGTGGCTGGGCGATCGGCGACACCTTCCACGCCGCACCGCACACCGGAAACGCCACCTTCACGGCGTTCCGAGGCTCGGTCTCCAAGACCGCCGACCTCCAAGTGCTGGGCAAACTCGCACGACTCGCACCGGCAACCCCCAGGATCAGCCTGAACCCGAACGAGCGGAAACCGTTGGAGATCAACGGCTTCGACGCACGCGGATTCAGCGCCAAGATCGAACGTGCCGACCTCGACCTCAGCTACGACCGGTCGATCATCGAGGTCACCCCGGACCTGCAGATCATCGCGCGCAAGACCGGCGCCACCACGCTGAAGTCCAGAGCTCAAGGCAAGGAGACCCAGGTCGCGATCACCGTCGGCGTCAACGACGAGCTGGTCGCCGGCTTCGACGACGCTCCACAGTGGACATTTGGCTCGGCACGCGCGACCGGCTCGGTGGCACCGGAAACGGGCCGCACCGGCACCGGCCTGAAGCTGAGCTACGACTTCACCCAGTCGACCGGCACCCGCACCGCCTACGCCATCCCGCCGAAGCCGCTCCAGGTCGACGGGCAACCCCTGTCGCTCGCCGCCTGGGTGCACGGCAGCGGCAAGGGTGAGTGGACGGCGTTCACCGTGACCGACGCGACCGGCCAGTCGAGATCGCTCTACGGTCCGCACATCACCTGGAACGGCTGGAAACAGCTCGAGGTCGCGCTTCCGGCCGAGCTGAAGTTCCCCATCCAGGTCACCAGGTTCTACACGATCGAAACCAAGGCCGACCGCTCCTACCAGGGTGAGGTGATCGTCGACGACATCACCGCACGCGTCCCTCCCGAGATGACCCTGCCACCCACCCCTGACCTGCGCGAGAAAGTGATCGGCGCAGCGGAGGGCTGGAAGTTCGCGGTCATGTCCGACGCCCAGTTCGTGGCCCGCAACCCCGACAGCGATCTGGTCAGATCCGCTCGCCGGACCCTGAGAGAGATCAAGAAGTCCGGCGCCGAGTTCGTTGTGATCAACGGCGACCTGGTGGACGAGGCGGCGCCGGAAGACCTCAGGCTGGCGCGCAGGATCCTGACCGAGGAGCTCGGCGACTTCCCCTGGTACTACGTGCCGGGCAACCACGAGATCATGGGTCCGGGCACGATCGACAACTTCCGCCGCGAGTTCGGCGCCACCAACCGCACGTTCGACCACAAGGGCACCAGGTTCGTGCTGCTCGACTCGTCGACGGGAACGTTGCGAGGCGGCGGCTTCGACCAGATGGAGATGCTCCGCACGGCCCTGCAGACCGCCGAGGGCCAGGCCGTCGTGATGATGCACCACCCGCCGAACGACCCCACTCCCGCGCGCACGAGCCAGCTCTCCGACCGCGCGGAGGCGGCGTACTTCGAGAAGCTGTTGTCCGAACGCGACAAGCCGACGACGTTCGTCGGCGGCCACGTCGGCGGCTTCTTCGCGTCCACTGTGGATGGTGTGCCGCACGTGATCAACGGCAACTCCGGCAAGGCACCTGCTGAGACGGGAGGTTTCACCGGCTGGACGCTCGTCGGTGTGTCCAAGAACAACCTCAAGGCGGAGATCCGGCCGCATGTGGACGCACTGCACGTGCAGGTGCCCGAGGACGTCAGGTTCGGCAAGCCGGAAATGGTTGCGGCGACGTTGAAACAGGGGTCCCGGACGTTGCCGGTGAAGTACCCGATGCACGTGGAGTGGGATGGGTCACCCGGTTTGCACGTGGGCGAGCGGACCGGCATCAGGCCGTGGCACGTCGCGTGGCTCGACCCCGGCACGGGTGTCCTCACCGGCATCAGGCCTGGTCAGGTCAAGATCTCGGCGACGGTCAACGGCGTGACGAACAGCGCGGACGTGCGAATCAGCCTGCCGGAGGTGGCCTGACCTGGTCTGAGTGAGTGCGATGTCGGGCGGTGGGGGAAGATACTCGTCATGACCACCGCCGACAACGGTTTCGCCGACCTGGGGCTCAGGCCCGACATCCTCAACGCTCTCACGACCCTGGGCTACGAGGAGCCGACGCCGATCCAGAGTGAAGCGATCCCGCCGCTGCTCGCGGGCAACGACCTGCTCGGGCAGGCCGCCACGGGCACGGGCAAGACGGCGGCGTTCGCGTTGCCCCTGCTCGAACGCATCGCCGACCGGATCGGCAAGGGCGAGAAGCCACTCGCCCTCGTCCTCGCCCCCACCCGTGAGCTGGCCGTGCAGGTGTGCGAGGCGGTGCACCGCTACGGCCGCCACATGGGCGCGCGCGTCCTGCCGATCTACGGCGGCCAGCCCATCGGCCGCCAGCTCCGCGAGCTGTCCCGCGGCGTCGACGTGGTGGTCGCGACCCCGGGCCGCGCGATCGACCACTTGCAGCGCGGCACCCTGCAGCTCGGCGACCTGCAGGTCGTCGTGCTCGACGAGGCCGACGAGATGCTCGACATGGGCTTCGCGGAGGACATCGACGCGATCCTGAGCGAGACCCCGGCCGAACGGCAGACCGTGCTGTTCTCGGCCACGATGCCGCCGCGCATCGACCGCATGGCCAAGAGCCACCTGCGCGAGCCGGTGCTGATCCAGATCGAGCGCGAGAAGACCGAGCCGGGCGAGGCCCCGCGCGTCCGGCAGACCGCGTACCTGGTGCGCCGCGAGCACAAGCCCGCCGCCCTGGGCCGCGTGCTGGACGTCGAGTCGCCCACGGCGGCCGTCGTCTTCTGCCGCACCCGCGACGAGGTCGACCAGCTCACCGAGACGTTGAACGGCCGCGGCTACCGCGCAGAGTCATTGCACGGCGGCATCAGCCAGGAGCAGCGCGACCGCGTGATGGCCCGCCTCCGCTCCGGCACGGCCGACCTGCTGGTCGCGACCGACGTGGCCGCCCGCGGCCTCGACATCGAGCAGCTGACGCACGTCGTGAACTACAACGTGCCGTCCGCCCCCGAGGCGTACACGCACCGCATCGGCCGAGTCGGCCGCGCGGGCCGCGAGGGCGTCGCCATCACGTTGGTGGAGCCGCGCGAGAACTCGATGCTCAAGACCATCGAGCGCGTCACCAAGACCAAGATCCCGATGGAGAAGGTCCCCACCGTCGCCGACCTGCGCGCCCGCCAGCTGGAGCTGACCCGCTCCTCGCTGCAGGAATCGCTGATGGAAGACGACCTCTCGCGCTTCCGCGTGGTCGTCGAAACCCTCGCCGACGAGTTCGACGTCATGGACATCGCCCTGGCCGCCGTGAAGCTCGCCCACGAGGCCTCCGGCGCGGCAGCCGACGAGGAAGAGATCCCCGAGGTCCGCCCGCGCGAGGACCGCGGCCCGCGCCGCGACGGCCCGCCCGGCCCCCGCCGCGAGCGCCGCGGCCCGTCCGAGGGCATGACCAGGCTGTTCCTGGGCGCCGGCCGCTCGTCCGGCATCCGCCCGCAGGACATCGTCGGCGCCATCACCGGCGAGACGAACCTGAAGGGCCGCGACATCGGCGCGATCGAGATCGCGGACCGCTTCTCGCTGGTCGAGGTGCCCGGCCCGAGCGCGAACGCCGTGATCGAGCAGCTGCGCGACGCCACCATCAAGGGCAAGCGCGTCACGATCCGCCGCGAGCGCCAGCCCCGCTGAGCGTGGCCTCGATCAGGAACCGCTGAGAGGTGCTCTCGAACCGGCCGTGCTCCTGGATGTGCTCGTGCATGTCCAGGAGCCGGTCGCGGTAGCCCTCGACCGTGAATCCCGGCACGGTCCACAGCACTTTGCGCAAGAAGTGGACCACCGCGCCGACGTCGAAGAACTGCACCTTCAGCGCCACCGGTTCCAGCTGCAGCACCTCGAACCCGGCGGCCTCGGCCTCCGCGCGGGCCCGCTCGAGAACATGACCGTTGCCCACCGGTTGCGGCCCCATCATGAACTCCGTGAGCTCGCGGTTCGTCCGCTCGCCGATCTGCTGTGAGAAGTAGGTCCCGCCCGGCTTGAGCACCCGCGCGATCTCCGCCCACGGCGTGGCCACCGGATGCCGGCTGATCACCAGGTCGAACACCGAGGACCGGAACGGCAGCGGCCCGGCATCCGGTGCCCGCACGACCAACGGCAGGTTCCGGGCGGCGACGCGGGCGTTCGGCGGCCACGACTCGGTGGCCGCCATCAGCGCCGGCAAGACGGGTGCGGACGCCGTCACCTCGCCGCCACCTGTCTGCAAGTCCAACGCGGACTCCACCGCCGCGAGCCGAGCCGCGATCAACGAGGCGTAGCCCCACGGCGGGCGTTCCTCGGTGGCACGGCCCTCGAACCACGAGAAGTCCCAGCCCTCCAGCGGTACCGCGTCGCCCTCGGCCACCAGGTCTTCGAAGATCCCCATGGCCCGACATGCCACCACAGGTGGGCAGAAGCGGCCACCGAAAAACGGTGTCACCCAGCCGGCTTCGGACCCTGGTAGTCGTTCGTCACGATCACGATCAGACCGGGCGCCGCACCGGTGATGGCGTCGAACCTTGGCGCGACCTGCAAGCGGAGCAGGTCGCCGAGCTCGCGAGCTTCGGCTTCCTCGTTCGTACCGCCGCGGTAGTAAACGGCGCTCGTGGGGATCTTCCCCTGGCTGAAGTTGCCGGTCTCGACCACGTTCCAGCCGAGCGCGTCCGCGTCGTCGCACACGACGGTTGCCAGGCCGGCGATGGTGCTGTTGTTGTAGCAGCGCACATCGCCGCGGACCGGCGCTACCGATGTGGACGATGTGGTGCGCGGCGGTGAGGTCGTCGAGCCGGTTGTCGAAGCCACGGTCGTCTGCTGATCGGCGGAACCCCCACCACCAACGAGCTTCGGCCACCACACCACGCCGAGCACGCCGAAGACCATCACGACGACCACGATCGCGATGACCTCCCGCACGGGCTGCCGCTTCGTCGCGACTGGCGCTGCCGGTGGCCGAGGTCGTAGCCCGGCCTTCTCCCGCAGGTCCGCGACGAACCGGTCTCCTGGCATGGCGCCGCCACGCACGTCCTCGTACTGCACGTTCTGGAACCCGAAGATCGGGGAGCCCTTCAGCAGCAACGGCAGCACGCGCTTGCCCCGGCTCCGCGCCCGAGCCAGCTCCTCGCCCACCCAGTGCGAGCTCTCCGCCTCCGGGGTCATCACCAGGATCAGCGCGGCGCACTCGTCGATCTTGCGGCACACGACCCGGTCCCACCGGTCTCCGGTGTCCAGCTCGTAGTCGAACCAGACGTCGACCCCGGCGACCTCACGCAGGTGGGCGGCGAGCCGGCGTACGTAAGGCCGCTCCTCGCGGCTGTAGCTGATGAAGACCAGCGTCAACGGTGTCCGATCATCGGTGAGCACTGACCGTTGAATCGCGGAGTCACCCACCACCGTTTCGCCACCGAAAAATGGCGGCACCTGCCCGTGGCTGCGAGACGCCGCGTCCTTCTTCGTCTCGCGCACAACAGGGCAGGTGCCGCAGGGGGTTACAACGACCGAACGGCCGCCGGGTTACGCCCTAAGGCGGTATGCCCGAAGGACCGTTTGGTCGACCGAGCTCCCGTCCGCATCCACCGCCACAACGCGTAGCGACACGTAACCCCCAGGCTTCCCACCAGGGGGAACGAGGGACTTCACGGGCACCCAGTTGGCACCGTCGTCGAACGACGCGTAAGCGCGAAGTTCACGGACGGTGGCCGAACCCGCGCCAGGCTGACGCGACGCGGTGAACTTCACCGGCATCGGCGCCCCGGCCCGCCAGCTGTTGCGCAGGTCGACCGGCAGCACGTAGTCCACCTCCAGCAGCGGGAGCTTGCCGTCAGCAGAAGCCGCGAACTCCCACACCGTGTGCACCGAAGTGGACAGAGCCGACGTGTCGCGGGCCGCGTCCAGCGTCAGCGTGTACCGGCCGTCCCGCGCAGGAGCATGGAAAGAGCCCTCCCGCACGTCCGCGTAGCCCAGCACGTCCGAGCCACGGCGCAGTTCCACCGAGCCGTAGCCGCTGTAGCGCCAGTTCTCCACCCAGCCCGAGCCGCCGAACGGCGAGATCCGCGTGTTGATCGTGTCGCCAGAACGGACCACACCGCCGCCCCACGACCACGAGACCAGGGACGGGCGGCCGAACCGCGGTGAGGACACCGCGCGGAGGTTCGAGCGCTCGTACTTGTGGCCCGGCACGTAGGTCACCGGCAACAGGTCCGCCCACGACGTGACGACGGGATCGTCGCCCGCGCCGGAACCGCGGCCGTCGAAGCCCTCCTGGAACCAGCTGACGCCCTTGCCCGCCGAGAAGTACTCGGTGCGTTCCACGGGCGCGGTCAGCGGTTCGTCCAGCGCACCGATGCCGGTGGGCACGGCACCACCGACCACGGGGTAGGTCCGCTGCACGACCTGGCCGTCCCCGCCGGAGGTGTAGTAGCGCGTCTTGACCTCGGCGAGTTCGGAACGACGCACGACCCGCGTTCCGGACGGAAGCGTTCCCTTGTCCTGCAAGAGCAACGAGTACGACACCGGCGAACCGGCGATCGCCCGCAGGGTCAGCCGCGATGCAACGACGTGGTGCTCCGCCACCGCGACCACCGGGATCACGGTCTGCGCGGACTGGGGGAACGGCACCGGTCCGGCCCACAGCACGGCAACCGCGCCCGCTGCCTGCATCTCACGTGCGACCGCGAAGAGGTCCTCGTCACCCGCGGTGCGGACGAGAGCCAGCTTGCCGCGCACGTCCGAACCACGCGCAGCCACGTCGAGCTGGTACGTCCCCGGCTCGAAGTACCTGCTGCTTTCGTAGTACCGCACCGGGATCTCCCCCACCGAAACCCGCGGCTGACCGCCCTTCAACGCGCTGTCGTAGGTCAGCTGCGGCAACGCCGGACCGAACTGCAGCCCGTACGACGGCACACGGCCGTCGATGATGCTGGAGATCGCGTGGATCTTGTCCGCCTTGAACGGCACACGCACCTCGGACTCGCGGTGCCACACCACGGACGAATCCGGCAGCTCGACCCGGATCTGCTTGCCCTGCTTCAGATCCAGCGCCAGCGACACGTCACCACCAAGCGACACCCGACCTGCCACCTCGGTCGCCGACACCGGCGAGTACCAGTCGTAGTTCGCGGTCCGCTCGTCGATCCGGCCGATGATCGCGTAGTCGCCCACAGCGATCCGCGCCGAACCCCGGCCCTCAGCGTCCAGGCTGAGCAGCGTGGCTTCCTGCGACGTGAGGTGTACCGCCACGACGAACTGCCCAGCAGCGGGCTTGCCGTCACGCCCGGTGATCGACACCGACAACGTGTGGCGCTCCTCCTGCACGTACGCGCCAACCGAGGTGGTCAGCGAGACACCAGGAGCAGAAGCCTTGATGTGGCCGTAGAAAGTGCCGTTCGCCTTGCGCGGATCCAGCACCACGTCGACCGACGCCGTACCACCCGCAGGCACCGAAACCGAAGCCGGAACCGTGAAGCTGGCACCCAGATCATGCTCCAACGCAAGAGAAACAGGAGCAGCAGAAGAGTTCGTGTACACAACGGTCCGGGTGACCGGCGAGGTGTGCGGGAACTCCAGCAACCCGTAGGACAGGCTGCCCACCGAAGCGCGCACCGGCTGCGAGACCGCACGAGAAACATCAAGCAACCCGGTACCGACAGCCGAAGGCGAGTCGGCCACGGGCTTGACCGTGCCCATGAGGTGCGCCTTCAGCTCAGCAGCCGACCAGGACGGGTTGCGCTGAGCCAGAACCGCAGCCGCACCAGCGACGTGCGGCGACGCCATCGAAGTACCGGTCAGACGAGCGTGCAGATCGTCGACCGCGTGCTCCCACAAGGTGTTCTCGGCCCGCGCCGCCACGATGTCCGTGCCCGGCGCCGCGATGTCCGGCTTGACCGCGTGGTCACGCAGTCGCGGCCCGCGCGACGACCACTCGTTGACGGCACCGGACTTGGTCAGGTTCGCCACCGCCAGCACTGAGTCGCCGGCGGCAGGTCCGCCGATCTTGACCCGGTCGCCGTAGTTGCCCGCCGCCGCGACGAACAACGCACCGGTCTCCGCCGTCAGCTCGTTCGCCTTCAAAGACAACGGATCCGTGCCGTCAGAGGCATTGCCGCCCAACGACATGTTGACGACCCGGGCCCGAACCTCGCGCGCCGCCCACTCCATGCCGGCGATCACCGCGCTGTCGAAGCAGAACTCGGTCTCACAGACCCGGCCGACCGCCAAGGACGCACCGCGAGCAACACCGACGTACTTCCCACCGCGGCCGGCGATCGTGGCCGCGACGTGCGTGCCGTGTCCGACGTCGTCCTGGATGCCGGACGGCGTGAAGTCCTTCGCCACCGACACCACACCCGCGAGCTCCGGGTGCTTCTGGTCGTAGCCCGTGTCCAGCACCGCGACCGTGACGCCGGTGCCGTCGAACCCGGCCTCCCACGCCGCGGGCGCCCCCACCATCGGCACGCTCTGGTCCAGCGAGACCTTCGACTTGCCGTCGAGCCACAGCTTCTCAGCGCGCAACGCGGCAACACGTCGCGGCGCCCACTGTGCGGCGGCGTCCTTCTTCAGAACCGCCGAAGCAGCACGGAAGCCGTTGCTCAGCAACGGAATCCGGTCGATCTTGTCATCCGTGTACCCGAACGAGCTCAACGACGTGACGTCGAAGAAGCGCTTGTCGACGCGGTCCTGCCCCAACGCATCGACGGCGTCCGCCGGCACGACGTACTGGTGGTCGTCCCGCACGTACTTGGCGAACGACATGCCGGGTCGTCCCTCAACGCGGACGAGCGCCCCTCGCTCGTCCACGACGACCTTGTCCCCGCTGATCAGCGTGATGGTCTTGAGAGATCCGGTGGTAACTCTCGATGGATCCGCCTGTGCGGCCGCCACCGGGCTGATCAGCCCGGCGACGAGCACAGTGGCCACAAAACAGCGTGCTGAACGCACCTGTCCTCCCCTAGGTGTGAACCTCTCCACCCGAGGAGACTCCGAACGTTGCGTGCAGGTTGCTTCACGCACCGCGATAGGTGCCGAAACTCCAGCGGTTGCCCTCGGGATCGGCGACGGTGAAGCCGCGCGAGCCGTAGTCCTCGTCGCGCAGCCCGCGGATCAAGGAGGCTCCCTGAGCCGTGCACTGCGCGTGGATCTCGTCGGGCCGATCGGTCACGACGTAGATGGACCCGGCGCCGACAGCGGTCGCCTCGACCTCTCCGACCGAGCGCTGAGCGGATCCCAGCATCACGCCGCCGCCCTCGGGCCAGACCATCTCGCAGTGCACGACCTCGCCGTCGGCCTCACCGGGCACGACGAGGTGTTCCTTGAACCCGAACGCCTCCACCAGGAAGCGGATCGCGGCGGGAGCGTCGCGATAGGACAACGTGGGCCAACAGGTAGGTGCAGGTGTGGTCATGCCACAACCCTGCGCCCTAGGCCCCCTCGGTGCCTTGTACGAATGGAAGCTCGGCGGCCATCCACTCGGTCGGAGTGGCGCCGCACAACGCCCGCCAGTCCCGGTTGAAGTGCGCCTGGTCGGTGTAACCGCAGGCAGCGGCCACCTCGGTCAAGGTCGGCCGGCGCTCGCCGCGCAGCATCCGGTTCGCCCGCTCGAACCGCATCACCCGGCCCATGACCTTGGGCGTCAGCCCGTACTCCGTCGCGAACCGCGCGCTCAGGTGCTGCCGGCTCCACCCGACCTCGGCGGCGATCTCGCCCACCGGCAGTCCCTCGGAGAGCCGTTGCCACGCCCACGCGACCTCGACCTGCTGGCGAACCGGCCGGACCAGCCGCCCCAGTACCAGATCCAGCTGCGAGAACCGGTCCAGCCACGTCGTCGCGGTCTGGAGCCGTTCCCGCACTTCCACCGCCGGAGCGGCCAGCAAGCCGAGATCGACAGTGGTCCCCGCGAGCTCGCCGGCAGGCAGGCCGAAGAACGCCCGCGCGCCCAACGGCGTGAGGTCGCACTGGACTCCGTGCTGGAACCCGTCGTGGGTGATGATCACCGCTTCGTCGTGCAGCCCACCGCACAACGTCGCGAACCGGCCCTCGGACAGGTCGACCGTGCCGTCCAGCGTCACGACGAGCGTGAGCGAGCGCGACGGCAGGCCGCGGTGCACGCCGGGTTCGGTGCGCATCCGATACCCGGAGTACCGCGTCACGAACGGCCGCAGCCGCGGGTGCGGCAGGCCGACGACGTGCTCGACGTCCACGAACCGATGCTAGAACAACTCGCCCAGCACCAGCAGCCCAGCGCCGACGGGCACCAGGTCGACGCCGTACGACGTGACGCTCACGTCCACCTCCGGCATCGCGCGCAGATACAGATCAGGCGACCGCAGCACCTTTCGTCCACTCAGGACGATCTGGTCCAGGTCCAGCAGCTGAACCAGGTTCTGCACCGCCGCACCGAGCACCCGCGCCGCCTCCACCCCAGAAGAAGCAGCAGCGTGAACCGCTTCGACACAACCCCTCCGGCCACAAACGCACAACGGCCCGTTCAACTGAATGGTGGTGTGCCCGAACTCGCCCGCCCCGGAGCGCGCGCCGCGGTGCACCTCACCGTCGAGGAGCAACCCGACACCCAGACCGGTGCCGACGAACACCAGAGCCGCATCCCGCAGAGGTCTTCGCCACGCCTCGGCGAGCACGGCGGCGTTGGTGTCCTTGTCGACCACGACCGGCAGCCCCAGCCGCTCCTCGGCCAAAGCACGCAACGGCACGGAAGACCACCCCGGCAGACCATGAGGCGACACAACGCCGTCGCGGAAGTCCAGCGGACCGGCGATCCCGATGCCGAGCCCGAGCACCTTCTCCCCCGGCTCGATCAACGGTTCCAACGCGTCCAGCACGTCGGACGGCGTGAACATCGGCGCCAACGGCACGACCGACGTCGACACCACCTCACCGGTCAGATCGAGCCGCACCACCCTCAGCTCGTCGCGGTCGACGTACGCCCCATGAGCACACGCCCCGTCAGCACGCAGCTGAAGCGCCATCCGCGGCTTGCCCCGGCCCCCGTCGCGCACCGCACCGGTCTCCTCCAGCAGCCCGGCGGAGATGAGCCGCGCCACGATCTTCGACACCGCCTGCGGGGTCAAATCCGCCTCGGCAGCGATAGAAGCCCTGCTCAGAGCCCCTGAGCGGACCAGGCGAAGGACTTTCCGGTCGTTGTGCGAACGCAGCGAGGTGAGGTCCACGTAGCAATTATGCAACAGCGTTGCTTTAATGAGAAGCATGACACGAGTCGGACTGCTGGGCTACGGCATCGCGGGACGGGTCTTCCACGCCCCGCTCATCACCTCGACAGAGGGCATGGAACTCGTCGCGATCGTCACGGCGAACCCGGAGCGGCAGGCACAGGCGAGCGCCGCGCACCCGGCCGCCAAGATCGTCACCGCCGACGAGCTGTTCGAACTGGACCTCGACCTCATCGTCGTCGCCACCCCGAACCGAACTCACGTCGAGTACGCGCGTCGGGCGATCGAGAAGGGCGTCGCGGTCGTCGTCGACAAGCCGTTCGCACCGACGAGTGCCGAGGCAAAGGATCTTGTGGCCTCAGCGGAAGCAAAAGGCGTGCCACTCACGGTCTTCCAGAACCGCCGCTGGGACAGCGACTTCCTCACCGTGCGCAAGATCATCGGCCAACTGGGCGACATCCGGCGGTTCGAGTCTCGATACGAGCGCTGGGTGCCGGAGATCTGGGACAACTGGCGCGAGTTCGGCGCTCCCGAAGAGGCCGGCGGGCTGCTCTACGACCTCGGCGCCCACCTCGTCGACCAGGCGCTGCAGCTCTTCGGACCGGTCGCGAGGGTCTACGCCGAACTGGACCGCCGCCGCCCCGGCGCGCAGGTCGACGACGACGTCTTCGTGGCCCTCACCCACAAGAGCGGTGTTCGCTCCCACCTGTGGGCGAACGCGCACGCCGCCAACGCGGGCCCGCGGTTCCGGGTTCTCGGCAGCAAGGGCGCGTTCGTGATCAGCGGCCTGGACGAGCAGGAGGACGCGCTCGACGCCGGCCGTCGCCCGACCGATCCGAACTGGGGCCACGAGGACCGCACCGGTCAGCTCGGTGTCCTCGGCGAGACCACGGACATCGCGGTAGAACCCGGCGCCTACCAGAACTTCTACGCCGAACTGCAGGCCGGACGGATCCCCGTCGACCCCGCGAGCAGCGTCGACGCACTGGAAGTCATCGAGGCCGCCTTCACGTCCGCGCGCGAGAACCGGGTGGTGGAACTGTGACCACGAGCGAAGAACTCCTCGCCCAGGAACGCCGCCTGCAGTTCACGCGATTCGGCAACGACGTCGCGATCGAGCTCGGCCTGCACCTGCTCGACGCCGCCCGTGAGCAGGGCCTGCCGATCGCGATCTCGGTGCAGCGCAACGGACATCGGCTCTTCCACGCCGCGTTGCCCGGCACCGCGCCGAACAACGACAGGTGGCTGGAGCGCAAGGCCCGTGTTGTCGAGCTGTTCGGCCACAGTTCGTTCTACGTTGGCACAACGTTCCGCGAAAAGGGATCGACGTTCGAGGCCGAGTCACGGCTCGATCCGGACCTTTACGCGGCGCACGGCGGCGTCTTCCCGGTCATCCTGCGCGGCACCGGACCGGTCGGCACGGTCGGCGTGTCCGGACTGCCGCAGGCCGAGGACCACGCGTTCGTGGTGACTCAGCTGGAATCGTTCCTGGACTCCCGCGACGCGTAATAGCACGAATAGTCGTTGGTACAAAATCCGGACATCCGTTTCGAGTCACACCGAGAGGCGCAGCGTTGTATTGATACACACCACTTCGAGTGGTTTTCGATCCACTCGTAGTGGTGTTGTATAGCATCTGAGCAAGCCTCACCAATGCGCACAAAAGGGTGATCCTACTGGGCCAAACGAGTACCCTATTCCACACATATACGAATAGAGACGGGTCACCCGCCTGCCGATACACAACTCGTTGCGTAGGGCACCAGTTGTACGCTCCGTAGCAACGGTAGGCGTAAGACACCCACCCGAATGTCGCCTTCTTGGCCCCTTCACAGCCATCAATCGCGAGAACTAACGTCCGTTCCGGCTTATCGGATTGGTCCATTAGCGCATTGAGATAGGTGGGTGTGGGTTGTGACTGTGACGGATTCTGACCTCAATGAGGGCCGTCAGCAGCTGAGTTTGGGCACGGCCGCCGCTCGTAATCTGGCCACGACCACGAAGTCCGTCCCGCAGATGCAGGGAATCACTTCCCGCTGGCTGCTCAAGGTGTTGCCCTGGGTTCAGGCCGCTGGTGGTGCATACCGCGTCAACCGCCGTCTCACCTACACGTTGGGCGATGGCCGCGTTTCGTTCACCAACACGGGCGCCGAGATCCGCGTCGTCCCGATGGAGCTCACCGAACTGTCGCTGTTGAAGGGCTTCGACGACGACGCCGTTCTCACCGCGCTGGCCGGCCGCTTCCAGCAGCACGAGTACGGCATCGGCGACCTCATCGTCGAGAAGGGCCGTCCGAAGGACACCGTCGTGCTGATCGCGCACGGCAAGGTCGACAAGATCGGCACCGGTGAGTACGGCGGCGACACCGTGCTCGGCAACCTGGCCGACGGCGAGTACTTCGGCGAGACCGTGCTGGCCGGGCCGCAGGGCGAGTGGGAGTACTCCGCCAAGGCCGTCACCCCGGTCACCGTGCTCACGTTGTCATGGAACGACTTCCAGGCCCTCAACGGCGAAGCCGGCGGCCTGCGCGCGCACATCCAGCAGGCCTTCAACAGCCGCAACAAGCCGCAGAACGACTTCGGCGAGGCCGAGATCGGCATGTCGGCGGGCCACGACGGCGAGCCGGTGCTGCCCGGCACGTTCGTCGACTACGAGCTCTCGCCGCGCGAGTACGAGCTGAGCGTCGCGCAGACCGTGCTGCAGGTCCACACGCGTGTCGCGGACCTCTACAACCAGCCGATGGACCAGGTCGAGCAGCAGTTGCGGCTCACGATCGAAGCCCTGCGCGAGCGCCAGGAGCACGAGATCGTCAACAACCGGTCGTTCGGTCTGCTGCACAACGCGGACCTCAAGCAGCGCATCCACACCCGCTCCGGCCCGCCCACCCCGGACGACTTCGACGAGCTGCTGTCGATCGTGTGGAAGGACCCCGGTTACTTCCTCGCCCACCCGCGCACCATCGCGGCGTTCGGCCGTGAGCTCAACAAGCGCGGCATCTACCCGCAGCACATCGACTTCAACGGCCAGCAGGTGCCGGCGTGGCGGGGCATCCCGGTGCTGCCGTGCAACAAGATCCCGGTCTCGGACACCCGCACGTCGTCGGTGATGCTGATCCGCACCGGCGAGCAGAACCAGGGCGTCATCGGCCTGCACCAGACCGGCATCCCGGACGAGTACCAGCCTGGTCTGTCGGTGCGGTTCATGGGCATCAACGACCAGGCGATCATCAACTACCTGGTCAGCGCCTACTACTCGGCCGCCATCATGGTGCCCGACGCGATCGGCGTCCTGGAGCACGTCGAGCTCGGTCGCGAGGGCTAAGCGTTGGCGTCCTTCACCATGCCGGAGTTCTACGTGCCGCACCCGGCACGGATGAACCCGCACCTCGAACGCGCCCGCGTCCACTCGACACAGTGGGCGCGGGACATGGGGATGCTCGACACCGGGGTGTGGACCGAGGAGATCCTCGCGGGCGACGACTACGGGTTCATGTGCGCGTGGACCCACCCCGACGCCCCCGCGGAGATCCTCGACCTCATCACGGACTGGTACGTCTGGGTCTTCTACTTCGACGACGAGTTCTTCGCCCTGTTCAAGGATGAAATACAGCTCAAGAAGTCCACGGACGTGGCTCGGGCCAAGGCGTACCTGGACCGGTTGCCGGCGTTCATGCCGATCAACGGCACCGACCCGTCGCCGGAACCGGTCAACCCGACCGAACGCGGTCTCGTCGACCTCTGGCAGCGGACGATCCCGCTGATGTCGGAGGACTGGCGGCGCCGGTTCACCACGAGCACCCACAACCTGTTGCTCGAGTGCATGTGGGAAATCAAGAACATGGCGTCCGGCACCGTCGCCAACCCGATCGAGTACATCGAGATGCGCCGCAAGGTGGGCGGCGCGCCGTGGTCGGCGAACCTGGTGGAGGTCTCCGAGGCTGCTGAGGTGCCCGCGTCCATCGCGGGCACCCGGCCGCTGCGGGTCCTCTCCGACACGTTCTCCGACGCGATCCACCTGCGCAACGACATCTTCTCGTACGAACGGGAAGTGCAGCGCGAGGGCGAGAACTCCAACGGAGTGCTCGTGTTCGAGAAGTTCTTCGGCCACGACACGCAGACCGCGGTCGAGGCCGTGAACACGCTGCTGACCTCCCGGCTGCACCAGTTCGAGAACACCGTCTTCACCGAGCTGCCGACGCTCTTCGCGGAGCACGGGGTCGACCCGCTGGAGCAGGCTCGGGTGCTCAAGTACGTGAAGGGCCTGCAGGACTGGCAGTCCGGCGGGCACGAGTGGCACCTGCACGCCGGCCGCTACACGAAGGTCGAAGGCGGCGGCGCGGGCAATTCCGCGTTCTTCCGCACGATCCTGCGCGGGCCGACCGGCCTGGGCACGTCCGGTGCGTGGCTGGGGGTGGCACGTGGTTGAGTTCGACATGCCGTTCGCGGCAAGGCTTTCACCCCATGTCGACCGCGTCCGCCAGCACACCAAGACGTGGGTACGGGACATGGGCATGCTCAACGGCGCGCCCTGGACCGAGGCGTTCTACGACGCGGCGGACTACGGCGGGTTCGGCCCGCTGACCCACCCGACCGCGTCGCTGGACGACCTGAAGCACATCAACGACTGGCACACGTGGGGTTTCTACCTGCACGACACGTTCCGGGAGGGCTTCCTCCGGCCGCGCAACGTCGCGGGCGGCAGGGCGTTCGTCGCACGGCTCAAGGAGATCCTCGGCAACCCGTCGGTGCTGCCGATGATCCCCGCCGAGAAGGGGTTCGCGGACCTGGTGTCGCGGTCCACTTTGGACTCCAATGACCGGGACGGCGTCATCGGCCTGCTGGACGGACTGCTCTGGGAGCTCCACAACACCGCCCAGGGCCGCGTGCCGGACCCGATCGACCTCGTCGAGATGCGCCGCAAGACCAACGGCGGTGACCTGTCGGCGGCGCTCGCGCAGAAGTCCGTGGGCGCCGAGCTGCCCGCGGAGTTGTTGAGCAACTCCACGATGCGGGCGCTGGTCGACTCGTTCGGCGACGTTCCCGGGCTGCGCCAGGAGATTCTCGGGTTCGACGTCCTGTACGGCACGGGCGCCAGCACGACCAGCGCGGTGCTCGCGGTGCAGCAGTTCTTCGAGTGCGAGCTGCAGCAGGCCGTCTCCGTTGTCGGTGACCTGGTCGCGGCGCGGTTGCGGCAGATCGGCTCGATCATCGCCGAGCTGCCGTCGATCGCGGACGAGTACGCGCTCGACGAGGCCGCACGTGCCGGGCTGCACCGGTACGTCGAAGCTCTGAAGTCGTGGCTCGCCGGTGAGCTGCTCTGGTCGCAGAGATCCGGCAGATTCAGCTTCTCCCCCAACCCCACCCGGAAGTTCCACTCCCCCACCGGACTCGGCACACAGGCACATCAAATACGCCGAAAAGCAGGTGTTTGAGGTCGAGCCGACGAAAAGCATGTCGGCTCGACCTCAAACACCGTCCTGGTTCGTCAATAGATTGGAATCGCAGTGACTGTTACCGATCCGGGCCTTGGGGTCGAGGACCAGCAGATGAGCCTGTCGCGGGCCGCTGCGCGCAACCTCGCGACGACCACCAAGTCCGCACCGCAGATGCAGGGGATCTCGCCCCGCTGGCTGCTGCGAATGCTGCCGTGGGTCGAGGCCAAGGGTGGCGCGTTCCGGGTCAACCGGCGCCTGAGCTACGCCGTCGGTGACGGTCGTGTCACGTTCACCAGCGTCGGTTCCGAGGTGCGGGTCGTGCCGCAGGAGCTGTGCGAGTTCCCGCTGCTGCGCGGGTTCGAGGACGAGGCCGCGCTGACCGCGCTCGCCAACCGCTTCGAGCAGCGCGAGTACGAACCGGGTGAGGTGATCGCGGAGCGCGGCCACCCCGCCGACTCGATCATCGTGATCGCCCACGGCAAGGTGACCAAGACAGGCCTCGGCGAGTACGGCGACGAGGTGTCGCTGGGCACCGTCGCGGACGGGGAGCACTTCGGTGACAACGAGGTGCTCGCCGGTGTCGAGGCGGAGTGGGGCTTCACCGCGCGTGCGCTGACACCGACCACGGTGGTGGTGCTGTCGCGGGCCACGTTCAACCAGCTCAACGGGCAGGTCGAGCCGTTGCGCGACCACATCGCGCAGCAACTGGCGAACCCGTCGAACGCGGCGAACAAGCACGGTGAGGCGGAGATCCGCCTGGCGTCCGGCCACGACGGCGAACCGGTGCTGCCCGGCACGTTCGTGGACTACGAGCTGCGTCCACGTGAGTACGAACTCTCGGTGGCGCAGACGATCCTGCGCGTCCACACGCGTGTGGCGGACCTCTACAGCCAGCCGATGGACCAGGTCGAGCACCAGTTGAGGCTGACGATCGAGGCCCTGCGCGAGCGGCAGGAGTTCGAGCTCATCAACAACAAGGAGTTCGGCCTCATCGCGAACGCCGACCTCAAGCAGCGTGTCAGCACCAAGTCCGGCCCGGTCACGCCGGACGACATGGACGAGCTGATCTCGCGGCGCCGCAACACCAAGCTGATCCTGGCGCACCCCAAGGCGATCGCGGCTCTGGGCCGGCAGCTGTCGTCGCGCGGGCTGTACGCGCCGACCGTCGAGGTCGAGGGCAAGCCGCTGCAGTCGTGGCGGGGCATCCCCATCGCGCCGTGCGACAAGATCCCGGTCAACAAGAACGGCACCACGTCGATCCTCGCCATGCGCCTGGGCGAGGAGAAGCAGGGCGTCATCGGCCTGCGCCAGACCGGTATCCCGGACGAGTACGAGCCCGGCCTGAACGTGCGGTTCATGGGCATCGACGAGCACGCGATGCTCAAGTACCTGGTGTCGACGTACTACTCGGCCGCCATCCTGGTGCCGGACGCGCTGGGCGTGCTGGAGAACGTGGAGATCGGTCTCTAGCGATGACAGCGGAAATGACCGAACCCCTTGCCGCCGGGAGACCGGCGGGCGAGGTGCTCGCGTGGAGCCGGGGGCTCGTGCTCCCGGCTCTGCGCAAGGCCGTCGAACAGCTGCCGCCGTCGATGCGCACGATCGCGGAGTACCACCACGGGTGGCGCGACGAGTACGGCAACCCGGTGCTGGAGAACGGCGGCAAGGCGATCCGGCCGGCGTTGGTGCTGCTGGCGGCCGAGGCCGTCGGCGGCTCCGCCGCCTCCGCGGTGCCGGCGGCGGTCGCGGTGGAGCTGATCCACAACTTCTCGCTGCTGCACGACGACGTGATGGACCGCGACACGATCCGCCGCCACCGCGCCACGGCGTGGACGGTGTTCGGTGTCAACGCGGCGATCCTGGCCGGTGACGCCTTGCAGACGTTGGCCGTGGACGTGCTTGCTGCGTCCGGACATCCGCGTGCGCTGGACGCGATCCGGACGTTGGGTGACGCGGTGGTGGCGTTGCTCGACGGGCAGGCCTTCGATCTCGACTTCGAGACGCGGACCGACGTCGTGGTGTCCGAAGTGGAGCAGATGGCGCGCGGCAAGACCGGTGCTTTGCTGGGTGCGTCAACGGCTCTGGGCGCGCTGTACGGCGACGGCACCGACGAGCAGGTCGAGGCCATGCGCGGCTACGGCGCCGAGCTGGGTCTGGCGTTCCAGCACGTGGACGACCTGCTCGGCATCTGGGGTGACCCGGCGGTGACGGGCAAGGCCGCGCACTCGGACCTGGCCAACCGCAAGAAGTCCCTGCCGGTCGTGCATGCGCTGACCGCGGGTGTTCCGGCTTCCGGCGAGCTCGCGTCGCTCTACTTCGGCATGCAGGAGATGAACGCGGAAACGCTTGCGCGGGCTGCCTGTCTGGTCGACGCGGCTGGTGGCCGGGCGTGGAGCCAGACACAGGCCGACGAGCTGCACACGCAGGCGTTGGTTCATCTCGGCGAGGCCTCCCCGACCGCGCGTGCGGCGGTGGAGCTCGGCACGCTCGCCCAACTGGTCACCCACCGCGACCACTGAAAGGCCCTTGATGACGGAAAATCCGCCGCGTTCGGTGCTGCTCGCCTCACCCCGGTCGTTCTGCGCCGGGGTGGAGCGCGCCATCGAGATCGTGGAACGACTGCTCGACCAGCGTGGCGGCCCGATCTACGTGCGCAAGCAGATCGTGCACAACGTCCACGTGGTGCGCGGCCTGGAAGCTCGTGGCGCCGTGTTCGTGGAGGAGCTGTCCGAGGTGCCTCCCGGTGCCACGGCGGTCTTCTCGGCGCACGGCGTCTCCCCCGCCGTGCGCGCTGAGGCCGTCGAACGGTCGTTGGAGGTCCTCGACGCGACGTGCCCGCTGGTGGCGAAGGTGCACACCGAGGCGCGCCGGTTCGCCGAGCGCGGTGACACCATTGTGTTGGTCGGACACGCCGGGCACGAGGAGGTCGAAGGGACGCTGGGCGAAGCTCCCGACCAGATGGTGCTGGTGGAGACCGTCGAGGACGTTGAGGCGTTGGAGATCACCGGGCCGGTGTCGTACCTGACGCAGACGACGCTGGCCGTGGACGAGACGGCCGAGGTGATCGAGGCACTGCAGCGGAAGTTCCCTGAACTGCGCGGACCTGGGTCTGACGACATCTGTTACGCCACCACGAATCGGCAAATCGCGATCAGGGACGTTGCCGAGCAGTCGGACCTGGTTCTGGTGGTGGGCTCGAAGAACTCGTCCAACTCGGTGCGGATGGTGGAGCTTGCTTTGCGCACCGGCACGCCCGCCTACCTGATCGACGACGCCTCGGAGATCGACCCGGCCTGGCTGGTCGGGGTGTCGCGAGTCGGGTTGTCCGCCGGCGCTTCGGCTCCTCCCGAGCTGGTGGACGAGGTCGTGGCGGCGTTGGGGTCGGTTTCCGTGTCCACGCACACGACCGCGGTCGAGACGATCTCCTTCACGGTGCCGCTGGCGGTGCGCCGTGCTGGCTGACATCACCTCGCCCGCTGACGTTCGGGCGCTTGCTTCATCCTCGCTCTGCTCGCTGGCCGAGGAGATCCGGTCGTTCCTGATCTCGAAGGTGCACCGGACCGGCGGTCATCTCGGGCCGAACCTCGGTGCCGTCGAGCTGACGATCGCGGTGCACCGGGTCTTCACCTCGCCGGCTGACGTGGTGTTGTTCGACACCGGGCACCAGTCCTACGTGCACAAGATGCTGACCGGGCGTTGCTCGGACTTCGACTCGCTGCGCCAGGCGGGTGGGCTGTCCGGCTATCCCTCCGCGGCCGAGTCCGCGCACGACGTCATCGAGAACTCGCACGCGTCCACGGCACTGTCCTATGCGGACGGTCTGGCGAAGGCCTTCGAGCTGGGCGGCGCCGACCGCCGGGTGGTCGCGATCGTCGGCGACGGTGCGCTGACGGGCGGGATGTGCTGGGAGGCGTTGAACAACATCGGCGGCTCTTCACGGCCGGTCGTGGTGCTGCTGAACGACAACGGACGCTCTTACGACCCCACTGCGGGCGGGTTCGCGGCCTCGTTGCTCAACGGTTCGGCACGTGGGCTGTTCGAGGCTTTGGGGTTGGCCTACATCGGTGAAGTCGACGGGCACGACGTACACGCGGTCGAGAACGCCCTGTGGGAAGCGAAATCTCTCGGGCGGCCTGTCGTCGTGCACTGCAAGACCGTGAAGGGCAAGGGATACACAGCCGCCGAGACCGATGAGGCGGATCGCATGCACGCGGTCGGAGCCTCTGGTTCTGCTGGTGGCCGCACGTGGACCGATGCCTTCTCCGACGAGATCGCGGCCATCGGCGCGGAACGGCCGGACGTCGTCTGCCTGACCGCGGCGATGCTGGAACCGGTGGGGTTGCGGCCGTTCTCCTTGAAGTTCCCTTCGCGGGTCTTCGACGTGGGGATCGCCGAGCAGCACGCCGTGACGTCCGCCGCCGGGATGGCGATGGGCGGGCTGCACCCGGTCGTCTGCGTCTACGCGACGTTCCTGTCGCGGGCGTTCGACCAGTTGCTGATGGACGTCGCGCTGCACCGGCTGCCGGTGACGTTTGTGCTGGACCGGGCGGGTGTCACCGGCCCGGACGGCGCTTCGCACCACGGCATGTGGGACGCCTCGGTGCTGCCTGTCGTTCCCGGACTCCGGCTGGCTGCTCCGCGTGATCCGGCCTCTTTGGCCGAGTTGCTGCGTGAAGCCGTCTCCGTGTCCGACGGCCCAACGGTTCTGCGCTATCCCAAGGCTTCGGTGGGGCCTGACATTCCCGCTGTGCGGCGGGTGAGCCACTTCGACGTGTTGCGCGAGGTTCCGGACGCAGAGGTGCTGCTGATCGCGGTGGGTCCGTTGGCCGGCCAGTGCCTGGCCGCGGCGGAAGAGCTTGCCGCGCACGACGTCCGCGTCAACGTGGTCGACCCGCGCTGGATCGCGCCGCTGGATCCGCACCTCGTCAAGTACAGCGGTCAGCACCGCCTGGTCCTGGCGGTCGAGGACACCACTTCCACCGGTGCCTTGGGCTCGCGGTTGGGTCAAGCTCTGGCTGGGAGTGGTACATGCGTCGCGACCTTCGCCTTGCCACCGCGGTTCCTGCCGCACGACTCACGCGCTCGCATCCTGCGCGCGCACGGGTTGGACGCGGCCGGCATCACGACGAGCGTGCTGAAGCGCCTCGGCGTGAAGTGACGTACCACCCGATCGCAAAACTCACCGCGATCGCCCCCACACCCACGACCGGCGCCTTGACCTCCGCGGGCAGGTCGAGCGGGCGCATCGCCGTGGCGAGGCTGAGCAGAATCGGCCCCTGCACGATGAACGCGACGTAGGCGGACCGCGCCAGGCCTTCAGTGAACGACCCCTGGCCGGTCAACCTGCGCTGGGCCAGCCCGATGAGCCACAGACTGCCCGCCACGACCAGAATCCCCTCGATCAACGCCAGCGCCAGCGCCTGCCACTTCCATCCGCCGAGGAACGGTTCGGCGTTCGTGGCGAGGTCGAGCACTCCCATCGCGGCCGCGGCGATCGGCAACACCGCGATCGTGCCGATGACGACGTTGCGAGTGGCCTTGTAGATCTCGTCCGGCACCCGTTCCGCGAGCTTGCGGCCACCGATCGCGCCCAACAGGAACATGCCGAGGCACTGCGGCCACCACCACAGGTGCAGGTCGCCGACCTGCCCGCTCCTGGCCGGGAAGACCAGCCTGGTCAGGAACGTGGTGCCGGCCACCAGCATCGTCATACCCACCACGGTCTTCGTGGTGATGGCGTGCTCTTTGATCGGCGGTCCGAGGGCCACCAGGACGCTGAAGATGAGCAGCACGCCCACGAACCACAGCGATCCGCTGTCCAGCAACGGATCCCGGTGCGTCAACGCGTGCCACCAGCTGACATGCTGCCCCGCCCCGTTGTAGGCGATCCACACGAACGTCGGCCAGACGACGACCGCGCTGACCACCCACGGCACCCCGAGCCGGACGAGCCGGTCGAGGATGAACCTGCTGCGTCCTTTGCGCTCAACCGAGCCGGGCGTGAAGATGCCGGCCATGAAGTAGAAGGTGCCCATGAAGAACAACCCGGACGGCCCGATCAACGCCGCCAGCACGGTCTCCACGCCGGGGTGGAACGTGACTTCGTTGACCTCGTCGTACGGCCAGCCGCCGATCGCGGCGTAGCCCAGCAGCGCGTGGCCGCCGATGACCCACGCCACGAGGATCACCTTCAGGTTGTCCACAGCGGACAATCTCACGCTTTCCATGGTCCGCTTCTGGGCGCGCTCGCGCCAGCGGCCAAGGGGCGGACGACTCCCCGCTCACCGTTGGTGTGCGCACGGTTCAGTTCTGTGGCCGGAGAACGGCCCGACCCAGCACCCAGCCCGACCCAGCCCAACTCAGAGCTCCGTTCAACTCAGCGCTCAGCGCGTTCAGGGCTCGTGCCGTCCAAGGAGCTCGACGCGACCTGGCGCTCCGCCCTGCTCAGAGGACTCTCGGCTACTCAGCGCTCGATCAGACTCAGGGCTCGACGCGGCTCATGACCGGCCGCGGCTCGGCACAGAACCCGGCACGGCCCGACGCCACGCCCGATCCACCGCCCGGCCCGACCCCAGGACTCGACGCTGCCCAGCATCCGGCCCGAATCACCAGCTGGCTCGGGCCCCAGCGCCCAACCAAACTCAGCGCTCGACACGGCTCACGACCAAGCTCGGCTCAACGCTCGACACGGCTCACAACCGGCCGCGACTCGGCACAGAATCCGGCACGGCCCGGCGCCAGGCCCCGACGCCAGGCCCGACCCAGCACCCCGCACGCCCCAAGACTCGACGCGGCCCAAGACTCGACGCGGCCCAAGACTCGACGCGGCCCAGCATCCGGCCTGAATCACCACCTTGCTCGGCCCCAGCGCCCGACTCGGCTCAGCGCCCGACCCAGCCCACCAGACGACCCAGCCCACCAGACGACCCAGCCCACCAGACGACCCAGCCCACCAGACGACCCAGCCCACCAGACGACCCAGCCCACCAGACGACCCAGCCCACCAGACGACCCAGCCCACCAGACGACCCAGCCCACCAGACGACCCAGCCCACCAGACGACCCAGCCCACCAGACGACCCAGCCCACCAGACGACCCAGCCCACCAGACGACCCAGCCCACCAGACGACCCAGCCCACCAGACGACCCAGCCCACCAGACGACCCAGCCCACCAGACGACCCAGCCCACCAGACGACCCAGCCCACCAGACGACCCAGCCCACCAGACGACCCAGCCCACCAGACGACCCAGCCCACCAGACGACCCAGCCCACCAGACGACCCAGCCCACCAGACGACCCAGCCCACCAGACGACCCAGCCCACCAGACGACCCAGCCCACCAGACGACCCAGCCCACCAGACGACCCAGCCCACCAGACGACCCAGCCCACCAGACGACCCAGCCCACCAGACGACCCAGCCCACCAGACGACCCAGCCCACCAGACGACCCAGCCCACCAGACGACCCAGCCCACCAGACGACCCAGCCCACCAGACGACCCAGCCCACCAGACGACCCAGCCCACCAGACGACCCAGCCCACCAGACGACCCAGCCCACCAGACGACCCAGCCCACCAGACGACCCAGCCCACCAGACGACCCAGCCCACCAGACGACCCAGCCCACCAGACGACCCAGCCCACCAGACGACCCAGCCCCGCCCATGACGCAGCCCTGCCCACGACGCAGCCCTGCCCACGAAGCCTGCCTACGGGCGGTCGCCGGTGTACACGCCCAGCGCGCGGAACCGCAGCCCCGGCTCGGTGTACTCCTCCATCGCGTGCGCGATCCACCCCACGATCCGGGCGATCGCGAAGATGGCCTCCCCCGCGTCCGGCGGCATCTCGAACATCAGGCCGAGCTGGGCCAGCGCGAGGTCGATGTTCGGGAACGTCTGCTGTTGCGTGGCGATCACTTTGTCCGCCACCAGGTCGCCGTGGCTCCTCAGCACGGCGAGCAGGTGGTCGGCGCGCGGGTCGCGGAACTCGTAGACGCGGTGACCGAAGCCCGGGATGGGGCGGCCGGAACGCAGGTACTCGGCCACGGCGCTCATCGGGTCGGCTTCGGCCTGGGCCAGGAACCGGTGCGCGATGGTGACTGCGGTGCCGTGCTTCTGGCCCTCCATCGCGCCCAGGCCGGCGCCGACCACGGCGTACGGGTGGGCGCGGGCCGAGGCGGCCACGCGGGCGGCCATGGTCGAGATGGCCAGGTCGTGGTCCGCCAGCAGGATCAGGGCCGCGTTGAGCACGTCTGGCTGTGCCGGCAGGGGTGAGAGGCGAGCCCAGAGGCGGTCGGCGATGTCGGTGCCCTGTGGTTTGCTGACCAGAGGCAGGGATTCGACTACGTCGGCGATCAGGGCCTTGGCCGTCGTGATCGCGCGGGCCAGGTCGAAGCGGAGCGGGTCGCCGGCGCTGGCGATCGCCACGGCCACGCGGATGCGGTCGGTGAGGTTGGCGCTGTCCGGCAGCGCCATCCAGATCTCCTGGCCCTCGGGGAACTGCATGCCGACGGTGTCGATCTCGGTCCACAGCCAGTGGGCGACGTCCTCGAAGCGCTTCGTGCCGCTCAGCTCCGGGACCGAGCGGCCGCGGTAGTAGAGGCGGTCGTTCTCCAGCAGCGAGATGCGCGTGCGGATGCGATCGGTCACAGCGGCCACTGCTCCGCGTGCACCAGTGCGTTGGGCCAGGGCTTCTACCTCGGCCACGTCGAACATGCTCTGACGGTTGCGCTTTGTGCTGGTCAGGAGCCCGCGACTGACGTACGCGTACACCGTCGCCGGCTTCACGCCCAGGCGCCGGGCAGCTTGATTCGTCGTCAACATTGATTCCATCAACATTGACTGTACATGACATGTTGACGGAGCCTGTTGTCCATGTTGATTGATGCACCCAAAGGGCTTAAAGATGTCGTCGTCACCACGACCCTGATCGGGGACGTGAACGGTGCCGCGGGCTACTACCACTACCGCGAGCACGACGCGATCGAGCTGGCCAGGACGCGGACGTTCGAGGAGGTGTAGTTCCTCTTCGTGGAGGGGCGGCTGCCGAGCCCCGAGGAGGCCGCGCTCTTCGCCACGCAGACTGCGACTCAACGCCACTTACCAGCGACTATCAGCGAGGTGCTGCCCGCGATCGCGCGGTCGGGCTGCACGGCGCTCGCGGGACTGAGGACGGCGCTGTCGATGTTGCCGTCGCAGCCGATGTGGGACGCGCCGATGAGCAGCAGGAAGGCGGACGCGCTCCGGGTCAGCGCGATGACGCCGACGATCCTGGCTGCACTGCATCGACTCAAGCTCGGACTTGATCCAGTCAACCCCAGGGTTGATTTGTCAACGTCGGCGAACTGGTTGTACATGTTGACTGGACTGGAGCCGTCAACGTGGACGAGTCGTGCAGTAGAGCAGTACTTGATCGCGACGATCGACCACGGGTTCAACGCGTCAACGTTCACTGCACGCGTGGTGGCCAGCGCGGGAGCCGACGTCGTGTCGGCGGTGACGGCGGCGATCGGGACGTTCTCGGGGCCGTTGCACGGAGGCGCGCCGGACCGGGCGCTGGAGGCGCTGGACCTCATCGGCACGCCGGACAACATCGATCCCTGGGTCCGGGAACGCATCGAGCAGGGCGACCGGATCATGGGTTTCGGCCACGCCGTCTACAAGACCGAGGACCCGCGGGCGCGCCTGCTCAAGGAGATCGCGCTCGAGAACCCGAACGAGCTGACGACCTTCGCCGTCACGGTCGAGCGCCGCGTGACAGAGCTGCTGGCCGAGCTCAAGCCCGGCCGGCAGCTGTACGCGAACGTGGAGTTCTACGCCGGCGTGGTGATGGAGCTGTGCGACATCCCGCGGGAGATGTTCACGCCGACGTTCGCGTGCAGCCGGGTGATCGGGTGGTGTGCCAACGCGCTCGAACAGTCCGAGGACACGAAGATCATCCGCCCGGTCGCCCGCTACACGGGGCCCGTGCCCAGGGTGAACCAGCATTGAATCAAGTGAGGTACCGCAGGTCGTTGCGCACGCGGATGCGGTCGCGGTCGGTGACGTCGGTCGAGCCTGCCAGACCGGTGTTGCGGTCGCGGTGCCGGTCGAGCCAGACGGAGACAACTGCCAGGACTAGGACGATCGCTGCAAGAGTCATGGCACTAAGTTTGCTACCCACTAGATCCTGCCAACAGTGGCAGATCTGACGTGGTGCGCTAATATTCTGCCATGCTGCGATCGGTGGCGGTTCCGCTCATCGACGGCGTCGCGCCGTTCGAGTTCGGCCTGCTCTGCGAGGTGTTCGGGATCGACCGGACCGAGGAGGGTGTGCCGCCGATCGACTTCCGCGTCTGCGGCGAGTACCCGAACCAACCGGTGCCCATGAGCATCCGCGGGGTCTCGATCACGCCCGAGCACGGGTTCGACGCACTGCTGGACGCCGACCTGGTCGCCCTCCCGGCCGCCCGCGTGCGCGACCACTACCCGGAGAAGCTGGTGAAAGCGCTGCAGGAGACCGGCGCGAGCCTGCTCAGCGTGTGCAGCGGGGCGTTCATCCTGGGTGCGGCGGGGCTGCTGGACGACCGGCGCTGCACCACGCACTGGCGTGAGGTGCGGCAGTTCAAGGAACGCTTCCCGAAGGCCGACGTGGACCCCGACGTGCTGTTCGTCGACGACGGCAACATCATCACCAGCGCCGGCACGGCGGCGGGCATCGACGCCTGCCTGCACCTCGTGCGCAGGGAGCTCGGCACCAAGGTCGCCAACATCATCGCGCGCCGGATGGTCGTGGCGCCGCAGCGCGACGGCGGTCAGCGGCAGTTCGTGGAGCTCCCCATCCCGGAGTGCAGCTCGGACAGCCTCGAACCGGTGCTGGAAGAGGTGCTCGACACGATCGCGGACAACCACACGGTGGCGTCGATGGCGAAGCTCGCCGTCATGTCCGAGCGGACGTTCGCGCGCAGGTTCGTCGCGGAGACCGGCACCACCCCGAACAAGTGGCTTTCACTCCAACGAGTGCTTCACGCACGCCGGCTGCTCGAAGAGACCGACCTGGACGTCGACGCCGTCGCAGCCAGGTCAGGCTTCGGCACCGCCGCACTCCTCCGACACCACTTCCATCGGGTCGTCGGCATCGCACCGAGCGATTACCGCCGCACATTCTCCTGTCGTTAGGCGCGTGAAGACTTTCTCCGAGATCTCCCGCAGCGCCTCGACCTCGGCGCCGGAGAGCTGGTCGAACACCAGGTGACGCACGGTCTCGGCGTGCGAGGGTGCGGCCTCCTCGATCGCCGACCGGCCCTGGTCCGTCAGCACGACGAACGACCCGCGGCCGTCGTCGCGGCAGTTCTCCCGGCGCACCAGGCCGCGCTTCTCCATCCGGGCCACGTGATGTGAGATGCGACTCTTCTCCCAGTGCAACGATCGTGCGAGCTCCAGCACGCGCACGCGTCCGTCGACGGTGTCGGTGAGCTGCACCAGCACGGCGAAGTCGGCCATCGAGATCTCCGAATCGACCGACATCTGCCTGCTCAGATGCGCGTTGAGCTCCCCCTGCATGCGGACGTAGGCACGCCACGCCCGCTGCTGCTCTGGTTCCAGCCATCGTGTCACGGGTTCAGCATACGGGAATAGTTGACACATCATCCACGTTCCGGCAGGGTGGATGACACATCAACCGAATCGAACGACCGAAGGACTGACTCACCATGACCACCGCCACCAACCTCTCCGAACTGACCGGCGTCTACGTCATCGACGGCTCGCACTCCCGCATCGGCTTCGTCGCCCGCCACGCGATGGTCACCAAGGTTCGTGGTGCGTTCAACGAGTTCGACGGCAAGATCAACATCGATGGTGACAAGCCGGAGAACACCACGGCCGAGGTGACCCTGAAGGTCGCGAGCATCGACACCCGCAACGCTCAGCGCGACGGTCACCTGACCACCAACGACTTCCTCGACGTCGAGACCTACCCGGAGATCAAGTTCGTCTCGACCTCCGCGAAGCAGATCGACGACGACAACTTCGAGATCACCGGTGACCTGACCATCAAGGACGTCACCAAGAGCATCACGATCCCGTTCGCCTTCGAGGGCGTGGCCGTCGACCCGTTCGGCAACACCCGCGTGGGCTTCGAGGGCTCGCACACCATCAACCGCAAGGACTACGGCGTGACCTGGAACGCCGCGCTCGAGACCGGCGGCGTGCTGGTGAGCGAGAAGGTCGTCCTGGAGTTCGAGATCTCCGCGATCAAGCAGGCCTGACCACGGCCACCGGGCACGGGGCGTGGTAGATCAGGGCCTGCGAGGTAGATCCGAGCAGCATCCCGGCGAATCCGCCACGCCCCCGTGAACCCACCACCAGCAGTCCGGCCCGTTCCCCGAGCTCCAGCAGCAGAGGAATGGGCCGCTCGCCCACGGTGAGCAGTTCGACCGCGACGTCCGGGTACTTCTCCAGCCACCCGGACATGCGCGTGCTCAGCAACGACGACTGCTCGTCCACGTGCGCCAACGCCGCAATCAACGGCACGCGCCGTGCCACAGCCTCCTCGAACCCGAAGCCCAGCGCCGGATCCGACTCAGGCGAGAGATCGACGCCCACCACCACGGGCCCGTCATGGTTGTTGCCCCGCACCACCACTACAGGGCACTCACCGTGAATCGACAGCGCAACAGCCGTTGAGCCCACCAGTGCTCCGGTGAACCCGCCCAGTCCCTGTGACCCGACCACCACCGTGCGCGCGCGTGCAGACTCCGCGAGCAACACGGGCGTTGGGTGTTCCATACGTAGGTCATGCTCAACAGGCACATCAGGCGCTTCTGACCGTGCGACGGCCACAGCCTGAGACAGCCACATCCGCCCTTGGTCGTACATGGCAGACCGCAACTCACGGGCAGACGAAATCACTTCCGGATACCCGCGCGTGGGCAACGTGTACGCGTGCACCAGCCGCAACGGCGCGCTGTGCACCGCACACGATCGAGCAGCCCACGCCACCGCAGCCAGCGCGGACGAGGAACCGTCGACTCCGACGACAACGGGAAGACCGCTCATGATCCCAAAGTAGGCCCGAACGATGTAGCGAGCCGCGTGCCGATGGTCCCCTTCTGTCAGGGTCTTTGGGCTACCGTGACCTCCATGGCGACGCGTGTCTTCCTCGTCGACGACCATGAGATCGTCCGCCGCGGCATCGCGGACCTGCTCGGCGAGGAATCCGATCTCGAAGTGGTCGGTGACGCCGCGTCGGTCACGGAGGCCCTGGCCAAGGTGCCGGGCGCCCAGGCCGACGTGGCGGTGCTCGACATCAGGCTGCCCGACGGCAACGGCATCGAACTGTGCCGCGAGCTCCGCAGCCGCCTACCCGGCCTGCAGTGCCTGATGCTGACGAGCTTCGCGGACGACGAGGCCCTCTTCGACGCGATCATGGCCGGCGCCTCCGGCTTCGTGCTCAAGCAGATCCTGGGTGCCGACCTGGTCAACGCCGTCCGCACGGTGGCGGCCGGCCAGTCCCTCCTCGACGCCCGCACCACCTCGGCCCTGCTGAACCGCATCCGGCGGGAGCGCGAGGAAGGCGACCCGCTGCGCATGCTCAGCGAGCAGGAGCGCACGGTCCTCGACCTCATCGGCGAGGGCCTGACGAACCGGCAGATCGCGGAGCGCATGTTCCTGGCCGAGAAGACCGTCAAGAACTACGTCTCGCACCTGCTGGCGAAGCTCGGCATGCAACGCCGCACGCAGGCCGCGGTGTTCGCCTCCCAGTTCCGCAAGGACGGCGAGAAGCCCCGCTAGGAGGCCGGGAGCGGGACCCGCCACACCACGCAGGCGCCGCCGCCCTCGGTCCCCCGCACCGCGAGCGTCCCGCCGAACTTGGCCGCCCGGTGCGCGAGGTTGCGCAACCCGCTGCGCGAGGCGTCGGACGGGATGCCGACCCCGTTGTCCTGCACCGTGATCACGACGTCGTCACCGGCGTCGATGAGCACGGTCAGCTCGGTCGCCTCCGCGTGCCGGACGGCGTTCGTGACGGCTTCGCGCACGACGGCCTCGACGTGTTCGGCGAGCTCCGGCGGCACGGAGTTGTCCACGGTGCCGGACATCCGCACGGCCGGCGACAGGTGCGTGGACTCGGTCAGGCCGGCCACGAGGTCCAGGAGGCGGCGGCGCAGTGAGGTGTTGTCCGTCGAGTGCAGGTCGAAGATGGACGTGCGGATCTCGCGAACGGTCTCGTCGAGCTGCTCCACGGCGGTCTGCAGGCGGGCGGCGACCTCGGGCTCGGTGATGCGGCGCATGGTGGCCTGGAGGGTCAGGCCCGTGACGAACAAGCGCTGGATGACGTGGTCGTGCAGGTCGCGGGCGATGCGGTCGCGGTCTTCGAGGACGTCCAGCAAGCGTTGGGAGCGTTGCTGTTCGGCGAACTCCAGGGCGACTGCCGCCTGGTCCGCGAACGACGCCAGCACCGGCACCTGGTCGGGGAGGAAGCGGGTCTCGCCGCCGCGGCGCAGAACGACCAGGGCGCCTGTGACGACCGGGCCGGAGCGCAGTGGCACGGCCAGCGCCGGGCCGAACGCGGAGCCCAGGTCGTCGACCAGCAGCGGGATGCCTGAGCGGATCACCTCGTCTACGGCGAAGTCGGCGGCGTCGAAGTCCTCGATCTTCAGGCCGGCCTGTGCGGCCACGGTCAGGGGTGTGTGCTGGGAGTCGCCCAGCACGACGAGTGCGGACTCGGCGCCGGCAAGTTCTACGCAGCGCTGGGTGATCAGGCGCAGCGCGTACTCGCCGGACGCGCCGCCCAGCAGTTCGGAGTTGACCTCGCCGATCGCTTCCAGCCAGCGTTCGCGCATGCGGGACTTCTCGAACAGGCGGGCGTTCTCGATCGCGATGCCGGCGGCGGCCGCCAGGGCTAGCAGCACGGCCTCGTCGTCGGCGGTGAACTCGGCGGCGCCGATCTTCTCGGTCATGTAGAGGTTGCCGAACACCTCGTCGCGCACGCGTACGGGTACGCCGAGGAAGCTGTGCATCGGCGGGTGGTTCGGCGGGAAACCGACCGACATCTCGTGCTGGCTGAGATCGCGCAGACGCAGCGGGGTCGGGTCCTTGATCAGCAGCCCGAGCAGGCCCTTGCCCTCCGGGAGGTGGCCCATCTTCGAGCGAGTCACGTCGTCGACGCCGACGTGGAGGAACTCGGACAGGTCGTCGCGGGTGCCGAGCACGCCGAGTGCGCCGTAACGGGCGCCGACGAGATCTACCGCGGCCTGGACGATGCGTTGCAGCGTCGACTCGAGCTCCAGACCCGACGCTACCGCGAGGACGGCGCCGAGCAGCTCCTGCATGTGGTCGCGGGTGGTGACGATCTCGTCCATGCGGTCACGGACCTCGTCGAGCAGCTCGTCGAGGCCTCGGCGACCGGGCACGTCAGACACACCGACTAGATTCGCACATTTTTGCTCGTCGCACGGACCCAGCCGGCCATCGCAGGGCAGGGCCTGTTCCACCGGTCTCGTTCGATGAGAGTCGCGGACAGGGTCGGTGAAACAGGCCCTATCAAGAGAGGACCTTCGACCGTGGCCTACCTGCCGCCCCCGGCCGGACAGTGTGAGCATGACGATCGCCATGCCCGACTCACTCGGACTCGCGGGTGAGGACGTGCGCGGCGTCCTTGCGCTCGCGAGAGCCTCCACGCCCGGTGTCCGGTTCGAGGTGCGTCCCGAGCAGATCGAGCTGCACACGACCAGGCCGCACAGCAGGGAGACGCGGATCGCCGGCGGGATGGCGCTGCTCAACGTGCGGCTGGCGTTGCAGGGACACGGGATTCGTCCACTGGTGACGCTGCTGCCCGGGCCGAGCGCCAACGACGCCGCCGCCGCAGTGCGGCTCGGCGGGTATCAGGAGCCGAGCCCGGACGTGCTGGCGTTGCTGCACGCGTTGCGCACGAACCGTCGCACGTGGACCACGTTCCCCGAACTGGCCTCCTGGCGCGGGCTGTTGTCGCGGGCGGCCGAAGTGGAACGGGCGTGGCTGCACGTCAAGAGCGGCAACGAGCTGGTGCTGTGCACGTTCAACCAGGGGGCCGCGGCGGAAATCCGTGCGGGGCAAGCGATGCAGCGCGTCGTGCTGACCGCGGGGACGGTCGGCATCGCGGTGAACCCCGCTCTCGACCCGGTGAGCCTGTCCGCGTTGCGCGCGGACCTGCGCCCGTGCCTGGGCAACACGCTGGTACCGCAGATGGTCCTGCGGCTGGGCGCGGGATAGACCGTGTCCGTCCCACGTCGCGCGGGGGTCAGATGACTCGCGGCGCGGGACGGACACGGCACATCACCGCTATCTATGTGGTGATGAACTTCGTCGGGTCTGCCACCGGAGATTCGACGACGAGGTCCTTGTACTCGTCCTCGATGCCCTTGTTGTGGATCTGGATCGCCAGCGGCGCCACGCGGCCAGCCGGTTCCTTCTTGTCCTCGAACTTCAGGACTTCCTGCGCCTTGCACTTCGTGGCGCCGTCGGGCAGCGGGCAGCACGCCATGCGCGCGATTCCGGTGTCACCGTTGGCGAGGATCTCGCACTGCGCCCACTTCTTGATGTCCCAGCGCGGATGCGGGTACTTGGTGAACAGGCCCTTGCCGCCGTTGTTGTGGCCGGGGCGGTAGTCCCACGCGCCACCGTTGGGCGGCTGGAACTGGATGGCGCCGAGGCCGTTCAACGGAGGTGTCTGGATCTTGCCCCAGATCAGCACGGTCGGCTGGTGGTCGCCGGAGACCTGGCGGACCTTGAAGATCCACCGGAAGCTCTTGTACTGCGCCTTGTTGTAGTAGATCCAGCCGCGCGAGGCGTTCTTCTGGCTGTGGATCGCGCCGTTCTTCACGACCCAGGCGTCTTTCGCGTGGCCGGTCCACCCGTCGAGGGTCTTGCCGTCGAACATGGGCACCAGCACGGGATCCGCGGCCCGCGCCGGTGTCATGCCGGCGACCAGGGCCAGCACGAAGGCAGCGGCTATCCACAATGGACGACGAAACATTTGTTACCGTCCTCGGCTCCGAGGTTTTCGGCAGCGACGGTGCATCCCACGTTAGGGCCGAGACATCGGAGCAGTCAACGGAAACGCGTGTTTCTGAAAACGGACAATCCTAGCGGGCAAGCACCGCCTTCCAGAGCAGCCGGGCCAATTCCGTGTGACAGATGTCGTTGTGGGCGCCCGCGATCCCGTCGATGCGGCGGATCACCGACGTGCAGTCGACGTTGTGCACCTGACCCCTGAGGAGCTCCCCAGGAGATCCGATGTTGTGCCCGTGCGCGTACGTGCCCTGCACGCCGTGCGAACCGATGCCGCCGTACTTCGGGTACGAGTCGAGGTCGACCTGACGGCCCGAGCGCGCGGCGAGCGGGTAGAAGCGGCCGATCGCGTGGTCGTGCGAGGAAGTCGTGACGATGATCGGGCCCGGCACCCGGCCGAGCACGCCGCGGAAGTAGCCGGAGCCGGGTTCACCGGGCAGCCGTTCCGCGAACGACCACAGCGACATCGCGCCCTGCACCAACGTCAGCGTCGCGGCCGGCACGACGTTCGCCATCGCGGTCGCGGTGATGCAGCCGAAGCTGTGGCCCATCAGGTGGATGCGCGCGTGCGGAGCGGCCTGGGCGACCTCGCGGGCGATCCGCGCCGCGCCGCTCTCCCCGAACACCCTGGCGCGCCGCTTCATCTTCCAGAAAGTCAGGATCCGCAGCGGCGACAGGATCCCGCCCAGCGCCGGATCCTCCAGGCACGCGCGGTAGAGCTGCTCGGCGTCGAAGGCCATCCCGTCCTCGCCCGGCAGGTCCGGAACCGAGCTCTCCAGGTAGTCGTAGGCCTGCTTGACCGTCGCGGACATCCGGCACGGGTGTTGCCGCGCGGCCTCGACGATCGTGCGCACCGCGGCGGTGCGGCCGGCGCCCCCGCCGAGCCGCTGGGCCTGCGCCTTGATGAACTCGTCGGACCGCACGTCCTCGTCGCCCCAGGCCTTCGACGGCCAGTGCAGGCCGACGAGCAGGGACTTGAAACCGCCGGGAAGCCGGTGCGCCGCTTCACGTTCGGCGCGGCAGTCGGCCATCGTCTTGACCCACTGCCCGTACTGGAGACGGGCGGCCGGGACGTCGCCGTTCCACCCGTGTATGAAGAAGAACACGTCGGTGACGCCTTGGCGGGCGTCGTACACGACGTCCGCGCTTTCGCGCCCCCGCTCGTTGCCGGTCTCGTCGAAGCAGACGAGGTGATAGCTGATGTCGTGGCCTGGCACGGATTCTCGGGACATCGCGGATCACCACCACACACAAACGCGCCCAACTCTTACCCCGTTATCGGAACTGGGGCGGCTCATGTGTAGCCCGTGCGATCAGGAAAACCCGTTCGGACCAGGCGATTCACCCCGATTGCGCCGGTAGTGTCGTGCCGCGCGAACCCTGTTGCCACAAGATGGCGAACACCATTCGCGGCGCGGGTGGTCCTTCACGAAGTACAGCACGCAGCCTGGCGCATAACAGGCGCGCAACAGCACACGGTCCTCGCCGGTGAACAGTTCGACGGCCTGCGCGGCGATCGAGGCTCGCTCCCGGTCGGCGAGCGAGCCTTCACTTTCGTTGTGCCGCACCAGTTCCCCGTCTTTGACGGCCAACTGCGGCCACTGTCGGGCGATGCGCGCCGCGCGGTTCACCTCAGCCACCGCACGCGCCAGATCACGGCCTTGCGCGACCGCGCGCGTGTCTTCCGTGAGCACGCCTGCGAGATCCCTGAGCGCCTGTCGCAGCTCGCGGAAGGCCTTCAGGTCGTCCTGATCGGCCGGCACGCCCAGGAAGTCGCGGAGTCCACCCACAGTGGTCAGGTCATCGTGCACCTGCGACCGGTTGGCCCAGATGGTGTTCATCAGCAGGACCGGACGGGGCTCGTCGGGCGTCAGCACGTCTAACGGTAACACAGGCTTGCATCCGTTAGACGCACGTTCTAACGTTTGCTGCGTCGCCCAACCGTTGGAAGGACCTCCCGTGAAGCTCGTTCCCCCGTTCGACACCGAGACCGCCCGGCTCAAGGTCCAGGCCGCCCAGGACGCCTGGAACACCCGCTCGCCAGAGCGGGTCGCGGGCGCCTACACCCCGGATTCGGTGTGGCGCAACAGGTCTGAGTTCGTCCGCGGCACCGACGAGATCGTCGCGTTCCTGACTGAGAAGTGGGAGCGCGAGCACGAGTACGTGCTGCGCAAGTCGTTGTGGGCCTTCGGCGACGACCGGATCGCCGTGCGCTTCCAGTACGAGTGGCACGACGACGAGGGCCAGTGGTGGCGCAGCTACGGCAACGAGAACTGGGAGTTCGCGCCGTCCGGCCTGATGTCGCGGCGCGAGGCGAGCATCAACGACGTGCGGATCGCGGAGTCCGAGCGCCGCATCGACCCCGATTCGACCTACGACATCCCGACGGAGTAACTCAGATGCACGTCTCAGGCCTGTGGCGTTATCCAGTCAAGTCGCTCGGCGGTGAGGAGCTGCAGTCGGCCACATTCACGTCGGACGGCGTCGAGGGCGATCGGCTCGTGCACGTCCAGGGGCCGCGGGGAGTCCTCACCGGACGCACCCGGTACGGCCTGCTCACCATCCCGGCTTCCACCGGACCTTCCGGTCCCCTGGTGGACGGACATCCTTGGGACAGCTGGGAAGCCCACGCGCTGGTGCTCCCCCACGGTGGCCGGCTGACGCCTTATGCCGGGCCGGAGCGCTTTGACGTGCTCAACGTGCTGGTGGCCACGGACGGGCAGGTCGCGGCCGCCGGGTTGGACGTGCGGCGGTTGCGGCCCAACATCCTCATCGGCGGGGTCGAGGCCGGGGCTGAGGACTCCTGGCCGGGGCACGCTCTGGTGATCGGTGACGTGGTCATCGGGATGTACACCAAGCGCGCCCGGTGCGTGGTCACGACGATCGACCCGGACACCGGCGCGCAGGACCTCGACGTGCACCGGCGGATCCGGCACGAGTTCGGCGGCAAGTTGTGCCTGGACAGCTGGGTGATGCGGCCGGGCGTCGTCAACGTCGGCGACACCGTGGAGCTGGTGCCGACCGACGAACTACCCGAGCACGTGGGTGGGTGGATCGTCGGCCGGCCCTACGCGGTCTAACGGTCACTCAGAAGCCGTGATGCGAATCGCGTCGATGAAGCACCAGTCACACCCGGTGTCCGCACGGGGCGTGAACACCTTGTGGAACGGGGTGCCGTGCTGATCACGGAACCAGATCTCGCCCCAGTTGGACCCACTGTTGAACCAGGTGATGCCGGCCAGGCCGGTGTTGAGCTTGTTGCCGATCTGCGGGCTCTCACCGGCGTAGCAGTACTTGTCCATCGGGTCGTTGTGGCGATAGAAGTGCACGAACTCGAAGGAGTTGTTGCACTCCACCTGCGACGTCACCTTGTGCGTGGCCGACGCGGGCGCGGCCATTCCGACGGTCAGCGCCAGGGCAGCACCAAGCGCGGCAACCATTGCGCGCATTTTCACGCGAATCCCCAATAACAGTTGACGATTCCCCATTGCCATCAACTTCAGTTGATAGCGACATCAGACTGCCCGAGGGTGCACGACGCTGTCAAGATGGGCTCAAATGAGACGCTCCTCCATAAACTGAAGTTTATGGAGGAGCGTCTTGCCGTTGGTATGTCTAGATGTTGCGGCGGTACTGGCCGCCCACCTCGAAGAACGCCTCGGTGATCTGACCGAGCGTGCAGACGCGCGCAGCGTCCATCAGCACGGCGAACACGTTCTCGTTCGTCTGCGCGACCTCACGCAGGCGGGCGAGAGCCTTCTGGGCCTCGTCGCGGTGCGCGGCCTGATAGGCGCGGGTCCGCTCGACCTGGGAGGACTTCTCCTCCTCGGTGGCGCGGGCGAGCTCGATCTTCACGATCTCGCGCTCCCCGCCCTCGGGCAGGAAGGTGTTGACGCCGATCAACGGCAGCGAGCCGTCGTGCTTGCGCTGTTCGTAGAGCATCGACTCGTCCTGGATGCGGCCGCGCTGGTAGCCGGTCTCCATCGCGCCGAGCACGCCGCCGCGTTCGGAGATGCGGTCGAACTCCATCAGCACGGCCTCTTCGACGAGGTCGGTCAGCTCGTCGATGACGAACGAGCCCTGCAGCGGGTTCTCGTTCGCGGACAGGCCCCACTCCTTGTTGATGATCATCTGGATGGCCATCGCGCGGCGGACGGACGACTCCGTGGGAGTGGTGATCGCCTCGTCGTAAGCGTTGGTGTGCAAGGAGTTGCAGTTGTCGTAGAGAGCGCAGAGAGCCTGCAGCGTGGTGCGGATGTCGTTGAAGTCCATCTCCTGCGCGTGCAGCGAGCGGCCCGAGGTCTGCACGTGGTACTTGAACTTCTGCGAACGTTCTGCGGCGCCGTAGCGGTCGCGCATGGCCACGGCCCAGATGCGGCGGGCCACGCGGCCGATCACGCTGTACTCGGCGTCCATGCCGTTGGAGAAGAAGAAGCTCAGATTCGGCGCGAAGTCGTCGATGTTCATGCCGCGCGCCAGGTACGACTCGACGTAGGTGAAACCGTTGGCGAGCGTGAAGGCCAGCTGGCTGATGGGGTTCGCGCCGGCCTCGGCGATGTGGTAGCCGGAGATCGACACCGAGTAGAAGTTGCGGACCTGCTGCTGGATGAACCACTCCTGGATGTCCGCCATCATGCGCAGCGAGAACTCCGTGGAGAAGATGCAGGTGTTCTGGCCCTGGTCCTCCTTGAGGATGTCGGCCTGCACCGTGCCGCGGACGTTCGCCAGCGCGAACCTGCGGAGCTGTTCGTACTCCGTGGCGTCCGGCTCGCGGTCGTGCTCCTCGCGGAACTTGGTGACCTGCTGGTCGATCACCGTGTTCAGGAAGTAGGCGAGGATCGTCGGCGCCGGGCCGTTGATCGTCATCGACACGCTCGTGGTCGGCGCGACGAGGTCGAAGCCGTCGTAGAGCGCCTTCATGTCGTCGAGCGACGCGATCGAGACGCCGGACGTGCCGATCTTGCCGTAGACGTCCGGCGGGGTGTCGGGGTCGCGGCCGTAGAGCGTCACCGAGTCGAACGCGGTCGACAGGCGCGTGGCCGGGTTGCCCTTCGACAGGTACTTGAAGCGGCGGTTGGTGCGGAACGCGTCGCCCTCGCCCGCGAACATGCGCGCCGGGTCCTCACCCTCGCGCTTGAACGGGAAAACGCCTGCGGTGTAGGGGAAGAAGCCCGGCAGGTTCTCCTTGCGCAGGAACCGCAGCAGCGAGCCCTCGTCGTCGTAGCGGGGCAGGCTGACCCGGCGGACCTGGTTGCCGGACAACGTCTCCCGCGTCAGCTTGGTGTGGATCTCCTTGTCCCGCACCTTGAACACGAGCTCGTCGCCGGAGTACTGCTCGCGCGTCTCGGGCCAGGTCTTGAGCAGCTCGGCGACGTCGCGGTCGACCTTGCGCCCGGCTTCCTCCGCGAGCTCGGCGATGTCGGCCGTGGTCTTGTCGGCCGCTTCCAACGCCTTCTGCGCGGCGGTGAGCTGGATGTGCGTGCGGACCGCCGCGACCTGCTCGTCGGTCTTGCGGTGGTAGTTCCTGACGGTGTCCGAGATGTCGCTGAGGTAGCGCGCGCGAGAAGCCGGCACGACCGTGGACGCGCTGGTGGACGTCTTGCCGTTGACCGTCGCGAGAGAGCCTTCCTCAACGGTCAGACCGTGGGAGACCAGGCCGTCACGGAGGAACTGGTACAGCGCGGTGACGCCGTCGTCGTTGAACGTGGCCGCGGACGTGCCGTACACCGGCATGTCCTCCCACTTGACGCCGAACGCCTCGCGGTTGCGCACCATCTGTCGTGCGACATCGCGGCGCGCATCCTCGGCACCGCGGCGTTCGAACTTGTTGATCGCCACGGCGTCCGCGTAGTCGAGCATGTCGATCTTCTCGAGCTGCGACGCGGCACCGAACTCCGGCGTCATCACGTACAGCGAGAAGTCGACGAACGGCACGATCGCCGCGTCGCCCTGACCGATACCTGGCGTCTCGACGATGACGAGGTCCGCGCCAGACGCCTTGCACGCCGCGATGGCCTGCTCCAGGCCGTCCGGGATCTCACTGCCCGCACGGCGCGTGGCCAGCGAACGGAAGAACACCCGGTCACCGTCGAGGCAGTTCATCCGGATCCGGTCGCCTAGGAGCGCGCCACCACCACGGCGGCGCGTCGGGTCGACCGCGAGCACGGCGATGCGCAGCTTGTCCTGCTGGTCGAGCCGGAACCGGCGCACCAGCTCGTCGGTGAGCGACGACTTGCCCGAGCCACCGGTGCCGGTGATGCCCAGCACCGGAACCGTGCGCGTGGTGTCGACGTCGACCGCCTGACCGGCCTCGATGTGCGTGATCGCGCGCGCGAGGGCCTCGTCCGCACCGGTCAGCAGGGCGTCGTGGCTGAACGGCTCGGTGAGCGCGTGGTCGCACTCCTCGATCATCAGGTTGATCATGCGTGCGAGGCCCAGCGTCTGCCCGTCGTGCGGCGAGAAGATCCGCGCGACACCACGCGAGTGCAGCAGCTCGATCTCCTCGGGGACGATGACGCCGCCACCGCCGCCGTAGACCCGGATGTGCCCGGCGCCGCGCTCGTTCAGCAGCTCGACCAGGTACGAGAAGTACTCGACGTGCCCGCCCTGGTAGGCGCTGATGGCGATGCCCTGCACGTCCTCCTGGATCGCGGCGTTGACGACCTCCGCCACCGACCGGTTGTGGCCGAGGTGGATGACCTCCGCACCCTGCGACTGCAGGATCCGCCGCATGATGTTGATGGCCGCGTCGTGGCCGTCGAACAGGCTGGACGCGGTCACGAACCGGACCGGGTTGACCGGCTTGTGCAGTGGGCCAGGAGACGACGTCGTCATGAGAATAGTTTGACTTCCTACTATTGGACGTGCAACCGAGGGTGGTCCAGGTCTCTGTATCGAGCAGGAAACCGCAGGTCGATGTCCGGTCGTTGATGTCCGCCGGTCACCGTCCGGCACCGGACAAGTGCAATCGCACTACACCTGACTCGACATCCGCCAGCAACTCGGCGGACCTTCGAGAGCAGGGGGAACGACCCGTGGAACTGAAACGAATGCTGGCCGTGGGGGCGGTGACCGTGGGCGCACTCGCAGGCATGGCGCCGACAGCGATGGCTCACGACGCCTACGACGACATCATGATCTGCGGCGGCAACGGCGACAAGCGCTGCGGCTACGGCGGCGTGACGAACTCGCACACCCGCGTCTACTCGTGTGACACGAACGGAGACAACGGCGGCTTCCGCACCAACTACTGGCTGCGCGACGGCCGGACGGGTTTCGTGGACGACCCCAACGGCAGCGACTCCGGCTGCGGCGCGAAGGTCCCGGGCACCGCGGCCAACCCGGTCGTCCAGTTCCAGGTGGTCTGGAAGGCGACGGGCGGTTGGGTCGCCAAGAAGCCGAAGCCCGCCTAGGCAGGCTCGAGGTACCAGCGTCGAGTCATCGTCAGGCAATAATTTGACTCATGACTCAACGTGTCGTGGTGACCGGAGGCAGCGGCAAGCTCGGGCGAGCTGTCGTGGCCGACCTGATCGAGCACGGCTGGGAGGTCCACAACCTCGACCAGGCCGCTCCTCCGGCACCTCAGGGGTGCGAGTTCACGCGCGTCGACCTGACCGACTACGGCCAGGTCGTGGAGGTGCTGAGCGGGATCGACGACCGGTACGACGGGCTCGACGCCGTGGTGCACCTGGCAGCGATTCCGGGGCCGGGCGTCGCGCCCAACGCCAAGACGTTCCACAACAACGTGACGAGCACTTACAACGTGTTCGCGGCGGCACGGCTCGCGAAGGTGCGCAATGTCGTGTGGGCATCGAGCGAGACGGTGCTGGGACTGCCGTTCGACACTCCCCCGCCGTACATCCCGATCGACGAGGAGTACGCGGGCCGGCCGGAGACGTCGTACTCGCTCGGCAAGCTGGTCGACGAGACGCTGGCGCAGCAGTTCTGCCGGTGGGAGCCGGCGATGAAGATCATCGGGCTGCGGTTCTCGAACGTCATGGAGCCGCACGACTACGAACGCTTCCCGTTCGACGCGGACCCGCTCTCGCGCAAGTGGAACCTCTGGTCGTACATCGATGCACGCGACGGTGCGCAGGCCGTGCGCAAGGCGCTAGCGCACGACGCGACGGGGTTCGACGTGTTCATCATCGCGAACGCCGACACGTGCATGACGACGCCGAACGACGAGCTGGTCGCGAAGGTCTATCCGGGCGTGCCGATCAAGAGGGAGTTCGGTCCGCACGAGACTCTGCTGTCGATTGAGAAGGCACGGCGGGTGCTGGGGTTCGAGCCGGAGCACACCTGGCGATCGTGATCTCCCTGGCGAGCCCGGACAGCTCGTCCGCCGCCCGTGCCCTCGGTTTCACCTGCCGCAGGTGGTTGAGGGCGCGGGCGAGGAGCAGCTCGGCCTGCTGCTCGCACCACTTCCGGCCGCCGGCCTGTTCGATCAGGTCGGCGAGCTCCTGCGGTTCCAGGTCAACCCCGTACACGTCGGCGCCGGCGTCGATGGCCGCGACCACGGGCAGCGTGCGGCGGCGGTGCACGAGATCGTCGTAGCGCGGCCTGCCGCTGATGGTCGCGCCGCCCCAGATCGCCAGCACGTCGTCCACGTGCTTGCGCGCGAGGCCGATGTCGTCGCCGAACTCCCGGAAGTGGTCGGCCTGGCTCCTGCTCGCGCCCGCCGCCAGCGCGCCGAGCTCGCACGCGCACGCGAGCAGCGCCGAGTGCTTCGCCGCCGCCACGCCCAGGTACTCGGCGACGTCGACGTCGTCCCGTTCGTCCATCTCGACTTCCTGGACATAACCGTCCACAACGGACAGCAGGGCGACGTTGAGGACCATCACCTCGGACCTGGAGAGCTGGGCGAAGGCCAGCGAGACCAGGGCGTCGGCCGCCGAGACCGCCCGGTCGTCGCCGAACTCCACCCACGCGCTCGGCTGGTGGCCTCGGCTGACCGCGCGGGTCATCAGGTCGGCGTGCAGCTGTTCGTGCTGCTGAGCGAGTTCCAGCGCGGTCGCGACCCCGATCGCCTGGGTGGCGTCGCCGATCGTCTCGGCGGCGAGCAACGCCAGCGCGGCGGTGGAGAAGTCCTGCTGGGTGAGGTTGTACTCGACCACCTCGCGGGTCTCGTCCGGGAGTTCGGCCAGCGCGGTGTGCAGCGGTGTCTCGACCATGGCGCGGCTCCACGCCAACACGTCCTGCGGCGCGGTGACCACGTCGATGCTCGTCATGCGCTTCCTCTCACGGCCCGGGATGAGAAGCTAGACCCGCAGGTCAGGTGTGACAGCTCAGATGCCACTGTCGTGTTAAAGAGGGGCACGATCCGGCGAGCGGGACTACGTTGATGTTGAACGGGTTGTTGTCGCCATCACCCGACCGTGACCGTCGTTTTCCTGAGGGGCCTACCGTGCGCTACACCAAGCTCGCCGGCATGGACGTGTCGGCGATCTGTCTCGGCATGATGAGTTACGGAGATCCGTCGCTGGGCAACCACGCGTGGTCGATGCCGGAGGACGAGTCGCGGCCGTTCATCAAGGCCGCCGTCGACGCGGGCATCAACTTCTTCGACACCGCGAACGTCTACTCGGACGGTTCCTCGGAGGAGATCACCGGCCGCGCGCTGAAGGACTTCGCCCGCCGTGAGGAGATCGTCCTCGCCACGAAGGTCCACGGCCGGATGCGCCGCGGACCGAACGGCGCGGGTCTGTCCCGCAAGGCGATCTTCGCCGAGATCGACGCGTCGCTGCGCCGGCTGGGCACGGATTACGTTGACCTCTACCAGATCCACCGGTTCGACAAGACCGTTCCGCTGGAGGAGACGCTCGAAGCGCTGCACGACGTCGTGAAGTCCGGCAAGGCGCGCTACATCGGTGCGTCGTCGATGTACGCGTGGCAGTTCGCCAAGTCGTTGTTCGTGCAGGACCTGAACGGCTGGACGCGCTTCGTGTCGATGCAGAACCACTACAACCTCCTCTACCGCGAGGAGGAGCGCGAGATGCTGCCGCTGTGCGCGGACCAGGGCATCGCCGTGATCCCGTGGAGCCCGCTGGCCCGCGGCCGGCTGACCCGCGACTGGGACTCACGAACCGCACGCACCGAGACCGACGAGTTCGGGTCCACTTTGTACGTCGAGTCGGACCGCGCGATCGTCGAACAGGTCGCGGCGGTGGCGGCGGCTCGTGGCGTGTCACGGGCCCAGGTGGCGCTGGCGTGGCTGCACCGCAACCCGGCCGTCACGGCACCGATCGTCGGCGTCACCAAGCCCGCGCACCTCGACGACGCGGTGGCCTCGCTGGAGGTGGAGCTGACTGACGACGAGGTGCAGCTCCTGGAGTCGTCCTACGAACCGCACCGCATCGCCGGACACGCCTAAGAGGGCAGCATTCCGGACCGCCGCGCGAACTCGATCGCTTCGGGTGTGGTGGCGAACATCGGCACGCCGTGGATCTCCAGCTGCCGCCGGTGTTCGTCCCGCACGCCGGACAGCAGGACGGTGACGCCGCGGTGTTCCAGCCGGTCCACGGCGTCGCGCAGCACTGCCGCACCCGTGCCGTCCATCGTCGTCACGTGCGACATCCGCAGGATCACCACCGACACCGCGGTGATCTCGGTCAGCTCCAGCAGGAACCGGTGCGCGGCCGCGAAGAACAGCGGTCCGTCGAGCCGGTAGGCGACGATGTGCTCGGCGAGCAGAGCACGTTCCTCCTGCGAGTGGTCGCCGGTCTCCAGCGGCACCTCGTCGATCCGCACCGACCTCGCCACCGCCCGCAACGCGAGCGCGCCCGCCACGACCAGGCCGAGGATCACCGCGGTCACCAGGTCGAGCGCGAGCGTCGCGGCCGCGGTGAGGACGAGCACGAGCGCGTCGGCGCGGTTCGCCCGCACGAGCACGCGCACAGATCCCACTTCGACCATGCGGATCGCCGTCGCCAGCAGCACGCCGGCGAGCACGGCCAACGGGATGCGGCCGACCAGCGACGCCGCGACCAGCATGATGAGGGCGAGCGTCGCGGCGTGCACGAGTGACGCCAGCCGTGACCCGGCGCCGGAGCGGACGTTGACGGCGGTCCTGGCGATCGCCGCGGTCGCGGGCACGCCGCCGAACATCGGGGTGACCACGTTCGCGATCCCCTGGCCGAACAGCTCCCGGTCCGGGTCGTGCCGCTGGTTCACGCTCATGCCGTCCGCAACCGTCGCCGACAGCAGGCTTTCCAGCGCCGCCAGCGCGGCAACGGCCACCGCCGACGGCAGCAACGACCACAGCGCGTTGAGGTCCACAAAGGACAATGTCGGAGCCGGCAGGGTGGCCGGCAACGCGCCGATCCTGGTCACCGGCAGGGACCAGAGCTCCGCCACGACGGTTCCCGCGGCCACCGCGAGCAGCGAGAACGGGATCGCGGGCCGCCACCGTGCGCCGACGAGCACGACCAGCACCACGCCCGCGGCGAGCGCGACCGCGGCCACGACCGGACCTTGCCCGAACGCGCGCACGGCGTTCACCACCACGTTGTGCCCGTCCGGAGCGGGCACGCCGAGTGCGGCGGGAACCTGTTGCAGGGCGATCACCGCGGCGATGCCGATCGTGAAGCCCTCGACCACCGGCGCCGGCACGTAACGCATGTACCGCCCGGCTTTCGCGACAGCGAGCCCGATCAGGATCACTCCCGCCAGCAGCCCGACGGTGAGCACACCGCCAGGCCCGAACTGAGCCACGATCGGGACCAGCACGACCGTCATCGCGCCGGTCGGCCCCGACACCTGCAGGCTCGAACCGCCGAACACGGCCGCCAGCGCGCCCGCGACGATCGCCGTCACGAGCCCGGCAGCGGCCCCGAGTCCCGACGCCACCCCGAACCCGAGCGCGAGCGGCAGCGCCACCACCGCGACCGTGAGCCCCGCGAGGAGGTCCTTCGGCCGCGCCGTCGTCCAGTCCCCTCTGGTGGGCAGAAAGCTCACACCGGTTCCTCACGGAGCTGGGCCAGCAGTTCGTTCTGTCCGGCCAGCAGCTCCGTGAGGATGCGTCTGGCGGCTCTGAGCAGCTCGGCCACGTCACCACCCGCGAGGGCGTACACCACGGTCGAGCCCTCGCGCGTGGCCGTGACGATCCCGGACCTGCGCAGCACGGCGAGCTGGGCGGAGAGGTTGGACGCCTCCACGTCGATCTCGGCGAGCAGGTCGCGCACGGCCTTCGGCCCGTCCTGCAGCAGCTCGAGCACCCGGATGCGCACCGGGTGCCCGAGCATGCGGAAGAACTCGGCCTTCGCCTGGTACAGCGGAACCGGCACGGCTCACTTCACCCCGTGCTCGGCGGCCAGGCGCCGGAGGTTGGCGAGGTCGGCGCCGTGCACCTCGGCGGCGTAGGCGTCCTGCTGCTCCACCGCCAGGCGCACGGCTTCCTCCGCCTGCTCGATGCGGGCCAGGAGGTTGTCCCTGAACTCGTTCACGACACCACAACCTGTCGAATTGAAGATTTCTTCAATTCGACAGGTTACCCCAGCTTCGCGACCTCGATGAAGTCCGGAATCTGGGCCTTCAACGCACCGTTCGGCTGGAACCGGTAGAACAGGACCGCGGTGCTGCACGCCGAGTTGCCGAACCAGGCGTGGTCGCAGGTGATCTGCGGGCCGAGGAAGCTGTCGAGGTTCTTCACCGCCCGCAGGGCCTGTTCCGGCGAACGGTCCGAAGTGGACAGCACCCTGGCCAGCGTCATCATGTCCGCGAACGAGACCACCGCCCCCGCAACGGGTTCGTCGTGTCCCGCCTGGCGCATGGCCTCGCGGTACTCGTCGATCTCGTCCTGGTTGGCAGGCGGCGCGGACAGCGGGTCCGTGGGGTGCCAGAAGTCCGAGGACAGCTCGACGCCGATCGACTGGTTCCCGACCGACCGCGGCAGCCCGGTGCACGACGCGGCGAGGATCCGGCCGTCGTAGTTGGCTTCCCGCAACGCTTTCACGATGTGCGTGCACTGCTCTTCGGTGGCGGCGATGCTGCCAGACGCCTCCGCGGTCTGCACGGTTCGCGCGAGCCCGGCCCAGTCGGGGTTGCCGGCCGGGTAGTAGACCGAGCGGTAGTTGAGGCCGAAGCGCTTGGCGGCCGGCGCGAGCACGGTGTCGGTGAAGCCGCGCGTGGTCGGCGACTCGGGCAGCAGCCAGGCCACCGTCCGCACGCCCTGGTCGGCGTAGTACTTGAGCGCCGCCGTGCCGTACGCGACGGCTGCGGCACCGAAGAAGAAGGCGTTCTTGTGGTTCATCAGGCCGGGCGTGAACTGGACGTGCCCGACCAGTGGGATCGCGGCCTCCACGAGCTTGGGCATCGCGGCGTCGGCCCCGGTGTCCACGCCCTGCACGACCACTTTCACGTTGTCCGCGACGAACTTGTCGGCACAGGCGGCGGACTGCTCCGGCGTGCCGTCCGTCGGACAGGTGACGAGCTCGAACGGCCGGTTCTTGACCCCGCCCTTGCGGTTGAGGTGGGCGACGGCGACCTCGGCCCCGATCTGCAGCTCCGGGACCGCGAACGCGCCGGCCGCGTTGTTGAGGTATCCGATCCTGATGGGTTCGCCGCTGGGACCTCTCTCCTGTTCGGCAGCACATCCCGTGACTAGTAGGAGGACAGCGGCTACGACCCTTAAGTGCATGACTAACGGCTCCCCTATGAGCATCGGCGGTGATGCGAAGCGCCGATGCTCACCAGGTGAGACGCCACCGATAAGTCGGGTTCTCCCGACAGCTATGACTTTCGACCTCAACAAACGGTTGATTGTTCCGCAGAAGCGGAGTTATTGTTTGATTCGTGCCGAATTTGCGGATCAGTGAAGCCGCCGCGTTGCTCGGGGTCAGCGATGACACCGTGCGCCGGTGGATAGATCAGGGGCGCCTGGAGTCCGTTGTGCTCGGCAACGGGCGCAAGGGCGTCAGCGGAACCGAGCTCGCCGCGTTCGCCCAGCAGATGACGGAGACGGCCGAACCCGGTGCGACCGTAGCCGCTTCGGCGCGCAACCGCATGAAGGGCATCGTCACGCGCGTGCTCAAGGACGGGGTCATGGCGCAGGTCGACATGCAGGCCGGGCCGTTCCGCATCACGTCGCTGATGAGCCGTGAGTCCGCCGACGAGCTCGGTCTCGAGGTGGGCAGCGTGGCCGTCGCGTCCATCAAGTCCACCCATGTCGTCGTTGAGATCCCAGAGGCCTGACAGGACACCTATCCTCGTCGGCATGACCGTCGCCTCCCTGCTGCGCGGCCTGCCTTCGCTGGCCGGACCGTTACCCGCGTTCGACTCCGCGCCCGCGTCTCCGGACGAGCTGTTCACCTCGTGGCTGTCGGACGCGATCAACGCCGGCGTCGTCGAGCCGCACGCGCTGACGTTGTCCACTGTGGACCCCGCAGGCCGGCCGTCCGCGCGTGTGCTGATCCTCAAGGACCTGGTCGACGGGGTGTGGCACTTCGCGTCCAGTGCGTTGAGCCGCAAGGGCAAGGAGCTCGCGAACACCCCGTTCGCCGCGCTCACGTTCTACTGGCCCGCGCTCGGCCGCCAGGTCCGGGTGCGTGGTGCGGTGAGCGTGGCGAACGCCGAGGACAGCGCTCGTGACTTCCTGGCTCGTTCTGCCAGCGCCCGCGCAAACGCTTTGCTGGGACGGCAAAGCGACGTCCTGACCGACCGCGCGGAGCTGGACGCGGCGCTCGCGGAGGTCGATGCCGACGCCGTCGCTCCCGCGTGGACGCTCTACCACCTCACGGCGGACGAAGTGGAGTTCTGGCAGGGCGATCCGGGCCGCAAGCACGTCCGCGTCCAGTACACCCGCTCTGCTGCCGGGTGGGCCCGGTCGTTGCTCTGGCCCTAGATCACCCTGAGCAGCGCGTCGGCGAAGTCCCGCGGCTGCTCGACGTGCCCGAAGTGCCCGCTGGGTGTCGAGGACGTGCAACCGGGACGCGGGCATTTCGCGGTGCAGCTCGTGCGCCCACTTGGACGGGCAGATGAAGTCCGAGGTACCGGCGATGATCAGCGTGCGGGTGGCCGAGGAAGTACGGGCGGTCCACGCCGAGGTGCGCGATGAGCTTGCGCGCGAAGTCCGCGTACCGCGCCACGCTGTAGTCGCCGCCGGGCACCAGACCGCTGCGCCGCGTGCCGACCGGGTCGAGGTAGACCATCGCGAGCCGCTCTTCCAGCAGCGGCATCCGCAGGTAGCCGGAGTGAACACCCGGCCCGCCGGAGTGCACGAGGCAGACAGGCCCGGTGCCCACCACCTCGTACGCCTGCGTGACCCCGTCGATCTGCACGCTGTGCTCGCCAGGTTCCATGCAGAACTGGACAAGGTGGCGGGCCGGGTTGTGACCTCACACCTTCCTGAGCACGAACTCGTCGCTGCGGCCCGGCAGCACGTCCAACCGGCCCGCGACCGCGTAGACGCCGCACGGGGTGTTCGTGAGGGTCGTGGGTGCCTTGTCCGGCCACTTCACCTCGCGGACGATCTCGATGCTCTGCCAGTTGTCTTCGGTGCGGACCTCGACGATCCGGTTGGCGGCGGTGTTGTCGACCAGCAGGAGCCGGTTGCGTCCCAACGCGAGCAGGCCGTCCGGTGCACCGATCGCGGCGGCGATGGTGGTGACGTTCGACGGGTTGGCCAGCGGGATCACGGCGAGCTTGCGGGCACCGGACAGGGCGGCGACCAGCTTGTCACCGAGGTGCGCGATGCCGTTGAGACCCCAGCCGCCGGTCGTGGGCTGGGCGAGGTCGGGGTGCTGGACGAGCGTCGAGGCGGTGCCGTTCGGGGTGACGCGGTGGATCGTGCCGGAGATGGAGTCGGTGACGTAGGCGGTGCCGTCCGGGGCAAGGGCGACGTCGTTGGCGAAGTGGCCTCGGCCGGTGGCCAGCGTGATGCGGTGGATCGCGCGGCCGGTGCGCAGGTCGTAGATGCCGAGGCCGGCGAACGCCCTGGTGGTCTCGGGCTTGCTGCGGTCGGCGATGCCGAGGTCGGCGTTGGTGACGAGGAGGCGGCCGCGGTGGCGGTCGACCGCCAGGCCCATAGTGGTGATCAGCCAGGGGTCGTCCACGAGGGTGTGCGCCTTGCCGTCGGGGGCGACTCGGGAGACCGTGCCGTGGGTGACCGAGCCGACGAGGAAGCGGTGGCGGATCGGGTCGTAGGTGACGCCTTCGGGGTGGAGGGACGGGCCGGTCCCGTTGACGACCGGTCGGCAACTCCCCGCAGAGGAGGCCGGGTCCGCGGAGGCCAGGTCCGCGGAGGCCAGGTCCGCGGAGGCCGGCGCGGCGGTGGCCGGGGCGGCGGTGGCCGGGGATGCGGTGGCTGGAAGCAGCAGCAGGGCGATCAGCGAGATCAGGACTCTCGTCATCTTGTTGATCCTCACCAGCCCAACCCGGCCCGGCTACCTTCTTTCGGCCAGAACCCAGGTCAGTCGGCGGCCAACGAGGCCAGCCTGCGTGCCGCCTCCGACTCGCCCCACCGGAACCCGATCCGCCGCGACAACTCCACAGCCTCGCCGTACGACACCTTGGCCTCGGCAGCCCGCCCCGCGAGCTCGTGCACGATCCCGCGATCGAGCAACACCCCGGCCTCGATCTGCCGGTCCCCCACCGAACGCGCCAGCTGCAGCGCCTCCGCGGACAGCTCCAACGCCTGGTCCAGCGACCCGAGCTGCCGATGCGCGTCGGCCATGTTCGCCAACGCGTGCAGCTCGCCAGATCGATCACCACACGAACGGAAGGTCGTGAGCGTCTCCTCGTAACATCCCAGCGCGGCAGGCAGATCACCCAGCGCCGCGTGCACCAACCCGAGGTTCGTTCGCACATAAGCCGCGCCCTGCGAGTCGGAGAGCTCCTCCCGCAAGGCCAAAGAAGCCTGCAGCGAAGTCACCGCCGCGGGCAGGTCACGACGCCGCCAGTGCACGATGCCGAGGTTGTTGAGCGTCACGGCTTCGAGCTGCCGATCACCCAGCGAGCGAGCCAGCTCCAAAGCCGCCGCCCAGTGCTGCTGAGCCTCCGCGAACTTGAAGCCGCGCTCATACGCCGCGCCAAGTTCCTTCAACGCCAACGCTTCCGCACGAACGTCACGCAACGAACGCGCGGCCTCCAACGCGAGCGTGTTCAACGCGGCCCAGTCCGCGACCTCGGAACGCCGCCGGAAGTACCAAGACAACCCGGCGGCGAACGCGATCGCGTCGGCCGGCGACGCCTGGTGCGCGGCGGCCAGCAGGTTGTCGCGTTCCTCGGCCAGCCACAGATCGGCCGGGTTGTCCGCCAGCGCTTCCAGATAGTGCTTGTGCAGCCGCTCCAACGCCAAAGACCGCTCGTCCGAAGACTCAGACCCGCGGCAACGCTCCCGCGCGAACAACCGCAGCAGATCGTGCAGGGCGAACCGGCCGGGAACAGGTTCCTCGACCAGATGCGCGTCGGCCAGCTCGGCCAGCAACTCCTCGACGTCCGGCACGTCGGTCAACGCCCGCGCCGCCGCCACCGAGAAATCCGGCCCGTCCAGCAGCCCGAGCAACCGGAAAACCCGTGCCACCGCAGGAGATCCGAGCTCGGCGTAGCTGACCTCGAAGGCCGACCGCACCGCGACGTCGCCCAGCCGGAGCTCGTCCAGCCGGCGCGCCTCGTCGGCCAGCCTCGCCGCCAGCAGAGGGGCAGTCCACTGTGGACGAGCGGCGAGCCGGGCGCCTGCGATCCGCAGCGCCAACGGCAGCCCGCCGCACCAGCGCACGAGCTCGGTGGCGTCGTCGACGTGGCCCGCCACGCCCGCCAGCAGCTGGAAGGCGTCCTCCAGCGGCAGCGCGCCGAGCTTCACGTACGAAGCGCCGTGCAACGAGGTGAGGGGGCGCCGGGACGTGATCAGCACCGCCGAGCCGGGGCCGGTCGGCAGCAGGCGTTTGACCTGGGCCGCGGTGGCAACGTTGTCCAGCACCACGAGCAGCCGCCGTGAGGCCGTCAAAGACCGGTAGCGCAGGGCTTCCTCGTCGCCGGGCCGTTCGCCGAGCGCCCGCAGGAACTGGCTCAGGATGCGGTCCGAGGCGCCGTCGGAGAGGTCGGCGTAGAGCTGGCCGTCCGGAAAACCCGCGGCGACCTCGTGCGCCGCCCGCACCGCCAGCGCCGACTTGCCGATGCCCGCCTGACCGGTGATCACGCACACCGCGACCCGGTCCTGGCGGGTCTGCGTCTTGATCAGCGCGAGCTCGCGCGACCGTCCGGCGAACGTCACCACGTCCGGCGGCAGCTGGCGGATCGCCGACACGCCAACGGGTTTCGCGCGCAGGATCTCCGCCTGCAGCCGCCGCAGCGACTCCCCCGGCTCGACGCCCAGCTCGTCCAGCAGCACCCGGCGGCACTCCTGGTAGGCCGCCAGCGCCTCGGCCGGACGTCCGGCGCGGTGCAGCGCGACCATCTGCTGTTCGCGCAGGCGTTCGTTCAACGGGTGTTCGCGGACCCACTCGTTCAGGTCGGCGACGATCTCCACGTGCCGCCCGAGATCCAGCTCCGCCTCGGCGCACTCGACCCGCGCCGCCAGCCGCAGCTCCTCCAGCTGTGCGACGACCCCGCGCAACAGGCCAGAGGCGGCGAGATCGGCCAGCGCCGGCCCGCGCCACAACGCGAGCGCCTCTCGATAACGCTCCGGCGTGCGCTCCCGCCGGGCCACGTCGAGCAGCTCGGAGAACCGGGTGAGGTCCAGTTCCGCGGGATCGATCGACATCAGGTAGCCGGGCGGACGCGACAGCAGCCGCGAGCCGACGATCTTGCGCAGCTGGTAGACGTAGACCTGCAGGTTCTTCAGCGCGGTCTTGGGCGGAGCGTCGTCCCACAGCACGCTGATCAGCCGGTCGACCGACAGCACCCGGCCCGGTTGGGCGAGCAGCAGCGCCAGCACGGCTCGTTGTTTGGGCGGGCCAAGGCTCAGGCGCACGCCTTCATCGGCGTAGCACTCCACCGGCCCCAGCACCCGGAACTCCACAACGCCTGATCGTAACTACCGAACGCATACCGGACACATGCCACGCGCCAGGACGTTTGATCCATGACGAAAACATCACTGGTGTTGGTGGTGGCACTCGGCACTTTGGCCGCCGTCGTGTCCCCCGCCCAGGCCGCAGAGCCCTACTCCGAGAACCCGTCCCTGTCGAAGGCCGTCCGCTCGGGCGACGGCTACGACGTGATCGTCGGCGGCGTCAAAAGAGCCACCGTCAACGTCAGCGACCCCGCCTACTCGATCCGCACTACGTCCTCTTCCGACGGCGCGGCGGCCGCCGTGATCGCGGACTTCGACGGCACCCGCGGCACATCCCTGCAGCTCGTCGACCGTTACGGCAAGTCTCGTTCCGTGGCACGCGGCGCGATCACCTCGGCCGTCTTCCACGGTTCCACGCTGGCCTACGCGGACGGCGAGAACGTCGTGGTGGACGGTGTGGTCGCGGGCAAGCTCAAGGGCCGCGCGCCCGAACTGCTCGGCTTCACCTCCGACGGCACCGGGTTGCTCGCGGTGCAGCACCCGGACGCGGCCGACGAGAGCACCTACACCGCGTCCCTGGTCCGCTTCGACCTGAAGTCCGGCGCCGCGAAGCCGTTGATCACGTCCGACGCCACGGCCCTGTACCGCGACTTCAAGCTCGTCGACATCAACGGCTCGCGGCACGTCAGCTTCATCAAGCACAACGAGATCTACCGCTGCGGCGGCTCTGACCCGCAGTGGCTGGGCCTCGCCACCGAGGACGGCTCGGTCCGCGAGCTGATCGGCGAGACCAAGCACCACTACCGCAGCGCGGTGTGGAGCACAGACGGCTCGCGGGTGGCGTACGAGGTCATGGGGTGCGTGACCGACAAGAAGCTCGGCGCTCATCAGTTCGACGGCTTCAACGGCGTTTACGTGCAGGACCGCGCCACGAAGAAGGCTTCCCGGGTCGTCGAAGGCCTGTCGTTCAACTACGCGCTCGCCGGCATCGACGGCTCGTCGGCGGTCATCGGCACCCCCGAACGCGGTTACCTCAAGGCATCCGGGTTGAAGGCCGACACTTTGGACGCCGCCGCCCGTCCGTCCAACGTCACCGCGAACCGCATCAACCGCGCCGAGTTCATCCACCAGCTGTGGGACACCCGTGACGACTTCCACGGCGGCTCCTCGTGCGGCCCGACCAGCGCCGTGATCGACCTGGTCACCTACCAGCTGCCGAACCAGTTCCCGGTGACCGTCAGCCAGCCGCAGGCCCACGTGTCGAAGTGGGGCCGCTACATCACCGACCAGTTCAGCAACGCCGGCAACACGTTCAACCGCGCGCAGAACGACTGGACCGGCACCGGCAGCTGGAAGGGCGCGCACGGCTGGATCACCGGCTACTACTGCGGCGGCAACCGCCCCTGCGCCTCCTGGGAGTCCGAGCGCGACTTCCTGGCCCGCAACGGCGCCGCCGTCCAGCAGGGCATGTTCACCGCCGCCCAGGTCCGCGCGTTCATCGACCAGGGCAAGTTCGTGATCATGAGCGGCCGCTGGGGCTCGACCGCAGGCCACCTGTCGGTCGTCATCGGCTACGAGGGCGACATGTTCGTCGTCCACGACACGTACGGCGCGGGCACGGACGGCAGCTGGGACGGCGCCCACCAGCGCTACACGTGGGGTTACATCGCCCCGGCCCAGATGTGGGCGGCCTGATACTTGACGCCAACCGTCAAGTACTTGCTATCGTCTGTCAAGTGGCGACCACCTCGGAACACGTGGACCTGCGCGACGACCTGATCCGGCTCGTGACGAGCCGGCTGCTGGACCCGCTGGAAATCCTCCTGCCGCAGGCCGACCTCGTTGGCCTGCGGCAGTCCGTCGAGGCGGACGCCGAGATGTGGGCGGCCCAGCTGCTCGGCGCGGACGATGCGCTGGCCATGCAGGTCGCGGTCCGGCTCATGGCCGTGCTCCACCCCGGCGACGCCCCGTTCGACCCGCCCGACACGTGGTGGGCGACGCCGCTCGGCCGCGTCACCGCACGGCGTGCCGGTCACCCCAGCAAGGAACGCGTGTCCTTCGGGGTGGCCGGCGCGATGCTCGGCATCACCCGCCAGGGCGTGCACGACCTGGTCAGCCGCGACAAGCTGCGCCGCCACCCCGACGGCGGCGTCACCGTCGCCTCGATCCAGGCCCGACTCGACCAACGGAGAGAACAGTGATCCTCGCGGCGCACGAGCAGGGCGAAGGCCGGCCGATCCTCCTGCTGCACGGCGCGGGCGGCGACCTCACGGCGTGGGAAACGCTTGCACCCCAGCTGAACGGGCGCACGTTGGCGGTCGACCTGCGTGGACACGGCAAGTCGGGCGACGGCCCCTGGGAGTGGGAGGCGGTGCTCGACGACATCGAGGAAACGATCGTCCACTTCGGACTCGTCAACCCGGTCGCCGTCGGCCACTCGCTGGGCGGCATGGTCGCCGGCATGTGGGCGCGCCGGCACCCCGACTGCCCGGCCGTGATCAGTCTGGACGGACACCGGGCCGCGGCAACGGATCCGGCGAACTACGCGGGCCTCGCGCCGGAACAGGTCGAGGCCGACCTCGCGAAGCTCACCGCCATCTTCAACGCCCAGCAGGAGACGATCACACGACCGAACCGCGAGATCACCGAAGCACTGCGCAAGTCAGCGGAGTTCGCCGACTCGCTGCCGATCTTCGCCGCGGTCACCACGCCGTTCCTGCTGGTGCTGGCCATGAAGAACCTGCCGGTCCCGCCCGACCTGATCGGGTTGATGGACGCCCACCGCGCCGGCCTGCGCCGCGACCTCCCGGCCATCTGCCCCGACGTGGAGGTCCACGAGATGGACGCGACACACGGCATGGTCTACACGCAGCCCACCGAGACAGCCGCGATCATCAACGAGTTCATCGGCCGCTGAGCAGCCGCTCCAACGCCCGCCGAGCCCGAGCAGGAGCCGCACTGTCCTGCTCCAGCTGCAGGAAGTGGTTGAGCGCCAACATGATCCCGACGATCTCGTAGATCAACTGGTCCACATCCGTTTCAGCGCCCAGCTCACCGAAGCTCACCGCCCGCCGGATGTGAATCCGCAGATCCCGGCGCCACAACGCGTTCATCCCCGCCAGCGCGTCTCGCACCCGCCCCCGGCGCCCGTCGAACTCGGTCGTCGCCGCGGTGAAGAAACACCCACCGGGCAACACCTCGCGTTCCAGGTACGACACCCAGGCCTCGCAGACCGCCCGCAGGTGCGGCAGCCCGGACGGCGCCTGCTTGACGCGCCCCGGCACCTCGCGCGAGAACACCGCCGCGGCCTCGTCGACCACCGCCAGCTGCAGGCCCTCCTTGGTGCCGAAGTGGCCGAGCAGCCCGGCTTTGCTCATCCCCAGCTCGTCCGCGAGCCGGCCGATCGTGAGGCCCTCCAGGCCCTCGGCCGAGGCGATGGCGAGGCTGCGGTCCAGGATGCGCTGCCGCGTCTCGAGGGTGTCGGCGACCGATCGGCGTGGGCTCACACACACCATTCTAACGACCCTTTAGCTACCGACCGATCGGTTGCTATATTCGCCGCGCCCGCCTCGGAAGGAGCACACCTTGTCCGGATCACGTGTCGTCGCGCTCGGCCACCACCAGCCGCAACGCGTGCTGACCAACGCCGACCTGGAGAAGATGGTCGACACCAACGACGAGTGGATCCGTCAGCGGACGGGCATCGCGACCCGTCGCATCGCGGACGACGAGTCGGTCGCGGACATGGCAGCCAGCGCCGCGGCGAAGGCGCTCGCGAACTCCGGGCTGGAGCCCGCCGAGATCGGTCAGGTCATCGTCGCCACCTGCAGTGCCATCGACCGTTGTCCGTCGATCGCCGCCCAGGTCGCGAACCGCCTGAGCATCCCCAACGCGGTCTGCTTCGACCTCAACAACGCCTGCGCCGGCTTCTGCACGGCTCTCGCCACCGCCGACCACACGCTGCGAGCGGGCGCCGCGCGGCACGCGTTGGTCGTCGGGGCCGAGAAGATGTCCGACCTGGTCGACTGGACCGACCGCGCCAACTGCATCCTGCTCGGCGACGGTGCGGGCGCCGCGGTGCTCAGCGCCGACGACGACACGCTGATCGGGCCCGTGGCCTGGGGCAGTGACCCCACCCGCAACAACGCCGTGCGGCTGGTCGACCAGTGGCAGCCGCGGTTCGCCCAGGAGGGCCAGGCCGTGTTCCGCTGGGCCACCAGCGAACTTCCCGCCATCGCCAGGCAGGCGTGCGAACGAGCGGGCATCGCCACCAAGGATCTCGCCGGGATCGTCACGCACCAGGCCAACCTGCGCATCATCGAGGCGCTGACCCGCAAGCTCGACCTGCGCGACGACGTGGTGATCGCGCGCGACGTCGTGGACTCCGGCAACACCTCGGCCGCGTCCGTGCCGCTCGCACTGTCCAAAATGGTCGAACGCGGCGAGCTGCCGTCCGGTCGGCCGGTGCTGCTCTTCGCCTTCGGCGGCGGGCTGTCGTGGGCGGGCCAGGTCATCACCAGCCCGTAAAAAAGGCAATTCACTTTTAAGTCCTGACTTCCACTGCGCTATCCGGCGGAATACCGTCGGACAGCGCCCTGGAGGTCTCGATGCTCATTTCTCCCGAACCACCGGTTTTCGCGGAAACCCTGCGCGCGGCGATCGCGGCCCGCGGCCTTTCTCTCGACCGGATCCGCGACCACCTCGCCCGCCGCGGCGTGTCGGTCAGCCTCGCCACGCTGAGCTACTGGCAGACCGGCCGCAGCCAGCCGGACCGGCGTGCGTCGCTGGTCGCGCTCGAACACCTCGAACAGGTGCTCTGGCTCGAACCGGGCACCCTCAACGAGCTCCTGGCCGCGCCCGCGCACCGGGGCAGACGCCGTGAGGACAACGCGATCAGCGCGTTGTGGCCCGTCCCGGCCGTGATCGACGACGTAGTAGGAGAGGTCGACACACGCTGGGACGCCCGCCTCACGCGCATCAGCCAGCACGACCACGTGACGGTCGGACCGGAGCGCGGCGAGCGTTCGTTCATGTCACGACAGGTGCTGCGCGCGGAGGAGGACGGCCCCGACCGCTGGGTGGTGATCGTGCACCTGGACGAGCACGACCGTCCGTTGCCGCTGATCAGGCCGTTGCGCAACTGCAGGCTGGGCCGCGTCGTCACCCGGCCGGAGGACGGTCTGCTGGTGGCCGAGCTGCTGTTCCGCGGGCCGTTGCGCCGCGGCCAGACCGTCATCACCGAGCACGAGCTGGTGAACCGCGCCCCGTACCCGTTGGCGACGAACTACGAGCGCAAGTTCCGGCGTCCGGTGCACGAGTACGTCCTGGAGGTCACCTTCGCCACCGTGCCCAGGACGTGCACGCAGTACGTCCAGGACGTCGACGGCACCCGCCAGTCCCACCGGGTGCGCCCCGACGAGGGCAACTCCGTGCTCGGCGTCGCGCTCAGGTTCGGCCCCGGCTGCTACGGCTTCGAGTGGAGCTGGTGAGCGGGCCCGCACCCGCTCACCAGCCCTCCCCTACACGACCAGCGACCAGCCGCTCAGCACACCGGTGTCACCTGGACCGTTGTCACCGATGCGCAGCGTCCACTGGCCGCCGGCGCCCTCCCCCGCCGCGGGCACGACGGTGAACGTCTTCGCCGCCGGGAACGGCGTGCAGTCGTAGAAACCACCGGGCGTCCGCATGAGCGGGTACCACCTGCCGCTGGGCGCCACCAGCGTCACGTTCAGGTCCTCCAGGCAGGTGTGCGTGGCGTCGACCCGCACCTGGACGGGGTTCGTGGCGCTGCCGGTCGCCGTGGACCGCACCGGGCTGACCGCCACCTGGAAGTCGCGGATCGGGAAGTCCGTGTCGCTGCTGAACTTCCGGCCACCACCCGGCGAGCCTGGCGCCGTCCGCGCGGTCACGGCGTCGGAGTGCTTCGACCTGTTGCCCGCCGCGTCCTTCGCCAGCACGGTGAACGAGTACTCGGTGTCCGGCTTGAGCCCGGTGACCGTCGCGTTCGTGCCCGCGACCGTCGCGGCGAGCCCCTCACCGTTGTAGACCTCGTACCCGGTCACGCCCACGTTGTCGGTCGACGCGTCCCAGGCCAGCGCGACGCTGGACGACGTCGTTGCGGTGGCACGAGGGTTGCCCGGCACCGAGGGCGCCTCGGTGTCGTCGCGGTCGCCGGTGACCAGCGTCAACGACCACTTCTGCAACGCCTCGTTGACCGGCTGGAAGATCGACAGCTCGTCGTCGGCCGGGTTCTGCACGCACTGCGACGGACCGCCGTCGTGCAACCCGACCGCCTTGTCGCCGAGCAGCCACCCGCCGCCGGAGTCGCCGCCGAGCGAGCACGCGGTGGTCCACGTCAGGTCCTCGATGATCAGTCCGCCGCCGTAGTCGACGGCCTTGTGCGTGTACTTGACCTCACCGCACTGCCACTTGGAGGTGTTGCCGGAGTGGCAGACCCGGTCACCGACCATGGCCTCGGCCGACCCGGTCACGGTGATCGCGGGCTCGCCCCAGGTGTTGACCGCCGCCGACAGGTTCCAGCCAGCCTCGGTCACCGCGACCACGCCCATGTCTCCTTCTCGGGCGTTCACGCTGCGGGTGCCGCCGACGTTCGACGTGCCGATCCGGTTCTGCTGCCCGCTCTGCCCGTACGCGGCCTGGTCGGCGTTGTTCGTGCAGTGCCCGGCGGTCAGGAAGTGCTTGCCCCCGTTGGCATCGATGGCGCTGAACCCGACCGAGCAGTTCGACTCCGACCCCGGCCACCACGGGCTGCCGGTCTGCACGATCCCGGCCTGTTGCCGCTGCTGGGACCGCGTCTCGACGACGTTGACGCCGAGCTTGCGCACCTCTGCCACGAACCGCTCGGTGGCCTGGGTCTTCCTCGTGGTGTTGACCGTGACGTCGACCTGGTTGTCGCGCACGTCGACGCCCCAGCTGTAGACGCCGGGAACGCCGTCGCCGACCAGCTTCCGCACCTCCGCGAGCTGCCGGTCCAACTCGACCTGGCTCCGCTGGACCTTGGTCACCGCGATCCCCAGCGCTGTCGCCTGGGCGGCGGCCTCGTCGGTCGTGACGGCCACGGTCAGCGCACCGGCCTCGGCGTCGAACCAGTGGCCGGCGAGCTGACCGCGCAGGGACTGGGGCATCGCCTTGAACCGCTGGTGCGCCTGGTCCTGCGCGCTCACCGACGGCGGGTCGTCGGGCTGGGCGATGGCCGATCCGGTCTGGATTACCGCCATCACACTCATGACGGCAATGATTCCGCGCAATTGCATGGCTCTCCTTCAGGCAGGGTCCCGGAAAAATATGACCGGGACCCTGCCCGCGGACAGCCGCGAAAGCGTTTAACTGTTCAGTTCCCGATGGTCGCACCCACTGCGGCCAACGCTTTTGTCACCGGCTGGAAGAACGTGACGCCACCGCCGCGGCAGTCACCGCTGCCGCCCGACGTCAGCCCGATCGCCTCGCCGTTGCGGGTGAACAACGGCCCGCCGCTGTCACCGCCTTCCGCGCACACCGTCGTCTGGATCAACCCGGTCACGGCGCCCTCCGGGTAGTTCACCGTGGCGTTGAGCCCGGTGACGCGGCCGGAGCGCAGGCCCGTCGTGCTGCCCATCCGCTGCACCTGCCGGCCGACCCGCGCCTCGGCCGCACGCCGGATCCGCACCGTGCCGTCACCGGTGTCGACCTCGCTGGGGGCGTCGACGTTGCGGCCGTTGTAGGTGAGCAGCGCGAAGTCGCCGTTGCCGGGGAAGGTCGACTCCACGACGGTGGCAGCGGGTCTTCCGTTGGCGGACAGGGAGAACTGCCGTCCCGCAGCCGTGCAGTGGCCCGCGGTGAGGAAGCCGGGGCGGCCGTCGCCGGTCACCACGTTGAAGCCGAGCGAACATCGGCTGCGGCCCGCGAAGATGGCGTCACCGCCCTCGGCGAACAGGCGGAACGTCCCCGGCGCCCGTTCCAGCCGCACGCCGTCGCCCATCGACTCCACGGTGGACACCAGGTTGTCCCACCTCGCCCCGGTCACCGTGCTGTCCGCGGTCACGATGACCTCGTTCGTCTGCAGGTCGACCGCCCACGCGGTGCCCGGCGTGGAAGCCTTCTGCCGCAACGTCGCGGTCGCCGCAGCGGGATCCAGCCGGTCGTCGGGTGCCGCCTGGCTCGCGGTGAACGTCGTGGCGGTGATCCCCACCGCCACCGCTGCCACGCACGCCGCGATCACCTTGGCCCTGCGGTTGTCGTTGTGGTGCTTGCCCATGTAGGTGCCCTCTCGTGAAGTCCGCTGCTTGAACCGTGGATCCGTTGCGCGGCAACGACAAGTTGCCGATCGTCTCGACCTCGTGGCCCTTCGTCCCACTCCTCGCCCCGATCGTTTCGAGGCGGCGGATCCGGTGAACGCCAGGTGTCGGAGGCCGCGTACTCCCGACCAAGTGACCGATCGAGAGAGGAAGCGGAAATGCTGGGATACAACGCAAAGCGGGCCGTGCTGGCGGCGGTGCTCGGCGGGGCCGTGAGTCTCGGGCTCGCCACCGGCACGGCTTTCGCAAGCCCCGCACCGAGTTCCAGTGCGGCACCGAGTTCGAGCGCGGCACCGAGCAGCAACAACAACAACCGTGCTGCGTGCAACGCACAGCAGCGCCAGGCGGCGAACCAAGCTGCGAACAACGCCCGCAACCAGGCCGCACGGACGCAGCGCGCGGCCAAGCGGGTCGCGAACACCTCCAAGCGCGCCCAGCAGCGGGCGAACCAGGCGAACCAGGCAGCCCAGGCCGCGACGCGGAAGGCACAGCAGTCCGGGCAGCAGGCCGACCGCGACCGCGCGAACCAGGCCACCGCTCAGGCGAACCGGGCGAAGCAGCAGGCGGCGGCGCAGGCGAAGCGGGCCGCGCAGGCGCGCAAGGTCGTGGCCCAGCAGAACAACCGCGCTCAGCAGGCAGCTGCCGCAGCGCGCAGGTGTGCCGCCTAGCCACAGCGGCGTGGGAGGAGCCCGGGAACGGCGGTCCCGGGCTCCTTTTCCTGGGTGGTGAGGTCATCCGGCCGGCAGCATTCCGGCGTCGTGGGCGATGATCGCCGCCTGCACGCGGTTGACGCAGCCCAGCTTGGCGAGGATCCGGCTGACGTAGGTCTTGACCGTGCCCTCTCCCATGTACAGCAGCCGGGCGGCTTCCGCGTTCGAGGCGCCCACACCGACCAGGACGAGCACGTCGCGCTCGCGCTCGTTCAACGAGTCCACCAGCCGCTGCGCCTTCACCGTCCGGCTGTCGCCCGCCATCACGTGCGTCGCGATGAGGTCCTTGGTGATCCGGGGCGAGAGGATGGCACCGCCGTGAGCCGCCGCCCGCACCGCGTGGATGAGTTCCTGCGGCCCGCTGTCCTTCAGGAGAAACCCGGCGGCCCCCGCCCGCAGCGCCCGCGTGATGTACTCCTGTTCACCGAACGTCGTCAGCATCACGACCTTGACCGCCGGCGCCTGCTCGGCCATGAGCTCGGCCGCGGTCAGGCCGTCGGTGCCCGGCATGCGGATGTCCACCAGCGCCACGTCGACCGGCCGTTCGCACGCCAGCCGCGCCGCCTCCGCGCCGTCGCCCGCCTCTGCGACCACCTCGATGTCCTCGGCGTGCCGCAGGACCAGCCGGACGCCTTCGCGCAGCAGCTGTTCGTCGTCGGCCAGCATCACCCTGATCCGCTCCACGATCAGACCGCCGGCAGGGCGAACCGGGTCTTCTCGACGAGAAGATCTCTCCGGAAGCAGAAGCGCTCGATCATGGCGGCCCCGTTCTCTTCGAAGTAGGTGTAGGAGCAGTCGGAGTTCGGCGGTGGCAACGGTTCGACACCCCGCGACGCCACACGGGCGATCGTGCTGTCCGGCCCGGCGTACTCGGCGACCTGGTCGCGCGTGCTGCCGAGCGAGAGCGTCTCGTAGGGAGGCTGGGCGCTCTCGTCGGGAAGCTGGAACATCACGGTGTTGAAGGTGACGACGAGGATCGCGACCGCGCCGATCAGCCCGGTCGCGAGCACCGCCGACATCCCCGCTCGCGCGAAGCCCTCGTCGGTGGCGCCGTCCGGTGTCTCAGCGGCCGGCGCCGTCGGGGTGAGGGACAGCTCGGCCGTGACCCGGAACCCCTTTCCCGGCAAGGGTCCGGCCGCGAAGCTCCCGCCGAGCAGCCGGACGCGTTCCTGCACGCCGGCGAGACCGAGCCCGGTGCCCGGTGCCGCGGCAGCCGCGCGGCCGTCGTCGAACACCCCGACACGAACGTGGTCGCTTCCGTGCTCCACCACGACTTCCGCCTGCGCGTCGGGCGCGTGACGGCACACGTTGGTGAGTCCTTCGCGCACGATCCGGTGCACCGCCTGCCGAACCGGTCTGACCACTTCGGACAGATCGTCACCGGTCCAGGTCAGCGTGACCCGGACTCCGCCGTCCTGGGCCTGCCGCACGAGCTGGAAGATGTCCGCCCGCGTGCCCGTCTGGTCGGCGGGACTGGTGGCCGCGGGCTCCGGCTGACGCAGGATGCCCAGCGTCGCCCTCAGCTCCTCCATCGCGGTGCGCACCGTCGTCCTGATGAGCCGCGCAGGTTCGCTGACCTGCCGCGTCGCGTCGAGCTCCAGACTCCCCGCGTACAACGAGATCAGGCTCAGCCGGTGCCCCAGCAGGTCGTGCATCTCCTGCGCGATGCGAGACCGTTCCTGCAGCCGCGCGGTCGATCCGGCGTAACGCGACTGCTCGCGCAACGCACCGACCAACTGCTCCCGTTGCGCGAGCAGGGTTTGCACCGCGACCGGCCCGACCACGGTCACCAGCGCCGCGATGCCGAACTCGATGAACACGACCTTCCACTGGTACCCGGACCCGACCAGCCCGATCGAGAACGGCAGCAGAGCCGCCACCGCGACCACCACGGCCCGCCACCGCGTCTGCTGCACGCGTGCGGCCACGCTGTAGGAGGCCAGCGCCAGCGCGATGCCGGTCGCCGGGTACCAGCCGAACAACGCCGCCGCGACCAGCACCGCCCCTTCGGGAAGGTGCCTGCGCAGCAACACCGGCACCACTGAGGCACCCGCCACGACAGCCCCGACCGCCGGGTCGTCGCACGGCGCCGGCCCCCAGTCCACCGTCACGTACTGGGTCGCCATGTAGGTGACCACGCCGACGAACGCCAGCAGCGCCAGCTCACGCCCCAGTGCCGCGACCCGGGGAGTGAGCCGCGGCACGAGGGAGTGAGATCCGCTCATGTCTGGGTGTACGTACGCCGCCACCTCGCGGTTTAGGCCGGTACCCGGTGCACGGGCGAAAGGCAGTAAGTGGTGGGTGGTTCGGCGTAGACGATCGAGACGAGATCGTCGCCGTCGGGGCACTCACCGTCGGCCACCGCGATCACCTCGGTGACCTTGACGGTCTCCTCCCCGGCGCAGTCCGACCGGCCCCAGCTGTCGTCGTTGTCGGCCGGCCGGTAGCACGCGCCCTCGACGAGGTTGGGCAGCAGGCACAGCTTGCCGCCGGACCTGGGAACGACCTGGATGTACTCGTCGTCGCCCGCGGGACAGCTCCCGCCGGCGTCGCTGAGCACCGTGCCCACCTTGAACCTCGCGTTGTCCGCGCCGCAGCCCGTGCTCGCGACCTCGGCGCCGTTTCCCGAGGCGTTGGTGAGCGTCACGCACTCGCCCGCTTTCGCCTGCGGTCCACCGGTGAACTGGAAGAAGACGAGTCCCGCGGCGGCCACGACCGCCAGTGCCGCGAGGACCAGAACAGGTTTCCTCATGTGGAGGAGTACGGGCGCGGTGGGCGGCCGGGGCGACGGCGAACGTCTCCGCGATCGAGACGATGTGAGACTTGCGCCACCGGCAAACGCGCGGTATCAGCAAGTCCTCTTAGGACGGGTTGCGTCAAGATGGGTGCATGAACTCGTTGTTGCTCGCCGCGGCGTTCGCGATGGTCGTGCGATCGCTGGCGGCCTCAAGGCTCGACCGGTGGAACCTCGGCGCACCGATCCTGATGGTGCTGGCCGGCGTCGCGGTCGGGCTGTCCAACGAGAACTCCATCGCCGCCGTGCTGAACACCGAGGCGGTACAGCACATCGCCGAGATCATCCTCGCGGTGCTGCTGTTCGTCGACGCCACGGAGGTGCGCGCGGGCCGGTTGTGGGGCGCCTACCCCGGCCTCGTGGCCAGGGTGCTGCTCGTCGCGATGCCGGTGAGCCTCGCGCTGGCCGCGGTGCTGGGCTGGCTGCTGTTCCCGACGCTGCCGTGGGCGGTCCTGCTGCTGATCGCGTGCGTCACCGTGCCGACCGACTTCGCCCCGGCGGAACGGGTGGTCCGCGACCCGGCTCTGTCGGTGCGCGTCCGGAGCACGTTGAACGTCGAGAGCGGCTACAACGACGGCATCGTCTCGCCGTTGTTCCTGTTCGCGCTGATCCTGGCCGGCGACCAGTCCCAGAAACGGACGCCGCTCGAAGCGCTGGCGACGGTGCTGCCGTTCGCCGTGAAGGCCGTCATCGCCGGGGTCGTGATCGGCCTCGCCCTCGGCTGGCTGATGGACCGGGCTCACCAGGCGGGCTGGGTGAACGCCCAGTCGGCGCGGGTGGCGGTGTTGCTGACGCCGCTGCTGACGTACACGGCGACGGTCGCCATCGACGGCAACGGTTTCGTCGCGTCGTTCGTGTGCGGCATCGCCTTCCGCTACGTGCACCGGCTGCTCAAGGCCCGCCGGGTCCACCAGGGCAAGGCCGATCGGGCGGACATCCGCGCCGACGCGCTCAACACCGACCTGCACCTGCTGGAGGACGTCACCGGTCTGCTCACGATGACGATGTGGTTCGTCGTCGGCATCGCGGCCGTGCTCACCTTCTACATCGGCATCTCGTGGCAGGTGGTGCTCTTCTGCCTCGCCGTCCTCACGGTGATCCGCCTCGTGCCGGTGTTCGCGGCGTTCACGGGATCGAGGACGTCCGGACGCGAACGGCTGCTCATCGGTGCGCTGGGGCCGAGGGGTACGACGACGATCGTGTTCGGCCTGCTGGCCTTCAACAAGCTTCCGGAGGGCGAGGCGGCCGACACGATCCTGATCATCACGGTGATCTGCGTGCTGGGCAGCGTGCTGCTGCACGGCATGGGCGCCGGACCGATGGCGCGTCTGCTGGCCCGTAAGTAGTGCCGTGGCCGGCGGCCTTTGCCCCGTGTTCGGCGGTCAGACGGGTGCATCGTGGTACCGGCCACACGTCCTCGTCCTGGTTGGCTGTGTTGGTTGCTGGGCGCGGGGAGGTGCCACGAGGTGCCCTGCTGAGCGTCGAACACGCGGTGAAGGTCGGCGGTCACAGCACTAGGCCGGTGTGGCGGCTCGGGAGCCCGCCGAGCCGCCACACCGTTGGTGACGCACGAGATGGAGGTTTGCCTGCCGGCGCGGGAACGAGCGCATCGCTACCGTGACGTCATCGGTCCGCCACCTGGCCACAGCAGCGACGTCGGAGTTCGCCGTCCCCGCTTGCCCTGTGCCGGCAAGCAAATTCCTCCTGACCGGGTTAAGGCCTCGCGCGTCCTCCGCCCACTCGCACCATCTCCGGCCTCGAACGTGAATGCCGCCGCCGCTGCAAAGGCGGGGACATCGACGACGAGACGGACGGGGGAACGGATGATGCGCGGGCGGCGACCGGTTCGGGAACCGGGATCTGGGTGGTGGGCAGAACTTCCGGGGTGGCAGCGACCTTGGTCTCCTCGGCCGGCTGGGTCCACACCGTCTTGTTCGTCTCCACCTCGTTCTGCCGGAAGAGTTCCGGGGTCTCGGTGATGATCTTGCCGGGGGACTCCAGGCCCACGATGCCGACGAGCTTGCCGTTGGCGATGAAGCCGGTGAGTCCGTTCACGTCCGTGGTGTCGGTGCCGAGAACCGGCAACCCGGCGCCCTGGACGCGCATGCCGTACTGCTCGGTCCAGAAGCGCGGGACCGGCGTGTAGGGCTTGGAGTGGTTGCGGCCGACCAGCAGGTTCTCGGCGGCGGCACGACCACCTTCCACCGCGTTGAGCCAGTGCTCGACCCGGCGCACCGCGCCGTTGAAGCGCATGTTGGGCCAACGGGCGACGTCACCGCAGGCGACGAGGTTCTCGGCGCCGATCACGTGGTTCGTCTCGTCGCACAGCACGCCGTCGGAGATGTCGAGGCCGGAGCCGCGCATCCAGTCGGTGGCAGGCGATGCCCCGACCGCCAGGACCACGCACGAGGCGAAGAACACCTGGCCGTCCGACAGGTGGATGCCGATGCCGCCGGGCTGGCGCACCCAGTGCTTGATGCCGACGCCGGTGGCGAGCCGCACACCGTGCTCGACGTGCGCTTCGGTGATCTTCTTGCCGATGTTGTCACCGACGACACCGCCGAGCAGCGCCGGCGAGCGGACGATGAGGGCCACGTCGCGGCCCATGTGCCGGACGGAGCAGGCGAGCTCGCAGCCGATGAACCCACCGCCGATGACGGCGACGAGTCCCTGCGACTGCCGGATGTTCCTGCGGATCGCGACCGCGTCGTCCAACGTCCGCAGCACGTGCACCCGCGGGTCGTGACGCGGAGCCCCGCCCATCGCCCTGGCGTCGACGCCGGTGGCGATGATCATGCCGTCGTACTTGATCTCCTCGCCACCGGGCACCCAGACGGACTGCTTCTTCGGGTCCAGGTGCAGGGCCGGGGAGTTCAGCCGCCACTCGGCGTCGAGGTCGCCCGAGAACGACAGCAACGCGTCGTCGGGGGTCCACTCACCGGTGATGATCTGCTTCGACAGGCACGGGCGGTGATACGGGAGGTGCCGTTCGGCGGACAGGATCGTGATCTGCCCGTCGAAACCCATCTCCCGCAGCCGTTCCGCGGAACGGACTCCTCCGAGCCCGCCGCCGACGACCACGATCCGTTCGCTCACTTCACTCGCTCCCTGATCTCGATCGCGCGCATCGGGCACGCACGCTGTGCCGCTCGGGCCTGAGCGAAGTGCTCCTCGGGCGGGCGGCGGTTGTAGGTCAGGCGGTTGTCCTCGATCAGCTGGAAGACATCCGGGGCCTCCGCCTGGCAGGTGCCGTAGCGGTGGCATTTCTCGTTGTTGACGCTCACGTCCATCGCGTCGCCCTCACCGACACCGGGTTCCTTGCCGCGCTCGGAGTCGAGCATGCCGATGCGCATGAGCATCTCGGCGGGCAGGAAGCGGGCCAGTGCCAGGGTCACGGTCGGGACGAGGACGGTGAGGCCGCCGAGCCACAGAACGGACAGGTTGCCGTTCGCGATGGCGCCGAACCAGGAGTGCACCACGGTGATGCCCACCGCGATGTACGCCGTTTGGTGGAACCGCAACCACTTGCGGTAGAAGACTTTGTGCCGCATCGAGGCGAGCACGGCGATCGCGAGCATGACCTCCAGGCCGAGGATGCCGAGCGCGTGCCGGAACAGACCGCCGTCGATGAACGGGAGGATCAGCTTGACGATGCCGAGAGGGGAAACCTGCAGCAGTGAGAAGGCGAACGCGTGGATGCAGCCGAACGCGATCGCCAGGGACGCGAGCACCATGTGCCCGTTCTTCAGACCTTCACGGCCGGTGAGCTTCTCGGCCCACCCGGTCGCGATCAGCACACCCCAGGACAAGGTGGCGCACATCAGGACGTAAGCCAGCCTGGCGGAGATCTGGGCCATCTTCTTGACACCCGAGTCGAACTCGGCTGACTGGGCCACCAGGAGCGGAATCTGGCTCGACAACAACTCTTCCTCCGGAAAGAACTTCTCGCGGGAACCCGCCCGGTCCTGTCGTGCAGGAGTGGACACATCAGGTCCGGGCGGGTGGGAACAGGTCCGCGTTGGAGTGCCTCTGACCTTGGGACACCACCTCCGTTTCCCGTTACAGAACGGGGTCTTGCAGACTCACCGCACCGGTCGTCGCGGGCGGAGAACTCGGAGCAGGAGGATCGTGAGGACCGCGCCGGCGGCGCTGACCGTCAGGATCACCCACATGTTCGGCCCCTCACCGGAGGCCAGTGAGGCGTTGATGATGCCGCCGGCGGGCGTGGGTTCGGCGAAGGCGTTGTCGCCCGCGATCCCGGTGCTCTCCAGCAACGTCATGTGCTTCATCACCACGTCGATGCCGGCCTGGGCGAACGGCCGGATCGTGTCGTTGCGCGTCCCTGAACGCACCTTCGCGATGAACATGAAGACCTGGCCGTGCGCGGCACGCAGCCTCGCGACGAACGCCTGGTCGAACGCGTCGCCTTCCAGGGCGTTGATCTCCTCCATCCACGACTGCTGCGCCGGGCTCGGCAGGTCGGGAATGGTCACACCCAGCTGACCTGCGGCTTTCTTCGTCGCCGCGTCCAGCATCATGTGGTCAAGCATGATCATCTTGCCGATCTGCTTGACCCTGGCGTTCGACGCCTTGGTGGCGGTGAGCTCACCCATCGGCATCTCCCACAAGCCTGCCTGGCGCACCTTCACCAGCAGCTCGCGGTCGTTCGCGGTCAACGGTCCCGTCGGGGTGTCCTGCACTCCACCGGTGTCCGCCGGCTGTGCCTGTGCCGGGGCCATACCTGAGAAGAGGAAGAACAGCGCCAAGACGGTGGCGAGGGCTCTGGTCATCGTCTTGAAGTCCTCGTTGTTCAATGGGAGTCGGTAGGGGTCGAAGATCGAGCAGTGGGCTCAGTAGCCGGGCGCACCGGAGGTCGGCGCAGACGGCGGTGTCTGACCGTTGCCGGGGCGGGGGGACGTGCTCGGCGTGCTGCTGCTCTTGCTGTTGTTCTGCGCTTTTCCGCCGGTGATCTTGGCGCCGTTGGGGGCGGTGACCCACCACACGCCGCCCTTTCCCTGGCCTTTCATGTCACCTGCCACCTTGTCCTCGGCGAAGGTGTACTGCGGCCAGCCGGCGATGGTGAGCTGCTTGGTGCCGTCCGGCCTGGTCAGGACGCCCATGGAGATCGGGTCCACCCCGGTCGCCATCGGTGCCTTGTCCGCGAGGACCGGCTTCCAGGCCTTCGCGCACTCGCCCTCGCAGTTGGACTTGGACGGCTTCTGGACGTCCTTGTCGTAGCGGTAGAGCGGGAGCCCGTCGGCGTCGGTCACGAACCAGCCCATCTGGTCCGTGTTCGCGATGAAGTAGTTGTTCGTGTTGCTCAGATCAGCGGGATTCGCCTGCAAGCCGCCCGTCGCGACCCCACCAGGGGGCTCGTTGGTGCTGCCGCACGCGGTGAGGCTGACAGCCAGTGCCGCCAGGGCGGTGATGGCTTGACCACGTCGCATCGGCAGGTCCTTTCTCGGCTTGGGTACCGAGGAGTACGGACACGATCCGGCAACGGTTCACGAACTTCGTGAGGAATATTTGCCTCTCGACTTGAGACGCTTCATGGGGCAAGGATGTCCCCCGTGGCGCGGCATAGACGTCAACGTGAGTTAGACGAACAATCACCAAGACCGGGATCCCTCGAGGAAGAGTTGATCCGTCGGCTGTACGAGGAATTCGGCAGTGCCCTGCTCGGACACTGCATGAGGTTGACTGGCCATGATCGTCAGTGGGCAGAGGACATCGTGCAGGAAACCCTGGTCAGGGCATGGCGCAACGCCGAGAAACTCGAGCGTGACCCCGTGCTCTTGCGGTCGTGGTTGTTCACGGTGGCAAGGCGGTTGGTCATTGACGACAGACGTAAGAGAAGCGTCCGTCCGCAGGAGTTCGAACTGACCCCTTCGGACGAGTCGCCTTCGGGCGGCGAGGAGGATCGCACCCTCGCGGCGATCGTCGTCGCTGAGGCGATGAACGGTCTCTCAGAAGAACACCGGGAGGCTATTCTCGAGACATACCTGCGGGACCGCACTGTCGGTGAGGCCGCGGCGGCACTGGGTGTGCCACCGGGAACGGTCAAGTCGAGGGTGTACTACGCGCTCCGTGCGTTGCGGCGTGCGTTGCACGATCGGGGAGAGACGCGGTGACAACGGCACCAGATCACCTCGACGTCGCCGCCTACGTGCTCGGCATCCTCGATGCCGATGAGGTGGAGGCGTTCGAGAACCACCTGACGGAATGCCGCAGGTGTGCCCTTGACCTGCGCGACTTCGCGGTGGTGCCGGACCTCATCGACGAGGCCGACGCGGGCGGGATGCTGCGCGGAACAGCACCGGAACGCCCGGACGGCAAGTCGGTGCGGGTCATGCTCGACGCTGTGGCCGCGCGCAGGCGGCGCAGACGATGGTTCGTCGCTCAGGGCGTCGCGGCCGCCGCCGCCGGCGTCGTGGCGGTGACCGCCGTTGTCACGACCCTGGTCGTGCGCAACGACAACGACGGCTCGAACCAGGCCGCGGGCCCCACCACGTCCACGTCGCAGACCAGGGTGGCGAACAACTCCACCGAAGCGACGATGGAGGTCAAGCAGCAGGACCCGAACAGCGGCGTCTTCACGAAGATCGTCGCCTCCGACGAGGCCTGGGGCACGTCGATGGACATCGAGGTCAGCGGCATGTCCGGGCCGGGCAAGGGATCGCTCGTCGCCGTCGGACGCGCGGGCCGCGTCGCCCAGGTCACGTCCTGGTACGCGCCCGAACCGGTGGCCGGCGACTCCAAGACGATCCGGCTGCAGGCCAACGTGGCCATGCGCTGGCACGAGATCTCGACGTTCCGCATCATCGACGAGAACGGCAAGACCCTGCTGGAAGCGGTCGCTTCCTGACGCTTCCCGACACCAGACCACTGCCCTCACCGGATCCGTGAGATCCTGTGGGGGCAGTTGTCGTTTCGGGGAGGCTAAAACACGTGGCGATAGGCCCGTCAGCGGTCGAGCGTTGGCTCGATCTGTCCACTGAGGAGCTGCGAGCTCAGGTCAAGCAGCTCGTGGCCGCCCGCCTGCCGGGTGATCACTCGGTGTGGCAGGCGATCCGGCGTCATCCAGCACTCGTCCCACGCATCCGCGGTGTCCTCTCCGGACTCGCGGCTAGCGCGGCCGGGAGCAAGGACGAGGCCATGCAGAAGGTCTGGATCTCCAAGGCGCGCAGCGCTCTGGACCAGGAGTACGTCGCGCCGGTGAAGGCCGCGCGCAAGCCGGTGGTGAAGGAAGAGCCGGTGCCGGAACCAGAACCGGTCATCGAGCTGAAAGAGCCGGAGCCGCAACAGAAGCAGCCGCACAAAGCCATCCCCACGATGCTCTTCCAGGAGCCCAGTTAGATGGTTGTCCTCGGGTCACTCATCTCGTTGTCGGGTCTCGCGATCCTGCTGTTCCGCACGGCAAGTCTCGGCGGCCTCAGCCCCGCGCTCGTCGGCTGGGTGATGATCCCGTTGGGCCTGCTCTTCGCGGGCCTGGGCGTCCTTCGCAACCGCCGCAAGCGCGCGAAGAAGGGGCCCGGCCCGGTCGGCAACCCCATCCAGCGCGCGAAGGCGTTGCCGCGGCTGTGGAAGGTCTGGCGCAGCGGCAAGTACCCGGAGCTGCAACGCAGCCAGGTCGTGCTGTGGGCGGCGGCGCTGGTCTACCTCGTGTCGCCGATCGACGTCATCCCGGAGCTGTTGCCGGTGATCGGCGTGACCGACGACGCGGGTGTGCTGGTGTGGCTGCTCAGCAGCCTGTCGGTGGCCTCAGGGGGTTTCCTGCGCTGGGAGAAGGACCATCGCGACCCGAGTCGCGGGATCGAGGCCCCTTGAGGCCTCCTCGCGCATGATTTCGGCGAGGCCGGGCGAAGTTTCGACGACCGTCCGGAATCCGAGGCGCTCGTAGTACGGCGCGTTCCACGGCACGTCGCGGAACGTCGTCAGCGTCACAGCGCGGGAAGCCCGCGTGACGTGCTCGATCAGCGCCGCGCCGATCCCCTGACGGGCGTGCGACGGGTGCACGCAGACCTGGTGGACGTGCGTCGCACCGTCCACCTCGCCGACGGCGATGAACCCGACGGGCACGCCCCGCTCCCCCACCGCCACCCAGACCTCGTGGTCAGCGAGGTCCTCCAGCGACATCGGGTCGTCGTCGGCGATCTCCGGCATGCCGACGTCGCGGAACGGTTCCCCGGACGCGATTTCGATCTCCTGGAGGTACGGCAGTTCGGCTGGTTGGGCGAGACGGATCAACACGCGCGCAATCCTGGTAGGTCGGACGCGAACCCCGCACCTGAATAACGTTAAAGTCCGACCTGATGCGAACCAAGACCGTGCGCGTCCTCCTGGTCGAGGACGACGATGGCGACGCCCTGCTCGTCGAAGCGCTGCTCGAAGAGGCGAGGGCGCCGTTCATCCTGTCGCGGGCTCGCACGCTCGCGGAGTCGGAGGGCATGCTCGGCGACGCCGAGTGCGTGCTGCTCGACCTCGGCCTGCCCGACTCCCAGGGGCTGGACAGCCTCTACCGGCTGCTGAGCAAACCGGAAGCGCCGGCGATCCTCGTGCTGACGGGGCTCAACGACGAACGCGAGGGCATCGAGGCGGTCGCCTCGGGTGCCGAGGACTACCTCATCAAGGGCCAGGTCGACGGCGAACTGCTGCTGCGCGGCGTCCGGTACGCGGTCGAACGCCGCCGCTCCGAGGAGGCCCAGCGCCAGCTCCGCGAGGCCAAGCTGATCGCCGCCGAACGGTCGCGGCTGGAACGCGGCCTGCTCCCTCCCCCGCTGCTCAAGGGCTCGGACCTCGACCTGGAGGTCCGCTACCAGCCCGGTGGCCAGCGGATGCTGCTCGGAGGCGACTTCTACGACGCGGTCGGTCTGCCGGACGGCTCGGTGCACGCGATCATCGGCGACGTCTGCGGCCACGGCCCGGACGAGGCCGCGCTCGGGGTCTGCCTGCGGATCGCGTGGCGCGCGCTGGTGCTCGCAGGCGAACCACCGGAGAAGGTGCTGCGGACACTGGACCAGGTGCTGGTCGCGGAACGGCACGGCGAGGGCATCTTCACCACGGCCTGCGTGGTCACCGTGGCCCCGGACCGGCGATCGGCGCGCTACTTCCTCGCCGGGCACCCCGAGCCGTTGCTCGTGGTGGGCCAGCAGATCCTGGACCTGCCACAGTCGAAGGTCGGTGTGCCGCTGGGGGTGTTGCCGGACTACGCGTGGACCGGTGTGGACGTGCCGTTGCCGCCCGGCTGGTCACTTGTCTGCTACACGGATGGATTGATCGAGGGCCGGGTACCCGACGACACCGATCGGCTCGGCGTCGAGCGCCTGTGCGAGATCCTGCGCGGACTTCTGCGGCGGGGCCCGGACTGGCTCGACCCCCTGATCGCGGAGGTGACGGAGCTCAACGGAGGGGAACTCGACGACGACATGGCCGTGCTGCTGCTGAAGGACCCGAGTTGAAACTGCCGGAGAGGCTGCCGGCCAGCCGCCTGCTCGTCGTCATCGTGGTGATCCTCCTGGCCATGACCGCTGTCGCGATCGCGTCGACGGTGGTGTCGCTCAACGCCCTCAGCGACGCGCGGGCGCGGTCGGTCGACCAGGTCGAGCCGGCGGCGCGCCGGGCGAGTGACCTCAACCGCGCGCTGCTCGACGAGGAGACCGGTCTGCGAGGCTTCGTGCTGACCGCCGAGGAGGACTTCCTCCAGCCGTACTTCGACGGGCGGACCGAGGAGCTCAAGGCCGCGGACGACGTGCGAGCGCTCGTGGGCGACGTCAACGGCCGCGTGGGCCGCATCGAGGAAACGGCACGGCAGTGGCGCTCGCAGTACGCGGAGCCCACGATCATCGGCATCCGGTTGTCCGGCCCGGTCATCACGCCCGCGCAGGAGACCGACCGCGGCAAGGTGCTGTTCGACCAGCTCCGCAGTGAGGTGGCGGCGCTGCAGGCCGACATCGGCGGGCTCGGACGCACGGCCCGTGACGACCTCAGCCACGCGTCGAACGTCGTGCTGTGGCTGGTGATCGGCATGGGCGTGCTGCTGGTGGCGGTGATCGCCGGGCTGTCGTTGTTGTTGCACCGCCTGCTGATCGCGCCGCTCTCGAAGCTCGCCGAGCAGGTCAGGCAGGTCGCGTCCGGAGAGTTCGACCACGAGATCGACGCGCACGGTCCGCTTGAGACGGTGATGCTCGGCGAGGACGTCAACGCCATGCGCCGCCGGATCGTGCAGGAGCTGGCGACGCTGGACGCGGCAACTGTTGAGCTGCAACGGTCGAACTCCGAGCTGGAGCAGTTCGCCTACGTCGCGTCGCACGACCTGCAGGAGCCGCTGCGCAAGGTCGCGTCGTTCTGCCAGCTGCTGCAACGACGCTACGGCAACAAACTCGACGAACGCGCGGACCAGTACATCGAGTTCGCCGTCGACGGCGCGAAGCGGATGCAGGTGCTGATCAACGACCTGCTGGCGTTCTCCCGCGTCGGCCGGATCACCCGCGAGCGCACGATGATCGACCTCGGCGAGCTGGTGGGCCAGGTCGTGGACAGCTTCTCCGAGCGCGTCGAGGAGACCGGGGCGAACATCGTCGTCGGCGATCTGCCTTCCGTGCGAGGTGAGGCGTCTCTGCTCAGCGCGGTGTTCCAGAACCTGATAAGCAATGCGTTGAAGTTCAAGGGCCCGTCCGACCCGGTGGTCACGATCGACGCCGAACGCGACGGGGAGCTGTGGAAGTTCTCGGTGCGCGACAACGGCATCGGGATCGAGCCGGAGTACGCTGACCGGATCTTCGTCATCTTCCAGCGGCTGCACCCGAAAGACGCCTATCCCGGCACGGGCATCGGGCTGGCGATGTGCCGGAAGATCGTCGAGTACCACGGCGGCACCATCTGGCTGAAGACCGATGTGGACTCCGGGACCACCTTCGAGTTCACCTTGCCCGTCGCCCCGGAAGACGCCACCGAAGAGCTTGTCGAGGTAACCGCATGAGTGAAATGCCGCTGAGCGTGATCGACGTCCTGCTGGTCGAGGACGACCCGGGCGACGCGTTGATGACGCAGGAGGCGTTCGAGCACCACAAGATCCGCAACACGCTGCACGTGGTGAAGGACGGCGTGGAGGCGCTGGCTTTCCTGCGGCGCGAGGGCGAGTACGAGAACGCGCCGCGGCCGGGGCTGATCCTGCTCGACCTGAACCTGCCCCGCAAGGACGGGCGCGAGGTGCTGGCCGAGGTGAAGGCGGACGCCGAGCTCCGGTCGATTCCCGTGGTGGTGCTGACGACCTCGGACGCCGAAGAGGACATCCTGCGCAGCTACAGCCTGTACGCCAACGCTTACGTCACCAAACCGGTGGACTTCGACCGGTTCATCGAGGTCGTGCGCCAGATCGACGACTTTTTTGTCACCGTGGTGAAGTTGCCGCGCTGATGACGGCGGCGCTGAAGTCCAGGCAGGACCGGCAGATCTTCGCCGACTCCCCCTCGTGCACCGGCTTGGTCTCGCTGCAGAACGAGCAGTCGCCGGCCTCGCCGACCTGAGCCGCGGCCACGCAGATGTCGCAGATGAGCGCGGCGGGCCCGGCCATCATCTTGTCGACCTCGTCCGCGCCGCGCCCGCAGAACCAGCAGCGCTCGGTCCGCTTGGACTGCTCGACGATCTGGTGCACGCGCTGGTGGCTGATCTTCAACGCCTCCGCGATCTCGCGCATCGACCCACCGGCGCGGTGCAACCGCAGCACGTGGTGGTGATAGACGGCTTTCGCGATGTCGGCCTGGTCCTGAGCAGCGGCCGCGACCGTGCTGGCCTTGCGCGCCGCTGCCAGAAGTTCCTCGTCGAGCGTCATGGCGTCTAGTCTAGCTAGACGCGTCTAGTGCGTCTAGACAGAACTCAGTCTTCGCCGCGGACGATCAACGGGTCGTCGCCGTCCTGGACGACCCACTCCTCGTCACCGCGGCGCGGCGGGATCACCGGCGCCCAGATTCCCGTCCCACCGGGACGGACGACGTCCTTGGTCGCAACAACTTCTTCTAACGCACTCATGCCTTCTGGCTACCCGTTTGCGCGGAACGTATGCCGGACAGCATGGTGGTGATGGCCTCCATGACCCGAGCCGTGGCCTCGTCCAGCACCTCGGCGGTCAGTTCCCGGTCGTACAGGTCGGACAGGTCGACCGGCGCGCCCGCGACCACCTCGACCGTCTTGCGCGGCAACAACCTCGGCAGGATCGTGCCCTTGGGCAACAGGTCCTGGGTCCCCCACTCGGCCACCGGCACCACGGGAACGCGGGATTCGAGGGCCATCCGCGCTACACCGGACTTGCCCTTCATCGGCCAGTTGTCGGGGTCCGTCGTGAACGTGCCCTCGGGGAACACCATCACGCATTCGCCGTCCCGCAACGCCTCGACCGCCGGTTTCAGCGCCTCTGACGCCTTCACCGTGCCGCGCTCGACCGGGATGTGGCCGCCGGAGCGCATGACCCAGCCGATGACCGGGGTGCGCCACAACGACGCCTTCGCGAGCACGCGCGGCACCCGGTTCGACATCAGCGCGAACACCACCGCGGCCACGGTGTCGGAGTTCGACAGGTGGTTGAACGCGAGGATCACACCACCGTTGCCGGGCACGTGGTGCCTGCCACGCACCCGCAGACGCACGAACAGCACCACGATCGGCCACAGCACGTCGATCGCCAGCGAGAACCAGAACCCCCGGCCTCTGCGGGGCATCTTCCAGGTCCAGGCGGCCAGCTCAAGCGGTCTCACACGTGGTATTCGAGCACGCCGGCGTTCACCGTTCGGGTCAATTCGCCACGTTCGACCAGAACATCGAGGTGCGCGGCCGTCTCACCGATCGCCAGCACCTGGTTGAACATGTCCAGATCGTCGAACCGGCGCTGGCGGCGGGTCCACCCGATCTTGCGGGCGGTCTCGAACGCGCTGCCGCTCACCGCCTTGAGGATCTCCTCCAGGCGCTGCTCGTGGTGGTGCAGCAGCTCGTCCACGCGGGCGTGGCTGCTGTCGGTCACGGGGCCGTGCGCCGGCAACAGCTTCAGGTCCGGCAGCTCGCGGGTGAGCCTCAGCGACGTCATGTAGTCGCCCAGCGGCAGTTCGGGCCTGAGCGGCTCGAAGCCGATCGACGGCGTGATGTGCGGGAGCACGTGGTCGCCCGAGAACAGCACCTTCGCGGTGTGGTCGACGAACACGACGTGGCCGCGGGTGTGGCCGGGCGTCGGGACGACTTCGAGCCTGCGGTGTTCGAGGTCGATCGTGGCCGGCGTGAGCCACTCGTCCGGTTCCTCGTAGTCGCGCAGGGCGTCGTCGCGGTTGACGTGGTGCATGATCTTGATCCACGTCTCGGCCAGCTCGGCGGCGCCCCATTTGCGCAGGTCGTCGACGTGCTGGTCCTCCTGCCCGTGCAGGATGTGCCGCAGCGACGGCTGCTCGCCGAGGCCGAGCCCGATCTTGGCGCCGAACATCCTGCGCAACGCCACGGCCATCGTGAAGTGGTCGCGGTGCACGTGCGTGACGAGGAACCTCTTGATGTCCTCGAAGCCCTTGTTCAACGTGCCGAGCGCGGCTTCGAGCTGGTCGCGCGCCTCGTCCAGCGCCCAGCCCGAGTCGACCATGACGAGTCCGTCGCCGTCCTCGATCGCGTACACGTTGACCGCGCGCAGCCCGTCGTTCGGCAGCGGCAGCGGGATGCGGTGCACTCCTGGTGCCACCTCGAACGCGCCCGGTTCACTCCACACGCCCGCTCACCTCATTGTTAGCGATGGCAACTATTACCGGACAGTAACACGGTATTCCGGGTGCTTGTCGATGTACTTCGCCACAAACGGGCAAAGCGGCGAGATCTTGATATCACGGGCCTTCGCGTCGTCGAGCGCGAACTTGGCGAGCTGCCCGCCGAGGCCCTGACCGGCGTAGGCCTCGTCGACCTCGGTGTGCACCAGCGCGATGACGTCACCGATGGTCCGGTACTCCAGGAAGCCGGCGACCGCACCGTCGACGTGGACCTCGTAGCGGCTCTCGGCCTCGTTGTTGATGACCATGCAACCATCTTGCCCCGGACGGATGGAAAATGTCGCTCATGGACGTCTACCTCCTGATCCTGGGTGACCACCTGCCCAACCCGTGCACGGGCGAGGAGGTCCCCCAGGCCGACCGGTTGCGCGCGATGGTCGAGCAGGCGGTGGTGGCCGAGGAGTCGGGGTTCGCGGGCGTCGCGATCGGCGAGCACCACTTCACCCGCTACATCGTGTCCGCGCCCGAGCTGCTGCTGGCGGCGGTCGCGGCGCGGACGTCCACGTTGCGGCTCTCGACCGGGGTCACCCTGCTCGCCCACCGCGACCCCGTGCTGGTCGCCGAGGCGCTGGCCACGTTGGACGTCCTGTCGAACGGCCGGGCCGAGCTGATCGTGGCACGCGGCGTCGACCAGCAGACCGACGCGGCGTTCGGGGTGCAGCCGGGCGAGCTGCGGGCGCGGTTCGAGGAACACCTGCGGCTGCTCATCAAGTTGCTGGAAGAGCCCGAGGTGAGCTGGGACGGCCGGTTCCGCGGGCCGCTGACCCACGTGACCACGACCCCGCGGCCGGTGCAGGCGCCGCGGCCGACGGTGTGGATCGGGTCGGGGTCCGCGGTGTCGGCGGATCTGGGCGCCGAGCTGGAGATGCCGCTGATGCTGCCGTCGACCCTGCGGGATCCGTCGATCTACTCGGACGTCGTGCAGCGGTACCGGGAGCGGTTCCCCAGCGGACGGGTCGGCGTCCCCAGTCACGTGTTCGTGGCTCAGGAGGACGCGCGCGCACGGTGGCGGCCGCATCTCGCGGAGTACGCGCGGTTCGCCGACCCGTGGCGCGGGGACGGCGACATCGACGTGGACGCGATCATGGACGGCGCGGCGGTGTGCGGAACGCCGGACGAGGTGGCGGCGCGGCTGAACGCGTTGGCGGAGCACCTGTCCATCGACACGCACCTCGTGATGGTCGACATCGGGGGCATGCCGCACGAGTCGGTCATCGAGACGATCCGGCTCTTCGGTGCCGAGGTGTTGCCGAAACTTGTTTAACGCCAGCGCTGCCAAGGGTTAACACAGGCGCGGCAGGATGATCGTCGTGGGCATCACCGTCATCGGCATCACGCATCCTGGGCAGGTCGGGGCGCTCCCCGGCGGCACGAACGTGCTGGTGCTGGCCGATGACGGCACGTACGCCGATGAGTTCCTCGACACCGACTTCCGTGCGCACCAGTTGGTGGTGCGCGCTCACGGGCGCGGGTCGGCTTTCTTCGGGGTGGCGGACAAAGCCCGTGAGTTGGGTGCGAGTCGGGTCTTCTTCGGTGGTTTCCGGGACGTCTCCACCGAAGAAGACCCGGTGCTCCTGCTGGACGACGTGATCGCGTTCAACGCGCCTTTCGCCCGCCGCATGAACGACTGGGTGCGACCGGCAAGCGCGTACGGTGACGGACTCGTCACGTGGCTCACCGAAAACGCGGCCAAAGCAGGGCTTCGCGTGGTGCAGCCCACATCCGTTGGAATCCATTGAGGACTGATGCTCCTCTGATCGCGACGGAAGTTGTCGCGATCGTTCTCCTTAGGCTGAAGACTCAGTCACAGCAGTGAAATACCGTTCCCCTCGAGCCGTGTGCTGACGCGTACGCACCGAAGCTGAGAGGTTTCTCAGCGTGTTTTCTCGGGGGCAGGGGACACTGGGTTTCAGGGTTCTCTCAGGGGAGAACCTGACCCTTCGGTGCGGTCGTGTCGCCGAAGATGGTGCGCACAAGACCCACAGGAGGGGACACAGAGTGAGCGCGTCCGATGGAGTCGCGGCGAGAGCCGTCGACGTGTGGAAGGAATACGGGTCCGGCGACGCCGCCGTGACCGCGCTCGCGGGGGTGAGCGTCGAACTGGACAGGTCCAGGTTCACGGCGATCATGGGGCCGTCGGGGTCGGGCAAGTCGACGTTGATGCACTGCCTCGCGGGGCTCGACGACGTCACCCGCGGCGAGGTGTGGATCGGGGACACGAAGGTCACCGGGCTCAAGGACCGCGGGCTCACCGAGCTGCGGCGGGACAAGGTCGGCTTCATCTTCCAGCAGTTCAACCTGCTGCCGACGCTGACAGCCGAGGAGAACATCACGCTGCCGCTGGCGATCGGTGGCAAGAAGGTCGACAAGGCCTGGTTCGACGTTGTCGTCGACACGGTGGGTCTGAGGGACAGGCTGACCCACCGGCCGACGCAGCTGTCAGGCGGTCAGCAGCAGCGCGTGGCGTGCGCGCGTGCGCTGGTGTCGCGCCCTGATGTCGTGTTCGCGGACGAGCCGACCGGCAACCTGGACTCGCAGTCCGGCGCGGAGGTTCTGGGCTTCCTGCAGCGGTCCGCCCGTGAGTTCGGGCAGACGATCGTGATGGTCACGCACGACCCGAACGCCGCCTCGTACGCCGACCGCGTCATCTTCCTCAAGGACGGCCACGTCGTCCGCGAGCTGCTGTCGCCGTCGTCCGAGGAGGTTCTCGACACGATGAAGCACCTCGACGACGTCGCGGTGCCGCATGTTTAAGGCGACTATCAAGAGCTTGCTGTCGCGCAAGCTCCGGCTGGTGCTGTCCGCGCTCGCGGTCGTGCTGGGCGTGATGTTCGTGTCCGGTTCGTTCGTGCTGACCGACACGCTGCAGCGGTCGTTCACCGATCTGTTCTCGTCGGCATTCGCCAATGTGGACGTTTCGGTGGCACCTAACGCGGAGAAGGGCAAGGAGCCGCAACCGCTGACGCCCCAGGCCATCGCCGACGTGAAGTCGGTGCCGGGCGTGGCGTCGGCCGTCGGTGACGTGCAGGGTTCCGCGCGGCCGATCGGCAAGAACGGCAAGGTCATGACGACGTCGGGCGCGCCGCGCATCGGCTTCAACTGGACGGGCACCGGCCAGGAGAAGATCCGGGACGGCAAGGCGCCCCAGGCCGAGGGCGAGGTCGCGGTCGGCGCGTTCCTCGCGACCACCGGCGGGTTCAAGGTGGGCGACGAGATCTCGCTGCTCACGTTGGAGCCCAAGAAGAACTTCAAGATCAGCGGCATCTTCGAGTACGCGGGCGGCCGTGACTCGCTGGGCGGCGAGCTGTCGGTGGCGTTCACCGAGCCGGTCGCGCAGCAGTTGTTGCTGGGCCAGAAGAACGTGTTCTCCGGCGTCACCGTGACGGCGGCTCAGGGCACGACGGACGACGCGTTGCGCGACGCCGTCGCGGCCAAGATGGGCTCCGGTTACGAGGTGAAGACCGGTGCGGTGCTGGCGAAGGAGCAGGCCGACCAGATCAACGAGGGCTTGAAGTTCTTCAACTACGTGCTGCTCGGGTTCGCCGGCATCGCGTTGTTCGTCGGCATCTTCATCATCCTCAACACGTTCTCCATCATCGTCGCCCAGCGCACGCGTGAGTTGGCACTGCTGCGGTCGATGGGCGCCTCACGCGGCCAGGTCATCGGGTCCGTGGTGCTGGAGGCGTTGGTGATCGGCCTGATCGCCTCGATCGTCGGACTCGGCGCCGGTATCGGCGTGGGAGCGTTGCTGGCCAACATCTTCAGCACGGTCGGCGGCGGCAACCTGCACCTGGCGGGCATCGGCGTGCCTCTCTCGGCGATCATCTCGTCGTTCGCGGTGGGCATGATCGTCACCGTGATCGCGGCGGTCATGCCGGCGCTGCGGGCGTCGCGGATCGCGCCGGTCGCGGCGATGCGCGAGGCGGCGACGCCGGACCGGCCGCTGACGAAGATCACGCTCATCGGTGCGGCGGTCGTCGCTCTCGGCGGCACGGGACTGGGCTTCGGCTTCCAGCAGACGTCGCTGCCACTGATCTTCGGCGGCATCCTCGTGGCGTTCATCGGTGTCGCGCTGCTGACCCCGATGCTGTCCAAACCGATGGTGTCGCTGATCGGCCGCCTGCTGTCGTGGTCGATGCCGGGTCTGTTGGGGCGCAGGAACTCCGCCCGCAACCCGCGCCGGACCGCGATCACCGCGGCCGCGCTGATGGTCGGCATCTCGCTGATCACCGGCGTGAGCGTGGTGCTGACGTCGGCGACCAAGTCGATCGAGAAGCTCGCCGCCGGGCAGCTGCAGACCGACCTGATCATCTCCGGCGAGGGCCAGATGGAGGGCATGCCGGCGACGTTCAAGCCGGACGTGCTCACCAAGGTCGAGCAGACCGACGGCGTCAGCTCGGCGTTCGGCTGGTCGTCGGACGGCGTGCTGCAGGGCGAGGACCAGCTGTTCGCGGTCGCCGTCTCGGACGTGCCGGCGATGAAGGAGATGTTCGGCCTCAAGTCGTTCTCCGGTGAGATCGCACCGCTGCGCGACGACCAGCTGGCGCTGTCGGAGGGTCAGGCCGCCGAGAAGGGCTGGACGGTCGGCACCAAGGTGACGCTCCAGCTGGCCAAGGCGAGCGAGCCGAAGACGTACACCGTCGGCTTCATCTGGGCCAAGTCCCAGGTGCTGCAGGGCGCGCTGGTGCTGCCCGAGTCGGCGGGTGCCCAGTTCCGGTCCGACGGCATCGGCCAGGCGTTCGTGCAGGTGAAGCCGGGAACGTCGGCGGCGGACGTGCAGAAGCGCGTCGAACCGCTGTTCGCGGACAACCCCGAGATCACGGTGCAGGACCGCAGCGCGTTCGTGAAGCAGACGACCTCGCAGTTCGACACGGTCCTCCTGATGATCCAGATCCTGCTGGCGCTGGCGATCCTGATCGCGGTCCTCGGTGTCATCAACACGCTGGCGCTGTCGGTGATCGAGCGGACCCGCGAGCTGGGTCTGCTGCGGGCCATCGGCATGCGGCGGTCGCAGGTGATGCGGATGATCACCGTCGAGTCGGTGGTGATCTCGGTGTTCGGCGCGGTGCTCGGCCTCGCGGTCGGTCTCGCGCTGGGCGTCGCGACCGTGCAGGCGTTGAAGGACCAGGGCATCTCGGATCTCGGGTTCCCCTGGGTCACCATGGTCCAGTACCTGGTGGTGGCCGCGGTCGTCGGTGTGATCGCGGCGATCCTGCCCGCGATCCGCGCGGCACGGCTCAACGTCCTGGACGCGATCGCCTACGAGTGAGTGCCTCCTACGAGTCGTGTCCAGGTATCAACCAGCCACGACTCGTAGGACTCGATCGTCAGCTCTGTGGTCTTGGTGAGCAGCAGGTAGGTCTCGGCCTGACCGAGCACCGCGCCCGTCTGCGCGACCCAGTCCACGTTCGTCTCTGAGATCAGGCCATCGGCGGCCAGCTTCCGGAAGAAGCCGCCGATGGCCTGATGTGTCATTTCGCGGGCCGCCTGGGCACGTTCGGCGATCTCGGGCTCGAGCGCCTCCGCCTGCTGTGACACCTTCAGCAACGCTCCCGTGCGGTCCATCAACTGCGCGCCGATCGCGGCCATGCGCGCGATCCGCTCCTCGGCCGTCGGCGCGTTCATCGCCTTCTGGAACCAGTCCCGGTCGGGCACGGCCACGCGGTGGTAGTCCCCCGCGATCGCCACGTCCAGGCAGCGCTGCAGCAACGCGGCCTTCGAGTCGAACCGCACGTACACCGTGCGAGCACCCACACCCGCGTGTTTCGCCACGTCGGTGAGCGTCGTGGCGACGTAGCCGCGTTCGGTGAACAGCTCGGTGGCCGCCTCGATGATCCGGACCTCGGTGTCCGCCCGGCGCGCCGCTCGCAAATCCCTGTTGACGTCCTCTGGCACATGTTGCAGTCTAACTGCATAAGTGCAGTCTCACTGCAACCAGGAGGTAACGATCATGAGCGCGCCGCTGCTGGACGGCATCCACCACCTGAAGCTCCCCGTGTCCGACCTGGACAAGTCGCTGGACTGGTACACGACGAACCTCGGCTACGAGCTGATGGTGAACTTCGTCGAGCAGGGAGTGCGGATGGGCGTGTCCATGGATCACGCCAGAGGCGGGCCGCCGCTGGCACTGAGACTGAACCCCGAGCTCGCGGCCGTCGCGGCCGGGTTCGACTACTTCGCCATCGGCGTACCGGGCGAGGAGGCCATCGAGGCACTCGCGGCGCACCTCACCGAGCGCGGTGTCGAGCACGGTCCTGTCTTCAGGACGCCGGTCGGCTGGGTGTTGCCCGGTGTGCACGACCCGGACGGTCACGAGGTCCGCTTCTACACGACCCCGCTGGAGGTGCCGGAGGGCATGCCGCGTCCGTTCACCAGGGAGTCGTGACGGGTTGCTGTGCCAGGCCGTCGCGCTCCGGCACAGCAACCCGATCAGCGGTCAGGCGTGCGGACAGGTGTCCCGGTAGGCCGAGATGAGCGTGTTCGGTGCCGGGGCCGGGCAGAGGAACTGGTCGTAGCGGACGTCGTTGTCCACGAACCTCTTCAGCCACGACAGGGTGTACTTGCGGACCGTGATGTTGTCGCTGCGCGGGTCGGAGTGGTCGCCGCCGCGCAACTCCAGGAACGCCTTGTCGGAGGCGGCCGTCATGGAGTTGTAGAACGGCGTCGAGTGCTGGGAGTTGGGGGCGGTCGGGTCGCTCTGGCCTCCGAGCACCAGGGTCGGTGCCTGGACGCCGGGCCAGCTCTTCGTGGTGTGCCAGCCGGCCAGCGGGATCGCGGCCTGCAGCGCGGGACGGCTGGTGGCGGCGCGCAACGCTCCGCCGCCGCCCATCGAGTGGCCCATCACGGCGAGGCGCGAGGCGTCGACGCGGGGGTTCGTTCGCACCGCGTAGTCGAGGGCCGCGAGGAGCTGGCGGCCCCGGCTGTCCGGGTCGTCCCAGCCGGACAGGGTGTTGATCGTGATCACCACGAACCCGTAGGACGCCAGTCGCGGACCGAAGTGCGCGACGGACGACTGGGTCGCGGTGAAGCCCGGTGAGATGGCTACCGCTCCGAACGTGAGGTCACTGGTCGGGGTGTAGATGGTGCCGCCGCCGAAGTTCGACTGACGGGCGATGGCCGCCGAAGTCACCGCGAACGTGCCGCGCGAGGCTTCGACGGAGGCGGCCGTGGGTGCCGGGCCGCGTTCGTAGGGGTTGGCCGCCGCGGAAGCGACAGCGGGGGCGGTGGCAGAGATCAGCGCCAGGATGAGCGCCGCAAGCACGCCTTTGATGCGCACGACGATGTCACCTCAATTGGTTGCAGGGTGGTTACCAATTGCTGCCAGAAGGCAGTGTTACAGCGGTATTACGTTACCGCCCAGTAGCCGAAGTAGGGTTCGGCCACATGGATGGTGCTCTTCACGGGATCCGTGTTATCGATTTTTCGACAGTCGTCATGGGGCCGTACGCAACGCAGATCCTCGGTGACCTCGGTGCCGACGTCGTGAAGGTCGAGTCCCCGTCCGGCGACTCGTTGCGGGTGCCACCTCCGTACAAGCACGTCGGCATGAGTTCGCTGACCCTCGCGCTCAACCGCAACAAGCGCTCCATCGCAGTTGATCTGAAGGATGAACGCGGGAAGAAGATCTTCCGCGACCTCGTGGCGACGGCCGACGTGCTCGTGACCAACCTGCGGCCTCAGGCGCTCGAACGGCTCGGGCTCGACTACGAGTCGATCAGGCACGACCGGCTCGTTTACTGCCAGGCGCAGGGATTCTCGGGTGAGCTGCGGGACCGCGCCGCGTACGACGAGATCGTGCAGGGCGCGTCCGGGACCGTGGACCTGATGATGCGGGCCACGGGCACGCCGGACTACGTGCCGACCGTGCTCGCGGACAAGGTCAGCTCGCTGACGATCGCGTACTCGGTGCTGGCCGCGTTGATGCACCGGGAACGCTCCGGGCTCGGCCAGCACATCGAGGTTCCGATGACCGACACCATGCTGGCGTTCAACCTCCTCGAACACCTGGGCGGCGAGACCTTCGTGCCGCCGCACGGCCCGTTCGGCTTCGCGCGGTCACTGCAGCCGAACCACCGCGCGGTCCGCACCAAGGACGGTTACGCCTGCATCGCCACCTACGGCGCGCGCAACGTCGCGGACTTCTTCACCGTTGCCGGACGACCGGACCTGGCGGTGGATCCGAGGTTCGACTCCCCCGACTCGTTGTACGAGCACTTCGAGGAGTTCTACGACCTGATGGCGGAGCTCGCGCTGGAACGGACGACGGACGAGTGGGAGGAGCTGTGTTCCCGGTACAGCATCCCGTTCGGTCGCGTGGCCGGCCTGCAGGACGTGGTGTCTCGTTTGGACACCGCGGAGCACCCCACCGAGGGCACTGTCCGCGTTGTCCCGTCGCCGGTCCGGTTCTCGGCAACTCCTGCGTCCGTTCGGCGGCATGCACCGCGCCTCGGCGAGCACAACACCGAGCTGTTGACGGAACTCGGTTACACAGCGCAGCAGATCAGCGAATTGTCGTCCGATGGAGTCACCGTAGAGGCGGTATGCGGCGAATCGACTGGAGCACAAGGGTGATCGCGTGCCCACTCGGAGACAGTTCCTCGTGCTGAGCTCGACGGCGGCTTTGACCAGTCTGCTGTCCGAGACCCCTGCCTCAGCCGCCGAAGTCGCTCAGCCGTACGCGTCGTACTGGCACCCGGCCACTATCCTGAACTGGGATCCGGCGACGGACCGGGACGCCAAGTACAACCGCAGCACGGTGCCGCTGGCGAAGCGCGTCGTTCCGGCCAGACCGGCCAACGCGCACGCGCATCCCAACGAGGCGCGCGTGCAGGCGTTGGTGGCGTACGCGCCGACGAGCAACAACCCGGCGCAGGGCTCGCTGGACATGAACTACTACGCCACGAACTACTGGCAGTACATCGACGAACTGGTGTTCTGGGGTGGTTCCGCGTCCGAGGGCCTGATCCTCGCACCGAACCCGACCGTCACCGACGCCGCGCACCGCAACGGCGTGCGCGTGATCGGCAACGTGTTCCTCCCGCCGACCGCGTACGGCGGCCAGATCCAGTGGGTCCGCGACTTCGTCAAGCGCGAGGGCGACCGGTTCCCGGTGGCGGACAAGATGATCCAGGTCGCGCGGCACTACGGGTTCGACGGCTGGTTCCTCAACCAGGAGACCGCCGGCGGCAACACCCAGCTCGCGAACGACATGCGCGACTTCATCGTCTACATGAAGAAGAGCGGGCTGCGGGTCATCTGGTACGACGCGATGACCGACTCCGGCAGCGTGTCCTGGCAGAACGCCCTGACCGCGCGGAACAAGATGTTCTTCGAGCAGTCCGACGAGATGTTCCTGAACTTCTGGTGGAGCACCCAGGGTCTGGCGAACTCCGCCGCGATGGCCACGCAGATGGGTCGCAGCCCGTACGACCTGGCGTCCGGTGTGGACGTCGAGGCCAACGGTTACAACACCAACATCGGCTGGGCCTCCGTCTTCCCCGAGGGCAAGCCGCACACGACGTCACTCGGCTTCTACCGTCCCGAGTGGACGTTCAAGTCGTCCACCAGCCCGGCCGACTTCTACGCCCGCGACAACAGGTTCTGGGTCGGCCAGAACGGCGACCCGGCGAACACCACCACGACGGCGAACTGGAAGGGCGTCGCCCACTACATCACCGAGCTGACGCCGATCACCTCGCTGCCGTTCGTCACGAACTTCAACACCGGGCACGGCCGCAAGTTCGCGATCGGCGGCGCGGTGCGCTCGACCCAGGCGTGGAACAACCTGTCGCTGCAGGACGTCCTGCCGACGTGGCGGTGGAGCGTCACCGGCACCGGCACGAAAGTGACCCCGTCGCTCGACTGGGACGACCCGTACGACGGCGGCACCGCGCTGAAGATCACCGGCACTCCCCTGTCCGCCAACGACGTCCGCCTGTTCGCGACATCGCTGAAGCTGACCGGCAACACCCAGTTCGAGATCGTGCACCGCACCGGCGTCGGCCCGTCGCGGCTGCAGGCGGTGCTGCGGATCGGTACCACGGAGAAGGTCCTGGACCTCGGCGGAGTGTCCGGTGCGTGGCGGCGCAGCGTGTTCCCGCTCGGCGAGCACTCCGGCGCGACGCTGACCGAGATCTCGCTGCGGGTGCTGCCCGGCGGTCCCGTCACGGCCTCGATCGGCCGGATCGGCGTGCTGGACCCGGTCATGACCTCACCGGTCGCCCCGTCGAACGTGCGGGTCGAACAGGTGAGCCGCACCAACACGACCACCGTGTCGGCACGACTCACCTGGACGCGCTCGCCCGGCGCCGTCCGGCAGTACCGGGTCTACAAGTGGACCGGTTCCGCGCGGATCTTCCTCGGCGGCACGACGAACGACGCGTACTTCGTGCCCGCGATCCCGTTGGGTGCAGGGGAAACCGCGCAGATCGAGGTCGAGGCGGTCACCGAGGCGTTCGACGTCTCACCGCCGGCCCGGGTCTCGATCACTGGTACACCCTGACGTAGTCCAGCACCATGTCCTGCGGCAGCTGCGTCCCGGCCCCCGGCGGGCCGGGCCAGTCACCGCCGACCGCGTTGTTGATGATGAGGAAGAACGGGTGGTCGTACACCCACGGACCGCGGGTGGTCTCCAGCTCGTTGCGGTCGACGGTGAAGAACCTGTTGCCGTCCACGCTGAACGTCATGTGGCTGGAGTCCCACTCGACGGCGAAGGTCCGGAACGCCGAGGACGCCGGCTGGCCGAGCTCGAGCGGTGACCCGTGGCCGCCCGCGCCGAAGTACTGGGGCGCGTGCAACGTCGAGTACACCCGGTTCGGCTCCTTGCCGACGTGTTCCATGATGTCGATCTCGCCGCACGCGGGCCACGGCGTGCGCTTGTCGAAGAAGTCCGCGCCCAGCATCCAGAACGCCGGCCACAACCCCTGCGTCGACGACACCTTGATCCGCGCCTCGACCCGGCCGTAGGTGAAGGTGAACTTGCCGTAGGTGTTCAGCCTCGCCGACGTGTACTGGCAGGTCGTGCTGCCGCTGACCGGGTCCACCGGGCACGCGCCGCCGGGCGTGACTTCCCGGCGCGCCTGCAGCACCAGGTTGCCGTTGCCGTCGTGCCGGGCGTTGTTGTTGTTCGTGTAGTACTGAAGTTCGTTGTTCACGCCCGGCCCGATCTCCGGCTGCCACTTCGCGGCGTCCGGCCCGGTGCCCGCGGGCGCGTTGAACTCGTCGGACCACACCAGCCGGCCGGGGAACGCCGGGTTCGGCGGCAGCGGCGGAGCGGGCGTCGGGTTGCCCCCGGTGCCGTAGACCTGGAACTCCCACAACGAGTAGCCGTAGCCGTTCGACCTGGCCGTGCCGAACATCCGGACGTACCGGCCGGTGCCGCTGACCGTCAGCGTCTCCTTGAAGCCGCGGCCGGTGGTCGTCGCGTAGATCTCGCGCCAGTTCGCGTTGTCGTCCGAAACTTCCAGTTCGTAGGCCGTCGCATAGGCCGGGTCCCACTGCAACACGACCTTGGAGATCGTCGCGGGCGCGCCGAGGTCGACGGAGATCCAGCCGGGATCGACCCAGCCGGTCGTCGAGCTCGTGGCCCAGCGGGTCGCGGGATCGCGGTCGAACGCCTTGGCCGGGACGCACTGCCCGCAGTTCACGTCGTCCTGCGAGGTGGACGCCGCGCCCTGTCTTCCGTAGGAAAGCAGGGTTTCCGCGTTGCCGCCGTCACGCGTGCCGAACACCTGGAACTCCCACAGCGAGTAGCCCCACTGGGTCGCACGCTCGGTCAGGTCCAGCCGCACGTACCGGCCGGTCCCGTTCACCGCGAGCGTCTGTGTGCCGCCTGGCCCTGTTGTTGTGCTGTGCAGGTCGTGCCAGGTGTTGCCGTCCGGGGAGATCTTGAGGCTGAACGCCTTGCCGTGCGCGGTTTCCCACGCGAGGGTCACCTGGTCCACGCGTGCTGACGAACCGAGGTCGATCTGAATCCACTGGGGGTCGCGGAACTCGCTGGACCAGCGCGTGCCGAGGTCGCCGTCGACGGCCGCGGCCGCGGTGAAGACGGCGTTCTCGCTGGTGGAGGCCGTGACAGGACGGCCTTGGGAGAGCAACGGACCAGCGGCGTGCGCCGGGGTGATGAGAGCGGCCGCGACCATCGCCGCGACGATGAGAGGGAGTCTTCCGCGTTGAAGCCTTCCTGACATGGGGATGCTCCTGTAGCTGGAGAACGGGACGGCGAGAGAGCGCTCTCTGAGACAGGAGTTCACCTCCGAGAGTCAGGGCTCCCGGCACGCGGTGTCAAGAAAACCGGGACTTCTGAACGTTTCTTGCGGATTGACGCCCTGTTGCGAACTGCGTCATGCTCGATTTGCGTGAGAGCGCTCTCCCAATCCTGCTGCGGAGAGGAAAGCTTCAATGAGGAAGCCTGCTTCACACATCGCCGCCACAGTCGCGCTCGTCGCGAGCGTGCTCAGCGTTCCCGTTGCGGCACAAGGAGAACCCGTCCGCGTCGCCGAGTTCGTCGCGGACTGCAAGCTCAGCCACCGCCTGCCCGACGACCCGATCGTCCTGCCGAACCTGGCCGGTGCCTCGCACCTGCACGACTTCTTCGGCAACCACTCGACGAACGCCCGGTCCACCCAGCAGTCCCTCGAAGGCGCGACCGGGAACTGCGACCCGGCCTCGGACATCTCCTCGTACTGGGTGCCGACGCTGTACCGGAACAACACCGCGATCGCCCCGACCGGGATCACCTTCTACTACCTCGGCGAGGGCGTGAACAACCCGGCCGCGATCCAGCCGACGCCGTACGGGCTGAAGATCGTGGCGGGCAACGCGAAAGCCACCGGTGACCACGACAGCATCGCGCGCTGGTCGTGCCTGCACGCGGGTCACGTCAACCCGTCGAAGAACTTCGTGGAGTGCCCGGCCGGCACGATGCTGGAGACCTACCTGGACTTCCCGCAGTGCTGGGACGGCCGCAACCTCGACTCGGCCGACCACAAGTCGCACATGTCCTACCCCGTGGCCGGTGGATGCCCGAGCAGCCACCCGGTTCCGGTCCCGAAGCTGCGAATGGTCCTGCGCTATCCCGTCAGCGGCAGCACGGCGGGCATGAGGCTCTCGTCCGGCACAGGTCAAACCATGCACGGCGACTTCTTCAACGTGTGGCCGCGCAACGAAATGGAGCGCCGCGTCCGCAACTGCATCAACGTGGTGCTGAAGTGCGATCACGCCGGCAACCACGGGTGACCGTGCTCCTGCTGGCAGGCGTTCTCAGCGCCTGCCAGCAGGAACCGCCTCCACCCCCAGCGCATAACGGTTACGGCACAACGGAACGCGCGTTCGTCGAACTGGCCATCGCCACCGACGAGCAAGCACTCAAGCTGCTCGAGCTCACCGACAAGTCCGACGTCAAAGCGAACCGGAACACCGAGCTGGCCGAGCTGCGGAAACTGCTCGACGCGCCCTACGTGAACAACCACGCCGGCCACGACATGCCCGGCATGCCAACGGATGCGGAGATCCAACTCGCCTCCACCAGCCCCGAAGCGTTGCGGCAGTTCGTGCACGCCCACCTCACCGAGTCGCTGGAGGTCGTCCGCTCGGCCCGCACGGCGATCACGCACCAGCCGACGGCCGAGGTCGTCGCGCTGATGGAACGCCACCGCACGGCGGAACTGGCGGCCGGGTGAAGCGGGTGACGCCGGAGGAGGTGGCCCGCGTCGCCGGCGTGTCCCGCGCGACCGCGTCCAGGGTCGTCAACGGCGCCTGCACGGTCGACGAGTCACTCCGGCACGCGGTCGAGAAAGCCATCTCCAGCACGGGTTACCTGCCGAACATCGCCGCCCGCTCGTTGGTCACGCGACGCGCCCACGCGATCGGCCTGGTGCTGCCCGACGAACGCCGGATGCTCGGCGACCCGCACCTGGCGAGCGTCGTCAGCGGCGTGACCCGCGTGGTCCGGCCGCTCGGCATCCACCTCGTGCTGATGATGACCGGTCCCGGTACGCGCGAGCAGGCGTTGAGCGACCTGCGGCGCGGCCGGCTGGACGGCGTGATCCTCGTGCACACCGATCCGGCGGATCCGGTGCCCGGCCGGCTCATCGCGGCCGGGCTGCCGGTGGTGCTCGCGGGCCGGCCCCTGCAACCGGTGCCGATCACGTATGTCGACGTGAACCAGACCGCAGGCGCCGCACTCGCGGCCCAACGCCTCAAATCCTTGGGACGCACCAGGATCGCCACGATCACCGGCCCTCAGGACACCCCGGCCGGCCAGGACCGGCTCGCCGGCTTCCTCGCGGAGGTACCGGACGCGGTCGTCGTGCACGGCGACTTCACCGGCCAGTCCGGCGCCACCGCGATGGAGGACCTGATCAGCACCTGCCCCGACGTCGACGGCGTGTTCATCACTTCCGACCTGATGGCCAACGGCGCGATTCCCGTACTCCACCGACACGGCCGCAAAGTCCCCGACGACGTGGCGATCGTCGGGTTCGACGACAGCAGCGCCGCGCTGACGTGCGAACCCGAGCTCACGACCGTCCGTCAACCGATCACCGACATGGCCGCGGAGATGGCCCGCCAGCTGATCAGGCAGATCACCGAGGACGCCCCGGTCACCTCCGTCATCTTCGAGCCCTCACTCGTCATCCGCGGGTCGTGAGGCTCATCCGACCTTCGTGCGAACCGGTATCTCCCGCGCGATGGCCCACGTCATGGCCATCACGACCGCCCACGCACCCAGCGACACCACGTGCCAGCCGTCGCCGAGCAGCTCCGGCGCGTTCCGGATGAGCGGCATGTCCCCGGTACCGGGCATCGTGATCCCGGGTACCAACGCGAACGCGAGACCGACCGGCAGCGCGAGCAACCCGACGTACCCCCACCGGTCGAACGCCGCGGCGAAGAACATGCCGACCGCGCACCACACCAGGAACATCAGGAAGTACGAGAGCACCGACCCGTGCCCCATCGACCGCCAGTCCATCAGGCTGAAGATGCTGCCCTCGATGAGGAACCCGAGCCAGGTCAACAGAGTCATCGCCAGCGCGAAGACCGCGCTGAACCCGGTCGCCGCCCCCAGGAACTCACGGCGCGTGCGGCCGTGCGCGATCGCGATCGGCAGCACGTTGTGGATCACGTACACACCAACGAACAGCACGAACCACCGCGCGATCTGGACTGTGACCAGCATCCACCAGCTGATCGCGATGTCGCCGAACGCCGAGAAGCTGAACGTGGCCGCCAGCACAGCCACGAAGACGCAGGCGGCAACGGCCGCGCCGAACGACACCAGCGACACCGTCAGGTGCCGGAAGATCTTCACCGCAGGCCTCCGACGGGCTCGGTCAGGTGCACGAACAGGTCCTGCAACGCGATCGGCCCGAGCTCCAGCCCGAGCTGGCGAGCACGGATCAACTGCGAGTCGTCGAGCGCGCCGTAGACCATCGCGGCCTTCACCCGCCCCAACGACTTCGTGCTCAACACGGTCAGCCCGGCGGTGAACTCGTCCACCTCCGCGGCGTTCCCGGTCACCTCAGTGCCACGCGACCGCAGCACGTCCGCCTCCTCCTGCAACACCAGGCGGCCGTTGTCGATGATCACGGCCTCCTCCAGCAACGAGGCCAGTTCCTCGATCAGGTGCGTGGAGATGATGATCGTCCGCGGGTGCGCCATGAAGTCGTTGAGCAACGCGTCGTAGAACGCGTACCGCGTCGGCGTGTCCATGCCGAGGTGCGACTCGTCCAGCATCGTCAACGGCGACCGGCTGGCCAGCCCGATCACGACCCCCAACGCCGACCGCTGCCCCAGCGACAGCTCGCCGACCTTGGTCTTCAACGGAATCTTGAACAGCTCCGCCAACTCGCGCGCATGAACGTCGTCCCACGTGTCCCGCCACGCCTTGCCGTACTCAAGGACGTACGAGACTTTGTCACCCTTGTCCGCCGCGTCAGCCGAATGCCGCACGAGACACACGTCCCGCATCACCGAGGCGTTCTCGAACACCGGCGCCCCGTTCAGCATCACCGTCCCGATCGGCCGCCGATACCCCGCGAGCGCCGACATCAAGCTGGTCTTGCCGGACCCGTTGCGCCCCAGCAGTCCGTAAATCTTGTTACCGCTCAGGGAAAAGCTCATGTCGTCGACAGCCGTGACAGATCCGTAGCGCACGGTCAGACCCTGCACGTCAACGCGCATCACACGTCCCCGCTCTCGTGCTGCTCGATCCGTCGAATGACGTCCGCCAACGGAATCCCGATTGCCCGCGCCTCCGCGACCATCGCGTCCACGACCTCCCCGAAGAAGGTCTCCCGCCCCTGCGCCCGCAGCATGTCGCGAGCCTTGGTGCTCACGAACATCCCGATCCCCCTCTTCTTGTAGAGCACCTGCTCGTCCACCAGCTGCGCAAAGGCCTTCGCCGCGGTGGCCGGGTTGATCCGGTAGTAGGCGGCGTACTGGTTGGTCGACATGACCTGCTCATCCGCCTTCAACGCCCCGCTGAGCACGTCCGCCTTGATCCGGTCGGCGATCTGCCGGTAGATCGGGCTCCGGTCGTCGAACACGACTCACTTCCTTGGTTCATTACTCATGTAATGAACCATAGCAGTGCCGGGGTACGATTCACACGTGGTCGGGCTCGCGATCCTGTGCGCGGTACTTGCCGCCGGGTGCAGCGCGCTCGGCGCCTTGCTGCAGCACGCCGGCGTCCGCGAAACCCCGAACCTGAAACTGACCTCGGCCCACCGCCTGGTCACGTCCCGCCGCTGGGTCTACGGCTTCCTGATCCTGTTCGCCTGCGCGATCCTGCAGGTAGTAGCCCTGGCTCTGGCCCCGGTCTCAGTCGTGGCACCACTCAACGCCCTGGCCATCCCGATCATCGCGGTGGCCAGAGCCCACCGCCTGACCGGTCTCCTGGCAGTAGCAGTCCTGGTCGCCACCGCCGGCATCGTCGTCTTCGTCTCCATCACGGCAGGCCAAGCGGTCCCCACCGAGATCTCCCCCAAAGTCGCCTTACAGGCAGGCCAACTGGTCGCCGCAGGCGTACTCGTCTGCACAGTCGTGGCAACGTTCCAAACGGGCGCAGTACGAGCCCTGGCCCTGGCAATCGGCGCAGGCATCGCCTACGGCCTGGTGGCCGTCCTGGTCCGCGACGTGACCACCGCCCTGCCCGAGATCGAATGGATCTCCCTGGCAGGCCTGATAGCCACCTTCCTGGTAGGCGCCTGGTTCATCCAACTCGGCTACGCAGCAGGCCCACCCGACCTCGTCGTGGCCGGCCAAACCGTCGTCAACCCGATCGTCGCAGCCTGGATAGGCATCAAGCTGGTAGGCGAAGGCGCAGGCATGAGCGGCCTCTCCCAAGCGGGCCTGATCATCAGCGCAACGGCCGCAGTAACGGGAACCGTCGTGCTGGCCCACTACTACCGTGCCGAGGTGACCGCATGACCTACGTCGTCACCGGCGGCACCGGCTCCTTGGGCCGCCACGTGGTAGCCGCCCTCCCCGGCGCAAAGTCCGTCTCCCGCTCAACCGGCACAGACCTGTTGCGCAACAAGGGCTTAGGCGCACTCCGCGCCGACGTGGTCATCCACTGCGCAACCTCGTTCCGCCACGAGGTGACCATGGCCCGCGCCGTACTGGCAGCCCGCCCGGCGCACCTCGTCTACATCTCGATCGTGGGCTGCGACCAAGTCCCTCTCCCCTACTACAAACAAAACTGGCCGCCGAACGCCTCATCACCAACTCCGGCGTCCCCCACACCATCCTGCGCGCCACCCAGTTCCACTCCCTGCTACGCCGCATGTTCGACAACCTCTCAAGGCTCCCGCTCATGCTCGTACCAGGCTTCCGCTTCCAACCGATAGACGAGGCAGAAGTAGCCATAGAGCTCGCCACCCTCGCCCAATCGGCCCCAGCAGGCACAGCCCCCGAGCTAGGCGGCCCAGAAATCCGCGAGGCCACCGACCTGGCGCGCACCTACCTGGCCGCAACAGGAAAACGCCGAACCCTGATCCCCATGAAGGTCCCCGGCGCGACCTACCGCGCCTACCGAGCAGGCGGCAACCTGACTCCCACCCGCGCGGTAGGCACCAGAACCTTCGCCGACTACCTCACCGGATAGACAGCGGCCGCATGTCCGTCCAGTGCTCCTCAACGTACGCAAGGCAAGCCTCCCGGCTCTCCTCCCCGAACACCTTCGTCCACCCGGCAGGCACATCCGCGAACACGGGCCACAACGAGTGCTGCTGCTCTCCGTTCACCAGCACGAAGAAGCGCCCCTGCGGGTCCTCGAACGGGTTGGTCATCTCCAGCTCCTCAAACTCTCTCTTCACCTAACCAACACGCGCAGCAAGCTTCGGCTCAACAACAGCCCGAGGCGCCCGCAAAATCGAGTCAAGAATCTCCCCCACCCGCACAGCCGTGTTGGACAACAACGACGACGTGATCCCGTGCGTGTGCTCAGTCCCACCCTGCAGGTAGATCCCACCCCGAACCTCAGGCCCGGTGACCACCCGATAGTCACGCGTAACCTTCAACCGCCCCAACTCATCCCGCTCACAGTGCAGAGCCAGGTCCCCCAACACCCGAACAGGATCAGCAGGCCGGTACCCAGTCGCATAAACGATCACGTCAGCATCGATCGGCAACCGCCCACCATCAGCCAACGACTCGATCACACACTTGCCGTCCGCGTTGACATCGGTAAGCCGCGAAGTGTTGTGCAGCAACAACCTCTGCCGCCCAATCACCTTCTCCCGATACACCCGCCGGTACAGCTCCTCGATCAAGTCCTGGTCAACCACGCCATAGTTCGTGTTCGCGTGGTACCCCATCAACTTCCGCTTGACATCCTCCGGCGCCCGATAGAACTCGTCCACCGCCTCCGGGTCAAAGATCCGGTTGGCAAACGAGCTGTCGTCAGCCGGGCTGTACCCGTACCGCGCAAAAACCCCGTGCACCTCAGCCTCGGGGAACCGGTCGTGGAAGAACGCCACAGCCTCAGCCGCACTCTGCCCGGCCCCCACCACCACAACGTGCCGGGGATCCTCAAGCCCCTCAACCCGATGCAACAGATCCCGGTTGTGCCAGATCCGCTCCCCCGCCTCGACCCCCTCAGGCAGGTTGGCCTCCAACCCGGTGGCCAGCACAACGTTCCGAGCCCGAACCGCCTCATCCCCCACGGCAAGCTCGAACCCGTCACCCTCCGTACGAATCCCGCGAACCTCAGCCCCGTACGAAACCTGACCAGCAACCCGCTCGGCAGCCCACTCGAAGTAGTCGTGGAACTCCTTGCGCAGCGGAAACAGGTTCTTGTGGTTGACAAAGTCGATCAACCGCCCACGTTCCTTCAAATAACAAAGGAAGCTGAACGCGCTGGTCGGGTTGCGCAGCGTGACCAAATCCTTGAGGAACGACACCTGCATAGTCGCGTCTTCCAGCAACATCCCCCGATGCCACCCGAACCGCGCCTGCCGCTCAAAGAACCGCGCCTGAACAGGCCTTTCCTCTTCATCCACCGCGATGGCGAGAGCGAGGTTGGACGGCCCGAAGCCGATTCCGGCCAGGTCTAACACCGGTTCCATCGCGGTCCTCTCGTGGCACTCCCAGGTCTAAAGTAACCCTAACTTAACTAAGGCATGCCTTAGCTAGTACATTCGGACGTGATCCACGTCGCTGATGCCTGCTCAAGCAGGCCTCAAGCGAAGGCGAAGCCGAGCCGCCCTGCCGCGCACCGCCCTGCCGCGCACCGCCCTGCCGCGCACCGCCCTGCCGCGCACCGCCCTGCCGCGCACCGCCCTGCCGCGCCGGGTGAGCCCACCGCTCTTACGCGATGACGAAGGCGAGCCGTCCTTCCCTTACGGACCGGGTGGCGTGGTCCCGTCACCACCGCAAGCACCTACGCAACAGCAAGCCGCCCTGAGCAACAGGCGTGCCATCAGCCTGCGCGTGGCGCTGGCCGGTCTTTGATCAGATTGGCGGGGTCTGGGGCGGCGCCCCAGAAAGCAACCGCCGGAAAAGCACGCAACGGGACCACCTACGGACAACAAACCGCCGCCCGCCAACGCACCAGGGGGACGACCCGACCAACCCGCGCGCCCGCCGCCAGGCGGCCTACCTCCGAGCCTGAGCGATCAGCTCCCGATACCACTGAGCACTCTGCTTCAGAGTCCGCTCCTGAGTCACATAGTCAACCCGAACAATCCCAAACCGCTTGTCGTACCCGTAACCCCACTCGAAGTTGTCCATCAACGACCAGGCCAGGTACCCGCGAACATCCGCCCCACCCCGAACAGCAGCGGCAACAGCCGCAACATGCGACCTCAGATACTCAACCCGATCAACATCAGCAACGAACCCGTCCTCAACATCCAGGTCGTCGAACGCAGCCCCGTTCTCAGTGATCACCATCGGCACCCCGTAGTCCTGCTGCAACCGCAACAGCAACGCAGTGAACCCCTCCGGAACGATCTCCCACCCCATCGCGGTAACAGGACGCCCCTGAGACACGACCTCCGAAGCCCCAGCATCATCAGTCGCCTTGTGAACGTGCGAGGTGTAGTAGTTCACCCCCACCACGTCAATCGGCGTAGAGATGATCTCCAAGTCCCCGGACCGCACGGGAATCTCCGCCCCACGAGCAGCAATGTCGACGAGCACATCCTCCGGGTACCGCCCATGCACCAACGGGTCCATGTAGATCCGCGTGCCAAAGCCGTCGGCCCGACGAGCCGCATCAACATCCCGCGGATCATCCGAAGCGGGAGAGTGCGTGCCCATGTTCAACGTGATCCCCAACGACGCAACCCCACGCGCCCGAAGCTCCTGCACAGCCAGCCCATGCGCCAACAGCAGGTGGTGGGTGGCCCGCATGGCCTCACCAAAGTTCTTACGCCCAGGCGCATGCCGCCCGGTGTCATACCCGAGCATCGCCGAACACCAGGGTTCGTTCAACGTGGTCCAAGTAGGCACACGGTCCCCAAGAGCGTCGTGCACCACCCCAGCGAACTCCGCAAATCGATAGGCCGTGTCCCGATGAGGCCACCCACCAGCATCCTCGAGCTCCTGCGGCAAATCCCAGTGGTACAACGTCAACCAAGGGTCAACCCCCTTCTCCAGCAGCTCATCGACAAGCCGCGAGTAGAAGTCCATCCCCTTGGCGTTGACCGGCCCACGCCCACCGGGCTGCACCCGCGGCCACGAGACCGAGAACCGGTACTTGTCGACCCCCAGCCGCGCAATCATCGCCACGTCGGACGGCATGCGGTGATAGTGATCGCAAGCCACGTCGCCGTTCTCGCCGTTCGCCACAGCACCGGGCCGCCGGGAGAACGTGTCCCAAATGGACAACGTCCGCCCGTCCTCGTCGTACGCGCCCTCGATCTGGTACGCGGACGTCGCCACGCCCCAGAAGAAGTCGGCCGGCAGCCCGGCAGTCACGTCAGACACGCACGTCCTCCAACCAGCACGCCACCCGGCGCTGTTCTTCGACCGACTCCAGCGCCGGCATCCGCTCCCCACAAACATCCATCGCCGACGGGCACCGCGGGTGGAACGGGCACCCTGTCGGCATAGAGCGCAGATCCGGCGGCGACCCAGGAATCCCCTTCAGCTCACGGCGAGGGCCGCGCAACGCCGGAAACGACCCCAACAACCCCTTGCTGTACGGGTGTTTAGCAGCCCGATAAATCTCCCCAGCAGGCGCCTCTTCAACCACCCGCCCGCCATACATGATCGCAATGCGGTCCGAGAACTCGACCAGCAACGAGATGTCGTGCGTGATGAAGATGACCGAGAACCCGAGCGTCTCCCGCAACCGCATCATCTGCCCAAGAATCTGCCGCTGCACCACAACATCCAGCGCGGTGGTCGGCTCGTCCATGATGACGATCTCCGGCTCCAGCGCGAGCGCCATCGCGATCATCACCCGCTGCCGCATCCCCCCAGACAGCTGATGCGGATACGACCGCAACCGATCGACCGGAATCCCCACCAACGACAACAACTCACGCCCACGATCGGTCCGCTGAGCCCGAGACATCGCCGGCCGATGCGTGCGAAGCACGTCATCAATCTGCGTACCGACCGAGATCACCGGGTTCAGGGCGTTCATAGCCCCTTGGAACACGATCGCGATCTCACTCCACCGCAACACCTGCAGCTGCCGCTCCGACAACGCCAGCAGATCCTGCCCCTTGAACAGCACAGACCCGGACGGCACCCGCCCAGGAGCCTGCAACAGCCGAGTAGCCGCATAGGCCAAAGTGGACTTACCGCTGCCGCTCTCCCCAGCCAGCCCCAACACCTCACCGGCGTTCAACGTCAGCGAAACGTCGTGCACGGCCCGCAACGACCCATAATCCACCGAGAGATCACGGATCTCCAGCACCGGACTCATGCGCGCACCTTCCGCAGCCGGGGATTAGCGTACTCATCGATCCCGAAGTTGATCAGCGCCAACGCCGTACCCAGCAGCGCGATGCACAGCCCAGCCGGCACGAACCACCACCAAGCACCCTGCCCAAGCGCCTGATTGCTCTGCGCCCAGAACAGAATCGTTCCCCAGTTCCACGTCGACAACGACACAACACCGACGAACGACAGCGTGATCTGCAACATCACCGCAAAGATCACCGTGCCGACGAACCCGGATCCGATGACAGCCAACAAATTCGGCAGCACCTCGAACACGATGATCCGCCAGGTCCGTTCCCCGGACGCCCGCGCGGCCTCCACGAAGTCACGCCGCCGCAACGACATCGTCTGAGCACGCAGCACTCGCGCACCCCACGCCCACGCGGTCAGCGAGATCACCGCCGCGATCAGCACCGTATCCGCCGACGGCAGCATCGACGCCACGATGATGATCAGCGGCAGCGCCGGGATCACCAGGAAGACGTTCGACAACATCGACAACGCCTCGTCGGCCGCCCCGCCGAGGAACCCGGCGGTCACCCCGACCAGAATGGACAGAAAAGTCGCGAGCACACCGCAAACGAGCCCGACCACCATCACCCCGCGCGTGCCCACGAGCACCTGCGAGAAGATGTCCTGCCCTGTCATCGTCGTGCCGAACCAGTGCGCGCCCGACGGTGGCGACAGCAAATCGTCACCCATCGCGGACGGGTCGTACGGCGCGACCCACTCCCCGATCACCGCGATCAGCGCGAAGAAGGCCAGAATCCCCAGGCCCAACCGAGTCTTGAAGTTCATCGCGAATCAGCCCTCCCGCCGCGTGCGCGGGTCGAGCAGCAGGTACCCGACGTCCGCGAGCAGGTTCGCCACCAGCACCGCCAGTGTGATCACCAGGAACACGCCCTGCATCAACGGGTAGTCCTTCGCACCGATGCCCTGGAACAGCACGTAGCCCAGGCCGGGGTAGGAGAACACCATCTCCACCAGCAACGCGCCGCCGACGATGAAACCGAGCGACAGCGCGAACCCGGAGATCGACGGCAGCACGGCGTTACGAGCGGCGTAGGCGAACATGATCCGCTTCTGCGACAACCCCTTGGCCCGCGCGACCAGCACGTAGTCCTCGGCCGTGACCGTCACCATCATGTTGCGCATGCCCAGGATCCACCCGGCGACCGACGACACGATGATCGTGACACCGGGCAGCACCGCGTGCTCCAGCACGCTGCCGACGAACTCCCAGGAGAACTCCGGCACGAGCCCGGCCGCGTAACCACCGGAGGCCGGTAGCAGCGGCCACGTCACGGAGAACAACGAGATCGCGATCAGCCCGAGCCAGAAGTACGGGATCGACGACAGGAACGTCGTCACGGGGATGAGCGAGTCCATCCACGATCCGCGCTTCCACCCCGCGTACACACCAGCCAGAGTGCCCAGCAGGAACGCGATGACCGTCGTGACACCGACCAGCCCGAGCGTCCACGGAAGCGACTGCGACAGCACTTCCGAGACCGGTGTCGGGAAGAAGGTGAACGACAGCCCGAGATCACCACGCAGGAGCGTGCCCCAGTATTCGACGTACTGTTCCCATATCGACTTCTTCTCGTCCAATCCGAACAGGATGTAGAGCGACGCCATCGCGTCGCTGTTCAGCCGACCACCGAGCTTGGTGATCATCGCCTGCACCGGGTCACCCGGCAGCAGGCGCGGCAGCAGGAAGTTCGCGGTGATCGCCGCCCACAGCGTGATCAGGTAGAACACCGCGCGGCGCAGCAGGAACGTCATGCGGCCGCCTCCACGTACAGCCAGCACGCCGCCCAGTGCCCGTAGGAGTCGACCTCCGTGCGCGGCGGCGCGTCGGTCCAGCAACGTGACTGGACCTTCGGGCACCGCGGCGCGAACTGGCAGCCCGCCGACACCGCGGCGACCTCCTCCGACGGCGCGTCCAGCGCGACCACGGCCCGTTCGGGATCCGGCGCGGACTCGATCAGCAGCTGCGTGTACGGGTGCGCCGGCCGCTGCGTCACGGTCTCGCTGTCGCCACCCTCGACGATCTGCCCGCCGTACATCACGAACGTCTCGTCCGCGAAGTACCGCGCCGACGCGATGTCGTGCGTGATGTAGAGGACCGCGAGCCGCAGCCGTTCCTTCAGGTCCAGCAACAGGTTCAGCACGCCGAGCCGGATGGAGACGTCCAACATGGACACCGGCTCGTCGGCCAGCAGCACCTCCGGGTGGGCCGCAAGCGCTCGCGCGATCGCCACGCGCTGCCGTTGGCCACCGGAGAGCTCGTGCGGGTAACGCGAGAGGAAGTCAGCGGGCAGCTGCACCCGCTCCATGAGCTCCTCCGGCGTCTCCGTCCGCTTGTGAATCTTCAACGGCCGCACGAGGTGGTATCTGATCGTGTGGATCGGGTTGAGCGATGCGAACGGGTCCTGGAACACCATCTGGACCTTGCGCCGGTACTCCCGGACCCGTCGCACCTTCCTGCCGTCGAGCAGGATCTCCCCCTCGGTGGGCTCCACCAGCCGCGCCAGCAGCTTCGCCACCGTCGACTTGCCTGATCCCGATTCGCCGACGAGGGCGGTCACGCGCCCGCGGCGCAGGACGATGGAGACGTCCTGCACCGCGCGCACGCGCTTGTAGGTCTTGACCAGACCTTTCGCTTCCAGCGCGACGTCATCCATTACGCAGCCGGCTTCAACTTCATGACGATCTGCAGGGCGTTTGGCAGCGTGGCCTGCGGCGGACCGTACGGGTCCTCCTCGGACGGCCAGCCGACCCAGCTCTTCGTGCTGTACTCGGCGCCGATCGGACCGGCCGAGGTCGGGATCATCGGCACCTGCTCCACCATGATCTTCTGCAGCGTCGCGAGACTCGTGGCCCGCGTCGCGTCGTCGGCGGCGTTCGCGTACGCGGCCAGCGCGGCCGTGGCCTCCGGGTTGTTGTAGCGGCCGAAGTTCACCGCCGCGGTCTGCCCGATCGCCTTGATCTCCGCGCCGTCCATGATGTTCTGGTACATCTCGTACGGCGTGGCACCGGTGTTGGTCCACCGCAGCGAGCCCTGGAACGCGCCGTTCGCGAAGTCGGTGGTCCACGCGTCCGCGGTCTGCGTGCGCACGGTGGCCTCGATGCCGATCTTCTTGAGGTCGTTCTTGATGATGTCGAGCACGGTCAGGTAGTCCGACCAGCCGGACGGGTTGGTGAGCTCGATCGTGACGGGCTTGCCGCCCGGTGCCTTGAGCACGCCACCGTCCAGGGTGAACCCGGCCGCGGTCAGCTTCTGCTTGGCCTTGTCGACGCTGATCTCGTAGCGCGCGGTCTTGTAGTCCGGCGCGAGGAACGACTCACCGGCCGGCAACGGCATGCCCGTCGGCGACTCCAGCTTCGGGAACAGCCGTGCCTCACCGCGCACGAAGATCGCCTCGCGGTCGATCACGTCGCTCATCGCCGCCCGCAGCGCCGCGTTGTCGAACGGCGCGATGGTGGTGTTGAGCCACAGGCCGTGGATGCCGAGGCCCGACGGGAACCACAGCTTGTGGTTCTTCGGGTCCTTGTCCACGTACAGCTTTTGGTAGTCCGGGATGAAGACGTACGACCACTGGCTCGCGCCCGACGCCAGCGCGGTGGTCTGCGCCGTGTTGTCGTTGTACGAGGTGTACTGGATCTCCGGAACCTTGGGCAGTTCCTGCCAGTACTCGGTGCGCCTGCTGACCGTGACGGTCTGCGAGGTGAACGACTTCACCTGGTACGGGCCGGTGCCGACCGGGTTCGGGTTCGTGTAGGTCGTCGGGTCCTGGACCGTGCTCCAGACGTGCTGGGGCACCACCATGGCGCTGATGACCTTGTTCTTGTTCACGAACTGCGGGGTCGGGAACGTGACCTCGACCTTGCCGTCCGGCGTCGCGACCGCGGTGTCGTGCTTGAGCGAGTCGCGGTTGTTGAGCGCCGGGAACTTCTTCAGCAGCTCGAACGAGAACGCCACGTCGGCCGCCGTCATCGGCTTGCCGTCGGACCACTTCACGTTCTCCCGGAGCGTGAAGGTGACCTTCTTGTAGTTGTCCGCCCAGTCCCACTTCGTCGCGAGCCACGGGACTGGCTCCTGCGTGGGCCGCGTGTTGTTCACGAACGCGAGCGGCTCGTAGATCACGTAGCGGTAGCCGAGCGAACCCGCCGCCGACGTGGGCAGGAACGGGTTGTGGTTCTCGGTCAGCGGCCCGTTGGGCATGCCCACGGTCAACACCCCGGAGGCCTTGGTGGCGCCGCCGGAGGAGCAACCTGTCGCCGCGAGCGCCAGTGCCAACGCGACGATGATTGTTCTGCGCATGGGGGAATCTCCCGATACGACGGTGCATGAGAGCGCTCTCTCATGCGTACGGCGAACTCACCGGACCGCGTGCGTTGGCCCGGTGCGTTCGTTCAGTTGTGGTGGTGCAGGTGGGTCAGGGCGCGGATTCGCGCACGATCAACGAGGTCGGCAGCACCAGCGGGTGGTCGGGCATCGGCTGTCCCTCGAGCGTGGAGAGCAACATCCGCGCGGCGGCGGCGCCCATCTCCTGCAACGGCTGGCGGATCGTCGTCAGCCGGGGTTCGGTGTGTCCCGCGACCGGGACGTCGTCGAAGCCGACCACGGACACGTCCTCGGGGACGGACCGGCCTGCCTCGCGCAGCGCCCTGAGCACGCCGACCGCCGAGAGGTCGTTGTGCGCGAACACCGCGTCGAACGGGATTCCGCTCGCGATGAGCTTGTCGACGGCGACTTCTCCACCCTCGGTGGTGAAGTCGCCGTCGACGATGAGGTCCGGGTGCAGCGTCAGGCCCGCTTCCGCCAAAGCGAGCCGGAACCCGTCCAGCCTCGCCTGAGTGCACCCGAAGTGCGGTGGCCCGGTGACGACGGCGAACCTGCGACGGCCGGCCGCGACGAGATGCCGTGCGACATCCGCGCCTCCCTGCCGGTTCGTCGTCGTCACCGAGGGGAACTCCGGGTGCGAGCCGCGATCGTCGATCATGACGACCGGCAGACCGGCCCGGTAGAGCGTGGAGATGTAGTGCAGGGTGTCCGGCGGCTCGACCACGAGCAGGCCGTCGAAAGCGTTGGCGGACACGTGGTTCGCGAACTGGTTCAGCGACTCCGGTCCGCGGTTGATCGTGTAGAGCAGCAGGCCGTAGCCGTCGGCCTCGAGGGTGTCGACGATGCCCTGCAGGACCTCGCCCATCCACGGCCATGTGAGCGACGGGGCGAGCATGCCGACCGTGCGGGTGCGACCCCGCGCCAGGCCGACGGCGCGTGCGCTGGGCACGTAGCCGATCTCGTCGATGACCTTGCGAACGCGCTGGGCCGTGCTCGCGTCGACGTCCGGCTTACCGTTCAGCACACGTGACACGGTCGCTTTGGACACCTGGGCGCGTTGGGCGACCTCTGCGATCGTGACACGCATGCCGAACTTCCTTCCGCCGCCTCTGAAACCGGTTTCGGTACCGGTTCCGACGAGGTGTGACGGAGTCAACAGCCTGACGTGAGGATTAGTCAAGACTCCAGACGGAAGTTCGTGGGAGCGTTTCCACGGCCTCTCCCATCATCGCAGGTAAACCCCGATCGGGTGAGCCGAATTGAGACAACTTGATCGAATCCGCGTTTCCGGTGCGGCTCGGCCGAACGGACCATCGAACGGTGCATCCGGACGAACCGGGGGTCTGCGGGTGCTGATCGGGCACAATCGGATTCATGGGGGTTGTAACGGCCGTAAGCCGCAGCGAGGAGTACACGTTCACCAAGCCCGTGCGGGAGAGCATCACGCTTCTCGAAGGGCTCGGTGTCGAGGGTGACGTCCACCAGGGCGTCACGGTGAAGCACAGGTCGCGGGTCAGGCAGGACCCGACGGCGCCGAACCTGCGCCAGGTGCACCTGATGCACGCCGAGCTGTTCGACGAGTTGCGGGACAAGGGTTTCGCGGTCGAGCCGGGCGCGATCGGCGAGAACGTGACGACGCGCGGCATCGACCTGCTCGGCCTGCCCACGGGAACGCTGCTGCACCTGGGTTCCGAGGCCGTGGTCGAGGTGACCGGGCTGCGCAACCCGTGCGTGCAGATCGAGGGTTTCTCGGCCGGGCTGCTCAAGGAGGTCGTGACCAAGGGTCCCGACGGCGGGCTGATCCGGCGCGCGGGAATCATGTCGGTCGTGCTCGTCGGCGGCGTGGTGCGCCCCGGCGACGAGATCCGCGTGGAACTGCCACCCGAGCCGCACAAGCCGCTCGAAAAGGTCTAGTCGGTCCCGAAGTGCCCGTCGAGGATCACCGAGATCGTGCGCGGTGCCTCGACGACGGCCAGATGTGCGGCGTCGCCGACGATGTAGAGGTCCGAGTCCGGCAGGTCGTCCGCGATGTGCCGGGCGAACTCCGGCGGCGTCGCGTGGTCCTGCGCGGCCGCGATCACCACCGTCGGCACGTCGATCTTCGCGAGATCCGGCCGCAGGTCCATGTCCCTGATCGCCTCGGCGCAGGCGAGGTAGGACGGCACGTCGACCTTCAGCAGCTCGGACCGGAAGTGCGCGACGACGGCCGGCGCGAACGCGGGCGTGAACCAGCGGGAGACGATCGTGTCCGCGAGGGGCTCCATCCCGAACGAGCGCAGCGTGCTGATCCGTTCGTCCCAACCGGACTTGTCCGGGTACCACGCCGCCGTGCACACGAGCGCCAGCCTGGAGATCCGGTCGGTGTGCGCGGCGAGCCACATGCCGACCATGCCGCCGAGTGACACGCCGCAGTAGTGCACCTGGCGCAGTTCCAAGTGGTCCAGCAGCTCCACCACGTCGGACGCGAGTGTCTCGATCGAACACGGGCCGTCCACCGGCGCGCTGCCGCCGTGACCTCGGTGGTCGAAACGCAGCAAGCGGAACGGGAGTGCGAACTCGCGCCACAGCTCGGTGGTCGTGCCGAGTGCGTTGCCCAGCACGAGCACCGGTGCGTCGTCCGGTCCGGTCAGCGTGTGATGCGGGATCACCGGGGTCACCTCCTCACTCAACGGTGCGAGTCTGCAGGGTGTTTTCCCTGGCCGCACCCCGAATCCACCTCGGATGGAGCCAGACGGACTCGGCCGGACGCGTGACGGGACGTTGCGAACGGCCAGAGGTCGAAACAAGACGCTTCAAACGCGCTGGGATGACAGCCATGAAGGCATTGATCCTCGTGCTCGCCCTCACCGCTCCCGCACCGGCCGACGACGCCGGCACGTTCGCGAGCCTCTGCCGCTTCGGCAACCAGTGGATGATCAGCGGCGACTGGGACGGCGACGGCGTCCACGGGCCCGGCATCGTGCAGGAGTCCGACGCCGGGCTGGAGTGGTTCCTGCGCAACGATCCCGGTTCGGGCCCGGTCGACGTCCAGTTCACGTTCGGGCCCAAGGGCGCGATGCCGGTGGTCGGCGACTGGGACGCGAAGAACGGTGACGGCGTGGGCGTCGTCATCAACAAGGACAAGAACCTGCGCTGGCAGCTGCGCAACACCCTGCAGCTCGGCCCGCCGGACGCCGACTTCACGTTCGGCACCAGCGCGTCCGACATCCCGGTCGCGGGTGACTGGGACGGGAAGAACGGTGACGGCATCGGCGTGAACCGGGTGTCCGGCAACAACCTGCAGTGGCAGCTGCGGCAGAGCGCCGACGCCGGGTCGCCGTTCACGATCTTCAACCACGGCGCGAAGGGCGACGGCCCGCAGGCCGGCGACTGGGATGGCCGTGGCGGCGACGGCATCGGCACCACGCACCGCGCCACCGGTCTGGAGTGGAAACTCCGCGACAGCGCCAACGCCGGATCCGCCAACCGCAACTTCACGTTCGGGGCCGGAAATACCGACTGTCAGCTCACCGGCGACTGGAATGGCGACGGCACCGACTCGATCGGCATCGTGCGAATCGTGGACGGCAAGCGTGAATGGCAGATGCGCAACAGTCTTTCGGCGGGTTCCGCGGACTTCACGTTCACCTATTGAGCCCTGCGGTGTGCAACAAACCACCGGCCTGGCCCCGGCCGAAACACTGTTACGAGGAGCAGAATGAGGGCTTGCCCGAGCCACCGACCCCGGGACGCCGATGAACTCCGCCAGTCCGTTCGCGCACGAAGCCCTGTTCTACCGCGACGAGGACGACTTCCTCTCCGGTACGGCCAGATTCGTCACGGACGGCGTGAGCAGGGGCGAGCCCGTGCTGGTGGCGGTACCCGAGGCGAGCATCGCGCTGCTGCGCGGCCGGTTGGGTCGCCAGGCCGACCACGTCCACTTCATCGACATGACCGAGGCCGGCCGCAACCCCGGCCGGATCATCCCCGGCGTGCTGATGGCGTTCAGCGCGAGCACTCCTCAGCGCCGGGTCCGGATGGTCGGCGAACCGATCTGGCCGGGCCGCAGCGAGCTGGAGTACCCGGCGTGCCTGCAGCACGAGGCGTTGATCAACACGGCCTTCGAGGGGCGCAACGCCACTCTGCTGTGTCCGTACAACGCGACATCTCTGCCGAGCCACGTGCTGGAGGACGCCCGGCGCACGCACCCGGTCGTCATAGACGGCGCCAAACGGGTCGCGAGCGAGTGGTACACCGACCCGGCCGGGCTGGTCGACCGGTACAACGTGCCGTTACCGCCGCCGCCGTCGAACGCCGAGGAACACGTCTTCTCCGTCGGCACGCTGGCGCACATGCGCAAGCTCGTGTTCGCCTACGCGACCTGGCTGCGCCGCGAGCAGGTCGACGACCTGGTGCTCGCGGTGAACGAGCTGGCGACGAACAGCATCCTGCACGCGTCGGGCCGCGGAACGCTGCGGATGTGGCGCGAGGGCGACACGGTCGTGTGTGAGGTGAGCGACTCGGGCACGGGTTTCCCGCCCTCGTTCACCGGCCTGTCCGGCTTCGGGATCGTGATGGTGAACCTGTTGTGTGACCTGGTTCGCACCCACACGAGTCACAGCGGCACCACCGTTCGGGTGTACTTGGGCCGGTAGAGAGTCGCCGCCATCTCATAGAAATGCGTACGACACGCGAACCTGGTTGCCTGGCACATCTATGACAGAGCACCTCTCCCCCCTCGACATCGCTTTCCTCGCCATGGAGGGCAACAGCAATCCGTTGCACCTCGGCGCGGTGGCGACCTTCGCACCCTCCACTCCGGTGCATCCGGCCCGTGTAGCCGCCGTGCTGTGCGAGCGCGCACTCGAAATCCCTCGACTGCGCCAACGCGCCCGCACGTCGCTGCTGGGCGGAGCGCGGTGGGTGGAGGATCCCGGCTTCGTGCCTGAGGATCACGTCTTCACGCACCACGTGCGCGGCCGGGAACGGTTCGCCACCTTGGTCTCCCACCTCATGGCGCAGCCGCTCGACCTCGCGCGCCCGCCGTGGGAGCTGCACGTCGTGACCGGTCTCGCGGGTGGACGGTTCGCCGTCGTGGCCAAGCTGCACCACTCGTTGTGCGACGGCATGAAGGCCGTTGGCCTGGGACTTCAGCTCTTCGACCCGTCGCGGCTGTCCATTCCGGACGCTCCGGCGCCGATCGAGAAGTCGATCATCCCGTCGCTGCCGTCCCTGCCGTCGTTGCGCGGGATCAAGGACACTTTCGACATCGCGTCCTCGGTGCTGCTGAACACCAAGCCGCCGACGCTGAACTCGCCGGTGCTCACCTCGTCCACCCGCCCGCGCCGCGTGGTGATGTCACGCCTGGATCTCGCGGACGTGCACCGAATCCGGCGCGCGCACGGCGGCACGGTGAACGACGTGTTGCTCGCGCTGGTCACCGGTGCGTTGCGGCACTGGCTTTCCGCGCACGACAGCGCCGGCCCGTCGTCGGTCGTGCGCGCCCTGATTCCGGTTAACCAGCGCTCACGCTCCGGCGACGCGGCGTCGGGCAACCAGATCTCCGGGTTCCTGGTGGAGCTGCCGGTCGGTCTCGCGGACCCGCTGGAGCGCCTGCGGTCCGTCCGGGAACAGATGGAGTCGGCGAAGGCCCTGGGATCCGACCGCGGCGCCGGTGCTCTGCCGCTGCTCGCCGACAAGGTGCCGCCGCTGGTGCACAGGCTGGCCGCGCCTGTCGCCGCCCGCTGCGCGCCGCTGCTGTTCGACACCCTGGTGACGTCGGTGCCGCTGCCGTCCGTGCCGTTGTCGTTGGACGGCGCCGGGTTGTGCGAGATGTACCCGGTGGCCCCCGTTGCCCCCGGTCACGCCGTGGGCGTCGCACTGTCGGTGTACCGGTCCTCAGTGCATGTCTGCATCAACACGAACCAGTCGTGGATGTCCGACGCGCAGTGGCTCGACGGCGTGCTGCGCACTGAGGTGGCGTCCCTTCAGGACAGCCGCGAGCTGGTGGGTTTGCCGAGGTAGAGGCAGGGCAAACCTGGCGGCATGAGCAACACCCTGGTCCTCGACGTGGACGGCACCCTGGTCGACACCAACTACCACCACACGGTGGCGTGGCTGAGGGCGTTCCGGAGCGTCGACGTCACCGTGCCGGCGTGGAAGGTGCACCGCTCGATCGGCATGGGCGGCGACCGCCTGGTGGCCGCCGTCACGGGCGACAAGGTGGAGCAGGACCACGGCGACGCGGTGCGCGAGGCGTGGGAGCGGTGCTTCGACGAGATGATCGGCGAGGTGCAGCCGTTCGAGGGCGCGCACCGGCTGGTCCGCGCCGCCACGGACCTCGGGCTGACCGTGGTGCTGGCGAGCTCGGGCAAGCGCAAGCACATCGAGCACTACCTGAAGCTCCTCGACCCCGGCGACGTGGCGTGGACGTCGTCCGAGGACGTCGAGGACAGCAAGCCGGCGCCCGACCTCATCGAGGTGGCGTTGCGTGAGGTGCACGGCTCACGCGCGGTCGTGGTGGGCGACTCGGTGTGGGACTGCGAGGCCGCCGCCCGCGCCGGGCTGCCCTCGATCGGGCTGCTGACCGGCGGGTTCGGCGAGGACGAGCTGCTCGACCGCGGCGCATCAGCGGTCTACTCCGACCTCGACACCCTGCGCGTCGAACTCTCCGACCTGCCGTACGCCGAGGTGACCGACCCGAACGCCTAGGCCAGCCCCGCGAGCCGGACGACCACCGCGAAACCGTCCTCCGTACCGGGCCAGTGCGCACGAACCGCGTCCAGCCCTGCCCGCCGCACAACCACGCGCAGCACAGCGACGACGATGATGGCGTCGTCGGCGTACCCCAGCACCGGGACGAAGTCGGGCACCAGGTCGATCGGGAACGCGAGGTAGACCAGCAGCAACCAGAGCCGGACGCGGACACCGCGCGGCAACGACCGGTCGGCTGCGAGCCGGCGCACGAGCCGCAGAACGTCCGGCAGCACCCGCAGCGCTTCGGACAGCAGGCCGCCGCGCGGGCGTACGACGATCAGGGCGATCACGAGAACGAGCCAGGTCACCAGCAGTGCGATGGCGAGACCGATGAGCAGGTCCCACCAGAACGAGCCGGTCAAGGCTTCGGCACGTCCGACGGCTTGGTCTTCGTGGGCCTGGGCCGATCCGGATCGCGGGTCTTGGTGCGCGAGGTCGTGTCCTCGGTCGGCTCCCCCGCGCTGGTCGTCTCCTCGGCGCTGGTAGCCGGCTCCTCCGGCGTGGTCGTCACCACGACCGGGTTGCCCGGCTTCGGCGCACCGGGCGCGTCCTCCGGGGTCTGCGTAACCGTGATCGTCAACGGCCCCACGGTGATCACGTGAGTCGACGGCTGCTGCTGGCGCTCGTCGGCTGCCGGTGCCTCTCCCCCGCCACCCAGGTTCGCCACCGCGACAGCGACCGCCGCCACGGCCACCGCGGCGGCCCCGGTGATCGCCAAACGCTTGCCACGCCGCTGCCGTGGCACCTCGACGGGCGGAGCTTCGGAGACAGCCGCGTCCGGCAGCAACGCCGGCAACCCCCGGCTGGCCTCGAAGGCCGCCGTCAACGACCGTGAGCACTGCGCAGCAGAAGGTCGGCGCGACGGCTCCATGTCCGTCATCGCGGACAGCAACGACACCCAGGCCAACGGCAGGTCGATCGGGATCCGCGGTGCGCGAGCCAACCGGGCCAGCGCCGCCTCGGCGTCCCCGCCGGGGTACTCCGAACGTCCCGTCAGGCACTCGAGCAACACCAGTCCCAGCGCGTACACGTCCGCGGGCGGCCCGACGTCCGACCCGCGCACCTGTTCCGGCGCCAGATATCCGGCGGTGCCCACGAGCACCCCGGAGGTCGTCACCCGCGTCACCTCGGCCACCAGCGCGAGGCCGAAGTCCGCCAGGTACGCCTGCTTCTCCTCGTCGTCGAGCAGGATGTTCGACGGCTTGATGTCGCGGTGCACGACGCCCAGCCCGTGCACGTGGTCCAGGACCGCGGCGATCTGGCTGCCGATCCGCGCGACGAACCGGGGCGGCAGCGGCTCGCGCATGCGCTGGCGCAGGGTGCCGCCGGTGATCTCGCGCATCACGAAGTACGGGCGGCGGGACACCGTCCCGGACGCGTACACCGGGATGATGCCGGGGCACTCCAGCGACGACAGCATCGTGGCCTCGCGCTGGAGCCGGAGCTCGTCGTCGGGCAGGCCGGGGCCGGTGAAGATCTTGATCGCGACGGAAGAGGTCGTCGAGCGGTCGTAGGCGCGATAGACCTCGGCCATGCCACCCGAGCCGAGCAGCGAGCCGACCACGTAGCGGTCGTCGATCACCGCACCGGTCAGGTCGCTGTCCCAGGGCTCGCTCATCAGCCTCCGCTCGTTGCGCAGCAACCTAACCGGTCACGTGGAATTCCGGCTACCCAGGCCGTCCGAAGATCAAACTACAACCAGTTCGGCTTCGATCTCCCGCACCAGCGCCTCGTCACGCTCGAGCTGATCGAGCTCGGTCGTCGCGAGCACCACGTAACCCAACGACGTCCACAGATCATCGGTGCGCGGCACCTCGGAACCCTCGCGATACGGGATGACGTCGCGCTGGAAGCTCGGCAGCAACGACGCCAGCGAGTCGAGCCGCGCGGCGTTCTGCAGCACCCCGGCCGCGGGCGACGACAGGTAGACCGACTTCACGTGCTGGTGCTGGGAGTACCGCTCGACCCGCGAATCTTCATCCACCCGGTGGCGGACCATTCGGGTGATCTGACTCTCCCGCGCGCCCAGGAAGGACAGCTCCTGCTGCTCCGCCCCGGCCAGCCGCGCGCCGATCTCGATCAGTCGCGGGCCGTCGGCGGTGATCATCACCTCGACGTGCGCGGGCCCGTTGCGCACGCCCGTCGCGTCCAGCACCTGGCACACGTACTCGAAGAGCACGTCCACGACGGGATCCGAGGGCGAGACGAACGTGTTGGACAGGTAGATGCCGAGCCGGTCGCCCCGGCGTTCCTTGGCGTAGCGCCAGACGGCGGCCAGGCCGTGCTGACCGTCGATCGAGTAGGTGTCGACCTCGTACTCGGTGCCGACCGCGAGCTCCTGCACGAGCACCTTGTCGTTGCGGATGTTCAGCTTGTTAACACAGCCCAGGATCCGGTTGAACTTCGCGCGCCAGTCATCACCCGGCAGCGCCACGAACACGTCGTCGGTGCCGCCGCTCTCCTGCGGCTTCAGCACGATCGGAGACTCGGTGAGACCCTCCCGCAGCAACCACGCGGCCACCGCGTCGGCCGAGTCGGAGCTGATCTGGCGCAGGTGTGGCACGCCGGCCGACCTCAGTGCCACGGCCATCTGCCACTTGTCCCGGCGCGCGGACGACGAGGTCAGCACGTTCGACCGGCCCGGCACGATCAGCTCGGACAACGTCTCCGCGGTCTCCACACCGGTCTCGGTGCCCGGCACGACGGCGATCGGCTCGTGCACGGCGAGCTTCGCGGCGAGTTCGTCGAGCTCCCCGAGCACGTGGACCTCGCGGTAGTTCTCCGGGATCCACGACTTGGCGAGCCCCGCCGGTGGTTCCGGCGTCGTCAGCACCGCGATCGCTTCGACGCCACGCTCGGCGAACGCCGGGGCGATGCCCTTGCCGGCCGAGTACGGATCCACCACGACGATGCTCGCCACCGCTGCTCCTCCAAGATCGTAAAGATGCTTACCGAACGAGGAGCACAACAACACGGGCCTGACCAGGCATTCCTGTCTCGATTGGGTCGAGACGACCGTCACTCGAAACGCAGCTTTTCGTAGACGGACTCTGTCACCAGGCAGCCAGAAGTCGCCTTCCACACGCGCGCCAGCCGCACGCTGAGATCAGTGCCGCCGCTCAACGCCTGTGCCACGAACTGCAGCCCGAGCAACTCGGCGACGAGCTGCTCGGCCGCGTGCCGCACGTTGACCCCGGGCCGCAGCTCGCCGTGTTCCTGCGCGAGCGACAGCAGGTCCCGCACGACCGCGACCCAGCCGACGACCTGAGCGGCGGCCGCGACGTCGAAGAACACGGCCTCCCGCAACAGCTTCGCGCTCACCCGCACGGTGAGATCGGTGTCCAGCCTGCGGACGAACTCGAACGACATCGCGACCAGCGCCTGCATCGGTGACGACGCGATGGGGAGTTGTTCGTCGCGCAACCGGTGCCACAGCAAGGACTGTTCCTCGATGATGGCGACGCCGAGTGCCTCCTTCGAGCGGAAGTGGCAATAAAGCGCGCCTTTCGAAACGTCCGCTCGTGCACACACGGCGGTGAGGCTGGAGCCGGCGAACCCGTCGCGGTCGAACACCTCGGCGGCCGCTTGCAGGAGCTTGGCTCGCGTGTGCGTCGATCTCTCCCGTTTGGCGCTCATGCCTCGGTCCGCACGACGCCCGTCGCGGCAGCGGCCGCCAGCGTGTCCGGCATCTGCCAGTACTGCTCGATTTCCCCCAGGTGCACCGAAAGAACAGCGGCGAACCGCAGGTCCACCCGTTCCCCCGTGGCGATCACCCGCCAGCGCGCACAGCCGACCACGGCCGCGTCCCCTCCGTCGACGATCACCTGGCGCACCGAGAGCTGCTCCAGGCCGAACGTGGCGAACAAGGTCAGGAACTGGGACTCGACCTCGCGGCGTGTACGCGGGCCCGATGCCCAGCGGGCGCCGTTGGGTTCCGGCGCCTCCCATTCCACGGTCGGTGCGCACAACCGCGCGATGGCCGATGCGTCCTGTGCCGCGAGTCGCGCCAGGAACACCTGCACCACTTCGACCGTCGAGAGCATTTTCTCCACCTTCTCATCCCGGTCATTGCTGTCGCAACGATCCCGGCCTTGCTTACACTAGTCACGGGCTCACAATGTGAGAGCGCACACCCCATTGGCCCAGCTGCGTTTCACCCAAACATCCGATCGGACGATTCCAGTGGTACGCGAACTTTCAACGACCGTCGGTATCACCGCAATGCTCCGCCCGAACTTCTGGCTTCTGGTGCAGGGTGGATGACGCACCCGCCATCACACTGAAACGGAGCAGAACCGTGCTCAAGGCAGTCCGTCAAGCCCACGAGCACCAGGACACCCCGCCGATTACCGCCTTGATTCCTCAGGCGCGGCGAGAGCAGGGCCTCACCCAGCGCGAACTCGCGGACCTGTTGTGCGAGATCTCACAAAACGACAGCGTCACTCGTGAAGAAGTGTCGAGATGGGAACGCGGCAAACGCATTCCCGGCCCCTACTGGCGTGCCTGGATCAGCGCGGCGCTCGACGTGCCGCACACCGAGGTCGACCGGGCGGCGGTGATCGAACGGGAATCTCGCCGAAGCCGCGCGGAAGACCACCCGGAAGACGACGCAGAGGACCACTCCCCCTAGCGGAGTGCGGGCAGGCGGCAGGGGTCTGCCCGCCCCGCCGGAGGGCGGCGCCGCCGCGGCCGCCGCGACGCCGCCCTCCCCACAAGTCCCAGGCAGGAAGGACCTTTGGCCCCCTGTGCGCTCGCGCACAGGGGGCCAGACTGCGTATCTGTGGCACCTTTCGGAAACACCGTCGCAACACTCCTGCTACTCACCGGCGGCGCGTTCGGCAGCTCGCCAGGGGTATCCCCTGTGAAAGTGAACGAGATCGCTCTCGGCGCCAGCGGATTCGTTGAACTGCGCAACACCGGCTCCACCTCCACAGACCTCGGAGGATGGGCGGTCCAGACGTGTGCGGGTCGTACGCCGCGAATCCTCGCCACCATCCCACCCAACAGCGTGCTGCCACCGGGTGAATACTTCGTGATAGTCGGTAGCGCGTTCAGCGGAACGGTCCCGAACGGACTCGTGGTGGAGACCGTGGACGGCACCGGAGTAATCGCCCGAAACCGGCACGGCGCGCACGCGGACAGCGTTGGACTGAGCTCCTCCTCGCCGTGCAGCGAAGACGGTGCCGCGACCCCGTGCGCCGATTCCTCGCTCGGCCGCGACAGCGACTCGCGGGACACGGATCGCAACTCGCTGGACTTCACCTGCCGCATTCCTTCTCCCGGCGAAAACAATCTCTAGCCAGTCGTCAATGGCCCCTTTCGAGCCCGAACAAATCGGAGCAAAGTCAGTCCCGGCGGCAAGACAGGTCGTTCCCCTCGACCGACAGGCCGCCACCGAGAAATACCCCGAATTCACTTTCTCGAAGGGACACGACAATGCGTCGACTGCTGGGCGGAGCCGCAGCTTTCGCAATCGCGAGCACCATCGCGTTCGCGGGTTTGGCAACGGCCGCTGAGGAGCCGGAGGCTCCCGAGGTCATGCAGCTGCCGATGGTGCTGATCAACGAGGTCTCCACGATGGGACCGAACGGCCAGCTCGACGAGGCGATCGAAATCATCAACACGACGTCCGACCAGATCGACCTGGTCAACTGGGTGATCAAGATCTACAACCAGCGCAACGAGGTCATCCAGACGATCCCGCTGACCGACCTCACCGGTGAGTCGATCGTGCTGGCACCGGCGAACAACGTCGGCAGCAGCCTCGTGCTGACCGGCGCCGAGTTCTCCGGCACCGTAAGCACTCCGAACGTTCTTCCGGTGCGTTTCCTCGGTGAGGAAGGCATCCCGACGCACGGTGGTGTCGCGATCTTCGGCAGCGCCGCCCCGACGGCGTTCAAGATCGATGGCGTGGCGTTCTCGTCCGCGGTCGGCGCCGCCAAGGAAGGCGTCCACGCGCAGCCCGAGAACCAGCGCACCGCGCAGCTCGCCGGCTCCAACACGCGCAACCTGCTGAACCAGGACACGAACAACAACCAGCGCGACTTCTCGTTGCAGGAACGCACCTTCTGATCACCACGCTCTGACCGTCAAGCGGGTGCATCGAAGTGCCCAGGCCGTCGCCCCTCGCCGGCCTGGGCACGTTCGTGTGTGGCGTGAAGTCGCCAACGGCGACTAACCGCCGCTTTTCCCTGTTTCCCAACGTTTTCTGGCCCCTCATCCTCATGTGACTGATCACCGAGGAGGGCGCCGTGTTTCGACAAGTTCTGGCACTCGCCACAGCCGCGGCAACACTGGTCGCACCACAGGCGTCCGCCGCGCCACCATCACCACCGCAGGCGCAGACATCCGAGGCTTCGCACCGGATCACGCTCATCACCGGTGACGTCGTCGACTACACCGAACGTTCGGACGGCCGGAAAGTCGCGGAGATCCACGCGGCACCAAGGGAAGGCGAGCAGCCGACCTTCCACATGATGACGACGGCGAAAGGCCTGCACGTCTACCCGTCGGACGCGATCGGCGCCGTCACGTCCGGAACCGTTGAACGCACTCTCTTCAACGTCACCGAGCTCGTGCGCACCGGTCAGTCCGACGACCGCACCGCCACGGTTCCGGTCCTGGTGACCGGTGGCTTCTCCGCCAACGCCCACACCCGGATCAGCAGCCTCAACGCGTCCGGCATCCGGGTGGAGAAGGCCAGGGCGCAGGAGTTCTGGCGCTCGCTGGACATGAGCGTGAAGTCCGGTGTACGGGTGAAGTACGACCGCCCGATCCACCTCACGCTCGACCAGACCACCAAGCAGATCGGCGCACAGGAAGCCTGGAAGGCAGGCCTGGACGGCACCGGTGTCACGGTCGCCGTCGTCGACACCGGTGTCGACGCGAACCACCCGGACGTCGCAGGGAAGATCACCGCGGCGGAGAACTTCTCCGACGAGCCGGACGTCGTCGACCGGCACGGCCACGGCACGCACGTCGCCGCGACCGTCGCCGGCACCGGGCAGAGTTCGGCGGGCAGGTACAAGGGCGTTGCCCCGGCCGCGCAGCTGGTGATCGCCAAGGTGTTCAACGGCGCGGGTGAAGCCGACACCTCCCAGGTGATGGCCGGCGTCGAGTGGGCGGCCCGGTCCGGAGCGAAGATCGTCAACCTCAGCCTCGGCGGCGACGTCACGGACGGCACCGACGATCTGAGCGCACTGGTCGACCGGCTCTCCGCCGAGACCGGGGTGCTGTTCGTGGTGGCGGCGGGCAACAACGGCCCGGCCGGCCGCTCGGTCACCTCTCCCGGTGCCGCGACCTCCGCCCTCACCGTCGGCGCGATAGACCGGCAGAACAAGCCGGCTCCCTTCAGCAGCACCGGCCCGCGCATCGGCGACGCCCACGTGAAGCCCGAGATCACCGCGCCGGGCGTCAGCGTTGTGGCCGCCCGCGCCGCGAACACCTCGATGGGCGCTCCGGTCGACGCCAACTACACCGCCGGGTCGGGCACGTCGATGGCCACTCCGCACGTCGCGGGCGCGGCCGCGCTGCTCGCCCAGCAGCACCCCGACTGGTCTGCGGAGATGTTGAAGAACGCGCTCGTCACCAGCGCCGCCGACATCGGCATGCCGTGGTACGAGCAGGGCGCCGGCCGTCTCGACGTGGCCAGGGCGATCACGCAGAAGGCCACCGCCACCGCGTCGGCGAGCTTCGGCCGCTACCAGCGCGGCGCTGACGGCGTGCTCACCAGGGAACTGCAGTACGTCAACGACTCCGACACCGCACTCACCCTCGACCTGACCTCGACGATCAAGGGCTGGGACCGGAAGTCCACCACAGGGTTCAAGCTCAGCCCCGCGCGACTGACCGTCCCGGCAAAGGGCAAGGCCTCGGCAACGCTCACCCTCGACCCCGAGGTGGGGCCGGCGGGCGTTTACGGCGGAACGGTCACGGCCACCGGTGCGGGCACCAGCTTGCGCACCCCGGTCAGCGTGTACGAAGCGCCGCAGACGTTCCCGGTGTCGGTGCAAGTCCGCGACACGGCCGGACGGCCACCGGCACCGGCGTTCGGCCAGCTGATCGACGACTCCAACGGCGGGGACGACGTCAACGACCCCTTCGACGAGACGCTCAGCTTCTACTTCGACGTCGTGAACGGCGAAGGCGTCGCGAACGTGCCGAGCGGCCGCTACTCGGCGGTCACCTGGGCGACCGAGAACACCGCGGGAACCCGCCGCCTGTCCATGCTCGCCGCCCCGGAACTCAGCATCACCGGCGCTTCGTCCGTCGCACTCGACGCCCGCAAGACCGTGGCGGTCGAGGTCGTGGCACCGGGCCGGACCGAGCAACGCGACCGCACCGTCACCATGCGCCGCGTGGTACCCGCCGAAGGTGAACGGCCGCCGCTGATCACCGAGACCTACGCCTCCGTCGGCTCGGCACCGTGGGAGATCCGCACAACGCCCGCCGTCGCCGCGAAACGAGGTGCGATCTCGTTGCAGGACAACGTGACGCTGCAGACCGAGACGGTCACCGCGGTCTCGGGAGGCCGGACGCTCCAGATCGACGCAGATGTCGCGGTGCTGTCAGCCAAGTGGTCAGGTGAGCGCGACCTGACCGTCGGCGGCGACACGGCCCTGGTGAAGATCAAGCCCGACACCGCCGCCAACATGGTGAAGGCCGCGAACGCCGCCGCAACCGCCGCGGCACAAGCGGGCAAGAAGGCGATTCTGTCCTATGTGGACGCCGCAGGCGCACTCCCGCTCACGGGGCTGGCGAGCACCGCACTGCCGTCGTTGAGCCTGAGCAACACCGACGGCGAGTTCGTCGCGAAGCAGACCGCGGTGAAGCTGACCGTCAAGCCGGCTCCGGAAGCGGTGTACAACCTGAGCTTCCTGGACGCCAACGGCATCCCGGAGAACCACCGCACGGTGGTCGACCCGGCCGAGCTCGTCCAGCGCAGGACCTCCTACCACGCCGACAAGCCCGGCCTGACCGTGCAGAAGACGTGGTTCCCGTTCCCGACCGGCCTGTGGCAGATGCAGGTCATGCGCGGCACCACGTTCACCCCACCCGCGGCGTGGACGGAGTACATCGGCCCCGCCGATGACCGGATCGTCTGGAAACGACATGTGACGCTGAGCGGAACCGACGCCAAGGGCCAGCGCGCGGTGATGACCATGTTCCAGGAGAACGTGTTCCGCGCCGGTGCCGCGCCCGCCACCGAACGGTGGTTCGCCGGCCCGATGCACAGCACCGCGATCGAGCTGCCGTCCGACCACCCGGCCCGCTACCCCGCCGCGGGAGGGGCGTGGCGGCAGCTGTGCTCGAACTGCCGGGCGGGGGACACGTTCGTCCCGGCGCTGCAGTGGGCCGATGACAGTCCTGGCCACTACACGAACCCCTATCAGAACAGCAAGTTCTTCACGACAACCAAGATCAGGCTGTTCCGGGGCAACACCGAGATACCGGCGAACCAGGAGCCGCTGGCGTTCTACCCGACCTTCCAGATGGCCCCGGAGAAGGCGACCTACCGCCTCGATGCGGTCGAGACCCACACACCGGGAGCCGTCACGGGCGCGGTCAACCCGGTGCTGTTCACCCTCGCCCCGCGCACCGAGACTTCGTGGACCTTCCAGTCCTACCGCTCGCAGAACACGCCCCCGCTCGGGTACTCCTGCCACGCGGGCCAGGCGACCTGTCAGTTCCAGCCGCTCATCCGGCTACGCCACGACCTGCCGCTCGATCTCACGAACTCCGCACCGGCAGGCAAGCCGTTCGTCTATCACGTGCACGCGTCCAACAACGCACCCATCACCCTCGTGAAGGTGCAGTGGTCAGGGGACGATGGCAGGACGTGGCGGCAGGCGGCGATCCAGCCGAGCGGCGACCGCTGGCAGGTCACGATCGACCAGCCCACCGGCGACGTGTGGCTGCGCACCGAAGCCCGCGACGGCGCGGGCAACACGGTCACGCAGACCATGCAGAAGGCCTTCCGCACTCACTCCGGGGGCTGAGGCCGATCCTGGGGCTGGGGTAGCAGGGACCCCGCGCCCCGTGCCGCGGCGGGGAGACCCGCCTGGAAGCGGGTCTG
>NZ_JAJAEG010000016.1:156409-232028 GCF_047445655.1 Lentzea alba
GCGGCGCGCAGACCCGCCTGGAAGCGGGTCTGCGCGCCCAGCTCGTCCATCAACCTGTGCAACCGCCGCTGGAACGTCCGATAGCTCAACCCGAGCTGCTTCGCGATGCTGCGATCCGGCAACCCGGTGGCGAGCAACGCGAGCAACCGCGCGTCGTCGATCGACATCTCGTTCGACGTCGGCTCACCCGGCAATGCCAGCGGCACCGCGTCCTCCCACATCCGGGCGAACAACGCCCCGAGCGAGTCGAGCAACGCCGACCGGTGCACGATCACCGCGCTCTCCAGGACCGTCTCCGTGCTGTGCAACGGGATCAGGCCGAGGTGCGCGTCGGCGAGGATCATCTTCGTCGGCGCGAGAGCGACCACCCGCGCCTCCTCCCCCAACGCCAGCCCCGCCTCCAGATCCGCGCGCAGGTCGTGCAACTCCAACGCCTGCCGCTCGTAGATCCCGCGAAACCGCACACCACGCTGAAGCAGCTCCTCCTCGACCGGGTGCAACGAGGAAGGCGGCTTGGCGTAGGGCGGTTTGTCGACGAACCGCACCTCGTGCCGCGCCGTGCGCATCACCTGGTCGACCCGCTGCGAGATCGCCTCGGCGCCGTGCACCACCTCGACGAGGTCCGCCGGAGCGCGCAGACCCGCCGCCCGCTCGTACCGAACCTGCAACTCACCGGCCAGCAACCGGTCCCGCCGAAGGTCGTCTTCGCGGCGCAGGAAGTACGTCGCCAGCGCGACATCCGGGGCGACGGCCGTGTGCAGACCGTTGACGTGGTGCACGAAACCGAGATCGGTCAAGGACCTCAGCGCGGCACGTACGGCCCGCTCAGCCAGTTCTGTGGCAAGACAAAGCTCCGTCACACCCAGTTGATACGAGTCCACGAGCGTCTCGTAAACCGCTAGTTCCGCCGGACGCAATCCGAGCACACAAGCCAGTATGCCGACTTCGGGCACCCGTTGACGCGGGGCCGGAAACGGGTGTAGACATCGGTTGAAAAGGTTTACAGCATCTTTTCACTGCCGCCACGCCGCCGCTGTTGGTTCAACGCATGCGTGCGAGAGGACGGCCAATGGAGACCAACCGCCGCGACTTCCTCAAAGTCGCCGGTGCCACCGCGGGTGTCACGATGCTGTCCGGCTCGTTCCTGAACGCACCGGTTGCGTCGGCGGAGGAACACCTGTCGATCCCGATGGCGGAGTCACCGTGGGACCAGGTGCCCGCGATCCTCGCCAAGATCGTCCCGCCGACCTTCCCCAGCGCCAAGTTCGACATCACGGCGTACGGCGCCAAGGGCGACGGCAAGACGAAGAACACCGAGGCGTTCAAGAAGGCGATCGAGGCCTGCAACAAGGCCGGCGGCGGGCAGGTCGTCGTGCCCAAGGGCAGCTTCCTCACCGGCGCGATCACGCTGCTGAGCAACGTGAACCTGGTCGTCTCGGAGGGCGCCACGATCAAGTTCTCCACCGATCCCAAGGACTACCCGCTGGTCTTCACCCGGTGGCAGGGCATCGAGTGCATGAACTTCTCGTCGTTCATCTACGCCCGCAAGGCCGAGAACATCGCGATCACCGGACCCGGCCTGATCGACGGCCAGGGCCCGTCCGGTCCGTGGTTCGACTACGACCCCAAGCGGCAGCCCGACTGGGAGCAGCTGCAGAAGTGGGCGGTGGAGAACAAGCCGGTGACCGAGCGCAAGTTCGGCATGGGCCACTACCTCAAGCCGAACATGATCACGCTGTACGAGTGCAAGAACGTCCTCGTCGAAGGCGTGCGGCTGCGGAACTCGGCGATGTGGAACGTGCACCCGGTGCTGTGCACGAACGTCACCATCCGCGACATCTTCGTCTACAGCCGCGGCGGCATGGTCGACGGCTGTGACCCCGAGGCGTCGCAGTACGTGCACATCACGGGCTGCCGGTTCGACTGCGGTGACGACGGCATCGCGATCAAGGCGGGCCGCGACATCGACGGCCGCAGGATCGGCGTGGCGAGCGAGAACATCGTCATCGAGAACTGCTCGTTCGAGGGCCGCTGGGGTGCGCTCACGGTGGGCAGCGAGATGTCCGGTGGCGTGCGCAACGTGTTCTTCCAGGACTGCACGGTGAAGAAGGGCTCGTCCTACAAGCCGTTCCACGTGCTGTACATCAAGACGAACAAGCGGCGCGGCGGCACCGTGGAGAACATCCACGCCCGGCGCATCAAGGCGACCGACGTCGACCGCGAGGCGATCATGGTGACGCTGAACTACAGCCTCACCGGCCCCGGCTTCGGCCCGATCGTGAACCCCAAGGTGCAGAACATCACCGCCGACGGCTTCACCGTCAACGGGGTCAAGAAGACCGCGGTCACCCTGGACGGCCTGGCCGAGTCCCACATCAAGAACGTGACGGTCTCCAACAGCACGTTCACCAACGTCACGACCGCCAAACCGTCGATCAAGAACGCGGACGGCACCACGTTCACGAACGTCACCATCAACGGCAAGAAGGTCTGAGGAGAAGCCCTGTGTCCTTGTCACGTCGTGATTTCGCGCGTGTGTCCGGCCTGACGGCCGCTGGTCTCCTGCTCCCGGCAGGCGTTGCGGCCGCAGCACCCGCATTGGGCCGGGACCCGTGGCGTGAGGTGCCCGCCATCCTCGCCCGCATCTGCCCGCCACGCTTCCGCAGGAAGGACTACGACGTCACCGCGTACGGCGCGAAGGGTGACGGCCTCACGAAGAACACCGAGGCGTTCTACCGCGCGATCACGGCGTGCCACCGAGCCGGTGGGGGACGTGTAGTCGTTCCCGCGGGCACGTTCCTCACCGGCGGCATCAGACTTCTGTCCAATGTGGAGCTGCACGTGCGCGAGGGCGCCACGATCAAGTTCTCCACGGACCCCAACGACTACCTGCCGCTCGTGCTCACCCGCTGGGAGGGCACCCTCTGCTACAACTACCAGCCGTTCATCTACGCGTTCGAGCAGAAGAACATCGCGATCACCGGCAAGGGCACGATCGACGGCGACGCGCCCAGCGGCAAGTGGGCGAGCTGGGGTGCCGGCAACACCGCGCTGCTGCGGCAGTGGGGTGAGGAGGGCAAGCCGGTCGAGGAACGCATCATGGGCGTCGGCATGAACATGCGGCCGAACATGATCCAGTTCTTCCGCTGCCAGAACCTGCTGGTCGAGGACGTGCTGATCAAGAACCCGGCGATGTGGTCGCTGCACTTCGTGTTCTCGAAGAACATCACCGTCCGCCGCATCGAGATCTACTCGACGAACTCGCAGGGCGACGGCGTGGACCTCGACTCGTCCTCGTACGCCCACGTGCACGACTCCAAGTTCAACACCAACGACGACTGCGTCGTGATCAAGTGCGGACGGGATGCCGACGGACGGCGGGTCGGCATCCCGTCGACCCACGTCGTGGTCGAGCGCTGCAAGTTCTCCGGCCGGTGGGGCGGGATCACGGTCGGCAGTGAGATGTCCGGTGGTGTGCGGAAGGTGTTCTGCCGCGACTGCGAGATCAACGCGCCGGACTACCCGGGCCGCTACCCGATCAAGCACGCCCTCTACATCAAGTGCAACCAGGACCGCGGCGGCGTCATCGACGGGGTCCACCTGCGCAACGTCTTCGGCCAGAACGTCGAGCGCGAGATCCTGTTCGTCTCGATGTTCTACCAGGGCGGCGGCACCAAGGGCTTCTTCCCGCAGATCAACAACCTGACGATCGACAAGATGCGGATCAACGGCGGCCGGATCGCCGCGACTTTCCGGGGCTTCCCGCAGCAGCACATCCGCAACGTGCTGATCTCCAACTCGACGTTCACCGGCATCACCCAGCCAAACCTGATCGAGAACACCGACAACCTCGTGTTCCGCAACACGACGATCAACGGGGTGGTGCCGGCGTGAGATTCCTGCTGGCGCTCCTGCTCGTCGCTGCCGGACTGTCCGCTGGTTCGCCGATCGCGACGGCTCACGAAGGGTTGTCGTGGAAGGCCGTCTCCACCCCGTTCGCTCTGGATTTCCAGGACGGCAGGCGGACGCTGACCGGACAGCGCGAGACGTTCTACCGGCTCGCGGACGGCACGCAGCACTCGTTGACGAACGTCGTCGCGCAGAAACGGGTTCCGGGCGGGGTGCGGTACGTCGTGGCGACCACGGAGGCGTCCAGGACCGCCTCCGTGGTCGTGACCCGCACCTCACGCGGTCTGCGGGTGGGCTGGACGTTGGAACCTGCCACGGGCGTGGCGCAGGTGTCGGCGAACCTCACCGGCTCGTTGGAGGAGCACTTCCTCGGCGGTGGCGCGCACACGATGTTCGTTGACCTGCAACGACGTGTGCTGCTGAACAAGGCCGTGTTCGTCGGCGCGTCGAACTTCGGCAAGTGCAACAAGAACGGCGCGCCCTCGACGTTCTTCATCTCCAGTGCGGGTTACGGCGTCTACGCCGATACGAAGGCCATCGGGCGGACCGCGTTCCCCGGTGCACTCGCCGACGACCACTGCGCGGACAAGCCCGCCCCCTGCCCGGTCTCGTACGGCGTGCCGGACCGGATCCAGTTGTGCTTCAAGACTTCCCGGCTGGACTACGAGGTCTACGCGGGTTCGCCGGAGAAGGTCAACTCCTCGTACTTCAAACGGGTCGGCACGCCGACCCTGCCGCCCGCGAAGCAGTTCGCGCTGACGAAGTGGCGGGACAAGTACAACCACTCCGACGAGGTCGTCGAGGACGTCACGCGGTTCCAGGCGCGCGGGGTGCCGCTCTCGACTCTGTGGGTCGACAACCCGTGGGAGCAGGGTCCTGTCGGCGCACGGCCAACCTACGCGTGCATCGGCGCGTTGAAGTTCGACAAGACGATGTACCCGGACGCCCAGGGCACGATCGACTGGGTGCGTTCGCGAGGCGTCGACATGGGTGTGTGGGTGGCGCCGTTCCTGTCGAAACTCGCTGACGGCAAGGAATGCCCGCACGACTACCCGGCCGGCTCGTTCGCGCAGTCCGACCGCACGAACGTGTGGGACATCGACCTCACCAACCCGGTGGCGCGGGCGCACTACGAAGCACGGCTCGAAGCCGTGTTCCGGATGGGCGTGAACTTCGTCAAGGGCGACCGGGGCGAGGAGCACAACTTCGAGGAGACGACGTTCGCGGGCGGGCCCGGTACGTTGATCCACAACCAGTACCCGTTGCTGTACGCGGAATCCGTGGTGAAGATGCTGCGGAAGGTGCACGGCGACAACTACACGACGTTGTTCCGCGCGGGTGGCGACGGGATGCCGACGCTGCTGCACGGGTTCTGGCAGGCCGACGCGGACATGAGCTTCGACGGGCTGCGGCTGACCAACCGGCGTGGCATCAACTCATGGATCTCCGGTCACCCGGTGCACGGCTCGGACATCGGTGGCTACCGGAACCTCGGTGGCGGGCCGTCGGAGTCGCTGTTCGTGCGGTGGGCGCAGCAGTCCGCCGTGACGCCGGTCTTCCAGCTCGGCAGCTCCGGCCGCAACTCGACGCCGTGGGTGTACGACCCCGCTACGTTCGAACGGTTCCGGCGCGCCGCGGTGCTGCACTACGAGCTGTTCCCGTACCTGCACGCGCAGGCGGTTCGCGCTTCGAAGGACGGCACGCCGATCACTCAGGCGATGGCGTTCCGGTACCCGTCGTCAGCGGAAGCGTGGAAGGCGGACCAGCAGTTCATGGTCGGGCCGGACCTGCTCGCGGCTCCCGTCACGGCTGATCGCGCGGAAGCCGACGGCGCGGCCGGGAAGCCGACCCCGGTCGACGTCTGGCTGCCTCCGGGCGACTGGATCGACCTGTACTCCGGCGCACGGGTGGCCGGTGGGCGGACTGTTGTGCGGGAGGCCTCGCTCGACGAGTTCCCGTTGTACCTGCGGGCGTCCGCGGCGATGCCGTTCAACTTCCGCACGCCGGACGTCTGGTCCAAGGCGTGGGGTGTGAACGACCTGGACCGGAAGGACCGCGCGGGCTGGCTCGTGTCACCCTCCGCGACCGGCAAGTTCGGCAACCTGCAGGTCAAGTCGTTCGGCAAGCATCTGCTGGTCACGCTGCGGGGTGCGCCCGCGGAGTCGCAACTGATGGTGCCGGCGAACGTGAAACGCGTGGTCATCGACGGGAAGCCGCTGCCGGCGTCGACCGTCGAGGAGCTGCGCGGCAAGGCAACGGGCTGGGCGTCCCTCTCCTCAACGCCCGGCGCGTTCGGCGGCACGGTGCTGAAGCTCCTACCCCGACACGGCTCCAGCACCGTGCTGCTCACCTTCTAGGGCTGCTATCTCTGTGAGCTCGTGGCGGTCATCCGGTCGCCTCGTCGGGTCAACCGCCGAAGGCGATTCGGCCCGAAGCGGCGGCCGGATGACCGACTTCCCGACGAACTCACCGCCATCTGCGGAGCAGGAGCAATAGGGCACTGACAGTCGCTCCACAGGCGGCTCACAGGAAGCGGTCGCAGTCTGGTGTCCATGACGGACAACCACGACCGCGGCCTCCAGTTCGACCTCGCCACGCTGATCGGGCGCCGGCGGGCGTTGTCGCTGTTCGGCGGCGCAGGCCTCACTCTCGTGGCCTGCGCCCCGTCAGCCACGAACTCGAGCTCGACCGCTCCCACCACGACCACCACGTCCTCCACCACCGGGACGACCGCTGACGGCAGCCCGCTGGAGGCGATCCCCGAGGAGACCGCCGGGCCCTACCCCGGCGACGGCTCCAACGGCCCGAACGCGCTCACCCAGAGCGGGATCGTGCGGTCGGACATCCGTTCCAGCTTCGGTTCGTCCTCCCGCACGGCCGAGGGCGTGCAGCTGAACATCGAGCTCACGGTCCAGCACGAGGACGGCAAGCCGTACGCGGGCGCCGCCATCTACCTGTGGCACTGCGACATCAACGGCGACTACTCGATGTACTCGGACCGCGTGAAGAACGAGAACTTCCTGCGAGGTGTTCAGGAAGCCGACAGCGCAGGCAAGTTGAAGTTCGTCAGCGTCTTCCCCGGCGCGTACTCCGGGCGCTGGCCGCACATCCACTTCGAGGTGTACCCGTCGCTCGCCGAGGCGACCAAGGCGGGCAACAAGGTCACGACCTCGCAGCTCGCCTTGCCCGAGACCACCTGCAAGGAGGTCTACGGCACGACCGGGTACACCCGGAGCGTCCAGAACATGTCGCGGACGTCGTTGAAGCAGGACATGGTGTTCCGCGACGGGGTGGACCAGCAGATGGCGACCATGTCGGGGAACGTCCAGTCCGGTTACACGGCTTCTCTCACCTTCGCGGTCGACTAGGTAGCTCGCCGCCAGAGCGCCTGGGTGACCGGTGGCGTCCAGTCCACCTGGGACCGGTGCGCCTGGCGGCACACGTAGGTGCTGCCTCGGTACGTGATCACGTCGTTGACCGCGTACGCCGTGGCGTTCGCCCACGCGGGCAGGATCGGGATGTCCGAGAGGAACACGTTGTCCTCCACCTCCGCGTTCGTGTTCATCTCGATGATCTGCCCGAGCGTGTGCCGGTAGGTGATGCCGTACCGGGCCTCGATGTCGCGCAGGACGGGATCGTTGAGGTAGAAGAACCTGTCACCGTCGCGCAGGTTCTCGAACTGCTTCTTCCAAATCGCCTCCTGCAGTTCGCCGAGCTCGTGGCCGGAGCGGTGCGGTTCGGCGGACATGCCCGCGAACGCGTCGAGCCGGTTCACGTCGCCGTAGAGCGCCCTCAGCCTTGCGGCGTCGGTGGAACGACGGACGCCCGTCACGCCCATCGCGTCGGCCGCGGCCTCCACGTCGAGCGGCACGATGTTGCCCGCGCCGTCCCGCAACCGGACGAAGTCCATGATGTCCGGGTCGTTGGCGGGGTCGTTCGGGTTGATCAACGGGTCGTTCGGGAACGCGCTGGTGGCCTCGCCGGTGATCGCGGTGAAGCTGCTCCGCGCGGGCAGCCCGTACGCCCGGCGCAGGTCGTTGTAGTACGGCAGACCGTGGTCACGGCCTCGTGCCACGTCGATCGCGCCCAGGTCGGTGACGCCGCGGAAGCACCGCGGCAGCTGCGGTCCGTCGAGGCAGCCGGGGTTGCCCGGCACCGGGATCTGGAACAGGACGCTGCGCAGCTGGTTGTCGATCTGCGCGTCGTTGCGGTACTCCGGCTCGGCGCCGATGCCCTTGAGCACCGGTCCCAGGCCGATCGCGCCGACCAGATCGGGGTTGAAGAACGCGGTGTTCAGCGGCACCACGAGCACGACCTGGCCGTCCTCGTGTTCGACCTCGATGCCCTGTGCCTCGAAGGCTTCCAGCTGCTCCTCGGTGTAGGTGCCCTCGGGTGCGATCGGTTCGAGCTCGCCGTGGATGAAGCTGTGCGCCCGGTAGCCGACGACCGCGAACTCGTTGGAGAGTCCGGCGTTCACGTTCGGGTTGTAGCCGCGGTACGGCGACAGCGGCACGCCGAGTGCGGGCAGGAACTCCTGGTACGTGATCCACTGCTGTTCCGCGCCGACCACCCTTCGCGCGATGTCGAACGCGGCCTGGGCGGACAGGGTTCGTGGCAGGGCGTTGACGATCCTGTTGTGCTCCAAGGCGAACAGCGCGTGCGTGGCGGTCAGGGCCACGTTCTCGTTCGCTCGCACGTCTCCGGCGACCATCGCCCGGCCCGGTGTGGCCTGGAGGCGGCCGTCGGCGGCCATGACCGGAGCCTTCGAGGCGTCACCGCGCGCGTCCCGGCGCGGCAGCAATCCGTTGTCCAGCAACAGACGTGCGCCGTTGTTGGCGAGGTTGCCGTCGACCGTGCCCTCGCGCAGCCATTCGAGCCGGGTGGTGTCCTGGCCGTAGACGCTGGAGCCGTCGATGTAGCTGTCGACGGTGTTGAGCTGTTGCCTCACCGTGGTCGCCCCTGTGCCGGGAGCAGCAGGGGTGCGCTGGAACCCGATGGAGCCGAGGTCGTTGCGGAACTCCTCAAGCGGATCGTTGCGGTCGAACGGCAGCGGCGCGTTCTCCCCGCCGGCCTCCTGACGCAGACCGAAGGTGTGGTCCATGAACTGGCCCCACACGAACCCCCACTGCGAGACTCCGCGCTCGGAGAACAGGTTCTGCGCGGAGTCGTTGAACAACCGGTTGCTGACGCGGCGGGGACTCGGGCCACCGACCGGACGCGCGACGCCGTCGGCGTAGCGTGCCGGCGCGACGCGGAGGTACTCGGTGTTGGTCTTGCCCCACTCGGGATGAGCCAGGTTGTTGCAACTGCCGTCCAGCGTTCGCACGGTCGGATCGGTGCACGCGAGAACGGTGTCGTCGAACGGCTCGGCGGAGACTGCCGCCGAGCCGGAGAGAACCAGCGCGGTTGCCGCAGCGACAGGCAGCCAAGCGCTGGAGAGCGCTCTCATGATCTACGGCCTTCTTTCGGGTTTCCTTTCCCGTTTGTCGCGGCGGCGGATTTCGCAGGCTACGCGGGGCCACGTGGGGCGGAATAGGACGCGAACCCCTTAAGGCCTCACCTCGACCCGGCGGCGACCAGCTTCGCGGCGATGGGTTCGAGCACGGTGATCAGCTCGTCGAGCTCAGCCGGGGCGAGAGCCTCGTACGGCGCTTCGGCCAGCTCGTCGGTGACGGCTTCGATGCGTTGCCGGGTCTCACGACCGGCGTCGGTGAACCGGCCGTCGGCGTCGACGATCCCGCGCTCGCGCAAGCCGTCCATGACTGCGGCCAGCCGCTTCTTCGGCAGGTGGTGGATGCGGCCGAACGACTCGGCCGGGTAGACACCCGTTGCCAGCGCGGAGAGCACGTGGGCCTCCGTGCCACCGATCCGTGCGCCGAGCAGAGCCGCGATGTGCCCGTCACCGCGGTGCTCGCGCAGCGTGGTCGCCGAGTGCCACAGCCTTGCAACCGGATCGCTCGGCACCGGAAGAGTGCGCATCCCCGCGTACATCGGCCGGCCGTTCGTCGGCGCGCTCGTCGCGGCCTTGGTGGTCAGGTCGGCGGCGCGCACCAGGCCAGGCGAATCGGCCAGGTCACCCAGGATCCGCCGCAGGGAGGCCGCGCTTCCCCGTTCCCGCGCGGCGACGGACTCCTCGGGCGGGATCTTCTCCCACGCGCTCGGGATGTGCCGCGCGGCCTCGCCCTCGGCGAAGCTGTAGAAGACCGCGTGCACGACCTCGGCCGACACCCGCCCCAGCGGTGCGGCGCGGCTGGCGAAGTAGCCGGCCCAGTAGTCGGGGTGGCCGAGCGCGGCGAACTCCTCGTTGCACTCGTCGGCGAAGAAGGTGACCAGGCAGATCGGCTCCAGGAGCTCGAACATGCGCCGCGCGGTGTTGGCCATGACCCACATCATGCCCGTGCAAGAGCGAGCCACAGCTCCGCGCGCAGTCCAGGCGAGTCCAACGAACGTCCGAGCGCTTGCTCGGCTTTGCGCACCCGGTTCTTCAACGTGTGCCGGTGCACGCCCAACGCCGTCGCGGCCGGATCCCACGCGCCGTGGTGAGCAAGCCAGACCTTGAGTGTTTCCCGGGTTTCCTCGTCGAGCGGCCTCAGCAGGGCATCTGCAAACCCGTCGGGGATCTTCAACCCTCCCGCGAAGTCCTCGAACCTCCGGATCCCGGCAGCGCGTGCCTGCCGGGCTTCCCGATATCCCCGCGCGACCTCACTTATGTCCACTTCGGACGATGCGAAGCCGTCGAGCTCCTGTGCCAGCACCACGATCTCACCTTCGTGCTCGGCCCAGAAGCCGTCGTCCGGTGGCGTGTCGGACAGGAACACCCGGAAGCGTTCCGGCAGACCGTCGATCGGCAGGCCTGCCAGGAGCATCCGGAACTGACCGCTGCGGAGTTCCCTGCGCGCGGCGTCGACCTCGTCGTTCTGGGCGAGGGCGAGCGTCAGCAGTGACGCCGCCGTGTTGACGATGCTGAGGTCGGTGTCGAGCGGTTCGGACGTGCCGACCGCGAGCACACCCCGTGCGCGGCTGCCGAGGACCTGCAGGAACACGTGCGTGCCGTCGATCTCGAACGCCGCGCTGGCCAGACCACCCGCGGTCTTGAGTCTGGTGACCTCGGCGGTGAGATCCGGGACGAGACGCGGGTTGTGGGTGTGGACCGGCCGGCCGGTGGCGTCGAGCAGCACGATCCAGCCGTCGATCCACTGACCGAGCCTGCGCACCACGCCCGCGACACCCGCCCGCACGGCCGCTCTCGTCAACGCCCGCTGAGCCTCGCTGGTCCGGGTGAGAGCGGCGTACTCGTCGGCGGCGACCGCCTTCGACACCGCCTTGCTGATCGCGATGAACGGCACCTCACGCGGCACCTCGACGAGCCCCAGCCCCGCAGCGTCAGCGGCTTCGACGAGATCGGGTGGGACGACGGCGTGGCCCAGCCCGGTACCGAAGCCAAGCCCGACAACACCCGCACGCACGAGCCGATCGACATACGCACGCGCAGCCTCGCCGACGCCGACGCCGCCAGGAGCAGGGGCACCGCCCCCGAAACCCACCCCGGCGAGCCCGGTGGTGAGCAGCAACTCCCCACCTTCCAGAAATGGCGTGGGGTCCATCAACTCCGTCCCGTGCACCCACTCCACCGGCCTCTCCACCTCCCCCGCGAGCACCGGCAACCGCAGCGTCCTGGCAAGTTCCCGCAGCGTGATGGGCATGTGCCAATTTGTACAACCTAGGCACTGCAGATCGCCATTTCAGACACTGCGCAGGGCGTTGACCAGGGCCATGCTGAGCAACATGACCCGACTGCGCACCGCGATCCCCGGTCCCAAGTCGCTGGCACTCCAGGCGCGGCGCAAGGACGCCGTCGCCGCCGGTGTCGGCTCGACGCTGCCCGTCTACATCGAGTCGGCCGACGACGGCCTTCTGATCGACGTCGACGGCAACCAGCTCATCGACCTCGGCTCCGGCATCGCCGTGACGAACGTCGGCAACCCCGCGCCCGCGGTCGCCGAGGCGGTGCACGCGCAGATCGACAGGTTCAGCCACACCTGCTTCATGATCACCCCCTACGAGGGCTACCTCGAGGTGTGCGAGGAGCTCAACGCACTCACCCCCGGCGACCACGAGAAGCGCTCGGTGCTGTTCAACTCCGGCGCCGAGGCCGTGGAGAACGCGGTCAAGATCGCCCGGCACGTCACCGGCAGGCAGGCCGTCGTGGTGTTCGACCACGGCTACCACGGCCGCACGAACCTCACGATGGCGTTGACCGCCAAGAACATGCCGTACAAGCACCGGTTCGGGCCGTTCGCGCCCGAGGTCTACCGGGTGCCGGCGTCCTACCCTCTGCACGACGGTCTCACCGGTGCCGAGGCAGCTCAGAAGGCGATCGCCGCCATCGAGAAGCAGGTCGGCGCCGACAACACCGCCGCCGTCGTGATCGAGCCGATCCAGGGCGAGGGCGGTTTCATCGCACCGGCTCCCGGCTTCCTGCCCGCCGTCGCCGAGTGGTGCCGTGAGCGCGGCGTGCTGTTCGTCGCCGACGAGATCCAGACCGGCTTCTGCCGCACCGGTTCGTGGTTCGCCTCCGACCACGAGAACGTGGTGCCGGATCTGATCACCACCGCCAAGGGCATCGCCGGCGGCCTCCCGCTGGCCGCCGTGACGGGCCGCGCCGAGATCATGGACGCCGTGCACGTGGGCGGACTCGGCGGCACCTACGGCGGCAACCCCGTCGCGTGCGCGGCGGCTCTCGGTGCCATCCGCACGATGCGCGAGCGCGACCTCAACGCTGCCGCACGCCGCATCGAGGAGACGGTCGTGTCCCGCCTGCGCGCTGTCGCGGAGAAGACCGACATCATCGCGGACATCCGCGGCCGCGGCGGGATGCTCGCCATCGAGTTCACCGAACGCACGCCCGAAGTCGCCGCCCGCGTCGCGAAGGCGTGCCACGACCAGGGTGTCGTCGTGCTGACGTGCGGCACGTACGGCAACGTGATCCGTCTGCTGCCCCCGCTGGTCATCCCGGACGACCTGCTCGCCGAAGGCCTCGACGTGCTCGAAGGAGCTCTGCTCGCATGATCCCGTTCAACACCCCCGCCGAAGTCGAGAACGCCGTCGCCACGGCGTTCGCCGTCGCACCCGAGCTCGCCGCCCTGCCCGCACACCGCCGTGCCGCCGCGCTGGACCACGTCTCCCGCCGCCTGGCCGAGCGCGCGGAGGAGTTCGCGCAGGCCATCAACGACGACTCGGGCAAGCCGCTGAAGTGGGCGCGCATCGAGGTGACCCGCGCGGTCTCGACGTTCCGCTGGGCCGCCGAGGAGGCCCGCCGCTTCTCGGGCGAGCTACAGCGCCTCGACACCGACCCGTCCGCCGAGGGCCGTCTCGCGCTGGTCCGCCGCGTGGCGCGCGGCCCGGTGCTGGGCATCGCGCCGTTCAACTTCCCGCTGAACCTGGTGGCGCACAAGGTCGCTCCCGCCCTGGCGGTCGGCGCTCCCATCGTGCTGAAGCCCGCGCCCGCCACCCCGAAGGTCGCGTTCCTGCTCGGCTCGCTGCTCGCCGAGACCGACCTGCCCGACGGCGCGTGGTCCGTGCTGCACCTGTCCAATGAGGACACCGCAAAGCTCGTCGAGGACCCGCGCCTGCCGGTCGTCTCGTTCACCGGCTCAGGCCCGGTCGGCTGGGGCATCAAGGAACGCGTGCCGCGCAAGCACGTCACCCTCGAGCTCGGCGGCAACGCGGCCGCGATCGTCGCCCCCGACTGGCAGGACGTCGAGTTCGCCGCGCAGCGCATCGCCACGTTCGCGATGTACCAGGCGGGCCAGTCGTGCATCTCGGTGCAGCGCGTCTACGTGCACACCGACATCTACGACGCCATCTCGGAAGCCGTTGTGCAGCACGTCAACAAGCTCGACGTCGCAGGCGACGTCGGCCCGTTGATCAGCGACGCCGCCGCCGAACGCGTTGAGGCATGGGTGAACGAGGCGTCCGCGACCGTCCTGACCGGCGGCACTCGTGACGGCCGCACCTACGCGCCCACCGTGCTGACAGACGTGCCGGAGGACGCGAAGGTGAGCGCCGAGGAGGTGTTCGGCCCAGTCGTCACGCTCACGCGCGTCGACTCCGTGGACGAGGCGTTCGACCGCGTGAACGCCTCCCGCTACGGCCTGCAGGCGGGCCTCTTCACGAACGACGTGCGCTTGGCTTTCCGCGCCGCACAACGACTCCAGGTCGGCGGCGTGATCGTCGGCGACGTCCCGAGCTACCGCGCCGACCAGATGCCGTACGGCGGCGTGAAGGAGTCCGGCGTCGGCCGCGAAGGACTCCGTGCGGCCATGGACGACCTCACGGAGCCCCGCGTGCTCGTGCTGACGGGCCTGGAGCTCTAAACCCCGGCGACTTCCCTGATCCAGTCGCGATACGTCGCAATGCTCGCGTACTGGGTCAGCTCGTAATCACCGGTAGAGCACACGCCCATCTGCACACCGTCCGCGTCGATCTGAGGACCGCCGGAGTCTCCGTACCCGGCGGTCCCGGTCTCCCACCGGGTCTCGACAGCAACCCCACCGAACGCGTCCTGCGACATGCCGACCACCTTGACAGCGGCACGTTTCAGGTACGGCGAAATGGACTCGCAACACTCGTAGTCCGTGGTGCCCCATCCATAGATGTGATGGACCTCGCCGACCTCGGGAACACGGTCGGCGAGCTTCACGTACTCGGTGTCCACAGAGGACTCCAGCCGCAGCAGCATCAGGTCGGCGACCGGGTGATCAATCCTCTCCACGATCGCCCGTTCCTCACCCTGACCAAGATTCACATTCCCGACCCGCACGCTGTCCCCACCGCAGTGCCGCGCGCTCAGCACCCACTCCGGCGCAATGATCGACGCGGTGCAGCCGAACTGGCCACCACCCTGCAACTGCACCGCCCACGGCGCGCTGCCGACGAACTCACCCTCGACGATGTTCGGCCGCACGTCGGCCTGAGCCGTCGCACCGGCGAGCGTCAGCAGAACTGCAGCGGCGAGTGCCCTGATCTTCACAGCGCCACCCCTCCAACCGGTTCGCCCGCGGACGGCGAACCGAGGCTGGCACAGTTCCCCACCCGTGACCCACTCGGACATTCGACTGCAACGACCCACCCCGCCGCTTCCATCCAACCCGAACACATCCGATGAATGGGTCGATCCTGACCTTGACTGCGATGATTCACGAGTGGCAGTCACGATCAGGGATGTCGCTCGCCAAGCTCAGGTCTCCGTCTCGACGGTCTCGCGCGCCCTCAGCGCGCCCGGCCTGGTCAAAGAGGCCACCCGCCAACGGGTCCTGGACGTAGTCGCCGGCCTCGGCTACCAGCCGAACCGCGCGGCGAGAAGCCTGATCACGGGCCGCACCGGGAACCTCGGCATCGTGGTCCCCGACCTGGAGAACCCCTTCTTCCCCTCAGTCCTGCGCGGCGTGCAGACCCGCGCAGGCGAGGCCGGCACCTCGGTCTTCTTCTGCGACAGCAGGGAAGACCCCGAAACAGAAGCCGAGCTGGTCCGCACGATGGCCCCGCAGGTGGACGGCGTGGTGCTCTGCGCCTCCCTGCTGACCGACGACCAGATCACCGACCTGGCCGACCTGACACCACTGGTGCTGATCAACCGCATCGTCCCAGGCGTCTCTTCGGTGCTGATGGACAGCGCCCTGGGCATGGACCTGGTGATAGCCCACCTGGAATCCTTGGGCCACAAGGACTACGTCTACCTGGGCGGCCCCGCGGCAGCGTGGTCGAACAACAGAAGGCTCCAGGGCTTAGCGGGCCGCGCCCAGCTGCTCGGCTCGTTCGAACCGAACTTCACCGGCGGCTACGCGGCAGCCGAACAAGCACTCAAGACGAACGCGACAGCGTTCATCGCCTACAACGACCTGATGGCGCTCGGCGTCCTGAGCTACCTCGCCGAACACGGCGTCCAGGTACCGCAGCAGATCAGCGTGACGGGCTTCGACGACATCCTCTACGCCGCAATGTGCTCACCGGCCCTCACCACCATCGCGATGCCAACCGAGGAGGCGGGCAAGGTGGCGGTAGACCTCCTGGCCTCACGCCTGGACGGCGGCCCGGCAGAGGTCCGCGAACTCCCGACAAAGCTCGTAATCCGCGCAAGCACCCGCAAACATCCGATGTCCGCTTGACTTCCGGAACAACGACCGGGAACGCTCCACGCCCCAGGCGCATTCCTGATCACGAACGAACAACTAGGCCCACTAGTCAGCACTCCGGCCGCGAGGGAGTCCTTCTACGACTCCCTCGCGCGGCCACGAAGTCGCTCTCTAGTCGTACCCGCGAACGTGGCCGTCCTCGTCAGCAAGAATTTCGTAGCGGTCCATAGCGGATCTCCTTCCACGGTGTCTGACATCACAAACCGTAGAGCCTCAGCCGCATCCTGTGGAGTGAATTTCCACCGCAACCGGGGTAGTCACCGCTAACCCAAGGGGGTCGTAGGGGGTACCCAACACCACCACCTCGCCTGTGACGTGCATCACACCCTAAGGCTAATCAACGACTACACAGCGCCTATCGAGACAACAAATCTGCCCCAACGGGTTGCCTCAACTACCCCATCCGGGGGACAAAACCGGTCATGCGATCGATGCTCACCGTAATCGCAGCGGCCACTCTGCTAGTGACCCCAGCGACCCCCGCACTAGCCGCCGACCCCATCGCCACAACGGTAGAACGCCTCAACACCTACCGCGCGAAGCACGGCGTCGCCCCACTCTCACTCGATTCCGAAGTGACCAGGACAGCCCAGGAATGGGCAGACCACCTCCACGAGACAGACGGTTTCGAACACCGCCCGAACAACCCCTACGGCGAAAACCTTTACTGGATCAGCAGCCGCACCCGCGCCATTGACACGGTCGCCACAAAGGCACTCGACAGCTGGTACGCCGAATCCCGAGGCTACGACTACACCGAGGAGATGACGCAGTCCAACATCGACTACAGCGTCCTGCACTTCACAGCAATGGTCTGGAAGAGCTCAACCCGCGTAGGAGTAGGCCTCAAGCAGGGCAAGAACGGCACCTACGTAGTCCTGAACTTCGCAGAGCGAGGCAACACCCTGACCCACTTCGTGGCAAACGTGCTCTCCCCACTCCCCACCAGGTGATCACGAAGCCGAAGGCGGCCGCCCGACCCCCTGCGGACCAGGCGCCCAGAACTACCTCAACCCAGCAGTCTCGGTAACCGCCCTCAACGCCGCAACCACAGCAGAGAACGGCGGCAGGAACGGCTTCCCAGCAGGAGTCTCCCCGAGCCACCCAACCCCACCCCGGTCAATCCGAGACGGAGGCAACGGCACCAGGGTCCCAAGTCGATGCGTGAGCGCCCCCCGAGCCCGCAACCGAATCAGATTGACCTGAGAAGCCTCATCAGCCGAGGACGTGAGCAACAACCACCGCCCAGGAGCCGAAGGCAACACCACCACAGGCCCAGCAAGCATCCGCACAGCCAGATACCCCTGCACCTCCCCACCAATCCCAGCCCCCATCTCCACCGCCGACACCTGATGATCGGTGGTCAACAGCAGCCGGTTCTCAGACCGAAGCACAAGCCAGCCCCAGTCCGAGTAACGCTCCAGAGCACTGGAAAACGAGTCGAGTTGCGGCAATACTCCCTTAGGCGAGTTCATCGTCCTCACCCTCACTGTTGATCGGCCAGATGGATGATGTAACCCCGATCACACAATTTGACTCTCCGCCGCCATGAACTCACTATCGGCCCGCCATCGGCAGACTAGAACGGGGCTGGAGAGCGTGACTCACCTGCAACAACGCCACGTAACCATGATCGCTCTAGGCGGCGTCATCGGAGCCGGCCTCTTCGTGGGCACAGGCACCGGCATCAAACTGGCCGGCCCAGCAGTACTCATCTCATTTGGTCTGGCCGGCTTCCTGGCACTGCTAATCATGCGCATGCTGGGAGAAATGGCCGCAGAACACCCGAGCGGCGGCGCCTTCTCCGTCCACGCAGAAAAGGCCATCGGCCCGTGGGCAGGCTTCACCGTAGGCTGGTCCTACTGGGCAACAGTCGGCGTAGTACTGGCCGTAGAAGCCACCGGCGCAGCCAAGATCGCCGCAGGCTGGCTCCCCGCAGTCCCCCAATGGGCCTGGGTCCTGATCTTCATGTCGGCCTTGACCGCAGTGAACCTGACCAACGTCCGGAACTTCGGCGAGTTCGAGTTCTGGTTCGCGGGCTTGAAAATCGCCGCCATCGTCATCTTCCTGGCACTGGGCGCAGCCGCCATCGCAGGCCTGTTCCCCAACGTGGACTCTCCCGGCCTGACCAACCTCAAGGACTTCCTCCCCAACGGCTGGACCGGCGTGCTGGCGGGCTTCATGGCCGTGGTCTTCGCATTCGGCGGCCTGGAGGTAGTCACCATCGCCGCAGCAGACGCAGAAGACCCGAAGCACGCCATCGGCAAGGCGGTCAAAACCTCCATCACCCGCCTGCTCGTCTTCTACTTGGGCTCCATGGCCGTAGTGGTCACCCTGCTCCCCTGGAACGACTCCGAGGTAGGCGCCAGCCCCTACGTGGCAGTCCTGAACCGCCTGGGCATCCCCGCAGCCGGCCAGATCATGAACGTGGTCATCTTCGTGGCCCTGCTGAGCGCCATCAACGCCACCCTCTACGGCGCCGCCCGCATGCTCTGCTCCCTGGCAGAACGCGGCGAAGCCCCCAAAGCCCTCCTCACCAAGCACAACGGCGTCCCGAGAAACGCAGTACTGGCAAGCGTCGCATTCGGCTTCTTCTCAGTCATCCTCAACTACCTCTGGCCGGACACCGTCTTCCTGCTCCTCCTCAACGCCGTCGGCTCAGCACTCCTGGTCGTCTGGGGCTTCATCGCCATCTCCCAGATCCGCCTGCGCAAGACCATCTCAAACCCGACCGTCCCGATGTGGGGCTACCCGTACCTCTCCTGGCTGGCCCTGGCCGGCATCGCGGCGATCATCGCCTTGATGCTGAGCGACGAACAGGCCCGCGGACAGATCCTGTCCACGGGCCTGTTCGTGGCGATCATCGCCGCGACAGCGCTCAGCAGGTCAGCTTTGCGCCGGCGAAGTCACCACGGTCGAACCTGACACCATCACCGCTGTCGTTGACAACGAGCCGCAGGAACTTGGCTCCCTTCAACGACCCTTCAATCGAAACCGCGTCGTCACGCCACGTCCGCAACCCGCTGGACGCGACCTTCACCCCGTCGGCCCAGACCTCGAAGATCGCCGTGCCCTGCTGGTTCACATCACGCTCGTCATCAATCCCGACATCGGACGAGAACGACGTACAACGCCCACCCACGTACAGAATGAGCTCGGCGTTGGCGTGCGCGCCGAGCCCCTTCTCGTAGGTCTTCCCGTTGATGGTCAACGTCTTCCCGTCACCACCGATGTAGCCGCCGTTGGACCGGTCTCTCTCGACAGGCCCGTACCCACTGCGCTCGGTGGTGAACTTGACGTCACTGGCCCACAACGAAGCCCCCGACGGCGCCGGAACAGGCACCAGCACCGACGAACGGACCGGCCGCGTCAACTTCCCGTGCCCGACCCAGGTCACACCCAAGGAGCCGTTCAACACATGAGCCCCGGGTGAAACCCCGGCCGGTGGTGTAACCCGCCACTTCCCCTGCACCGACTGCGAAGTCAGCAACACCGGAGCACGTTCAGAAGACAGCTTCTCAACCTTCCACCCCGCGGGCGCCACGAACGAGGTAGCAGCGTTCAACACCGGAATCGGCGCCTGGTTGGTGGCCGTCACGGTCGCCACGAACGGTTCCCCAGCCGGGGTGATCGTGCTGGGAATCCCCGGGATGGACGCAGCGATGTCCAGCTGCGTGTCGATCGCCGGCTCGTGCTTGTACCAGTCCTGCGACGCCTTCACCCGGAAGATCGCCGTACCGTGCGGCGGCAACGAGGCCGAGAGCTTCCCGGCCGACTGGAAGTTCTTGTGCTGATCCAAGTCCCGCACGGTGTACCCGACACTGTGCGGCAGCCCGAGGTCACGCGCGGTCGTGGAGATCGTCGCGTTCACCTCGGACTCGTTGAACAGCGCCACCGCCTTGTCGCCGTTGGCCAGCGGCTTGACGAACACCCAGTGCCCGTCCTTCTGGTGCACGACCTTGGCCTGGACGCCGAGCTTGTCCTGGTTGATCGCGATGATCTCCTTGTTGCGCAGGATGTCGAAGTGCTCCTGCGACACCTTGCGCAGGTCCGAGCCGATCAGCAGCGGCGCCGCCATGATCGACCACAGCGCGAAGTGGCTCTTGTACTCCGTCGTGGTCTGCTGGCCGTTGCCGACCTCCAGCATGTCCGGGTCGTTCCAGTGCCCCGGACCGGCATAAGCATCCAGCGGCGCGTTCAGCTTGATGATCTCGACCGTCTTGGACCAGGTGTCGTTGATGTCACCGGTGGTGCGCCACAGGTGACCGACGCCCTTGCCCCACTCCCACGGCTTGTTCTGACCCCACTCGCAGATCGAGTAGACGATCGGCCGGCCCGTCTTCTTCAGCGCGTCCCGCATCTTCGTGTAGCGCTCAAGAGCCGGGCGGTTCTGGTTGTTGCAGTTGTCGTACTTGAGGTAGTCGACGCCCCAGTCCGCGAACGTCTGCGCGTCGATCTCCTCGTGGTCCAGCGATCCCGGCATCGTGCGAGCGCATGTCTGCGTGCCCGCGCTGGTGTAGATGCCGAACTTGAGGCCGCGCGCGTGGATGTAGTCGGCGAGCGCCTTGATGCCGCTGGGGAACCGGGTCGGGTGGTTGCGCAGCCGGCCCGTCTCGGGGTCGCGGTTGAGATCCGCCCAGCAGTCGTCGACGTTCACGTACTGGTAGCCGGCGTCCTTCAACCCCTTCGACACGAAGATGTCCGCCATGTCGCGGATCATCTGCTCGTTGATGTCGCAGCCGGTGGTGTTCCAGTTGTTGAACCCCATCGGCGGCGTCAACGCCAGCGTCGGGTCAGCTTCAACGACCGGATCGGCCTGGGCAACCGGAGCGGCTTGGGCAACCGGCCCGGAAACAGGCACAGCCACGGACGCGGCGACGAGCGCCAGCGCCGTGAGCAGAGATCTCACTCCCACTTGTAACCCCTGTAGTTGCGGATGAGCTGATAGGTGTTCTGCAGGCCGGAGCTCTCGATGCTCCGGTAGATGCCCCACTTGGGGCGCAGGTAGTTCTTGTCCCGCCACAGGTCGACGGCTGTCGTGCGACCCTGACCGACGACCGCGGCACCGTCCTTGAACAGCCACGCCAGGTGGCCGCCGCTGTTCGACGCCTTGAACTCGAACTCGACGTCGATCCACTTGTTCTGCAACGGAGTCCAGTCACCGACGATGTGCTCGGTGTTGGCGTCGTTGTCCTTCAACGTCAGGATCGTGAGCGTCGGCTTGTCCTTGGCGCGCGGCGTCAAAGTCCACAGTGGGCCGCCGACGTCCTGCACCTTCATCTGCATGATGTGCGTGAACCTGGTCGTGGCGGTCAGCGAGGACGGCCAGAACGCCTGGTAGGTGATCTTCCAGGTCTGGTCCTTTCCGATCTTGTGCGTGGTGCCGCCGGACCGCATGCCCTTGGACTCGTTGCGCTGCCGGTCCGAACCGTCGCGGTCCCGGGTGTGCATGTCGAAGCGCCAGTGGTCGCCAGACACGTAGATGTGCTTGGTGCCGCTGTGCGAGCCCGCGCGGTCGTCTTCCAGGCCCTCGAACGCTTTCAGACCGTCACCGGACGGTGTCGGGTTCCACTTCAACGCCCACGCGGCCTCGATCACCGGGTCCGCGTACGCCGGTCGCACCACACCGAGTGCCAGTGCCCCCGCGGCGCCGAGCTTGACGGCGCCGCGGCGGGAGAGTTCTGCCATCGTCTGCCTCCTTCGGAATCACTCCTTCGGTGGCGGCGGGTGACGATCAGGCTTTGGGCTTCTCCAAGGTGATCGCGAAGACGTGCAGGCGCGGGCCCGAGGTCTTCGGCAGCGTGACGGAGGTGAGGTCCTTGGCCGGGTCCAGCACGAGCGTCTGGTGGAAGATCGACACCTGCTTCTGCACCGGCCCGGACGGGGTGTGCATCAACGTCGTGGCAACGGGTTCCGACTCACCGAACTGAGGCCGCTGCTGCCACGCCGTCACCCGGAACCGCGCCGGTACGGCACCGTCGGCATATCCGATCGAACCGTCCGCGTCGACGTTGTTCGTGTCGGCGGCGGCGAGCAGGTGCAGCTTCACGTACTTCCCGGCGGGAAGAGCGATCGTCTGCCCGTTGGCGATGACGTTGTTCTTGCTGGCCTCGTCACCGTTGTGGAACTCGAACAGGATGCTGTCGTCGGTCACCGACCCGGTCTGCGGCAGCTGCGCGGCCGGGTAGGTGTTGCCGAGGCCGTCGAAGTTGCCGTCACGGCTGGTGAACTCGTTGGACAGGCCGTCGTTGTCGAGCGCCGCGCTGATGTCCACCGGCACCGCGCTGCCACCGGGTGGCAACGCGGGCAGTCCCCAGCGCTCACCGGGCTCCGTGATCCGGACCGGGGCGATCGTGAAGTCCCGCTCGCCCTTGGCGTGGATCAACGCCTCCTGGCCGCGCCTCAGCTCCAGCTCGACCACACCGTCGCGAACGCTCCACCGCGAGCAGCCGCGGACCTTCAGCGATCCCTCGATGCCGGTGCGGATGCGGCACGGCTCGCCGGCCTCGCTGTAGACCCGGACGAACCGTGTCCTGCCGCCCCGCCGGACCGCGCTGACGAGGAACGCGCCCTCGGTCCGGGTGTCGTGGATCGTGACGTCCTGCCACACCGGCGGAACGGCCGGGAAGATCCGGATCAGCCCGCCCCAGCTCTGGATCAGCATGTCCTGCAACGACTTCGCGGCACTCAGCGGAGTTTCGATCACCGGACCCGCCTCGAAGTACATCGTGTTCGGCTGGGCGAAGCGGGCGACGAACTCGCGCAGGTACGTCAACGCGGCCTCGCCACGGGTCATCTGGGCCGCGATCGAGGCCGCGCCGGTGAAGGTGAAGCCGCGCAACGAGCCCTCGAAGCTCAGCCAGTGCTCCAGCGAGCGTTCGATGAGGTCACGGCGTTCCGGCTGCTCCCAGTTGACCTCGTGCAACGGGTAGACCGCGAGCATGTGCGAGTAGTGCCGGTGCGACTTCGCGAACGGCACCCCGGCGCCGATCATGAACCCGCCCGCGTCGGCCGGGTACTCGACGAGCTGGTCGAGCACCTCCTGCCACTTCGGTGCCAGTGGGTCGTCGATCTTGAGGATCTTCGCGCTGTCGATCAGCGTGCGGCAGGACCACCGCAGCAGCGCCAGGTCGTAGTTGCAGTCGGGGGCGACGCCGTACTCCGGCGAGTAGGTGGGCAGCAGGTGGAGCTTGCCGTCGTTGCCCTTGCGCAGGAAGTGCAGGTAGTAGTTGGTGGATCGGCGCAGCACCGGGAAGACCGTGTCGCGCAGGATCCGTTCGTCCATGGTGTGCCGGTAGCTCAGCCACGCGTTGTGCAGCAGCCACGGCAGGTTGCCGATCTCCGGGTCGGGCGAGGGGTGCAGCGGCGAGCCGACGAACCCGGCGTCCTGGAACGTGGGGTCGGTGCTACGTCTCAAGCCCATCGAGTCGACGCGGAACTCCGGCCGCAGCGCGTCGATCAGGATCTGCTGGTTCTGCGAGATCGTGCGCGGGATCGGGTCCAGTTCGAGGTGGTTCGACGCGAGCACGGCCCAGTACTCCAGCTGCGCGTTGAGGTTGAACCACACCGACGGCCACGGGGTCGGCTCCAGCCACGGCCCGGTGGTGGGCATGATCGGCGCTTCGCTGCGCGCCCCGGACGCGAGCTTGTACAGCTGGATCCAGTAGAAGCTCTGCATCAACGCGTCCGGCACGGACACGAAGCTCTTGCGGTAGAAGCGATGCCACCACTTCTGGTGCTGGTGGCGCAGCATCTCCGGGATCGACGCCCTGGTGATCGTCTCCTTGACCGTCGCCTCGGCGGTGCGATCGGGGAACGAGTGGTCGACCGACAGCAGCAACTCCGTGCGGCCGTGGAGCTTCTTCACCCGGTAGGCCGTGGCGGTCTGGCCGCCCGCGACCATCTCCTGGGTGACGAGCGTGAGCCCGTTCTCCGTGCGGGTGACGGGTTTGGGGTTGAGCGGCAGCGTCGCGGGCGGTGGTTCGCGGATCACCCGCGGGCTCAACGCGTCCAGTGCGACGAACTCCAGCTTGAAGTCGCGTTCACCGCTGGTCGGGCGCACTTCCAGGTGCAGCAACGACTTCTCGGCGTGCACGAACGACCTGATCGCGAGCTCGCCCTTGTCCGTGATGATCTTGCCGCGCAGCTCGGCGTTCCACAGGTCCAGCCGGAGGTCGACACCGGTGATCTTGCCGACCGGCGTCAGCAGCACGCGCCCGACCGGGAGCCGCGCCACTCCCCACTCGTTCCCGAACTGCGGCCGGTGGTCCTGCACCTCGGCGTGGTCGACGGTGAACCTGACGGCGTTCGCGCCCGGCTCGCGGTACACGGCGGTGGCCAGAAAGCCGTTGCCCAGGAACGGACCCTCGTACCAGGCGCGCGGAACCCGCTGCCAGACGAGGTCCTGCTCGCCGAGGAACCGCTCCCAGTCGATCCTCGTCGTGCACCCGGTGATCTCGACGTCCGCGGTCGCCGCGTTCGTCCCCGCCGGCAACGCCGTGAGCGCCGCCCCAGCCACAACCCCACCCAGCAGCCCGCGCCGCGACAGATCCACAGAACACCTTTCACGTCCGCGGGCGGCTGCGAACAAAGATCGGAGGTGTACCTACTGGCCGCAGCCTATGGCGCCCCTCACAGGCGGTCAAGGCCAGTCAAGTGCCATCAACGATCGGATGAAACCGTTTGCTCTCGTCGTCGCCGGTATAGTTATACCGTGATCGAACTGAAGCCTGCCGCCGAGATCGCGATCATGCGCGAGGCGGGCCAGGTCGCGGCCCGGGCACTCGCCGCCTGCCAGGCCCACGCCGCTCCCGGCGTCACGCTGTAAGGAGCTCGACGACGTCGCCCGCGAGGTGATCTTCAGCGCCGGCGCGGAGTCACCGTTCCTCGACTACCACCCGAAGTGGGCGCTCACGCCGTTCCCCGGCGTCATCTGCGCGTCCGCGAGCGACGCGGTCGTCCACAGCACTCCCGGTGCGCTCCCGTTGCGGGACGGAGATCTGCTGTCGTCGGTACACGAGAAAGCGCTCGTGTACCGACGACAGCACCCGGCTTCTAGGAGTTGCACAGCATCGACTGCGGCGCCAAGCTGGGCGGCCTGGCCGGTGACGCGGCCATCAGCTCCGTGATCGGCGAGGCCGCGCCCGCCGGCGGCTACGGCCTGCTCGAACACCACGGCGGGCCCGGAATCAGCCGCGAGATGCACGAGGAACCCCTTCGTGCCCAACGAAGACAAGGCCCGCAAAGGCCTGAAACTGGTGCCCGGCATGGTTCTCGCACTCGAACCGATGCTGCACGCCGGTGGCCGCGACGGTTACCTCACCGACGACGACGGCTGGACGTTGCGCACGGACGGCGGCTCTCGCGCGGCGCACGTCGAGCACACGGTGGCGATCACGGTCGACGGTCCGGTCGTACTCACGTTGCTCTGAAAGCGATTCGAGACGCGGCGGTAGTGATCACGCTCCCGCCGCGCGCATGATGAGCCTCCGCCGCGAGTCCTGGAGGATGCTCATGATTGCGCGTTCCTACCCGTTCGGCCCGGTGGACGGGCTGGAGATCGATCCGACGTACACCCGGCTCCAAGAAGACGAACCGCTCGCCCGCGTCCAGCTCCCGCACGGGGAAGAAGGCTGGCTGCTCACCAGATACGACGACGTGCGCCTAGCGCTCGGCGATCCCCGGTTCAGCCTCGCGCAGGCCGCCGTGCGCGACACACCGCGGATGGGCGCGCAACGGATGGGCGCGATCCTGACCGACCTCGACCCACCGGACCACACCCGGTTGCGCCGCCTGCTCGCGCACGCGTTCACCGTGCGCCGCGTCGAACAGCTGCGAGCGAACGCGGAACGGCTGGCCGGTGAGCTGCTGGACGACATGGAGAAGGCCGGCCCGCCTGCCGATCTGGTCACGGCGTACGCGGTTCCGTTGCCCGGCTTGATGGTCTGCGACCTGCTCGGCGTTCCGTACGAGGACCGCGACCACTTCCAGGACCTCGCCGCCGCGTTCATGTCGATCACCGCGCTGACCGACGAGGAGAAGATGGCGCGGCTGGGCGAGCTCGCCGGCTACCTCGCCGGACTGGCCGACCAACGGCGCGTGCACCAGGGAGACGACCTGATCAGCGCTCTCGTGGTGGCACAGGAAGAAGGAGACCGGCTGACCGCCGAGGAGCTGGTGCAGCTGACGGTGCTGCTGCTCGGAGCCGGCTACGACTCCACCGCCGCCCACATCGCCAACTCGGTTCACACGCTGCTGCAGTTCCCCGATCAGGCCGAACTGCTTCGCTCACAGCCCGAGCTGATGCCAGGTGCGGTGGAAGAGTTGCTGCGCTGGATTCCGGCGCAGGAGATCTCCGACATCCTGCCCCGGTACGCGCTGGAGGACGTGGAACTGAGCGGTGGCACGGTGCTGGCCGGTGAGCCGGTGCTGCTCGCCAAGCACGCCGCCAACCGCGATCCGCGCCAGTACCCGGACCCCGACCGGTTCGACGTGACGCGCAATGCCAAGGGACACCTCACGTTCGGGCACGGGCCGCACCACTGCATCGGCGCGCAGCTCGCGCGGATGGACCTCCAGGTCGCGCTGACGGCGATCCTGCGGCGGTTCCCCGAACTGCGGCTCGCCGAAGAGGTGCAGTGGCGGACCGGCATGGCCATGCGGGGTCCGCTGGCCATGCAGGTCGCCTGGTGACGCGCTAGCCGGTGATGTTCTTGAGCCGAACGGCCTTGTACTTGCTGTTCGGCTCAAGGCCGTACTTCAGCGGGTGGTGGCCACCGGCGTCGTGCACTTGTCCGTGGCCAGAGCCTCGGTGTTCGGGCCACCCTCGGGATTTCCGTTCCATGCTGCACGGCACGCGGCCGCCGTTGTTCGCGGTCAGCCAAGTCGCCGCGCGCTGCAGCAACTCACCCCTGCTGACCTGCGACTAGGCCGACGCAGGAGCGCTCACGAGCGCCAGCGTCAGAAATGCCGCGATCACCGCTGAAATGAATTTCATCATTTCCCCCGTTCCGAGAAGCGCGAATCTCGTAGCTCCACCGGAACACGGCCCGCGAGAAGAGTCAAAGGTTCACTCGACGCGTTGCCGGTAGTACCGACTTTAGTGGTCACCCACCCGAGCGACTTCACGACCATCGTGGTGATTTTCCGGCTGAGAACGCGCGTCACGCCAAAACCCGCACTTGGATCTTGTCCACCCATGCGCGTGTTCGGTTCACTCCGCTCATGACAGAAGCCGTCCAGGCAACGGACACCCTCCGCGCGATCGAGCAGCGCGTGCTGTGGCTGTCGACCGCGATCGTCGACCACGCCAACCGGGTCCGGCCCAACACCACCGGTCTGAAAGTGGGCGGCCACCAGGCTTCCAGCGCGTCGATCACGAGCATCATGACCGCGCTGTGGTTCGAGCACCTGCGCCCGGAGGACCGGGTGTCGGTGAAGCCGCACGCCTCCCCCGTGCTGCACGCGATCGAATACCTGCTCGGGCTGCTCGACGACGAGCAGATGACGACTTTGCGCGCGTACAAGGGGTTGCAGTCCTACCCCTCACGGACCAAGGACCCGGTCCCGGCCGACTACTCCACCGGATCCGTCGGCATCGGTGCCACCGCGCCGATCTGGGGCGCGCTCGCCCGTCGGTACGTCGGCGAGCAGACGATCGGGCGGCAGTACTCGTTGGTGGGCGACGCCGAACTCGACGAGGGCGCGTGCTGGGAGGCGGTCCTCGACCCGATGGTCGCCGGGCTGGGCGAGATCGTGTGGATCGTCGACTTCAACCGGCAGTCGCTGGACCGAGTGGTTCCCGTGCTGGGCGCCGACCGGATGCGCGCGCTGTTCACCGCCGCGGGCTGGCAGGTGATCACCGTCAAGTACGGCACGGCGTTGGAGGAGCTGTTCACCCGGCCCGGTGGCGCCGCTCTGCGCGACCGGATCGACACGATGACCAATGCCGAGTACCAACGGCTTCTGCGCCACACCCCCGAAAAGCTCCGCGCGCTGTTGCCCGGTGACAGCCAGGACATCGCCGCGTTGCTGGCCGATCTCGACGACGACCAGCTCACCGAGGCGTTCCGCAGCCTCGGCGGTCACGACCACACGGCGCTGCGCCAGGCGTTCGAGGCGATCGACGACACCCGGCCGACCGTGATCATCGCGTACACCGTGAAGGGCCACGGCCTGCCCACCGCCGGTCACCCGCAGAACCACTCGGCGTTGCTGACCGGAGCCCAGTTCGAGGAGCTGGCCGCGCGCTGCGGGATGTCGGCTTCCCATCCCTGGCAACGATTCGAGCCCGGCACCGCCGAGCACGAGGTGTGCTTGCAAGCCGCCCGCCGGCTCCAGCGCGACCCCGTTCCCGCACCGCAGTCCCTCACCGTGCCAACAGATCTGGGCCGCACACCGTCCGGCACCGCGACCACCCAGTCCGCACTCGGCCGCACCCTGCTCGACCTGAACCGCGCCGCCCCGGACGTCGGCGCGCGGGTCGTCACCGTGTCACCGGACGTCAGCTCCAGCACCAACCTCGGCGGCTGGGTCAACAAGGTCGGCATCTGGTCGACCAGCGAGGGCGTCGACTGGTTCGCCGACGACGCCGAGACGATCCTGCACTGGCGTGAACGTCCCACCGGCCAGCACATCGAGCTCGGCATCGCGGAGACCAACCTCGTCGGCCTGCTGGGCGAGCTCGGCGCGACCTGGAGCCGTTGGGGCCGCCCGCTGTTGCCGATCGGCGTGCTCTACGACCCGTTCGTCACCCGCGCCCTGGAGCCGTGGTCGTTCGGCATCTACGCGGGCGGTCAGTCGATCCTGGTCGGCACCCCGTCCGGCGTCACGCTGGCCCCCGAGGGCGGCGCACACCAGTCGATCACCACGCCGTCCATCGGCATCGAACAACCCGGCTGCACCACCTGGGAACCCGCGTTCGCGCTCGACACCGAGTGGTGCCTGCTCGCCGCGATGAGCCAACTCGGCCGCCCCGGCGGTTCATCGGCCTACCTGCGGCTCTCCACCCGTCCGGTGGACCAGAAGCTCGCGGCGATCCCCACCGATCCGGCCGCCCGCGAACGACGGCGCCGGCAGGTGGTCGCCGGTGGCTATCCGCTGCGCCGCACCGACTCCCCCGAAGCCACGATCGTCACGATGGGCGCTCTCGTGCCCGAAGCCTTGGAGGCCGCCGAACGCCTCGAAGGCGTCGGGGTGTGCGTTGACGTCGTCTGCCTGACCAGCCCTGATCTGGTGTTCCGCGCGGTGCAGGCCCGGCGCGGTCGCGGCGACGCACCGACGTGGATCCTCGACGCGCTCTTCCGGGCAGACGTCCCGTTGGTCACCGTGCTCGACGGGCACCCGCACACGCTGGCGTTCCTGGCGGGATTGACCAGGCAGGGCGCGATCCACCTGGGCGTTCGAGAGTTCGGGCAGTCCGGCGACCTGGACAGCGTCTACCGCGCCCACGGCATCGACACCGACAGCATCATCACCGCGGTGCTGGACGTCCTAGGCTGAGCGGCTCTGCGGCGCGAGCAGCTCGTTGATGGAGTCCAGCGAGATGCCCAAAGCACCGGCGAGCGCGGAGATGGTGAAGAACGACGGCGTGGGAGCACGCCCGGTCTCGATCTTGCGCACGGTCTCGGCCGACAACCCGGCGCGGGCCGCGATCTCGACCATGCTCTCGTCGCCGCGGGCGTCCCGCAGCAACTGCCCGAGCCGCCTGCCGCGCTCCCGCTCCGTCGAGGTCAGGGGAATGCGCACCATGTCTGCGGATTCTACGCGAAACACGCAAGTCAAAGTGCTGTAGTGCCGTGGCCCCAACCCAAGTCGGCTATTTCGCGCCCAGTGGGGACGCCTCGCGGCACCGCGATGCGCCCGCCTGGACACGAAAGTAGGACGACATGGGCTGGGGGCACGGCACTAAAAACTCCGTTGCGAGGCCGGCTGATCACGACATAGGTTCGTCGTACACAAGAGAGGAGGTGGTCCAAAGTTGTATAGCTACAGGACTCGTGAGGTGGCTGTCCGCTAGGACCGCCCTCGGTGACGCCTAGTCGTAAACCCAGGCAGCCACCCGGCCCCCGGATTTCGAGCGCTGGTCCCGCTCGGCCCGCTAGCGCGGGAGTCGTCCGGGGGTTGTCCCATTTCACGGGGACTTTCTCACAGGGACTTCTTGAGGGCCTTGAGATCGGCCACGAAGGCGTCCAGCGCCTCCCCGAAGTTCTCCGCCCGCACCACGGCGGAGGGGTGCACGGTCACCCCGACCCTCAGCCCGTCGTGCTCCAGCACCTCACCGCGGTGCTCGGTCAGCTTGAACGACGGCCCCAGCAACGCCTTCGCCGCGACGGCTCCCAGCACCACGACGAGCTCCGGCTTCACGACACGGATCTCCTCGCGCAACCACGGAAAGCACGCCAGCACCTCGGACCGGCGCGGCTGCTCGTGGATCCTGCGCTTGCCCCGCAGGCTGAACCTGAAGTGCTTCACGGCGTTGGTGAGGTAGACCTCGTCCCGCGAGATCCCCGCGGCGGACAGCGCCTTGTCCAGCAACCGCCCCGCCGGGCCGACGAACACGCGGCCCTCGGCGTCCTCGCGGTCGCCGGGCATCTCCCCCACCATCATCAGCCGCGAAGCCCGGATCGGGCCCTCCCCGAACACCGTCTGGGTGGCGTCCCGGTACAGGTCGCACCCGCGGCAGTCCGCGGCCGCCGAACGCAGCGCCGCCCAGCCCGCCCGCTGAGGGACGAACCGGGCGGCGCCGGTCGACTCACTACTTGTCCGACTTGAAGGCATCCTTTACCTTCTCGCCTGCCTGCTTGATGTCTGCCTTGGCGCGCTCGGCGCGGCCCTCGGCCTGCCACTGCTCATTGTCGGTGGCGTCGCCCACAGCTTCCTTCGCGCGGCCCTTGAGTTCGTCTGCCTTGTTGCTGAACTTCTCGTCGGCACCCATGCAACTCGGTTACCCGGCGAGCACCCCGCGAAACAGTTGATAAGGTGATCACTCGCGGTTGAGAACCCAGCCGCAAGCCGATGAGACGGCTTGCTCTGGGTGTGTCCCGCCCCTTCGAGAGCTCCCGAGCACCGTCGTCGCACCGGCATGCCGCTGTGACCACGACGACGCGAAAGGAGCCGGCGGTGTCGTCCGCGAGAATCACCGCCCTCGAGGCCGAGGTGGCGGGGCTGCGCAAAGCTCTGGTGTCCCGGACTGTCATCGGGCAGGCCACGGGCCTGATCGCCGCACGCAAGCCCTGCACACCCCAGCAGGCGTTCCAGCTGCTGGTGCACGTGTCCCAGCACCACAACATCAAGCTGCACGTCGCCGCGGACCGGCTGGTCGCCGCGTTCGTGCACGCCCACCTCGGCCGGCCGGTCAAGCCGGCCGACCAGGTGCTGTGGGATCACGTCAACGCGACCACCGCGAACGAATCCGGAGAGAGCGACGACGGGTTCGCCGAGGAGGTCAGCAGCACGTCGCCCTGAGGCAGCGGGACGGGCGTCGTGCCGAGGTTCACCACCACGCGGGTCTTCCCGCGGTGCAGCACGAAGCACGCCCCGTCCTGCTCCACCACGAACCTGTCCAACCGCGGATCGGCGAGCTCCGGGCGGGAGCGGCGCAACGCGATCAGGGCTTTGTACATCTCCAGGACCCGTGCGTGGTCGCCCTGAGCGGCCTCGTCCCACCTGAGGCGCGAGTTCTCCACGGTCTGCGGCGACATCGGGTCCGGCACGTCGGACTCGCCCCAGCCGTGCCGCGCGAACTCACGCCTGCGGCCCGTCCGGACGGCCTCGGCGAGCTGCGGGTCCGGGAAGGACGCGAAGAACTGCCAGGGCGTGCTCGCAGCCCACTCCTCCCCCATGAAGATCATCGGCGTGTACGGCGAGCAGAGCACGAACGCCGCACCGCACAACAACTTTCCCGTCGTGACTGACGCGGGCAACCGGTCGCCGGTGGCGCGGTTGCCGATCTGGTCGTGGTTCTGCGTGTAGGCGAGGAACCGGTGGCCGGGGATCAGGGCGGTGTCGACCGGCTTGCCGTGGTGCTTCTCGCGGAACGACGACCAGGTGCCCGCGTGGAAGAACACCTTCTCCAGGGTGTTCCGCAGCGCGTCCGGCGCCGCGAAGTCCGCGTAGTAGCCGAAAGTCTCGCCCGTCAGGGCAACGTGCAGACAGTGGTGGAGGTCGTCGGACCACTGCGCCTGCAGGCCGTATCCGCCGCCTTCCCGTGCCGTCACGAGCTTGGCGTCGTTGAGGTCGGACTCGGCGATCAGGCTGAGCGGACGTCCGACGCTCGTGGAGAGCGCGTCCACCTCGACGGCCATTTCTTCGAGGACGTGGACCGCACGCCGGTCCGCCAACGCGTGCACGGCGTCGAGCCGCAGCCCGTCGACGTGGAAGTCCCGCAACCACTGCAGCGCGTTGTCGATCACGTACCGGCGGACCTCGTCGGAACCCGGTCCGTCGAGGTTGAGGCCTGGGCCCCAGTCGTTGCGGCCGGCGAAGTACGGCCCGAACTTGTCGAGATACGCGCCAGAAGGACCGAGGTGGTTGTAGACCACGTCGAGCAGCACGGCGAGACCTCGGGCGTGGCACGCGTCCACGAACCGCTTGAACCCGTCCGGCCCACCGTAAGGCTGGTGGACCGCACCCCACAGGACGCCGTCGTAACCCCAGCCCTCGACGCCGTCGAAGCTGTTCACCGGCATGACCTCGACGAACGTGATGCCGAGGTCCACCAGGTGATCGAGCTTGCCGATCGCCGCGTCGAACGTCCCCTCCGGCGTGAACGTGCCGATGTGCAGCTCGTAGATCACACCACCCGGCAACGCCCGGCCGGTCCACGCGCTGTCCGTCCACTCGAAGTCGTGTGCGTACACACGGGACGCCTCGTGCACTCCGTTCGGCTGCCACAACGACCGCGGATCCGGATACGCCTTGCCTTCGATGACGAACGCGTAGTCCGTGCCCTCAGGCGACTCGACGTCCGAGTACCACCAGTCGCCGTCGCGCTTCATCTCGTGGTCGAAGCCGTCGACGCGCACGTGCACCGACTCCAGCGTCGGCGCCCAGACCGAAAAGCTCACGATTCCCCTCGCACCAGCAGTGCCACCGGATAGCGGTCGAGCAGCGACGCCAGGCTCTCGGAGGCCGGCCGCCCGGTGAGCACGTCCATCCACTCCGGACCCTTCGGCAGCGGCAGAACGGTGTCCTGCCAGCCCTTCCGCGCCAACGTGACCGGCAATCTGGTCGCGACCGTGATGATGTGCGACCGCTGGAACGCCAGCACGTGCTCAGCGGCCGGACCTTCCGCGCGCAACGGCTTGTAGCCGCGGAAACCCTTCCGCTTCGCCCGCAGAGCCCGCTGCACCACCAGCATCTTCACCGCGCCCGAGTCGTCGACCTCCGGCAGCCACCCGGACTCGATGCGCGCCAGCAGGTCGCGCCGCAGGTCGTAGTCGACCGGCCGCCGGTTGTCCGGGTCGACCAGCGAGAAGTCCCACAGCTCGGTGCCCTGGTAGATGTCCGGCACACCGGGTGACGTGAGCTGGACCAGCTTCTGCCCCAGAGAGTTCGACCAGCCGGGCGCCTTGATCCGTTCGACGAATGCGGCGACGTCCGGATCGTCCAGCACCTTCGCCGGCCACGCGGCCACCTCGGCGTCGAACTCGGCGTTGCGGTCCACCCAGGACGTCTTGATCTTGGCCTCGCGCGACGCCTTGTCCAGGTACTGCCCGAGACGTTCCTCAGTGATCGGCCACGCGCCCACCAGCGACTGCAGCGCCAACCGGTTCAGCGACGGTTCGGAGATGCCGTGCTTCTCGGTCATCGCGGCCTCGAACGCCAGGTACTCGTCCGGGATCTCCGCCAGCACCGCGAGCCGCGCCCGCACGTCCTCCGACCGCTTGGTGTCGTGCGTCGACAACGCGGTCATCGACAGCGGCCAGCTCGCCTGCCTGGCCGCCGCCCGCCGGTGGAACTCCTCCACGGGCACGCCGAACGTGTCCGGCGATCCGCCGACCTCGTTGAGCGCCACGAAGTTCGTGTAGCGGTAGAACGCGGTGTCCTCGGTGCCCTTCGCCACGACCATGCCGGACGTCTGCTGGATCCTGGTCGCCAGCTCGCCGTGCGGGTCGGCGCGGACCTGCTCGTCCAACGCCCGCACGGCCGGTGACTTCGACCGCCCGACCGCGATGTCCCAGTGCTCCAGGCCTTCCGGCAGGTACGACCGGTACACCGGGAAGTTGACCATCACCTCGGCCACCGCGGTGCAGGCGTCCTCGAACGGCACGCCCTGCACCAGCCGTGCGATCCGGTGCACCTCGGCCGCCAGGATCGAGTCCGCGACCTGCTGCCGTGCCGCGTGCTCGACCTCGTGGAAGTCACCGGCGAACTTGTCGGTGGGCGCGATGAACACGCCGCAGATCTCCCGCAACGCGTCGTAACCCGTGGTGCCGTCGACCGGCCAGCTCTGCGGCAGCGTCTCGTCCGGCCCGAGGATCTTCTCCACCACGATCCAGCCGGGGAACCGCTCGCGCAGCCGCCGGAAGTAGCCGGTGGGGTCGGCGAGCCCGTCCGGGTGGTCGATCCGCAACCCGTCCGGGCGCCACCGCAGCACCTCGTGGTGGGTCATGTCGAACACCTCGGGGTCCTCGACCCGCACCGCCGCGAGCTCGGTGATGTCGAAGAACCGCCGGTAGTTGAGCTCCTGGTTGCCGCGCCGCCAGTCCACCTTGACGAAGTGCTCGCCGGGTTCGTCTTCGGCGCCCTCCGGCAGCACCGGCAGCAGCACCTTGCCCGACGACCAGTCGATGTCGAAGTACCGCGCGTACTCCGACGCCTGGCCCTTCTCCAGCACGTCGTCCCACCAGGGGTTCGGCACCACCATGTGGTTCGGCACGATGTCGACGACCAGCGAGAAGCCCAGCTCGTCCAGCTGTTCCTGCAACGCGTCCCGCGCCGCCTCACCACCGAGCTCGGGCCGCGCGCGGGTCGGGTCCATGACGTCGTACCCGTGCGTCGACCCCCGCCGCGCGTCGAGCATCGGCGACGCGTAGAGGCCGTCGACTCCCAGCCGCACCAGGTAATCCAGGATGCCGCCGGCGTCGGCGAAGGTGAAGGACGGGGTGAACTGGACGCGATACGTGGAGTTCGGCGCCATCAGCCCACGCGCTCCAGCACCACGAGCGACCGCGCGGCCAGCGTCAGGCTCCCGCCCGCCGCGATCGGCTTCTCCCCGTCCCCGATCCGGCCGGTCGCCGTGTCGACCACGACCGTCCACTCCGGACCGTACTCGGAGTCGGGCAGCGTCACCTCGATGTCCTCGTGGTGTGCGTTGAACGCCATCAGGAACGAGTCGTCGACCACCCGCATGCCGCGCGCGTCGAGATCCGGGATGCCCTCGCCGTTGAGGAAGATGACGATGGCCTTGCCGAAGTCGTCCTCCCAGTTCTGCTCGGTCATCTCCTCGCCGGACGGCGTGAACCACGCGATGTCGCGCAGCTCCTCGCCCTTGCGGATCGGCCGCCCCGCGAAGAACCGCTTGCGCCGGAACACCGGGTGCGCCTTGCGGAACGCCGACAGCGCCGCGGTGAAGTCGACCAGCTCGCTGTTGCTCTCCAGCAACGACCAGTCGACCCAGGAGACCTCGTTGTCCTGGCAGTACGCGTTGTTGTTGCCGTGCTGCGTGCGCCCGAACTCGTCGCCGTGCAGGATCATCGGCACACCCTGCGACAACAACATCGTCGCCATCAGGTTCCGCCGCTGCCGCGCCCGCAGCTCCAGGACGTCCTTGTCGTCCGTGGGCCCCTCGACACCGCAGTTCCACGACCGGTTGTGGTCCTCACCGTCGCGGTTGTCCTCGCCGTTCGCCTCGTTGTGCTTGTCGTTGTACGACACCAGGTCGTTGAGCGTGAACCCGTCGTGCGCCGTCACGAAGTTGATCGACGCGTACGGCCTGCGCCCGTCGTCCTGGTACAGGTCGCTGCTGCCGGTGATGCGCGACGCGAACTCGCCCAGCGTCGCCGGCTCACCCCGCCAGAAGTCCCGCACGGTGTCCCGGAACTTGCCGTTCCACTCAGTCCACAGTGGAGGAAAGTTGCCGACCTGGTACCCACCGGGCCCGACGTCCCACGGCTCCGCGATCAGCTTGACCTGCGACACCACCGGATCCTGCTGCACGACCTCGAAGAACGTCGCCAGCCGGTCGACGTCGTAGAACTCCCGCGCCAGCGCCGCCGCGAGGTCGAACCGGAACCCGTCGACGTGCATCTCGGTGACCCAGTACCGCAGCGAGTCCATGATGAGCTGCAACGTGTGCGGCGTCCGCACGTTCAACGAGTTACCGGTGCCCGTGTAGTCCGTGTAGAACGTCGGGTCTTCCTCGCTCAGCCGGTAGTACGCCTCGTTGTCGATCCCGCGCATCGACAACGTCGGCCCGAGGTGGTTGCCCTCCGCCGTGTGGTTGTAGACGACGTCGAGAATGATCTCGATCCCGGCCTGGTGCAGGGCCCGGACCATGCCCTTGAACTCCTGCACCTGGTTCAACGGCAACGCCGAGTAACCGTCGTGCGGCGCGAAGAAGCCGATCGTGTTGTAACCCCAGTAGTTGCTGAGCCGGCGCTCGGCCAGCGTGTGATCGCTGATGAACTGGTGCACCGGCATCAGCTCGACAGCCGTGACACCCAGCTTGGTCAGGTGGTCGATCATCACCGGATGCGCGAGGCCCGCGTAGGTGCCCCGCAGCCGCGGCGGAATCTCCGGGTGGTCGATGGTGAGGCCCCGAACGTGCGCCTCGTAGATGACGCTCTCGTTGTACGGCGTCCTCGGCAACCGGTCGTTCGTCCAGTCGAAGAACGGGTTCACCACCACGGACTTCGACACGTGCGGCGCCGAGTCCGCGTCGTTGCGCTCGTCCGGCGCCCCGAACTTGTACCCGTAGAGCGCCTCGTCCCACGCCAGACCGTTGCTGATCGCCTTGGCGTACGGGTCGATCAGCAACTTGTTCGGGTTGCACCGGTGCCCCTTCGCGGGGTCGTACGGGCCGTGCACGCGGTACCCGTACCGCTGGCCCGGCCCGATACCGAGCAGGTAGCCGTGGTGGACGAAGCCGTCCACCTCCGGCAGCCTCACGCGTGTCTCTGTGCCGTCGTCGTCGAAGAGGCAGAGTTCGACGTACTCCGCTACCTCGGAGAACAGGGCGAAGTTGGTGCCTACGCCGTCATAACCAGCGCCAAGCGGGTAGGGCCTTCCAGGCCAGGGTCGCACGATGCTCCTCGTCACAAGCGGCGGCTACCCGTCGACCCTATCCGGCTAACACCCGCCCGGCATCACACTCCTTCGTGTGCAAGAACGAGCTGCCCACGTGCGGCCGTGAGCAATGTGCGAGCTTCCTGGATCTCCACGTACTTCAGGTGCTCACAAGCAGCTTCCGCGCAGGCCAGCGCGTGCTGCAGAGCGATGTTGTCGTCCACGGGACCAGCGTCCCGCAGCGCGTCACGCAGGGATTCCTCCGCGCGCCGTGCCCCGACCACCGGGTCACCGAGCGCCTGCGGTCTCACCGAAGCGAGGACCTGCTCGACGGCCAGTTCAAGCACGCCGGTTGGTGTCCGCGTGCTCACGGCTGAGCTCATCTGGTACGCCACCTCCAAAACGTTCGTCGTCCGCCGTCGGGTGACGGCCTTACAGTACTCCGCAGGTACGTGACCTGCCGTTACGCAAAAGTTTCATCTTCCGCGGCTGCGCAGCGGGCGGGTGATGTCCCGGACGCGTGGAAAGAGATCGTCCAACGGAACGGGCAGGGGAATTCTCCAGTTCGGGTGCTCGTCGATCGTGCCCGGCACGTTGGGCTGCCGGGTTTCCCGCAGAGCGTCCTGAGGTGAAGTCAGGACCAACGCGCAGGGTGCGTGCGCGAGCAGCTCGTGGGCACCCGCGACCCGGTCGGCCGGGTCGATGCCCTCCTGGCGCATCAGCTCGTCGAAATCCGGCCCGTCGTCGCCGGCGAAGAACGTCGCCGCGGTCGGCAGGTCGTGCGTGGAGATGCTGGCCATCTGGTTCGGGTTCCACTGGGCAGGCGGGATCAGCGGGTGGCCGGACGCGTAGTAGTCGCGCTGGAAGTACAGAACGGCGCTGGTGAGCATGCCGTTCTCCTGCAACGTCTTCGTGACGACCGGCTCGACGGTGCCGAGGTCCTCGCCCACCACGACCGCGCCGGCCCGGAAGGCCTCCAGCGCGAGCACGCCGAGCATCGCGTCGGCGTCGTAGTAGACGTAGGTGCCCCTGCTGGGTGGCTCACCCGGCGGGATCCACCACAGCCTCCACAGACCGGCCACGTGGTCGATGCGGATGCCGTCCGCGTGCTTCAGGACGCTGCGCAGCACCTGCCGGAACGGCCGGTAGCCGGTCTCGGCGAGCTTGTCCGGCCGCCACGGCGGCAGGCCCCAGCCCTGGCCGTCCGCGCTGAACGCGTCCGGCGGGGCACCGACGGTGACGTCGATGGCGAAGACGTCGGGGTCCGCGAACGTGTCCGCGCCGCCCGGATCCACCCCCACCGGCAGGTCGTGGATGACGCCGACGGCCATGCCCGCCTCGTGCGCGGCCAGCCGGACGTCCTGCAGCTGGCGGGTGCAGAGGTGCTGGAGCCAGGCGTAGAACGCGACCCGCTCGGCCGGCGGGTCTTCGCGGTCTCGTGGCCACGCGCGCCAGTTCTTGCCGTGGATCTCGGCCAACGCGCAGTACGTGGCGAAAGCTTCGAGGTCAGCGTCCATCTCGATGTCGCCACCGGGGAACAGCAGCTCCAGCGCCTGCTTCTTGGCGTCCCAGATCGCGTCGTAGTCGATCAGGTCCTCGTTCGCGGGCCTGAGGTCCCGGATGAGCTGCCGCGTGCGCGGGCAGGCCTGCAGGAACTCCGCGGTGTCGGTGATGCGCAGGTACAGCGGGTTCGCGAACCGCCGGCTGGTCGGCGAGTACGGCGACCGCTCGACGGGGTGCGTCGGCGACGGCGCCTGGACCGGGTTGACCAGCACCACGCCGGCGTCGAGCTCCAGCGACGACCGGCGCGCGATCGTGGCGAGGTCGGCGAAGTCTCCCATCCCCCACGAGTCCTTCGAGCGCGCGGCGTAGAGCTGCAGCATCCAGCCCCAGGCGTGCGGGACGTCCGGCAACGTCCTGGGCGCCACCGCCAGCGTGATCGTCTGCGTCTCGGTGCGGATCCGGTGCCAGCCGAGCGGCAACGAGTCCGGCAGGTGGCGTTCGGTGTGCTCGACGGTCCCGTCCTCGAGCTCGATCGTCGCGGGACCACGCAGGTCGTACGTCTCGTACTCGCGGATCACGATCGTGGGCGGCAGCGTCTCCTGCTCCCTGCGCTGCTCGACAGCGGCGAGCTCACGGGCGACGGAGTCCTCAGTGGACGCGTCGACGCCGAACTGGGCGAGGACCTTGACGACGACCTCGGTGTCGACGGTGACCTCTTGCTGGTCCGCGTTCTCGTACCGAGTGGCAACGCCCCAGGCGTCCGCCAGCCGCGCCACCGACTCCTCCACAACTACAAGCTATGTCACAGCTCGGTGCTTATTACCAGAGCAAATGGTCCCTGGTCACCCGAAGGGTGCAGGCCGATCAGGACGCCCTTCCTCACATCGAATTGGCTAGACATCCGATGCTTCGCCGGGAATCGCCACCACAGCCTCGACCTCAACGAGAAAGTCGGGCCCGAACAACGCCGCGACCTGAACCAGCGTGCTGGCCGGGTTGGGCACTTCGCCCAGCGCGGGCCGCAAAATCTCGTCGCGGACATCACGAATGGTCTGAACCTCCGAAGCATCAAGCACATACCACGTGAACTTGATGACATCCGACCAGTCCGCACCAAGATTTCTGATGACGTGATGAAGATTGCCCAACGCCTGCCGCGTCTGGGCACCCAGGTCGTCGACCCCGACCACACACCCCTTGGCGTCGACCGCCACCTGCCCCGAGATGAACGCGAGCTTCCCGGTCACCGCCACCGCGTGCGCGTAGCCGGGCGTCGTCGGCAGGTCGGGCAGTTCGGTCAAACGCTCTTCGGCGGGCATGCCTCAACCGTACTCAGCCGACCGGCCCGCTCGAGTTCCGCACCACCAGCCGCACCGGGTGCTCGGCCGGCTCGATCTCCCCACCCCGGATCAGCGTGAACAGGTCGGCGACCGCCCGCTCCCCCTGCTCCTTCGCCGCCCCCTCGACCGACGTCAGCCCGACCACCCGGGTCAGCTCCTGCCCGTCCAGCGACACGATCGAGATCTCGTCCGGCACGGCCCGCCCATCCCGCTGCATCCGCAGGAAGATCCCCACCGCCGCGGCACCGTTCGTGCTGATCACAGCCGTGGGCAAACGCTCGCCGTCCAGCAGCACGTCGACCACCTGCTCACCACCGTCGACGGTCGGCGAGCACCACACCGTCCACTCGGGACGGACCTCCAGCCCGGCCTCGATCAGGATCTCGTCGTACGACTCGTCAACGCCGTCCGACAGCACCAGCGCCACGTCGTGATGCCCGAGCGCGAGCAGATGTTCCACAGCGGTCCGCAGTGCACGGCGAAGATCGTCGTCATCGACCGTGATGTGCGGAACCTCCAGCGACTCCAGCGCGGCCTGTTCGACCTCTGTCATGGATATGGACAGAAGAAGCACCCCGTCCACCCGGCGCCCCAGCGGAAGCTCGTCGAAGAACTTCTCCCGCCCGCGTTCGTCAGCGAGAACGTAGAGCAGCACGTCGTACCCGGCCTGCCGCAGCGCGCCTTCCGCACCCGCCAGCACCGGGCTGACCTCGGACGTGAGCACCGCGATGGCGTACCGGCGGCCACCGGCCAAAGACGAGGCGTCGCGTGCGATGGCGTACTTCATGCGCCGCGCGACCTCGCTCACGTGCTGCCGCGTCGCATCGGACACGCCCGGTTCGCCGCGCAGGGCCCGCGATACGGTCGCAGCGGACACCCCTGCAGCCTTGGCCACATCGGACATGCTGGTCACGGTTCACGAGCGTATTGGAGATCCATGAAGCCCGGCGACCTCGCCCCCGACTTCTCCCTGCCCGACCAGGACGGCACCGAGCGCAAGCTGTCCGATCTCCTCAGCAACGGCCCGGTCGTGCTCTTCTTCTACCCCGCCGCGATGACGGCCGGGTGCACCGCGCAGAGCTGCCACTTCCGCGACCTCGCCGGCGAGTTCGCCGAAGCGAAAGCGCAGCGCGTCGGGATCTCCACCGACGACGTGGCCAAGCAGAAGCAGTTCGCGGAGCTGAACAACTTCGACTACCCGCTGCTGTCCGACGTCGACGGTGAGGTCGCCGAGCAGTTCGGCGTGAAGCGGCGGTTCGGGCCGATCCCGGTCAAGCGGCACACGTTCGTCATCGACACCGACCGCGAGGTCATCGAGGTGATCAAGAGCGAGTTCAGCATGAACACGCACGCGGACAAGGCGCTGGCGGCGCTCAGGAATCGGTGATCGTCAGCACGCCGTAGGGCCCGGAAGCCTTGCCCTCACGGACAGTCACGCCGTCGACGGTGTATTTGCCGTGCACCTCGGCGCCGTCCGGGCCTGCCACCACCACGAGCATCACGGACTTCGACGACGGGTCGACCGACACCTCGACCCGGTGCGTCCACGGCAGGGGCACGCTCGACTGGTTCCGCACGGACGTGCCGACGGTCGCAGTGATGTTGAACGCCGTACCGGTGCCGGTCACCTCGAACACCACGACCCGCTTCGGGGGAGACGGCACCACGGTGGGCGGCGGTGGCCCTTCCTCGGCGACGGGCCGAGTCGCCTCGCGCGCCGCGTCCAGCACGCGAGGGCCGAAAACGACCGTGCCCACGGCGAACAGCGCGAGGATCAGCAACAGCACCCACGGCCACTTGGGTGACCGAGGCATCTCGTACATCGGCGGTGCGACGCCGTACTCCGGTGGCAGCTGCGACATGAGGACCCCCTGCCGGTGAGGTCGACATCGCGCCGCCCGCCGTTACCGCAGGCCCGCCAGCACGAAGTCCGCGATCTCACCGGCCAGGGCGACAGGCGTCTTCGGCCCGTCCGGCCGGTACCACATGGGCAGCTGGTTCACGACGCCCAAAGCGATGCGCACCACCGTGTCCGCGGGCACCGTGGAGCTGAACTCCCCGTCCGCCTGCCCCTTCTCGATCACCGCGAGGAACGTCTCGTGGTACCGCCGGCGCTCGGCCCGGAACTCGGCCATCCGGTCCTCGCCGAGCCGGTGCAGCTCCCGCACGAACACGGCCGTCTCGTCGACCCGTTCCGCCGTGGAGACGACCAGCGAAACCAGGATCTCGCGGACCGTGTCGACGGCCGGCAGCCCCAGCCCGATGATCCGGTCCATGTCGGCGGACTGGGACGTGATCAGCAGCCGGTAGATCTCGAAGAGCAGGTCGTCCTTCGCGCGGAAGTAGTGGTACAGCGCGCCCTTCGTCACCTCCGCGGCCGTGACGATCTCCTGCACCGACGTCGCGTCGTAACCCTGCGACGCGAACAGGCGCACGGCCGCGTCGATGATCTTCTGCTCGGTCGCGCTGGGCATGATCAGGCCCGCGGTGCCAGCGCGCGTACCTGCTCGACCTGGTCGCCACCGGTCGGGAGCAGGGCGATGATCGGCGTGTCGACGCCGGCGGTCTGGTACTCGGCGACGCGCGCACGACAGTGGTCCAACGAGCCGTGCACGACCAGCGCGTCGACGACCTCGTCCGGGATGGACTTCGACGCGGCCTTGCGGTCTCCCGCCGCCCACGCCTCGTGCATCGGGCGCAGCACCTCGCCGCGGCCCAGCCAGTCGTGGAACGCCGCGTACGCCGGCACGGTCAGATAGGTGCTGATCAGCATGCGCCCCAACGCCCGCGCGGCGTCAGCGTCCTCGGTCGGGCACACGAAGATCCGCGCCGCCAGCTCGGCGTCGCCCAGCTCGGAGCGAACCTGCGCCACGTCCGAGGCGGCCAGCCAGTTCGTGATCGCGCCGTCGGCCTCGCGACCGGCCAGCCGCAGCATGTTGGGCCGCAGCGCAGCCAGCATGATCGGCACCTTCTCGGCCGGCGGGCGCTCCAGCTTGAAGCCCGACACCGAGAACGTGTCGTACTCGGCGGTGACCTTCTCGCCGGCCAGCGCGGCCTTGAGGAAGCGCAGCGTGTCGCGGGTGCGCTTGAACGGCTCCTCGAACGGGATCGCGTTCCAGCGCTGCACGATCACGGGCGACGACGAGCCGATGCCCAGCACGAACCGGCCGCCGGTGACCTCGGCCATCGTGGCCGCCGTCATCGCGAGCGTCGCCGGTCCGCGGGTGTAGACGGGCGCGATCGCCGGGCCGAAGCGCAGGTCGGAGGACCACTGCGCGGCCAGCGCGAGCGGCGTGAACGCGTCCGTGCCGGTCGTCTCGGCCGACCACACGTCCGTGTACCCGAGCCCGGCGAGCTCGGACACCAGCGCGCGGTGCTCCAGCACCGGCACGCCGATCAGCGGCAGCGTGATTCCCCAACGAGCCATGAACGCCTCCCGGTCAGCCACTGACGTTGTCGACCCGCGAGTGCTTTTCTCGCGGGTCGACAACGTCAGTGCCAAGCTTCTAGGAATGTCACCGAGGCTCACCCTACCGACCGGTCGGTATGCTCACAACTTCCTGGCGAAGGTCAGTCCGTCCGCGATCGGCACCAGCACCGACTCGACCCGCGGATCACGCAGCACGAACTGGTTGAACGCATCGATCNTCTAGGAATGTCACCGAGGCTCACCCTACCGACCGGTCGGTATGCTCACAACTTCCTGGCGAAGGTCAGTCCGTCCGCGATCGGCACCAGCACCGACTCGACCCGCGGATCACGCAGCACGAACTGGTTGAACGCATCGATCGCGGCGGCGTTGCCCTCCGGCTGCTCCAACGCGGCCTCGCCGTAGTAGAGCGTGTTGTCCGCGAGCAGCAGGCCACCCTGACGGACCCGCGGCACCAGCAGGTCCCAGTAGTGCACGTAACCGACCTTGTCCGCGTCGATGAACACCAGGTCGATGACCGGCTCGTCGGGCAGCTCGGCCAGGGTCTGCGCGGCCGGCCCCATGCGGAGGTCGATCCGGTCGCGCACGCCCGCCGCCTGCCACGCCTCCTCGGCGATCGCGGTCCACTCGGTGGAGATGTCGCAGGTGATGACCTTGCCGTGCGGGGGAAGCGCCTGCGCGAACGCGAGCGTGGAGTACCCGGTGTACGTGCCGACCTCGAGGATCGTCTGCGCGCCGGTGAGCTTGACCAGCAACGACAGCAGGACGGCCTGCTCGTGCGGGATCTGCATCTCCGCCGAGTCGCCGAGCTCCAGCGTCCTGGCGATCAGCTTCTCCTGCACCGCACTGGGCTGGCCTGCCTGTTTGCGCACGTACTGGTAGATCTGCGGGGTCATGACCACGGTCTTGAAGTCGTTCACGCGCGGCCTTCTCTCATAGTCGGGTGAGGAACGTCCTGAGTGTGTCCCTGTACTCGGGCCGCAGTGGGTGTTTCGCGAGGTCGTGACCGATGGCGGACAGGACGGCGGCGCGGTGTGCGCGATAGCGGCTCACGCACACGTTCTCGCGGCTGACCAGGAAGAACTCGTCGAACCGCGCGCGCTCGGCGTCGGTGGTGGGCACGCGCGTGCGCCCCGACTCGCGCAGCAGCGAGACGCCGCCGGGCACGAGTCTGCGCATGACCTCCATGTGTGCCAACAGGTTCGCCTTGCTCGCGGTGGAAAGGGGTGCGGCTGCCACGGGCCCCAGTGCGGCACGGGCCCGGCGCAGCAGTCCGGGCACGGGCTCGTAGTCACGTGCCCATCGCCCGCTGAACGCCGGGTCGAACGCCATCATCATCGGCCGGATGACGTCCTCGTACACCTCACGGGAACAACTGCCCGAATAGGCCAGCATCACCGAGTACGCGTCGTATCCAAGCGCAGCGAGGCGGACTAGTTGCGAATCGGGCTCGCGTATCAACCGATCGAGTGAATCCGAAAGAAACCTCCACACCAAGAATGCGCCGTGATGGCCGAGAAACCACCGGTGCACGGCGCGCTCGACCGGATCCTCGGGGGTGCCGATCTCGATCGGAATCTGATAGCAGCCGGTGCACGGAATCAATTCCGCACCAGGCATCGGCATCCGCAGAACGGGCAGGTCGACCCAGGTGTGACCCCATGTGGGACTGCAAACCGGAGCACTCATGACACACTCTCCACTTCGGACACAATGACGTCCAGGAGGTCGGCGACCTGGCCGAGTGCGCTGTCAAGTGGCCGATCTTCCACAATTGGCGGCACTTCTTCGGCTATCCGGTCGAACGCCTCCGCGAGTTTCGGCGCGAGCGGCCGGCGCGCGCCGACGTGCACGGCCTGGCGCAGGCCGATCGCGAGCCCTGCGTGCAGGTAGCGCAGGTGCGTCGCCTGGTCGAGCGCGGTGAACGCGGCCTGCGTGCCGAACGGGACGACGTCCTGGTTGTGCAGGTTCGTCGGCAGGCTCTGCACCGAGGCGGGCACGGCGGCGCGGCGCATCGCGGCCACGGTCGCGGTCGTGCACAGCTGCACCCCCTGCAGCGCGTGGTGCTGACCGGGCGCCGGGCTGAGCATCGGCGGCAACCCGTTGGTGCGGCGGGGATCCACCAGGAGGTCGAGCTGGCGTTCGGCCAGGTTGCCCAGCTGCACGAGCGCCACGTTGAGCTGGTCGGCCGCGAAGGCGCTGGGCTGACCGAAGAAGTTGCCGCCGTGCACGACCTCCCCGGTCTCCGGGAAGAACAACGGGTTGTCGCTCACCCCGTTGAGGTCGCGGCGCACCACCTCGTCCGCGTGCCGCACGCTCGTCCCGGCCGCGCCGATCAGCTGGGGCGTGCAGCGAATGCTGTACGGCTCCTGCAGCGGACGTTCACCGGACGGACTGCTGCCGGCGAGCCAGGTCCGGATCGCGGCGCCGGTGTCCGCGACGTCCGGGTGGCCGAACGCGGCCAGCAGCCCGACCGAGGTGAACTCCGTGCCGCAGCCCAGGACGTCGGTCATCAAGGCGGACAACAGCTCCGCGCTGCGCCGGGCGCGGATCGCCTGTGCCACAGCGAGTCCGAGTGCTGCGGCGGTCACCGAAACACCGTTCACCAACGCGAGCGCGTCCCGCCCGTCGAGTTCGAGCTTCTGCAGCCCCGCACGGTCGAGAGCTTCCCCCGCCGGCATGAGCCGGCCTTGGAAAAACGCATTCCCGTTACCGCGCAACGCATGCGCGACGTAGGCCAGCGGCTGCAGGTCACCGCTCGCGCCGACCGAGCCCAGCCGTGGCACCGCGGGGGCGAATTCCGTGCCCAGCATGGCGATCAGCGCGGTGACGACCTGCTCCGACACCCCGGATCGCGCCTGTGCCAACGAGAACAGCCGCGCCAGGACGGCCGCGCGGGCGACCGCGGGCGGCATCAGCTCACCGTGGCCGACGATGTGGTGGATGATCGTGTTGTCGCTCTGGCCGGCGCCGTCAGGTCTGCCCCCGAACTCGACGAGCGGGCCGAAACCCGTTGTGACACCATAGATCGCGCGCCCGGAACCGCTGACTTCGAGCACGAACTCACGGCACCGCGCGATCCGCGCCCGCACCCCGGCATCCAATTCGACGCGCAGCGGTCCGCGGGCCAGTTCGAGATGGGAAGGTTCGAGAGCTGCTGCGAGATTCACGGCAGCAGAAGATGTTCCGACAGGCACGACGCCTCCTGTGGACGACATGAGGGAGCCTCTCGCGACGATCCCCGTTGACCTGTCGGCGAGGAAGGGCCTAAACGCACTACCCGAAGAAATAGCCTGTCTTCGTTCCACCCCGTGGCGGTAGTTGTTGCTCGTTGACAGTGAAGCCGTTTTCAGAAGTCCTCTGGAGTGATGAGCCCACCAGAGCGGTGATCGAACTCTCCGCTCACGATTCGGGCCAAAAGACCGGCCGACTGCTCCACCGGGGTGAAACTCCCCCTGGTGTGCTGAGATTTCGCCCACTGCGAGACGCGTCGCAGGTCCGGATCATCGCTGTCCATGGTGCGGCCGCGGTGCATCAGGCCGACGTCGACCATGCCGGGGTCGTAGCTCAGCACGGCGATCGGCCGGTGCTTGAGCTCGACCGCGACGTTCTCGGTCAGCTTGATCACGGCCGCCTTCGACACCGAATACGCGGTGACGTAAGGCCATCGGTGCACGCCGGCGTTGCTGACCACGTTGATGACCCGCCCGCTCGTCATCGTGCGGATCGCGGCGTTCATCGCCGACGCGGTGCCGCGCAGGTTCACCTCGAACGTGCGCCACCACTCGGTCTCGTCGACCTGCCACGTCGGCCCGACCGGTCCACCGAGCGCACCGTTGTTGACCAGCACGTCGACCCCGCCGATGCTCTCGATCAGCTTCGGCGTCGCACTCGGGTCACCGAGGTCGGCGACATGTGTCTCCACGTCGACGCCCTGGGCTTTGAGCTCGGCTTCCACGGCGTCGAGCGCCTTCTCGTCCCGGCCGGTGATGACGAGCTGATGTCCTTGCGCGCCAACGGCCTCACTGAACGCCCGGCCCAGTTCCTTGGCGCCGCCGGTGATCAGGACGCGCACTCGCCGGCTTCTTTCAGCAGTCGGCGGAGGATCTTGCCCGAGACCGACCTTGGTATCTCTGCCACGAACTCAACCTGGCGCACCTTCTTGAACGGCGCCACCTCCGCCGCCACGAACGCCATCAGTTCGTCCGCGGTGACGTCGCCTTGCGTCACCACGAACGCCTTGGGCACCTCGCCGTTAACCCGATCGGGCGCACCGACCACCGCGGCGTCCCTGACCGCGGGATGCCTGCGCAACAAGGCCTCCAGCTCGGCCGGCGCGATCTGGTAGCCCTTGTACTTGATCATCTCCTTGATCCGGTCCACGACGTGGAACCGGCCGTTGTGGACTCGCACGAGATCGCCGGTGCGCAGCCATCCGTCCACGAAGGCCTGTCGCGTGGCCTCCTCGTCGTTCAGGTAGCCGTCCATGACCTGCGGACCCCTGATCAGCATCTCGCCCTCGGCCGTGATCCGCGCTTCGGTACCGGGACAGAGCACACCGACACTCGTGGGGTCGGAATCGTCGATCGTCTGGTGCGTGCCGCCCGCCTCGGTCAGGCCGTAGCCCTGCCAGAGCGGGGCCTGCAGCTTGCGTTCGGCTTCCCGGCGAATGCTCTCGTCGAGCGGAGCGGCACCGCACAGCGCGAGCTTGAGGTGGAGCTTCGGCGGTGCTTGTGCGTAGTCCGCGATCGCGGCGGCGAGCGGTGGCACGAGGAACGCCCTGGTGACCCTGTGCTCGGCGAGGCGTTGCAGGTAGGTGCCGGCGTCGCTGCGGGGCATCGTGATGAGTGTGGCGCCGCCGAGCAGGCCGGAGTTGAGGATGATCGCGAAGCCGTAGATGTGGAAGAACGGCAGGTTCGCGGCCAGGACGTCGGTCTCGTCGACGCGCCAGCCCGGCCGGTGCTGCTCCAGGTTGGCGACGAGGGCGCGGTGGCTGAGCTTCACCGCTTTGGTGAGACCCGTGGTGCCGCTGGAGAAGAGCACGGCAGCGGTACTGCTCGGGTCTGTGCGCGGGAGCGTTCCGGTGTCGCTCTCGGGAAGGTCGTCGAGGTCGAGCGTTGCCTTGACGTTCGCGACGTCTTCGAGCCGCTCGACTTCTTTCGCGGTGAGCAGCGGATTGATCAACGCGGCCGTCGCGCCGGCGGCCATGATCGCGTGCAGCCCGACGGCGTACCTCGGCCGGTTCACGCTCGCGATCGCTATGGTGTCGCCGGGCTTCACACCCTTGCTGACCAGGCCCTTCGCTGTTCGCTCGACCTGGGTCTTGAGTTCGGCGTACGTGAGGCTTTCGCCCGTGACCGCGTCTTTCAACGCCACCTTGTCGTGGCTTCTGGTGAGGACGTGCTCAGGGACCGTGCATGCGGGAATCGCCACCGCGGGCAGGGGGCTGCGGTAGATCACCTGGTCGGCTCCGGGTTCCACGCCGCCGGGCCTCATGCCCGGCAGCGTGGCCGAAGGGTATTCCCACTCCTGGTGCTCGTGCGACTACCCGAGGGGACCGATTTGAGACGACTACAGCGTGACGCCGCGCGCCGCCAGCCAGCCCACCGGGTTGATCTTCTGCCCGCCACCGACCCACACCTCGAAGTGCAGGTGCGGCCCGGTCGACTGCCCGCGGTTGCCGATCGTGGCGATCTGCTGACCAGCCTTGACCTTCGCACCGTTCGGCACGTCGATCGTGTTCATGTGGCCGTAGACGGTGATCGTGCCGTCCTCGTGCTGAACACGCACCCACAGCCCGAACCCGGACGCGGGCCCGGCCTCGATGACCGTGCCGTCCATGACGGACACGATCGGCGTGCCGATGGCGTTCGCGATGTCGACCCCGTTGTGGCTGGTGCCCCAACGAGCGCCGAACCCGGACGTGAACGACCCCTGCGCGGGCCGGACGCACTTCGGCCTCTTGGCTTCTTCCTCGGCGGCCTTGCGGGCCTGCTCGGCCTTGATGGCCTCCTGGCGCTTGACGTAAGCGCCCTCCGCGGACTTGAGCGCCTCGCGAACGGTGAACTGCACCTGGAGCTGCTCGGCCTGCAACAGCTTGCGGGTCTCAGCGCCGGTGTCGAGAGAGTGCACCGTGCGGATGCCCTGCTCCGGCTGCTGCTGCTGTCCGGTCATCGCCGCCGCGAGGTCCGTCGTCGAGGCGACGGGGACGATGCGATCGACCGGCGTGACCGTGGCCGCCGCCTGGGTGAAGCCGGCGCCTGCCAGCGCGCTCGCGGCGACAACCGCCGCCACAGCCTTCTTGCGGTCGAGGTCCACCTTGGCGATCACGTCGACCAGCGGGGCCTTCGCTCGGGACAGCGGGGACTTCGCGCGATTCAGCGATTCCTTCGCTCTACCCAGCGAGCCCTTCGCTCGATGCCGTGCCAAACCTGCCTCCATGCACTCGGGGGAGTTCGGCTAACCGCGCTTCGCCTGGCGTCGGGGGGCCTGGCTGCGGGCGTTTCGGGGCGCCCGGTGGTGGACTTGGGCCGCTTCGGGGGCGACCCGTTCTGGACCGCTTCGGGGGCGGGTCCGTGTCCTTGCGGTTATCGAACCGTGACATGCGGCAGGGAACGTAACCTCGCGTCACCAGCACGGGCAAGCTATGTGGGCGTTTAGGTGACGAGGGCCACGGTTGGTCACCGTGCGTAGTTTCTTGGTTCAATGCCTAGGTAACGGCTTTTAGACCAATCCTGGCCTTGGTGTTTGTACTGGTCAGTCGCTTTATCGTGAAAGGTTTGCTGGGTCGGTTGGCCGGGGATGGCGCGGTGGGGTGCTCACGCGCTGGAGCCGGGGTCGTTTGGGTGCGGTCCCAGGTCGGCTTGCGTGCGGGCGGTCACGTTCCAGGGGGAGGGCGCGTGCCGTGCGCGCGGTCACCTTGCGTTGGTGGCCGGGTGGGTCCTTAGACGAGCTTTGGTTGCGTCTCGCGACTTCGTCGCGATGCGATTGGCCGCGGCCATCCACCAAGCCGATGGCGGGTGCTCGGCCGCACTCTCCCGGCCCCCGCCATCCCATCAATCCACCAGCCCCCCAAAGCAAAGGGCCGCCGGACGCGTCTGGCGTCCGGCGGCCCTGCGATCAATCAGGCCTTACTCGTCCTTACTTGTAGCGGGCCGCGGCAGGCGGCAGGCCCACCACCGGCAGCCCCTCGTGGATCACCTTCATGGCGTTGAACCACGTAGGCGCAGCCACCTGACCACCGTAAACACCGTTGTTGCTGCCAGGGCAGAACCGGATCGGGTTGGCGCAGATCACCTCAGGCCGGTTGCCGTCGGCGTAGGTCATCACGGCACCCGCGAACTGCGGGGTCGCGGCCATGAACGCCACGGACTTGTGCTCCTCGGTGGTACCGGTCTTGCCGATGGCCGGGCGGTTCCAGCCGGTGGTGCGGGCCGCGTCGGCCGCGGTGCCGCTACCGCTGGTGTCGTGCGACATGCCCTGGGCCAGGGAGTTGGCCAGGTCGGGCTTCACGGCCTCTTCGCACGGCTTTTCGTTCAGCGGGATTTCCTTGCCGTAGCGGTCGATGACCTTCTCGACCGGGGTCGGCGGGCACCAGGTGCCGCCCGAGACGATCGTGGCGGCCACGTTCGCCAGCTCCAGGACGCTGGTCGCGCCGGGGCCGAGGGTGTAGGAGCCCGCGTTGTTCTGCTTCGTCCAGTCGCCCTGGGACGGGCCGTTGGACTTGTCGTCCTTCAGCGGCTCGCCCGCGCGGTTCACGCCCTGCAGGGTTTCGCGCATGCCCAGGCGGTAGGCCATGTCCACGACCTTGTCGAGGCCCGTCTTCTCCTGCAGGATCACGAAACCCGTGTTCGGGGACTGGGCCAGGGCCTGGGTCAGCGACATCTTCTCGGGGTACTTGCCAGCGTTCTCGACCACCCACGGCTTGTTGCCGTTCGGGTAGACCCTCGACGAGTAGGTGGCGGGGACCGACATCTCCTTGTCGATGCCGATGATGCCGCGTTCCATGGCCGCGGCGGCGGTGAAGACCTTGTTCACCGAGCCGGGACCGAACGGCAGGACCTCGGCGGGCACGGGGCGGGCGACCTGGCCGAGCTCGGCCTTGTTGCCGTAGTCGCGGGAGGCGACCAGGGCGCGCACGCGGTGCTTGTCGGTGCCCGGCTGGACGACGGACATGACGTTCGAGATGCCGTTCTGGGTCTTCGGGACCTGCTGCTCGGCGGCGGTCTTCGCGGCCTTGGTGGCCTTGGGGTCCATCGTGGTCTTGATGGTGAGGCCGCCGCGCTGCAGCTGCTTGTTCGTGATGCCGGACGCGCGCAGGTAGTCGAGCAGGTAGGAGCAGAAGAAGCCGTAGATCGGGCCGTCACCGGCGCCGACGCAGCCCTTGGGCAGGATCTGCAGGTCCTCGACGACGCCCAGCGGCTGCGCCTTGTACTCGTCGGCCTTCTTCTGGGCCTCGGCCTGGTCGGTGCCGAACGCGCCGTTGTCCTTCATCATGGTGATGACGAGGTTGCGGCGCTCCAGCGCCTTCTCCGGGTTCGCGCCGGGGTTCAGCGACGACGGGCGGTTCGCGATCGCGGCGAGCAACGCGGCCTGCGGGACGGTGAGCTTGTCGGCCGTCGTGTTGAAGTACGCCTTGGCCGCGGCGCCGACACCGTAGGTCTGGTTGCCCAGCGGCACGATGTTCAGGTAGCCGGCGAGGATCTCGTCCTTCGACATCTGCTGCTCGAGCTGCAACGCGACCCGCGCCTCGCGCATCTTGCGGCCGATGGTCGCCTCGGTGGCCTTCTCCCAGGCTTCCTGCTCGTTGTCCGCGCCGAGCACGAACGCCATGTAGTTCTTCACGTACTGCTGGGTGAGCGTCGACGCGCCCTGCGTCGCCCCACCGTCCACACCGGCCTTGGCGGCGGCACGGGCGATGCCCTGCCAGTCGACGCCCTGGTGCTGGTAGAAGCGCTTGTCCTCGATCGCGAGGATCGCGGCCTTCATCGTGTCCGAGATCTCGTTGAACTCCAACGGAACCCGGTACTGGTCGTACAGGTAGGCGATCGGGTCGCCGTTCATGTCCTGAATCGTCGTGACGAGTGGCAGCTCCCCCTTGGCGAGGTCACCCGACGTCTGGTCGACGGTGTCGGCAGCGCGGTTGGACGCGAGCCCGAGACCTCCGACGAACGGGAACACCATCGCAGCGAGGAGGACGCCCGCCGTCAGGCACAACCCCAGCAACTTGACCAAGCCTGACGCACGTGCGGCGAACAACCCGCAACTCCTTCCGAGCAACACCCCAGAGATCCCTACATATAAGTCGCGCGGGAGGCCACGAAGGTTGCGTCCGCTGATCGACTGTTTTCAAACTACCGGAGTAGCCGCAGGCCGATCGTCGGACTAGCCCTTCGCACCTCGACTCCGGCGTGGTCGGGCAACAGGTCGTCGAGGAACCCGTACCGCGTCAACTCTTCGTCCGGCCGCCGGCTCACCGTGCGCCACCAAACCGCGATGTCGCCCCACCCCGGAGCCGACAGCGACCCACCGAAGTGCTGCACGGACAGCGCGGCGCACAGGTTCGCGAACCGCACCCGGTGTTCAAGCGGCCACCCGGCCAGAGTGCCCATCACGAACCCGGCCCCAAACACGTCACCGGCACCGGTCGCGTCGAGTTGCGCCACGTTCAGCCCCGGCACGTCCACGACCTCGCCGGTAGAGCTGTCGACCGCGACCGCACCTCCGCCGCCTCGTGTGACGACCACCACCGGCACGTGCTCGGCGAGCTTGCGCGCCGCGGCCTCCGGTGTGTCGGTCCGCGTGTACCCCTGCGCCTCCACGTGATTCGGCAGAAAGACGTCATATCCCTCAAGGCGGCGCAAGAGCTCCGGCGACCACGCCCCGGTCCGGTCCCACCCGATGTCGGCGAAGAGCTTCGCGCCGTTCTCCTTCGCCGTGCGCACCCACTGCTCGTCCTCGCCTTGGATGTGCACGAAACACGCCCGTGCGGACGGCGGCGGGCAGAAGAGATCGTCTGCCACGACAGGCGCCTTGTGCCCGTGCGTGACCATCGAACGGTCGCGCTCCATCGCCATAGATACAGTCACCGGCGAATGCCACCCGTAGAACCGGCGGCAGTAAGAGAGGTCGACCCCCTCCTGGTCGGCGAGCACGTCCCAGCAGAAGTCGCCGTACGCGTCCTCACCGAACGCCGCCGCCAGCGCGGTCTTCAGTTCCAGTCGCCGCAACGCCACCGCGAGGTTCGCGATCCCGCCCGGACACGATCCGAGGCCCTCGGCCCACACCTCCGTGCCCGCGGCCGGTGGGCGGGGCAGGCCGGTGAAGATGATGTCGAGGAAGACGGTGCCGGTGAGCAGCACGTCGTAGTCGGGCTCTGCCATGGGTGAAACTCTGCCATCCGACACCGACAATCCCAGGCTGGAAACGGCGTCGTGGCGGGTTCCCCTCAGGAAATCGTCCCGCTCGCGACGATGCCGAGGTGCTCGTTGCGGAGCCGGATGAGGCGCGGCATGTACCTGTCGAGCACGAGCCGCTCGGCGACCCTCCCCAACGGCCCGAACGGCGCTGCGAACTCGACGACGTCACGCATGAGGGTGCCGTCGCCGTCCCGCGCGAAGTGGTGATCGTGACGCCAGTGCCGGAACGGGCCCGCGACCTGCTCGTCGACGAAGTGGTGCGGCCGGTCGTAGGCGGTGATGTGCGAGGTCAGGCGCCATCGCAGCCCGAAGTGCCGCGCCTGCCAGGTGACGGTGTCGCCCAGCCGCATGCCGCCGGACGTGACGCCGCCGACGACCTTCTCGCCGGACCGCGCCATCGACCCGGTGTGCACCTCGACATCGAGGGACAGGTCGAACAAACGCTCCGGCGGCACGGCGAAACGGGTGACCACCTCGAACTGCGTCATGCCGCGAGGCTAGAACTCCGCAGCTGAGAGAGATCCCGCCGGGTTCGGGATCGATTCCGGTCCTGGCACTTCCGCTCAGCGGAAGCCGATGCTCCCTGGCGACCCCGGTCACGACGTCCACTGAGGACATGTCCGAACGCCCCGCTCTCCTGCTGGTCCACGGCGCCTGGCACGGCTCCTGGTGCTGGGAACCGCTCCGAGCACTCCTCACCGAGGACGGCTGGCACGTCGACACGGTCGACCTGCCCAGCGTGGGTTCGCCCCACCACGGCATGCACGACGACGCCAAGGTCATCAGAGACGCGATCAACGGCCCCACGGTCGTCGTCGCCCACTCCTACGGCGGCATCCCCGCCACGCAAGCAGCCGCAGACCTGCCCGACGTCCAGCACCTCGTCTACGTGGCCGCGTTCCAGCTCGACGTCGGCGACTCGCTCCAGAAGACGGTCGGCCCTCCCCCGCCGTGGTGGCAGCAAGAAGGCGGGGTCCTCCACGCACAAACCCCGGAGACCATCTTCTTCAACGACGTCGACGATCCCCCGACCGACAGGCTCCGACCTCAGAGCTACCGGGCCTTCACCGACCAGCTCACCAAAGCGGCGTGGCACAACACGAACAGCACCTACGTCATCTGCGAGAAGGACAACGCGATCCCGGTCTTCGCGCAGGAAGCGATGGCCCAGCGCGCGACCTCACAAGAACGCCTCACAACGGGCCACTCCCCGTTCCTGGCGAACCCGCGACAACTGGCCGCGATCATCGCGAAAGCAGCGAGCTAGCCCTCCTCGGCGATCATCTCCCGCATCCGGGTGAGCGCGCGGTGCTGAGCGACCCGCACCGCCCCCGGAGTCGACGAGACGGCCAGCGCGACCTCCTCGGCGGACAGCCCGACCGCCACCCGCAGCACGAGAATCTCGCGCTGGCGCGACGGCAGCTTGTGCAGCAGCCGCGTGACCTGGGCCATCATCTCGCCGTTGACCGCGTGCTGCTCCGGCCCGTCATCCAAGGAAGGACAGTCAGGCAGTTCCGGCACGACCTCCGCGCGGTTGCGGACGGCGCGGCGGCGGGCGTCGGCGACCTTGTGCGCGGCGATGCCGTACACGAACGCGAGGAACGACCCCGGCTCGTAGCGGTACTTGGACAACGCGCCGAGCACCGCCACGCAGACCTCCTGCGCGATGTCCTCGGCTGAGACCAGGGTTCGCTCACGGCCGCCGACGCGGGCACGGCAGTAGCGCACGATCAGCGGCTGGATCCGGCCGAGCAGATGCTCGACCGCACGTCTGTCTCCGGCTAGAGCGGCGTCGACGAGGTCGGTGAACTCGGCTTCGGCGAGCCACTGGTTGGAGACCGGTGCCTGGCGCACCCGCCGGCGCATGGGCACCGTTGGCTGGTTCCACGTGTCCTCGGGTGAGAGGACGCCGACACCGCCACCGGTCCGCACGGCTGTGGGTTGAACCATCCCGGCGACCTCCTCCACTACAGCGACACTCGGGGCTTCACTGAAGAAGAGAACGCAGCGAGCCGTTTGATACCGCCTGCTTCCAAGAGGACCACGAAGTCCAGTCGGGTGGGGCAAGCAGCACCCTTTTGGGGTAGAACGTGGTCCTAATGGCCCAGTCTTTCGGCCATGCCGAATTGCTGTACCCCGAGGTAGCCGACGCGGAAGCCGGCCTCCGAGTAGGCCAGGTAGAACTCCCACATCCGGCGGAACGTGTCGTCGAAGCCGAGCTGTTTCACCTCGTCCCAACGGGTGAGGAACGTTTCACGCCAACGCCTCAGCGTCTCGGCGTAGTCGTCGCCGAACGACCGCGTCTCGACGATCCGCAGCCGGGTGTGGTCGCGCACCGACTCCTCGATCGCGCGGACCGACGGGATGAGCCCACCGGGGAAGATGTACTTGTGGACCCAGCTGTAGGTGGCCTTGCTGGCGATCATGCGGTCGTGCGGCATGGTGATGGCCTGTAGCCCGACCCGGCCGCCGGGGGCAAGCACCCGATCGAGCATGGAGAAGTACGCCGGCCAATATTCGGCACCGACTGCCTCGATCATCTCGACGCTGACGACGGCGTCGTACTGCCCACGCTCCTCTCGGTAGTCGCGCAGCTCGACCGTCACCCGTTCGTGGAGGCCCGCGTCCCTCACCCGGTCCAGCGCGAGCTTCCGCTGTTGCTCGGAGATCGTCAGTGACGTGACCGTGGCACCCCGCTCCGCCGCCCGAATGGCCAACGCACCCCACCCAGTGCCGATCTCCAGCACCCGTGTACCAGCGCGAACGCCCGCGTAGTCGAGCACGCCGTCGATCTTGCGCAGCTGGGCCGTGCGCAGGTCGACCTCGCGGTTGTCGAACAACGCCGACGAGTACGTCATCGTCTCGTCCAGGAAGGCCGCGAACAGCTCGTTCGACAGGTCGTAGTGCCGGTGGATGTTCTGCCGCGAGCCCGCGACGTCGTTGATCTCGTGCTGGCGACGCTCCGCCCACCGCCGCAGCCGCTGCAGCCGGGGCGGGATCAGGGTCGTGAGCCGGGCAGCGAACACCGACAGCACGTCCGCGAGCTCGTCGGACGCCCAGTCGCCCACCATGTAGGCCTCGCCGAAGCCGATCTTGGCGTCGGCGCCGAGCCGGTGGAAGAACGCCGCGGGCCGCTCCAGCCGCATGACCGGGCCGCCGGCACCCCAGGTCTTCCCGTCGGGCAGCCGCACGGTCACCGGCAAAGTGCGCACGGCGTTGCGGAACAGCGACTCGGCGATCCGCGCCCGCAGCGGCGAACGCGGCGTCGTGAACAACCCCGGCCAAATGCCCTGGCCGGGGCGGGGCAAGGACAACGTGCTCATCTACTTACTCCTGGGGACGATCGGCAGGCGCCGGAAATACAGAGCGATGCCATGACGGCGGATAAGCGCGGACACGCGCTGGGGCATCAGCGGCCGTCTGAACAGCATCCGCAGCCCCGTGCTGCGGGTGCCCCTCATCGTGGCGCTGAAGGTCGTCTTCCCGTTCTGCCGCAACGCGATGGTCACGGAGAGCTGGTTCCCGGGTTTCGGCAGCCGCATCACGTAGTGGCCGTCGACCTCCAGGAACGGGGAGACGTAGAACTCCTTGTCCACCGACGCCCGGCCGCGGTCGTCGGTGCGCAGCAAATAGCAGTGGCGCCCGCCGTAGGTGTTGTGGACTTCCGCGACCACACACACGAGCGCTCCGGACGCGTCGTGACACCAGTAGACCGACAGCGGGTTGAAGACGTAGCCGAGCACACGGGCGTTCGTGAGCATCAGGACCTGCCCGCCGCCCAGCGAGACGCCACGCTCGCCCAGCCACTCCTCCAGGTTCGCCCGGATGCTCCGATCAGGCGACCCGAGGTGGTCGCAGGCCTCGAAGCGGGCGAACGGCTTCGCCCACCAGGGCAACCGCGGCAGCTCGTCGAGGTCCACGAGCCACATGTAGGCGCGGTGGCTGAACGCCCGGTCGATCAGCTCGCGGCGGGCGTGCGTGATGAGGACGTCGTAAATCACCAGTCGACCCCGAAGTGCCGAGCCGCCCGGACACCCGACGCGCAACCGTCCTCGTGGAACCCCCAACCGTGGTACGCGCCGGCGTAGGCGGTGGACGGCGAGTTGATCTCGGGCAGACGTCGTTGCGCGGCAACGGATTCCGGCGTGTAGATCGGGTGCTCGTACGTCATCCGCGCGAGCACTGCGTCCGGGTTCACGTCGTGCGGGTTGAGTGTGACGACGAAGTCGCGCGGCTCGTCGAGGCGCATCAGCCTGTTCATGTGATAGCTGACCAGCACCTGATTGTCGGCCTCGGCGCACGCTCGCTTGTAGAGGTTCCAGGACGCCTTGGCACCGCTCGTGCGCGGCAGGATCGACGCGTCGGTGTGCAGCCAGGTCTCGTTGCGCGAGTACTGGAACGCGCCCAGCACCTCCTTCTCCGCCCGCGTCGGGTCGGCCAGCAACCCGAGCGCCTGGTCCGGGTGCGTCGCGATGACGACGTGGTCCGCGGTGTGCAGCACGTTGTTGTCGTCCCGGATCTCCACACCGCTGCCGGTCCTCGTCACCGCGCGGATCGGAGTGCTCACATGAACGGCTCGCAGACCCTTCACCGCACGGTCCACATAGGTCCGGGAACCGCCGACGACGGTCTTCCACTGCGGGGTGCCACCGATCGACAGCATGCCGTGGTTGCCGAGGAACTCGAACAGGTACCAGGCCGGGTACTTCATGCTCAGCGCCGCACCGGACGACCACACCGCGCTGACCAGCGGGATGATGAAGTGGTCGACGAAGTACCGCGAGTACCCGCCGATCACGAGGAACGCGCCGAGCGTGACGTCGTGCGCCTCCTCGTGGTTCAGGACGCGCTGAGCGTGCCGGTAGAACCGCGTGATCTCGGCCAGCATCCTCATGTACCGGCCGTTGGTGGCGTTCTTCGGCTGCGCGAACAGGCCGGGGAGTTTCCGCGCGCCCGCGTACTCCAGCCCGCACCCGTCGCAGCGCACGCTCATCGACATCTCGGAGTCCTGAGTGGACACCTGCAGCTCGCGGAAGAGCCTGATCAGGTTCGGGTAGGTCCGTTCGTTGTGGACGATGAACCCGGAGTCCACCGCCACACCGCCGATGTCGTGCGTGTGCGCGTGCCCGCCCAGCCGGTCGTCGGCCTCGAACAGCGTCACGTCGTGCTTGCGTTGCAACACGTAGGCGGCGGTGAGCCCGGCGACTCCCGCTCCGATGACGGCGACCTCAGCCACGCGAACCTCCCAGGGGCACGTCGAGGCCACGCGGCGAGGCCTCCCGCATGGCATTCGCGATGTCCGGTGCCACCGGTTCGAGCCCGAGCTCGCCGTGCACGAAGTCGACGACGAGCCGCGTCCAGTCCCGCGCCCGCCGCAGCATCGCGTGACCGTCACCCTCGACGTTGAACCGCGCGACCCGGTCCGTCACCGTCTTCGCCTGCCGCGCGAACCACAGCGACTTCGCCGGATCCGTCATCCGCTCCTGGTCGCCGTGCGCGATGAGCAGCGCCCTGCCCCTCAACTGCTCGAACGGCTCCCCCGGCACGATCCACGGCGCCAACGCGCAGACCGCCACGACGTCCGGATGCCCAGCGACCCTGAGCGCCGTCCGGCCACCCATCGAGTGCCCGACGAGCACGATCGGTTTGCCGGGATGCAGCTCGGCGATCTTGTCCAACGCCCACCGCGCGTCCTGCACAGGATCGAGGCTCGGCGCGTTCCAGCCGCGCACCCGGTAGCGCAGGTTCCAGACCTCGACCCCCGGTGCCCGCAGCGCGCGGGCCAGCGGAACCATCCGCAGGTACGCGAGGTTGTGGCGCCGAACAGGTTCGGTGCCGCGTTCTCGTCCGCCGTGCAGCACGAGCACAACGGCATTCGTACCGGCCGGCGGTTTCAGCACGTCGACATGCGGATGCACACTTGATGTTCGGGAGACCACGCTCTTCGGCTCGCCAGTTGAGACCCAGGTCACACAAGTATTGTTCGAACCTGTGATCGAACACCTCAGCATCCCCACCGAGGCCGGCACCTTCGACGCCATCGCGTCCGGCCCCGAGGACGGCCGCCCGGTGTTGCTGCTGCACGGCTTCCCCGAGGCCGCCATCGAGTGGGAGCACCAGGTCGCGGTGCTGGGCGTGAACGGCTTCCGCGCCGTCGCCCCCGACCAGCGCGGCTACTCCCCCGGCGTGCGCCCCGAGAACGCCAACGAGTACACCGTCACGCACCTGGTCGGCGACGTGATCGCGATGGCGGACGCGCTCGGCTGGGGCACGTTCGACCTGGTCGGCCACGACTGGGGCGGCGCCGTCGCGTGGTGGACCGCGATCGACCACCCCGACCGGCTGCGCACGCTCTCCGTCTTCTCCACGCCGCACCCCGGCGCCCTGAAGACCGCCCTGCAGACCGACGAAGAACAACGGATGCGGTCGCAGTACATGCTCGACTGGCGCGAGCGCAGCACCGAACGGCGCATGCTCGACAACAACGCCCACGCCCTCAAGCAGATGTTCGAGTGGCGCATCCGGCCGTCCCACGTCGAGGAGTACATCCAGCGCCTGTCCGAGCCGGGCGCGCTCACCGCCGCGTTGAACTGGTACCGCGCGGGCAAGCCGAGCGGCGCCGCGGACAAGATCACCGTCAAGACCATGTACGTCTGGAGCACCGAGGACGTGGCGTTCGGGTCGGTCGCCGCGTTCGAGACCGAGAAGTGGTGCACCGGCGGGTACCGGTTCGAGATGGTCGAGGACGTCAGTCACTGGATCCCTGAGGAGATCCCGGAGGCGACGAGCTCCCTTCTCCTCGAGCACCTGTCCTAAACCTCGATTTCCGCTTGCGGCAACTGCCGGAAGCGGAAGCCGTTTTGCCTGGTAGGCGGTTCGCCCCTCTCGTTACGTTCAGTCTGCGCGCGCTGAACCGAAGATCCCCACGAGGAGAGGTGCGAACCATGTACGAGACCCCGCAGCTGATCGACCTCGGCACGTTCGAGGAGCAGACGGGCCTGCTCGGATTCTCGGGCAACGACCGGCTGATCCTCAGCAAGAACTGACGCGACACCACCGCGGAACCGATGCCTGACCAGGGTTCGCGGGGTCACGGCGAGCCGCACTTCGTGGTCCTACCCGACCACGAGGCCGCGCTCGCCGTGGCCCATCGCATCGATGCGCCGAGAACACTCACCCACGCATCAGGACGTCCGTGGCTCGTCGGGCAGTGGCACGACGACGAGATCACCGTCGCGGCGGCGGGTGACGTGCGGCTGGCGGTGATCGGCTGGTGCCCGGTCAGCGTCGCGGAACTGGAGCGCACGGCCGCCGGCCTGCGCGACCTCACCCACCTCGACCAGCTCGCCAGGAGTCTGCCCGGCAGCTTCCACGTCGTCGCCTCGCTGGACGGGCGGTACCGCGTCCAGGGCACGGCCTCCGGGCTGCGGCTGGTGTTCCACCGCCGGATCGACGGGCTGGTGGTCGCGGCCGACCGCGCCGACGTGCTGGCCGGTGATGCCGAGGTCGACGTGCAGAGCCTCGCCGTGCGCCTGATGTTCCCCACGCCGCACCCGTTGCTGGAGCGGACGATGTGGCGCGGGGTCGACTGCGTGCCGCCCGGCAGCGCGCTGCTGGTGGACGGCGATCGAGCCGGGCTCACCCGGTGGTGGCACAACCCCGAACCGGTGCGTGGCCTGGCGGAGTCCGCGCCCGTGGTGCGACAGGCGCTCGTGGAAGCCGTCGACGTGCGCACGCGCCGGGGCGGGACCGTTGCGTGCGATCTGTCCGGAGGGCTCGACTCCACGTCGATCACGTTCCTCGCGGCCCGGTCGGACGCGCGGGTCGTGGTCAGCACGTGGCCTTCGCTCGACCCGATGGACGAGGACGTGACGTGGGCCCGGCTGGCCGCCGAGCACCTGCCGGAGGTCGAGCACGTCGTGTGGCCTCCGGAGCGCATCCCGCTGGTGTACGAGAACCTGCTCGGCATCGACGACCCGATGGACGAGCCCACCATCGGGGTGATGGACCGCCAGCGACTGCTCGAAGACCTGAACGGCTTGGCGGGCAAGGGGTGTCGTGTCCGGCTGACGGGCATCGGCGGCGACCACGTCGCCTGGTGCTCCGAGGCGCACTACCACTCGTTGCTGCGCAGGCGGCCGTTGTTCGCGATCAAGCGACTGCGGGCGTTCCGAGCACTGTTCCACTGGCCGTTGCGGCCGATGATCGCCGCGCTCGCCGACTCCCGTTCGTACGGCGCGTGGCTGCGGGACGAGGCGGTCGCCCTGCGGGCCGGCCGGCGGCCGACGGTCACCGGGGCACTCGGCTGGGGTGGTGCGCCGAGGTTGTTCGACTGGGTCACGCCGGAAGCACACGAGCTGGCCCGCGACGCGCTGCTGTCAGCGACGGCGGAACCGTTGGGGCGCACCAGAGGCGAGCACGGCGACCTGGAACCGATCCTGTCCTGCTCACGGATCATCCGGCAGTGGGAGCAGATGAGCGCACGGGCGGGCCTGCCCATCCAGTCACCGTTCCTGGACGACCGCGTGATCGAGGCGTGCTTCTCGGTGCGGCCGGAGGAGCGCGTGACGCCGTGGCGCTACAAACCTGTGCTCACCGAGGCGATGCGCGGCATCGTGCCGGACGAGTGCCTTGCGCGCACGAACAAGGCGCAGGCATCGCTGGAGGCCTCCGCCGGGCTGCGCAGGCACCGTGGCGACCTCGTCGAACTGTGGGAGAGCTCGAAACTCGCCGAGCTCGGGCTGATCGACGCGCGCAGGCTGACCGAGCTCGCGTTGCGGCCGGACACGCCGGAGCTGCGCACCGGGATCTTGTACTCGACGATCGGCTGCGAGGTGTGGCTGCGCAGCCTGGACAAGGGAGCAGAACGTGCGGCTGCGCGCTGATGTGTCCGTTGCGGACACGGACTACGGCCAGGTGCTGCTCGACGAGCGCACCGGGCGCTACTGGCAGCTCAACCCGACCGGCGTGGTCGTGGTGCGGGCATTGCTCGACGGGGCCGACGAGAACGCCGCCGTCACCGCGCTCACCTCCACCTACGAGGTCGAGGAAGCTCAGGCGCGCGAGGACGTGACGGCACTGGTGACGGGGCTGCGGACCGCCGGGCTGGTGACGTCGTGACCACGCCTTCCTCGCTGAGCCGACCCACCGGTGTCCCGTTGCGCCACCGGCTGGGCGCCCGCCTGGCGGTGGCCCTCGCGACTCCGCTGACCCGCCTCAAGCCGCGCACCCTGCGCCGTGTCCTGAGTTTCCTCCGCCGCGGCGCCCGACCGGCGGAGTACGACACGGCCAAGGCCGCTCGGGACGCGGTGCTGGCGGTGAGCCTGCGTTGCCTTGGCCCGCAAGGCTGTCTGCCGCGATCCGTGGCGGTGGTGCTGCTGTGCCGGCTGTCGGGCACGTGGCCGACCTGGTGCGCGGGAGTGCGGGTCATGCCGCCGTTCGGTGCGCACGCGTGGGTCGAGACGGACGGAGTTCCGGTCGACGAGAACGTGCCCGCGCAGTACTTCCGGCCGCTGATGACGGTATGAGGACGCTCGACCTGCTCCGCCTGGCCTCCGGGCACGTTCGCGCGCTCGCCCTGGCCGTGGCGGCGACGCTGGTGGCGTCCGCGCTCGGCCTGCTGCAGCCCCAGCTGTTGCGCGAGGCCGTCGACGCGGCCGCGTCGACGGCGGTGCCGTGGCGGCTGTTGATGGCGATGGCGGCGTTGTTCGCGGTGCAGGCGTGCGTCGACGGCATCGGGCTGTTCCTGTTGGAGCGCACCGGAGAACGGGTCGTGCTCGGCGTGCGCCGTCGGCTGGTGGCCCGGCTGCTGCGGTTGCGCCTGGAGGAGTTCGACTCCCACCGGGTGGGCGACCTGATGTCGCGGGTCGGCACCGACACGACGGTGTTGCGCGAGGTGGTCTCCACCGCCTCGGTCCAGCTGATCACCGGCACGCTGACCGGGGCGGGCACCGTCGTGCTGATGCTGCTGATCGACCCGGTGCTGTTCGTGTGGGTGATGGGCACGGTCGTCGTCGCGGCGGTGGTCGTCTACTCCCTCGTCGGCAGGCTGCGGACCGCGGGTGAACAGATGCAGCGCGGAGTCGGCGCGATGACAGCCGACCTGGAGCGTGCGCTCGGAGCGTTGCGCACGGTGCGCGCGTGTCGTGCTGAGGAACGCGAAGAGGAACTGATCGGGCGCCAGGCCGAGCAGGCGTGCGCCGCAGGAGTGCGGGCCGCGCGGATCACGTCCGTCATGAGCCCGGCCGTCGAGCTGGCGATGCGCGGGTCCCTGCTGGTCGTGCTGCTGGTCGGAGGCACGCGGGTGGCGAGGGACACGGCCTCGGTGGGTGATCTGATGGCGTTCCTGCTCTACGCCACCTACCTGGTCATCCCCTTCACCGCGGTGCTGCAGGGCATCGGCCTGCTGCAGAAGGGCATGGGCGCGCTCGGCAGGGTCGCCGAGGCGCAGTCGTTGCCGGTCGAGGACACCTCGGGTGCCGCGATGCCGGAACGGGGTGGAATCGCACTCGAATTCCGCGATGTCTGGTTCAGCTACCGCGATCGGCCGGTGCTGCGCGGCGTGTCGTTCACCGTCGAGCAGCGCTCACACATCGCCCTGGTCGGACTGTCCGGAGCCGGCAAGTCGACGCTGTTCTCGCTGATCGAACGGTTCTACGAGCCCACTTCGGGTGCGCTGCTGGCAAACGGCACGGACATCCGAAAATTTTCGCGACACCAATGGCGGGGCCGAATCGCACTGGTCGACCAGGACTCTCCCGTGCTGAACGGCACGCTCCGTGACAATCTCCGCTACTCCGCACCGGACGCCTCCGATCACGATCTTCACGAAGTACTGGAACTCGCAAATCTCGACGAACTCGTGCAGCGGCTTCCGGCCGGCCTGGACACCGAACTCGGTGAACGCGGACGGGCGCTGTCCGGCGGGGAACGCCAGCGCATCGCGCTGGCCAGGGCTCTGCTCACCCGCCCTGAGCTGCTGCTCCTCGACGAACCGACGGCCCACCTCGACCCGGTGAACGAGCGGGCGCTGCACCGGGCCATTCACCGCGTCGCCCAGGAGTGCGCATTGCTGGTCATCGCGCACCGGTTGACGACAATTCGCGAGGCCGACCGGATCGTGGTATTGCACGCGGGCGAAGTGGTCGCGCAGGGCACGCACGACGAGTTGCTCGCCATTAATGATTTCTATGGCAGGCTCACCGCGGGTGATTTCGTTGACAATTCAAAGTCGTTCGAAGCCGAAATATCGCCTGGATGGAGGTAGAGACACCACTACGACGAATGCCAACATGACTACGCCAGTCAGCGTTCGGGAGAAAGGCGAGTCGTGTTGCGACGATCTCCAGCTGTCCGCAGCGAATTCGCCCAGCTTTTGCACGACCGCTCCACCGTCATGCGCACGCTCGAAAGTCTCGTGGTCCGCTCGACCTCGGTGCGCGGCGTGCTGTCGAGCCAGGGCGGAGTCGACCACGCCCTGCTCGGCCTGATGACCAACACCGCCGAACGCGGACGCCTGCTGCTCGACCCGCCCCTCGCGAGAGAGGCCGAGACGTTCGACCACCAGGCGCTGATCCGCGTCCACACCAAGCCCGCCCGGCAGGTGCTCGTCTTCGACGACCGCGTCGCCGTGCTCCCGCTCGCCGCCGGAGACCTGAACGTGGGAGCCGTGCTGGTGCGCAGCCCGCTCGCCCTCGCGTACGGCGAGCTCTTCGAGCTCATGTGGTCGGACGCCCGCACACCGGACGGCACGCCCGGCGAGACCGGTCTGTCGAGCCGCGAGACCAAAGTCATCGGACTTCTCCTGGACGGCGCCACCGACCACCAGGTCGCCACCCGCCTCGGCATGAGCAGCCGCACCGTCCGAGCTGTGGTGGCTCAGCTGCAGCAGCGGTACGGCACCCGCTCGCGGATGGCGCTCGGATTCCAGCTCGCCCGCGTCACCAATTAGGTCTAGACATCGGAGTTCTGACTCGGTTAGGTCTTGGGTGCCGCCGCCTCGGCTTGTCCCTTGGAGGGATCACGCATGACCACGTCCAGGCGCGACTTCGTGAGACTCGGCGGCGCCGCACTCGCCGGTGGAGTCGCCTTAGGGACCGGCACGGCGTCAGCGGAAGTGGACGTGGCGGCCGAGGAGCGGATCGACTGGTCCGTCGAGGTCGTCGAGTCGACGATGAGGCAGTACACGCCGGAGACGCTCGGCGGCTGGGGTTACACGCGCGGCCTGTACCTGTGGGGGCAGTGGCTCGTCTTCGAGCGCACCAAGAACAAGAAGTACTTCGACTACGTCAAGGCGTGGGTGGACCGGTTCGTCGGGCCCGACGGCAAGTTCAGCCGCACGTTCACGCACCTCGACTCGATGCGCGCCGGCCAGCTGTTGCCGTTGCTCTACAACGCGACCGGTGACAGGCGGTATCGAACCGCTTCGACGCAGATCCGCGAGCGCCTGAACACCTACTCCCGCACCAACGAGGGCGGCTTCTGGCACGCCGAGGGCGGTACGCGCGACTTCCAGAACTGGTCCGACGGCGTCTACATGGTCGTGCCGTTCATCAAGAAGCACGGCTACGCGTTCGGGGAGAAGGACTGGGCGGTCGCGGAGTCGTTGAAGCAGCTCCTCGTCTACGCGAAGAACCTGCAGCACGAGGACGGCCTGTTCCACCACGCGTACGACGAGTCGCGCAAGGTCTCGTGGGCCGATGCCAAGACCGGTGTGTCGCCGGAGTTCTGGGGCCGCGCGATGGGCTGGTACGCGATCACGTGCTGCGACGTGCTGGAGGACCTGCCGCGCAACCACCCGGACCGCCCGAAGCTGATCTCGATCCTCGGCAGGCTGATCGCCGCGCTTGCGAAGCACCAGGACCCGAGGACCGGACGCTGGTTCCAGGTCGTGGACAAGGGGTCGAACCCGGAGAACTGGACCGAGACCTCGTGCTCGTCGATGTACTCGATGGCGATCTCACGGGCCGTCGAACGCGGTTACGTGTCGCGGAAGTACGACGCGGTTGCACGGCGGGGCTACCGCGGGGTGCTGGACCGGGTGTCGATCAACGCGCAGGGCCAGACCGAGATCGCCGAGATCTGCATCGGCACGAACGTCGGTGACCTGCCGTTCTACCTCGCGCGGCCACGTGCGGTGAACGACCTGCACGGCATCGGGGCGTTCCTGATCATGAACGAGCAGCTGCGCAGGAGGTAGGTTCAACGCATGCGCGTGGCCGGCCTCCTGCTAGCTGCGGGGGCCGGCCGCCGGTTCGGCACCCCCAAAGCCCTCGTTCCGTTGGACGGCAAGCTCTTCGTCGACCGAGCCGCCGAGCTCCTGCGAGCCGCCGGCTGTGAACCGGTCGTCGTGGTGCTCGGCGCCAAAGCGGACGAGGTGCGGACCCAGGCCTCTTTGGACGGCGTCACCGTCGTCGACAACCCGAACTGGGAAACCGGCATGGGGTCGTCGTTGCGCACCGGCCTCCACGCCGTGGGCATCGCCGACGCCGTCCTCGTGCTCCCCGTGGACACCCCCGGCGTCACCGTCGAAGCGCTTCACCGGCTCATGGCGCTCGCCGAGCCGAAAGCGTTGGCACGCGCGGTGTACGACGGCGAGATCGGCCATCCGGTGCTGATCGGCTCGGACCACTTCGCGGGCGTGATGGCGTCGGCGGCCGGCGACCAGGGCGCGCGGGACTACCTCAAGGCGAACACCGTCCGCCACGTCGAATGCGCTGACGTGGCGGACGGTGCCGACATAGATCAACCTGGCGACCTCAGGCGACGTACCGGCGAAGCTTGATGCCCGACGACACGTTGGACGCGCTCAGCCAGTGCAGCGCGCCACCGGAGTAGGCCGGGTCGGAGACGGCGAACTCGTTGCCACCGGCGCGGTAGCCGACGATCGTGGCGTAGTGGCCGCCGGAGTAGTTGCGGCCGTTCAGGCGGATCACGTTGATCACGACGGCGTGGCCGCGGTTGGCGTTGTAGACGACGTCGGCCTTGAGCTTCTGCAGCAGCTGCGCGTCGGTCGACCACTGCTTGACCTGGTAGTAGGTCGAGCCGGTGTAGTGGTCGAGGGCGTTCTCGAGGTTCTTGATGTTCGGCAGGCCGTTGGTCGTGACCTTCATGAACGAGGCCAGCGTGGACTGCTCGACGTACTTGCCACGCGCGGTCAGCGCGATGCGAGCGGCGGCCGCGGAGCACCAGTAGCCGGTCTTCTGCACCTGGAACTGGTGCGGGAGAACACCTTCACCCTGGATGCCGAGCTCGGCGGCGGCTGGGATGACGGTCTCGCCGGGGGCGGCGAGTGCGACCGGTGCGGTGAGGATGGTCATCGCGACCCCGACTGCGGCGACCGCCCCGGTGATCTTCGCAAGCTTCATCTCTGTTTCCCCTCAGTGGTGGCGCCGTACCCCTGTGCGACGCACGGCGAAAGCTTGTCGGCAGGCGGTAAAGGCTCGCCACCACATTCGGTCAAAACCTAAAAAGCCAGGTAGAAGTACTCAAAGCGGTGTCAGCACCCACCGTGACACTCCTAGAAGCATGAGTCGACCTGGTGGTCGAAATGGGCTTCGCCGATCTCGACCACCAGGTCGAGAGTGTGCGGTTTGCACCATTCGGCTGAGTCGTCTCGAACCCGGTACAGGGCCTGCGACGCTGTGCCACTCTGCTTGCCGTGTTGCGTGTCCACTTCACGGCGGAGGACCTGGCGAGGGTGCGCGTCGCCCCTGGTCCCGACCCGATGTGGGAGATCCTGCTGAGCCTGCACGTGCTGCGGCAGCGTTCGGCGACCCCGGTGTTCGGCACGTGGCGCGCGAACGTGCGCACGACGTTGCCCGACGACGCGCGCTGGCTCATGCAGCTGGCACCGCCCGTCGGCTACTCGCCCGACTTCCTCACGCCCACCGCCGGTTCCTGCGCGCTCGACGCGGGCATCGACGCCGTGCTGTCGACGCCGCTCGAATCGTTGCGCGCGGACCTCGCCCAACTCGGAAACCAGCAACGCCTCGACCCGCGCACCCACCTGCTGGCCACCGGCGACGTGGCCACTTTGGACTCGCTCGGCGCCGCGTTGCGCGGCTACTACCGCCACGCGCTCGCCCCGATCTGGGACGAGGTCCGCGCGGTCGTGGACGCCGACCGCGCGGTGCGGGCACGTTCCTTTCTGGACGGCGGCTGCGAGGGAATGCTCTCGGCCCTGCACCCGACGATCTCGTGGACCCCGCACGTGCTGTCCATCGAGTCCCGCTTCCCCCAGCGGGACGTCCACTTACGCGGTCAGGGCCTGGTTCTCGTCCCGTCCTACTTCTGCTGGGAGCGGCCGATCATGCTCCGCGACCAGCGCCGCGCACCGGTCCTCGTCTACCCGATCGCCCGCGACCTGCACCTGCCGAACCTCGGCAAACGTTCCCTGGAAGCGTTGCTGGGCCGCACCCGCGCCGCCGCCCTCGAAGTCATCGCCGGCGGTTGCACCACCACCGAGCTCGCCCGCCGGCTCGGCATCTCCGCCGCCACGGCCAGCACCCACGCCTCGGTCCTGCGCGACGCCGGTCTCGCCGTCGCCCAACGCCACCGCAACTCCGTGCTGCACACCGCATCCGCCCTCGGCGTGGAACTGCTGTCCTGACTTCGTGCTGCACACCGCGCCCGCCCCCGGTGCGGAACAGCCGACCTAAGGCCGCGCGTGCACCGCCGCCCGCGCACACCCACCGGCCACGACGAGCTGCGCCACCGCCACCCACACCGGCCACAACTCGGAGTAGGTGATCGCCAGCGCTATGTGTGTGGCCCCCGCGGTCGTGAAGACCGCCGCCAACACGACCCAGAAGAAGAAGTACCGCCTGATCAAACCCACCCCCACCCGACCAGAGTCACGACACCTGTTATCGCGCGTATCGAGGTTTGTGGTGCGCGGGTTACTGGTGAGGCCACCGCGCATCCGGTACTACTGACCCGCATGACGACCGACACCGTGACCGGGTCCGACTACGGCAACCTCGTGCGCACGCACCTGACGCGCGTCGAGCAGCACAACGCCGGCGCCCTCGACGACGTGGCCGAGCTCGTGCTGGCCGCCGTGCAGGCCGACGGCATCCTCCTCACCGCGGGCGCGGGCCACTCCCTGGCGGCGGTCGCCGAGACCTTCTACCGCGCGGGCGGACTGGCGTGCGTCCGCCCGATCTACCACCCCGAACTGCTCCCGATGCACGGCGCGATCAGCAGCACCTCCGCCGAACGCCGCTCGGGCCTGGCGGGCGAGGTCCTGCGCGAAGCCGGCCTGGCACCGCACGACGTCCTCTTCGTCTTCTCCACCTCGGGCGTCAACTACTACCCGGTCGAACTGGCCCAGGAAGCTGCGAGCAGGGGCTGCCCGGTCGTCGCCGTCACGTCGGTCACCGCTAGCGCCCAGGCCCCGCGCCGCGCCGGCTCCACCCTGGCCGAGGTCGCCACCGTCGTCCTGGACAACCTCGTCCCGCCCGGCGACTCGACCTACCCGGAGCAGGCCCCGGTCACCGCGGCGGTCTCCACGCTGGCCACCACGTTCCTGTGGAACCTGCTGATGGTGCGCCTGGTCGACAAGGCCACCGAGACCGGTGTGCAACTGCCGCTGTGGCGCAGCGCGAACGTCGAAGGCGGCGACGCGGCCAACGCCGACCTGCTCAGGCACTACCAGACCCGCATCCCGCAGCTGGGCTGACCGCGTGGATGAGTAGAGATACTCAAGGATTCTCAGCTCGTTCGCGTTAACCTCCCCCGGGGAGAGCACTTATCCGGGGGGAGCTTCACAAGTGCAGCCGAAAACGCGCAGATGGATCCTGATCAGCGGCGCGCTCGCCACAGCGACGATCGTCGGTGTGGCGGGCGCCCTGCTCTGGAGTCCGGATCCGGTCATCTCGGAGACGTCCAACAAGGCGGTCGAGACACCGGGCAAAGTGGTGGAGACGCCGGGGCAGGTCGCGCAGACGTTCGTGAACCAGATGTTCGCCGACAGCAACGCCGCCGCGGGCCTGACCGACGCACCACCGGCCGCCGGGCAGGCGCTCGCCGCGACCAGGACCGGCATGGCCCAATCCGCCTACCAGGCCCGCTTCACCGACGTCGCACCACCGGCTGCCGACGCCACCACGGCCGAGCTCACGGCCTCCGTCACCTGGACCATGCCGAGCTCGGCCCAGCTGAACTACACCGTCAAGATCGGCATGCAGAAGACCGGTGAGTCCTGGAAGGTCCGCTGGACGCCGGCGATCATCCACCCGCAGCTGACCGAGGGCGCCTCCCTCGTCTACCGCAAGGCCCTGGCCGACGGCGCCCTGCTGAGCCGCGACGGCAAACCGCTCGTCAAGGGCTCGATCCCGGACGGCCTCTACACCACGATCACCGCCCAGGTCGGCGACGTCAGCGGCACCGACGGCTGGGAGGTCGGCATCTCCGCGGGCGCGAACTTCACCGCCCTGGACGGCAAGAAGCCCGAGGGCGGCGAAAAGCTGACCGTCACCATCGACCCGGCCCGCCAGAACGCGGCCCAGGCCGCCGTCGACGCCCTGCCACAGGGCGCCGCGATCGTGGCCGTCGACACGAAGACGACCGAAATCCTGGCCGTGGCCCAGAACAAGGCCCTCGCCAACACCAACCCGTTCGTCGGCCGCTACGCCCCGGGCTCGACGATGAAGATCGTCACCGCGGCCGCGGCCGTGGAAGCGGGCCTGGTCACCGCCAACGCCCAGGTCCCCTGCCCGCAACGAGCCACCATCGGCACCCGGACCGTGAACAACGCGGGCTTCGGCCACGACTCCATCGCGTTCCACTCGGCCTTCGCCATCTCGTGCAACACGACGTTCGGCCGGCTGGGCCACCAACTCCCCGCCGACGCCCTCCCGAACATGGCGAAGCGCTTCGGCCTGGGAGCCGACTGGGACATGCCCGGCGCCCAGACCAACACCGGCAAGGTCCCACCGGCCACCGGCGACCAGCAGGTGGAGAACAGCTTCGGCCAGGGCAACGTGGTGGCCAGCCCGTTCGGCATGGCCCTGGTGGCCGCAACCGCGGCCTCGGGCCGCACGCCAACCCCGACCCTGATCCGCGGCCGCGCGGCAACAGCCTCCGACGTGGGCGCCGCCCCACCGGCAGCACTACTGCCGCAGCTCCGCCAGATGATGAGCGAGGTCGTCACCGCCGGCACCGCCAAGCAACTGTCCGGCTTCCGCGGCCTGGCAGGCAAAACCGGCACCGCAGAAGCAGGCGGTGGCACCGCACACGGCTGGTTCATCGGCTACCAGGGCACCGTCGCCTTCGCGGTCTTCGTCGAGAACGCAGGCTCGTCCCAAAGCGCCCTGACCGCCACCGCCAAGTTCCTCAGCGGCTGACCGGCTCGTTCCACCCGGACACGAACCATTGAACGGCGCCGGTCTCAGGCTCGTACCGGCGCCGTTCGATCGTGCCGATGTTGCCCCCGTAAACATGGATCCCCACCGTGGGCACATCCCCAGCAGCCGCAACGGAATGCACGTCGTCATCCGTCGTGCAACAGACCGTCACCTGCCCACGCTCGAAAACCTGCTCTTCCAAGGGCTTCAGCGAAACGCCGACCTCGTCGTCCGCAGGCTTCACGTACCGCGTCTCGCGCTCGGCACCTTCGTAAATCCCAACGACACCCCACGTCTCATGCCCGTGCACAGGCGTCCGCTGCCCCAAGTTCCACACCACAACCGCCAACGACCACTTGTCGTCAGGCGCGATGTACAACGGGTAGTTGACGTGATGCTCCTCCGACGGCCGCGTCAACTCCTCCGGCAGCCTGTAGTCGCTGGTGAGCAGCACTGCCAACCGCTCAGCAACCCGCTTGGTGATCTCGTGCTCGTCCGCAGTCTCGGCAAGCACGCCCTCCACCTCCAAGATGAAGGCCTCGATCTCGGCACTCACGACAGCACCCGATACGTGACGTGCATGAACGACCCGGCATCTCGCGACTCGACCTGCTCAAGGTCCAACTGCCCCACCCCGTCGAACAACCGAGTCCCGGCCCCCAACGTGATCGGCACGATCCGCAGCCGCAGTTCGTCGATCAACCCAGCCGCCAGGTACTGGTTGACCGTCGTAGCCCCACCGTGGATCGAGATGTTGCCCCCGTCAGCCGCCTCCCGCGCCTGCTTGAACGCGGACTCGATCCCGTCGGTGACGAAGTAGAACGTCGTCCCACCCTCCATCACCTGCGGCTCCCGAGCGTGATGCGTGAGCACGAAAACCGGCCCGTGGTAAGGCGGATTGTCCCCCCACCACCCGTTCCAGGGCCGATCCCACTCCCCGCGAACCGGCCCGAACATGTTGCGCCCCATGATGAACGCCTTGGTCTGCCCCAGCATCTCCAGCTGCAGCCGCATCTCCTCGGCATCCTCAGCCCAGGCGTGCAGCTTGCTACCCCAGCCATCCCCACCGTCGGCCCCGAACGGCCGGTCCTCGCTCTGCCCGAGCCCAGCCGAGAACCCGTCCAGCGAAACCGAAAGATCTACCGTCACCTTGCCCTGAGTCGTCATGAACCCAGCATGGCCAGGTCCCAACATGACGTCCAATGCCACTTCAGGCACCAACTCATCGATAACCTTGATGAATGCTAAGCCTGGTACACCTCAAGGTCCTGGCCGCAGTGGCAAGACACGGCTCAGTGACCGAAGCCGCCAAACAACTCCACTACTCCCAGCCCTCGGTGAGCCACCACCTGTCCCGCCTGGAAGCAGCAACCGGAGTCCGCCTGACCCAGCGAACAGGCAGAGGCATCCGCCTGACCCCGGAAGGCCGGCTGCTGGCCAACCGAGCAGCAGAGATCGTGGGCCGCGTAGACGCCGCCACCACCGAACTGGCCGCCCAAGCAGGCCTCCAAGCAGGCAACGTCCGCCTGGCAGCCAACGCCTCAGCCCTGGCCACAATCGTCCCGCGCGCCGCCGCAACCCTCGCCACCGCACACCCAGGCCTGCAACTGAGCCTCTACGACCGCCACCCGGTAGAGGCCCTGCAAATGCTGCGCCACGGCGAAATCGACATAGCCCTGGTCTTCCGCCAACCAAACGTCGCGCCAGAAGAGGGCTTCCGCATGGTCCACCTGGCAGACGACCCCATCAACCTGATCAGCCGCACCAAGAACGACACCATCGCGAACCACCGCGACTGCCCCTGGATAGGAGGCTGCGACCGCTGCCAACAAGAACTCGACGCCGCTTGCCACCAACAGAACTTCACTCCACGCATCGCCTCCCACAGCGACGACATGGTCGTGGTCCAAGCCCTGGTAGCAGCCGGCGCAGGCGTAGCCCTGCTCCCAGGCCTGGCACTGCAGGCCCACCGCAACCCGAACATCCAAGCCACCGAAATCCCGGGCTTCCACCGCCAAATCCACGCGGCAACCTACGGCGATCCCCCAGACCCACCAGCAATAGCAGCAGTGATCACCGCCCTGACCACCCGCTAGTCCCGCAACCCGGCCGACCCAACGCTACCGTCGCACCGTGCCCCGCCTGAACCAACGACCCGACGCCGTCCTCCAACTACTACGCGACCGCAAGCAACACCAAAGCACCCCGGGCAACCGCACCGACAACGCCCGCCTAGCCCTCCTCATCGAAGGCGGCAGCTCCCGCGGCGCCTACTCAAGCGGCATGACAGTAGCCATCGAACAACTGGGCCTGCTCCCCCTCTTCGACGCCGTCTACGGCAGCTCAGCAGGCTCCCTGAACGCAGCCTGGCTGCTCTGCGGCCGCGCCAACAGCACCAAACACGCCTGGTGGGACCCCGCGGTAATGCGAACAACCATCAACCCACTACGAGCCCTGCGCCGCCTACCGGTGGTCGACACCCAGCACCTGATCCACACCATCTACACCCAGGTGATGCCCATGGGCTTCCAGGACATCCTCGACAACCCGGTCGAGTTCCACCCCCTGGCCACCGACGCCCTGACCGGCGAAGCAACCGACCTGCACACCCAAATCCACGACATCCCAAGCCTGCAAGCAGCCCTACGAGCCTCAACAGCAATGCCCCTGCTGGCAGGCCCACCAGTAATCATCAACGGCCGCCCCTACGTGGACGCGGGCATGAGCGAAATGGTCCCCATCCGCTCAGCACTGGCCCAACACGCCACCCACCTGGTCGTCCTGCGCACAGTCCGAACCGACGAACACCCAATGCCCCCATCCCGAGGCGAACGCCTGGTCCTCTCCCGCTGGTTCGCCCGCCACGCCCCAGGCGTGATCGAAACCTGGCTGCGCCGCAAGGACTCCCGCCTGGAAGAGGAAAACCTCCTAGCGACCCACCCAGCCTGCCTGCAAATCCGCCCACCGCTAGGCAGCGCCCAGGTAGGCCGCACAGAACGCCGCCCCGACCTCCTGCGAACAGCAGTGGAAACAGGCACGCGAGCAGCAACGAACGCCCTGGCCGCCAGCGTCCTGGAGCCAAGATGAGTCCACACAGACACCAGCTCAGTGACGCAACGGACAAGTTCGTCCACTCAGGACAGACCATCGCCAAACAACCGCGATGGCGAAGACATCGGGACTGTCAAACGAACGGTGTAACTCGGGGTTGAAGGAAACTACTTGCGTCCGGCGGCCAGGCGGCCGTCGA
>NZ_JAJAEG010000017.1:0-225862 GCF_047445655.1 Lentzea alba
CCGATCCACGAGTGGCTTGAGGTGCGCCCGTTCTACGGCAACGCGGAGTGAGCGTGGACGAGGCGCTGATCAGGAGTCTCACCCCGAACGTGCTGGGGATCCTCGTCCGCCGCGGAGCCGACTTCGCGGCGGCCGAGGACGCCGTGCAGGACGCTCTGGTCGAGGCGGTTCGCGTGTGGCCTGCCGACCCGCCGCGCGATCCGAAGGGCTGGCTGGTCACCGCGGCGTGGCGCAAGTTCATCGACGCGACCAGAGCCGAGACGTCGCGCAGGAGGCGTGAGGACCTCGTCGACGCCGAACCGGAGCCGGGGCCTGCCGCGGCCTCCGACGACACGCTCCAGCTCTACTTCCTGTGCGCGCACCCGTCTCTCAGACCTTCGTCGGCCGTCGCGCTCACCCTCCGCGCGGTCGGTGGCCTGACCACCCGCCAGATCGCCCAGGCCTACCTGGTGCCGGAGGCGACGATGGCCCAGCGCATCAGCCGGGCCAAGAAGACGGTCAGCGACGTGCGGCTCGACCAGCCCGGCGACGTCGCCACGGTGCTGCGCGTGCTCTACCTCGTCTTCAACGAGGGCTACTCCGGCGAGCTCGACCTCGCCGCCGAGGCCATCCGGCTCACCCGGCAGCTCGCGGGTGCGATCGACCACCCCGAGGTGGCCGGGCTGCTGGCGTTGATGCTGCTGCACCACGCCCGGCGCGCGTCGAGGACCGCTCCCAACGGCAGCCTCGTGCCGTTGGCCGAGCAGGACCGCGGGAAGTGGGACACCGCGCTGATCGCCGAGGGCGTCGAGATCCTGCAGGCCGCGCTGACCCGCGACCGGCTCGGTGAGTTCCAGGCGCAGGCGGCGATCGCGGCACTGCACGCGGACGCGCCGACGGCCGAGGAGACCGACTGGGTGCAGATCGTCGAGTGGTACGACGAGCTCGCGGCGTTGACGGACAGTCCGGTCGTGCGGCTCAACCGCGCGGTGGCCGTGGGCGAGGCGGACGGACCGCGGGCCGGTTTGAAGGCGCTCGCGGAACTGGACGATTCACTGCCGCGCTACTCGGCGGTGGAGGCATACCTCCGCGAACGGGACGGCGACGTGCAAACGGCGGCCCGGCTTTACACCGAAGCGGCCGAAAAATCCTCGAACCTCGCCGAACGGGAATATCTCACCCGCCAGGCGGCGCGACTCAACCGAAAAGGCCCGCCTCACCACAACGGGTGAAGCGGGCCCTGATTTCAGGCACTCAAGCGTGCTAAGGAAGAACTACACCGTGCCACCGGCGGCGGAGGGCGCACCGGCGTCGGAACCCTCGTCGCCCACGGTTTCGCGGGTGAGGAACGTCTCCACGTAGAACATGTTGCCGTCCGCGCGGTCCATGATCGTGAGCAGCGTCTTCATCGAGGAGACCTCCTCGACCTGCTCCTTCAGGAACCACTGCAGGAACTGCTCGCCGATGTAGTCACCCTCCTCGCGGGCGGCCTTGGCCAGCGCCACGATCTGGTCGGTGACCTGCTGCTCCTGGCGCAGCGCGAGGTCGACGAGGTCACGCGGGGCCTTGAACTCGTTGATCGGGTTCTCGGTGCCGGGAATGGAGACCGCGATGTCGTTGTCCATGAGGAACTGCACGATCATCATCGCGTGGTTGCGCTCTTCGAGAGCCTGCTTGTAGAAGTGCGACGCGAGGCGCGGCAGGTCCTCGTTGTCGAACCACACGGCGAGCGCGATGTACTGCTGGGAAGCGGAGAACTCGTTGCCCACCTGAGCCTGCAGCAGCTCGTGGAACTTCGACTTCTTGGAGAGAATCTTCTTCACGTTCGAGGCCATGCGGAGTACGTTAGCTCAAAGCGGTGATCTCCGCATTCCAGGAAAAGCTAACCTTTGTTTGGAAAGGGGAACCAAACAAAGGTTAGGCATTCCTAACGATCACTTGCGATCTAAACCAGGGGTGCGCGGTCAATCGGGCACGACATGCAACGCGGGCCGCCACGGCCGGAGCCGAGCTCGGAACCGGCGATCCGCAGCACCTCGATGCCGGCGGCCTCCAGGCGCTCGTTCGTCTCGACGTTGCGCTCGTACGCCACGACCAGACCGGGGCCGACCGCCAGCGTGTTGTTGCCGTCGTCCCACTGCTCGCGCTCGGCGGTGACCGCGTCGAGGCCGGTGTCGATGACGCGCAGGCGTTCGATGCCCATCGCCTCGGCCGCCGCCTCCAGGAACGGCACGGGGCCGTCGACGCTCACGCCACCGTTGCCGTCGGAACGCACCGGGTACGCGATCAGCGCGTCACTGATGGCCGGGTACATCACCACGGCGTCGCGGTCGACCATCGTGCAGACGGTGTCGAGGTGCATCGTGGCGCGTTCCTGCGCGATCGGCACCGCCAGCACGGTGTGCGCGAGGCCGTCCGCGAGCGCGGAGCGGGCGAACGACTCCGCGCCCGCCGGAGTGGTGCGCTCACCGACGCCGATGGCGATGACGCCCGGCGCGAGCAGCAGCACGTCGCCACCCTCCAGCGGCGCCGAGTGCGCGCCGTACGCGCGGCCCGTGCGGCGGAACCGCGGGTGGTAGGCGTAGATCAGGTCCGTGAGGGTCGTCTCGCGGTCGCGGGCGGGCAGCGCGAGCGACGTGATGGCCACGCGGTCGCCGACCCACACCGACGAGTCGCGGGTGAAGAGCAGGTTCGGCAGCGGGTCGACGGCGAAGTCGATCGGGAGGTGCATCCGGCGCACCAGCGACGCGCCCTCGGCGGCCGGCAGTTCCTCGAACGTCATGCCGGTCATCAGCACCTGCGCGAGCTGCGGTGCGGCCAGCGACGTGAGGTGGCTGCGCAGCGCGTCGGCCAGGTCGATGCCGAGGCGGCGCTCGTTGACGGCGCTGTGGATGCCCGCGATGCGCGCGCGGTTGTCCTCCAGCGCCTGCACCAGCACGTCGGCCAGCAGCAGGACCTCGACGCCCTTGGAGGTCAGCGTCGCGGCGAACGCGTCGTGCTCCTCCTGCGCGCGTCCGACCCACGGCACGCCGTCGAACAGCAGCTGGTCGTTGTTGCGCGGGGTGAGCCTCTTGAGCTCGTTGCCCGGCCGGTGCAGCAGCACCGTGCGCAGCGGGCCGACCTCGCTGTCCACGCGGGGCGCGGCGTCCGGGAGTGCTTCGGTCTCAGCGATCGTGTGCGCAGTCACCGAACGAGCGTAACCCTGAACAGCACAAATCGCCGCTGCCGAGCCTGAAATCGCAACGAATGGTGCGGAATATTCGAATCTACCGTCGAATCATTACGGCAACCAGCTCACTTTGCCACGCAACATTGTGTAGCCGACGAACGCGACAACATCGAGGATCGTGTGGGCGATCACCAACGGCCACAGCCGCCTGGTCCGCTGCCAGTAGAACCCGAACACCAGACCCATGACCAGGTTGCCGACGAACCCGCCGAAGCCCTGGTAGAGGTGGTACGACCCGCGCAGCACGGCCGCCGTGAACAGCGCCGTGTACTGCCGCCACCCGAGCTGCTGCAGCCGCGTGATCAGGTACCCGACGACGAGCACCTCCTCCGCCCACGCGTTGCCGGCGGCGGCGAGGATCAGTGCCGCGCTCATCCACCACGCGTTGTCCAAAGTGGACGGCTGCACGGCGAGGTTCAGCCCGAGCGCCCACGCGGCGAAGTAGAACGCCAGGCCGGGGATGCCGATGACCGCGGCCAAACCCAGCGCGCCGAGCGAGTCCGCGAGCTTGCGCGTCCCGTCGAGCCCGATGACCTTGAGCTTGATCCCGGTGCGCCACAACAGGTACAGGCCGATGCCACCCCACGCGGCGAGCTGCAGCACGCCGAGCAGCTGCGCGATGAGGTCCAGCAGATCGGCGCGCGCCTGCGGGACGTTGATCGCGACCGACTGCTGGTTGAGCGGCGTCGGCTGCAGCAGGCTGTCGATCAGCCGCACGAGGCTGCGCAGGCCGGACAGTCCGAGCGTCATGCTGAAGACGATCAGCAGTTCGAGCTGGTAACCGCGCTTCTCGTCAGCTTTGATCTCCGGGGCAGTCAAGGTCACCCGGCTGACGCTACCTCTGGGAGAGGAACGGGCAGCCCATCAACCTGCGGAGCTCGGCGGCGAGTTCGGTCGGAGTGCTGACCGGCTTGGAGAACGCGATCCGCACGTCGTGGTCGTCGCACTCGGCCTCGACCCGCAGCCGCAGCCCGAACCGGTCGAGCCCGAGCGGCCGCACATGGCCACCCTGCAGCTCCTCCGGCAGGTGCTTGGCGAGCTGACCGACGACGTCGCTGTGCGCGACCTCCAGGTGCCGCAGCCAGTGGTCCTCGTTGCGGCAGAACGGATCCGGCGCCGCGCTCGCGAACTGCTCCGGCCGGATCGACGACGTGCCCTCGGCGTCCGCGATCACCAGCGACGCCGGTGTGAGCCTCAGCACGGAAGCGCCGTGACCGGCGTCCAGCAGCCGGTGGTCCGGCCGCACGTCGGCGACCGCGAGGATCTCGTCGCGCGCCTCCTGGCCGTCCAGCGCGGCGACCCAGCCGGTGAGCCACAGCAGCCCGCGAACCGGTTCACGCAACGGCACCGGTGCCTGGTCGGCGATCTCCAGCATGGCCGTCACCTCGGCGCGCGGGGTCTGCCACAACTGCCCGACCAGCGGGTGTTCGTCGGCGAGCAGCAAGATCGTGGTTCCGCACGGGTGCACGTGGTGGAACAACGGGCTGGTGCGGGATCCGGCCTGAGGAAGAAGTGCGGCGTGACCACCCCGAGCCGCGATCGTGCGGGCGCGCTCGGCGGCGTGCGGCGCCGGCGGGCGCTTGGTCTGGGTGTCGGTCACCGCTCCACCTCCTCGGAAGGTTAGGCAAGCCTAATTTAGCTTCACTCCTGATGGGAAGCGTCACCTGTACGGTTGACAGGTGGTCGTGCCCAACAAGCCGTCCACCGAGGTGACGGCCCTAGACGATCGGTGGACCCGGCACTGTGTCGACCGGGCGAGCCGTCGCGCCCTGATGTGGACCGTTCTCGCCGGTGCGGCCTTCGCGCTCCAGTTCGTGCTGGTACTGCTGTGGTCGTGGTCGTCACCGGTGGCGCTGTTCCTGCTGTTCTTCGCCGCTGCGGTGCTGTGGGTGGTGACCCGTCGCCGTCCGGTGCGTTTACCGGAAGGTGAACCGTGGCATTTCGCCCATGTGCAGTGGGAAGGAGGGCGTCTGATCGTGTTGTCGTCGCCGCAGCTCTTGCTGACTTTGCGCGTCGGTCCCTTCCTGCGCGGACGGATCGCGCGCCATCGCCGCGTGTGGTTCGTGCCGCCGGACTCGGCCGGGAACACCGTGGTCACGTTCCGCGGGGTGCCGCAGCTCATTCCGGCGCGTGTGCAGAGATGATCCCGAAGACCGTTACCGACAACTGGAGCGACACCTGTCTCGCGCGGGCGGATCGTCGCGCTGTGGGGCACATCTTCTTCGCTGTCGCGGTGTTCGGTGTCGTGCTGATGATCGGCTGGCTCTGGTTGACCGTGCTGGCCGTGCCGGTCGTGCTGGAGCTGGCGGCGCCGGGGTTGCGGCACTTCTTCCAGCGGCGCGGCACGGTGCAGCTGATCGAGCGGTTCCCGTGGCGGCCGGTGTCGGTGAACTTCGTGGCCGGGCGGCGGATCGGGCGGCAGGCCTACCTCCGCGTGGACGGCTCGGAGAAGAACCTGCGGCTGCCCGAGTTGCCGGAACGCGCGCGCGTGCTCGTGCGGCACACAGGGCGTGTGTGGATCGCCGGGCCGGATGAGCGTGGACGCGTTGTGGCGATGACGCGAGGGTTGGCGTTCTTGGTGCGTGGGCGGGTTGTCGAGCGTTAACGGCCCGTCGCGATGCCCTCGGACTCCGCCCACTGCGTGAGGTCGTCCTTGCGCAGTGCGGCCGCCAGCAGTTCGGGGAACTTGTCCGGCGTGCAGGCGAACGCGGGGGCGCCCAGCGCGTGCAGCTTGGCCGCCAGCTCGTGGTCGTACGCCGGGGTGCCGGAGTCACTGAGCGCCAACAGGTTCACGACCGTGACGCCGCTTGCGACCAGTTCGCGGACCCGGCGCTGCAGCTCGGTCTCCGAACCGCCTTCGTAGAGGTCGCTGATGATCACGATGACCGTGTCGGTCGGGCGCCGGACCTGGGTCTGCGCGTAGGCGACCGCGCGGTTGATGTCCGTGCCGCCGCCGAGCTGGGCGCTGAACAGCAGGTCCACCGGGTCGTGGAGCTGGTCGGTCAGGTCCGCGACCTCGGTGTCGAACACGACGAGCTTCGTCGAGATCGAGCGGATGCTGGCGAGCGCCGAACCGAGAACCGCCGCGTGCACCAGGGAGTCCGCCATCGAGCCGGACTGGTCGACGAGCAGGATCACGTCCCGCATCGCGGCCGTGCGGCTGCGCCTGCGGTGGCCGATCAGGTCCTCGACGATGACGGTTTTGTGCTGTGGCTGGTAGTTCTTCAGGTTGGCCTTGATCGTCGTCGCCCAGTCGACGTCCTGCAGCTGCGGCCGGTGGGTGCGCTTGGAGCGGTCGACGGCGCCGCGCACCGCCTCGACGAGCCGGTCCGTGAGGCGCTTCTCGATGTCCTCGACCACCTTGCGCACCACGGCTTTCGCGGTGTCGCGGGTGCGGGCCGGGATGGCGCGGGAGAGCTGCAGCAGGGTGCTGACGAGGTTCACGTCCGGTTCGACGGCCTGCAGCAGCTCGGGTTCGAGCAGCAGCTGCTTGAGGCCGAGCTTCTCGACCGCGTCCCGTTGCATGACCTGGACGACGGAGGTGGGGAAGTACTTGCGGACGTCGCCGAGCCAGCGGTGCAGCTGCGGGGAGCTGGCGCCGAGGCCGGCACCACGGTCGCCACCGCCGCCGTAGAGGCCAGTCAGCGCGCCGTCACGCCGTTGGTCGTCGTCTCCGAGCTGTGCCACATCTTCCGCGCTGGGGCCTAACAGGAGCCGCCAACGCCGGAGCCGCTCTTCTGTCATTTGAGGGCTGCCGCCACTTCTTCGGCCGCCCGCACGACGTGTGGGCCGACCACGTCCGCATCGAGCTTCTCAAGCGCGACAACGCCCACGGACGCTCTCAGGCCGGAGACGCCGCGGACCGGTGCCGCGACGCCGTACGCGTTCGGCTGCAGCTCACCGCTCGAGACGACCCAGCTGTCGACGGGTTGCGAGATGGCCTTGCCGGCGGCGCCGCGGTGCAGCGGGTGGCGGGAACCCACCCGGTACGCCACGTGGAAAGCGGTCCACGACGGTTCGACGACGGCGACGGCCTGGGCCTCGCTGCCGTCCGCGACGGTCAGGTGCGCGGTGGCGCCGACCTTCTCCGCGAGCTCGCGCAGCGCGGGGTTGGCGGCCATGCGGAGCTGGGGGAGGACGTTGGACGCGAGTCGCAGGACGCCGAGGCCGAGGCGGACCTTCGAGCCCTCCCGGCGCACGAGACCGCGCGCCTGGAGCGGTACGAGGAGCCGGTAGACCGCGGCCCTGGACGCGCCGATGGCCGTGGCGAGCTCGGAGATCGAAGGTGCCTCCGACTCCGCCTCAGCGACCGCCTGGAGCAGCGCCAGACCCCGTTCCAGGGTCAGCGAGCTCTCCTTCGTCGCTCCGACCATCACGCACTCCGAACTGTGCCCACCACCTCGGCGAGACCCACCACCGAACCACCCTCACCGGGCGCCGTCGCGGTCAGCTTGACCGTGTCGCCGTCCTCCAGGAAGGACCTCGTGGAGCCGTCGTCGAGCTTGAACGGTTCCTTGCCGCCCCAGCTCAGTTCGAGGAACGAGCCGCGCTCGTCCTTCTCCGGTCCCGAGACCGTTCCCGAGGCGAACAGATCACCAGGGCGAACGGTAGCCCCGTTCACGGTCATGTGGGCGAGTTGTTGCACAAACGACCAAGACATCTCCCTGAACGGGGGCCTCGCCACGATCGTGTCGTTCAGCTCGACCGTGATGGTGATGTCCAGGCCCCACGGCTGGTCGCAGGTCAGGTAGTCGTGCAGCTTGTTCGGCAGCGGCGGCGTCGGGACGCGTGCAACTGAGAACGCTTCGAGCGGTGTGATCCAGGCGCCGATCGACGTCGCGAACGACTTGGCCAGGAACGGCCCGAGCGGCTGGTACTCCCACGCCTGGATGTCGCGCGCCGACCAGTCGTTGACCAGGGCGACGCCGAAGACGTGCTCGGCGGCCCTGGACGTGGACACGTTCGCCGCCGGTGGGCCACCGCAGACGAACCCGACCTCGGCCTCGATGTCGAGGCGCTCGGAGGGGCCGAACTTGGGGCTCCCCTCGCTGCTCCGGCGCTGGCCGTTCGGGCGGACGATGTCCGTGCCCGAGACGTACACCGTGCCCGCGCGGCCGTGGTAGCCGATCGGGAGGTGCGTCCAGTTCGGAGTCAGCGGGTCGCCGTCGGGGCGGAACATGCGGCCGACGTTCTCCGCGTGGTGCTTCGAGCTGTAGAAGTCCACGTAGTCGCCGACGGTGAACGGCAGTTTCGCGGACTCGATGCTCGTGAGCTCGGCGCCCTTGGGTGCGGAGGTCGCCGTGACGATCTCCTTGAGCTTGGCCCGCAGGACGCTCCAGACCGGACGGCCGGCCTTCAGCAGCGGGTCCAGCGAGTCTCCCTGGACGTACTCGCTGCACTTGCCCAGCGCGAGGCTCTTGAGCAGCAGAGCCTGGTCGCCCACGCGGACCGCGACGCCCCCGTCGACGACGCCGTAGGGGAGGGTCTGCGGTCCGAACGGCTGGTCTTCGGTGAAGTTCGGGTCGCTGATCCAGCTCACAGCAGTCCAAGCTCCTCGAGGTCGGCGATCGGTTCGGCGAGCGAGCACGAGCCGTAGCTCGCGAAGACGCCGCGGACGGCGTGCGCGGCCTGGTCGCTGAGCGCCTTGGCCTCGGCGGTGAGAGCCTCGGCGTCGGTGCTCGCGAGCGCCTCGCGAACGTCGCGGCCGCTGAGGGACCGCGCCGTGGCCACGAGGAGGTTCAGGAAGCCGTGGTGCGTGAAGTTCTGCTCGTCGGTGTAGCGGACGGCCTTGTGCAGGCCCGCCGTCGCCTTGAACGCGACACCGCCACCGCTGACGACGGACAGGAAGTCCGCGACCTCGTCGACGCTCGGGAAGTTCTCCTGGCTGAGACCACCGCAGCGGAGCTTGGGCCAGCTGCCGTGCTCGATGACGCGTCGGACGCCGTCGAGCCATTCAGGACCGCCGCGGCGGGGTTCGACGACGCGGATGACGTCCTCGGGGACGAACTCCGACACGCGTTCGAGCCACACCTCGTCCACATCGGACGGTGCGGGCATCTCGACCATGCGCAGGGCGAGGAGCTCGCTTCTGCTCTCGACGATGCTCACCGCCTTCGGCACGCCGCCGAGACCCGTGTCGATCACGAGACTCAGTGCGATCGGCTTCGGTGGCTTGACCTTGATCAGCTCAGTGATCAACTCGGCGAGACGGGAGGCCGGGCACAGGAAAAGTCCCATGACGCCAGACCACTCGCCGACCCGTCCGTCCAAGTGGCCACGCACCGCGTCGGGCATCGACGCGTTCCCCGGAGGGAAGAGCGCGGCATCGTCCACAAGCCTCGCGAGCAGGGGCGGAGTACCGCGCGGACCGGGCGCACGGAGTTCGACAGCGCTTGACACGGCTGACACGCTAGCTGGGTATCGGTAAGTGAACAAAGATGTCCGATAGTCGAACGCCTCCGGAGTCGTCATGGCCTACTACCGCCAGGTCGGGGAGATCCCCCGAAAGCGCCACACCCAGTTCCGCAAACCGGACGGTGGGCTCTACGCGGAAGAGCTGATGGGGGTCGAGGGGTTCTCGGCTGATTCGGCCCTGCTCTACCACCGGTACCTGCCGACCGCGATCGTGAACGCGGAGACGGTGAAGGACGAGCGCGGTGTGGTCTCCCCGAACCTGCCGCTGAAGCCTCGGCACTTCAAGACCCAGGACCTGACGTGGGCTTCTGACGAGGTCGACGCGGTGACCGGGCGTCGCAAGTTGTTCGGAAATCCGGACGTGACCATCGGGTTTGTGGTCGCTTCGGTGCCTTCACCCTTGTACCGCAACGCTTTCGGTGACGAGCTGCTGTACGTGCAGTCCGGTGCGGGCGTGATCGAGACGATCTACGGTGCGCTGACCGTGGGCGACGGCGACTACGTCGTGATCCCGACTTCGTGCACTTACCGGGTCGTGCCGTCGTCGCCGATGTCGTTGCTCGTGCTGGAGGCGACGGGGCACATCGGGCCGCCCAAGCGCTATCTGTCCAAGGCGGGCCAGTTCCTGGAGCACTCGCCGTACTGCGAGCGGGACATCCGCGGCCCCGAGGAGCCGTTGCTCGTCGAGGGCACCGATGTCGACGTGCTCGTGCGGCACCGTGCGGGGCTGACTCGCTTCACGTACGCCAACCACCCGTTCGACGTCGTCGGCTGGGACGGCCACCTCTACCCGTGGGCGTTCAACATCCGCGACTTCGAACCGATCACCGGCCGCGTGCACCAGCCGCCGCCCGTGCACCAGACGTTCGAGGGCCCGAACTTCGTCGTGTGCTCGTTCTGCCCGCGCAAGGTCGATTACCACCCGCTGGCCGTGCCCGTGCCGTACAACCACGCGAACGTCGACTCGGACGAGCTGATGTTCTACGTCGGCGGCAACTACGAGGCGCGCAAGGGTTCCGGCATCGGCATCGGCTCGATGTCGCTGCACCCCTCGGGCTGCACGCACGGCCCGCAGCCCGGTGCCGTCGAGGCTTCGCTGGGCGTGGACTACTTCGACGAGACCGCGGTCATGGTCGACACGTTCCGCCCGCTGGAGTTGGGCGAGGCGGCGGAGGCCTGCGAGGACCCGGCCTACGCGTGGACGTGGGCCCGCCGGGGTCCGGCCTGATTTTTGTCAGAGGTCCTCGCTACCTTGATTGTTGTGAGGACACGAGCCGTTCCAACGCGCTGGCAGGGCCTGGGCAAGGCCCTGCCGGTGCTGTGGGGCCTCTACACGGGTTCCGGCTCGGTGCCGTACCGCGTGTGCGTCGACCTGGTCGCCGGCTCCGCGAAGTGCACGTGCCCGTCCCGCAAGTTCCCCTGCAAGCACGCAGTCTCGCTGCAAGAGCTCGACATCCCGGACGCCCTCCCGCCCGACTGGGTGGAGGAGTGGACCACGCGCCGCGCTGCTCGTGAGCTCGACACCTCGCCCGAAGCCGTGGCCCGCCGCGCCCGAGCCCGCGAAAAGACCGCAGCGAACCGCGCCTCCGCGATGTCCTCCGGTATCGACGGCCTGCGCGACTGGCTCCTGGACGTGGCTTCCGCCGGGGTGGCCTCGCTACCGGGCCGCCCAGCCTCCTGGTGGCAGGCCTTCACCGCCCGCATGATCGACGCCCAGGTCCCCGGTGTGGCCGGTGCCGTGGCGGAGATCCAGGAGATCGTGGCCCGCTCAGGCCCGCGCTGGACCTCCGACGTCGCCGACCGCCTGGGTGGCCTGCACCTGCTCTGCGCCGTCCAGCCACGTTCCAGGCTGGGCGTGACCACCCCCGAGGAAACCGTCCGAGCCACACCAGGCGTGACCGACCGCTGGGTGGCCCTCCTCCGCCTGGAAACCGACGACGGCCGCGTCCGCACCGTCCGCCAGTGGTGCTGGGGCCGCCGAACGGGCCGCTGGGTAGTAGCAATCCGCCACTCCGCAGTAGGCGCCCCCGTCCCTCTCCTCCCACACGGCCAGGAGTCCACGGCCCTGGTCCACCCCTACCCGGGCTCCGACCGCGTGGCCCTGGGCGAACTGGAAGCCTCGCGCCCCCCAGACCCGGTCCCGGCCCCCACGTCCTGGCGCTCGGCTCTGGCCTCCCTGGAACCAATGCTGCTGGCCGATCCGTGGCAACGCCTGTTCCCACTCGGCTGCGCCTCAGTCCGCCTGTGCGGCACGTCCCTGGTGGACGGCCAGGGCCACGGCCTCCCGGTACGCGACGACGGAGGCCTCGACATGGCCCTGGCGCTGACCGGCGGCGTCCCCTTCGACGTCTGGGGCCTGTGGGACGGCCACACGGTGCGCATCGGCGCAGTGGCCGTGGACGGCACCCTGGAGGTGGTCACATGACCACCACCCACGCCAGCCGCACCGAGGTCACGCCCTCGCCCGCTCGCCGCGCGCTCGCCGCGCCCACGTGCCCGGCCATGTCCGGGCCGCGCGCAGTCGTCTGCTTTGACAAGACGGTGTCGCCTGATGCTGTTCGCCTCACCAAGATCGCGTCGCCGGAGGTCCACCACCCGACTACGGTCGCTCCGCGCGAGGCCGTCCAGTTCGCCAGGACGGTGTCGCCTGATGCTGTTCGCCCCACCGAGATCGCGTCGCCGGAGGTCCACCACCCGACTACGGTCGCTCCGCGCAGGGCCGTCCAGTTCGCCAGGACGGTGTCGCCCGAAGCCGTCCGCCCCACCGAGACCGCGCCGCCCACGGCCTTCCACCCGACCACGGCCATGCCGTCTGACGCCCCCGCCCTGCCCTCACCGCGCGGCCCGCACCACCCCCATCACGAAACCGGGGTGGCGGCATGAAGGCCGAGTGGTCCAAGACCGTCCAAGACCTCCTGATCGGCACCACCCGAGGCGGCGGCGACCCGACCGAGCTGCTGTCCTCCTGCGCCGCTCTGGGCGTGGCCGCGTTCGGCGCCACCCTCCCGCCCGAGGTCACCGACGACCCGCTCCCGCTCGCCCCGGCCGAACCCGCCGAGCTCCCCAGACCGGCCGCGCGAGCGGTGCTGCAAGCGATCATGAGCCTCGACGACGAGGTCCTGCTGACCGAGTGGTGTGCCCTCGCCAAGGCGAACAACGTCGTCGCCGAACACCGCATGCTTCCCGCCCTGCTGGCCCTGGGCACCGCACGGCCGGGCCTGCGCGCCGCCGTCGTCGAGGTCCTCGGTGCCCGAGGTCGCTGGCTCGCGAACACCCGCCCCGGCTGGTCCTGGGCGAGTGGCGCCACCCCGCTGGTCGACGAGGTTCCGCTCGCCGAGGTCCTCGACCTGCCCAGCGCCCAACGGGTTCGAGCCCTGCGCCGCAAGCGCAAGGCCGACCCGGCCGCGGTCGGCGCGTTCATCGCCGCTGAGTTCGAGAGCTCCCGCCGTTCGGCCGACCGCCAGGTCCTGATCAGCGCCCTCGAAACCGCACTGAGCCCAGCCGACGAGGAGCTCCTCGAAGCGGCTCTCGACGACAAGGCCGCGCCCGTTCACGACGAGGCGCTTCGCCTGCTCCGCAAGCTCCCGACGTCGGCACTGGCCGCCCGCGCCTCGGACCGCCTCGGCCGGGGCCTCTGGCGGACCGACGACGGCTTCGACGTCCAGACCGACGAGCTCTGGACCACCCAGCCCGACCAGGAGGAGCAGCGCGACCTGATGCGCGACGGCTCCGAGAAGGGCGTGGCCGGGCGCATCCGGGCGGCCGCGGCCAGCGTCCCGCCCTCGTACTGGACCGCGCGCCTGCAGACCACCGACGCGAAGGCCGCCGGCATCCTGCGAAGGGGTCCGTGGGCCGGCGCCCTGCTCCGGGGCATCGCCGACCAACTGGCCGCCGCCACCGATCCACGCCCGTGGGCGGTGGCCGCTGCCGAAACCCTGACGGGCATGGAGCAGCTCGAAATGCTCGCGGCGCTGCCCGCGTCCGTGGCCGAGCAGGCCGTCGTCGCCGTCTCGGTCAACTGGCACTACGACCTCCTCGACCACGCCTGCGCCCAGCTCCCGGCCCCGTGGTCGGCCGAGACGACCCGCTCCCTGCTGCACCGCTACGCCGCCCTCCCGGACCCGCGCTGGCGTGCGGGCCGCCCGCCGGCCGTCCTGCTGGCGCGCGGCAACGCCGACCTGCTCGGCGCCAACTGGGAGGGACTCACCCGCCGCTGGCCCGAGAACTCGCTGGAGCTGGAGGTCCTGCGCCTGCGCATCCGCCTGCGCGAGTCGTTCGCCCCGCAGTCGGACACCGCCCCGGAACCCGCCGAACCCGCTGCGGCGCCACCGACCGGTGACCAGTTGCCGAAGCGACCGGCCAGACCCAACGCCACCAGCCCCGTGCCCGGCGCGACCTCGCAGCAGACGCCCGGCACCCAGTCGCCCGTCCCGGCCGACCCCGCGCACGAGCCGCAGTGACCGGACCACCACACTTCGAGGCAAGGCAACACATCCAGGAGGCCCAGTGACCGCCGTGCTCAGGCCGACGGCCGAACAGCAGTACGCCGCCGAGCTGGCAGCCATCGCGGCCCAGGACGACCGCCAGCGGCCGCCCAACTGGAACCTGTCCCCGCAGGCCGTCGTCACCTACGTCCTCGGCGGCACCCTCAGCGACGGCACGGTCATCAGCCCGAAGTACGTCGGTGCGCGCCGCCTGGTCGAGGTCGCGGTCGGCACCCTCGTCACGGACCGCGCGCTTCTGCTCGTGGGCGTCCCCGGCACCGCGAAGTCCTGGCTGTCCGAGCACCTGGCAGCGGCGATCAGTGGCGACTCGACGCTCGTCGTCCAGGGCACCGCCGGCACGAGCGAGGACCAGGTCCGCTACGGCTGGAACTACGCCCGCCTCATCGCCGAAGGTCCCAGCGAACGGGCGATCGTGCCCAGCCCGATCCTCAAAGCAATGCAGAGCGGCGCGGTGGCGCGGGTCGAAGAGCTGACCCGCATGCCGTCCGAGGTCCAGGACTCGTTCATCACGATCCTCAGCGAGAAGTCCCTGCCGGTCCCGGAGCTCAACACGCAGGTTCAGGCGGTGCCGGGCTTCACGGTCATCGCCACGGCCAACGACCGCGACCGCGGGGTGAACCAGATGTCGTCCGCGCTCGCGCGGCGGTTCAACACCGTCGTGCTCCCGCCGCCCGCCACGGAGGACGCCGAGGTCGAGATCGTCGTGACCCGCGCCCAGCAGCTCGGCAAAGCCCTGCAGCTTCCCGCCGAGCCGCCTGCGCTCGACGAGGTGCGCCGGGTCGTGAGGATCTTCCGCGAGCTGCGCAACGGCTCCACTGTGGACGGTCGCACGCAGCTGAAGAAGCCGAGCGGCAGCCTGTCCACGGCCGAGGCGATCTCGGTCATCGCGAACGGCATGGCGCTCGCCGGTCATTTCGGCGACGGCACGCTCGGGGCGGACGAGCTGGCCAGCGGGCTCATCGGCTCGATCATCAAGGACCGCGTGTCGGACGCGACCGTGTGGCAGGAGTACCTAGAGACCGTGCTGAAGGAGCGCGTGGAGTGGCGTGACCTCTACCGAGCCTGCCTGGACGCCAGCGGTGAGTGAGCCGATCCTCCTCGGCATCCGGCACCACGGCCCCGGCTCGGCCCGGATGGTCAAAAGAGCGCTCGAACAGACGCGTCCAGCGCTCATCCTCATCGAAGGCCCACCAGAGGCCGACGCACTCCTCGAACACGTCCACGCCCTCACCCCGCCGGTCGCGATCCTCCTGCACGACGAGGCCGAACCGGAGAACGCCGCCTTCTGGCCGTTCGCCGAGTTCTCGCCGGAGTGGCAGGCGCTCAAGTACGCCAACGAGAACGACGCGAAGGCGCGCTTCTTCGACCTGCCCGCGGCGAGCAGCATCGGTGACGACGGGCCGAGCGGCAACGTGGACCCCATCGGCCTGCTCGCCGAGGCCGCGGGCTTCGACGACCCGGAACGCTGGTGGGAGGACGTGGTCGAGCACAGCGCGACCGACCCGCTGGACCTCGCCAACGCCATCACCGAAGCCATGGTCGCGGTCAGGACCGAATTCGAAGACGAAGTCGGCGAACGCACGCTCAGACGAGAAGCGTTCATGCGCCAGGCAATCCGCAAGGCGCGCAAGGAGACCGACGGCCCGATCGCGATCGTCTGCGGCGCCTGGCACGTGCCGGCACTGCTTCAGAAACCGACGGTCGCGGCGGACACCGCACTGCTCAAGGGCATGCGTCGCCGCAGGATCTCCGGCACCTGGGTCCCGTGGAGCCACGGCCAGCTCGCCGCGGAGAGCGGTTACGGCGCCGGCGTCGACTCCCCGGGCTGGTACGCGCACCTCTGGCAACACCAGCAGGACGTGATCCCCAGGTGGTTCGCGAAAGCCGCCGCCGTCCTCCGAGAGGAAGACCTCCCCGCCTCGACCGCGAGCGCGGTGGAAGCCGTGAGACTCGCGGAAACCCTTGCCGCGCTGAGGGAACGCCCCAGCGCCGGCCTGAGCGAGGTGAGCGAGGCCGCCCTGGCGGTCCTCTGCGGTGGCGACGAGGTCCCGCTCCAACTCGTCCACCGCAAGCTGGTCGTGGGCGAACGCCTCGGCGAAGTCGGCGACAACGTCCCGCGCTCACCTCTGGCCGCAGACCTCCAACGCCTGCAACGAAAACTAAGACTCCCCGCCGACGTCCAGCCCAAGCAGCTCAAGCTGGACCTGCGCAAGGACACCGACCGCGAACGCTCGAAACTCCTGCAACGACTGGAAGTCCTGGGCGTTCCGTGGGGCAAGCCGGACCGCTCGAACTCCCTCGGCACCTTCGCCGAGGTCTGGCAACTGCGCTGGGACCCGATCTTCGCGGTGTCCGTGGCGGTAGCCGCCCGCCACGGCACCACGGTCCACTCAGCGGCCGAGACCGTCCTGACCCAAGCCGCAAAAGATGCGACCCGAGTCGCGGACGCTGCCGCCACCCTGAGCAAATCCGTCGGCTGCGAACTCCCCAAAGCCGTGACCGAGGCCCGCGACGCCCTCGATCGCTGCGCAGCCATGGCCACCGACGCACTGGAACTCCTCGCGGCCCTCCCGGACCTGGCCAGGACGGTCCGCTACGGATCGGTCCGCGGCACCGACCCCGAACTCCTGCGCGTCGCCCTGCACGGCCTCCTGACCCGAGGCGCGGTGGGCCTCCCGCTCGCTTGCCGCAACATCGACGACGAGATCGCCGAACACGCGCTGAGCGTGCTCGACGGCGCCCACGAAGCGACGAGGCTGGCGGCTGACGAAGACCACCAGAAGACCTGGTGGCGAGCCCTCAAAGCCCTCGTCAAGGCGGAAGCCCACGGCCTCCCGACCGGCCGCGCCACCCGCCTCATGTGGGAAGCAGGCGAGCTGACCAGCGACGACGTGGCCGCGCGCCTGCACCGAAGCGTTGCGACGGCGTTCGTCGCCGGCTTCCTCAGGGGCTCGGCGACGCTCCTGGCCGCCGACCCCCGCCTCTTCGGCCTCATCGACGAGTGGCTGAGCGGCCTGCGCGGCGAGTCGTTCGACGACGCGTTGCCGTTGCTCCGCCGCGCCATCACGGACTTCACGCCCGCCGAGCGGCGCCTGCTCGGCGAACGCGTCGTCGCAGGCGAGACCCCTCAGCCGGCCTCCGACGACGAGTGGGACCTGGAGATCGCGGAACGACTGGCCGCCCACGTCCGGAGCCTGCTGGCCTGAGTTTGGGGAACCGGCACAGAGCCGATCCCGAACACGTGACCGCACCGGACGAAGAACGCCTCGCCGAGTCGCAGGAGCTCATCGACGAGGCCAAGAAGATCGCCCGCGACCTCCGCGAGGAGGTCCCGGACACCACGCCGGAGCCTCCCGAAGAGGCATCACCGGCGAACTAGAGAGACCACGGCGGCGTCACCGTCGTCCCGTCGGCCAGCGTGCCGACGATCCCCACCGAGGTCGCCACCAGCACCCGAGCCGGGCCGCCGGTCAGCGACAGCTCGGTGTTGGGCGCAACCACGATCGCGTCACCAGCACCAGCCGTCTGACCCTGGATCGTCACGGACCCGGACAGCACGTAGAAGACCTCCTCCTTCGAGGCGGTGTGCGTCTTCCCGTCGCCACCTTCCGGCACGTCAACGGTCCACAGCGCGATCTCGGTGCTCCCGCGCGAAGGCACGGCGAACGGCCTGAACTCGAACCCGCCGAACTCGAACGGCTCGACGGAATCCCCCGTAACCAGCAAGACAACCTCCGATGTAGTCAACTTGGTTGTCTAACCATAGAATAAGGTCAACCAGGTTGTCTACTCGGGAGAAGAAAATGGACCCGGTGCCGATGCTGCTGGCGATGACCTACCGCGCCATGGGCGACCAGTTCCACGACCGCCTGAAGCAGATCGGCCTGGAACCGCTGCGCCCCGCGCACGGCTACGTCTTCCGGTTCCTCAAGGAGAAACGCGCCACCACCGTCGACATCGGACAGCACCTCGGCGTCACCAAGCAGGCGGCCGCGAAGATCGTCAACGAGCTCGACGAGTGGGGTTACGTCCTGCGGGAACCGCACCCGACGGACAAGCGGGCGCAGTACGTCACGCTGACCACGAAGGGCCGCGACTACCTGAAGTTCGCAGACAGCCTGTGGTCGGACCTCGAGAACGAGATGGCCGAGGCGATCGGGGCGGACAACCTCGACACGATCAAGCAGAGCCTCGCCGCGTACCTGCAGCACGTCTACGGCGAGGACCAGCCGGGCCTGCGTCCGGTCTGGTGATCAGAAGACCTGGACCAGCGCCACCACCGCGAACATCGAGAAGATCACCCCGGCGACCCGCTGGATCCAGTGCGTCGGCAGGCGGCCGGCGAGCTTGCGTCCCACCAGGACGGCCAGCGCCGCAACGGCGACCAACGCCAGCCAGGCGCCGAGCCCGACCATCAACGGCGCCCCGTACCGAGCGGTGATGCCGGCGGTCGCGAGCTGTGAGGCGTCGCCCCACTCGGCCGCGAACAGCACGCCGAACGACGTCAGGGCCGCCCGCCAGAACGGCACCTCGGACTGTGCCCCGGCCTCGTCCTCGGACTCCTCGTCACGAGAGAACCCCTCGCGCAACAGCAGGAACGCACCCACGGCGAACAGCAGGCCGACCACAAGGGACACCACGCGGTCCGGCAACAGCGTCAGAGCCGATCCGAAAGCCGCTGCCACCACGCTCTGCACGGCAAAAGCGGCAACGACACCGGTGAACACCGGCCAGGCGCGGTAGCGCGTGGTCAGCACCAGGGTCGCGACCATGGTCTTGTCGGGGAGCTCGACGAGGAACACCACCGCGAAGGCGGTGATGAACGCGAGCATTGAGGTGGCCAAGAGGTCCTCCACGTCCGAATACGAGCCCGGACGGAGGCGCAACAGACCCCGACCGGGCATGCTGCAGCCCGGCCGGAGGTCTCGTTCGCCCGTACAAGACGGGTGTGGGACCGGATCCACTCGAAGGCGGATCAGTATGTCGATCACCACGCCACCGGCCGACAACTCCGGTGGGAACTACTCCCCTCTGGCAGATGCATCTTAACCGACGCATGTCACCCGACCGGGGTGACTTCGCGCACGGGACCTTGGTCCCGAGCCGGGACGGGACCGTCGTACCTGATAGGGGCCGTGATCCGCCCATACGCTCATCGACGTGGACGTACTCGAACTCGCGCGGTGGCAGTTCGGCATCACCACCGTCTACCACTTCCTGATGGTGCCGCTGACGATCGGCCTGTCGCTGCTGGTGGCAGCGATGCAGACCGCGTGGGTGCGCACGGGCAACGAGCGCTACTACAAGATGACGAAGTTCTGGGGGAAGCTCCTCCTGATCAACTTCGCCATGGGTGTCGTCACGGGCATCGTGCAGGAGTTCCAGTTCGGCATGGCCTGGAGCGCCTACTCGCGGTTCGTGGGTGACGTGTTCGGTGCCCCGCTCGCGATGGAGGGGCTCGTCGCCTTCTTCGTCGAGTCGACGTTCCTCGGCCTGTGGATCTTCGGCTGGGACAAGCTGCCGAAGAAGGTCCACCTCGCCTGCGCCTGGGCGTTCAGCCTCGCCACGATGGCCAGCGCGTACTTCATCCTCGCCGCCAACTCGTGGATGCAGCACCCTGTCGGCATCGTGCTGGACAACGGGCGCCCGCGGCTCACGTCGATCTGGGCGGTGCTCACCAACAACACGACGCTGGCCGCGTTCCCGCACACGATCGCCGGGGCGTTCGCGGTCGCCGCGACGTTCCTCGTCGGCATCGGCGCCTGGCACCTGTGGAAGAAGTCGGACGAGAACGGTGTCTGGCGCAGCTCGCTCAAGCTCGGCACCTGGGTCGGCGTCGTGGCCTTCGCGGTCCTCGCGATCAGCGGTGACGTGCAGGGCAAGCTGATGTTCCAGCAGCAGCCGATGAAGATGGCCGCCGCGGAAGCCCTGTGCCACACCGAGGAGCCCGCCGCGTTCTCGATCTTCGCGATCGGTGACGTCACCAGGCCCGACTGCGAGAACGTCAAGAGCATCACGGTGCCCGCACTGCTGAGCTTCTTGGCGCACAACGACTTCAGCAGCGAGGTAAAGGGAATCCAGGACCTCGTGCCGATGTACCAGGAGAAGTACGGCACCAACTACCCGGTCGACGAACGGCTCGGCGAGCTCAGCGGCAAGCCGATCGACTACGTGCCCGCGCTTCCCGTGACGTACTGGGGCTTCCGCCTGATGATCGGCTTCGGCGCGATCTCGGCCGGCCTGGGCCTCGTGATGCTCTGGCTCACGCGTGGTGGTCGCGTTCCGCGGGGGAAGTGGTTCCCGATCACGGCTCTCGCCGGCATCGCGACGCCGTTCCTCGCCAACAGCTTCGGCTGGATCTTCACCGAGATGGGCCGGCAGCCGTTCGTGGTGGTGCCCAACCCGTCCGGTGTGGACGGTGTGTGGATGTTCACCGCGCAGGCGGTCAGCGCGTCCACACCCGGCGAGATCCTCACCTCGCTGATCGCGCTCACGACGGTGTACGGGGCGCTGGCCTGTGTCGAGATCTACCTCATCCGCAAGTACGTCCGCAGTGGTGTCGCCGGGGTCATGCCCGCGAAAACCGACGACGGCGCGCTGGCGTTCGCGTACTAGGGGAGAAGCTGTGGAGACGCTCTGGTTCTGCGTGATCGCTCTGCTGTGGCTGGGCTACCTGTTCCTCGAAGGCTTCGACTTCGGCGTCGGCATGCTGTTGCCCGTCCTGGGACGTGACAACACCGAGCGCCGGGTCATGATCAACACCATCGGGCCGGTCTGGGACGGCAACGAGGTCTGGCTTCTCGTCGCGGGCGGTGCCACGTTCGCGGCCTTCCCCGGCTGGTATGCGGCGCTCTTCAGCGCCGCGTACCTGCCACTAACTCTGTTCCTGCTCGCGCTCATCGGTCGCGGTGTCGCGTTCGAGTACCGCGGCAAGGTCGACTCAGTGCGCTGGCGCAAGGTCTGGGACGCGGTGATCTTCGCCGGGTCCTGGGTGGCGGCGCTCGGCGTCGGCATCATCATCGCCACGACCGTCATCGGCCTTCCGATCAACGCCGCCGGTGACCGCGTCGGCTCGCCGTTCGCCGCGATCACCTGGCAGGCGGTGCTCGGCGGGCTCGCGATCGCCGGCTATGCCCTGGTCCACGGCGCCATCTTCATCGCCCTCAAGACCGAGGGGGAGATCCGCGAACGCGCCCGGCGCCTGGCGCTGAGGATCGCTCCGGTGGCACTGCTGCCCCTGGTCGTGCTGCTGGCCTACGTCGCGCACCTGTGGGCGATTCCGGTCCTGCTGCTCGCACTGCTCGCGCTGTGGCGGCTCTCGTTCGGGCGAGAAGGCCAGGCGTTCGCGCTCATGGGGCTCGCGGTGGCGGCGACCGTCGCGACGTTGTTCGGCACGCTCTACCCGAACGTTCTTCCGTCCACTTTGGACCCAGCGTTCTCGCTCACCGTCGCGGGTGCGGCGTCGAGCCCGTACACGCTGACGGTCATGACGTGGGTGGCGGCGTTCGGCACGCCGGCCGTGCTGATCTACCAGGGCTGGACCTACTGGGTGTTCCGCAAGCGCATCGGCGTGCGGCACATCCCGGTGCACTGAGATGAGAAGAGGCCCGCTGGGAGCACTGCCCCAGCTCTCCAGGAACGCCAGGCGCGCCCTCGTCGGGGTGGGCGCGCTGGCGTTCCTCAACGCCCTGGCGCTCGTCGCCCAGGCCGTCGCGCTGGCGTCGGTGATCACGACCCGCGAAGGCCTTCCGCTGCTGGCCGTGGCGATCCTCGCGCGCGCAGGTCTTTCGTGGGCAACGGAGAGCGCTGCCGCCCGTGCCGCTGCCGGTGCGAAGGAAGAGCTGCGGACCCAGCTGCTGGCCAAGTCGTTCGAACGCGGCCCCGGCTGGATCGCCGACCGCGGCACGGCCGAGCTGTCGGTGCTCGCGACCAAGGGCCTCGACGCGCTCGACGCGTACTTCACCCGCTACCTGCCCGCGCTGGTCACGGCCGTGATCGTGCCTCCGCTGGTCGGCGCGTGGATCCTCTTCACGGACTGGCCGTCGGCGGTCCTGATCGCGATCACCGTGCCGTTGATCCCGGTCTTCGCCGCGTTGATCGGCTGGTACACCGAGAAGCGCGTGAAGAAGGCCGCCGACGTCACCGAACTCCTGTCGGCCCAGCTCCTCGAACTGCTCCGCGCGCTTCCGGTGCTGACGGTCTTCGGCCGCGCCAAGCAGCAGGCCACCGCCGTGCGCCAGATCGGCGACCAGCACCGCAAGGCCACGATGGGCACGCTCAAGATCGCGTTCCTGAGCGCCCTGGTCCTGGAAATCGCCGCCAGCCTCTCGGTAGCCCTGATCGCCGTAGGCATCGGCATCCGCCTGGTGCACGGCGACCTGACCCTCATGACCGCCCTGATCGTCCTGATCCTCGCCCCGGAGTGCTACCTCCCCCTCCGCGCGGCGGGCGCCGCCCACCACGCCAGCGAGGACGGCCTGGAATCCGTCCGCCGAGTAGCCGAGGTGGTTGGCCATGAGGGTCACTTTCATGGACCTCAGGTCCATGAAAGTGACCCTCATGGCTCACTCGTTCGGGTGAAGGACCTCCGGGTGTTGCGGCGGGGCGGGTTTGCGCCGGACGGGGTCAGCTTCGAGGTGAGGCCTGGAGAGGTCTATCGGCTGGAGGGGGCTAGCGGGGCGGGGAAGTCGACGACGTTCCAGGTGTTGCTCGGGTTCGTGGAGCCGACGGACGGAGCCGTCGAGATCCGGGGCGAAATCGCCTACGTGCCGCAGAAGCCCGCGTTTGCCGCTGCCACGCCACGCGCTGAGCTGGAGTTGACGGTTCCCAACGCGGAGGACATCGAGGAAGTTGCGGATGAGGTCGTGGCCGCGCATCTGCTCGACCGGCAGATCACGGACCTCTCGACAGGTGAGCGCCAACGGGTTGCACTCGCGCGCGCCCTGCTGAGGGTCCGCCACGGCGCGACGGTCCTGCTCCTCGACGAGCCGACGGCCCACCTCGATCCGGTGACAAGTTGCGAAGTCGACAAAGCGATCAAGAGAGCAAGCGCCACGGCGGCCGTCGTCCTCGCCTCGCACCGCGAGAAGGAGGCGACCGAGGACGAGACGTTCGCCAAGGTCGTCACCGAGGAGACGCAACAGGAACGCCCGAAGCGCCTGCCGATTCCGCTCAAAGGTGCTGCGCTGGGCGTGCTGGCGACCGTGGCCGGCATCGCACTGACCGCGCTCGCCGCTCACCTGATCGCCCGCGCCGCCGAGATGCCGCCGATCCTGACGCTGTCGGTGCTGGTCGTGGGCGTGCGGACGTTCGCGCTGAGCAAGGGTGTGCTCCGGTACGTCGAGCGCCTGGTGACGCACCACGAGGCGTTCAAGCTCGCCACGAACCTCCGCGCCGAGCTGTGGCTGCGGCTCGTCCGGACCCAGCGCCGCGACGGCCTGCAGCGGCTCGTCGAGGACACCGACACCGTCCGCGATCTGGTGCCGCGCGTGCTGGTGCCGCCGGTCGTGGCCATCGGAGCGGGGATCGCGACCACGATCCTGTTCGCGTTCATCGACCTGGCCGCGGCGCTGACGTTGGGCGGCCTGCTCCTCGCAGCGGGTCTGGCCGCACCGGCGGTCGCGGTCTGGACCGAGCGCCGGGCCAGCACGAAGCTCGCCAGGGGCCGCCGCAAGGTCGCCCGCGACACGATCAACGCACTCGCCGCCGCACCGGATCTCATCGCGCACGACGCGCACCACCGCCTGTTGGCGCAGCTTCACGCCGAAGACGTCGAACTTGCGGGGGAGACCCGCAAGCAGGCGTTCGGCACGGGCGCGGCCACGGCGATCGTCCTGCTCGCGACCGGTGCGGCGGCTCTGATCTGCGCCACGACGGGCAACCCGGTGCTCGGCCTGGTCCCGCTCGCGCTAGCCGAACCGCTGGCGGCGCTGCCGTTGGCCGCTCAGCAGAGGAGGGCTCTCCAAGAAGCCAGCGCGCGGCTGCAGTTCGACGCTCCGGAACGACCGGAGGCGCCGAAGGGCAAGCGGATCCGCCTGCAGAACGTCGACGTCCGCTGGCCGGGCGCGACCGAGCCGACGCTCAAAGATCTGCACCTCAACATCGAGCCGGGCACGCACGTCGCGATCGTCGGACCGTCGGGCAGCGGCAAGTCGACGCTGTTCGCGTTGCTCCTCGGCTTCCTGCAGCCGGAACGCGGCATCGTGGAGTTGCCCCGTGCCACCTGGTGCCCGCAGGAGCCGATGCTGGTCAGCACGACGGTCCGCGAGAACCTGCGGATGTCGGGCCAGCACAGCGACGAGCAGCTCAAGGGAGCCTTGCGGAAGGCGTGCCTGCCGGAATGGACCGAGAGGCTCGACACCGTGATCAGGCCCGACCAGGTGTCGGGCGGCGAGGCGCAACGGCTTGCGCTGGCCAGGGCGTTGCTGCACGACGCCGACGTGGTGCTGCTCGACGAACCGACGGCCCACCTGGACGAACCGACCGCGCGGAAGCTGTTGGAGCAGCTCAGGCACGACGGCAGGACGATCTTGCACATCACCCACCGGCCGGATGAGGCCGCGAGGGCAGACCTCGTGCTGGACCTCGGCACGCCCGCATACCGTTGAGGACCATGGACCCCTCCCTGGCGCGGCGCGTGCTCGTCGCGTCCACCGAGATCACGTCGGCGGCGCTGGAAGACCCGGAGAACGTGCTGCGGCTCGTGGTGGAGGCGGCCGCGGAGATCGCGGACGCCGACCTCGGGCTGGCCATGCTCGCCACGGAGGACGACGACGGCACGCTCACCGTCGAGGCGTCCAGCGGTGAGCCGGTCGTGGCGACGTTGAGTCCGCGCAGTGCTGCCGCGAAGGCCGCGCGCACGGGCGTTCCGGTGATGGCCGACGACGTGACGAACGACCCGCGCACGGCTCCGTACGTGCCGCAGGCGCTCAGGACCTACGGACCGTTCGCGGTGGCGCCGTTCGGCACCTCCGACCGCAAGATCGGCGCTCTGGCGGTTTATCGCCGTAGAGACAAATCGCCGTTCACGCAGGAGACCGTGGACGTGCTGACGGCGTTCGCGGCCCAGGCGGGTCTTGCCGTCGTTCTGGCGGAGGGCTTCACCGCACGGCAGCGCGTCGCGGTCTACGAGGAGCGCGAACGGATCGCGCGCGACCTGCACGACGTGATCATCCAGCGGCTCTACGGCGCCGGCGTGCAGCTCAGCCTGCTGGAACGGCGGCTGGGCAAGAAGCTCGACAACTCGCAGCGGGCGAGGATCGAGGAGGCCGTCGACCTGGTCGACGAGACGATCGCCGAGGTGCGCGCGACCGTGCGCAAGCTGCGCAACACCGACCCCGCCGACTCCGCCGACCTGCTCGACTCGATCAACGCCGAGGTCCGCACGGCCGGTGAGCTGCTCGGTTTCCCGCCGCGACTGCACGTGGCCGGCGACCTGGCCAACGTGCCGCGGCGTCACGCCGACGACGCGCGTGCGGCGTTGCGAGAGGCGTTGTCGAACGTCGTGCGGCACTCAGGGGCGACACACGTCCAGATCGACGTACGGCGCGATGAGAAGCATCTGCTGCTGCGAGTCGCGGACAACGGGTGCGGCATCCCGTCCGGTGTGACTCAGCGCGGATTGCGGCATCTCGCGGAACGGGCGAAGTCCGCGCGTGGCGATTTCCGCGTCGTGAGTTCACCGAACGGGACGACGCTCACCTGGTCCGTCCCCGTTTAGCCACCCATGCGGCGGCTTGCGTCCGCCGTTCCATGCCGAGTTTGGCGAGCACGGACGTCACGTAGTTCTTCACGGTCTTCTCCGCGAGGAAGAGCCGTTCACCGATTTGGCGGTTTGTCAGACCCTCACCGATGAGCTCCAGCACGCGCTGTTCCTGATCCGTGAGGCCGACCGGGGCCGGATTGCGCATCCGTTCGAGTACTCGGCTCGTGGTCGCGGGGTCCAGAAGGGACCGTCCAGCCGCGACCTCGCGCACGGCCGTCACGACGTCCTGGCCGCGAACCTGCTTGAGCAGATAGCCCGATGCACCGGCCATGATGGCCCCGACCAGTGCCTCCTCGTCGTCGAACGCGGTCAACACGAGGCAACGGATGCCGAGGTCCCGCAGCGAGCGGCAGAGGTCGACGCCGCTGCCGTCGGGAAGCTGAACGTCCACGACGGCCACATCGGGCGGAGTCTTCTGAGCCCGAGTCACCGCCTCGTCCACGGATCCGGCTTCGGCGACGACCGAGATGTCCTCCTCGTCGTCGAGCATCTCGCGCAGTCCTCTGCGCACCACTTCGTGGTCGTCGACCAACAAAACTCGCACTGGCACGAATCCACCGTACGTCGAATGGCTGTTCCTGAGCGTGACTCGGATTGGCACAGTTCTTGTCATGGCAGAAGGCTCTGTACGACCGATCGAGGAAGCAGATCGCATAGTTGTCGCTCGGTTGGTACTAGAGCTATGGGGAGCACACACGGCCGTCGCGCACGGTGAGGTGTTCTTCCCGGCGAGTCTGCCCGGCTTCCTCGTGGAGAAGCAGGGACAGGTTCTGGGCCTGCTGACCTATGCGGTGGCGAACCACCAACTGGAGATCGTGACGATCGACGCGCTACGGCGGGGCCGTGGCGTCGGCACCGCGCTTGTCGACGCCGCGGTTCGCCAAGCGCGCACACTCGGCTGCACTCGGGTGCGCCTGACGACCACCAACGACAACCTCGACGCGATCCGCTTCTACCAGCGGCGCGGGTTCAAGCTGGCGGCGTTGAGACCGGACGCCGTGCGCGAGGCGCGCAAGCTCAAGCCCGAGATCCCCGCGGTTGGGGATTTCGGTATCCCCATCACAGATGAGCTCGACCTCGAACGATGGGTCGCACCACGCCAGTAGTCCACAGGCATCCACAACCCTGTCCACAGGGTTGTGCACAGGTTCCTACACGTGGAGCGGGTTGAACGCCTCGTCCCACGCGGCCGCGACCTGATGCGCGCACGTGGACGGCGCGACGCCTCCCACCCCGGTGCCGAGCCCCGGCATCGCGATGGTGCGGACGGCGTCGCGCACCGGCGTGCCGTCCTCCAGGCGTCCTTCGAGCCAGAGCCGCAGGACCGCCCGCGCGGCCAGGTACGGGTGGACCGTGTCGATCGGCAGCCGCTCACCGGGCCGGCGCATGGTCGGCGCGCTGATGAGCCACGCCGGTTCGGTCTCGCCGGTGGCCACGATCTGCGCCTCGCCGACGGGCAGCTCACCGCCGTGGAGCGTGAGGACCGCACTGCGGACGTTGTTCTCGACCTCCGGGAACGCCGTGGCGTAGACGGCGTCGATGCCGCCGCGCATCCAGCCCTGGGAGTTCGCCGGGCTCACGATGGCCTGCGCGTGGATGTCCAGAACGGACCCGCGATGCACCCGCACTCCGGTGCGTCCGTCCGCGACGGCGAGCCAGGCGTTCGCCATCGGTTCGTCGACCGCGCACAACACGAGTTCAGGCGCTAGAGCGGGCACGCCTCAAGCATTCCAGTTCGAACGGTCCTGACGGAACCCAGGTTTGGCAGCGGACACAGGCGTGATTTCCGCCTCTGATCGCCGCACTACGCTGACCCGATGCCGCGCATTGCGTACTTCGGACCACAGGGGACCTTCACCGAGCAGGCAGCACTGCGGTTCCCCGGTGAGCTCGTGCCCGTCGAGACCATCCCGCTCGCCGTGGCCGCCGTGCGCAAGGGCGAGACCGAGTTCGCGTGCGTGCCGATCGAGAACTCCGTCGAGGGCGCGGTGCCCGCGACGCTGGACGTGCTGATCCGCGACGAACCCGTGGTCGCGGTCGCCGAGACCGTGCTGGACGTCCGCTTCAGCATCCTGGTCCGGCCCGGTACCGCTGAGATCAAGACGATCGCCTCGCACCCGCACGCCCTGGCGCAGGTCCGCGAGTGGATCGCCGCCTCGTTGCCCGGTGTCACGTCGATCGCCACGTCCTCGACCGCTGCTGCTGCCGCCGCCGTCGAGCGCGGCGAGTTCGATGCCGCCGTGACCGCTCCGGTGGCTGTGAACCACTACGAGCTGGACGAGTACGCGACCGACGTGCTGGACGTGGCGGACGCGCGCACCAGGTTCCTGCTGCTCACCCGGCCGGGCGCATTGCCTGAGCCGACTGGAGCAGACCGCACCAGTGTCGTCGTGACGACCCCGAACCGCGTGGGTGTGCTGTCCGAGCTGCTGACCGAGCTGGCGTTGCGTGGCATCAATCTCACCGGCCTCGAATCACGCCCGCAGAAGGGCAAACTGGGGACGTACCGCTTCTACATCGACGTCGAGGGGCACATCGCAGAACCGAGGATCGGTGACGCGCTGGCCGCGCTGCACCGACACTCGCGCGAGATCCGGTTCCTCGGGTCCTTCCCGAAGGCCGACCACGAGCCCTCCGAGGCCCACAACGCCGAGTTCACCGCAGCAGCCGCTTGGGTCGATGCTGTCAGAAAGGGCGAGCGCGGGTGAGGTTGCTGCTGGTCAGGCACGGTGAGACGGCGTCGAACATCGAACGCAAGCTGGACACGGCCATGCCGGGTCCCCCGCTCACCGAGCTGGGTGAGAAGCAGGCCCGCGAGCTTGCCGACACCCTGGCCGGCGAGAACATCACCGCCGTCTACGCCAGCATCGGCCTGCGCGCCCAGCAGACCGCTCTGCCGACCGCCGAGCGCTTCGGCCTGCCCGTGCAGATCCTCGAGGGCGTGCACGAGATCCAGGTCGGCTCGCTGGAGGGCCGCAACGACACCGAGGCCTACAAGACCTACCTGGAGACTGTGATCAGGTGGGCAGAGGGTGCGCTGGACGTGGCCTTCCCCGGCGGCGGTGAGACCGGGCAGCAGGTGCTGGACCGGTTCCTCGGCGCCATCGAGTCGATCCACCAGGACGGCACCGTCATGGTCGTGACGCACGGCGGGTCGGGCCGGATGGGCGCGCTGGCGCTGGCGTCGAACGTGCCGGTGGAGCTCGCCGAGAACCTGTTGCCGAACACCGGCGTCGTGGTGCTGGAGACCGAGGGCGACGGCTGGGTGTGCCGTTCGTGGGCGGGCGTCGAGGTCTAACCCCGTTTGAGGGTCAGGCCTTCCTCGGCACGCCACCAGTCGGCGTCCTTCGGGACGGTCTCACGCCACTGCACGATCTGATCGGCGGCGGCTTCGATCGCCGTCGTCAACTCCGCGGCCGTCGTGGCCGTGGTCGAGACCTCGCGGATGTAGTGGGTGCCGTGGTCCTCCGGACACCAGCACTCGACCGCGATCGACGCGGACACCGAGCGACGAGATCACGCCGGGCAGGTCGACCGCCGGGTGGTGCACCTGGTTCTCGTACCAGTGCCAGTTCGCGGGCTGCAGCCGTTCAGCGCCGCGCACTAGCCCCAGCCCAGCTCGTGCAGCTTCGCGTCGTCGATCCCGAAGTGGTGCGCGATCTCGTGCACCACGGTGATGATCACTTCCTCGACCACGTCCTCCTCCGAGTCGCAGATGTCGAGGATCGCCTCGCGGTAGATGAAGATGTGGTCCGGCAGCGAGCCGCCGTAGTCCGTGTTGCGCTCGGTCAGCGCGATCCCCTGGTACAGCCCGAGCAGTGACGGCTCGTCGGGGTTGCGGTCCTCGACCAGCACCACCACGTTGTTCATGGCGTGCGTGAACTCGGGCGGGACCAGGTCCAGGGCCTCTTCGACCAGCTCGTCGAAGCGAGCCCGGGTCATCTCGACGGTCATCGGTTCTCGGACGTGGGAGTGATGCCGCTGGGTGGGTCGGGCTTGCCGGAGTCGGAGGGCTTGCCCGATTCCGAGGGCGGCTTGCCGGACTCCGAGTGCAGCGGGGCGCCGGTCGGTTCGGCCTGGGGCTTGACCGAGGTGGTCTGCGGCGGGTTCGCGGTGGTCAGCGGGGCGCCGTTGGGGTTGCGGACGCTGCCTTCCCACGCCACGAGGTTCTCGCCCTGGGGGACGGCGCCGATCTTGCAGTTGGCCTTGCGGGAGCCGACCGCCCAGCTCTCCTCGGCGCGCGTGTCCCAGGTGACCAGCAGGTTCTTGGCCTTCAGGTCGGCGCCGCCGGTGTAGTCGAGCGCCATGGCGGCGCACTTCTCGGACATGATGCCGTCCTGCTTGTCGACGGCCAGGAACTCGCCCTCGGGGTGCTGCACCACGCCGATGATCTCGAACGCGTGCGGCTTGGCGCACTCGATGGGGTCGCCGACCGTGTTGTTCTCGCCGAGCGCCAGGCACACGCTGGGGTCGTACACGTTCGACTGGTCCTGGGTCTTCGCGCTGCCGTACGACGGGAGCGCGGCGCCGGAGGGTGCGGCGACCTGCAGGCCGCAGCGCAGCTGGCGGTAGCCGTCGGTCCAGCGGCGCTCGTCCGGGTTCAGGGTGCTGACGCCGTACTTGCCCTTCGGGTCGAGCTTGCCGGCCAGGTAGGTGCCCGCGGCCTGGGCGCAGTTCTCCTGCGCGATCTTCTCCCAGGCCTCCGCGTTCGGGAACGGCGCTTCCTTCGGGTAGGCGGCCGTGATGTCGGCGATGCCGGTGACCTCGAACTTGTGGGCTGCGGCGCAGTCGACCTTGGCCGCGTCCGACAGATCGGCCTTTTCCCAGTTCAGGCACTCGCCCTGGACGGCTTGGTAGGCCGCGTTGACCTGTTCGCGCTTGCTGCTGAGGGGCCCGCCGGCGAACACGGAGGTGAACGCGGACAACATCAACAGGACGAAGGCGCCCACGAACGCGCCGACCATCACAAGCCGCGTGTCGCGGATGTGACCTGATCGACTCAACCAACTGGCGCTCGGAGACATCTCATCCATGATGCCCGTGCTGTGTGAGACGGCTGTGCGCCGGGTTGGGTCGAGTGTTGCTATTAGGACACTCGTCACCCAATCGGCCGTGTTTCAGCCGTGTCGCTCGGTACCTTGCCCGCGGGAGTGGTGATGACTGACAACAACGTGCCAGGACCTGGCCAGCCCGGCCAGCCACAACAGCCTTACCAGCAACTGCCGCCACAGGTGCCGGTACCGCAGCCTGGGCCGCATCAGCAGCCCGGACCGCCGCCGGGCCCGCCGCAGCCGCCGGTGAAGGGCCGCATGCGCCAGCAGCAGGCCGGCATGACGCAGCCGCGCCAGCCGACGGTCGCCGAGCAGCGCGCTCGTGCCGCCGCGTTGAAGGCGCAGCAGGAGCGGTTCGCCGCCGAGTCCGCCGCGTTCGAGAAGAAGCGGAAGACGCGCAAGCGCCTGCTCATCGGTGGCGGTGTCACCGTGGGCGTGGTCGCGCTGGTCGCGATCTGGTACGCGGCCGCCAGCCCGAAGAACGTCACGGCGCAGTGCACCGACTCGAACAACGTGATCGTCGACGACGACTACTGCGACGAGTCGTACTACCGCAGCCACGGCGGCTACAGCAGCGGCGGCTTCATCTACATCGGCGGCAGCTCGTACCGCTACAACTACGGCGGCACCGGCGCGGTCGGCCAGAAGGTGACCGGCGGCAGCTACACGATCCCCAAGGGCGCGAACGTCACCACGAAGTCGGGCACGTCCGTCCAGCGCGGCGGGTTCGGCATCAGCAGCGGCTCCTCCAGCAGCGGAGGCTGAGCAGTTGCGTCGTGAAACCTCGCAACCGCGGCCGAACTGGCAGCGCACGGTCTCGGAACAAGGGTTGGTCTTCGGCCTGCCCGCGAAGTACGCGAACGGCGCCGACCGCCCCTACTGGGACGAGTCGGTGCACTACGTGTTCGAGATGAGCGAAGTCCTGTCGCTCGAAGCCGACGTCGAGCTCCTCCACTCCATGTGCCTCGACGCGGTGGACAACGTGGTGCTGACCGAGCGCTACCGCGACTTCGGCATCCCCGAGTGGGTCTGGCCGCACATCGCCGAGTCGTGGCGGCGTCGCGACCCGAACGTGTACGGCCGCTTCGACCTGCGCTACGACGGGTCCGGCCCGGCCAAGCTGCTGGAGTACAACGCGGACACCCCGACGTCGCTGCTCGAGGCCGCGTACATCCAGTGGTACTGGAAGACCGACGCCTTCCCGGACGACGACCAGTGGAACTCGCTGCACGAGCGCCTGGTCGAGCGCTGGGCGGAGATCGGCGCCAAGCTGCCCTCCGGTGAGCTGCACTTCAGCTGGTCAGGTGCCGATCCGTCCGGCGAGGACCACCTCACCGCGGCCTGCCTGCAGGAGACGGCCGCGGAAGCCGGCCTCAACACGGTGGGCATCGCGATGGAGGACATCGGCTGGGACACCCTGCTCAACCGGTTCGTCGACCTCGAAGAGGCCCCGATGAGCACGGTGTTCAAGCTCTACCCGTGGGAGTGGGTGGTCGAGGAGCAGTTCGGCCGCCACGCCGTCGAGTCGCTGCCCGGCACCCTGTGGATCGAGCCGCTGTGGAAGATGCTGCTCTCCAACAAGGCGCTGCTCGCGATCCTGTGGGAGATGTACCTGGGCCACCCCAACCTGCTCCCGGCCTACCTGAACGACCCCGGCATGCTCACCGAGTACGTGCGCAAGCCGCTGCTCGGCCGCGAGGGGTCGAACATCCAGATCGTCGCCCCCGGTTACGAAACGCAGACCGGCGGTGTGTACGGCAAAGAAGGTTTCGTCTACCAGCTGTTCGATCCGCTTCCGGACTTCGACGGCTACCGCCCCGCGTTGGGTGCCTGGGTCGTGGGCGACACGTCCGCGGGCCTCGGCATCCGGGAAACGGTCGGTCTGGTGACCGACGATGGCGCGGCGTTCGTGCCGCATCGAATTGTTGAGTAAGTCTCCGAAAGGGAACAGCTAATGACCCTCGCGTTGGACCCCGGCTTCGGCGGAGTTCTGGTCGGGAACATCGGCGCGATCGCGCTGTACGCCGTCGTCGGCCTCATCCTCATGGTGTTCGGCTTCTACGCGATCGACTGGACGACGCCGGGCAAGCTCTCGATCCTCGTCCGCAACGGTGCGCCGAACGCGGTCATCGTGACCGCCTCCGGTCTCGTCTCGATGGCCCTGATCATCGTGGTCGCGATCTGGAGCGCACAGGGCAAGCTCAGCGAAGGCCTGCTCTCGGCGCTGATCTACGGCATCGTCGGCATCATCGTGCAGGTGGCGGCCGTCCGTCTGCTGGAGTGGGTGACCCGCCTGGACATCGGCGCGCTGATCGAGTCGGACCGCTTCGCGCCGGCCTCGGTCGTCGTCGCCGCGGCCCACGTGGCGCTCGGCCTCGTGGTGGGCGTCGCGATCATCTAGTCAGTCTGTTCGAAGGGACCCGGCGCCGCGGTGGTGCCGGGTCCTCTCGTTTTCAGGGCCCGCCGAGCGGCGCGCAGCAAGCGCTGTACGCCGAACACCAGGGCGCCCAGGCCGATGAAGAGACCGATCCACGGGACCGAGACCGGCCAGCCGGACTCGCCCTCGTGCGTGAACACCTCGCCGTGCACTCCCAGGTCGAAGGCCGGGACCCGGTCGCCTTCCCGCAGGGGCTTCGGCAGCTTGTTCCGCACGTGCACGCGCTTGAGCGTGATCTTGCCGTCGTCGCTGATGAACGTGCCGTTGCGGCTGAAGCAGCCGTTTTTCACGCAGACGGGATCGGGGCCGACCACGTACGTGCCGTGCGTGCCCTCCGCGTCGCTCACCTTGATCGCCATCGGGATGGACGTCGCGCTGAACGCCGTCAGCGAAATCCCAACGGCGACGGCGAGAGCCCCCACGAACATCTTCGTGCCGTTCACCACGTGCCTCCCCGCACAAATTCGGATGAACCGCAGGTCTACCCTATTAAGGGTGATTGACCTCAAGGTGTTGCGCGAGAACCCGGAGATCGTGCGCGCTTCGCAGCGTGCCCGTGGCGAGGACGAGGGCGTCGTCGACTCCCTGCTGTCCGCAGACGAGCGCCGGCGGACCGCCATCTCCCGCGCGGACACCCTGCGCGCCGAGCAGAAGGTCCTCGGCAAGGAGGTCGGCAAGGCCAAGGGCGACGACCGCAACGCCCTGCTCGCCAAGGCGAAGGACCTGGCCGCCGAGGTCAAGGCCGCCGAGGCCGAGCAGAACGCCACGGCCGAAGAGGTCAACGAGCTCCTGGCCAAGATCCCGAACCTGGTGCACCCGGACGCGCCGGTCGGTGGTGAGGACGACTACGTGGTCGTCAAGACGGTCGGTGAGCCGCGCCAGTTCGACTTCGAGCCGCAGGACCACCTCGACCTGGGCACCAAGCTCGGTGCGATCGACATGGAGCGCGGTGCCAAGGTCGGTGGCTCCAGGTTCTACTTCCTCAAGGGCGTCGGCGCGCAGCTCGAGCTCGCGCTGCTCAACATGGCGGCGCAGCAGGCGACGGCCAACGGGTTCCAGCTCATGATCACGCCGACGCTGGTGCGGCCGGAGATCATGGCGGGCACCGGGTTCCTGGGGGCGCACTCCAGCGAGATCTACCACCTGCCCAACGACGACCTGTACCTCGTCGGCACGTCGGAGGTGCCGCTCGCCGGCTACCACGCCGACGAGATCCTCGACGGGGAGAAGCGGTACGCGGGCTGGTCGTCGTGCTACCGGCGTGAGGCCGGGTCGTACGGCAAGGACACCCGCGGCATCATCCGCGTGCACCAGTTCAACAAGGTCGAGATGTTCTCCTACGTCAAGCCGGAGGACGCCGAGGCCGAGCACGCCCGGCTCCTCGCGTGGGAAGAGGAGATGCTCGCCAAGATCGAGGTGCCGTACCGGGTCATCGACACGGCCACCGGCGACCTCGGCATGTCGGCGCACAGGAAGTTCGACTGCGAGGCGTGGGTGCCGACGCAGGGCAAGTACCGCGAGCTGACCTCGACGTCGAACTGCACGACGTTCCAGGCGCGCCGGCTGAACGTGCGCTACCGGGACGAGAACGGCAAGTCGCAGATCGCGGCCACGCTCAACGGCACGCTGGCGACCACGCGGTGGATCGTCGCGATCCTGGAGAACCACCAGAACGCGGACGGCTCCGTCACCGTTCCCGAGGCCATGCGGCCGTTCATGGGTGGGCTTGAGCTGCTCAAGTGAGCGAGGCGATGTGGCGCGCGATCTCCAGCGCGCTCGTCGCCGCAGGTGAAGGCGCGTTCAGGACGTGCACCTGGCGGGGCGCTGACTCGATGAGGAAGTCGTCGACCAGCGAACCGTCGGGCAGCATGGCCTGAGCGCGCACACCGCTCTCCGCCCGCACGAGGTCGGACTCCTCGACCGCCGGCACCAGCCGCGCCAGCGACTCGGCGAATCGGCGGCGGGACAACGACCGCAGCACCTCGTCCACGCCGGTCCGCGCGAACTTCCGCGCCAGCTTCCACGTGCCGGGGAACCGGGCGACGTCCACGACATCGCGCAACGACACATCGCGCCACCGGTAACCCTCGCGCCGCAACGCCAGCACGGCGTTCGGCCCGCAGTGCACCGAGCCGTCGAGCATCCGGGTGAGGTGCACGCCGAGGAACGGCAGCGTCGGATCCGGCACCGGGTAGATCAACCCGCGGACCAACTCCGTGCGCCGAAGCTCGTAGTACTCCCCGCGGAACGGCACGATCCGAGCCGAAGGCTGCAAGCCCGCCAGCAAAGCGATCCGGTCGCTCTGCAGGCCCGCGCAGTTCACCAGCACATCGCCACGCACAACGCCCTGCGGCGTCGCGACCTCGACGTGAGACCCAACGGTCCGGATAGCCAGAGCAGGCGACTGCAGCCGGAGATCGTGCCCGTCCAGCAACCGCACCAGGGCATCGCACACCCCGGCGTACGAGATGATCCCGGTGCTCTCGACCCGCAGAGCAGCCACACAGGCCACCTCGGGTTCGTAGTCGAGAGCCTCGGCAGCAGAGATCAGCTTCGCCGGAACCCCGTTCGCCTCGGCGCGCGAGGCCAGCGCGTGCAGCCGTGGCAGCTCATCCTCAGAAGTGGCGACAACAAGCTTGCCGCACACATCAACGGGAACACCGTGCTCACGCGCAAAGGCGACCATCGACGCGTTGCCCGCGACGGACATGCGCGCCTTCAAAGACCCGGGCTTGTAGTACAGCCCGGCGTGCACGACGTTCGAGTTGTGGCCGGTCTGGTGCGCGCCCCAGCGCTTCTCCTTCTCCAGCACCGTCACGCGATCACCGCGCGAGGCCAGCTCGGCGGCCACCGCGAGCCCGACGATTCCGCCACCGATCACCACAACAGAGCGCACAGTGACGAAATCTAAACGAGCGCCCGGCCGTTACAGGTGCCGATCGAACGTGGGCAGCACGTCAGCCGCCACTTCCTCCACGACCTGCTCGCTGCCCATGTACACGCCGTCGTGCCGCGGCCAGTGCGACACCACGTCGGTGAAGCCCAGCTCAGCGGCCCTGCCCACGGCGTCCAGGTAACACTCGACGCTCGACAGCGAGTACACCGGCGCGGAGTCCAGGTTCAGGTACCGGTTCACCCGCGAGGTGCGGCCCTGCGTGGCCAACGTCTCAGTGAACTGTTCCGAGAGTTGCGCCACGCCCCGCCACCACGTCTCCACGTCCTCGGTCGGCGGTCCGGTGGTCACCCAGCCCTGCCCGAAGCGGGCCGCGACACGCATCGCCTTCGGGCCGTTCGCCGCCACCACGAACGGCAGCCGCGGCCGTTGCACGCAGCCGGGCGCGCTGCGGGCCTCCTCGGCCGAGAAGAACTCGCCGCTCCACGACGTGCGGTCCTTGACCAGCAGCTGGTCGAGCAGCTCGACGAACTCGCCGAAGCGGGCCGTCCGGTCGCGCGGCAGCAACGGCTTCGCGCCCTGCACGACCGTGTCGTACCCGTCCCCACCTGCGCCGACACCCAGGGTGAAGCGGCCGTCGGACACGTCGTCGATGGTCAGCAGCTCGCGCGCGAACGGCACCGGGTGCCGGAAGTTCGGGCTCGCCACGAACGTCCCGAGTCTGATGCGCGAGGTGACCAGCGCGGCCGCTGTCAGGGTGGGGACCGCGCCGAACCAGGGACCGTCGACCAGCGTGCGCCAGCCGAGGTGGTCGTAGGTCCACGCGTGGTGGAACCCGTACTCCTCGGCCGCACGCCACTTGGGTTCGGCGATCCACCATCGGTGTTCCGGGAGAATCACGATTCCTGCGCGCACGGACGTACGGTAACCAGCTGTTCAGCTCCCTACGAACTTGGACTCGATAGTTGAAGAGGCAAGATGACGGGGTGGAACAGCCGCGCCTGGTCGCCTCCGACGTCGATGGAACCCTGCTCAACCCTCAGGAGAGCGTGAGCGCACGCACCGCACAGGTGGTCGCACGCGTCTTAGCAGCAGGTGTGCCGTTCGTGCTCGCCACAGGTCGCCCGCCGCGCTGGATCCCGCGCATCGCCGAAGAGGCCGGTCTCGACGGGCTCGCCGTCTGCGCGAACGGTGCGGTGCTCTACGACATCGGCAAGGACGAGATCGTCTGGGCGCGCACACTCAGCCCGATTCAGTTGCACGACATCGCCGCCGCCGTCGACAGCGTCCTCGACGACTGCACGTACGCGGTCGAGCTCGTCGGCACGCCCAAGGACGACCGCACGTTCGTCGCCGAGCTCAGCTACACCCACCCGTGGCCCGAGGGCCCGCACAGCGGCCTCTCCCGCGCGGAGACGCTCGGCCACCCGGCGATCAAGCTGCTGATCAGGCACCGGAACATGACCAGCGGCGAGATGGTCAGGGCGATCAGCGAGGTCCTGCACGGCGAGGTCGACCTCACCTACTCCACGAACAACGGCCTGATCGAGGCCTCCGTGCACGGCGTCACGAAGGCGTCCGGGCTGGCTGACGTCGCGGAACGGTTCGGCGTCGAGCGCGAGAACGTCATCGCGTTCGGGGACATGCCGAACGACGTCGAGATGCTCACGTGGGCGGGACACGGCGTGGCGATGGCCAACGGCCACGAGGCCGCGAAGGCCGCCGCGAACGAGATCACCGGCCCGAACGCCGAGGACGGCGTCGCGATGGTGCTCGAACGCTGGTTCTGAGGCACGGATACCCTGTGGCCCAAACCCCGGCCATCCCCACTACGAAGAGGTTTCCGTGCGTGCACTCGTGACCGGCGGCGCCGGTTTCATCGGCTCCACCCTGGTCGACCGCCTGCTGCGTGACGGGCACGAGGTCCACGTCGTCGACGACCTGCGCCGCGGCACCCGCACGGCGCCGGCCGACCCGGCGCACGCCGAGCGCTACTCCTTCACCCAGCTCGACATCGCGAACCCCGAGCTCACGGACGTCGTCGCCGGGTTCGGTCCCGAGGTGCTCTTCCACCTGGCCGCGCAGATCGACGTGCGGGTCAGCGTCGCGGACCCGATCCTCGACGCGCAGCAGAACGTCATCGGCACGATCAACGTCGCCGAGGCCGCGCGCAAGGCAGGCGCCCGCAAGGTCTGCTTCGCCTCCTCTGGCGGTTCCATCTACGGCACGCCGGACGTGCTGCCGGTCTCCGAGGCCGTCGCGATCAACCCCAAGTCGCCGTACGCGGCCAGCAAGGTCTCCGGCGAGGTGTACCTGAACACCTACCGTCAGCTGTACGGCCTGGAGTGCACGCACCTCGCGCTCGCGAACGTCTACGGCCCGCGCCAGGACCCGCACGGCGAGGCCGGTGTGGTCGCGATCTTCGCGAACGCCCTGCTGGCCGGAAAGCCGACCAAGCTCTTCGGCGACGGCGGCAACACGCGTGACTACGTCTTCGTCGAGGACGTCGTGGCGGCGTTCGTCGCGGCCTCCGGTGAGAACGGCGGCGGCCAGCGCTACAACATCGGCACGGGCCAGCAGGTCTCGGACAAGGACCTGCACAGCCTGGTCGCCGCGGCCGCCGGTGCGCCCGACGAGCCCGAGTACGCACCTGCGCGCCTCGGTGACCTGCGGGCCTCCGCGCTGGACGCGTCGAAGGCCGCCAACGACCTGGGCTGGGTGCCGGAGGTCGACATCAAGACCGGTGCCGAGCGCACCGTGGAGTACTTCCGCAACGCGTGACCAACGAAATCGGCCCCTGTCCTCGCGTGGAGGACAGGGGCCGATTCGCGTCCACGAGATCAGGCAGCGGTCTTCTCGTCGATCTCCGCCGGCGCCTCGGCGCTGCGGATCGCGATCGCGCGGGCCAGCCGGGCGTACCGCAGCTCCAGCTCCTTGAAGCGCAGGTACGTGTTGATCGTCGCGAAGCCGAACGCCACGATCAGGCCGTACAGCATGAGGTCGGTACCACGGCCGACGCCCACGATCTCGGCGAGCAGCGACACCCACTGAGGCCTGATCACCGCGATGACCGCGAGGATCATGAACAGCACGAAGCCGATCTTGACTCCGGCCGCCGTCTTCGTCGTTCCGTGGTGCCGCAGGAACAGCAGCAGCAGGACGACGACAGCAACGATGAGCAGGATCTGGATCAGAACCATGGTCAGCGCCTCGAACTGGTCTTGAGAGCGGAGTCGAACAGGATGTTGACGCCGTTGATGAGGGACTGGCCCTTGGACATCGAGTACTCGGTGTAGAGGATCTCCACCTGCTCCTCGGTGACCCGCCAGTCCTTGCGGGCGATCATCTCGACGATCTCGGACGCGTGGCCCATGCCGTTGAGCGTGATCGACATCTGGTCGGCGACGGTCTTGTTGAACACGCGCAGACCGTTGTGCGCGTCGGAGAGCTTCAGCTTGCGCAGCCGGGGGCTGATCGCGACGACCGTCTTCAGCACGATCCGCTTGATCAGCGGGATGTGCGAGTCGTCGCCCTTGAACCGGGTGCCGACGATGATGTCGACAGGCTCGGCGCGCAGCCGCTCCAGCATGCGCAGCACGTCGGCCACCTGGTGCTGGCCGTCCGCGTCGAACGTCACGAAGTACTCAGCGCCAGGCTGCTGGCGGGCGTACTCGATACCCGTCTGCAGGGCCGCACCCTGTCCGAGGTTCACGGGGTGCATCACCAGGTGTGCACCCGATGATCGGATCGCTTCCGCTGAGCCGTCCCGGCTACCGTCGTCGACGCACACGATGTTCGGGAACGTCTGCAGCGCGTTGCGCATGACGTCACCGATCACCTGGGCCTCGTTGTAGACGGGGACGACCAGCCAAACGTCAGACTGGTCCGCCACTGGGACCTCCTGGCGAAGTGTGGGGGTGTTGAAGGACTGACACAGGCTAGCGCGCCCGTTACGAGGCCTTTCGGCCAGCCAGCAGTGCGAAGAACTCCGAGACGGCCCGATCCCACGAAAAGTGCGCGCGGGTGCCGGTGCGCAGCTTGTCGGCCCGTGCCTCGCGTTCCGGGTCGGTGATCGCCTTCACGAGCGCCTCGGCGAGCGCCGCGGTGTCCCGAGCAGGCACGAGCCAGCCGGTCACGCCGTTCTCGACGATCTCCGCGGTGCCGCCGACGTCGGTCGCGACCACGGTGCAGCCGATCGCCGCCGCCTCCAGCACGGTCGTGGGCAGGCCCTCGGTCCAGCTCGGGTTCACGAACAGCGTCGCCCCGGCCATCTCGCGCAGCGCGGTGTCGTGGTCGACGGCGCCGAGGAACTCGACGTGGTCGGCCAGCCCGAGCGTCTTGACCTGCGCCCGCAGCTCTTCTGCCTGGGGGCCGTCGCCGCAGAGCCGCAGCTTGAGCGGGATGCCCTTGCGTTGCACCTCGGCGGTGGCGACCAGCAGGTCCGCGACGCCCTTGCCGTTGATCAGCCGGCCGACGAAGCAGGCGACCGGGGGCTCGGTGACGGGCTTCGCGGTCAGGCCGTCCTCCAGCTCGATGCCGCGGTGCAGCACCCGAGCCTCACGACCGGCGAGCCTCTTGACGAACTCACCGGCCGAACCGGACACGGCCACGACCTCGTCCGCCCAGCGCAGCACCGGCTGGCTGGTCAGGGCGTCCACCATGAACGCCACGAAGCGCACGAACGCGTTGCCGCTCTGCACCGGGCTGGACCCGTGCTCGACGTGCACGCGGCGGATCTTGGCGCGCTTGGCGAACAGCGCGGCCCACGCGTGCGGCCAGTAGAAGCGCGTGTGCGTCATCAGCACGGTGTCCGGCCCGCACTGCTCGCGCAGCAGCTTCGTGAAGCCGGGCTTGGGCACGGGGTAGTGGTCGATGATGTCGCCACCGGGCCACCGCACGACCTTCCAGCGGTCGCTCAGCTCCTCCACGCCGGCCGGCGCGCCGACCGCCGAGGTGAACACGGTGATGCGGAGCTCGGGGTCGGCCTCGAGCATCCGGCGGTGCAGTTCGTGGGTGTACGCCTCAACGCCGCCCTTGTGCGGGGGGTAGTAGGCGGGCATGTCGACCAGGTGCACGGCGCAGAACTTGCCACACGCGCGTTCAGCCGTCCGAGCGACCCCTCAGCAGGCCCAGCCACGCGAACGCGTTCGCGATCAACCAGGCCGCCGTCATGCCGATCGCGATGCCCACGACGCCGAACGCCACGCCCAGCGCGGCACCCAGGCCGACCTCGAAGCAGAACTCGACGGTGCGCACCCGCGGGCCCAGCCAGGCCCGTCCGGTCGCCTTCGCCGCCACCATCGCCGCCTGGGCGCTGGTCTGCAGGAACGCGTACCCGAGCAGGATCAGCACGACCGTCTGCAGCTGGTCCCACGGCGTGCCGAGCGCCAGCGTCAGCAAGCTGTCCGGCAGCACGAGCAGCAGCACCGCCGTCACGGCGCACACGACCGCGGCCAGGCCGGCGATCATGACCGGCGGCCGGATGACCTCGCGGGCAGAGCGGCCGGCCAGGTGCGCGAGCAGCGAGTTGCTGATGCCGATGAACAGCACGATCAGCGCGGTCACCGGGATCAACGCCTTGCGCAGCAGGCCGAGGCCGTCCGCACCGGTCACGATCAGCGCGACACCGAACGTGGCCCAGGTGCTGATCGTCAGGTAGGCGGCGTCGATCAGGAAGCCGGGGATCAGCTTGCGCTGCTCCTTCAGCCACTCCCGCACGTGGCTCAGCGCGAGCGGTGTGACCGTCACGGCGACGGCGGCCAGCGTGACGGGGACTGCCGCGAGTGCCCAGACCAGGTACGTCGTGGTCGCGCTGAGCTTGCCCACGACCGACCACACCGCTGCGACAGCGATGAACAGGCCCAGCCAGGAGGCGTCCAGCGCGATGGCCGTGCCGGCCCTCTTCTTCGCGTAGAGCACGTACCGGCTGTGGTCGAGCACGGCGGTGAACGGCGCGACGACCGCCTGGATCAGCAGCAGATCGCGCGTCAGCCCGCCGAACGGGATGGCGACCAGCGCGCACACCGCACCGACCAGGAGGCCGAACGCGAGCGAGGTCGCACCGGCGCCGCGCAGCTTGCGGTCGTCACCGGCGGTCTGCGAGACCAGCAACGGCTCCGCGGTGAGCGCCCTGCCGAGGTACCACTGACCGATCTGCACGATCGCGATCAGCGAGAACACACCGAAGTCGGCGAGGTCGGACACCAGTGCCGCGACGATCTGCAGCGCGAACGTGATCGCGCTGAACACCAGCTGGTCGATCGCGATCCCGGCCTGGGCGAGCAGCGCCCCGACCCGGCTGGTCTTCGGTGCCTCGGGGGCTTCTGGCGTCACGGCTGGTCAGCACCCTTGATCTGGTAGATCTTGGTGTGCTCGTTGCTGAAGACCAGCTGCAGCGACTTGACCTTGTCCAGGTCCTTCATGCCCTCGGCACGGGTGAGGAACGGCGCCGCGAAGCCCCAGCCCTCGAACACGTACTTGATGCGCATCTTCTCGACGATCGACCGGATCTTCGGATCGGTGTCGATCTTGTTGAACTTGGTGAAGAGCTCGACCCGGTCCTCGCCGACGGCCTTCGCGGTCGGGGTGTCGCCGAGGACGTGCCCGAACACCGGGTGCACGTCGTCGAGTGCCCACATCCACGCCGAACCGTCGCGCGGGTCGTTCATGACGAGGTCGTCCTTGCCCACGATGGTCGCGAGCTTGTCGATGCCCTCCTGCTCGGACTTCGTCACCGTGGGGTAGCCCCCGTTGTACGCGCCGATCACCCGACGCGCGTTGCGCTCGACGTAGAAGCCGTTGCTCAGGACACCGAACACCACGAGGACGAGGGCGCCGGCCGCGAGCCGCTGCCAGAGCTTGAGCTGCTCGGGGGTCTTGCGCAGCAGGGGGGACAGGGCGTCGCGGGCGAACACGAGACCGTGCCCGGCGAGCACCACCATGGCCGGGACGACCAGCGCGGCGAAGCGCCAGCGGTCGTTCCACCAGAACCCGGTCAGCGTCGCGACCAGCGGGCCCTTGTACGACGTCGTCAGCACGAACAGGCCGGAGAAGATCAGGCCGCCGGCGAGCCACCAGTACATCGGCTTGAGCTTCCGGATGCCGATGAGGCCGACGACCATCGCGGCCACCAGCCACCACTGCGGGCGCGCTGCTTCGTGGCCGAGGAAGAAGAGCTGGCCGAGCGAGTCGGCGGCGTTGTCGTGCAGCGGCCATTCGAACGTGTCGCTCTGCGCCGTGCTCGCCATGCCCAGCAGCTGCGGCACCGCGTAGATCGACGACAGCACACCGGCGGCGATCAGCATGCCGACCTCGGGCAGCGGCACCCGGCGCGCGGTCGCCCAGCGCTGCACGAGGTAGCAGACCCCGAAGATGACGGCCGCGAGCGTGATGCTCGGGTGCAGCGTGACCAGCCCGCAGATGCCGAGCGCGGCTGTGATCACGAGGGCCGGACGCAGGTTGTCGAGCGTGTGGATGAGCAGCGCGAGCAGCACCGGCATGAGCGCGAGACCGGTCGCGAACGGCCAGATCGGGCCGAAGAACTCGAGGTCGTACGGGAACGCGGAGAACATGCCCGCCGCGAGCGCGCTGCCGACGGCCAGCAGCGGACGGCCGCCGGCGACGCGGACCAGACCGACGATGCTGAGCGCCAGCAGGCCCGCGAGCAGCGCGGACTGGGTGTTCAGCACGATCGTGATCGGTGCGCCGGTGATGCCGAGCACCGTCGCGCCGAGGATGTGGAAGCCGTTCGGGTAGGTGAAGCCGGCGTTCGCCTGGTCGTTGATCGCCTTGAGCGCCGACGGCTGCGACTGGCCGGTCTCCTCGATGAACCGGACCGCGTTGGCGTGGAAGCTCGCGTCCCAGAACTGGTGGACGTCGGTGAGCATGTGCGTCGCCCGCGCCGTCACGGCCAGGCCGAGCGCCGCCGTGAACAGCACGGCAGCGGCCACGCCGGCGTGCTGCAGGCGGCTCCACGGCACGAGCGGGCTCTTGGGCTCGTCCGCGCCGACCCAGCGGCGGGCGACGAGCCGGACGCCGAACCCGATGGCGGCCGCCAGCACGGTGGCGATCAGCAGGCCCCAGATCGACCAGCGGCCGAGGATCGAGGGCACCGCTGAGGCGGAGACCGCGATGACGCCGAAGGTCAGCAGCGGGGCGGCCGTCACGGCGATCCACCCGCGCAGGCCGGAGGCGAGTCCGACCACGAGACCTGGGGCCATCAGCAGCACGAGCAGCACGCTGAACACGCCGAGCTGGGCACTCATCGGGTTTGCCTTTCAGGTAACACCCGCTGAGCGGGGCTTGCTCACACTGTATTCGGCACCAGCTGCGGCGTTTCATCGCGGGCGGGTTCCTCGCGAACCGGCTCCGGCGCGCGCTTCTTCGGCTTGCTGATGCGGTTGATGAGCTTGCGGCCGACCTCGATCATCGGCTGCTCGACCCAGCGGTACAGCATGTCCGCGATCATGAGGCTGACGATGGTGACCGCGATGGCGCTGAGCGTCCGCTCGACCTTGAACATCGGCATGACCGCCATCAGCACGATGGCCGCGAGCTGCTGCACGAGGTACAGGCCGTAGGAGCGCTCACCGATGAACCGCATCGGCGCGAGCGACAGGAACTTCGCCAGCCAGCCGCCGTTGAAGATGCCTGGCAGCAGCAGGAACACGCACACGCCGTAGACCAGGATCAGCGCGGTGTCGGAGCCGAACGCCGCCAGCCACTCCATCGCGGTGAAGTGCATGACGACGAGACCGGCCATGAACAGGAACCCGGCGGCGGGGTGGGTCAGGTACTTCATCACCGCGAAGCCGCGGCGGTAATGCATCATGATCGCGAGCACGCAGCCCATCAGGATCACGATGTAGGACGGCGTGCCCCAGCTGTAGAACGGCACCACCATCGCGGCGACGAGCAGGCCGATCGCACCGAACGCGACCGAGAGCCGGCGGCCGAACGGCATGGCGCCCAGCGCGAACGCGATCACCGGCCACACGATGTAGAACTTCTGCTCGATCGCGAGCGTCCACGAGTGGCCGAAGATGTGGCCCGCGGCGATGTACTCGTTGTTGAACGTCAGGTAGTACGGCAGCACCTCGTCCACGCGTGCGGTGTGGAACTCGCCGCGCAGGAAGTACAGCAGCACGGTCGCGCCGAGCACGACGTAGTAGACCGGCATCAGGCGGAAGATCCGGCGGATCCAGAAGTTCCGCACGGACACGCGGCCGTTGCGGTCCTCCTCGCGCAGCGCGAGCGTCGTGATGAGGAAGCCGGAGATGACGAAGAACAGGTGCACGCCCAGCCAGCCGGCGTACGGCGCCCACTTGTGCCCGCCGTAGTGGCTGAACACGACCATCACGGCCGCGATCGCGCGCAGACCGTCGAGGGCGGGGAAGCGGCGCAGAGCGAGGAACTGCGCATGCGTCAACTGCGTCATCGACGTCCTTCAGCGGGGTGGTCCGTGGACTGCGACTCCCCACACCGCGTGACGTTCGATCGACGGAGAGTCAAGCATGCACTCTTCAGAGTGCGCCCGAGCACGATGCCACACCCGATGGGGTGACGTGAAGGACCTAGGTCACTACGGCGGCCACGTAGAGCAACGTCACATCGCCGGTTCGGGCGAGTGACACGGGCAGTGGAGAGTGATGCGGACCCCACTCCGGGGTGCCGGTACCATCGGTTGCGCTCGGCTCCCGTTCGTGGTGAGCGCCGATCGACCCCATTCGAGAGACGTGACGGACACGCCTGTGTATTCCCAGCCTTCGCCTGTTTTCGAGGTGCTCGACGACAGCGGTGTAGGCCTGACCGGCGAGAACGCCCTGCTCGACGAGCGCGAACGGCGCCTGGTCGTAGGGGCCGCGAACTTCCACTCCCTCGCTGGACCTGGTCAGACCTTCCGCTTCACGGTGGTGCGCGGCCCTTCCGGCACGCTGCCCGCCCTCACTGACGAAGAACGCACGACGATCGCGTGGGAGGACGACCGGGAGGTCGTCGGTTCACTCGTCGTGCGCAGCACCGCTCCGACGGTGACCGACCTGCACTCGGCCGCTTCCGACGGCCTGGTGGACATCGCGCTCGACCTCGGTGGCCCGCCGGCGCAGATCACCGCGTACCACCAGCTGACCGGCGTGCTGGGCAAGGCCCGCAAGGCCGTCCGGTTCCTCGCGCCCGTGCAGTTCGACGCGCTGCGCCAGTTCCGCACGGACATGGTCGAGCGCAAGGGTCGTGACGTGCCGCGCAAGGCCCCGGTCCGGCTGTCCCGCGGTACCGCAGCCGCGCCGCACGGCGACACGCCCGCGATCCTGTTCGGCCTGCACTGGCTGGAGCTCGGTGGCGCCGAGCGCTGGGCGATCGACACGATCCGCCTGGCCAAGGAGGCCGGCTTCCTGCCGATCGTGATCACGGACCGCGAGTCGCCGCAGGAGTGGATCACGCGTCCGGAGCTCGACGGCGCGCTGATCGTGCCGCTGAACCTGCCGCTCGACCCGAAGCAGGAGTCGGCGTTCCTCAACGGCGTGCTGTCGGCGTTCGACGTGCGCGGCATCCACCTGCACCACAACACGTGGCTGTACAACCTGCTGCCGTGGATCAAGTCGGTCCGCCCGGACATCCCGGTCGTCGACTCGCTGCACGTCCTGGAGTGGCGCACCGGCGGTTTCGTCGACATCTCCGTGCGGCTGTCGAACATGATCGACAAGCACCACGTGATCTCGCCGCAGCTGCGCGACCACCTGATCGGCAAGCACGGGCTGCCCGAGGACAAGGTCGTGCTCGCCACGCTGGCCGGCCTGACCACCGGCGCCATCTCGGTTCCCGATGCCGACACCGTCGAGAACAACCCGTTCACGGTGTCGTTCGTCGGCCGGTTCACCCAGCAGAAGCGGCCCTACCTGTTCCTCCAGCTCGCCGCGGAGCTGAAGAAGAACTCGCCGCGCCCGGTCCGGTTCATCATGCAGGGCCACGGTGAGCTGGCCGCCGAGGTGAACAGCCTGCGCAACGGCAAGGGCCTGGCCGACGTGGTCGAGCTGCGCGGCCCGGACGTCCCGGTGAGCGACACGTTCCGCGACTCGGACGTGCTCGTCGTCTCATCGGACAACGAAGGCCTGACTCTCACGTCTTTTGAAGCAACGGCGGCAGGCGTGCCGGTCGTTTCAGCCGATGTCGGCTCGCAGGCGTCGCTGATCGCCGACGACCTGCTGTGCCCGCGGCACCCGTACCCCTTCGTCCAGGCCGCCGCGGCCCGGATCCGTACCATGATGACCTCTCCCGACCAGCGCAAGACCTGGCTCGACGAGCAGGCTTCCAAGGCCGAGGCCTTCGCGAAGCTGCCGCGAGGCGAGGACTGGACGCGTGACCTCTACCAAGGATGGCTCAAGTGAGCACTGTCGCCGCCGTTGTCGTCACTTACAACCGCAAGGACAAGCTCACAACCGTCCTTGACCACGTCCTGGCGCAGACCCGCCGCCCGGAGTGGATCGTCGTCGTCGACAACGCCTCCACCGACGGCACGGACCAGGTGCTGAAGGAGTACGAGCAGATCGACGGCGTCGTCGTCGTTCGCTTGAGCGAGAACACCGGTGGTGCCGGTGGCTTCGCGACCGGCATGAACAAGAGCTACGAGCTCGGCGCGGACTTCATCTGGATCATGGATGACGACTGCTACGCCAACTCGGACGCCCTCGAGGAGCTCATCAACGGCCACGCCAAGGCCGAAGAGGCCATGGGCATGCCGCTCCCGTACGCGTGCTCGCTGGTCAAGTGGGTCGACGGCAACATCTGCGAGATGAACAACCCCGGCACCACCTGGGACTGGGGCAAGCTGATCGCGAAGGGCCAGGAGAACGTCCTGGTCACGCACTGCTCGTTCGTCTCGGTGCTGTTCCCGCGCTGGGCCCTGACGAAGTTCGGCCTGCCGCTCACCGAGTACTTCATCTGGTTCGACGACCAGGAGTACACGCTCCGCATCACCAAGGCCGGCCCCGGTGTGCAGGTGCTGCGCAGCGTCGTCGTGCACGACCTCGGCGTGAACCGCGGCGTGAACTTCGGCGACGTGAACGCCTCCAACCTCTGGAAGTTCGAGTACGGCGCCCGCAACGAGTCGTCGTTCCGCCTGCACCACGAGAACGTGGTGTCCTGGCTGAAGTTCGTCGCCCGCCTGGTGCAGGGGACGCGCGGCGGCAACGTGCCGTGGTCCATTCGCGCCAAGCTCTTCCGCAAGGTGATCGAGGGCATCTCGTTCAACCCGAAGCCGAAGATGCCGCGCTCCGTGCTCTAACCCCGAGATCGTTTTTCCTTGGCCCCCTCGGCAATTCGCTGCCGAGGGGGCCTTGTAATCTGCGGGCGTGAACTACGCGGGTTATGACCTGATTGTCGTCGGATCTGGTTTCTACGGCCTCACGGTCGCCGAGCGCGCCGCCTCCACACTGGACAAGCGCGTGCTGGTGGTCGAACGGCGCGACCACATCGGTGGTAACGCCTACTCCGAGAAGGAACCGGAGACGGGCATCGAGGTGCACCGCTACGGCGCGCACCTGTTCCACACGTCCAACAAGCGCGTGTGGGACTACGTGAACCAGTTCACCGAGTTCACCGGCTACCAGCACCGCGTCTTCGCCATGCACGCCGGCCAGGCCTACCAGTTCCCGATGGGCCTGGGTCTGCTCTCGCAGTTCGTCGGCCGCTACATGTCGCCCGAGGACGCCAAGGCGTGGGTCGCCGAGCAGTCCTCCGAGATCGACACCAAGGACGCGAAGAACCTCGAGGAGAAGGCGATCTCCCTGGTCGGCCGCCCCCTGTACGAGGCGTTCATCCGGGACTACACCGCCAAGCAGTGGCAGACGGACCCGAAGGAGCTGCCCGCCGCGGTCATCGCGCGCCTCCCGGTCCGCTACAACTTCGACAACCGCTACTTCAACGACACGTACGAGGGCCTCCCCAAGGACGGCTACACCGCGTGGCTCGAGAAGATGGCGGACCACCCGAACATCGACGTGAAGCTCTCGACGGACTACTTCGAGATCCGCGACGAGATCCCGGCCGGCGTCCCCGTCGTCTACACGGGCCCGCTGGACCGCTACTTCGACTACAGCGAGGGCTGGCTGGGCTGGCGCACGCTCGACTTCGAGCAGGAAGTCCTGCCGATCGGCGACTTCCAGGGCACCCCGGTCATGAACTACAACGACGCGGACGTCCCGTACACCCGCATCCACGAGTTCCGCCACTTCCACCCGGAGCGCGACTACCCGACGGACAAGACGGTCATCGTCCGCGAGTTCTCCCGCGCCGCGGAGAAGGACGACGAGCCGTACTACCCGATCAACACGGCTGAGGACCGCGCCAAGCTGGAGCGCTACCGCGAGCTCGCAAAGGCAGAAGCCGCGCAGCACAACGTGATCTTCGGTGGCCGCCTCGGCACCTACAAGTACCTCGACATGCACATGGCCATCGGCGCCGCGCTGACCGTGTTCGAGAACAAGATCGCGCCGTTCTTCACCGACGGCACCCCGCTGAACGGGTCGCTCGACGACTGATTCATGGCTTTGTGAAAGGGCTGGTCAGGCATACCTGACCAGCCCTTTCGCGTTATCCGAGGCGTTCGAAAACGGCCGCGAACAGAGCGTCTCTGGCGGGATAGATCCATGGGCCTGATGCGTACGCACTGATCCACACCTCGTCGGACCCCCGCCGTGCCGCGAGGACCGTGTGCGCCATCGACTCGTAGCCCGCACCTGTCCGGTAGGCCTCGTCGAACAAGTCCGGCAGCTCGGTGAAGTCGGGACGCGTGCTGTAGACCGACACGTACCCGTCCCGACGCTGCGCGAAGGTGGCCTCGTCCGACTCGCTCGTGAACGTGATCTCCCAGGCTCCGAAGGAGCAGACGACCACGTCTCCCCTTCTGGACTCGTTCGCGTCCGGCACGGGTTCACCCGTTATCTCGGAGAGGACGTCCGACGGTGCGACGTCGGCACAGCCGGGCCCCAGCGCTGCAGGTTCCACCGGCTGGGGCTGCTCCGTCGGCGGTTCGGCAGTGGGTTCGCTCGTGGCCGGTCCGCTCGTGGTGGGTGCGGTCGTCGAGACCTGCGGGACCGTCGAGCTCGGGGGCGCGCTGACCGGTTGCGAGGTGCAGCCGGCCACCAACAGCAAGCCCGCGACCAGCAGCGCTCTCATGACAGCCGCTCGAAGATCTTGGTGAAGAGCGTTTCGAGGAACGTCGCGCGGTACTCGTCCGCGACCGGCAGGGTCCAGCTCACCCACACCTCGATCGAGCCCTGACGTGCGGCGGTGACAGACTTCCACCTCGACTCGCAGCAGTCCTCCACCGTGTCGTAGCCCTCGTCGAAGAAGTCCGGCCTCTCCCGGAACGGGGTGCCGTTGCCCGGCGCGCTCACGAACGCGTCGCGCCGCGCCGCGAAGGTCTCCTCGTCCGACTCGGTCGTGAACTCGATCCGGGAGGGCTTGCCGCCGGTTCCGCCGTCGTAGGTGCAGCGGAACAGACCGATCGGCTCGCCGGCCAGGTACGGACCCGGCGCCGGGTTGCCGCTCGCCTCGCTGATCAACTCGCTCGGGATGCACTCGTGGCTCAGATCGACGGGCTGTGGCTGCTGCCGCGCAGGTGGCTGCGGCTGTTCGGGTGCGGGGTCGGCAGGCTCGGGTTGAGCCGAGGACCCCGCAGGTTCGCTCGTGGTCGGCGGACTCGTGGAAACCGGGCTCGTCGGCCCGGGACTCGTGGACACCGGACGGGCGACGGTCGGCGCGGCCGTGGGGTTGGTACAAGCGGTGAGCAGCAACAACGTTGCAGCGAGGAGCGTTCTCGCGATCACTGTTCCCCCAAGGCGTCAGGCATTCGGACGCCTCAGGGAACGTGTCCCGGAACCGGATCTGCTGCATGAAACGAGAAACGGGCCGCCCCGGTGAGGGACGGCCCGTCAGAACTCAGTTACCCCAAGAAAGATCGGGCCCGGCTCACCCCCAGGAAAGCCGGGCCCTGGAACTCATCCGGTGACGAGGCGCTTCGACGCGGTGTCGTTGGACGTGTCCGCATCGGTGCCGCGGAACAGGCCCTTCATGACCTCGTACCTGACCTCGCCGTCGATCGGCTTCTCCACGACCACGCGCACGCCGACCCACTCGGGCGCGGAACGGCGGTCGTAGAAGTAGCCGGTGACCTTGCCCTCGGGCTCGGTCTCGTAGTACTTCGGCATGCCGCCGAGGCGTTCGATCACGCGCAGGCCGTCGGGCAGGGTGAGCTGGCCGCCGAACTGGTCGTACACGGTGCCGTCGAGGTGCGTGGAGCCGTAGATCTCGATGACGTCGCCGACCTTCGGCGTCGGGTTGGAGATGGTGAGCTGCCAGACCTTGGTGTCGACGCGAGCCGTGGCGAACGCGCTGTCGAAGTTCTCGACCTTCTGACCCGCCGTCAGCTTGACCGGCATCCACGAGGTGCCGTTGTCCGGGCGGAAGTTCGGGCCGCCGGGCACCCAGCCCTGGCCGGCGAGCAGCGAACGGTCGGTCGACTTCACGGTGTAGGAGCCGGCAGCGAGGTGCTTGAACGAGTAGCGGCCCTGCGAGTCGGTCTGCACGACCTTGTCGGTGCCCTCGATGACCATGTAGTGGCCGGCGATGCCGGGCTCGTCGGCGTCGCGGACGCGGTCGTTGTCCAGGTCGTGCCAGACGACGCCGGAGATCGAGGCGCCGCCGTAGGCCTGAGCCGTGCCGGCGAGAGCGAGTGGTGCGGCGACGGCGAGAGCGAGTGCCGCCAGACGCGTCAGGTTCTTCATTTCTTCCCCCAGGTCTTCGTCGGTGTTCGACGTGAGCAACTCTGCCGGGGCGACCTGGAAGAAACCTGCAAGACCTCGTGCAGGCCTGTGAACAGCAAAAAGGGCCCGGCTCACCCCCAAGGGAGCCGGGCCCCACGAGCGATCAGCTGGTGGTCAGCGTCTTCGTCGCGGTGTCGTTGGACAGGTTGGTGTCGGTGTTGCGGAACAGGCCCTTCCAGGCCTCGAACTTGATCTCGGCGCCGTCCAGCGGCTTCTCGACGACCACGCGGACGCCGACCCACTCGGGAGTACCAGCGGGCTTGCGGTCGTAGAAGTAGCCGGTGACCTTGCCGGCGGGCTCGGTCTCGTAGAACTTCGGCATGCCGCCGAGACGCTCGACGACGCGCAGGCCCTCCGGCAGCGTCAGCTGGCCGCCGAACTGGTCGTACACGTTGCCGTTGTGCACCGTGGAGCCGACGATGTCGATCACGTCGCCGACCTGCGGGTTCGGGTTGCTGATGTGGAGCTGGTTGACGCGGGTGTCGACCACGGCGTTGACGAAGCCGCTGTTGACCATCCCGTACCGCTGGCCCTCCGCGAGCTCGACCGGGCTGGTCATCTTGCCGTTGGCCTCGCTGAACACCGACTCGGCGTACTTCTTGGTCCACCCCTGGCCGTGCGAGAGCGAACGATCGGCCGAACCGACGACGTAGCTGCCCGGCCCGAGGCCGCTGATCTCGTAGAAGCCGTCGGCGTCGGTCTGCGCCGCCTTGTTCGTGCCGTCGATGTACATCCAGTGTCCCGCGATGGGAGCCTCGCCGACCTCGCGAACGCCGTCGTTGTCCGCGTCGTTCCACACGAAGCCGTAGATCGAACCGGTGTCCTCGGCCTGAGCCGTGCTGGTGAACGAGAGCGGTGCGGCAACGGCGAGCGCGAGAGCGGCGAGTCGAGCGATGTTCTTCATTTCTGTGGTCCCCCCGGAAGTTCCCCGTGTCTGACAGTGAGAACTCTGCCGGGGTGACCTCCAAGAAACCTCCAAGCGGCCTGCAAGAGGTCTGTAGACAAGTAACTGCAGGTCAGCCCTTGATTCCGGTCTCGGTCACACCCCGGATCAACAGCCGTTGCAGCGCCACGAAGATCACGACCAACGGCATGATGGAGATCGCCGCCGCCAGGAACAGCTGCACCACGTCGATCGACTGCGCCGTGAGGAACGTCGACAGCGCGACTTGCACCGTCCACGAGTCCTGGTCCTGCGCGATCACCAACGGCCAGAGGAACTGGTTCCAGCTGGTCACGAACGCGATCACGCCCAGCGCGGCGAAGAACCCCTTCGAGTTCGGCACCACGACCCGCCAGTACGTGCCCCAGTGCCCGAGACCGTCGATCCGCGCGGCTTCCTCCAGCTCCCGCGGGAAGTTCAGGAAGTACTGCCGGAACAGGAACGTCGTGAACCCGCTGAACAGCCCCGGGATCACCAGCCCGCGCAGGTCGGAGACCCATCCGAGCGTCGACACGACCACGAACGTCGGCACGAACGTCACCGCCGCCGGGATCATCAACGTCGCGATCACCAGGTACAGCACGACGTTCGAGTACCGGTACGGGATCCGCGCGAGCCCGTACCCCGCCAGCCCGCACAGGACCAGCTGCCCGACCGTCTGCAGCACCGCGACCAGCAGCGAGTTGACCATGCTGCGGACCATCGGCACGGCCGGGTTGCTGAACAGCGCGGCGAAGTTCTCCCAGCGGATCGACTGCGGCCAGAACGTCCAGGTGGGCGCCGTGATCTCCTGCTCGGTCGCCAAACCGTTGCGCAGCACCAGGTAGAACGGCACCAGGAACAGCACAGCCGCCATCGACAGGGCCAGGTACCGGAGCGCCTTCATCGCGTGATCACCCGTCCCTGCAACAACGTCACGCCGGCGATGAGCAAGGTCAGGATCACCGCGCCCGCGCTGCCGTGCCCGAAGTCCTGCCCTCCGGAGCCCAGGGCCGTGTAGTAGAGGTAGATCAACGGCGGCCGCGCGAACGGCGGGTAGCCGCGGTCGGTGCCCAGCACGTTGTAGAACTCGTCGAACGCCTGGTACGCGGCGATGAGCAGCAGCAACAACACCGCCACCGACGTCGTGCGCAGCTGCGGCAGCGTGATGTACCGCAACGACTGCCAGCCGCGCGAAGCCCCGTCGATCCACGCGGCCTCGTAGAGGTGCTGGGGAATCCGCTGCAGCCCCGCGATGAACAGGATCATGTAGAACCCGAGCTGCAGCCACAGCCGCAGCGTCACGAGCACCAGCCAGTACCAGGGCGGCGACGTCGACACCGTCCACGCGACCGGCTCCCCGCCGAACCACCCCAGCACCGTGTTCGCGAGCCCGAACCGCACGCCGTTGAAGATCGACAGCTTCCACACCAGCGACGCCACGACGTACGAGCACGCGGTCGGCAGGAAGAACACCGACCGGAAGAACGTCTGCATGAAGCTGATCTGGTTGACCAGCAACGCCAATGCCAACGCCAGCACGAACGTCAGCGGCACGATGAAGGCGGCGAACACGCTGAACGTGCCGAGACTGCGCAGAAACGGCGCGTCCGTCAGCATGTCCGCGTAGTTGCGCAGCCCGACGAACTCGGTGGGCGTCACCGTGTTGCGGGCGTCGAAGAACGACAGCAGCAGGCTCCACCCGATCGGCACGTACACGAACACGAGCAGCCCGATCGCGAACGGCCCGACGAACAGCCAGAACGCGCGTCCGTGCTTCATCCGTAGATGCGCTTCAGCTCGTCCCGTGCCTTCTGCGCCGCGCCGCGCAGCTCGGCGTCGGCCGGAGCACCGTCACGCACCACCCGCGACACGGCGTCGTTGAACGCGGTCCGCATCACCGACGTCCAGTCCGGCGGGTTGGACGCCTTCGCGTTGTCCCGCACGAACTTCACCGCGTCCGCCGCCGCACCGGAGGTCAGCTTGGAGGCCTTGGCGGAGATGCTCTCGCGCGGCGGGATGTGGAAGCCGTAGCCGAGGTTGAAGTCCTCCTGGTAGTCGGTCCGCTCGATCCACAGCCAGCGCACGAACTCCTTGGCCTCGTCGATCCGCTTCGACTTGGCGTTGACCATCGCCCCGAACGCGCCGACCGGCACGCTCGGTTTCCCGCTGTCGCCGAGCTTCGGGAACGGCAGCACGCCGAAGTCGTCGCCGAGTGCCTTCTGCACCGCCGGCACCGCCCACAACCCGGTCCACTGCATGGCGACGAGCCCCTGCGTGAACGCGTCCGGCTCCGCCCAGTCCTTCACGGCACCGAGCAGCAGACTGCCGCTGGTGTAGAGCTCACGCAGCTTGCCGATCGCCTGCGCCGCAAGGGGATCATCGAACCCGACCTGGTGGTCGCGCACGTAGTCGAGGCCGACCGACCACAGCGCGGGCCCACCCAGCACCCCGCCACCGCCGTCGTTGCCGGCGAAGAGCCCCTTCACGCCACCGGAGGTCAGCTTCCGCGCGGCCTCGAACAGCTCATCCACAGTGGACGGTGGCTGAACGTTGGCGGAGGCGAAGAAGCTCTTGCGGTAGAACAACATCTGCATGTCCACCGCCTGCGGAACCCCGTAGATCTTCCCGTCAACGGTGTGCGTCGCGAGAATCGAGGCGGAGAAATCGTTCTTGGCGTCGCCGAAGACGTCGTCGAGCGGCACGAGCTGACCCGCCCTCACCGAGCTGATCTGCGGGGTGGACTCGAAGACGTCCGGTCCGCCGTCGGACAGCAGGCTCGTCGCGAGCTTGGAGTCGTAGTCGCCGGGGTTCCACTGCACGTCGACCGGGATCTTCGAGTACGACTTGGCGTATCGCTCCACCGCTTGTTGGACGCCTGGTTCGCCGTAAGCGTGGTACCACTGCTTCAGGGCCTGGCCGTTGCCGCCCCTTCCGGTGTTCGAACCGCACGCCGCGAGAAGAGCGGACGCGCCCGCCAAAGAGAGAAGTCTGCGTCGGGAGATCACTCATCCCGTCTTACTCCGATCACCTCGGGTGTGCGAGCGGTTACTCGAAGTGCGCGACGACGACGTTGGAGAAGTTCACGACGTACTCGCGCCCGTCGGGCCCGGAGATCGGCTGGGTGTGCCCGTTGCGGACGATCTGGGTCAACCGGGGCGAGAGGTCTTCTCGCACCTCGTCGGTGACCGTGAGGGTGATCGGGTTCGGATTCGCGGCGAGGAACAGCACGAGTTTGCTCATGCGTTCAGCAAACCGCGTCCGGAGAGCGCAAAAGGGCGGATCCGCCAGCAGCGAATCCGCCCTCAGCAGATCGAGTCACTTGCGGAAGAAGCGCTCCCGCTGACCGAGGCGCACGAGCTTGAGCCACTCGTAGAACGCCTTCGGGTCCCGCTTCACGGCGAGGAAGTACAGCCCGAACCGGAAGACCTCCAGCGCACCGAGCTTGCGCATGCCCGGCTGCGACAGCAGGTAGCCGCGGTTGCGGTACGTGTAGTAGCGCTTGACCGGGTTCTCCGGGTCCTGGGCGTGGAACTTGCCGCCCAGCATCGGCTTGAACTCGTCAGAGCCGTCCGGGTGCACGTACGCGACCCGCAGCGACGTGCCGAACGGCAGGCCGGAGCGGACGAGGCGGCGGTGGATCTCCACCTCGTCGCCGCGGAAGAACAGCCGGTAGTCCGGCACACCGACGACGTCGAGCGTCTCCGCACGGAACAGCGCGCCGTTGAACAGCGACGCGATACCCGGCAGGAACGTCGTCCCGAGCTCGGCGGCCGAACGCTTCCACGTCAGGCCGCGCCGCAGCGGGAACGCCAGCTTGTCCGGGCTGTCGATGTTCGTGACGACCGGGGAGATCTCCGCCAGCTTGCGGCGGTCGGCCTCCTCCAGCAGCACGGCCAGCACGTTCTCATCCGCCGGGCGGCCGTCGTCGTCGGCCAGCCACACCCAGTCCGCGCCCAGCGAGAGCGCGTGCAGGATGCCCAGCGCGAAGCCACCCGCGCCACCGAGGTTGCGGTGCGACGGCAGGTAGGTCGTGGGGAGCGGGCACTGCGCCACCAGGTCGTCCACCGGCTGGTCCGGGCCGTTGTCGACGACCACGAGGTGGTCGGGGACGCGTGTCTGGGTCGCCAGTGCCTTCAGTGACTCGGCCAGCAGCTCCCTGCGGTGGCGGGTGACCACCACCGCCACGACGGAGCCCTTGGGCAGTGCCTCGAGATTCACGGTCTATTCGCCGCCATTTCCACTGAGGACGGGAGAGGAGTAGCCGAGCCTGGCCAGCTGGTCGGCGCTCATGCGCTCGAAGGGGTCGTGGCCCTTGTACGCGGTGAGCACCTCGCGGAGGCCGCCGTGCTGCTTGACGCGACCCTCGTCCATCCAGATCGCGCTGTCGCAGAAGTCCAGCAGCGTCTCGTCGGAGTGGTTCGCGAACACGAGCAGGCCGGATCGCGCCACGAGGTCCTTCAGGCGCTCGCGGGCCTTCGCCATGAACGCCGCGTCGACCGCGCCGATGCCCTCGTCGAGCAGCAGGATCTCCGGGTCGATGGAGGTGACCACGCCCAGCGCGAGCCGCACGCGCATACCAGTCGAGTACGTGCGCAGCGGCATCTGCAGGTAGTCGCCGAGCTCGGTGAACTCCGCGATGTCGTCGACCCGCTTCTCCATCTCCTTGCGGGTCATGCCCAGGAAGAGGCCGCGGATCATGATGTTCTCGTACCCGGAGATCTCCGGGTCCATGCCGACGCCGAGGTCGAAGACGGGCGCGACCTTGCCGGTGATGCGCTGGCTGCCGCGGGTCGGCTCGTAGATGCCCGCGAGCAGGCGCAGCAGGGTGGACTTGCCGGCACCGTTGTGGCCCACCAGGCCGACGCGGTCACCGTGCTTGAGGTGGAGCGTGATGTCGTGCAGCGCTTCGATGATCGGGACGCGGCCTTCCGAGCCGATCTTGCCGCCGACCTTGCCGAGCGCGAGCTTCTTCAGCGACCTCGACTTCGCGTCGAAGATCGGGAAGTCGACTGATGCGTTCCAGACGTCGATGCTGACCATGGTTTTGCCGACCTCCTATCAGACCCAGTAAGAGACGCGAGCGCGCCAGTTGCGAAGTGCCACGAGCGCGAGCGTCCAGCCGACGATCGTGAGACCACCGACGACGACCCAGTGGTGCCAGTCGAGGTCGTGGCCCAGCAGCGGCGCCCGCACGATCTCGACGAAGTGGTAGACGGGGTTCAGCTCCGCGATCAGGATGCGCCAGCCGCCCTGGCCGTCGCTCACCTTGTTGAGCACACCCGCGTGCCACACGATCGGCGTCATGAAGAACACCAGGTTGATGAAGCTGTGCACGACCGGCGGGATGTCGCGGAACCGGGTGCTGATGATGCCGAAGAGCAGTGCGATCCACACGCCGTTGAGCGCGAGCAGCGCGAAGCCCGGGATCGCCAGGAGGATCTCCCAGCTCACGCCCGGCTTGAGCTCGGGGTCGTTGTTCATCATGTACGGGTTGCTGAGCGTCGAGAAGAAGATCGCCAGCACGACCAGGTAGACGATGAGGTTGTGCGCGAAGAACAGGGTCTGGCGCCACACCAGCCGCAGCACGTGCACCGTGATCGGGGCCGGGAGGTGCTTGATGAGGCCCTCGTTGGCGATGAAGACGTCGGTGCCCTCGGTCACACAGCCGACGATGAAGCCCCAGATGACGAAACCGGCCGTGACGTACGGCAGGAACGTCGACACGTTCTCGTTGAACAGCTGCGAGTACAGCAGGCCCAGGGCGAGCGCTGTGGTGCCCATCGAAATGGTGATCCACAGCGGCCCGATGACCGACCGGCGGTAGCGCTGCTTGATGTCCTGCCAGCCCAGATGGCCCCAGAGCTCCCGGTGCTGCCAGGCCGTCTTGATGTCACCGAAGGCGCGGGCAAACGTCTTGGAGTTCGCGGCAGGGGGTGCCTCGGGATGGTCGAGCGTACTGGTGGCTTGCACGAGGACTGAGCGTACCGGCGAGTTCACGAGGGCCTCGCCCCCGGTCGGTCACGGGGAGGTCAACGGCCGAATTCGGCCGGGACCTCCGTGATCTTCACGATCACCTGCTCGTGATCGGTCGTGTACCCCTCGTAACTGAACTTGATCCCGGTCTCGGCGACGTACTCCAGCCACGCCTTGTGCTCGTGGTCGCGCCAGCCCTGGTAGTTGAAGTACTCGTCGAACAGCACGACCGAACCGGCCCGCAGCCGCGGCCCGACGTGCTCCAGCACGGTCTTGGTGGACGAGTAGAGGTCGCAGTCGACGTGCAGGAACGCGACAGGTCCGGGGTGCTCGGCCACGAATCCGGGCACGGTGTCGTCGAACCAGCCGGCGATGAGCTCGGCGCCGGGCACGTCCGGCAGCTGGTCGACGCCGAACGCGCCGGCCGCGAACCCGGTGCGCCAGTCCTCGGGCAGCCCGGTGAAGGAGTCGAAGCCGTAGACCTCGCGGCCCTCGGAGGCCGCCGAGATGATCTTCAGGGTGGTGCCGGTGTAGACGCCGAACTCCAGCACCATGCCGTCGACGTCCATGAGCGACAGCGAGTGGTGCAGCGTGGCGTGCGGGTCGGCGAAGATCTGCGCGGTCCGCATGTGCTCGAGCGCGAACGCGGCGCTGTCCGCGGCGGCGTCCCGTTCGGCGGCGAACAGCAGGTCGCGCCGCTCGCGGTGCTCGTAGTTCGCGGTGAGCTCGGCGATCCGGTCGCCCTGGTACCGCAGCGCCTCGTTGAGCTGGTGCTGGAGGTCGTCGATGCGGCCCTGCTGGACCTCGTGGTACGGGCGAACCACCTCGTCGACCGCCCGCATCAACTTCTCGCGGAGGGCCTTGCGGAAGTAACCGGGCTCGAGGCTCCGGCGAACTCGGTCGAGCACTTTCGACTCCTCACACCACTGTGCAGTGGGCCGCATGTTAGGCCCACGAGCTGGTTAGAGGTACTGCCCAGTCCCCTTACCGCCAGTACCGGTTTCGTGGGCGTCGCCGCTGCCTGCCGGAAGGGCGCGTCCGCGCATCTGCTCGAGCTGCTGGCGCGCGGCCATCTGCTGGGCGAACAGCGCCGTCTGGATGCCGTGGAACAGGCCTTCCAGCCAGCCGACGAGCTGGGCCTGGGCGATCCGCAGCTCGGCGTCGCTCGGGGTGCCCTCCTCGGTGAACGGCAGCGAGAGGCGCTCCAGCTCCTCGCGCAGCTCCGGGGCCAGGCCGTCCTCCAGCTCCTCGATGGAGCGCTTGTGGATCTCCTTGAGCCGGTTGCGGCTCGCCTCGTCCAGAGGTGCCGCCCGCACCTCCTCGAGGAGCTGCTTGATCATCGTGCCGATCCGCATGACCTTCGCCGGCTGCTCGACCATGTCGGCGATGTCGCCGTCCTGGCCACCGACGATCACAACGGGCTGCTCCTGGTTCATGGGCTCCATCCTGGCCTCTTGGTGTCCGACTGGGTTAGCCGGGTGGGGGCTGACCGACACGGTGTTTGCCGTCATACGTACGGTGTGTGGCATGGCGTTCGACGTCGCACGGGTACGAGGGCTCTTCCCCGCGCTCGGCGACGGCTGGGTCCACCTCGACGCACCCGCCGGCATGCAGGTGCCCGAACAGGTCGCCACCGCCGTCTCCACCGCGCTGCGCGCCCCGGTCTCCGGACCTGGTGGCATCTTCCCCGCCTCGCAACGGGCCGAGGCCATCGTCGACGCGGCACGTCGCTCCGTCGCGGACCTCGTCGGTGGTGATCCTGCGGGTGTCGTGCTGGGTCCGTCGTCCGCGGTGCTGCTGCAACGTCTCGCGGACGCGATGACCGACGACTGGTTCATGGGCGACGAGGTGCTCGTGTCCCGGTTGGACCACCCGGCGAACATCGCGCCGTGGCTGCGCGCCACCCAGCGCACCGGCAGTGCGGTCAAATGGGCAGAAGTCGACATCGAGACCTGCGAGCTGCCGAGCTGGCAGTACGACGAGCTGGTCACCGACCGCACCAAGCTCATCGCGATCACCGCGGCCTCGGGTGTCGTCGGCACCCGCCCGGACCTCGCCAAGATCTCGTCGGTGGCCCGCGCACACGGGTCGTTGATGGTCGTGGACGCGTCGTCCGCCGCGCCTTTCGTGCCGTTGGACATCGTCGACATGGGTGCCGACGTCGTGGCTATTTCCGCTGGTCAGTGGGGTGGTCCGCCGGTCGGCGCGCTGGTGTTCCGCGACCCGGCGATGCTGGAGCGGCTGCCGTCGGTCTCGGTCGACCCCACCGCCCGCGGCCCTGAGCGGCTGGAACTCGGTCCGCACGCCTACCCGATGCTCGCCGGCCTCGTCGCGTCCGTGGAGTACCTCGCGGACCTCGACGACGCGGCTTCGGGCACGCGGCGTGAGCGACTGGTCACATCTCTGGGGTCCGTGAAGGCCTACCAGGCCGGGCTGCTCGCTAATCTCATCAACGAACTGCGTTCGCTGCGACACGTGATGGTGATCGGCGACGCCATGCGGCGGGTGCCCGCGCTGGCGTTCACGATCGCCGGGGTCAAGGCGGAGGACGGCGTGGAACACCTCGCGTCACGAGGCGTCTGCGCGTTCGCCGACCCCGGTCAGCACGGGGTGTTCTCGGTGCTGGGCGTCGGCGAGGTCGGCGGCGCCATCCGCGTCGGGCTCGCGCACTACACGAACGCGGTCGAGGTCGATGACCTGGTGAGGGCGGTGTCCGAGCTGGGCTGAGGTGTTTGGGAGATCATTTTTGGACGACTCGCTTGCTCGCGAGCTCGCCGATCTCTCGGCCCTGCAGCGCATCGGCTCGTTGAACACCGAGTACCTGCCGTGGACGTCCGGCGATCTGCGACCGGCGGCTCTCGTCGCGGTGATGGACGAGATCGTGCTCGGCGCCCGGACCGTCCTGGTGGAACTGGGCTGCGGCTCTTCCTCGGTGCTGCTCGCTCGTTTGCTGCAACAGCGCGGATTCGGGCATCTGCTGTCGATCGAGCACGACGAACGCACGGCTGCTTTCGTCGCCTCGCAGCTGCGTCGCGAAGGCTTGGGGTCGGTCGCGCGCGTCGTGCACGCCCCGTTGTCCCGGCATCCGGCGGCGTTGTCGCGGCACGGCCAGTGGTACGCACCGCAGCAGGTGCACGACGAAGTGCTCGCGTACGTCGACCGGTTCGGTCTCGTGGACCTGCTGCTCGTGGACGGACCTGGGTTCGGCGACTCGCGCTATCCGGCGTTGCCCGTGTTGCGTGCCGTGTTGGCACCGGGGGCGACCGTGCTGGCGGACGACGTGGATCGACCTGACGAACAGGCTGTGCTGAAGCGGTGGTCCGAGGAGTTCGGGCTGGAGTTCCGCACGGCTCCCCGGACCTCGCTGGCCGGGGCTACCGCTCTCGCTTGAGCAGGACCTTCCCGAAGACGTCGCTGGCCTCCAGCAACCGGTGCGCCTCGGCGGCGTTCGACATCGGCACGGTCTGCCCGACGATCGGCTTCACCGCACCGCTCTCGATCAACGGCCACAGGTGCTCGCGGACCTGCGCCACGATCGCGCCCTTGCTCTCGACGCTGCGGCCGCGCAGCCCGGTCGCCATCACCGACGCCCGTTTGGTGAGGAGCTTGCCGATCGGCAGCTCGCCCTTCACCCCGCCCTGCATGCCGATGATCATCAACCGGCCGTCCGGCGCGAGGACGTCGATGTTGCGGGACAGGTAGGAGGCGCCCATGTTGTCGAGGACGACGTCGGCCTTCTTGACCTCCGCCACGAAGTCCTGGGTCTTGTAGTTGACCAGGATGTCCGCGCCCAGCTCGGCGCACTTCTGCAGGCGTTCGTCGGAGCCCGCGGTGACCGCGACGGTCGCGCCGAGCGCCTTGGCGACCTGGATCGCGTGCGTGCCGATGCCGCCCGCGCCGCCGTGCACGAGCAACGTCTCACCGAGCTTGAGCCGGCCGTCCATCACGACGTTCGACCACACCGTGCAGGCCACCTCTGGCAGTGCCGCCGCCGTCACGACGTCGATGCCCTTCGGCAGCGGGAGGACCTGCGGTGCCGGTACGACGACCTTCTCCGCGTAGCCGCCGCCGGCCAGTAGCGCACACACCTCGTCGCCGACGTTCCAGCCGGTCACGCCCTCGCCGACTGCGGCGATCGTGCCGGAGCACTCCAGGCCGATGACGTCCGACACACCGGGCGGCGGCGGGTAGAAACCTTGGCGCTGCAGGAGATCCGCGCGGTTGACCGCACTCGCGGCGACGTCGATCAGCACCTCGCCCTTGCCGGGCACCGGGTCGGCGACCTCGGTCCACTCGAGCACGTCCGGGCCGCCGGGTTCGCGAACAGTGATGGCACGCATACAGTCGACCGTAATCCCGTTGGACGGGTACGGCACCATCGGATCATGGACGCCTGGCCGTTGCGAAACCTCGTTCTGCGCACGCCGCGCCTGGAGCTGCGCCCGGACGACGACGCGGGTCTGTTCGAGCTCGTGGACGTGGCACTGGAGGGTGTCCACGACCCGGACGAGATGCCGTTCTACGAGCCGTGGACCGACCGTCTGCCGTCGGATGGCGGGCTGAGCATGGTCCAGTACTTCTGGGGAGTCCGGGCGAAGCTGGCCGTTGCCGACTGGAACATCCACTTCCTGGTGCGCCACGAGGGCCGGGTGATCGGCCTGCAGGAGCTCGGCGCGCGTGACTTCGGTGCGCTGCGCGAGGTGAACACAGGTTCGTGGCTGGGCCGGAAGTACCAGGGCAGCGGTATCGGCACCGAGATGCGGATCGCCGTGCTGCAGTTCGCGTTCGACCACCTGGGCGCTCGTATCGCACGTTCGGCGGCGTGGGAGGGCAACCACGCGTCCAACCGCGTCAGCGAGAAGCTCGGCTACCGCTACGACGGCTCGGTCGGCGTCGCACCACGTGGTGAGCGGCTTGAGCACGTGCGACTGCGCCTGGACGCTCCCGATTTCGTGCGCCCCGAATGGAACATTTCGGTCGAAGGCCTCGCGGAGTGTGTTCAGCTGATCACGAGCTGAACTCCCGCCGACCGAAGGATTGTGTCTCAGGTCTCTTCTTGTGAGGGTTCAGCGAGTCCGAACGAAGGGGAACGTTCATGTCAGGCAGAACCAAGCTGGCGGCGGTGCTGGCCATCTCAGCACTCGTCGCGGCCCCAACCGCTACGGCGTCCGCCGCCGCAGAACCAGCGGGCCCCGCACTCGCCAAGAAGCTCGCCAAGAAGGTGACGACCGAGGGCGTCAACCGGCACCTGATCGCGTTCCAGCGCCTCGCCGACCGCAACGGCGGCAACCGCGCCGCGCTGAGCCCCGGCTACAACGCGAGCGTCGACTACGTCGCGGGCAAGCTCCGCGAAGAGGGCTTCATCGTCTCGACGCCGACCTTCAGCTTCGAGGTCCCCGTCAGCGACGCCGAACTGGCCCGCGTGGACGGCGTGAACTACCAGGCGATCGTCATGACCGCCTCACCGCAGACCCCGGTCGGCGGCGTCACCGGCCCGCTGCGCGTCGTCCCCGAAGACGCCACCACGGGCTGCGAGGAGACCGACTTCGCCGGCCAGGACTTCACCGGCTCCATCGCGCTGATCCGCCGCGGCGGCTGCACGTTCGAGCAGAAGCACCTCAACGCGTTCGCCAAGGGCGCCATCGCCGTGCTGGTCTCGAACAACGTCGCGGGCCCGCTGAGCGGCGTGACGCTGACCAACCCCGGCAAGATCCCGACCGGCGGCATCTCGCAGGCCGACGGCACGACGCTGGCTTCGAAGGCCGGCGCCACGACCACTGTGGACATGCGCTTCCACAACGAGACCCGCACTGACCGCAACGTCATCGCGGAGACTCGCACCGGTCGCAAGAACAACGTCGTCATGGCCGGCGCGCACCTCGACTCCGTCGAGCTCGGTGCCGGCATCAACGACAACGGCTCGGGCTCCGCTGGTCTGCTGGAGACCGCGCTGCAGCTCGGCTCGCGTCCGAAGGTCGACAACGCGATCCGCTTCGCTTGGTGGGGCGCGGAAGAGCGTGGCCTGATCGGCTCGGAGGAGTGGGTCCGCTCGCTGACGTTCGAGCAGCAGCTCGACATCGCGCTGTACCTGAACTTCGACATGATCGGTTCTCCGAACGCCGCGTACTTCGTGTACGACGGTGACAACTCGGACGGGGTTGGCGCTGGGCCTGGGCCGTTCGGTTCGGCTCAGATCGAGAAGGCGTTCGTGGACTACTTCACGGCGACGGGCGTCCAGACCGAGGGCACTGACTTCTCCGGTCGTTCCGACTACGGCGAGTTCATCGCGGTGGGTATCCCGGCCGGTGGTCTGTTCACCGGTGCCGAGGGCATCAAGACTGCTGCGCAGGCCGCCAAGTGGGGTGGGACTGCTGGGATCGCTTACGACCCTTGCTACCACTCGAAGTGCGACAACCTCGGGAACATCGACCGCAAGGCTCTTGGCCGCAACGCTGGGGCTCTGGCGTTCGTGACTGCCTCGTATGGTGTCTCGACCGAGGACGTCAACGGGGTGCCGCCGCGGGCCAAGCGCGCTGAGGCTCGTTCGTCGGCTGCTCTGATGAAGGCTGCTCACGCTGACGACCACTCGCACGCGGCCGTCGCTTAGCAGTTCTGCTCGCTGACGCAGGGGTCCCCTCGCAAGGGGACCCCTGCTTTTATTTTCGCAGACTGGCCTGACAATTCCGGACTGTTAGTTGATCAGACGTAGCGCTGCGTGCTTCTCGTTGCCAAGGTCGAACCCATGTCTGTTCGCAAAGCCTCCGCAGCGGTAGCCCTCGCCAGCGCAACGCTCCTGCTCGCCTCAACAGCATCCGCCGCGCCAGACCCGGCCCAGGATCTCTCCAACCGGGTCTCTGCGGAAAGCACGAACCGCCACCTCATCGCGTTCCAGCGCATCGCGGACACCCACGGCGGCAACCGAGCGGCGACCACCACCGGGTACAACGCCAGCGTCGACTACGTGGCCGGCCAGTTGCGAAACGCGGGCTTCGACGTGACGACCCCGGAGTTCGAGGTCAAGGAGAAGGTCAACGACGCGGGCCGCGCCACCACCCCGGACGCGACCTACGACCTGATCCCGTTCGGCGACACCCCGAACACCCCGGACGGCGGCTTCACCGCGCCCCTGAGGGCGGTGGCGGAAGACGGCACCCCGGGCTGCGAGGCGACGGACTTCGAAGGCCAGGACTTCAAGAACGCCATCGCGCTGATCCGTCGTGGCACCTGCACGTTCGTCGCCAAGTACGAGAACGCGGTCAAGGCGGGCGCCAAGGCCGTGATCATCTCGAACAACGTCGACGGCGAGCTGGATCTGCGCATCCCGGGAACCATCCCCGGCGCCACCGCGAGCAAGGCTGCAGGCACCGCCCTGGCTGCGAAAAGTGGACAGCAGGTCACCCTGGAACTGCGGCACCACAACGTGATCCACCACGACCGCAACGTCATCGCGCAGACCAAGACCGGTCGCAAGGACAACGTCGTCGTAGCTGGTGCCCACCTCGACAGCGTCCACGACGGGCCCGGCATGAACGACAACGGCTCCGGCTCGGCGGCCCTGCTCGAAGTCGCACTGAAGATGGGCGCGAAGCCCAAGCTCGGAAACGCCGTCCGCTTCACCTGGTGGGGTGCAGAGGAAGCCGGACTGATCGGTTCAAAGGCCTACGCGGCGGGTCTGACGTTCGAGCAGCAGCTGGGCATCGCGCTGTACCTGAACTTCGACATGGTCGGGTCGCCCAACCCCGGCTACTTCGTCTACAACGACCCCGGTCTGCCGTACGGGTCGAAGCACATCGAGCAGGCGTTCGCGGACTTCTACAACAAGAAGAACCTCGGCCCGGAGGGCCTGAACGTGCGCGGTGCCAGCGACTACGGCTCGTTCACCGCGCTGGGCATTCCGGCCGGCGGCATCATCTCCGGCGGTGGCGAGGTCAAGACGGAAGCGCAGGCCGCCAAGTGGGGCGGCACGGCCAACGTGCAGATGGATCCGTGTTACCACCGGGCCTGCGACCACCTCGGCAACATCAACCGGGAGGCGCTCGGCCGCAACGTTTCCGCTGCGGCCTTCGTCATCGCCTCCTACGCGCAGTCGACCGAGGGGGTCAACGGCGTCCCGTCCCGCGTGGAGCGGGCCAGGATGCGTTAGCCCAGGTTGTTCGTGTCGAACGTGTTGCAGCGGGCCGGGTCGCCGGTCTGCAGGCCCGTCGTGAACCACTTCTGCCGCTGGGCTGAGCTGCCGTGGCTGAACTTGGTCGTGTCGACCCGCCCGCCGCCCAGTTCGCGCTGGATGAAGTCGTCACCGATGCGCGACGCCGCGTCCAGGGCGGCGTTGACGTCCTCCTGGGTGATGTTCGTGATCAGGGGTTGACCGTTGGCCGACGGGACGGTCGTCGCAGCCTTGGCCCAGGCGCCCGCGTAGCAGTCGGCCTGCAGTTCCAGGCGGACCGAGTCGGAGGTGGGGCCGGTGCGGCTGGTGACGCGGTCGGAGGTGCCCAGGAGGTTCTGGACGTGGTGGCCGTACTCGTGGGCCAGCACGTAGGCCTCTACGAACGGGCCGCCGGTCGCGCCGAACTTGGTGCGCAGCTCGTTGAAGAAGTCCAGGTCGATGTACACCTGGGAGTCCGCGGGGCAGTAGAACGGGCCGACTGCCGAGGTGGCGTTGCCGCAGCGGGTGTTGACGCTGTTGCGGAAGAAGTTGGTCTTGGTGACCTGGTAGCTGTTGCCGGAGCGGGCGAACTGGTCGGTCCAGAACGCCTGGATCGAGTTGATCGTCGCCACGACTCGGCAGTCGCTGTCGCGGTTCGCGTCCGCGCCGGTCTTGCACTTCTCGGCCAGCTGGCTGGACTCGACCTGCTGGCCAGGGTTCACGCCGCCGCTCTCCAGGCCGCCGGTGGGCAGCTGGATGCCGGTGAACTGCTGGATCAGGAAGTAGACGATGAGGCCGACCACGCCGAGGCCGCCGCCGACACCCGCTACCCGGCCGCCCACGCCACGTTGGTCCGACACCTGCGAGAGGTCGAGCTCTGCGCCTTCGTTGAACTGCACCGCAATCCTCCTGCCAAGGAGCACTAAGTGCGGCAAACGATAAAGCACGAAAGACGCCCAGGTGCGGGACCCGACGTCGGGGTACCGCACCTGGGCTTTCCCATTTGGAAGTGACGACTACGGCCCACGAAGGTTGGCGTGGCGCTCAGCCGGTGACGCCATGAGACGACACCGAAGCCGAGCTCAACAGCGTCGAAGTGCGCCGAGCGACGCCGATGGCGCCTGGGCACCCGAAACCTCGTGTCCGTTGCTACACAGTCGCGACCGGACCGTTCACGTCCGATCCACTCGCGGGGATGCAACAGACCGCGTTTCGCCACAGCGAGGAGATACCTGCACAGCACCACCTACCCCTTCTGGGCGTGGCCTCCGGTGGTCTAGTTCATTCACCTTCCGGTTGCCAGCTCGTTATCGAGCATGCGCTTGATCGCCATATTTCTCAACACCTCACCCGCAACCTGAATTGGTGAAGTCAGACGGGTGACCTGCGGAGATCGACTGTGCGGACAGTGCTCAGACAGTGCTCGGACAGCAAAGCGCCCGGCGAGTGAGCACTCGCCGGGCGCTTTGTGAAAAACGAAGATCAGGCCTTCACACGGCGCGCGCCGCGGCGGGCCATCACGCCCGCGGTCATCAGGCCCATGCCCACCAGCAGGAACTCCAGCGGGTCGGCGCCGGTCTTCGACAGGTTCGGGATCGGGGACGCCTGCTGCGAAGCCTTGTTGCCGGTCTGCGAGTTGCCGGCGCCCGTGTCGTCGCCGGTGTTGCCGCCGCCGTTGTTGTCGCCACCGTTGTTGCCGCCGCCGGGGTTGCCGTTGCCCGGGTTCTCGCCCGGCTGCTCCGGGTTCTCGGGCTGCTCCGGCTGCTCCGGCTGCTCCGGCTCTTCGGGCTGCTCCGGCTCCTCGGGGACCTCGGTCTTGCCGCAGTCGCCCGACGCGGTGCCGAGCACGGCCGCGCTGGTGCCGCAGACGGTCACCGGGGCCTCGATGGTGCCGTTGGGCTCTTCCGGCTTGGTGGAACCGCAGCTGCCGTCACCGCCGCCGGCGACGCCCACCGAGTTGCCGCACACCGTGACGGGCGCGGAGACGAGGGTTTTGTCGGCCTGCACGCGCTCGGAGGCGGCCTCCGGCTCGGTTTCGCACGTCGCGTCGCTGTTGCCGAGGACGTTGATCGCGTTGCCGCAGACCTTGACCGGAACGCTCACCAGGTTGCCGACGCGGACCTCTTCGTCGACGTTGAGCGGCACCGGGACGGCCTGGGCGAACCCGGCGGTGCCGAGCATGATGCCGCCGGCCATCAGCGCGGCGGACATGGTGCGGTTGAGGTTCTTGCGCATGACTGTTCTCCCTGGAGTGGAATGTCTGACCCCTGTGCGTGGCTGTGGAGCACGGCACGGGATCAATCAGGTGAGAACGTCGGTTCCTCCGCGCGCACGATGCGCGGCACGTCTTGCTGTTCGGTGCTGACGAGAGACGTCGTGGTGGCGGGCGGCCGCATCGCGAACGTCAGCGTGCCCGCCGGGATCTGGTTGCCGCCGGACTGCCCTGCGCCGCTCTGCGGGAGCGTGCCGTTGATCGGCTGCTCTGCCTGCGGCTGCGGCTGTTGCTGGGGCACCGGAACGGGGTTCGTGGGCCGTGTCGTCAACGCCGGTGGAGTGCGCTGCTGCGGCACCTCGGCGTGCGCGGGCGCTTCGACGACCGGTTGAGGCGACGGCTGCGACGTCACGGGAGGCGGGGGAGCCTCGGTGCGCGGGTGCGACACCGGTGGGACAGGCGCTTCGCGCTGAGGCGGAGCGAGCCCGGTCTCGACCTTCAGGCCGACGTCGACCACGGGGAGCTCGACCTCGACCTTGAGCTGGTCGATCTCGACCTTGACGTCGGCGTTCGCCTCACCTGCGCTGCCCAGCAGCCAGGCGCCGGTCATCAGACCGGCGAGCAGCAGGAGCCGACGCAACCAGGACATCGGCCCTCACCCTAGATCAAATGGAGCAATCCCACACGTGAAAAGGCCATCTCGACGACTTCCGTCGCCGAGATGGCCTTCACGTGCGTTCTACGGCAGTGCCGTGATCCGGCCGAGCGCGGGAGCGCCCTGACCGGGGTGCGCCGCCAGGTACGCGGAGAACGCGTCCAGGTCGATGCCGGCACCGACGATGTTCTGACCCTTGGTGAGCTCGGAGAAGCCGTCACCGCCTGCGGCGAGGAAGTTGTTGACGGTGATCTTGTAGCTCGCCGCCGGGTCGACCGGCGTGCCGTTGATCGCGAGGTTCGAGACCTTCGAACCCGGCGCGGCACCGGCGGAGAAGCTGTACGTCAGCGTCGACGACGGCTGCAGGATGACCTGTCGGCCGGGGCCCCACTGCTGCTCGAGAACCGCCTTGAGCTGGGCACCGGTGTAGGTGAGGGTCTGCAGGATGTTGCCGAACGGCTGGACGGTGAACGCCTCGCCGTAGGTCACCACGCCGTTGCCCTCGCCCGCCGGAGAGCTGGCGAAGGTGAGGTCGGCGCGCACGCCACCGGGGTTCATCAGCGCGGCGACCGCACCGTTGGTCGTCTTGGTGGCTTCGAGCTGCGAGTCGGCGATCAGGTAGCCGAGCGGCATCTCGACGGTGCCGGCCGGGCCGCGGACGATGTCCGTGCTGATCGTGCCGATCTGCTTGTTCGCGATCGGGCCGGACTTCTGCTTCGCGAGATCGATCACGGCCTGGATGGCCGGGTCCGGCGTGACCGTGCGGGTGACGATCTTGTTTTCAGCCTTGGTCTCGCCGCGGATGACGTCGCGCGTCCGGCGGTCGATCTTGAGGTCGACGACGCTGAGCTCACGCCCGAACGCCAGACCCTCGATGAACGGCCGCGGGTTGCCGGCCGGGTCCTTGACCACGCAGTTGTAGTGCTGGTGGCTGTGGCCGGAGAAGACCGCGTCGATCTTCGGGCTCACGTTCGTCGCGATGTAGCTGCCGGGGTTCTCCGCAGCCACGTTGCACGCGTTGGGCCCGCCGCCCGTCGAGGTCACCTGGTCGCCCTGGTGCACCAGCAGGACGATCGACTTCACGCCGATCGCGTCGAGGAAGTTGGCGTACTTGTTGGCGGCCTTGACCTCGTCGCCGAACTTGAGGTCCTTGACGCCGCTCGGGTCGACCAGGATCGGCACGTCCTTGAGCGGCATGCCGATGAACCCGATCGGGATCCCGTCGCGGAACTCGACCCAGAACGGCGGCAGCGCAGGCAACCCGGTCTTGGCGTGCGTGACGTTCGCACCGAGGATCGGGAAGCTGGCGCCGGGGTAGGTGTCGCGGAACTGGCAGCCGTCCGTCGGGTGGCAGCCACCGCGCTGCATGCGCAGGAGCTCCTTGTAGCCCTCGTCGAACTCGTGGTTGCCCGCCGCGGTCGTGTCCATGCCGACCTTGTTGAGCACCTCGATCGTCGGCTCGTCGTGGAAGAGCGCCGACACGATCGGGCTCGCGCCGATCAGGTCGCCCTGGCCGACGATCACCGAGTTGCGGACCTCGTTCTGGAGGTTCTTGATGTGCGTCGCGTTGAACGCGGCACCACCAGCGTCGACGGTCGTGCCGTCCGGCAGGATGACGCGCCCTGACGACCCGGTCGGCGGCTCGATGTTGCCGTGCAGGTCGTTGATACCGATCAACCGCACGTCAACCGTGCCCCGCCCCCGCAGGGACTGGACATCGGCCTGCGCGGGACCAGTGGTGCTGATGAGCGTGGCCGCGGCGGCGGTGATCGCCAGAACGGAAAGCCGTCTGAACGAACTCATGGGATAGAAGCCCTCTCCAAGGCGTGGTTAACGCGCGTGTACGGCGGAGGAGTCTGCCTTCCGACCGCGGCGTTTACCAGAGGAATGACTCGATCGTCATCCACAGGTTTAGCCTTGTTCCCGTGACACCTAGTGAACAGGAGCCGCGCTGGCTCGACGAAGGCGAGATGCGTGCGTGGCGCACCTACGTGAACGGCAGCGCGATGCTCATGGACCGCCTGCACCGAGAGCTGCAGGACACCCACGGAGTGTCACTGGCGGACTACGAGATCCTGGTCCGCCTCTCCGAGCAGCCGAACCACCGCATGCGCATGACCCAGCTGGCCGAAGACGTGGCCTCCTCGAAGTCCCGCGTCTCCCACCAGGTCGCCCGCATGGAAAAGGCAGGCCTGGTCCTACGCCGCGAGTGCACGGAGGACGGCCGCGGCGTCCTGGCCGAACTGACCCAGAAGGGCATGGCCCAGCTGGTCGAGGCCGCCCCAACCCACCTGCGAGGCGTCCGCGCCCACATCGTCGACCTGCTCACACCCGAGGAGGGCGAGGTGCTGGCCAAGGTGTTCGACCGGGTCATGACACACCTGCGGGAGTCGAACAGCTAGGCTTCTCCGCTGACGCCCACGGCGTCGTGGAAGCGTGGCAGAGCGGCCGAATGCACCCGCCTTGAAAGCGGGAGACGGGCAACCGTCCGGGGGTTCAAATCCCTCCGCTTCCGCAGCCGGAGCAGGGGCGGTGCACCAGGTGCACCGCCCCTTGTTCGTTCGATCAGAAGTGCGGGAGCACGAAGTTGAGTCCGGCTGCCCGGTGCTGGGCGCCGGTCGGACAGCGGCCGTTGTCCGTGAAACCCCAGAAGAACATTCCGTTGCATTTGTCGCAGAATCGCCAGTTGCGCTGGGCGGTGGGCGTTTCGGGCACGCTGTGCGGCAGTACGAAGTTGAATCCGGCCGCGTCGTGGCCGCCGCCCTTCGGGCACGCGCCGTCGGTGGAGCCGCCGCGCCAGAACATTCCGTAGCACTTGGCACAGAATCGCCAGTTGGCCTGGGAGGTCGGCGTTTCTGGAATGTCGTGGGGCAGGTTGAAGTTGAAGCCGGCCATGTTGTGGGCGCCGCCGGCCGGGCAGACGCCGTTGCCGGTGAAGCCGTAGAAGAACAGGCCGTAGCAGCGCGTGCAGAACCGCCAGTTGCTCTGGTTCGCCTGCGCGTGGACGTCGGCCTGGGCGGACAGCGCGCTGCCGGCCACAGCCAAGCCCGCGACGCCGGCGGTCAGTCGAATTGAATTGGTCAGGAACGCACGACGAGTCGAATTTGGTGAGCTCAACGGATCTCCCGGTTCCGGGGGTTGAATACATCAAAATCTAGCCATCTGTGCATGTGAGCGGTCAACGGAGACCTGAAAGTCCGCCCGTTCAACGGAACCTGTGAAGGATCGCCAAATAGCTGGCCAAAAGGTGGAGCCGGGGCGTACGAGCCCCGGCTCTCGAATCTAACGACGGGCGACGGCCAGCAACCGGTGGCTGCCGACCTCGAACGCCTCTCCTGAGGTGCCGCCGTACAGCGACACCGACGAGAACCCGGCAGCTCGAAGCATCCGGGTCAGCTCGCCCGCCGTGTAGACGTGCTGCACGCAGGTCGACTGCTGGGTCCGCTCACCAGCGGTGAAGGTGAAGTCGATCAGCAGCCGGCCCGAGGCCACGTCGTAGGAGTTGACCGCGACCACGTCCACGCCGCCCGCGGACATCTCCAAAGTCCCCGGCAACGCGGGCAGCAACGACTCCGCCGCGCAGCCGTAGTCGATGACGGCCACGGGTGCGGCCGCGGCCAGGTCGGACAAGAACCGCTCAGACCCGGAATGCGTGAGGTAGCCGAAGCTGTTGCCCATGCACAGGGCCATGTCGGCGACAACGCCGAACGAGGCCAACGACGAGACGTCGCCCAACCGCCAGTCCAACGAAGGTTCCAGCGCACGGGCGTGCGCGATCGCCTCCGATGAGATGTCGATACCGGTGACCGAGTAGCCGCGCCTGGCCAGCTCGATGGTGTGCCGGCCGCTACCGCACGGTGCGTCCAGGACGCGTGCGCCGGCTGGGATGAAGGACGTCACGAAGTCGATCTCGGCGGTGGTCTGGGCGGGCTGGACTGCGCCGCGCCAGAAGGAGTTCGCGAGGTCGGTGAAGAAATCGGTGTACCACGTCAACGTGGGTGCTCCTGGTGATTCGCACGGAAGATGAGCGAGGTGTCACCGGGCAGCAGTGAGCGCCCGGTGGGTTCCGGGGTGCTCATGGCATCGACCTGTCTCGTGAGTGAGTCCGCCAGCCTGCAGAACAAACTGAAGCACGCCGCTAGAGGAAGCGGAAGCGGATTTACTGCTGAACCGAACGCGGCGTGGAGAAGCGGATCATGTTGCCTGAGGGGTCGCGGAACGCGCAGTCTCGGACGCCGTAGAACTGGTCGATCGGCTCCTGCATCACCTCGGCGCCGGCTGCGCGCAGCTGCTCGAACTTCGCGTCGATGTCGTCGAGTTCGAAGATGAGGGCGTTCAGCGATCCCTTGGCCAGCAACGCGTTCAGCGCCTCGAAGTCGGTCGGCGGGAGGGGCGGGCCGATGCGCTGCAGGCCGATCTCGATGTCCGGCTGGTCCGCGGGGCCCACGGTCAGCCAGCGGTAGTCCTCCACGGACTCGTCGGTGCGGACTTCCAGGCCGACGACGTCGCGGTAGAACTTCAGGGCGGCGTCCTGGTCGTGGACGAAGAGGAACGTGTGCGAGAGCTTCATGGCACAGAACCCTAGGTAGGCCGCCCGCGAGGCGCTTCTCGAAACCTGCTCGGCCGCGTCAGGCCCTTCAGGTGGCAGCCGGGCACCGCGGCCAGCGCCTCGTGCGAACGGGCGCGGTAGGCCGACGGGGTCTCGCCGACCAGTTCGGTGAAGCGGGCGGAGAACGAGCCGAGCGACGTGCAGCCGACCTCCATGCAGACCTCGGTCACCGAGAGCTTGCCCAGGCGCAGCAACGCCTTGGCGCGCTCGATCCGCCTGGTCATCAGGTAGCCGTACGGGGTCTCGCCGTACGCCGCGCGGAACTGGCGGGCGAAGTGCGACGGTGACATCAGGGCGGCGCGTGCCATCGCGGGCACGTCCAGCGGCTTCGCGTACTCGCGGTCCATCAGGTCTCGCGCCCGGCGCAGGTGCGCTAGGTCTTCCGGCGTCACGCCCACAGCATGCCACCGGATTGGCGGCTCACCACGGCGAGCGGAGCCGCACTAGCGTCGAACGATGACATTCCCCTTTGCCACCAACGGAATCGATGCGGACGAAGAGCTCGGCACACTGCGCCGCACCAGTCCGGTGACCAAGGTGTCGCTGCGCACCGGTGGTGAGGCGTGGCTGGTCACGCGGTACGCCGACGTGCGCCAGGTGCAGGCCGATCCGCGGTTCAGCCGGAAGGCGGCCACGAAGCCCGGGACGCCGTCGGTCTGGCCCGACTTCCAGATCTCGCAGGGGCTGCTCTACCTCGACGAACCCGATCACAGCCGGGTTCGCAAACTGGTGGCCGCGGCGTTCAGTCCGCGGCGCATCGAGAAGCTGGAGCCGCAGGTCCAGGTCATCGCCGACCGGCTCGCCGACGAGCTGACGCCGCCGGCCGACCTGTTCGCGGACTTCGCCTACCCGTTGCCGCTGCTGGTGATCGCCGAGGTGCTCGGCATGCCCGCGACGGACCAGCACCAGTTCGCCGCCTGGATGAACGTCATCCTGGACGCGACCCAACCGCCGGAAGCGATCGGTGCGGCGTTCGGCGGCGTCTACGGCTACCTCGCCCAGCTCATGGCGATGAAGAAGGCGAACCCCGGCGACGACGCGCTCACCGCGTTGCTGCAGACCGAGCAACTCTCCGACGACGAAGTGCTCCACAACGTGCAGAACCTCGTCTTCGCGGGCCAGGAACCGACCTCGAACATGATCGCGAACGGAGTCGTCACCCTGCTGCGCCACCCGGACCAGCTGGCGCTCCTCAAAGCCGATCCCGACCTGACTCCCCGTGCCGTGGAAGAGCTTCTGCGCTACCTCCCGACCATCACCGCGAGCCCGACACGAGTGGCCGCTGTGGACGTCGAGGTCGGCGGCGTCACGATTCCGGCCGGCGACGCGGTGCTCACCGTCGAACGGTCGGCGAACCACGACGACGAGGTGTTCGAGGACGCCGCGAGGTTCGACATCACGAGGGAACCGACGCACCTCGCGTTCGGGCACGGACCGCACTTCTGCCTGGGTGCGGCCCTGGCACGCCTTGAGATCGCCACCGCCCTCCGCACGCTGATCACGCGTTTCCCGGAACTGAGGCTCGCGGAAGAGCAGCTCGAGTGGCTGCCGAACCGCATCGTCTACACCCCGCGCGAACTGCAGGTGACCTGGTGAAGGCGCTCAACACATCCGCCACCCCTCGCGTTGAAGATCCGAAAGGGGCCTTCGAACCGTCCGAAGTGGAGTGTTGATGTTGAAGAAGTCTTCCCATCGGTGATCGCCGTCGGGTAGCTTGCGCTGGTCTGCTGCACGCGTGCGGGGGCTTGACGTGCGCAGACATTCCATCCTGGGGTCTTTGGGGGATCCATTGTCCGAGAGATCGGTCAGCCGTGCCCTGCTCGGAATCGGCGCTCTGACCACTGCTGTCCTGCTCGCGTTCGGAGGCGCCACCACCGGCGCGCTCGCGCAGGAGCCGGAAACGCCCACGTCAACCGTGGAGCCGACACCGACTTCCACGCCGACTTCGACGCCTGAGTCCACACCGCCGAGCGAGCCCAGCACGCCGCCGTCGCCGCCGAGCGAGACGTCGTCCAGCACGCCGCCCGCGCCGCCCGCGCCGACGTCGGAGAACACGCCTCCGCCCGCCGCGCCCGAGCAGCCCAAGCCGCAGAAGCAGCAGGCTGAGCTGCCGAACATCAAGGTCACCGCGGCGATCGACAAGACGCACTACGCGTCGCACGAGCGCGTCCAGCTCACGCTCACGATCACCAACCAGAGCGCGTTCGCCGCCGAGAAGGTCACCGCGACCGCCTGGGGCATCCAGGTGCACCAGGACGAGTGGGGCGACTTCGCGTGGCCCGGCGTGACCCTCGCGGCAGGGGAGACCCGCACGATCACGGTCTCCGGCGCGATCACCTCGCTCAACGGTGACAAGCTCGACCTCAGCGGCTACGTGCTCGCGCAGGCCGGCGACGCCAACCAGAACGACAACCACTACCGCGTCAGCGCGACGGTCACGCAGACCGTCGGCAACGCCACCGGCGTGGTCTTCGCGGACGCCAACCGCAACGGCGTGCTCGACGCGGGCGAGCAGGTCGAAGGCGCCAAGGTCAACATCTACGGCGGCAGCCCCAGCGCGGAGCACCGCACGACGACGGACGCCAACGGCCGGTTCAGCTTCACGAACATCCCGAGCGGCTTCTACTACGCGAACTACGAACTGCCCGGCGGCTGGCTCGTGCACGGCGGCGAGGCCAACCAGTTCACCGTCGCCCCGAACCAGACGGCGGAACTGGTCGGGCACGCCCGGCGGCCGTTCTCGGAGATGCTGACCGCCTCCGGGTCGCTGGACCGGGAGACGTACGCGTACCCCGCGAAGGCCAAGATCTCGCTGACGCTGCGCAACACCAGCAGGTACACCATCAGCGGCATCCAGGCGGCGTGCGACCGCAGCGGCGAGGGCGGCGGCCTCGGCAACGGCGATGGCTGGGGCGACCTGCGCCACGACCGGCCGGGCATCACGCTCGAACCGGGTGAGGCCGTGTCGTTCGAGATCGTCGAGGACATCCCGGTGGCGTCGCGCGACCGCGGCACGGTGTGGCTGGGTTGCGACTTCGCCCCGAACGTCGGCTGGAACTCCGACGGTCCGTCGATCAGCGACTCGGCCACGGTGACCGGTGGCTTCGGCAGCACCGAGATGTCGTTCCAGCACGACAAGGACGGCGACAACGTGGTCGATCCCGGCGAGGAGGTCGCCGGGCTCAAGGTCTCGCTGAAGGACCAGCACAACGGAGCCGTCGTCGCCGAGGGCGTGACCGATCCGGCTGGTCGCCTCGAACTGACCGGGATTCCGGTCGGCACGTACTGGGCCGCGCTCGCCGGCGACTGGAAGTACTCGGACGGCGTTGCGGCGCACGACATGCAGGTGACCGGGTACGGCAGCCGCTACGGCTTCACCGTGGTGCCGGGCACGGCTGCCGCGAGCATGCGCGGCGTCGTGCGGTTCGAGCAGTCGCGCTACGAGTCGCACGAGCAGGTGCGCCTGTGGCTGACCGTCACGAACACCGGCGGCCAGACCGCCGAGCGCGTCCGGCTGATGTTCCAGCCGTCCGGACTGGAGATCGACAACAGGCTGTGGGGCGACTTCGGGTGGAACGGCCGCGGCCTGTCGATCCCGGCCGGTGAGTCCCGCACGTTCGAGGTCACCGGCAAGATCCGGGAGATCCAGAACGGCAAGCTGAAGGTCAGCGGCGTCATCGATCACGCCAACCTCCCGAACCAGAACAACAGCACGTTCTCCGGTGAGGTCGACGCGGTGCAGACGTACGGCGACGTCTCGGGTGTCGTCTACATCGACCACAACGGCAACGAGCAGCAGGACGCCGGCGAGGCGGCTGCGGGCGCCGCTGTCGAGATCGAGCACAGCTCGCCGTACACGGTTCACAAGCAGACCGCGAACGCCGACGGCCGCTTCGAGTTCAAGAACCTGCCGTCGGGCGACTACTTCATCCGCTACGCGCTCCCCGGCGGCTGGGTGGTGCACAACGACCGCGACGACACGGTGATCCGCGTGCAGCCGGGCAAGCCGGTCGAGCTCGTCGCTCGCGGCGAGCGGCCGTGGAACGAGACGCTCAGCGCGAAGCTGGTGCTGGACAAGGACGTCTACCAGGTCGGCGAGACCGCCAAGATCTCGATCACGCTGACCAACTCCGGAGACCGGGCGATCAGCGGGATCACCGCGCTCTGCAACGGGATCGGCGACGAGAACCAGCTCGGCTACTGGCCCGACAACCCGAAGGACTGGGGAGAGCTGCGCAAGCCCGGCAAGGGCGTCACGGTCGGTGCCGGCGAGACGAGGACGTTCGTCGCGACCGAGCAGGTGCCGCAGGCCGCGCTCAACTTCGGCACTGTGGTCGCCTCCTGCTACTTCGCGCCGTTCGCCCACAACAACAGTGACGGCGCGTACGCCTCCGACACGGCGCGCGTTCCCGGCGGGTTCGGGTCGCTGAAGGGCGAGCTCGCCTACGACCGCAACGGCAACCGCCAGGCCGAGGCGGACGAGTTCATCGGCAACACCCGCGTCGTCCTGCGCGACCGCGAGCTGGGTGTCGACGTCGCCGAAGCGTTCTCCGACGACAAGGGCCAGCTGCACTTCGAGCACGTGCCTGCCGGCGACTACTACGTCGCGTGGGTCGACGGGCCGTGGAAGTTCGACGGGGAGAACAGCGGCCACGTGCGGATCTTCGGCGGCGTCGAGGGCGGCTACTCGTTCTTCGTCGTGCCCGCCCCGCAGCAGCCACGTGCTGGCGACACCCCGCCTGCTCCGGCGGCCGGTGGTGGCGGCGGTGCGGTGCTGGCCAAGACCGGTGGCAGCGTCGTGGGCCTCGGCCTGCTCGGCGCACTGCTCGTGGCGTTCGGCTTCGGCGCCAGCGTGATCGGCCGTCGCCGGACGGCATAACGCGTAGGCCGGCGACGTGGGAGCCGCCGGTCACGAAGTCCCTGCGTCACAACAACGAACTGGGGATCCACATGTCAGAGAGATCGGTCAGCCGGGCTCTGTTGAGACTCGGCGCCTTCACCACCGTTGTCGCCCTCGCGTTCGGCGGCGTCACCACCGGCGCACTCGCGCAGGAACCGGAGACGCCGACGTCCAGCGCGGAACCGACACCGACGAGCGAGACGAGCACGCCGTCGTCGACGCCGGAACCGACGCCTTCGTCGGAGCCAGCGCCACCGTCGTCGCCGCCGTCGAGCGAGGCACCGGCGCCGTCCGTCGAACCGACGCCGTCGAGCACGCCCACCGTTCCCGTTCCGCCGGCGCAGCCCGACGCGAAGCCGGAGCAGAAGGCCGAGGCGAAGGCCGAGGTGCGCACGGTGGGCCCGCGTCCGGACCTCGCGGTGAGCACTTCCTTCAGCAAGCCGTCGTACCTGCCCGGCGAGGACCTGGTCGTCACGATCAAGGTCCGCAACGTCGGTGACGCGGCTGCGGACGGCGTGCGCTTCTCCCTGGACCGCGGGGACCTGTGGATCAAGTCCGGTTACGAGGACCTGCTCGCACGACCGGTCATCGCGGCCGGAGCGGAGCGTGTCATCACGCTCATCGCGGCGGCGGGCCACGAACAGGCGAGCAGCGCCTGGATCACCGTCAGGGCCACGGTCGACGGCGTCGCAGACCCGACGCCGGGTGACAACTCGTCGTCGGCCGACACGAAGATCCGCCAGGACCGCGGCACCGTGTCTGGCGTTGTTTACGTCGACGCGAACGGCAACGGCGCACCGGACGCGGGCGAAGGCCTCACCGGCCAGAGCGTCATCGTCGAGGGCGGCCAGCCGAGGGCGCACCGGTCAGCGACCGTCGACGGTCAGGGCCGGTTCTCCATCACCGACCTGCCGACCGGTGACTACCGGATCGTGCAGCTCGTCGGCAACCCGAACCGCTACGCGGTCAAGCCGGGTACCAGCCGGTTCGTCGTCCAGCCGGGCAGCGACACCCCGCTCAACATCTCCGCCGTGAAGCCTGCTGCGGACCTGCTCGGGGTCGAGCTCGCGTTCGACCGCGACTCCTACGCGAAGTCCGACCCGGTCGGCATCACCGTCAAACTCACCAACAAGACCAACGCGCCGCTCCCCGGCATCGTCGCCGTCTGCAACCCGTACGGCGACTCGCCCGGCTCGATCGACGGCGTCGGCGGGGACTGGGAAGCGCTCAACCCGGACGGCTCCGGTGTCACGGTGCCCGCCGGTGCGACGACGGTGCTCTCGATCACCGACGCCGTGCCCGCGGACACCACCGGTGGCGTCAGCATCGCCTGCAACTTCGGCAACGACGGCCGCGCCACGTTCGGCTACGTCGGTGGTTCCGACTATGCGAACGTCACCGGGATCATCGGCCGGGCACGCGGTTCGGTCGCGAACGCGGAGACCGGTCAGCCGATCACCGGGCAGAACCGCATTGCCGTGCTCGACCCGGTGACGCGCAAGCCGCTCGGCAGCGCGGAGCTCTTCCCGAGCGGCAACTGGGAGCTCTGGAGCAGCGTTCGGACCGGCCCGGTCGTGTTCGTGGTGCCCGGCCCGTGGAAGCCGAAGGACGGCAAGGAGTTCACCGCGGACATCAAGGCCGACGAGACGATCACCGTGCCGGTGTTCGAGGTCGTGCCGGGTCCCGAGGTGCCGGACCCGTCGAAGGTTTCCCCGGACGTCGCGGTCACCGCGTCGTTCGACAAGACCACCTACGACGTCGCCGACCTGGTCCAGGTGACGGTGAAGGTCGAGAACAAGGGCACCGCCGCTGGCTACGTCCGGTTCGTCGAGGACACGCCGACCCCGCAGGACTCGCTGCGCTACGACCGGCGTCAGTGGGGTGCCTTCAACGACTACCTCAAGCAGGTCGTGCTGCAGCCGGGTGAGAGCCGCGTGCTGACGATCACGGGCACCGTCCTGTGGAACACCGCGAAGACGGTGTCCTTCCAGGCGCGGTTCGAGGTCTACGGCGACACCGACCTGTCGAACAACAAGGTCGCGGTTTCCGCCGACGTGCAGGCCGTGACGGGCAACGCCGAGGTGCTGGCCTACGCCGACAAGAACATCAACGGCAAGCACGACGCCGGCGAGGAGCTCGCGGACGTGCAGGTCACGTTGGGTGGTGTCGGCACCGCGTTCTACCAGGACAAGCGCACCGACGCCGCCGGCAAGGCCCTGTTCAGCGACATCCCGATCGGCACGTACTACACGTTCTCGGAGCTGCGTGACGGCTGGGTCGTCGACGGAAGCACCTACGGGTCGATCAGTGCGGGCGCGACGACGACGTTGGAGCTCAAGGGACGGCGTCCGTTGTCTGACAAGCTCTCCGCGTCGGTGAACTTCGTCAAGGACGCGTACGCGCCGGGTGAGAACTACGAGCTCGACGTCACGCTCACGAACCGCACCGGTGAGGACCTGCCTGCGGTGAAGGCGTTCTGCAGCGGCGCAGGCGAGCCTGGCGAGATCTACAACTGGGGCCCCGGCTGGGGACCGCTGGAGGGTGAGGTCGGTGCCGGCGTCCCGCTGAAGGACGGCGAGACGCGCACGTGGCGGGTCTGGGGCGCGCAGCCTGAGGAGGCGCCGCGGATCGGTTACGCGTACATCGGCTGCATGTTCGGCCCAGACCCGTACGTCAACGGCGCACCGCACGCCAGGGATGACTTCCGGGTGCCCGGCCAGCGTGCCGGCGCGCTCGGCAGGCTGGTCATCGACGACCCGAACAGCGGGGACGACCCTCCGGCGCCCAGGATGACCGTCGTGCTGGTCGACCACATGTCCCAGAAGGTCGTCACCCGCACGATCACCGACGACCAGGGCCGGTTCCAGGTCTTCAACCTGCCGGTCGCCCGGTACGACCTGGTCGTTCCCGGTCCGTGGAAGGTCGAGTACCACCGGATGAACCCGTACTTCCACGTCCGGGTCGGCGAGGACGACAGGGAGCAGCTCGTGCACCTCGTGCCGGGTCCCGAGGTCGAGGATCCGGGCTATCCGTTGCCCGAGGACGAGACCCCCGGCACCAACGTCCCGCCCGCTCTTGGCGGCGGTGGCAGCGGTGACGCGCTGGCCAAGACCGGTGCCAGCGTTCTGGGTCTGGGCCTGCTGGGCGCGCTGCTCGTGGCGTTCGGCTTCGGTGCCAGCCTCATCGGGCGACGCCGACTGGCATAACTGAACATCTACCTAGCTCTCTAGAACCCAAAATCTGGGACTAGGAAGGGGCAAGTCGACGAAAAGCGTGTCGACTTGCCCCTTCCTAGTCGGGCCGGCACTCACGCTGAGTGCCGGCCCTGTTGTCATAAGCGCCACACTTCGCTGCTCCGATCGGAGTGTTAGCGTCGCTAACCATTGGGTACGGGGGTGAACATGACGGTCTGGGAAGCCATCGCGGTGGTCATCGCGGGCGTGTTCGCCGGCGGGATCAACACCGTCGTCGGCAGCGGCACGCTCGTGACGTTCCCCGTGCTCCTCGCCGTCGGCTACCCGCCCGTCGTCGCGAACGTCTCCAACAGCCTCGGTCTCGTGCCCGGCTCGCTGTCCGGCGCGTGGGGTTACCGCGATGAGCTGAAGGGGCAGAAGTCCCGCGTCGCCCGGCTGCTCCCGGCGTCGATCCTCGGTGGCATCGTCGGCGCGATCCTGCTGGTGACGTTGCCGGACAAGGCGTTCACCGCGATCGTGCCGGTGCTGATCGTCATCGCGCTGGTGCTCGTGGTCATCCAGCCGTGGCTCAACCGCAAGCTCGCGCACAAGCAGGGCCACGACGACGGTGGCGTGCTGCTGTGGCTCGGGGTGTTCGCCGCGGGCATCTACGGCGGCTACTTCGGGGCCGCGCAGGGCGTGCTGGTCATGGGGATCATGGGCGTGCTCGTCAACGAGCACCTGCAGCGGATGAACGCGCTGAAGAACGTGCTGACCGCGTTCGTGAACCTGGTCGCCGGCGTCATGTTCATCTTCATCGCCGACGTGGCGTGGCTCGCCGTGCTGCTGCTGGCGGTCGGCTCGGTGGTCGGCGGCCAGATCGGGGCCAAGATCGGCCGCAAACTCCCACCCGCCGTGTTGCGCGGCGTCATCGTGGTGGTGGGAGTCGCGGCGATCGTTCAGCTGCTCATGAAGTGAAGGAGCGCGCGGCTGCCAGGAAAGCTTCGTTCTCCTCCGGCTCGCCGATCGTCACGCGGGCGCCCTCGCCCACGAACGCGCGCACGATCACCTTGTGCGCCAGGCAGTGCTCGTTGAACGCCGCCGTGCGCTCGCCCAGCGGCAGCCACACGAAGTTCGCCTGGGTCTCCGGCACGTCGAAGCCCATCGCCAGCAGCTCGCCGCGCACGCGCGTGCGTTCCGCGACGATCGCACGGCAGCGGGCCATCAGCTCGTCCTCGGCGTCCAGCGAGGCCATGGCGGCGACCTGCGCGATGGCGTTCACGGAGAACGGCACGTAGACCTTGCGCAGCGCGTCGGCGACGGCCGGCTGCGCGACCGCGTAACCCACCCGCAGGCCCGCGAGCCCGTACGCCTTCGAGAACGTCCGCAGCACCGCCACGTTGTCGTGACCGGCGGCCCACTGCTGCTTCGCCAGCTCGACGCCGTCCGGGACGTGCGCGTCGTCGACGAACTCCTTGTACGCCTCGTCGAGCACCACGAGCACGTCGCGCGGCACCTTCGCGATGAACGCCTCGATCTCCTCGGTGCGCAGCGCGGTGCCGGTCGGGTTGTTCGGGTTGCAGACGAAGACCATCCGCGTGTTCGGCGTGATCGCCGCGGCCATCGCGTCCAGGTCGTGCACGTGCTCGTCGGTCAGCGGCACCCGGATCTGCTTGGCACCGGAGACGTGCGTGACGATCGGGTAGGCCTCGAACGACCGCCACGCGAAGAGCACCTCGTCGTTCTCGGTGCAGGTCGCCTGGACGAGCTGCTGGCACAGGGTCACCGAGCCGCAGCCGAGCGCCACGTGGTCGACCGGGACGCCGAGCTTGTCCGCGATCCGGCCGGTGAGTTCAGTGCAGCCGTTGTCGGGGTACCTGTTGACTGCGGTGGCTGCTTCGGCGATCGCCTTGACGACGCTCGGGAGCGGTCCGGCGGAGACCTCGTTGCTCGCGAGCTTGATGGCGCCGGGGATGGTCCTGCCGGGGACGTAGGACGGCAGGGACGCCAGGTCAGCACGGGTTCGCACGCTCATGCACCCGATCCTCGCATTGCTCCGTCCGATTGGTCACGTTGACTGGAGTTCACCCCGGCGTGGAAGGGTAAGAAACATGACCACTACCCGCATCGAGACGCTTTCCCTCACCGACGGCCGTGAGCTGCGGGTGACGATCGCCGAACCCGACTCCGCTGTGCGGGGCGGGCTCGTGGTGCTGCACGAGGCCCGCGGCATCACCGAGGGGGTCCGGTCGCTCGTCAGCAGCCTGGCCGCGGAGGGCTGGCTCGCCATCGCGCCGCACCTCTACGACGCGGACCGCGTGCACGGCGAGGACATCAGGGACCAGGTCAGCAAGCTGTCGGGTGACCGCCTGCTGGAGGACACCGATGTCGCGTTCGTGTGGCTGGGGCAGCAGGGCGTGAGCGCGGACCGCATGGGAGTCGTCGGTTTCGACACCGGTGGCACGGTCGCGATGGTGGTCGCCGCGAGCCGCACGATCGGTGCCGCCGTGACCGTGCAGGGACCCGGCATCCTCGAGCCGCTCTCGGACGGCCTGCCCGCGCTGGTGGACGTGGCCGGTGACCTTTCGTGTCCGTGGCTCGGCATCTACCGCGACGACGACTCGGAAGAAGTGAGCAAGCTTCGTGATGCTGTGATCAGCTCGGAAACCGCGTCCGATCTGGTCCGTTTCGACGTTTCCAGTGACGAAGCGTGGGCTCGTGCGTTGAACTGGTTCGACGCACACATGAGGTAAGAGTCTTTACGGCGGATTGGAACCGAACCGTACTCCAGGTACATCTAAGGGATGCTTCGGACGGCTGACTGGGTGTAGCTGTGAGTAACACTCAGTGCTGCGGTGACGAGTAAGCAGTGCAGGGGGTTATGAGGGATGGCTGAAGGCACTGGGACAGGCTCTGAGACGCCGGTGGTGACGCCCGCGGTCTCGACGGCGACCACTACGCCGATCACCGCTGAACAGCTGGCGGCGGTCAAACCCGTTCTCCAGCAGCAGATGCTGGTGGACAAGGCGGCGGCGAGCGATGCGGCGACCAAGCTCGGCGAGAAGGCGGACAGCGGCAAGCTGACGCTCGACGAGGACGCCGCGGACGCGTTGATCAAGGCGGTCGATGCCGCCCGGGACCAGGTGATGGACCTGTGGAAGCGGGCGACCGACCAGCTGGCGACGCCGTTGCAGTTCGGCGAGAACCCGGTCGCCAAGGCGATCAGCGCGCGGTTCTCCGAACTAGCCGTGGGTGAGGACTCCGGTGCGGCGAAAGCGTTGCTGGACCTCTTCAAGGTCCTCGACGACATCAGCAACGCGCTGAGCAAGAACCGCGACACCACCCGTCAGGCCGACGAGGACGTGCAGCAGTCGATGAACAAGCACGGGGGGTCCTGGTGAGTCAGGGATCGAAGGACGACAAGGGCCAGAAGGACGACAAGTCGCACCACGACGACGACTACGGCCACGAGGACATCCACGAGCCGCGTGACTGGATGGCCTACACGCACGAGGCGCTCTACAACATGGTGCACACGGGCGTGAACCTCGCCGGTGCGCAGGCCGCCGCGACGAACTGGGCGAAGATCGGCGAGGACATCGCCGGCGTTCGGGTGAACCTCCTGAAGGCCGTCGAGGACTCCACGGTCGGCTGGGACAGCGAGTCGGCGCGGCTCGCCCGTGAAGGCCTGACCGGGGTCACCAACTGGGTCGACGACACGGCGGCCTACGCGCAGAAGGTCTCGGCCGCGATCACCACGGAGACGAACAACGTGGAGGCCGCGCGCGCCGCGATGCCGCCGCCTCCCAAGGAACCCGTGCCGCCGGTGCCGCCGACGCCGATCACGCAGCTGCGCAACCCGACCCTCAGGGATCGTGCGGGCGAGTTCGTCGGCATCCAGAGCGAACCCCGGCTGATCAGCAACGAGTTCGGCGGTTTCGACTCGCTCGGCACCAGCCCGGTGGAGCAGCTCGCGGCCAACGACGCCCAGCACCGCCTCGCGGCGGACGTGATGGCGGCGTTCCAGCGCAACTCGGCCGCGGTCGACCAGACCGTGCCGGCGCAGTTCACGCCGCCGGTGAACCCGCTGAACCCGACGCCGACCGGCCCCGAACTCGGTGGCCGCACGCCGACTCCGTACCCGGAGGGTGGTGGCGCTGGCGGTGGCGCCGGTGCGCCTGTCCCAGGAACCACGCCCGGCCAGAACCGCGGCACCACGAACACGTCGTCGCGCGGTGGCGCCGGCGGCTTCGGCGGCGGTCGTGGCGGTGGCGCTGGTGGCTTCGGTGGTTTCGGTGGCGGACGCCTGCCTTCGAACACCGGCGGCCAGGGCGGTGGTGGCGGTGCCGGCGGCAGTGGTGGCGGCGGTCTCTCCACAGGTGTCGGTGAGAGGGGTGGCGCCGGAGCTGCCGCAGCGGCTGCCTCTTCGGCGACCGGTGGCCAGACCAGGGCGTTCCAGAACCCGCTCGCGATGGGTGGCGCGCCGATGGCGGCCGGTGCTCCCGCGGCGGCGCAGGGCCGTGACGACGAGCGCGAGCACAAGAGCGCGAGCTACCTGGAAGAGGACGACAACGTCTTCGGCCTGGACCGCAAGGCGGCCCCGCCGGTGATCGGTCAGTGAGCGAACGCCAGTACACGGTCAGCTCGCAGGAGTTCTTCCTGCTGTGGCAAGCCGTGCACGGCGAGGACCGCGTCGTGGGGGGGGGGGCGGCCCCNGGAAGAGGACGACAACGTCTTCGGCCTGGACCGCAAGGCGGCCCCGCCGGTGATCGGTCAGTGAGCGAACGCCAGTACACGGTCAGCTCGCAGGAGTTCTTCCTGCTGTGGCAAGCCGTGCACGGCGAGGACCGCGTCGTGCCGCTCGGGACGCCCCACGTCGGGGCCACCCGAGCGGCGCGGCAACGCCTCGTCGAACAGAGCTCGCAAACGCTCTACGCCCGCGGGCTCGGCACCGTGCACCGCCCGGACCCCGACCTGCGTGCGCTGGTCAGCGGCCTGGGCGAGTTCGACCGAGCCCTGGAGATCGCGTACTTCAAGGGCACCGAACTGGCCCGCGGCATCGCCTGTGCGGGCTGGAGCGGAGCGTTCGCGGCCCGCGTGAACGACGACGTGCACCTGTACGCGTTCCGCCCCAACGCCCTGGCTTCGGCCACGGTGTCATCGTTGCCAGGCCTCGCGCCGGGCAGCGGCCGCTCCGTGAACGTGCGGTGGGACGACTACATGCGCGCGGGCAAGGCGGGCGAGGAGGACGGCAAGCAGGCGTTCCTGGACGTGCTGCGCGACGCCGGCATCCGCGAGCCCGAGGCGCACGCGCTGTTACGCATCGTGACGTCCCGCATCGGCGGCGGCGAGCTGGGCCTCACCGCCCGCAACCGCGACGGCGTACCCCGCCCGACCGGCCGTTCGGTGTCCTGGCTGGACACGCGAGAGGGCCGCTACCTGCTGCGCAAGCAGGACGGCTGGCTCGTGCTGGCTCCGGCCGACGCGGCGCGGCTGACCTCCGCGGTGGACGAGCTGCTGGCTGCGTAGGTTCCACACTGGTGGGCTACTGCAAGTCCGCCAATCACACATGGACGTGCGGTTGCGCCTCAACTAGACATGGGGCATGACCGACACCGACGTCGAACTGCTGTGGCGCCCGGACCCCACGAGGGACAACGGGATGACCGCCTTCCGGACGTGGCTCGCTGAGCGTGGCCACGACTTCCCCGACTACGAGTCGCTGTGGGAGTGGTCAGTCTCCGACCTCGAGGGGTTCTGGGGCGCCATAGCTTCGTACTTCGACGTCAAGTTCCACACGGCTCCTGATCGCGTTCTGGGGTCTTCCTCGATGCCCGGGGCCGAGTGGTTCCCCGGCTCGACGCTGAACTACGCCGAGCACGCCCTGCGCCGTGGAGCCGACGACGACCTCGCCGTGATCTTCCACCGCGAGGACGGCCTCACTTCCTCTTTGACGTTCGGCGCCCTGCGCTCACGCGTGGCCGCTTTCCGGGCCGCATTGGCCTCTCTGGGCGTCTCCGCGGGCGACCGGGTGGTCGCACTGGTCCCGAACGCCCCCGAGGCCCTGATCGCCTTCCTGGCGGCCGCCTCCCTGGGCGCCACGTGGTCGTCCTGCTCCCCGGACTTCGGCGCCCGAGCCGTGGCCGACCGCTTCACCCAGATCTCTCCAGTCGTGTTCGTCGCCGTCTCCGGCTACGTCTACAACGGACGGTCCTTCGACTGCCGCCCGGTCGTCGAGGAGATCCGCTCCCAGATCCCGTCGCTGCGCGCCACGGTCCTGATCGACTACCTGGACAACGGGTCTTCTTTGCCCGACGCGCTGTCGTTCTCGGAGCTGGTCTCCGCCAACGCCGGCGCCTCGTTGGAGTTCACCCCGGTGCCCTTCGACCACCCGCTGTGGGTGCTCTACTCGTCCGGCACCACCGGCCTGCCCAAGGGCATCGTCCAGGGCCACGGCGGCATCGTGGTCGAGCACCTGAAGATGCTCGCCCTGCACAGCGACCTCGGCCCGGGCGACCGCTTCTTCTGGTTCACCACCACCGGCTGGATGATGTGGAACTACCTGGTGGGCGGCCTCCTGGTCGGCACCACGATCGTTCTCTACGACGGCAGCCCGGCCTTTCCCAACCTGAACACGTTGTGGCACTTGGCCGAACAACACCGCGTCACCTACTTCGGCACCTCCGCCCCCTACGTCCAGTCCTGCCTGAAAGAGGGCCTGGAACCCTCCACCCGCTACGACCTGACGGGCCTGCGCGTCGTCGGCTCAACCGGCGCACCCCTGACCCCGGAAGGCTTCCGCTGGATCGCCTCCGCGGTCGGCAAGGACGTCCAAATCGCCTCGGTCTCGGGCGGCACCGACCTCTGCACCGCCTTCGTGGCAGCCTCCCCGGACCGCCCAGTCTGGTTGGGCGAACTCTCTTGCCGCGCCCTAGGCGCCGCTGTCTACGCCTACGACGAGGCCGGCGTTGTGTTGGACGACGCCGTGGGCGAGTTGGTGATCACCCGCCCGATGCCGTCGATGCCGGTCTACTTCTGGGGCGACTCCGACGGTTCCCGCCTGCGCGACGCGTACTTCGACACATATCCAGGAATCTGGCGCCACGGCGACTGGATCCGCATCACCCCACGGGGCTCAGCCGTGATCTACGGCCGCTCCGACTCGACCCTGAACCGCGGCGGCGTCCGCATGGGCACCTCGGAGTTCTACCGCGTGGTCGAGTCGATCCCGGGCGTGGTCGACTCACTGGTGATCGACACGTCGGGTGCCGTCGAAGGTGAGCTGCTCTGCTTCGTGGTGCTCGACGGCGTCACGTTGTCCGACGTGGAACCGTTGCTGCGCCAGGAATTGCGCTCTTCGCTGTCCCCACGCCACGTCCCGAACCGCTTCGTCGCCGTTGCCGAGATCCCCAGGACCCTCAACGGCAAAAAGTGCGAGGTCCCGGTGAAGAAGATCCTCGCGGGAGCCGACCCGGACAAGGCCGTGAGCCGCGGCGCCCTGCGCAATCCCGAGTCCCTCCAACCGTTCCTGGAACTGGCCTCGGGATGATCTAGGTCACTCCCGCTCCGGTGAACAGGCGTTTAACGCCCCTCTTGAGCTCGTTGCGCGTGGTCTGACCAGCGCGTTTCCAGGTTCGAGGGGGGCGTTTTGCAACTCGGTTGGGGACCTGTGTAACCTATGCGTCGTGGCCAAGGATGGTCCCGGGAGGCTTCGCCTAGTCTGGTCTATGGCGCCGCACTGCTAATGCGGTTTGGGGTAACCCCCCATCCCGGGTTCAAATCCCGGAGCCTCCGCAAGGCCGAGCCTCTTGAGGATCGGTTAAAATTGAAGACCTGCGCTCGTAGCTCAACGGATAGAGCATCTGACTACGGATCAGAAGGTTACAGGTTCGAATCCTGTCGAGCGCGCCAGACCGAAAGGCCCCTGACAGCGAAATAGCTGTCAGGGGCCTTTCGCGTGCGGCAGGATGGCCGCATGGTGGAGATCAACTTCCTGAGCGAATCTGATCGCGCCGACTGGGACGTGCTGATCCGCGGCAAGGACGCCTTCTTCGAGACCGAGCGCACAGACGAGGACTACGAACGAACCTGGCGCCGCCTCCTGACCAGCGAGACGCGCGGAATCGGCGCGTGGCTCGACGGCAAGATGGTCGGGATCGCGCACTACGTGTTCCACGCGAGCGTGTGGGGCGTCGAAGGCCGGTGCTACCTGGCGGACCTGTTCGTGGACCCCGAAGTCAGGCGCCAGGGCGTCGCCACGGCGGTGATCCACTGGGTCGCGCGCGATGCCGAGGAGCACGGTTTCCGCAGCCTCTACTGGAACACGCTGGAAGACGCCGAGGCCCGCGAGCTGTACGACAAGATCGGCAAGTACTTCCCGGGCTTCATCCACTACAGCTACCGGCGCTGAGATGTTGCGGGTGATCAAAGGGGATGCGACGAGCCCGCAGGCCAAGGGGCCGAAGATCGTCGCGCACGTCTGCAACGATCTCGGCGGGTGGGGCAAGGGGTTCGTGCTGGCGGTGTCGAAGCGGTGGCCGGAGCCCGAAAAGGCGTACCGCGAGTGGCATCGCAATCGCGCGCACAACGACTTCGGGCTCGGCGCCGTGCAGCTGGTCCAGGTGAAGCCGGACATCTGGGTCGCGAACATGGTGGGGCAGCGCGGCACTCGCACGGGTAGCAACGGGCCGCCCGTCCGGTACGAGGCGATCGAGCGGTGCCTCAACGCCTTGGCCGAGCACGCCAAGAGGCTCGGAGCGAGCGTGCACATGCCGCGCATCGGGTGTGGGCTGGCCGGTGGGCGGTGGGAGCGGATCGAGCCGATCATCGAGGAGACCCTGCAAGGTGTCGCCACCACCGTGTACGACTTCGACTAGCCCTCAGCTTCTACTGGTGACGGGGTGCAGACGCAGTCGATTCCACAGTGGTTGATCTGCGGAAACCGCGACAACCACCGGGCCGACCGGTCGTCGTTTCACGTACGCCGTTCGGCGCCGACAGAGGTCACTCGACGACGTGACTGACCGCTCAGTGAGTCCGACTGGCCACACTCGGGTGCATGGCGATTCTGGCGGGCAAGGCCGTGGTCATCACCGGTGCCGGGCAGGGTTTGGGGCGGGCGTTCGCCATGCACGCCGCCGCGAACGGGGCCGCGGTCGTCATCAACGACGTCGACGAACCGCTCGCCGGGCAGGTCGCCGAACTGATCACGCTCCGGGGTGGCAAGGCGGTCGTGAGCGGTGGCAGCGTCACGGACCCCGAGCAGGCCGAGGCCATGATCGACACCTGCACCGCGGCGTTCGGCAGGATCGACGGCCTCGTCAACAACGCCGGCATCCGGTACCAGGCCGCGATCGGCCAGGACGATCCAAGAAACATGCGTGAGCTCATCGAGATCAACGTCCTCGGCACGCTCTACTGCACCAACGCGGCGGTCAAGAGCATGCGGCGCGGCTCGATCGTCAACCTCGGCTCGGTCGCGATGGTCGGCCAGCCCACCGCGCTCACCTACAGCGCGTCCAAAGGTGCCGTTGCCAGCATCACGGCGGGCGCGGCGGCGGAGCTGCAGGAAAAAGGCATCCGGGTCAACGCCGTGTGCCCGATCGCGTGGACGCGAATGGCTGCGGCGGACACCAAGGCTCAGCCGAGCGGGCCGCCGGAGACCATTGCGCCGCTGGTCACGTATCTCCTCAGCGATCGGGCGGCGAAGATCACCGGGCAGTTGATCCGGTTTGCCAACGGGCGGCTGCACGTCATTGGGCAGACCGCGCCGAAGGAACCCGTCATCGAGCAGAACGAGTGGGACGTCGACGGCATCGCGGAGGCCTTCGAACGGCAGCTCGTGCAGGAGGACCCCGCCTGGGTCAGGTGGGGTCCCCGGTAGCTGTCTACTGGCCGAGCGGGACCTCGATCACGCGCTGCGGCACGCGGGCCACGGCGTCCGTGATCGGCTCGTGCGACGACGCCAGGTCGGCGACGGGCGGGGTGCGGTCGATGGCCTCGCCGACGACAGGGGCGCCGGACGCGACCTCGGCCGCGGTGCCTGCGGCGGCCAGGGGCACTGAGGCCACGGCCAGCGGGACGGACGCGACCCTGACCGGCAGGTCGCCGACCGGCAGGTCCTTCTCCACGACGGGCATGGCCGAGGCCGGGGACGCCGCGGAGAACATCGCGGCCGCGCCGGCGAGGGCGATCACGGCGGGCTTGGCGATGCGGGCAACAGTTTCACGCACGACTGACTCCAGAGAGGAAAGGAAAGGTACGCCGAAAATCCTCGACCAAAAGCGCGCCACAAGTCGATCGCTGAACCGCGTGGCTGAAAGCCATTTGAGACATACGCTCAGCGACATATATTGAGACGTGACAAACGTGCGGTAATCGCGCGCAAGGGCATTCCTGAACCAAACCGATCACCCGAAAGTGTGAATAGCGGAATGCGCATGCGTCTTATTTGTTGCCTTATGAACCCGCTGGACGAGAGCAACGCGACCGTGCAGAGTGACGCGCGTGGAGCAGCGCGAGATCATGCAGCGGGCGTTGGGCGTCCTGACGCTCACCTACGACGCGGGCGAGTCGAACGACTACCTGCGCACGGCCCTGAAGTCGTTGCAGGAAGGCGTGTTCAGTTACGAGGTGAAGGTCGACGGCCAGCTGGACGAGGCCGCCACCCAGGCCCTCAAGCAGGCCATGGACCAGGTGCTCGGGCAGTTCGGCTGGTTCACCGCGGGGTTGCTGTACGCGTTCCACGGCGTCGCGCAGGCGTACGAGAACGACTGCGAGGACGCCGACGTGAAGGAAGTCCTGCGGCAGCTGGCGCTCAGGCTCGCTGACTGAGCTCCGCCCGCACACCGTCGGAGAACGGCGTCCAGGCCTCGACCGCCCACGGCCCGAAGCGCAGATCCGTCAGGGCGACGCACGCGGCGGAAATCTCCGGATCGACCCACAGGAACGTGCCCGACTGGCCGAAGTGCCCGAACGTCCGCGGCGAGTGCGAAAGTCCGGTCCAGTGCGGCGACTTGCCGTCCCGGATCTCGAACCCGAGGCCCCAGTCGTTCGGCTTCTGCATGCCATAACCAGGCAGAACACCGTTCAGTCCGGGGAACACGACCGAAGTCGCCTCGGCAACCAACGACGCAGACACCAACTTCGGCGACAGCAGCTCCGAAGCAAAAAGCGCCAAGTCGGCGGCACAGGACTCGGCACCGGCGCCAGCCGACCCGACCAAAGCCGAAGAGTTCATCCCCAGAGGCTCGAACACGGCCTCACGAAGATAAGAAGCAAACGGAATCTCACAGGCCGACGCGACAAACGAAGCCAGCACGTCGAACCCGGCGTTGGAGTAGATCCGCCGCGTACCGGGCGCGGCCTGCACCTCGGCCTTGTCGAACGCATACCCGGCCGTGTGCGCGATCAGGTGCCGCACGGTCGCCCCAGGAGGCCCGGCCGGCTGGTCCCACTCGACCGCACCCTCCTCCACGGCCACCAGCACCGCGTAGGAGGTCAGGAGCTTCGTCACCGAGGCGAGCGGGAACACGCGCTGCTGATCGCCCAACGACCCCACGACGGCCCCACCCGACACAACGGCCACCGCGACGTTCGAGGCGGGCCACGACGCCGCCGCTTCCACGCTCTGCATGGGACAGACGTTAACGTCAGGGGGTGACAGTGCGGGAACTGATCGTCCTGGGGACGGCCAGCCAGGTGCCCACGCGCCAGCGCAACCACAACGGCTATCTGCTGAGGTGGGACGGCGAGGGCTTCCTCTTCGACCCCGGCGACGGCAGCCAGAGACAGCTCCTGAGGTCAGGTGCCGCTGCGAGCGACATCACCCGGATCTGCATCACGCACTTCCACGGCGACCACTGCCTGGGCGTGCCGGGCATCGTGCAAAGGCTCAGCCTCGACCGCGTCCCGCACACCGTCCACGCCCACTTCCCGCGCAGCGGCTCGCACTTCTTCGAACGCCTCCGCTACGCCAGCGCCTTCTACGACGCTGCGGACATCAAGGAAGAGCCCGTCGACGCAGACGGCGAATTCGCCAACGGCAAGTTCGGCACCCTTGAGGCCTACCGGCTCGACCACGGCATCGACAGCTTCGGCTACCGCCTGATCGAACCCGACGGCCACCGCATGCTCCCGGAAAAGCTCAGGGAACACGGCATCCAGGGTCCGAACGTCCGCATCCTCCAGCAGGACGGCGTGTTCAACGGCGTCAAGCTCGAAGACGTCAGCGAACCCCGCAAAGGCCAGCGGTTCGCCTTCGTCATGGACACCCGGATGTGCGACAACATCTACGAGCTCGCCGACCAGGCGGATCTGCTGGTGATCGAGTCGACCTACCTGGCGCGGGACACGAAACTGGCCGGCGACCACGGCCACCTGACGGCTCAGCAGGCCGCGCGGGTCGCCAGGGAGACCGGCGTCCGCAAGCTCGTCCTCACCCACTTCTCCCAGCGCTACGAAGACCCCGCCGAGTTCCACGCGGAAGCAGCGGCGGAGTTCGACGGCGAGATCGTCATCGCGAAGGACCTGGACCGGGTTCCGGTGCCGAAGCGTGCCACTGGTCCTTGACGATCTGCTCCAAAGAGGAATGAGAAGGCTCCCACCCGAGCGCGCGCAGCCGTGACACGTCGGCCTGCTGGAACCGCACCTCTCCGGGATGCGCCGGCCGCCACGTCACGTCCACAGCGCGCCCGGTGACGGCCGAGACGGTGTCGAGAACATCCCGCACGGACGCGGCCGTGGCCCCGACGTTGTAGACCGACGAGGTCCCGACGGAACAAGCCTCCAACGCCACGACGAAGGCTCGGGCAACGTCCGACACGTGCACGAAGTCGCGCACGGCCGACCCGTCGCCGAACACCTCCATCCCGGGCACGGTTCCGGCCGCGCAGGCCACCGCACGGGTGATCACCCGAGTGGTGTCCGTGTCACCACCTCCAGCGACGTTGAACAGACGCAGCGTGGTCGCTCCGATCCGCCCGGACCGGGCCGCCCACGCGACAAGATCCTCGGCGGCCGCCTTCGTGGCCGCATATGGAGAAGAAGGTTCCCGAAAAGATTCCTCGTTCAGCGGAACGTCGGACGGCCGGTAGACCCCACCAGTCGACGCGAACAGGAATCGCTGCCCCTCCAACGCCTTCAGCAAGTTCAGCGTGCCGCCCACGTTCGTCTCGTAGTACGAAAGTGGATCTTCGAACGACTCCCGCACGCGCGCGACACCCGCCAGGTGGATGACGGCGTCCGCGTCCACCGGAAGGAACGGCTCGGACAGCCGTTGACGGGACGAAACAGGTTCATGCCCGTGAACCCGCAGCTCACGCACTACAGCACGGCCGACGTACCCAGTGGCACCGGTCACTAGAACTCGCACAAGTTGACCCTAAAGGTCGACCGGGGTTGCGCCGATAACACACGAGTGAGTTACCCCCATCGCGCTGTGCACACAAGCATCGCCGGACTCCTGCACGACGTGGCCGTGCACGAGTTCAAGCGGCAGGAGTTCCTGCGCAACGTGGCCGAGATCGTGGGAGCCGCACCCGCGCCCGGTCCCGCTGAGCTCACCGCTCCGCTGTCGGCGATCAACCCGAGGCGCAGCTTCCTCAACCGCGTTGACCAGGTCCTCCGGGACGCGGCGCGCGCCTAGCGCGCACACAGATCAGACGCTGATCCACTTGCCGGCGGGCTGGCCGCAACAAGCCCGCCGCAACATTCATCCGGCCGTTGCCGGACCGTGCTTCGACACACATACCGGGTGGCTCTACGCTACGCGTCACCCGGCGATCGCCGGTCGCATCCTTCTGCTTCTCTCAAAGCGGGTTCTCGGCGATGGATCATGTCTTCGCAGCGCTCAACGAGCGCCTGGGCGGGTTGTTCGGTGACCGGTTGGTCGTGCTGGCCGGTGGCACGCGTTTGGCGAAACGGGCGCATGAGCTTCATGCGCTCGGTGCTCGCCATACGCTCGTGCTCGATACCGACGACCATGCCCCGCTGCATGATTCGGAGATAGCGCGCTGGGTGTCGCTGGGCATCAAGGGCGGCTTCGTCGCGGTCGAGCAGCGCCGTCTCGGCAAGCTGCTGACCAAGCCGAGCGCCGAGGTCCGCGAGATCCTCAGCGACTTCGACCGCGACGCCGAAGCGCTCGTGATCAGCACGCCCTACAACGAGATCGCGACGTTCCAGGGCCGTCCGGTCCTCAACGCGCGCGAGCGCAAGTGGGTCGAGCTGGAGAACAAGACCACGATCGACGCGCTCTGGGACGAGCTCAGCGCTCGCCGTGCGCCCGCGATGGTGTTCGACCTCGACTTCGAACGTCTCTGGGGCGCCTCGGAGATCCTGGACCGCGGTGCGGGCGTCGTCTGGTCGGGTGACGGCCCGGCGATCAACGGTGGCGCGAACTTCGTGCGCCGCGTGCGGTCGTACGAGGAGGCGAAGGACGCCTTCGAGGTGCTCGCCCCCAAGTGCGAGCAGGTGCGCGTGATGCCGTTCCTGGAAGGCATTCCGGTGAGCGTGCACGGCATCGTGTTCCCGGACGGCACCGCGGTGCTGCGCCCGATCGAGATGGTCGTGCCGCGCCGCCAGGGCCAGGCCAAGTTCCTCTACGCGGGCTGCGCGTCGTACTACGACCCGCCCGTGTGGATCCGCGACGAGATGCGCAACCTGGCCCGCCGCGTCGGCGAGCACCTGCGCGAGACCGTCGGCTACCGCGGCACGTTCACGCTGGACGGCATCGCGACCGAGGACGGCTTCCTGCCGACCGAGATCAACACCCGCTACGGCGGCGCGATGGTGTGCTTCGAGGACGCGGTGCCGTCGTTGCCGCTCGCGCTCGTGCAGGTCGCCCTGGTCGCGGGCTGGGACCTCGGCATCTCCTCGATGGAGTTCGAGGAGCTCGTGCTGCAGGCCGCGGACAACATCCGCTCGGGTGCGGTGGGCGCCAACGTCCGTGCCGTGCAACCGACCCAGGTGGACGAACGCCGCGTGATCTTCACGGGATGGGCGTGCCGGTTGGCGCACCCGGAAGAACCCGCGCACGCGACGTTGCGGCTCAGCCCGTCGCCGATCGGTGGACGCCTGGACCTCGACCTGCACCGCGAGAACATGCCCGTCGGCGCGCCCGTGGCCGCGTTGACGGTCGCGGCGTTCGCGTTGGCGGATCAGGAGTGGGGGACGGGCCTCGGCGCCCTGGAGCCCGCGATCGCGGTCGAGGACGAGACCCAGGTCGAGCAGGACTTCATCGAAGAGGCCGTCACCGCCTGAGCAGGACTGAGTGGACTCACCAGGCGCCCTCATCGCCGTACGCGGAGATGAGGGCGAACCGGTAGCCCATCAACGCCGCGGCGACCTCACGTGGCTGGTGCGCGGGCCGCACCAGCCCTTCGCCCAGGACCTTCGGCCGGTCCACGCCGACTAACTCGGGTGACCGCTTCAGCAGCGCCACGGCGATCTCGGCGGCGTCCGCGAGCATCTCCTCGCCCGGCAGGTCGATCATGTCGGTCATCAGCCCGCTGACGAACGAGGGCAGCTTCTCCGGCACCGCGCACGCCAGCGCCACGAGGCACGCCACCCGTTCGGAGGCCAGCGCCTCGAAGATCTTCGGCGCGCCCTGGGAGACGGCGTGCCGGGTCTGCGTCAGCCAGTCCGGCGCCGTGCGGGGGAGTTCGCGGCCGAGAGCGTTCCACCGGCGGTGCGTGCGCCGGCCGTCCTCGGTGAACCCCTTGCCCGCCAATGCCATGGCGGCCAGCAGGAAGATCACCCGGTCGCGCACGTCCGCGGCGACCTTGTACGACGCGCCCAGCTCCACCAGGTACGGCACGGCGCAGAACGACGCCTCGGACACCGTGTCGTCGGTCAGCAGCCGCTCTGCCAACGAAGAGAGCGCGTCCAGCCGAACGTCGCGAGCGGGGTCCATCAGGGAGCGCAGCAGGCGTGGCACGCGACCGGCGCCACCGCGGCCGTCGTAGACCTCCACCCAGGAAATCCTGTCGAGGCCCCGCAACGGATCAGGCCGTTGCCACGCACGCGGCAGCTCCATAGGCCGGAAAGGTACGGGATGTCACGGAAGGCTCCTCGGAGCCTCGCCCGTACGATCTCGTGGTGTCCTTCTCGGTGGCCGACATCTTCTCGGGTGCGGGCGGCATGAGCTACGGCTTCCACGCCCACCGCGACTTCCGGGTCGTCGGTGCCGCTGACGCGCAGATCGGCAAGCCCAGTTCGCGGTTGGGTTCGTTGCGCTGCAACGACACGTACCGTGCGAACATCGGCGTCGACCCGTTGGAGGTCGACCTCTCGAAGGTGTCGCCGGCGGCGTTGCGCGAGGTGTGGGGCCTCAAGAGAGGCGAGCTCGACGTGTTGCTGGCGTGCCCGCCGTGTTCGGGCTTCAGCCGCATCACCTCGCAGAACCACCTGCGCGACGACCCGCGCAACTCGCTCGTCGGCCGGATCGCGGTGTACGCCGCGGAACTGCGCCCGAAGGTCGTGCTCGTCGAGAACGCTCGCGAGCTCGTCAAAGGCAAGCAGCGCCACCACTTCGACAGCCTGGCCGAGGAGCTCACCCGGATCGGCTACGCGGTCGCGGGCGGCACGCACATGCTGTCCAAGTTCGGCCTGCCGCAGCTGCGTGAGCGGACGTTGATGGTCGCCGTCGACGAGGGCCTGCCGCTGCTCACGATGGACGACCTCTGGGCGGGCAGGGAGATCCGCCCGTCCGCGATCACGGTCAGGCGGGCGATCGGCAAGCTGCCGGTGATCGCGGCCGGCGAGGCGCACCCCGAAGACCCCATTCACGTGTCGCCGACGTTTTCCCAGGACCGCAGTCTGGAAAGAATGCGTGCAATTCCCGCGAACGGTGGTTCGTGGGCGGATCTGCTGCGTTCACCGGAGACCGCGGAGTTGTTGAATCCGGCACAACGCAAGATCGTCGAACAGCAGAACTGGGGTTCGCACCCGGACGTCTACGGCCGGATGTGGTGGAACGAACCGGCCAGGACGATCAAGCGGGAATGCGGCCACGTCGGCAACGGCCGTTATGCCCACCCGGAGCAGCACAGGCTCTGCACCGTGCGGGAGATGGCGCTGCTCCAGGGCTTCCCGCGCCAGTTCAAGTTCGACGTCTCGATTCTCGGGAACGCCTACCGGCACGTCGGCGACGCCGTTCCGCCGCTCATCGCGCACCAGTTGGCCGGACTGACCCGCTGGATTCTCACCGGCCGCCGCCCGGAGCCGAAGGAGATGTGCCTGCGTGGCACTTCGCTGCGTCCCGGCGACATTCGTCCGGTCGAAGTTACCGAATTGGTGGCGTGACCGTCTGAACCATCGCCGCAGGTCATCCGTAGCGGACGTCTCAATTGATAACTGTTCGGCAACGAATTTATCGTCACCTGACAAATCGAATGCATCAGGGATCGATCCACTGTGGACACCCTGAGTATGTTCTTGCTGGTCACAGTGGGTTTGTCGTGATCGTCATACCTCACTCCATTGGGTGTAACTCGATCGGATACTGTGCCGTCGCTTCCTGTCGGTTCAGTGTCGATGTCGACGTGCCGACCGTCCCGACGGGCGACTGACTTCCCACCGCGTTCGGGCTAACTTCAGCGAGCAAGGAGACCAATGGCTTCCCGGTTGAGGACTGGCACCGCGCTGCTCGGCGCCACTGCCGCCCTGGCTTTCACGGCACTTCCGGCTCATGCCGACGTCACCATCACGCCTGACCGCGGTGGTCAGGAGTCGGGTCACACGGTGACCCTCCTGCCGGTGGGCAACATCAAGGACCCGAACGAGCTCGAGCAGGGCACGGCGGTCATCAAGCTCCGCATCGAGGACGACGAGAAGCGCTCGAACGTCTTCACCTACTGCGTCGAGCTGCCGACTCCCCTTGAGGACGCGGACTCCCTCAAGGAAGCGACCTGGGGCACGCACCCGAACCCCAAGTCCAAGTTCCCCGTGAACGCCGGCAAGGTCCTCTGGGTCCTCCAGAACTCCTACCCCGGCAAGTCGATGGACTTCATCCACGAGAAGTACGGCGACCAGTTCGACAAGAAGGAGACGATCGCCGCCACGCAGGCCGCGATCTGGCACTTCTCGGACGAGGCGAAGCTCGACCCGAACAAGAACTCCGACGACGTCATGAAGCTGTACGAACGGCTGATCAAGGACGGCGCGGAGAACGAGATCAAGGACCAGCCGAAGCCGACGCTGGAGATCGACCCCGCGTCGAAGTCCGGCAAGTCCGGCGAGAAGATCGGCCCGTTCACCATCACGACGACCGCGTCCGAGGTCAAGCTGACCGCCGACCTGCCGGACGGCGTCACCGTCACCAAGGCCAACGGCGACCCGATCGCGGTCGAGAAGAAGGACAAGAAGGCCCAGGAGCTGGCCGTCAAGGACACCGGCAACAAGGTCACCGAGTTCTTCGTGAACGTCCCGGAGAAGCAGCCGACCGGCAGCGCGACGTTCAACCTCTCGGCCGAGGCCGAGATCGCGATCGGCCGCCTGTTCGTCCAGCGCAACAAGGACCCGCGCAACCCCGAGGCGCAGTCGCTCGTCGTTGCGCAGCCGCAGAAGGCCAAGGTCGAGAAGGAGGCCAAGGTCGACTGGAAGCTCGAGGTCAAGCCGTCCGAGCCGACCAAGCCGTCCGAGACGCCTTCCTCCACGCCGTCTTCTCCGGCCCCGACCTCGTCGTCGGCCACGCCGACCCCGGCTCCGGGTGGCGGCGGTGACGACGACCTCGCCGAGACCGGCGCGTCCATCCTGTGGCCGCTCGTCGGTGGTCTGGTGCTCGTCGGCGCCGGTGTCGGCGCCCTGTTCGTGGTGCGTCGCAAGAAGGCAACCGCCTGACTAGCCAGCACCCCTTAGACGAACGCCCCCAGGGTCCGCGCCGGTCCTGGGGGCGTTTGCCGTTTCGTGCGCTGTTAGCGGCGGCTGATGCCCGCCACGCTGATGTCGCCGTCAGCGATGGCGACGTCTCGTTGCGAAGACGCACCGGAGAAGATCGCTCGAGCCGGGTCGCGGAAGTTCTCCACGATCTCGACGCGCTGCACCGGCTTGGCCGTCGGGATGACGGCCTCCGGCGTCCACGTGCGACCGAACCGCACGAGGAACGTGTTCACGTTCGGCTTGCCGTCCTCGGTGGCGTACACGCGCCACGTGAACGGGTCGACCGGTTCCATCTCACGCGTGCGCAGGCCGCGCGCGACCTCCTTGGTCTCCCAGCTGCGACCGTTCCAAGTGGACATGTAGTTGCGCAGCGGGCCCTTGTCCGGGTCGCCCATGAACCACATCAGGAACGGCTTGCCCAGCGTCGTGCCGACGAGCTGGATGTAGTCGGGGGACTTCACGCCGTTCGGCACGGTCAGCGGGGTCTCCGCGACCTTCAGGTGCGTCTCCTGGTCGGCGTCGTCGATCTGGGTGCCCAGATCCTTGCCGGCCGCCGAGTAGAAGTGCCGGTTCCGCGGGTCGAACCACGCGTAGTAGATGTTGCGGTGGTACCGGTCGTGCAGATGTCCTTCAGTGCCACCACCCGCGAGCGTGTAGACGATCCGCACGCGGCCGTTGTCCTCCTGCCGCAGCTGACCGATGTAGATCTCGTTCATGTTGTCGGTGCGCGCGGTCGAACCGATCGCGAACCTGTCGCCCGTCAGCTCCGTGGAGTTCTTCCACGTCTTGCCGTTGTCCTTCGACACCACGTAGAGCATCGGCCGGGTGTCGGTGGGGACCGTCGGGTCGAGGTCGCGGGACGTCTCGCGGTAGAAGACGTAGATCGTGCCGTCGCGCGTGACGAACGGCATCGGGTACGTGGCCGCGTTCTTCGAGATCAGCGTCTCTTCCCAGACGCCGTCGACGGAGTGCGGCTTGGGCGAACGTGACATGCGCAGCTCGACGTTGTGCATGCCGCGGAAGATGAGCAGGTGCCCGTCCTTCGCCTGGACCATGGTCGGGTAGTTGTGCGCGTCGGAGTCACCGTCCGCAACCCGGTTGGGTGCCGTCCAGGTGGCCTTGCGGTGGTCGTACGACTGGACGTAGCTGTCCTCGTACTGACCGGCCCACGAGATGAAGGTCTTGCCGACCTTGCGGTCGTAGACCCCACCAGCGACCGGGCGCCGGTCACTGCGGGCAGCGACGTTCGTGGCCGTGGCCGTCACCGTGAACTTCGCTTTGCCCAGGTCACTGCCCTGAATGTCGGCTGTGGCGTTGGCCGACGGGGTAGCGACGAGCGGCATCAGCAGTACTGCGGACATAACTCCACGCAGGAGCCGTGTCATGTGGCGTGTCCTCCTGGTTCTGGCCGCGACGGCGGCCGACCAGGCGGCGGCGGGGCCATCATCGTTGTCGCCGAGCCGACTTGTCCAGGCGGAGTTAGCGTGATCGCGGCTATCAACACGCGGGGCCCACTCGGGTACCCTGCGTCAGGAGCGGAGGAGCATCACATGAACTTCGACGAGATCAAGAACAAGGCCATGGACCTGGCCGAGCAGCACCACGAGCAGGTCGACAAGGGCGTGGACGCCGCGGCTGATTTCGTCAGCGGCAAGTTCGGTCACGACGAGCAGGTCGACTCGGTCGCCGAGAAGATCAAGGACATCCTTCCGGGTGGGCAGTGAACTCCTTCAACGCCACTGACGCAGGGCGGGTCACCTCGACTGGGGAGACCCGCTCTCCTTCTGCCCGCAGGCCAGAGATGATCACCTGGCAGGGCCTCCACGAGCCGCGTCTGGAGCAGGTTCGCCTGCTGCTCTCCAGTGACCAGCGCCTGCGCGCCACCGGCCGGCTGGTCGCCGCCGGCCCCGAGGAACAGTTCAACGCCTCCTTCGAGGTGTCGGTCGGCGAGAGCGGTCAGGTGAACCGCCTGCTGCTGCGCACCGCGACTGTGCTCGAAGAGCGGCAGTGCTCCCTGTCGCGGACCGAGGACGGCGCCTGGCTCGTCGACCACGGGCAGGGCAGCAAGCGTGAGACGTTCAACGGCGCTCTCGACGTCGACGTCCAGTTCTCCGTGCTGTTCAACGCCATCCCGATCCGGCGGCTGGGACTGCACCGCGAGGAGGGCGAGCACAACCTTCCTGTCGTGCGGGTGAACTTGCCGGATCTGTCGGTGAAGGCCGTTACGCAGACCTACAAGACGGTGTCCGTGGGGGACGACGTCTCGGTGGTGCGGTTCAAGAGCGGCGGGTTCGAGCAGAACATCAAGGTCGACCAGAACGGCCTTGTCGTCGAGTACCCGTTGATCTCGAAGCGGATTTAGAAGCCTTCCAAGAAGTACTTCCTTCGTGGCGAGTCGCATCCAAACGATGGAGGGATGGGGCTTCGCCCTTCTAGCGTCCTCGCATGCCGAAACGAACTTCGAGCGTGGTGGGGCGCTCGTTCGGTGATGGTGTCCGTGACGCCATCCAGTCCACCGGTATGACCCAGCGCAGGATCGCCGAGCTGCTCGACTGGGAAGAGGCCAAGGTCTCCGACCTGGTGCGGGGCAAGGGCGGGGCCACAGAGGTCGAAGTGGCGACGCTGCTGGGCCTGTGCCGGACTGAAGCTGGAGAGATTCGTCGTCTGCTCACGCTCTTCAGAGAGACGCGTGAGAAGGGTTTCCTCCAGTTCAACGATGAAGACGGCGTACCGAACCAGCTGCGCACCTTGATCGCCCAGGAGCAGCTCGCCACCAAGGTCTTCGTGTGGGCCATGAACCTCGTCCCCGGCCTCCTTCAGATACCGCAGTACTCCTTCGAAGTGGTGCAGGCCGTTCCAACGATCACATCGGAGCAGGTCGGGGAGATCGTTGCCGCCCGAGAGGCGCGGCGGTCGGTCTTTCATCGGAGCCGGGAGTTCACCTTCTACGTTCACGAGCAGGCGCTGCGTCTCCAGGTCGGAAGCGCCGCACTGATGATCGCGCAGCTGGAAGACCTGCTTCGCATGATCGTCCGTCCGTATATCAGCGTGCGCGTCGTGCCTCTCTCGATAGGCGTGCACGCCGGACTTGCAGGGTCGTTCACCAAGTTGGGCTTCGAGAAGTTCGAGCCGGTGGTCTTCGTTGAAACCCACAACTTGAACCTGTTCTTGGAAGACAAGGGCTCGATCGCCGCCTACGACGAGGTGCTGAAGGCGCTCGATGCTCAGGCTTTGGATGAGGAACAATCGAAGGAGCTGATCACCAGCTTGTTGAAGTGAGGGGACGTGCGCATGACGGCCTGGCGCAAGAGCAGCTACAGCGGCACTGCGAGCGACTGCGTCGAGGTCGGTCGTGGCATCGGCATCCGGGACAGCAAGAAGCCGACCACGCACCTGCCCCTCTCGGACAAGGCGTGGTCGGCGTTCCTGACTTACATCATCTCGCCCAGCACCTCCGGGTCGATGACGATCGGCGCGGGCCGGTAAGCCGGCGGTTCCACGCCCATCAGCGAGCGCACCAGGAAGTCCCAGCAGCGCGTTCGCACGTAGGCCAGCTTGTCGATGAACAAGTGCTCGGCCCCCGGCACGATCAACATCTCGAAGTCCTTGCCGGCGGCGACCAACGCGTCGGCCAGCCGCAGCGTGTGGTGCGGGTGCGCGGTGTCGTCCAGCTCTCCGTGCACCAGCAGCAGCTTGCCCTCCAACCGGTCCGCGATCTCGACGTTGGAAGCACGCTCCCACGCGGCAGGGTTGTCCGCGCCGTCGCACGACTCCGCCCAGCCCAGCCCGATGCACCGGGCGTCGTGCGAGCCCGACAGCGCGACGCCTGCGTGGTACGTCTCGGGGAAGGCCAGCATCGCCCGCCCCGCCGCGAACCCACCGCCGGAGTGGCCCATGACGCCCACCCGCGAGAGGTCCATCCACGGCCGGGTTGCCGCCAGCTGCTCCAACGCTGCCGCGTGGTCTTCCAAGCTGCCCGCGTCGGCCAACCTGCCGTACGAGACGTCGAGGAAAGCCTTGCTGCGGCCCGGAGTGCCGCGTCCGTCCAGAGCCACTACCACGAAACCGAGTGCTGCCAGCGGTTCTGCGTCCAGGCCCATGCCGCCGGGGTCGAAGCACGGGTCGACCCTGGTGACCTGCGGGCCGGGGTAGACGCTGTCCACCACCGGATAGCGGGCAGCCGGGTCGAAGCCGCGCGGCTTGTAGAGCACGCCGTAGATGTCGGTGGAACCGTCAGCCGCCTTGACGCAGAAGCGTTCCGGCGCGGTCCAACCGGTGTCGAGCAACCGGGAGATGTCCGCGCGTTCCAACGAGACAAGCACGCGGCCGGACCAGTCGCGCACGGTCGTCACCGGCGGGGTGTCCACAGTGGACGCCGAGTCGACGAAGCACTTCCCGGAAGGTGCCACGGTGACGATGTGGTCCAGCAGGTCGTCGGTGACGATCGTGAAACCGGTGCCGTCCAAGCCGACTGAGCAGACCGTGCGGCGGTACGGGTCCTCCGCCACCAACCCGGAAGCGGTGAAGTAGACGACACCCTCGTCGACGTGCAGGATCTCGCGCACCAGCCACTGCCCGGACGTGACCTGGCCGAGCAACGCGCCACTACCCAGGTCGTAGCGGTAGAGGTGGCCCCAGCCGTCGCGCTGCGAGAACCACAGCACCTCGTCGGCCAGCACCCGCACGACCGGCATGCCGTACATGAACTGGTTGGGGCCGACCCGGTTCGTGCCGGTCTCGGTCAGCACGACCGTGACCTCGCCGGTGGAAGCATCCATCCGGTTCAACGAAAGGGTGTGCTGGTCGCGGGACCTGCGCAGGAAGTACACCGCCGAGCTGTCCTCGGCCCACCACGCCCAGCCGAGCATGATCGGTGAGAACTCGGGCATGAGCAGCGGTTCGCACTGGGCGCGGACCATCTTGCCCTCGGCCACGTCGAACACGACCAGTTCGGCCAACGGCATGTCCGCGTCGCCGGGGTAGGCGTAGCGCTGGGTGTGCAGCACCGGGGCGCCGCCGTCGGTCGGCCTCGACTCCACGAGGTGGGTCTTCCGGGTGTTGCGCTGGTCGGTGCGGTGGGCCAGCACCTTCGTGGCGTCGGGGGCCCAGGCGAGTGCGGGCGGCATGTGCGGCAGGCCGAACTTGCGCATCAACGTGCCGTAGCTCCCGGAGTCCGGGCCGTAGCCGTACCCGTGGTCCTCGACACCGTCGGTGGTCAGGGCCCACGAGTTGTCGCCGGAGCGTGCCCACAGGTCCTGGCCGCGGCGCGAGACCGCGAACTTGCCGTCGGGGGACGACACCTCCAGCGGGTTGCCCGGAGCCGGGAGGAACGGCGTGGGGTCGAAGTCCGCCTCACGGGTGCCCGCCAAAGGATCGACGACGTAGAACTTCCGGTCGGCGCCATCGCGGACCTGGTACCAGAAGCGGGCACCACCGTCGATCCACTGTGGACGGACCTTGTCGCCGACCACGAGCTCGCCGGGGGCGGCCGAGCGGCGGAGGAGCTTTTCTGCGGCTTGGTAGTTCGCGGTGGTGCTCATGGATTTCTCCCCAGTTCTAAAAGGATCAGAGGCTGCGGGCGGTGATGTCGCCGTACGCGGTGGTGGCGCGGATCGCGACGTCGGGGGTGCCGTCGTTCTTGAGCGAGTTGTGGATCCGGCCGTAGGAGGTGCCGGCGTCCAGCGACGCGGAGAGCCCGGCGGCGACGCCGATCTCGATGTCGCCCTTCTGCGTGCTGATCTCGGCGGATCCGTTGAGGCGGCCGACGAACACGTCACCGGCCTGGGTCGTCAGCCGGACGGCGGCGGCTTCGTCGATCTTGATGTCGCTCTGCGCGGCTTCGAAGGCGATGTCGCCGAGGCGTCCGACGCCGCGGAACTCGGCGCTGGCCGCCTTCGCCTCGACGCGGGAACCGGCGGGCAGCTGGACGGTGATCTCGACGGACCCGGAGGAGCCGAGGATCTGGTGGCCCGCCTTGGCGGTGATGCGCAGGACGCCGTCGGCGTACTCGACCGAGGTCTCCTGGGCGGCCTTCACGTCGCGGCTCTTCGAGGCGTCCACGGGGCGGACCTCGACCGCGGTGTCGGCGCGGTCGGCGGCGATGAACTGAACCAGGCCCGCGGGGATGTCGAGGATGGCGGCGATCGGGGCGGTGGTGGCGAAGTTCTGCATCTCCGGCTCCTGTGGCTCGTTGTTTCTGATGAGCGAAAAGCTACGTTGCGTTCACGGGTGCAGCAACGAACTTCGTTGCATCAGAGTTGTGTATCTGCAGGTAAACAGCCAGAAAGTGTTGCAATGGGCTTGAAATCTAATGCAACGATCATGACGAGAGCGTTGCAATGAGATACGCTGAACGCTATGCCAGGAGGTCGACTCACCCAGCAGGAACGAAGGCAGATCGCGGTAGGCCTGGCCGACGGCCTCGCCTACGCGGAGATCGCCAGGGCCCTCGATCGGCCCACCTCGACCATCACGCGCGAGGTCATGCGCAATGGCGGCCCCGCCGGCTACAAGGCCGACCTAGCCCACCTCGCGACGGAACACCGGGCCCAGCGGCGCAAGGCGACACCCCGCGCACAACAGGTCGCGCGCACGGACGGACGCGACCCCGAGGCCATGCGCGAGTACGAGGAGGCGTTCGTCGCGATCCTGGAGCAGTCAGGGCTGCCGAAGATGACGTCCAGGATGCTGACCGTCCTCTACACCGCCGACACGGGCAGCGCGACGGCCGCGGAGCTCGTCGCGAGGCTCCAGGTCAGCCCGGCGACCGTGTCCAAGGCGATGGCGACCCTCGAAGGCCTCGGCCTGATCCGGAGGGAACGCGACGAGCGCCGCCGTGAGCGCTACATCGTCGACGACGACGTCTGGTACCAGTCGATGATCGCCGGCGCGCGGTCCAACGCGCAGTTCGCCGAAACCGCGAGGAGGGGCGTCAGCGTGCTCGGCGAAGGCACCCCGGCGGCCGTCCGCCTGGAGAACATCGCCCGCTTCATGGACTTCGTCAGCGAGAGCATCATCCGTGCCGCGGAACAGGCCCGCGACATCCTGTCGGCCAAGCCCTAGACGCGGACCGCCACGGCCACACCCTGGCCGACGCCAACACAAGCAGCCGCGATGCCGACGCCACCACCACGTGCGCGCAGGTGCCGGGCCACGTCGATGATCACGCGCGGCATCGACGCACCGAGAGGATGCCCGTACGCGATGGCGCCGCCGTGGACGTTGACCTTTTCGCGGTCGATCTCCGGCAGGTGGTGCAGCACCGACAACGCCATGGCGGCGAACGCCTCGTTGATCTCCCAGAGGTCGACCTGAGCAGCCTCAAGATGCAGGCGCTTCAACAACTTCCGGATCGCCGACACCGGCGCGATGGTGAACCGGTGCGGTTCCTCACCGGTCGTCGCGCTGCCCAGCACCTCGGCGAGCGGCTCGACGCCCAACTCTGAGGCCAGCGCTTCCGTGCCCAGCAACGCGGCCAAAGCGCCGTCGTTCAACGGCGACGCGTTGCCTGCGGTGACCGACCCGTGCTCGGAGAACGCCGGCTTCAGCTTGCCGAGCTTCTCGACGCTCGTGTCCGCGCGGACGTTCTCGTCGCGGCGCACCGCCGTTCCGTCCGGCAGCTGCACCGAGAACGCGAAGCCCTCGTGCACGCCCGCGTCCCAGGCCGCCGCCGCACGCCGGTGTGAGCGCAACGCGAAGGTGTCCATCTGCTCACGCGTGATCCCGAGTTCCGCGGCCACGTTCTCGGCGGCCAGCCCCAGAGGCACGGTGTAGTGCTTGGGCATCCGCGGGTTCACCAGCCGCCATCCCAGCGCCGTCGACACGGTCTCCATGCGGTCCGGGAAGGCTTTGTCGGGCCGTGCCGTCACGAACGGCGCGCGCGACATCCCCTCGACCCCGCCCGCGATGATCAGGTCCGCGTCACCCGCGGCCAGTGCCCGTGCGCCCTGGATGATCGACTCGCCGCCGGACGCGCAGAGGCGGTTCAGCGTCACGCCCGGCACCGTCACCGGCAGGCCTGCCAGCAACGCCGCCATGCGGGCCACGTTGCGGTTGTCCTCGCCCGCGCCGTTCGCGTCGCCCAGCAACACGTCGTCGATGCGCGCCAGGTCCAAGGACGGATAGCGGCGCAGCAGGTCGACGATGGGCAGCGCCGCGAGGTCGTCCACCCGGATGCTGGACAGACCTCCGCGGTACTTGCCGAACGGCGTGCGGGCGGCGTCGAGGATCAGTGCGCGGGCCATTACTCCATCTTGAAGCACTAAGGCTTCAGCAAGAAGGGAACGTAACCCGTTTCGGGGCGTACGTCTGGATCGGTGCTGAAGGCCCTGACCTCGATGGCGTGCGCACCTGCCGCGAGGGAGCCCGCATTGAGTGAAATCCGCCACCGGCCTGCGGCGCCCGGTCCGTCGGTGGTCGTCGGGACCGTGGCGACGTGGGTGCCGTCGAGCCGCACCTCGAACCCGGCGAGGCCCGCGACGGAGGCGTCCAGGGCGTTGATGCGGATTTCCAGCACGACGCGTCCGCGGTTGAGCGCGGCGCCGTTCTCGACGGGCTGGCCACCGGCGTCCAGTACCTCGGGCACGGGGTCGGCGAGCACCGGGTGGGCGTCGACGAGCGGCGTGCCGGACTGGCGTTGCGGGGTGCTCTTGGGGCCGGTCAGCTCGACGTCGGTGTGGGTGACCTGGACGCGTTCTTCAGTGGCGAGCTGGACGTTCAGGTTGTCGGTGAAGGCCTCTTTGGGCAGCTCGGCGACGGCCGGGTACTCGACGCCGGGCTTCCAGGGCGTTCCGGGGACGGCGGGACTCAGCGGCACCTCGACGCCGTTGATCCGCACGGCCGTGACGGGCTCGCTCTCTCGCGACGGGACCAGCGCGATGCGGAGCTGACCTGCGGTGACGTCCGGGATGGGGAGTGTGCTGCTCGACGGGCCGTCCACGCGGACCTGCGGGGTCGGCACGGCGGGCGGTGCGTCGGCCTTGGCGGTCCGGTAACCGACGAGGTCGAAACCGGCGCGGATCCGGTCGCCGGCCAGCGCCGCGACGCCGATCAGAGCCGTCGCCTCGCGCCACTCCGGCACGAACGGCGAGGTCGCGACGATGTCTCCGTCGCGTTCGACCTGGATGCCGTTCTTCGTCAGCACGACCTCCCAGCGGACCGTCACCCCCGGTAAGGCGGCTGGGATGGGCTTCACCGCGGTGCCGTCCGGGACGAGCTCGACGATCGAGTTGCCGGACGCGTCGGTCGAGACGGTCGCGCGGACGGTGTTGGGCAGTGCCGGGTCGCTCTGCACGCTGACCGGGCCGGGTACGAGGTCGAGCAGCAGTTTGCCGCCGGTGCCCGGGGCGTCCGTGTCGACCACGAGCCTGCTCTCGTCGTCGCTGCGGACGAACGGCGTGCGGGACCTCAACGTCACCGCGCGGGTGCCGCAGCTGCTGCTGATCACGAGCCGGTCGTGGTCGTCCTCGTCGCCGGAGGTGGCACGGGCGCAGTCGGTGCGCTTGGCGAGCCGCCAGCGTTGCAGGTCGGGCTCGTCGGCGGCGTCGAAGCGGTCGACGAACGTGTAGGGCGCGCTGTCCGCGCGCGGAGTCGCCTTCGTGGTGGCGGGCTGGGAGCGTTGCCCGAACGAGTCGACCGCGCGGATCTCGACCTGCTGCTCGCGGTCGTTGGCGAGGCCGTTGAGCTGCGTGCCGGGCCTGGTGACGAGCTTGGACCGCTCGCCCCAGCGCACCTCGTAGGCGGGGGCGTCGCCGGTCCAGTTCAGCTGGATCCTGTGGTGGCCGGCGCGGGCGATGACGTTCGACGGTGTGGTGGGTCGGCCGGTCGGGCTGGGCAGCAGCACCTGCTCCGCCTCGTACGGCTTGAGCTTCGTCGGTGGCGGGGGAGCCGGAGGCAGGGTCGTCTCGCTCCCGTCGGTGTCGCGCAGGACGATCACGCCCACCACCAACGCGAGGCCTGCGACAGCGAAGGCGACCCGCTTCATGCGGGTCACGCTAAGGCGTTTTACCCAGCTCGAACACGGTTTCGGTGGTAACAGGTTCACCCTGGTCCGCCGGAAGGACGCTCAGCTTGAGCCTCGCGGACGACCCGGGGGAGAGCTTCTTCGCGTCGAGCCAGAATTCGTGCCTGCCGGGGACCGCGGCGCCCTGCTCGTTGGTCGGCAGCGCGACGATCCGCTTGCCGTCGAGCTCGAGCTCGATCCCGCGGTGCCCGATGGCGTTGACCTCGGCCGTCACGAGGATGCGACCGGTGGGCGGCAGCTGTTGCGGGGGCTTGGTGCCGTCCTCGTGCATGACGTGCAGCCGCGGGGCGCCGGTCTTGATGCCGCCTGGGCGGTCCACGAGCCTCGGGAGGGCGCCGGGACGGCTTTCGGGCTTGCGGATGACCACGAGCTGTCCCGGATGCACCGAGGAGATCTTCCTGCTGGTCACGGGCACGTCGATGATCTTCACCTGGTTGCCGGGTTCGAGCGTGACGAGCTTCGCCGCCACTGCGTCCTGCGGCACCTCGGTGTTCGGGGTCAGCGGGATGACCTCGGTGGGCAGCACCCGTTCCGGCACGCCACCGACGCCGAACGAGTCCAGGAAGCCGCCGCCGTCGATCCGGATCCTCGGGTGCAGCACCGGTGTCTTGAGCACCACCGGCTCGGCGGCGACCACCACGCCGTCCCGGAGGGCGACCACCGCGTCGGGCAGCACCCGCATCTCCCACCGGTGCCGCACCCCGGCCACGAGCCCGGTCAGCGGTGAGTCGCCGAGCGGGACCTCCTTGGCGGTGCGGGGCAGGTCCGGGTCCGCGATGATCCGCGTGCCCTGGGTCGTGATGTCCAGGCTGACCGCGCCGCGGGGTTCGACGTCGGATTCCTTGAGGTACTGCCACGGGTCCGTCAGCAGCGTGAGCCGCACGTGGCTCGACTCGGCCGCGCCCGCGACGCTGATGATCGCCCGGCCGATCGCGCCGTCGTTCGCCGGAACTCCGAACCTGATCGGGGTGTTCGACTGGAACGCGGCCATCGGGCAGTCGACGTCGATGCGCTTGCTCGGCCCGAACGGCCTGAGCCCCAGGCAGTCCTTCTCCGCCTCGACGCGCCACTTGCGAGGGTCGAGCGCCTCGGGGCCGTCGAACCGGTCCGTCTGCCCGACGAGCTGGTCGTCCCACTTGTCGTTGTAGAGGTCCTTCGGGGTCGCGGCGATCTTGAGGGCCTCGGACCGCTTGCCGACCGCGTTGACCGCGCGGATCTCGACCTCGACCTGGGCTTCCGGGCTCAGGCCGGGCAGTTCGACCTCGGGTCCCGGCACGAGCTGCTCGTTGCCGTTCCACCGCACCTCGTACGCGGGCGCGGACCCGTTCCACGCGAGCTGCAGCGCGTCCACGTCGAGCGCCTGCGCCCGTGCGTTGGCCGGTTTCGCCGGCTCCTGCTGCTGCACGACCTCAACGTCTTCGTCGATCTCGCGCTTCAACGTGTCCGGCGCGTCGCTGACCCGGAGCGCCACGACGGCAGCGACGACGAGCGCCAGGCCACCGAGCCCACCGGCGAGCGTCCGTCGATCCACCCGGCGACCCTACGATGTTTCCGCTGCGGCGGTGCTGCCGTTCAGCCCAACCACGCGTCCACCGCGCGACCCAAGATTTCGGAGCGCCGCCAGCGCCCCGGGCTTGGTCAGATCGATGGTGATCTCGGTCCTCTGCGGCTGGTTGACCAGCGCGTTCCTGCCGTCGTGACCCGCCTCGATCGTCTTGGCGAGCCCACCTGTGGACGCCAGGGATCCTCTTGCCGCGCCGAGCCGTCCCAGTGCGTCGTCGACTGCCATCAGGAGCGCGTCCCGATTGCCCTCGCACATGGCCCTGACGAGTTCCGGCCGGCTGCCCGCGACCCTCGTGCCGTCGCCGAAGCTGCCCGCCGCGAGCGCCATCGCCAGCGGTCCGCCATCGGCACCGACCGCCGCCAGGATCGCCGCCATGACGTGGGGGAGGTGGCTGATCCGCGCAACCGCCTCGTCGTGCTCCTCGGGCGTGGTCGGCACGACGTGCGCACCCAGGTCCAGCGCGAGCTGCATGACGTCGTTGAGGTGGTCGTCGGCCTCTTCCGGCGTGACGACCCAGGCGGCGTTCTGGAAGAGGCTCTCGCTGCTCGCGTCCCAGCCGCTCCTGCTCGTGCCGGCCATGGGGTGCCCGCCGACGAACCGCACTTCGGGCGCGTACCGGTGCACGGCGTCGTGAACGGGCCCCTTGACGCTGGTCACGTCGGTGAGCCGGGTGCCCTTGGGGATCTTGCGGAGCAGATCCGGGAGCGCGGGCAGGGGCACAGCGAGCACGACGAGGGCCTCCGCGCTGCGGCTGAGGGCCTCGTCGACCGTGGTGACGTCGAAGCCCTCAGCGCGCGCCTTGTCCGCGTCTTCCTTGCTCGCGGTCGCACCCCACACCGTGCGCCCGGCAGCCTTGGCGGCCCGCAGCACGGAGCCGCCGATCAGTCCCAGTCCGATCACGCACACGTCTCGCACGCGCCCATCATTCCGTGCGACACGTGCCTGGACCTACCGCAGGGCGTCCAGAGCGAAGGCCGCGTACGTCGCCACCCCGTGCTCCATCGCCGCCTCGTCGAACAGCACCCGGTTCGAGTGGTTGGGTGCCGCCTCCGCCAGATCGATGCCACGCGGGCACGCGCCGAGGAACGCCAACGCGCCCGGCACCCGTTGCAGCACGTAGGAGAAGTCCTCCGCGCCCATCAACGGGTCCTGCATCGGCTCGCTCCACTTCGGCCCCATCGCCTGCGCCGCGAGGTCCACGACGTGCGCGCCCACGACCTCGTCGTTCACCGTCACCGGATACCCCGGCACGATGCTGACCTCGGCATGGCACCCGTACGCCGCGGCCGTGTGCTTGACGACCTGCTTGAGCTCCTTGTGGACCAGGGTCCGCGTGGCCTCCGACAACGTCCGGATCGTCCCGTCGAGCGTGGCGGTCTCCGGGATGATGTTCGTCGTCGTGCCCGCCTTGATCTGCGCGACCGTGACGACGGCGGGCTGGTGGACGCTGATCCGCCGCCCGAGCATCGTCTGGATCGCCCCGACCATCGCGGCCGCGGCCGGCACCGGGTCCAGGGCGTCGTGCGGCATCGCGCCGTGCCCGCCGCGGCCCTTCACGTGGATGTGGAACGTGTCGCCGGACGCCATGATCGGGCCCGGCCGGCACGTGACGACGCCGGAGCGCAGCGTCGAGGTGATGTGGAGCGCGAAGGCCTTCTCGACGCCGTCGTCCAGCAGGCCCTCCTCGATCATGTAGCGGGCGCCGTGGAAGCCCTCCTCGCCCGGCTGGAACATGAACACGACGCGGCCCCGGAGAGCGTCCCTGCGGTCCGCGAGCAGCCGGGCGGACGAGGCCAGCATCGCCACGTGCGTGTCGTGCCCGCAGGCGTGCATCGAGCCGTCCACTTCGGACGCGTAGGGCAGGCCCGTGTCCTCCTGGAGCGGCAGGCCGTCCATGTCGCCGCGCAACAGCACCGTGGGCCCGGGCCGTTCGCCTTCGAGCACCGCAACGACCGAGGTCGTCGACTCGCCCTTCGTGACCTTGACAGGCAGCCCCTCCAACGCGTGGAGGATCGCGGCCTGTGTCTTGGGCAGCTGGAGGCCCTGCTCAGGGTGCTTGTGGATCTGGCGTCGCAGCGCCACCGTGCGGGGCTGCAGCGAACGCGCCCCCTCGAGCAGTCCAGCGAGACGGGGGTCAGGCGTAGTTGTGCTCATCTACCGATGGTGCCACCACCTCGGCTACCGGGAAGGTCGTCTGGGCCCTACGGTGTGCACATGACACAGCAGGAGCCGGTCAACGGCTTCGCGGTCGCGGTCGTCCGAGAGGACGGCCGCTGGCGGTGCAGCAGGATGGACAGCTCCGCGCTGTCGGAGCTGGACGCGGCGATCACACAGCTGCGCCAACTGAGGTCGACCGGTGCCGTTTTCGGCCTGCTAGCGGTCGACGACGAGTTCTTCATCGTCCTGCGCCCCGTGCCGGGCGGCGTCGCGCTGCTGTTGTCCGACGCGGCCGCCGCCCTCGACTACGACATCGCGGCGGACGTCCTCGACCTGTTGCGCGTCGAACCGCCGGACGAGGAAGACACCGAGCTCTGGCCCGAGGGTGATCTCGGGATCCTGGCCGACCTCGGCATGCCCTCGCACGAGCTCCAGATCATCGTCGACGAGGTCGACCTCTACCCGGACGAGCAGCTCCAGATGATCGCCCAGCGCATCGGCTTCATCGACGAGTTCACGAAGCTGCTCGACACGATCCAGGCGTGATCTCCCCAGAAGCCATGATCCGGGCCGCACTCGTCGCGGCCGCGGACTCGGGCGCGGACGTCCCGATCGGCGCCGTGGTGTTCTCTCCTTCGGGTGAGGTGCTCGCTGCGGCCTGCAACGCCCGCGAGGCCCTCGGCGACCCGACCGCGCACGCCGAGATCTTGGCTCTGCGTCAGGCGGCCTCGAAGTTCGGTGACGGCTGGCGGCTCGACGGCTGCACGCTCGCGGTGACGCTGGAACCCTGCACGATGTGCGCCGGCGCGTTGGTGCTCGCGCGTGTTTCTCGTCTCGTTTTCGGCGCCTGGGAGCCCAAAACCGGGGCTGTGGGGTCGCTTTGGGACGTCGTGCGGGACCGCCGGCTCAACCACCGGCCGGAGGTGCAGGGCGGAGTGCTGGAACAGGAGTGCGCTGACCTGCTCGAACGCTTCTTCCGGACCCAGCGTTAACCCCGGTGGATCCCGTCTTGTATTGTTCTTAGCGGTGGCGTGTCCGAGCGGCCGAAGGAGCACGCCTCGAAAGCGTGTGAGGTGAAAGCCTCCGTGGGTTCAAATCCCACCGCCACCGCAGGTCAGAGCCCCGATCACCAGTACCGGTGATCGGGGCTCTGACGTTTCGTCTCAGTTGTCGTCTCAGTTGTGGCCGCTAGGCCGGAATCGGCACCCCTGCCGCGCCGTCCTCGTCGTCGGTCTCGTCCACCGTTTCGGCAGGCTCCCAGAGCAGCCCACCGACGCGCTGAGCGACGTCACGCCGGATTGAGGCGGTGATGTGCTGGTACTTGGCAGCCATCGCCGTGTTGGACCAGCCCATGATCCCCATCACGGTCCGCTCGGCCACACCGAGCAGCAGCATCACCGTTGCCGCCGTGTGGCGGGCGTCGTGAAGCCGCCCGTCCGGCACCTTGGCGGCCTTCAACAGGTTCTTCCACTCGGTGTAGTCCGTGCGCGGATTCAGCGGGCCACCGGTCGGCGTGGTGAAGACGTAGCCGCTATCCGTCCAGAGTTGCGCTGCCTGCCGACGTTCCTTGTCCTGAGTGGCCTTGTGCTTCTTCAGCAGCGCTACCAACTCGTCAGGCAGGCCAATACCTCGCGTGCCCGCTTTCGACTTCGTACCGGCCGTTTCCTGCCGCAATGCCACCCTCTGAGGGCAATGCCCACCGAGCTTTCGCCCGCAGGGCTCCTCACATCCGTGCTTCCACCGAGGACGCAAGCGGCTACGACGAACGGTCAGCGTGCCGAGTTCGAGATCCACGTCAGCCCATCGCAGGCCCAACGCTTCACCCTGCCGCAAGCCAAGCGCGAGTGCGATTGCCCACCGGACGCTGTTCCGCCGCTTCAGTGCGGTTTCCATCAGCCTCTTGACCTCGTCCACCGAGTACGGCTCAACCTCGAAGTCTTCGACCTTCGGAGCGCGAGCGATCAAGGCTGGGTTCTCGGTGATGTACTTGCGTCGCACGGCGATGTTCAACGCTGCTCGAATCGTGCGGTGAACCTGATGTGCACGTGATGACTTCGCGCCGTCCCGGATCATCTTTCGATAAAGCTTCTCCAGGTGTTCCGGTTCGAGTTTGTCAAGCCGATGCTTTCCGATACCGGGAACGAGGTGTACGCGTGTGGCGACCTCGTAAGCGCTGAACGCGTTCTCAGTGATTGCAGGCGGAGCAACGATGTTCTCCAGCCAGTGACTCAGCCACTTCTCAACCGTCCACGCCTTACCGGTCTTGCGCACCTTGCCCGCGTCGCGCTCCTGTTCGAGTTTCGCGACCTTCCTCGCAACTTCGGGCCGCGTCTTGGCCTGCACGTGGCGTCGATCGGGGCTGCCATCGTCCTTAGTGCCGACAGTCACGCGCCCGTGCCAGTAGCCGTCAGAACCTTCGTAGATTGTCGATTCGCCGTTCGACTTGCGTCCCACGTTGTTCTCCTAAGCGGCTTCCGGATTGGACGTGCTGGTCATGAGCTTCGCGACGTAGTTCGTGAGTGCCTGCAAAGGAATGCGGCGCAGTCGGCCGATGTGAACCGACTCCACAACGCCAGTGGAGACCAGTTCGTACATGAGGGTCCGGCCGATGTTGAGTCGCTTTGCCGCCTGCTCGACCGTCAGAACGATGTACTCGGTGTTCTCGTTCATCAGTGCTCACCTTCCGAGTTCTCGTCTGCCTTTGGCTCGGGCAGGTAGCGCGCCCATGCATCGCCCAGTCCGTGAGCGCCGTCGATGACGTAGCCCTTGAAGGTCTTGGCGCCGTTCTTGAACGCGGTGACCTTCACGCCGTACGCGCTGAGTTCCATCGCCAATTGGCGGGCGTTGATCGGCCTGCCGTAGAAGTCCCCCCACGGTGCTTCTTCCATGCTGTGCAGCACGGCGAGGATTTCCACGGTGCTCATGCGGGTTACGCCACGGTCAGCGAATACGGTGCGGAGATCGGACAGCAGCCGGATTCGGTCGGACGTCGGGTTGGTCTGTGCGGCCGTCACGAAGTGCAGGCACGCGGCACGGGCGGTCTCCGGCCAATGCCCACCCGCGAAGTCAGCGATAGCGAGCAGCGGTTCCCAGATCTCGGCCGCACGGTCGGTGACCCCCTCGGGCATGTCGGGGTAGGCCGCGCCGACGCGTTCGCCGACCACCTCCATCCACGTGGCCAGAGCCTCACGGATCGGTGCGGACTGTTCCTCCACCTTCCGTTCGCGGAACGCCTCGACTCGTTCGTCGGGACGGCGGCGACGCATGTGGATGGTGATGGCGCGGGTGGTGATGGTGTCTGGCATGTTCCCGGCGATGCCTGCCAAAGCCGCAGGCGCGTAGACCGGGAACCGCTCGATCACCATGTTCCCCGCATCGCCCTTGCAACGCGCCACGGTCGCGGAGCGCTTGTAACCGGCGTTGACCAGCGCGCGGAGGTCTTCGTTCCCGCCACCCTTGTTGTCGAAAATGGCGTCGACCTCGTCAAACAGGATGGTGATCGGTCCGGCACCGACCATGCGGAACAACGCGGCGGGCGTAGCCGAGAACGTCATCTCCGGCGTGCGGACCAGGTGACGGGCGACTTCCAGAACGCGGGTCTTGCCCGAACCGGGCTCCGCGCTGGACAGCACGACGCGCGGGGTGATGTAGAAGTGTTCAGCTCCCCAGGTGTGGGCGTACCAGAGCGCGAGCATGGGCGCGCAGTGCTCATCAGGGAAGGCGTTGTACCGCGACAGGAACGCCTGGACGTCGTCGAGGATCTGAGCGCCGTTGAGGGTGGTCGTGGTCATGCGGCACCTCGCTCGGTGAACAGGGGCGTGGTCATGTCGACGGATTCGGCCGGCATAGTTCGCGGACGTTCCGTACCTGCGGTGATGCCGTTGCGGATGCTGCGGCGCACCTTGGCCTCGGTGCAGTCGCACTCCCCGTTGATCAGGGATGCGGCGGCTGCCATGAGATGGGCTTCTGCTGTAGCCGGAGGGAGAACTCCGGCGCCGACGAGCTGTCCGAGGGCGATGCCCGCGACGAACGCGGCCCTGTCGTGGCTGCCTGAGGTGGCCGCAGAGAGCTTGCGGCACTCCCCGTCGACTGCGGCGGTGACGTAGCGGGGCAAACGCTGTGAGGGCACCACAATGGGCGCTGAGACGACCGTACGCGGCCTAGGAGTGAGGCAGTGAACCAACCACACCGGGAGGGGCAGAGGAGAAGCGTCCTCGGTGAGGCAGTACTCGCCGTCCGGAGTGATCGAGCCGGGAGCGACGACGTAGCCGCCGTGTGCGCGGGTGTCGACCTTCCAGCCGAGTCCGTTGCCGTGTTCGCCCTCGGTGTTGCGCAGTTCCACAGTGGACGGCTCACGGAAGTACAGATGCGTCCCGCTACGGGCGGTACGGACAGTGCGGGTCTCCCACGGGATGTCTTCGCCTGCCTCCGCGCAGAGGGCGGCGAACACGTCGTGGCCGTCGCGAATCCCCTCCCGGCTCCAGCGTGGCGGGGGAACGTCGTCAGGTGACTTGCGGGTGTCGAGGTCGATCACGACCAGGCCGCTCGGTCCGGTGGCGATGCCGATGTTGAACGGTCCTGCGGACCAGCACCGCTCGATCACGTCCGGGTCGGTGGTGGCGCGCTGTTCCCATCCGAGGTGGCCGTTGCGGCACGCTCCGGTCCGAGGACACCGCTCCGCGCTGTGCAGTGCGGGGCGCTTGGTGTCGGGGCGCAGGGGAAAGACGTAGTAGTCCATCTGTGCTGCGGTGAGTGCGTGGTGCATGAGCCTGTCGCGGTCTCGTGAAGCGCTGCTCATCACATCTCCCGAGGTGACTGTGCGTAGTCGCACATGGGTATGCGGAGGGAAGGCCTAGGACCCGCGAACGAGTCCAGGCCGTGGCTTTGCGGGTGTTTTCGCTGGTAGGGCGTTCCGCGGACTAGAGCGCTAGTGCGCAGGCCAACCGGCGTGCGCGGCCCTAGTGGCTGCCCCTAGGGCTAGGGTCGGTGACGGCTAGACGTCAGCCGATCCCTAGCCCCCGGCATGCTCACCGTGCGTGATCGATGCGGGCCGACTGCGCAGCCACGACGGCGTCACGCTTGTAGCCCTGACGGTTCTTCTTCTCGCCCTCGGGCGTGGTGCCCCACACCTGCGTCGGCTCCACGCCGTAGGCCTTGAGCGCGCCCGCGAGGGTGCTGCCCGTCCAGCCGTCGTAGAACTCCGGCCGCATCTCCGCGAGCCGCGCGAGCACGACCTCGGTGTGCGCTCCGGCCGCGTTGCCCGCCACGGCGGTGAGCGCGTTCGCCACGTCGTCCAGGACGCTCCCCGTCGTCTCCACGGTCGGCGTCTCTCCGGCCGCCATGCCCTTGAGCAACCCGAGCGCGGAGCGCAACGCCCGTCCCCTGTCGCACATGACCTCCACGTCGGCGGAGGACAGCAGATGCGTACGGGTGATCTGGCCACCCTGCTCGGCAAGCTCCGAGTCGTCCGAGCCGAGCAGGATGCCGACGCCCTTGTGAGAGCGCGAGAGCTTCGAGGCGTCCATGCCAGCCTGGTAGCTACCGGCACCGAGGATGGTGTCGGAGGCCTGCCACGTCATGACCTTCATCGCGAACCGGGAGCCGAGCTGTCCACGCAGGCTGTCCGGGATGACCTTCCCGTCCGGCTTCTGCGTCGCGAGGATCAGCATGTACCCTGCAGCCGGGCCGACCTTGGCCAGATCCGTAAGCAGCGCAAGGACTTCCGCGCCGTACTCGGGGTGCTCCAGGTACCGCTGAACCTCGTCGATCGAGAGCACCGTGAGCGGCATGTTGAGGCGCTTGTTGCGCGCCATCGCCGGGGTGAGCTTGGCCTCGGGGCACACGTCCACGGGCAGTTTGGCCATGCGCTCGAACCGGTCGTTCATGTCCGCGACCATCCTGCGCAGCGTCGTGACGAGCAGCTCCATGACCTGGTCACGAACGCCCGCGCCGTAGGCCACGGCGACCTTCTCGAACGCCCGCCACGCGCCGTCTCCCTTGCCGTTGAACACAAACAGCTCGACATAGGGGTCCAGCGCGGCAGCGGCGGTCGGGATGCGCGCACTGAACGTCTTACCCATGCGCGGGATCGCACCGACTAGCAGCGACGACCAGATCAGCGGCAACATCACCTTGCGGTCGCGGGCGTCCAGACCGAACGGGATCGGCTGCCAGAAGTCGAACTCTTCCATGGCCGCCAACGGAGACGTCACGGGCTTCTGCGCGAACACGTCCACATCGGACACCCACAGGCGGACACGGCGCGCGGAGACCTGATCAGGATCGATGAACACCGTGATGGGGTTGACGTTCAGGCCCGACGCGAGCGAGTCGCGCTTGCCGACAGCCTGCGCGGCGTGCCTGCCATACGGGAGATCGACCACGGCAAGCCAGCCGCGTCCCTCGCGCTGGATCGGCTGCGCGAACGTGACGGGCGTGTCCTCCTTGCACAGCCCGGCACCGACGAACGCCCGCACCACCACGTCCGGCGTGAGCTTCGAGGCCTGCTGACCCAATACAGCGGCCTTGACGATCGGCTTGTCCTCACGGCGTCCGAGCAGACCGAACGCGATGATGGAGACCACGACCGTCCACATCAGGACCGTCTGCATGGCGTCGGGGTACATCAGCCACACGACACCGAGTCCGAGGGCGGACAGGAACGCGGTGACCGCGCTGACCCGCAGGCGCAGCCGGACGTGGTTGTCACGCTGCCTCGACAGCGCCAGGTATGCGGACGGGTCGGCAGCGTCGATCGTGGACTGACGGAGCGCGCGGGACTCGGTGTCGAACGCCCAGCGCTGCCACGTCATCACCGCGCGGCCAATTCCGCGGGGAGACGCTGCGGTGAGCTTGAGCGTGTACAGCGGGACGCGAACAGCGTGGTAGCGAGCGGTGTGGTGGCAGTACGTCCAGGCCCACCGCACCGTCGCCTCGAACTGGTCGCGGTCAGCAAGCCACGCCGGAATGATCGGCAGCAACTCACGCCGCGCGGGTCCCGCCAATTCGGCCGGCAAAGTTCCCGCACGCGGTCCCTCGTCCTCGTCGACGATCTCGCCGTCGAGAACCTCAACCTCGTCGGCCTGGTCGATCTCGACCAGCGCGCCCGAGTCCTCGACCTCGTCAGCGTCGGTGGTCGGCTCTGCGGTGATGGGGAAGGCAACCACGTTGCTCACCTCCGTGTTGTCGTTGAGGTCGTCGGGGGTTTGGGTGGGGCGGCTCATCGCTGCGCCTCCGTGTCGTCGTCGTTCAGGAGGTGGGTCAGCGCCGCGCCGCAGCCGAGCACGACCACGGGAAGGCAGGACACGAACGTGGTGATCCACCACGGGGCCGTGGTGACGCCAGCGGCGACCATGAGGTGGTAGGCGACCTGCCCGGCCGCGCCGAGGACCAGTGAGCCGATGGCGGACCAGCGGGCGAACCGGCGTGCCTTGGCGGACCGGGTGTGACCGGACAGCCAGACCCGCAGGGCGTACGCGGCGTAGGCCTCGACACCGATGGGCAGAGTGATCGCGGAGTTGATGACGAACGAGTCAGCGATACCGGGCAACAGCCGGATCGGGCCGAACCCGGTCAGCTCACCCAGACCCACCCAGCCACCCCAGATGGCGACGAACGCACCCGCTGCGAGCAACAGCAGCGGCCACGACCGAACCCGCTTGGACGGTGCCGACACGGGCACCTCGTCGACAACCTCGGTCGGCTCGACCACGGCGGGGACTGGGTCCACAACCACGGTGACCTCGGTCGCGGCCGTCGTCGGCTCAACCTCGACCACCGGCGTCGGAACCGGCTCCACCATCGCAGCGGGCTCGGTGTCCTCGACCTCGGCGACCGGTACCGCGTGCAGTCGACGCGGGCTCTCGATCTCCTCCGCGTCTGGTCGGGTGGGGTCGAACCCGGCCGCGCTCAGCGCTTCCAGGACGGCGGTTGCCTTGGGCGCACCCACCTTGAACTCGGTCTTGATCCGGTTGCGGGAGGGGATCTCGCCCTGCTCGACCGCGAAGGCCTTCACACGCTCGGTGAGGTCGTCCACGGTGATCGGGTACGCGCTGGTCATCGCTTGGCCCCCTTGACGTGAGCGTGCTCGGTGGTGGTGACAGTGAGGGTCCGCACGATCAGTGCGGCGGTGACGAGTGCGGGCGGTGCCAGAGCGACGGCGACCACTCGCCAGTCGGAGGCGTTCGCGATGATCAGCCACTGCATGCCACCGATCGCGGCCATGCCCAGCAGCGTCCGCACCGCGTTGCCGCCCATCCGCGACACCTGGCGCGTCTTGCGCACGGTCTTGGCGGTAGCGCGCATCACGGCGATCAGAGCGAACACGCCCAGCGCGAGCGCCACGAGCATCCACGGCTCGACCCGGTCCACGATGGTGGTCATCGCTCGTTCTCCTTACTGCGCAACGTGTTCGCGGAGTGGACGGCGCGGGCAGCGAAGCTCTGTGCCGCGACGTGGTCCGGGTGAGTGGGGTCGGAGGTGATCGGCGCGAGCAGGTCGGCCTTGAGCTCGAACCAGGTAGCGATGACCTCGGTAGAGGCGTCCGCGTCCGGCGTCCGCCTCGTCCAGTCGGCCAAGACCTCGATCAGGGACGGCGGCTGCTCGGCCGTGTCGTCGTAAGGTGTCGTCGTAGACACTGGTGTCGCCCTTCGGTCTGATGATCGGAGATGGGCACCCCAGGCCTGTGGCTGCGTCCCGCCAAGAACCGTCCACAGGCCTGGGGCTTCACGAACTGGCACCGAATCCGCTGGCCCGCAACCAGGCCATGACCGTGTCGACGGAGTCGGTCCACGCGGTGTCCGGCGCGGCGTGAAAGGACTGGCAGACCCGCACCGCCAACGCCTGATCGGTAGTCGAGAACGGCAGGATCACGCCGAACCCGTTGGCGCAGTAGCCAGGCGACCAACGCCCGAAGTCCATGCGGACGCCGCTCGGGCCCTCGGTGTAGACGGCCGGAACGAGGACCAGGCCGCCACCGATCGGCAGACACGGCAACGCGAACTGGACCGTGGAACCGTCGCCCAACGTCAGCGTGCTGCGCAGGTTGTTGACGCTGATACCGCCCGGCATCTGCTGAACGAAATGGCTGTGCAGCTGAAGAAAGTTCGTCATCAGGCCGCCTCCGTCCCGAACGGCGTGGACGTGATGGCCTCGACGCGCAGAACGCGCACCGTGCCGCCCAAGGTGCGGCGCTCGATGCGGCGGGACCTCTGCGTGCGGGCCGTTCCGTCCAGCAACGCGGACGTTGCGACGAACGGCAGCTCCGCCAACTCGTCCTCGACGGCAGCGATCAGCAGGTCAATCGACGCTTCGTTCAGCCCGTCCGGGCTGAACTCCCTGAGGTCGTGGGGCTTGAGCATCTGGTGTCTCCTCCAGCTTGGCTCACCTGGCTAGTCAGGTGGGGTGCTGGGGATGAGCTTGACCTACCTGGCTAGTCATGTCAACCGGTTGGCCGGAGAAAGACTGTCTTGGCTAGTCAGGGCATGTACGCTGTGCCCCATGACCGACGCGTTGCAGCATCTGACGGACCTCGACCCGGACGATCCGCGCACAGAGTCGCAGCAGATTGCGAACAAGCTGCGCGCTGCGATCTTGACGCGAAAGCTCCAGCCTGGGGACAAGCTCCCCTCCCAGCCGGAGCTTGCGAGCCGGTACGGAGTAGCGCGGGAGACGGTAAAGGCGGCGCTCCGTGTGCTGGCGAATGAACGCTTGATCATCAGCAGGCAGGGGAGCGGGACGTTTGTCCGCGCTCAAACGGAGCGTCCGGTTGGGCTTCGGCCGCATGTCGAAGCGGCGTTCGAGAGCGCGCACGTCGCGATCGATTTCGCGGGATTCGGCGCTGAAACGTTGCGAAACACCCTGTCTGAAGTACTCGACAAAGTCAGGGCAGGGCGGCTCACTCCCGAGTCGATTGCTGTTCGGATCATGGTTTCCGATATGAGCGTGCCAATGGCGTTGCCGTGCCGAGCAGACACGGCGGCTGACGACCCTGCCGTCCGAAAGCGTCAAGGGAGAATCACGCGGCGCGCGATTGAAAGTATCGTGGATGACGTCGAGGAACTCGCGGACATGGGATTGGTGAAGTCCGCTACTGCTCAGGTGCGCGTCCACGGAGTCGCTCCGCTGTTCAAGCTGTACATCCTGAACAATGAAGAGGCGTTCTTCGGCTTCTACCCGGTCGTGCAGCACGATGTGACGATCGATAGCGAACCTGTTCCCATCTTTGACCCGATGGGGAAGGATGCGACCCTATTTCAGTACTCGATCAGCAAAGGGGACGACACCTCTACTGCGGCTGAGTACGTAATCCAAGCGCGGACCTGGTTTGACTCTCTCTGGAACACCATCTCTCGGGAGTATGCACGTGACTGATCTCGCTGGGTTGCTTCGTGCTGCGGAGGCAGCGTTCTTCGATTTCGACGGCCCGATTTGTAGTGTGTTTGCTGGCTATCCGGCTCCAGACGTGGCTGTGGAAATGCTCAAGGTGCTTGGCGCTGAGGTGGGTGAGCTGCCTGAGGTGATTGCACGTGAGACAGATCCGATGGAGGTGCTCCGCTGGACTGATCTGACTCATCCACGTCTGGTGTCGCTCGTAGATGACGTTCTATGCGCAGCGGAAAGTGTCGCGGTCGAGAGTGCTGCGCCAGCGCGGTTCGCGCACGCGGCGATCGAGGACGCGCAACGCCGTGGTCAAGCTACAGCCGTTGTGAGCAACAATTCTGGTCCGGCTATCGAGAAGTATCTCCGCTCTCATGGATTGACCTCTTTTGTTGACTTCGTGGCGGGGCGCCCTTATGGGGAACCCGCGCGCATGAAACCCAATCCGGATGCGCTGATTCGCGCTGTAAATGCGCTTGGGGTCAGACCTGAATCTGCCGTCCTTATCGGTGACACAGTTACAGACGTCGAGGCATGCCTACTCGCCGACGTGCATCCTATCGGCTACTCCGAAAGAGCCGGTCGGCGCGCTGAACTTGTGGATGCAGGCGCCGAAGTGGTGATCGACAGTATGGGTGCATTGCTGACTGAGGCTGGGGTATGAACGCGCGCCACCAGTTAGTGTCTGTTGAATGGTAGGTAATCTGTATCTACTTTGGTGAGTAGAAAGAGTTAAGTGGTGACGGTAAAGAGAACGGTCACATTGTCTCGCTCCTGGAAATCGTGGGCAGGATCTGTTGCGGATCTGCGCAGGCTTGGAGATGAGACGGAGAAGCATGTTCAAGCCAAGAAAGAAGCGCTCTTGCGGGCGTTTGATACAGAGTCCCAGTCTGAACTTGAAGAAATAGAAAAGGCAAAGACGGGTAGTGCACAAGAGTTCGAATTGGACTGGGCGCGAGAGTCTAGGGCGTCGAAGCGAAAAGATCTAGAAGACCGAATCGCCTTAAAAGCAAAACTTGTCGACTCTGCTGGCATCGCGGAAGGGAGTCTGAGCGAGATAATCCAGGAGTTCGACCATAGAAGCTTTAACTCGGTGTTCTATGAAGCCGACCTTGGTAGATCCTACGAGGAGGATCTCTCTATCTCTCTGAGGAAGTTTGGGCCCAAGCCCGGCATTGAGCTAACTATTAGCTCGACTGATCAGGCGTGGGCCAGGCAGGCGTTTTCTCATCTATCAGATGAGATTGCGAAAGGCGTCCCCAAGTGGGCTTCAATGCGCTCAGATGGTCCGCGTCGGGCGGTTGCGCTAGGGATGTTTCTGGTCGTATCTGTGTCGATTGGATTTATGCATTACAGGCTCTTGGGGCCTTCGGCGCAAGCCTGGACTACGTTCGTCTCCGCTATCGGGCTGGGGCTATGGCCAGTGATAGCCATATATTCACCTTTGTGGAGCTACATTTTTCCTCCTTTGGATGTTCACGGCGAAGGGGGATCGTCGACGGGGAGTCGACGTTTGGCTTTCATCCTCGGTATTTTTCTTACTATTGCGCTTGGCGTCTTCGTGAACCTGATATCTTAGGTAGCGATCAACAATTGACCGGCGTAGGGTTTCAGGAACTGCTGACTCTGAAACGGATGTCAGAAAGTAGTGGTGTAGGCTGGACCGCTGTAGCCGGGAGGGGGTTCCGGAGAGTCGGTAACTGCGGTAACTGCGGTAACCGTGCAGGTCAGACGGTTACCGCAGAGGGGGCGGTTACCGATCGCTGCAGTAACCCGAGTGCGTTGACGGTGTGCAGTGTGAGGCGCCTCAGTAAGGCATTGGTACTTACCGCGGGGAACCGTAATCCGGTGGCCGGCACAAGCATCTTGGCTGGTGAAGAGTTTGCGGGCTACCCGGATGCGGTCGCCGAACATCCCCATTGGTTCACCCCTCCGGCTTCAGCGTTTGTGTCGCTGTGTGCCGTGAGAGCGACGTTGCTGGTTACCGTTCCGATCGGTAACCGTACCTCTATCGGTAACCGTCTGACCTGCACGGTTACCGCAGTTACCGTAGTTACCGACCTCAGGGGGCCAGGGTGCATCGGCCTGTACAGGCTAGGTGCACCCACGGCGTGGTTGTGCGGATGCCTCGCGGCACATCACGCGCTGCAAAGCACCATAGTTCTTTAGGTATTCATCCGTCTTGACTTTTTCTATCTTTACTGTGTCGACCGTTGGTTGTAGGTCCAACATTACGGTGGATTCCAACTCAAGTGCGGCTGCAAGTCCCTCGTCGCTACCGTAGACGTAGACCTGATTCATTTTGCTTCTCATGTCCATGTTGCCCTTTTGGAGCGTGGACGCTGCGATTAGCCGAGCTAGGTCTTCGTATGTATTCGAATTATTGCGCTCTTGGGCGCGCACAACTCTGTCGATTTCCGCCTCTAGGGCGTCCGCTGATTCAAGCAACGCCGCGTAGACTTCACCGCGCTTCTTGCGCGCTTCCTCGGTCCTGGTTGAATCTAGCGCTGCCTGTTGTTGTGCTATGCCCGCTCGAAATGCGCCATCGGCACCTATCCTGCTGCCTACTAGCGCAAAGATGCCGCTTAGGATTGCGACAAGAAGAGTGCCAGTGATGGTAATCAGCAGGGTGGAGTTTTTGTGGAACCACGATGGTTCGATGTCGCTCTGCGGGTTATCTGCTGTCGTCGCCGGTTTATCGGTTGAGACAGGAGTCTGGTCATTGCTCATGGGGGAAGCCCTACAACAGCGCCAGGAACTCGGCTGGTGTCAGCCCTGCCTGCCGGATGATCGAGGCGAGCGTTCCGCGCTTCACGGTGCCGTGCATGGGCACAATGACCGTGCGGCCGTCGTCATGCCGGTAGACGGCGTGGCTGCCTTTGGTGCGGGCGTGCTCGAATCCGAGCGATTCCAAGACGCGGGTGACCTTGCGGACGGCAACGTCCGACAGTGCAGGACTCACGCGGCCGTGCCCGGCACCTGGAACGAGGTCACCAACGGCGTCGAGGTGACCGGAGGTTCAGGCACCTCGGACAGGTACAGCTCGACTGCTTCACGGAGGTTGCTCAGCGCTTCCTCGATCGACTGACCCTGACTGGCCACGTCGATCTCAAGACACTGAGCGATGTACCAATCCTCTTCCTGGTGTACCGCTGCGGTCAGCGTCCGCTGTTCGCTCATGCCCGTCAGTGTCCCACTGTGGGACATCTCGTGTCTTCCCTCGATAGCTCCTGTCCGACTGCTCAGTGCGAGCAGGAGGCACGTGTGGAACCAGGCGGGAGAGTGACTGTCAGACGCGGCGGTTGTCGGCGGGGCGCTCTGAGGCGGGCTCTGAGGGCGACGCAGGCGGGACAGTTTGAGAGGCCCGCTGTGTTGGGTGCCGAGAGGGCGCAGAAGCGCGCTCAGGCAGTGTCCACAGTGGATGGATCCGTCTCAGTTTCCGTCTCAATCGTCGTTCGTACGGCACTGTTCGCCACCGTTCGCGGGCGTTCGGGGAACGTCTGAGTATGGCTTTGACCTGCACGGACGCACCTCGGTGGGTCTGGCCGGACAGACGTTCGCAGACCTCGAAAGCGTGTGAGGTGAAAGCCTCCGTGGGTTCAAATCCCACCGCCACCGCTCAGAAGGGCCCCGGATCTCTCCGGGGCCCTTTTTGCATGCCCGAAAACCCTTCGCACCCCTGATCTTGTCGTGAGCTGATCTTTACTGCTTTACTAGCTGCCTAGTAAAGCAGTAAAGGAGGTTCGATGTTCGTCTTCCGGATCGACAGTCGTTCGGGCGTGCCGCCCTACCTGCAGCTCGTACAGCAGGTGCGGCAGGCCGTGCTGCTGGGCTTCCTGCGGCACGGCGATCGGCTGCCGTTGATCCGCGAGGTGGCCGAGACCGTGGCGATCAACCCGAACACCGTGGCCAAGGCGTACCGGCAGCTGGAACAGGAAGGGCTCGTCACCGGGCGTCCCGGTCAGGGCACCTTCGTCAACGAGACACCGGCCGCCACGATCTCGCCCGCGACCTACACCTCGTTGCAGCGCGGCCTGGAGACGTGGCTGAGCCGGGCGCGCGCCGCCGGCCTCGACGAGCAGGCGATCAACGCGCTGTTCACCACCGCCGTCAACCAAGCGAAGAATGAGAACATCGCATGACAGCAACCGAGTACGCGCTGCGGACCGACGGCTTGGGGAAGCGCTACCGCAGGACGTGGGCGCTGCGTGACTGCAGCCTGTCCATCCCCACCGGCCGGGTCACGGCGCTCGTGGGCCCGAACGGCGCGGGCAAGAGCACGTTCCTGCGCTTGGTGGTCGGGTTGCTCGCGCCCACCACCGGCAGCGTCGAGGTGCTCGGCCGGTCTTCTGCCACCAACACGCCAGAGGTGTTGTCCCGCATCGGGTTCCTCGCCCAGGACCACCCGCTCTACCAGCACTTCACGGTCGCGGAACTGCTTCGCCTCGGCCGTTCCTGCAACCTGCGTTTCGACCAGGGGCTGGCCGAACGGCGATTGGCGCAGCTGGAGATCCCGCTCGACCGCAAGGCCGGTGCGCTCTCCGGCGGCCAGCAGGCGCAGGTCGCCTTGGCGTTGGCGCTGGCCAAACGGCCGGACCTGCTCGTTCTGGACGAACCCATGGCGAGCCTCGACCCTGTCGCCCGGCTGGAGTTCCTCCAGGCCCTGATGGGCGCGGTCGCCGAGAACGGCATGACCGTGCTGTTCTCCTCGCACGTCGTGCCCGAGCTGGAACGCGTCTGCGACCACCTGGTCGTGCTGAACCACAGCCAGGTCACGCTGGTCGGCGACATCGACGCCCTGGTGGGTGAGCACCGGATGCTCGTCGGGCCGCGCACGACCACCGATCTCGACCGGTCGGGCACGGTCGTGGAGGCCTCCCACAGCGAGCGGCACACGACGTTGCTGGTGCGCGACGGTGGCGTGGCGGCGGCGCCCGGCTGGCAGGCGAGTCCGGTCGGACTGGAGGACCTGGTGCTGGCCTACCTGCGCAGACCGGCGCGCCACGGTGCCGAGCCCGCCAGGACGGAGGTGCCGGCATGACCTGGCTGACCTGGCGCCAGCACCGCGCCGAGATGTACACGCTCGGCCTGCTGGTCGCGGCGATCGGGGCCTTCCTGCTCGTGGCCGGCCTGCCGATGCACTCGCTGTTCCCCGGCGGGGCCGGCCAGTGCGTGGGCGTCACCGTCTCCGAAGCCTGCTCGAACGCGATCAGGCGGCTGGCTGAAGATCACGGGTACGCGTCCAAGATGCTCTCCCTGTTCAACCTGGTGCCGTTCCTGATCGGCGCGTTCTTCGGCGCACCGCTGGTGGCGCGCGAGATGGAGTCCGGCACCTGGCAGTTCGCCTGGACCCAGTCGGTGCCGAGGATGCGCTGGCTGGCGGTCAAGCTGGGTGCCCTCTGCCTGCTGACCACGGTGCTCGCCGTCGCCTTCTCCGCCGTGATCACCTGGTACCGGCGGCCCATGGACGCGCTCGACGGCCGGTTCACCACCGACGCGTTCGACCTGGAAGGCATCGTCCCGGCGGGCTACGCGCTGTTCGCGTTCGCCGTCGCCACGGCGGCGGGTGCGGTGCTGCGCCGCAGCCTGCCGGCGCTGGCGGTCGCGCTCGGTGCCTTCCTCGCGCTTCGGGTCCTGGTCGGCGGCTGGTTGCGGCCGAACTTCCAGGAACCGCACCGGATCGTGGAACTCGTGGCGGCCGACGACACCACCGTCGACCCCGGCGGTTCACGGATGTCGACCGGCAACCACCTCGACTGGGTCATCACGTCGGGCTTCTCCGACTCGTCCGGGCGCACCCTCTCGTTCCCGGAGACCGCGGGCATGTACACCGAGGCCAAGCGGCAAGGCGTGGAGTTCGGCGCCTATCTGCACGCGCGAGGCGTTCAGCAGTGGGTTCAGTACCACTCCGCCGATCGGTTCTGGACGTTCCAGTTCGTGGAGACCGCCATCTTCACCGGACTGGCGGCGGTGCTGCTCGGCTTCGTCGTGTGGCGGATCAAACGTCGCGTCTTCTGAAGTGATGGCCCCGGACCTCTCCGGGGCCGTCCTCAGAACCGCGCGCGACTCAGGAACTCCTTCAACAGAGCCGCGTCACCGGAGACGTCGAGCCCGTCCGGCCCCCGCCGCCGGTAGAGCGTCAGCACTAGGTCGATGAGCGGTCCCCGCATCGTCACGTCGCACTTCTCCACGGCATCGCGCCGCACCACCGGCGCCGATCCGGTCAGGTCGACGATCCACCGGTGGGACGCGTTGGTGTAGTCGGTGGCGAGCACCTGGAGCTTGTGGCCCTGGCCGAGCAGGTCACGGAAGGGCGGGCGCAACTCGTGGATGATCTGCAGGGTGGAGTTCATCCACTCCCAGAGCCCGTCCCACGCCACGTCCTTGTCCACGGTGAACGGCAGGCCCAGCGCCTCGAAGGCGTCGAAGCGGTGGACCCACGTCTCGTGCGCCATCCGCCGCGACCAGAAGCGCGGCCCTGACTGACCGGGCCTGAGCATCGCGATCTCGTCGATGGCGGCCACCTCGAGCATCGCCTTCGAGAACCGCTCCGCGCCTTCGACCAGCCACGGCCCCAGCTCCGCGCTCGTCTCGCCGGCGAAGTCGTCGACGGAGTGAGCCCTGCTGATCGACCTGTCCGCGTCCGGCCGCCGTTCCCTGGCCAGCTGCTCGATCCAGCCGTGTGCGTAGCCGAGGTGGCGCAGCAGCTGGTTCAGCGTCCAGCCGGGGCACGCGGGCACCGGGACGCTCAGATCGGCGCCGTCCAAAGCGGACACAAGTAGTGACGTCTCGTCGACGACCGTGGCGAGCCGTTGTTCGTAGCTCAGCAACCCCATGGTCAAAAACGTACGCGCTCCAGGAACCGGTCGAGCAGATCGCGATCACCGAACACTTCCAGCCCGTCCACCGACCGCCGCCGGTAGACGGCGAGCACCAGGTCCATCACCGGCCCGCGCACCGCCACCGCCGCCTTCTCGTGCTCCTCCCGCACCACCGGCATCGGCCCGGTCAGATCGATCACCAGCTCGCAGTCGAAGTCCGTCGCGTGCAGGTGGATCGTGTTGCCCGGCCCCACCAACGACGAGGTCTCGGCGGGCCGCTGCAGGAACGCGAACGGCAGAGCGAAGCGCGACCACTCCGTGAGGTTGTCGGCGGCGACCTCGGAGTCGATCTCGAACGGCACGCTCAGCGCGTTCACGGCGTCCCAGCGGTGGATCACCGTCTCCTGCATCATGCGGCGTGACCACAGCCGCGGGCCGGGGCGACCGCCCAGCGTGGCGATCATCTCGTCCGGGTCGACGGCCTGGAGCGCGGACGCCAGCGACTGCGCGCTCTCGGAGATCCAGGGACCGAGCACAGCGGCTTGCTCGTCCGTGTAGGCCGTGACGTCGAGCGACATGCTGCGGGTGAAGTCGACCTCCGGCCACCTCTCGCGGATCATGTCGTCGGCCCAGCGGAACGCGTAGCCGACGTGGCGCAGCAGCTGGTTCACGGTCCAGTCCGGGCACGAGGGCACCTGAACGCCCAGGTCAGCGCCGTCCAGCGCGGAAACGAGCAGGTCGGCCTGGTTGACGATCTCGGCGCAGTGGCGCTCGTAGCTCAACTTCCCCATGAGCTAAAAGTAGGGACGCTGACCGGCGCCTGGGAGGGGCCCACCGGTCAGCGTTCCGATGTGGAGCATACACCATGATCGAACACTTGTTCGAGTGATCATTGATGGGCCAACCGGTTAACCGTTAGTAACAACGGCTACCAAACCTCACCCGATCGAGGAAAGATGCGTCGGTCCGCCGCATCCCCTGGAGGAAGTTTTGAGACCCACCCTGCCCGGCGTCGGGACAGCGGTGGCGGCACTCGTCTTCGCCGCCGTACCCGCAGTCGCCGCACCCAGCACCGACGCCCTGATCTCCGAGGTCTACGGAGGCGGCGGCAACTCCGGCGCCACGCTCAAGCAGGACTTCGTCGAGCTCGCGAACAAGGGCACCACTCCCATCGCCCTCGACGGCTTCAGCGTCCAGTACATCTCGGCCAGTCCCGGCGCGACCACGCAGTGGGGCGTCACCCCGCTGACCGGCTCGATCGCGCCCGGCAAGACGTTCCTCGTCGCCGAGGCCAAGGGCACCGGCGGCACGGTCGACCTGCCGACCCCGGACGCCACCGGCAACATCGCCATGAGCGCCACCGGCGGCACCATCGCGCTGGTCAACGGCACCACGGCGCTGACCTGCAAGACGGCTGCCGACTGCGCGGCCGACGCACGCATCAAGGACCTCGTCGGCTACGGCACGGCGGTCGTCCGTGAGGGCGCCGGCACGAACGCCCTGAGCAACACCACCTCGGCGTTCCGCAACATCGAGCTGAGCGACACCGACGACAACTTCACCGACTTCAAGGTCGGCGACCCCAACCCGGTCAACTCCAAGGGTGAGACTCCGGGTGGCGGCAACCCGGACCCCGACCCGGACCCCACGCCCGGCGACAAGCGCATCCACGACATCCAGGGCGTCACGCGCATCTCGCCGTTGCTCGGCCAGAAGGTCACCAACGTCCCCGGCGTCGTCACCGGCACGCGCGCCACGGGTGACCGCGGCTTCTGGATCCAGGACGTGACGGGCGCCGACAGCGACGCGCGCACCAGCGAGGGCGTGTTCGTCTACACCGCCGGCACCGCGCCGACCGTTGCCGTCGGCGACAACGTGCTGGTCAGCGGCACGATCGCGGAGTACCGGCCGGGCGGTGAGACGGGCTCCAACCAGACCCTCACCGAGATCACCCAGCCCACCACGATCACGGTCTCCAAGGGCAACCCCGTCCCGGCGCCGGTCGTCGTGAAGAACATCCCCGGCGGCTACCTCCCCGCGCCCGGCGGCAGCATCGAGCAGCTCCCGCTGGAGCCGGAGAAGTACGGACTCGACTACTTCGAGTCCCTCGAGGGCACGCTCGTCCAGGTCGACGACGCCCGCGTCGTCGGCCCGAGCAACGCGTTCGGCGAGGTCTGGGTCACGGTCAACCCGGACCAGAACAAGAACGAGCGCGGTGGCACCACCTACACCGCCTACGACCAGGCCAACAGCGGCCGCCTGAAGATCAAGACCGCTGGTGGACTGCCTGCGGCGAACGTCGGTGACGTGTTCTCCGGCGCGACCGTCGGTGCGATCGAGTACACGAACTTCGGCGGCTACACGCTGGCGGCGTTGACGCTCGGCACGCACACGTCGTCCAACCTGCAGCGCGAGACCACGGCGCAGCAGAAGGAATCCGAGCTCTCGGTCGCGACCTACAACGTCGAGAACCTCGACCCGTCCGACCCGCAGGAGAAGTTCGACCGCCTCGCGGATGGCGTCACGACCAACCTGCGCAGCCCGGACGTCGTTGTGCTGGAAGAGATCCAGGACAACAACGGCGCGACCAACGACGGTGTCGTGGCCGCTGACCAGACGCTGCAGAAGTTCTCCGACGCGATCTTCGCCAAGGGTGGCCCGCGTTACCAGTGGCGGCAGATCGACCCGGAGAACCTGAAGGACGGCGGCCAGCCGGGCGGCAACATCCGCGTCGGCTTCTTCTTCAACCCGCAGCGCGTGTCCTTCGTGGACCGTCCGGGTGGGGACTTCAAGACCCCGGTCGAGATCGTCAAGAAGAACGGACGCGCCGCACTTTCCGTGTCACCGGGCCGCATCGACCCGCTGAACCCGGCGTGGGAGGACAGCCGCAAGCCGCTCGCCGGTGAGTTCAAGTTCCGCGGCCGCACCGTCTTCGTGGTCGCGAACCACTTCAACTCCAAGGGCGGCGACGAGGCCATCCACGGCCGCAACCAGCCGCCGAACCGCACCTCGGAGGTGCAGCGCGGCAAGCAGGCCGCCGCGCTGAAGACGTTCACCGAGCAGATCCGCGCGATCGACAAGGGCGCCAACGTGGTGCTCGCGGGCGACCTGAACGACTACCAGTTCTCGCCCGCGCTGAAGACGCTGACCGGTGACGGCAACCTCAAGGCGCTGATCGAGACGCTGCCCGCGAACGAGCGGTACAGCTACGTCTTCGAGGGCAACTCGCAGACGCTCGACCACCTCGTGCTGAGCAGGAACATCACCCGCTTCGGCTACGACGTGGTGCACATCAACGCGGAGTTCGCCGACCAGGCGAGCGACCACGACCCGCAGATCGTCCGCCTCCGCCCGTCCACGGGTGACGCGAACGTCGACAAGATCGTGTTCGCTTTGGAAGACATCATCGACTGCCTGAAGAAGTAACCGCCAACCGCTCGTCTGCTGCCGTCGTCGCGTCATCCACCACTGGATGCCGCGGCGGCGGCAGCTGCCGATGCGGCCGCCACTCCGGCCTGAATCGCCTCCACAGCCCGGCGCACGGCCTCACCCGCCCAGTTTCCGGCGGCGATGTCCTTGGCCCGCTTGGTCATGTCGCGCTTGTCGCCCTCGACCACCTTGTGCACGGCCTTCACCGCGTGCAGCAGCGTGACCAACGCCCCGGTGCGCGCATCCGCTCCCCGGTACCCGAGCACGACCTCGCCGACCGACTTCCGCACCTCGCCGGCGCGCTTCTCGTTCTCGATCAGGTAGCTCTTCGCCGGGAAGATCCCGAGCACCTTCCGCGGCGCGACCCGCACCACACCACGGGCTTCCAGCTGCGCGATCACGTTGTCGCGCACCTTCTTCCGCAGTCGCTCCACGGCCTTCTGCGGCTTCATCGGCCTGTCGATCCTCGACACCGACTCCTGCAGCAACGTGTCCTTCAGCGGCGTCGGATCGACGACCTGGAGCTTCTTGCCGTTCGGTTCGAACGCGATGCGTCCCGAGTTCACCAGCTCGATGAGCACGGCACCCGCGAGCGCGTTCTCGACCGACGTGCCGTCCGTGCGCAGCTTGCCGTTCCGCTCGTCGATGAACAGCAGCATCAAGTCTTCGTGCAGCATGAAGTCACGGTAGTTGCCCGGCCCACCTCGGGAATCCGACTTTCGTCTCAGCCGAAACTCACCGACGTCGCGGCCCTCACGTGCTGCATCAGAGCGGCCTCCACCGCCTTCGACGCCGTGCGCACGGCCCCGTTCGCCCAGTCGCCCGCAGCGATCTGCTTGGCCCGTGGGTTCATCTCGCGCGGGTTGCCGTCGATCACCTTGTGCACAGCCCTCACGGCGTGCAGCAGCGAGATCAACGCGCCGGTTCGCTCGTCCGGCGCCCGACCGCCTCGCAGAACGTCGGTGACGGCCGTCCGCACCTCGCCGGCCGTGACCGGGTCGGTGATCACGTAGCGCTTCCTCGGGAAGATCCCGAGCAGCTTCGACCGCTCGACCCGCGCCACGCCACGCTGTTCCAGCCGAGTCATGACGTCGTCGCGCACGTCCTTGCACAGCCGCTCGACCGCCGCCTGCGGCTTCTCGTCGGCTGCCTGCCCCGTGTCGATCAGCTCGACCACCACGGCACCGGCGAGTGCGTAGCGGACGTACACCGAGGCGCAGTACAGATCGCCGTCCGCCTCGTTGATGAAAAGCAGCATCAGGTCTTCGGACAGCGTCATACAACGTAAACGCCAGAAGGGCGCCGAACGTTGAAGTTCGGCGCCCTTCTGCGAAGAGAGCGGAGGATACGGGATTTGAACCCGTGAGGGGGTGAACCCAACACGATTTCCAGTCGTGCGCACTAGGCCGCTATGCGAATCCTCCGTCGAGAACCTTACCGGACGGGTGTCACGCGGCCCAAAACGGGTGGTCGTTCCGGGCGCCGGAAAAATCTTGGAGGCCAGTGTCGATCTGGCGGCTGCCCGCTCGTCGTGATCCCGTAAGAGCCGACCGAGGAGGGCATCGTGAAGTACATGCTGTTGATCTACGCGGCCTCTGACCAGCAGAGCAGCTGCACCGTCGAGGACTGGATCTCCTACGAGAAGGAGATGAAGGACGCGGGCGTCCTCGTGTCCGGGCACGCGCTTGCGGATTTGGTCACAGCGACCACTGTCCAGGTGGGACAGGACGGCAAGCGCACTGTCACGGACGGGCCGTTCGCGGAGACGCGGGAGGTGCTGGGCGGCTACGACGTCATCGACGTCCCGGACCTCGACGCGGCGCTGGAGTGGGCGGCGAAGTGCCCCGGTTCGCGCGACGGCGGTGCCGTCGTCGTGAGGCCGATCGCCGAGTTCTGACATGGACGTCGAGCAGGTCTTCCGGGAGGAACGCGGCAGGCTGCTCGCGACGCTGGTGAAGCGGTTCGGCGACCTGGACCTGGCAGAGGAGGTCACCTCGGACGCGATCGAGGCGGCGCTGCGGCACTGGCCCGTGGACGGGGTGCCGGACCGGCCCGGCGCGTGGTTGCTCACGACCGCGCGCCGCAAGGCCGTCGACCGCCTGCGCCGTGACCAGGTCTACGCGGCGCGGCTGGCGTTGCTGCAGGTGGAGGTCTCGCGGGCCGATCCACCAGCGGGTGAGGGCCTGCCGGACGAGCGGCTGGAGCTGTTCTTCACCTGCGCGCACCCGGCGCTGGCCGCCGAGGACCGCGGCGCGCTGACCCTGCGGTGCCTCGCCGGCTTCACCACGCCGGAGGTGGCGCGGGCGTACCTGGTGCCGGTCGCGACCATGCAGCAACGGATCGTGCGGGCGAAGAAGAAGATCAAGGAGGCGCGGATCCCGTTCCGCGTGCCCGACGCCCACGAGCTGCCGGAACGCCTGCCGGGCGTGCTGCAGGTGGTGTACTCGGTCTTCACGGAAGGCTATGCGGCACAACGGGAAGACCTCGCCGAGGAGGCCATCCGCCTGGCGCGGATCCTGCGCCGCCTGCTGCCGGACCGCGAGGTCACCGGCCTGCTCGCGCTGATGCTGCTGATCCACGCCCGCCGCTCGACCCGAACGGAGCTGCTCGAAGACCAGGACCGCTCGCGCTGGGACCGCACGATGATCGACGAGGGCACCGCGCTCGCCGAGATCGCGCTGACCGGCGGCCACGGCCCGTACGGCGTGCAGGCCGCGATCAACGCGTTGCACGACGAGGCACCCGACTTCACCCACACTGACTGGCCGCAGATCGTCGCGCTCTACGACGTGCTGATGACGCTGACCCCGTCGCCGGTGGTCGCGCTGAACCGCGCCGCGGCCATCGCCATGCGCGACGGCGCCGAAGCGGGCCTGGCCCTGCTCGACGACCTGGCCGACGAACCCAAGCTCCGCGACTACCACCCGTACCGCGCGGCCAGGGCCGATCTGCTGCACCGCCTGGGCCGCTCCGAGGAGGCCGCCCAGGCCTACCGCGAGGCCATCGCGCTCGCGGGCACCGAAACCGAACAGGACTTCCTGCGCCGCAGGCTCACCGCCATCGAGGGGCGATCATGATCATGAAGTGGCTGGAGGTCGAACGCCTGAGCGTCGCCGACCTCCTCGAAGACCTGACCGACGACGAGTGGCAGCGGGAGACCCTCTGCACCGGCTGGACCATGCAGGAGATGGCCGCCCACCTCACCACGTCGACCCGCACGGGGTGGCGCGACGTGCTGGTCGGCGCTGTCCGTGCCCGCTTCGACTGGAACCGCATGGAGGACCAGAAGGCTCGCGCGCTGGCGGCAGAGTTCACCCGGTCGGAGTTGATCGCGCAGATCCGCGCGACGGCCGCCTCTTCCAAGCGTGCGCCGATGGCTGCTCCGATCGACCCGTTGGTCGACTTCCTCGTCCACGGCCAGGACATCGCCCGCCCGCTGGGCCGCGTTCGTTCCATGCCCCTGGAACCGGCCCAAGCCGCCCTCGAACATGTGATGCGCAGCCCGTTCTGGGGCGCTCGCAAGCGTTTTCCCGGCGGCGTTCTACCTGATCTTCCGGCCCCTGACCTGCTGATGCTGGCCACGGGCCGCGAGTTGTCCACACCTGGGGACAACACTGTGGGCAACTCGAACACACGTTCGATCTAGGTCGTTCGCTACACTTGCCAAGGACCTCGTGCGGCACACATCTCGCGAACCTCCCCAGGGCCGGAAGGCAGCAAGGATAAGCGGGCTCTGGTGGGTGCACGGGGTCCCCTTTTTGTGTCGGTGCCCACCGGTACTGTCTCGGGCGTGGCCCTCGCTCTGTATCGCAAGTACCGCCCGGCCACGTTCTCCGAGGTCGTAGGCCAGGAGCACGTGACCGATCCCTTGCGCGTCGCGCTAGCGGCGGGCCGGGTGAACCACGCCTACCTGTTCAGCGGTCCGCGCGGCTGCGGCAAGACCTCGTCGGCCCGCATCCTGGCCCGCTCGCTGAACTGCGTGAAGGGCCCGACCCCCGACCCGTGCGGCGAGTGCAACTCGTGCATCGGCCTGGCCCCCAACGGCACAGGCAGCGTGGACGTGGTCGAACTGGACGCCGCCTCCCACGGTGGCGTGGAAGACGCACGCGAACTTCGCGACAAGGCGTTCTACGCCCCAGCCGAGTCGAAGTACCGCGTCTTCATCATCGACGAGGCCCACATGGTCACCACGCAGGGCTTCAACGCCCTGCTGAAGATCGTCGAAGAGCCGCCGGACCACCTGATCTTCATCTTCGCGACCACGGAACCGGACAAGGTCCTCCCGACCATCCGCTCCCGCACGCACCACTACCCGTTCCGCCTGATCCCCCCAGGCGTGATGCGCAGCCTCCTGGAACGCAACTGCGCAGCAGAAGGCGTAGCAGTGGAACCCGCCGTCTTCCCCCTGGTCATCCGAGCAGGCGGTGGCTCGGCCCGCGACACCCAGTCCGTGATGGACCAGCTCCTCTCCGGCGCAGGCCCGGACGGCGTCAAGTACGACCGCGCCATCACCCTCCTGGGCGTGACCGACTCGGCCTTGATCAACGACGCGATCGACGGCCTCTCCGCAGGCGACGGCGCAGCGGTCTTCGGCACCATCGACCGCCTGGTCGACGCCGGCCACGACCCCCGCCGCTTCGCCAGCGACCTCCTGGACCGCCTGCGCGACCTGGTCCTGCTCTGCGCGGTCCCGGACGCAGCCGACCGCAACCTGGTCAACGCCCCAGAAGACGAACTGGCCACCATGTCGGCCCAAGCCCAACGAATCGGCCCAGCAGCCCTCACCCGCTACGCCGAAATCGTCCACACGGGCCTGGTCGAAATGCGCGGCGCCACCGCCCCTCGCCTCCTCCTGGAACTACTCGTCTCCCGCATGCTCCTGCCCTCAGTGAGCCAGTCGGAAGCCGCCCTGCTCCAACGCCTGGAACAACTAGAACGCCGCCCCCCGGCAGCAGTGGCCCCCGCCTCAACAGCAGTGGGCCCCGCCCCCGTCTCTGACGCTCCGGCCGCTGCCGCCCCAGGAGTCGCTCCGACCGCATCCGCAGGCGCCCCGGTCTTCACTCGCAAGTCCCAGCAGCCGACCGAACCCGCAACTCAACCGGAACCGGCCAGCCAAGCCCCACCGCCGACCAGGCCGGCCGAACCGGCACCAGCGGCCCAGGCGCCCGCCGCTCCGGCACCAGCCCCTGCCGCTGCCGCGCGCCCGGAACCGGCCACACCAGCCCCGGCAGTCCCGGCTGCGGCACCTGCGCAGCCCGCTGCCCCTGCCACCACCGGCGGCATGGACGCAACGGCAGTCCGCCGAGTCTGGTCCGAACTGCTGGCAGCAGTCCGCGCCACCAGCCGCAGCACCGAGGCAATGCTGACCAACGCCACGGTCAGCGATGTGGACGGCAACATCGTCACCATCACCCACACCTCGGCCCCCCTAGCCCGCCGCCTGGCCGAACAACGCAACACCGAGGCCATCGCCACCGCCCTGTCCGCGGTCCTGGGCGGCACCTGGCAAGTCCGCTGCACCCACGGCACCCCAGGCAACACGGCCCAAGCCCCCGTCCCGGTAAAGGCGGCCCGCCCAGCTCCAACCCGCCCAAGCCAGGCAGGCCAGAACACCCCCAGCCAAGAGCCTCAACGCCCAGCCCCCCGCCCCCCGGCGGACGACGTCCCACCGCCCCCGGAACCGCCAGAGCCCGACGACCCTCTGCCGCCGGAACCGGACGACGAAGAGGCAATGCTGGCCGAGGCGGCCCGCCCAGTCGACCCAGGCAGTGTGAGCGAGGCCCAAGACCCCGAGGCCGTGATGCTCAAACTCCTGGCCGACGAACTAGGCGCCAAACCGCTCAAGAAGGCCTGACCCAGGGCCCACACCCGGCAGACATCACGAGGCCCGACGGTGCACACCGCCGGGCCTCGTCATGTCGGGACAGGGGCCAGCGACTCGATCAAGAGCCGGAAATGAGCCTGTGACGTGGGTGAAGGTTCCCGTCATCAACGTCAGGTCGATGAAGGTTCCCTTCATCGACAACACGCGGTTCGTGGGCGCGCTCTCGTCGGGCGTTTCGGGCGGGCGGGGACGTTGCCGGCGCCCTGGGGCGGAGCCCCAGAAAGCAACAGAACCCGTCGCCCGCAACGCGCCCACCCGCCCGGTCGCGTCTCGCAGGGCGACCATCCGCACGCAGCGGGACCACCTGCGGACTCTCAACCGGCGGCCGCCGACGCAACCGGGGCACGACCCGCGAAACCCGCGCGCCTCACCCCACCAATGAGGCGTCGAATCACCACGCCCGTACCCTGGGACGCAACCAAACACCCAGCCGAGAGGACCAGCGGTGCAACCCGGTCAGTTCGACATGCAGGCCCTGCTCCAGCAGGCCCAGAACATGCAGCAGCAGATGGCGTCCGCCCAGGAAGAACTGGCCAACACCGAGGTAACCGGCAACGCGGGCAACAACCTCGTAAGCGCCACGGTCACCGGCGGCGGCGAGTTGGTCAACCTGGCCATCGACCCCAAGATCGTCGACCCGGAAGACGTGGAAACCCTCCAGGACCTCGTGATCGCGGCCATCAAGGACGCCAACCAGAAGGCCCAACAGCTGGTGGAGCAGAAGCTCGGCCCGCTCGCCCAGGGCGGCCTCGGCGGACTGCTCGGCTAAGACCGGCAAAGAAACGGCACCCCAATGTACGAGGGCCCAGTACAGGACCTGATCGACGAGCTGGGCAGACTCCCAGGCGTCGGTCCGAAGAGCGCCCAACGCATCGCCTTCCACCTCCTGGCAACGGAGTCGGCCGACATCGAGCGGCTCCAGCACGCACTCCAAAAGGTGAAGGAAGGCGTCGTCTTCTGCGACGTCTGCGGCAACGTCTCCGCCGAGACCAGGTGCCGCATCTGCCGCGACCCCAAGCGCGACCTCAGCCTGGTCTGCGTGGTCGAGGAACCGAAGGACGTCCAGGCGATCGAGCGCACCAGGGAGTTCAAGGGCCGCTACCACGTCCTGGGCGGCGCCCTCGATCCGCTCAGCGGTGTCGGCCCTGACCAGCTCCGCATCCGCCAGCTCCTCAACCGGATCGGCACGGCAACCGACGGCGTCGACATCTCCGAGGTCATCATCGCCACCGACCCGAACACCGAGGGCGAGGCGACGGCCACCTACCTGGTCCGGATGCTCAGGGACTTCCCCGGCCTCACCGTCACCAGGCTGGCCAGCGGTCTGCCGATGGGGGGCGACCTGGAGTTCGCGGACGAGCTGACGCTGGGGCGTGCGCTATCTGGTCGCCGGAGCATGTGACCCAGGCTCCACCGCGACTGGGCAACACCCGCCTGGTCGCGGTGGACGGTCCCTCGGGCGCCGGCAAGTCGACGTTCGCACAGAACCTCGCCCAAGAACTCCACGTCCAACTCATCAGCACAGACCACTTCGCAACGTGGGACGACCCGACCACGAAGTGGTGGCATCAGCTCGCCGAGGTCCTCGACGAACTAGCAGCCGGCAACGAAGCCACCTACCGGAAAACCGATTGGTCCCAGGGCTTCCCGCGTCCGGGCCAAGGCGAACGCACGACCATCCGTCCACAAGGGACGATCATCCTGGAGGGCTTTTCCTCAGCCAGGAAAGCAAACACCAGAACCAGCCTGAACATCTTCGTCGACCACGGAGACGAGAACCTAAGGCTGGAACGTGCCGTCAAACGTGACGGCGAACACCAACGAGAGCACTTCATCCGTTGGCAGCAATACGAAAGAGGCTGGTTCGCGGTGGACGAGACCAGGGCCAGAGCGGACTACGTTGTCACTTCGAGCTGAGCTCGAACCACCCCGGCTTCAGGCGTTCCGATCGCGCTGAAGACCTCCAACGACGACGACCAGTACGACCGCGCCGAACCAACATCACCCAACGCGGCAGAGGCATCGCCGGCCAACTGCAAAGCACGCCCGAACACCCACCGGTGCCCGGAGTCCGAGCCGACGGACGCAGCCCGCTGAGCACACTCAAGAGCCCCGGATGCGTCCGAGGTGTCGAGGTGGATGCGCCCGAGCACGAGCAGCACCTCCATCTCCGCCAACCGGAACTGCGACCGCCCCGCCTCGACCAACGCCGCCGAAGCCATCGACAGCGCGTCTTCGTACCGCCCGACCCCGCGGTACGCGGACGCCAGGCCGCGACGAGCCGAGCAGATGCCCCACGAGTAGCCGGTCTCGACCGCGATCCCGAGCGCCGACGAGAACTGCTCGACGGCCTCCTCGAACCGGAGAGCACCCTCCAGGGCGCGCCCGAGCAGGTTCATCGCGTCGCAGACGCTCTTGACGTTCTCCAGGTCCTGAGCGATCTGCATGGCGGCCGACGCCTCGACCGCGGCCTCGTCGTAACGGCCGCGCATGATCAGCGTGATCGCCATGCCCTCGTGCATCGTGTGGCCGAAGTTGCGGGCGGCCGCACGTTCGTACAGCTCGCTCGCACGGGCGAAGTAGGAAGCGCCGATGTCGGGCTCGCCGCGCCACGCGTGCACCTCGCCCAGGGCGCGCATCGCGTTCGCCTGGGTGATCCACGAGTCGATGCGGGTGCCGACCTCCAGGGCCTCCTCGAACGTCGCGGCCGCGCGGTCGAGCTGGCCCAGCTGCATGTAGACGCCGCCGAGGTTGAACAGGGCGTTGGCCTGGGTCTGCATCGCGCGCACCCGGCGAGTGATCACCAGCGCGCGCTCCAGGTGATCAGCGGCGTGTTCGAGCTCGCCCAGGTCGATGTAGACGCTGCCGGCGTTGGACAGCACCGCGGCTTCGGCCTCTGGCAGGTCGATGTGCTCCTGCAGGGCGATCGCCTGCTGGTAGTAGCCCAGCGCGTTGCGGTGCTGGCCGGTCACCCAGTAGAGCGTCCCGAGCGACGACAGCATCGCGAGCTGGCCGAGTTCGTCACGTGGCGCGCGAGCCCCCAAAAGCCCGGCCTTGGCCGTCTCACGCCACTCCGCGGTCAGGCCCTGCGTGTAGAAGTAGCCGCGCAGGGCGTCGGCCAGCTGCCACGGCGAGTTTTCGGGGTCGCGTTCCACGGCGTGCGCGACGAGCGCCACCAGGTTGGCGCGCTCGACGTCCAGCCACGTCAATGCCTCCGTTGAGGTGCTGAAGGTCCGCGGAACAACGCCGTCCAACGGGGCGGGGCGCGGGAAGCGGAACAGGGTCGACTTCATCGCCGACGTGGCGTTGTCGACCGAGCGCACCGCCCAGTCCAGCAGTCGGCGCAGGGCCAGCCGGGAGTCCGCGCGGCCCTCCTCGAACGCCAGGCGCTCGGCCGCGTAGTCGCGCAGCAGGTCGTGGAACTGGTAGCGGGACGGCGCGTGGTTCGCGATCAGGTTCGCGGTGGCCAGGCGGTCCAGCCTGCGGCGAGCGTCCTGAGTGGTCAGACCCGAAAGAGCCGCCGCCATCTCGGGTGTGAAGTCCGTGCCGGGAACCAGGGAGAGCAGCCGGAACATCTGCGCCAGCTCGGGCTTCAAGGCCGTGTAGGACAGATCGAACGCCGCGTGCACCGCGACCCGTTCGTCGCCCTCGACGGCCAAAGCCGCGAGCCGGTTGCCCGCCCGCAGCTCCTCCACGTAGTCCGCGATGGACAGTTCCGGACGTGACACCAGATTGGCCGCCGCGATACGCAAAGCCAATGGCAGATGCGCGCACAGCGAGGCCAGCTCCAGCGCGGCCTCCTCCTGGGAGGCCACCTCCTCCGCGCCCAAGATCCCGGCCAGCAGCGCCTTGGTCTCGTTCCAGTCCAGCACGTCGAGCCGCACGTTCGAGGCGGCGTGGGACACGGCCAGACCGCGCAACGTGTCGCGCGAGGTCACCAGCACCGCGCACCCCGGCGACCCCGGCAGAAGAGGCCGGATCTGCTCGGCGGAAGACGCGTTGTCCAGCAACAACAGCACGCGCTGACCGGTCAACGTGGACCGGAACATCGCCTCCTGCTCGTCCTGGTCGAGCGGCACCTGATCAGGCTCGGTACCCAGAGCGCGCAGGAACCGCGGCAGCACGTCGACGGCGCTCAACGGCGGGCCGGGGGCGTATCCGCGCAGGTTGACGTACAGCTGGCCGTCCGGAAAATCGGCGCGCATCCGGTGCGCCGCGTGCACGGCCAGCGCCGTCTTGCCCACGCCCGGCGGCCCGGCCAGCGTGACGACCGGCACACCCTGGGCCGTCCGGAGCAGGGCGATGATCAACGACACGGCTTCGTCACGGCCGACGAAGTCCGGGATGTCCGCTGGCAGCTGCGACGGCACGACCCGCTCGGGCTTCGCGGCCACGACCGGTGCGCCACCCGAGGCAGCAGCAACCGCGTCGATCGACCCGGACAGCACCTGGCTGTGCACGCGCCGCAGCTCGTCGCCGGGATCGATGCCCAGCTCATCGCCCAGCAGCCGCGAAACGCGCTGGTAGGCGGCCAGGGCCTCGCTCTGCCGGCCCGAGCGGTACAGCGCCACCATCAGCTGCGCCCAGAAGCGTTCGCGCAACGGATGTTCGCTGGTCAGCCGCGACAACTCGGCCACGAGCTCGCCGTGGCGGCCCAGTTCGAGATCGACCTCGACCCGGCGTTCCAGCACGTGCAGGCGGCGTTCGTTGAGGCGGGGCACCTCGTCGCGGTGCAGGATCTCCGACGGCACGTCGACCAGCGCCGGACCCCGCCAGAGGCCCAGGGCGGCGGCGAACGCGGCCGAGGCGGCCTGCAGGTTGCCGGCGGCGCGCTCCTGTTCGCCCTGGTCGATCAACGGCTCGAAGCGCATCAGGTCGATGGTCTTCTCGTCGACATCGATCAAGTACCCGTCCGGAACGGTCCTGATCGGCACAGACGGTCCGAGAAGCTGTCTGAGACGCATCACGTACGTCTGCAGAGTGGCTCTGGCGCGGGCGGGAGGTTCGTCGCCCCACACGTTCCCCGCGAGCTCGTCGACGGACACGGACGTGCCCGCACGCAGCAACAACGACACCAGAAGCGCCCGCTGGCGGCCGGCGCGCACCAGCAGTGGTTCGGAGTCGAGAAGGACCTGCAGAGGGCCGAGCACGCGGAACTCGACCTGCTTGCTCATGCGACCTCCTCCGCGTGTCGTTGTTGTTTCTACAGCCTAGGAGAGCGTTCGACGCATACGCCGTGCTCACGTTGGGTCAGCGGGCGTGCGCCGGACGTATCAGAATGCCTGGTCTAGTGGCCGGATCGTGACCTGAGTTACCTCGGGAGGGGTATGAACAACGGTTATGGTCGGCGACCACACCGTGAGATGTGCGGATTGTCCAAGGGGTGTTTGATGGTCCACTCAGTAACGGCTCGCCGCCGTTGGGTTGCCGCGATCGGCTTCCTCAGCGTCAGCGCGCTGGCCCTGTCCGGTTGCGCACAATCCCAGCGTGACTCCGGCGGCGGCGGCCAGCAGGGCGGCACGCTGACTTTCGGCGCTGCGGGCGCACCGAAGCTCTTCGACCCGTTCTACGCGACGGATGGTGAGACCTTCCGGGTCGCTCGCCAGATGTACGAGGGCCTGGTCGGCTTCAAGCCCGGTACCGCCGAGGTCGAGCCCGCGCTTGCCGACAAGTACGAGCCCAGCGCCGACGGCAAGACGTGGACCTTCACCCTCAAGGAGAACGTGAAGTTCCACGACGGCACCGCTTTCAACGCCGAGGCCGTGTGCTTCAACTTCGAGCGTTGGTACAACCAGAAGGGTGCTGGCCAGAGCGACGCCGTGTCGCAGTACTGGCTGGACAACTTCGGCGGGTTCAAGGGCACGCCGGACAAGCCCTCGCTGTACAAGTCGTGCACGGCCAAGGACGCCAAGACCGCGGTCATCGAGCTGAACGAGGTCACCTCGCAGTTCCCGTCGGTCCTCGGCTTCACGTCGTTCTCGATCTCCAGCCCCGAGGCGCTGAAGAAGTACGACGCGGACAACGTCCAGGCGGCTGGTGACGCGTTCACCTTCCCGGCCTACGCGAACGAGCACCCGACCGGCACGGGCCCGTTCAAGTTCGGCAAGTACGACAAGGCCAACAACACCGTTGAGCTCGTCCGCAACGACGACTACCACGGCTCGAAGGCCAAGCTGGACAAGATCGTCTTCAAGATCATCCCGGACGAGACCGCTCGCAAGCAGGCGCTCAAGGCCGGCGACATCGACGGTTACGACCTGCCGAACGCGGCCGACTGGGCCGGCTTGAAGTCCGACGGCTTCAACGTCGCGATCCGCCCGGCGTTCAACGTCTTCTACGTGGGCATCAACCAGAAGAACAACCCGAAGCTCGCCGACCTCAAGGTCCGTCAGGCCCTGATGTACGCGATCAACCGCGAGCAGCTGGTCAAGTCGCAGCTGCCCGAGGGCGCGAAGGTCGCGACGCAGTTCATGCCGGACACCGTGAACGGCTACAACAAGTCGATCACCGAGGTGAAGTACGACCTCGACAAGGCCAAGTCGCTGCTGGCCGAGGCCGGTGCCTCCGACCTGACGCTGAAGTTCTACTGGCCGTCCGAGGTCACGCGTCCGTACATGCCGTCGCCGAAGGACCTCTTCGGTGCGATCTCCGGTGACCTGCAGAAGGCCGGCATCAAGATCGACGTCGTCACCAAGCCGTGGAACGGTGGCTACCTGACCGACGTCGACCAGGGCATCCCGGACCTGTTCCTCCTCGGCTGGACGGGTGACAACGGCACCGCGCACAACTGGGTCGGCACGTTCTTCGGCCGCACCGACAACCGCTTCAACACCGGTGTGTCGGCGTGGGGCAACTCGCTGAAGGACGACCTGGCGAAGGCCAACTCCGAGCCGGACGAGGCCAAGCGCACGGCGCTGTACGAAGAGATCAACAAGAAGATCATGGACCAGTACCTGCCCGCGATCCCGATCTCGCACTCCCCGCCCGCTCTGGTGTTGAAGTCGGACATCAAGGGTGTCGTCCCGAGCCCGTTGACCGACGAGAAGTTCGGCCCGGCCTCCAAGGGCTGAGCCTGACTAGCTCCCACCACAAGAGAACAACGGGGTAGCTCAAGTGCTCCGCTACACGATTCGACGGCTGATTCAGCTGGTCGGCGTGGTGCTGGTGCTCTCGCTGCTGCTCTTCTCGTGGATGCGACTCCTCCCAGGAGGGCCGGTTTCGGCCCTCCTGGGAGATCGCTCTACCCCGGAGAAGGCAGCGGAGCTCACCAAGCAGCTCGGCCTCGATCAGCCGATTTTCATCCAGTACTTCAAGTTCCTCGGTCGCGCCGCGACCGGCGACTTCGGCGTCTCCACCGGTGTTCAGCCCGGTGACTCGGCGCTCGACATCTTCCTCCAGCGGTTCCCGGCGACGATCGAGCTCAGCTTCTTCGCGATCATCATCGCGATCGCGGTCGGCGTCCCGCTCGGTTACCTCGCCGCCAAGCGCCGCGGCGGCTGGTTCGACAACTTCAGCGTCATCGGTTCGCTGATCGGTGTCGCCGTGCCGGTGTTCTTCCTCGCCTACGTGCTCAAGGACGCGGCATCGGTCGGGCTCGGCCTGCCGTCGCAGGGCAGGCAGGGCGACATCAACGCCACCCGTGTCACGGGCTTCTTCACCCTCGACGGCATCCTCACCGGCGAGTTCGACGCGACGCTCGACGCGCTGGAACACCTGATCCTGCCGTCCATCGCGCTCGCCACGATCCCGTTCGCGGTGATCTTCCGGATCACCAGGGCCGCCGTGCTCGACGTGCTCGACGAGGACTTCGTGCGCACCGCCGAGTCCAAGGGCCTCACCGCATCGGTGATCCGCCGCCGGCACGTGCTGCGCAACGCGATGTTGCCGGTCGTCACGACGATCGGTCTGCAGACCGGTGCGCTGCTCTCCGGAGCGGTGCTCACCGAGAAGGTGTTCTCGATCCCCGGTGTCGGCCAGGCGCTCGCCATCGGGTTCGAACGGCGTGACTACCCGGTGCTGCTGTTGTTGATCATCATGGCCACGATCGTCTACGTCGTGGTCAACCTGTTGGTCGACCTCTCGTACGCGCTCATCGACCCGCGCATCAGGACGAGGTGAGCGCAGTGGCACTCGGAGTCTCCAAGAAGGAAAAGATCGACGGCCTGGCCGACAGCGCCGGCGTCTCGCTCGCCGCGAGCGCGTGGAAGCGGCTGCGGCGCAGCCCGGTGTTCATCACCGGCGCGGTGATCATCGGCATCTTCATCGTGATCTCGCTGCTGTCGCCGTGGCTCGCGCCGCACAGTCCGTCCGAACCGATGCTGATCGACCAGGTCGTCAAGGCGCGCAACGAGATCCCGCCCGCCCAGCCCGGTCACCCGCTCGGTGGCGACCTGCAGGGCCGCGACTTCTTCTCGCGCCTGCTCGTCGGCTCGCAGCAGACGCTGATCGTCGGTGTCGGTGCGACGCTGATCGGCCTGACGGGCGGCCTGATCCTGGGCACGCTCGCCGGTGCGATCGGCGGCTGGGTCGACTCGGCCGTCATGCGCCTGGTCGACGTCATGCTGTCGCTGCCCAGCCTGCTGCTCGCGTTCTCGATCGCGGCGATGTTCGCCAGGCCCAGCCAGTTCACCGTGATCCTCGCGGTCGCGATCGTGCAGATCCCGGTGTTCGCGCGGTTGCTGAGAGGCTCGATGCTCGCGCAACGGCACAGCGACCACGTGCTGGCGGCGACGGCGCTCGGTGTGAAGAAGGGCGCGATCGTGTTCCGGCACATGCTGCCGAACTCGCTCAGCCCGGTGATCGTGCAGTCCACGCTCGTGCTGGCCACCGCGATCATCGAGGCGGCCGCGCTGTCGTTCCTCGGCCTCGGCAACCCGGACGACCGGCTGCCGGAGTGGGGGCAGATGCTCGGTGACGTGCAGAACGTCTTCGACACGCATCCGCACCTCGCCGCGTGGCCCGCGGTCTGCATCATCATCGTCGCGCTCGGCTTCACGCTCATGGGCGAGACCCTGCGCGAAGCCCTCGACCCGAAGAACAGGCGGTGAGTCGTCGTGGCACTGCTCGAAGTTCGTGACCTCACCGTCGTGTTCCAGCGCAAGGGCGAGGAACCGTTCCGCGCGGTCGACGGCGTCAGCTTCGACGTCGAACCCGGTCAGACCGTCGGTCTGGTCGGCGAGTCGGGCTGCGGCAAGTCCGTGACATCGTTGGCGATCATGGGTCTGCTGCCCAAGCGCGGCGCCAAGATCACCGGCACCGTGTCCTACGACGGCACGGATCTGCTGAAGCTGTCGGACAAGGAGATGCGCGACCGCCGCGGTCGTGATCTCGGCATGGTCTTCCAGGACCCGCTGTCCTCGCTCAACCCCGTCGTCCCGATCGGCCTGCAGGTCACCGAGGTGCTCGAACGGCACCGCGGGCTGGCCCGCAAGGAAGCCATGATCGAGGCGAAGGACCTGCTCGACAAGGTCGGCATCCCGGACCCGAACCGGCGGCTCAAGGAGTATCCGCACCAGCTCTCCGGCGGTATGCGGCAGCGCGCGCTCATCGCGATCGCGCTGGCGTGCCGGCCGAAGCTGCTGATCGCGGACGAGCCGACGACGGCGCTGGACGTGACCATCCAGGCCCAGATCCTGTCGCTGATGAAGGAACTGGTGCAGGACCTCGGCACCGCGCTGGTGATGATCACCCACGACCTGGGTGTCGTCGCCGGCCTGTGCGACGAGGTGAACGTGCTGTACGGCGGCAAGGTGGTCGAGAAGGCCATGCGGCACCCGCTCTTCGCGGAGCCGCGCCACCCGTACACGCACGGCCTGCTGGCCTCGATCCCGCGCCTGGACGCGGCACGCCACGACAAGCTGACGCCGATCAAGGGTTCCGTCGCGGACAACATCCCGTGGACGAGCGCCTGCGCGTTCGCACCGCGGTGCCCCAACGCGCTGGACATCTGCCGCACGGAAACGCCGGCCGAAGAAGATCAGCTGGGTCGCCTGCTCCGCTGCCACAACCCGGTGGTCCCGGGAACTCCCGCCGCCGAGGAGGTGTCGGTATGAGCGAGACTCTGGTGTCCGTGCAGGACATGAAGGTCCACTTCCCGATCAAGCGCGGCGTCTTCTTCGACAAGACCGTCGGCTACGTCTACGCGGTCGACGGCGTCGACCTCGAGATCAAGCGTGGCGAGACCTACGGCCTGGTCGGTGAGTCCGGCTGCGGCAAGTCCACCCTCGGGCGGGCGATGCTGCGGCTGAACGAGCCGACCGCGGGCAAGATGGTCTTCGACGGGCAGGACTTCTCCGCCTTGAAGGGTGAAGACCTGCGCAAGATGCGGCGCCGGATCCAGATGGTGTTCCAGGACCCGCTCTCGTCGCTGGACCCGCGCCAGTCCGTGGAGTCGATCCTCATCGAGGGCCTGCGGGCCCACGGCATGGACAAGAGCAAGGAGGAGACCAACAAGCGCTTGCGCGAGTTGCTCTCCGCCGTCGGCCTGCCGCACACCTCGCTGCGCAAGTACCCGCACGAGTTCTCGGGCGGTCAGCGGCAGCGCATCGGCATCGCGCGGGCGCTGGCACTCGAGCCGGACCTGATCGTCGCCGACGAGCCGGTGTCCGCGCTGGACGTGTCGGTGCAGGCCCAGGTCGTGAACCTGATGGAGGAACTGCAGCAGCAGTTCGGCCTGACCTACCTGGTGATCGCGCACGACCTCGCCGTCGTGAAGCACATCTCCGACCGGGTCGGCGTGATGTACCTCGGCGGTCTGGTCGAGGAGGCCGCCTCCGAGGACCTCTACGAGGAGCCGCTGCACCCGTACACGCGGGCGCTGCTGTCGGCGATCCCGGTGCCCGACCCCGTGGTCGAGGACCGGCGCGAACGGATCCTGCTCGCGGGCGACCTCCCGTCGCCGGCGAACCCGCCCACCGGCTGCCGGTTCCACACCCGGTGCCCGTGGAAGCAGGCTTCTCGCTGCGACACCGAACGTCCGGTGCTGCGGGAGCTCAAGCCGGGGCACAAGGTGGCGTGCCACTACGCCGAGCAGATCCGGTCCGGCGAGATCCAGCCGCACGAGGTGAAGCCGATCCTGATCGAGGAGGGCGACGGCCTCACACCCGACGTCCCGCTCGTGGGACCGGCTTCGGTCACCGAAGCGCTGAATCCCTGATGTATCCCTGATGCACGAACGGGGCCACCTCACTTCGAGGTGGCCCCGTTCGTTTCTCCAGGGCTTGCCGCTGTCCTGGGTGAATGGACAGTCGTGGCTCGATTCTGTTGAGGGCTGCCGAGATCGCGTCCGTCGACGGGCTCGAAGGAGTCACGATCGGGCGGCTCGCGGTCGAGCTCGGCATGAGCAAGAGCGGTGTGTTCTCGCACTTCGGCGCCAAGGAAGAGCTGCAGCTCGCGACGGTGCACACGGCCGCGGAGATCTTCTCGCACGAGGTCGTGATCGCCGGAGGAACGCTCCTGGACCTGTGTTCGCGCTGGCTCGACTACTCGAAGCGCCGCGTGTTCCCCGGCGGCTGCTTCTTCGTCGTCACGCGCTCGGAGTTCGCCGCCCGTCCCGGCCGCGTGCGCGACGCGTTGATGCTCTTCAACCTGCGCTGGATCTCACTGCTGGAGCGCCTGTGCGGCGACGCGCAGATGGCGTTCGAAGTGGACGCGCTGCTAACCGCGGCCGACCGCTTCGCCGTGCTCTACGACGACGCCTCGGCGTACGAGAGAGTGCGCTCGTCCCTGCGCGCACGGATGACCATCCCGACCGGGATGGAGATGAGCGTGGCCACACCGAACGACAACAACATCGCCAGCCAGGCCTCGTCGACGATCTGACCGCCGATGAACCCCACGGTGGCGGGGTAGAGGCTCCACAGCGCCGACCCGATCGCCGCAATGGGCACGAACCGGCGCAACGGCCACTTCAACGCACCTGCCAGCAACGCGCCCACGATGCCACCGGCCGGCAGGAACCGGGCCGCGATGAGGATCGTCTCGCCCTTGGACCCGAGCTGGTCGGCAGTCCACACGACCATGGCCCGCGCCTTGGCGTTCTTGTTGACCCGGTCGAGGGCCCTCATGCCCATCCGCCGGCCCACAGTAAAGTTGATCATGTCGCTGGCCAGGCAACCGGCCGCGGCCACAGCGATCACCAGGTAGAGCGGAACCTCACCGGAGGCGGCCAGCACGCCGGCACCGATGAGCACGGCCTCCGTGGGTGCCAGGGGCACGACGGCGACCAGGAACAGCACTACGAGGCTGGCGGCTGTGGTGCTCATGATCCGTGAACGTACGTGACCTAGATGAACAATCCCGACCTGGGTGTTTCTTCAGCGTGCCCACAGGAATGAAGTCGATCTACGCTGGTGTGTGCCGTTCACTCTCGCGCACCCGGCCGCGGTGTTGCCCCTGCGCCGGCTCCTCTGGTTCCCGGGACTCGTCGCGGGTGCCGTCGCGCCGGACGTCGGCTACTACCTCCCGGTCCTGCCGACCCACGACGTGCTCGGAGGGTTCCTTGCTGCGGTGGTGTTGCTGCTGGTCGGACGGCTGCTGCTGCCCTCGCTGATGGCGTTGGCGCCGGAGTTCGTGCGTTCGAGGGTGTCGCGCCCGGGAGACTTCCGTCAGCCGGCTGTGCGCGCGATGTCCATTGTGGTGGGAGTGCTCACGCATCTGCTGTGGGACGCCTTCACGCAGACCGACGGATGGTTCGTCCAACGGTGGGACTGGATGGACATCGCGGTCGTCGGCCCCCACCGGCTCTACAACGTGATCGGGTACGTGTCATCTCTCGGTGGCGTCGCCGTGCTCACCTGGATCGGTCTCGTTGCCCCCAGGGGCAATGACTGGCCGTCACACACCGGAACTTCCCGGTACTTTTTCCGGATCTTCGTCGTGATCGCCGCCGTCGTAGGCGCTGCCTGGTCGCTGTCCGATCCGATCAGTCAGACAAGCCTCTATGACTGGGTGCGCAGCCTGCTGCTTGGAGTGATCCAGGGCACAGCAGCAGGACTGGCCGTGCACGCCGTTCTGTGGGGCTTCAAACAGTCACGACATGACAGGTGATGACCGCCCGTCACGGCCGGTAGCGCCGCCTGTTGTCATGCGTTCAAGCGCCCGAACTGCCGTTGACCGGCCTGTTCACCCGTCATTAACCTCCGAGCTCCAATAGGAAAGCTTCTTTACCAATACTTCGACGCCGCCCTTGCCCAGGAGGACGAAGTGATCAGAAAACACACCCGCACGGGTGTCGCGTTAGCCCTGTTTGCGCTGGTGATACCTCAGATCGCAGCGTCAGGCACGGCTCACGCGGCTGATTCCCTGCTGTCGGCCAACAAACCCACCACCGTCTCGTCCGTGGAGGCCGCGACCTTCGGCGGCGCCAACGCCGTGGACGGAAGTCCGACCACTCGGTGGGCGAGCCTCGAGGGCGTCGACCCGCAGTGGATCGCCGTCGACCTCGGCGGCACGTCCACGATCACGAGGGTCAAGCTCAACTGGGAGGTCGCGTACGCCTCGGAGTACAAGATCCAGACGTCGAGCGACGGTTCGACGTGGAGCACCAAGAAGACCCTCACCGGTCAGAACGGTGGCATCGACGATTCCACCCTCTCGACCTCCGGCCGGTATGTGCGGATCTACGGCACCAAGCGCGGCACGCCCTACGGCTACTCCCTCTGGGAGATGGAGGTATGGGGCACCCGTACGGGTGGTGACATCACGCCGCCGACCGCGCCCACGAACCTGGCGAGCACCGGCACCACGTCGAGCACGGTCAGTCTGCAGTGGACGGCCGCGAGCGACGAGAACGGTGTGACCGGCTACGACGTGCTGCGCAACGGCAGTGTCGTCGGCACGCCCACCGGCACGACGTTCACCGACACAGGTCTGGCGAGCGGCACGGCGTTCACCTACACCGTCCGCGCTCGTGACGCGGCGGGCAACCTCGGGCCGTCGAGCAACGCGGTGCAGGTGACGACCCTGCCGGCCGGACCAGGAGACAGCATCACGATCGTCGTCGCCGGCGACATCGCGTCGCTTACGAACGGCGAGCACTACGAGACCGCGAGGCTGATCGACCAGATCAAGCCGAACCACATCCTGACGGTCGGTGACAACCAGTACGACAGCGGAACGCTGACGGAATTCCGCAACCACTACGACAAGTCGTGGGGCAAGTACAAGAGCATCACCCGCCCCGCGACCGGCAACCACGAGTGGTACGACAACCTCAACGGGTACAAGGCGTACTTCGGTACTCAGGCCTTCCCCGCCGGCAAGCCGTACTACAGCTGGGATGCAGGCGAGTTCCACTTCGTCTCGATCGACTCCGACCCGATGGACAACGACGGTTCGGACTCGACGCAGCTCAACTGGCTCAAGACCGACCTGGCTAACAACACCAAGCCCTGCGTCGTCGGCTACATGCACCACCCGCGGTTCGGCTCCGGCAAGTACGGCGACAACGCGAAGATCGCGCCGTACTGGAACGCGTTCGCGGACGCCAAGGCGGACCTGATGCTCGGTGGCCACAACCACCACTACGAGCGGCTGTCCCCGTTGAACAAGAGTGGTGCGGTCGACCCGACCAACGGCGTGCGGTCGGCGATCGTCGGCATCGGCGGTGACTACCTCTACAAGGAGCGCATCCCGCGCGTGGGCACGGAGAAGTACTTCAGCGACAGCCACGGCGTCATGAAGCTCACCATCTCCGGCCGCTCCTACTCGTGGGAGGTCATCGACACGGCCGGAACGGTGCGCGACAAGGCCGGTCCCTACACCTGCAAGTGACCGGTTCCAGCCGTTGATCGGAGGCCGTCGTGTACATCGCAACCGCTCGACAAGCTCCCGCCGCGGGTGGCACCGGCAGGATCGCGGGGAACGTGCTCGCCCTGGGCGCGGTTTCACTGCTCACGGACGTCTCCTCCGAGATGGTGACCGCGATCCTGCCGCTGTACCTGGTGCTGGGGCTGGGGTTCTCCCCGCTGCAGTTCGGTGTGCTCGACGGCATCTACACCGGTGTGACGGCATTGGTTCGTGTTGTGGGCGGTCATGCGGCTGACCGCTGGCAACGGCGCAAGCTCGTGGCGGGACTCGGATACGGGATCTCCGCGGTGGGCAAACTCGGACTGCTCGCTGCCGGTACCTCGGCCACCGCCATGGGGCTGGTGCTGGCCGGGGACCGGACCGGCAAGGGCTTGCGCACCGCGCCGAGGGACGCGCTGATCACGTTGAGCAGCGAGCCCTCGGCGCTGGGACGCGCCTTCGGTGTTCACCGTGCCATGGACACCGTTGGCGCGTTCCTCGGCCCACTGGTCGCGTTCTGTCTCTTGTGGACGCTGCCGGCTCGCTACGACGTGGTGTTCGTGGTGAGCTTCTGCTTCGCCGCGCTCGGTGTTCTCGTTCTGGTGCTCTTCGTGCGTGATCACCGCGACGTGCTGCCACGTGTCGCGGTGTCGTTGCGGAGCGCTTTCGGTTTGCTGCGGTCCAGGCCGTTCCGGCGGGTCTGCCTGGTCGCTTGTGGGCTCGGGTTCCTGACGCTGGGCGACGGGTTCATCTACCTGTTGCTGCAGAAGAAGCTCGACGTCGACGTCGCCTACATCGCGTTGCTGCCCCTCGGCACGGCGGGTGTGTACCTGCTCGCCGCCGTGCCGATGGGCGCGCTGGCCGACAAGGTCGGGCGGTGGCGGATGTTCCTCGTCGGCCACCTCGCGTTGCTCGGGGCGTACCTGATGTTCGTGGGCACGTCCGGGATTTCACTGCTCGTGGGCGTTCTGCTGCTGCACGGGCTGTTCTACGCGTGCACGGACGGCGTGCTGATGGCCGTCGCTGGTCCGCTGGTTCCGGACGAGCTGCGCACGTCCGGTCTGGCCCTGCTGCAGACCGGGCAGGTGCTTGCCCGGGCGACTTCTTCTGTCCTGTTCGGCGCTCTGTGGACGTGGTTCGCTTGGTGAGGATTCTTGTTGTCGTTGCTGCTGTTATCGCGTTGGGCGTAGGCGCTACCGCCTACGCCTTGCGCGCGCCGGAGGAGGTTTCCGTCGCGGTCGAACCCGGCCCGGTGGAGCTGACCGCCGGCCGTTTGCTGTTCGTGGACGACGCGAGCGGCAAGGTGGCGTCGGTGCCGTTGTCCTCGCCTGGCGGGCCGCGTCGGGTGAGCTCGTTGTCCTGCAAGCGGTTCTACACCGCGGCTCGGCAGGGGCTGTGTCTCGCGGACCGGTCCGGCCCGTTCCCAGGGGCCGTCTCGATCTTCGTCGACCAGTCGCTTTCCGAGACGCACCGCATGGACGTCGCGGGCGTGCCGAACCGCGCGAAGCTCTCGGCGGACGGGCGGATGGCGTCCTGGACGACCTTCGTCACCGGTGACTCGTACGCGCAGACCGGTGCGTTCTCCACCCGCACGGGCATCTACGACCGGGAGACGCTGCTGTACCAGAGCAACATGGAGGGCACGCGGATCGCCGGCATGAAGCGGGCGGAGGACATGAACTTCTGGGGCGTGACGTTCACCGAGGACGACCGCTCCTACTACGCGACGCTGTCAACCGGGGGCAAGACCTACCTGATCAACGGCGACTCGACTGATATTTCTGCGAAACCGTTGCGGGAGAACGTCGAATGCCCGTCGCTGTCACCGGACGGCAAGCGCGTGGCGTTCAAGAAGCGCGTGCCGGGCGACGGCGTGCGGCCGTGGCGGCAGCACGTGCTGGACCTGACCACGATGGTGGAGACACCCCTGGCCGAGACGCGTGGGATCGACGACCAGGTCGTGTGGCTCGACAACGACACCATCGCCTACGGCCTGCCGGGCGAGGGCATCTGGGCCGTGCAAGCGAACGGGGAGGGCGCGCCGCGGCAACTGGTGCCGCACGCGTCCTCCCCGTCGCTCGTTATCGGTTAGCGCGGTTGACGGCCGAGACGATCGCGCGGAACGAGGCGGCGACGGTGCTGCTGTCGATGCCGACACCCCACAGGACGCGGTCGCCCACGGCGCATTCGAGGTAGGCGGCGGCGCGGGCGTCGTCACCGGCGGACAGCGCGTGCTCGGCGTAGTCCAGCACGCGGACGTCGTAGCCCACGGACGCGAGCGCGTCGACGAACGCGGCGATCGGGCCGTTGCCGGACCCCGTGATCTCCTGCTGCTCGCCGTCGATCAGCAGCACCGCGGTGATCTCCTCGTGGCCGCTGCCGTCCGACGACGCGCGGTGCCGCAGCAGGTGCAGAGGAACCTTGCCGTGGAGGTACTCCTCCGCGAACGCGTCCCACATCTCCTTCGGGTTGATCTCGCCGCCCTGCGTGTCGGTGACCTCCTGGATCACCCGCGAGAACTCGATCTGCAGGCGCCGCGGCAGGTCGAGGTGGTGCTCCTGCTTCATCAGGTAGGCGACACCACCCTTGCCGGACTGCGAGTTGACCCGGATGACGGCCTCGTAGTTGCGGCCGACGTCCTTCGGGTCGATCGGCAGGTAGGGGACCTCCCACGGGAAGTCGTCGACGTGCTGGCCCGCGTCCTTGGCGTCGGCCTCCAGCGACTCGAAGCCCTTCTTGATCGCGTCCTGGTGGGAGCCGGAGAACGCGGTGAAGACCAGGTCACCGCCGTACGGGTGGCGCTCGGGCACCGGCAGCTGGTTGCAGTACTCGACCGTGCGGCGGATCTCGTCGATGTCGCTGAAGTCGATCTGCGGGTCGATGCCCTGGCTGAACATGTTCATGGCCAGCGTGACCAGGCAGACGTTGCCGGTGCGCTCACCGTTGCCGAACAGGCAGCCCTCGATGCGGTCCGCGCCGGCCAGGTAGCCCAGCTCTGCTGCCGCCACGCCGGTGCCGCGGTCGTTGTGGGGGTGCAGGCTGAGGATGATGCTGTCGCGGTTGGCCAGGTTCCTGGACATCCACTCGATGCTGTCGGCGTAGACGTTCGGGGTGGCCATCTCGACCGTGGCCGGCAGGTTGATGATCAGCGGCTTTTCGGGCGTGGGCTGGATGACTGCGGTTACGGCGTTGCAGACTTCCAGGGCGTAGCTGAGCTCGGTGCCGGTGTAGGACTCCGGGCTGTACTCGTACCTGAAGTCGGTCTCGGGGTAGTGCTGCTCTTGGGTCTTCGCGAACTCGGCGGCGTCCACGGCGATCTTCTTGATGCCGTCGCGGTCGGAGCGGAAGACGACTCGGCGCTGCAGGATCGACGTCGAGTTGTAGAAGTGGACGATGGCCTTGTTGGCTCCGCGCAGGGACTCGAAGGTCCTGGCGATCAGCTCTTCGCGGCACTGGGTGAGGACCTGGATCGTCACGTCGTCCGGGATGGCGCCGTCTTCGATGATCTCCCGGACGAAGTCGAAGTCGGTTTGGGATGCCGCCGGGAAGCCGACCTCGATCTCCTTGAAGCCCATTCGGACCAGGAGGTCGAACATCTTGCGCTTGCGGGCGGGGGACATCGGGTCGATCAGGGCCTGGTTGCCGTCTCGCAGGTCCACCGCGCACCACTGTGGAGCTCGGTCGATGCGTTTGGTGGGCCAAGTGCGGTCTGGGACGTCGATCACCTCTACTACCTCGTGGAACGGGCGGTAGCGGTGGAAGGGCATGCTGCTTCCCAGCTGGGTGTTCCAGGTGGGTTGGGTTGCCGGGGCCGGGCGCGCTGGTTGGCGGATTCGGCTGTTGCCGGAGGTGTAGGCGTCTTGGGTGGTCATGGTTCTCTAGCTCCGATGCGGGTCGTTTGGAACGACCGGCGGCAACGCTGAGTCCCGCGACGGGGGGCCGGTCTGATCAGACCCCGTCACGGCAGCGAAGCAGGAGGGAACGCCACACGTCGGACAGAGTAGTCACAGATTGGGCTGGGATGGAACTTGTAGACCGGATCGTGGGATATCTGGGGGCGGCGCCTGGTCCGCAGGTGGTCACCTTGCGGGCAACAGCATCCATGCGACTCGTGACGGGACCCCACTGCCGGGACCGCTCGCCTTCCGTCGCGTACCTGCAGGTGTGCAAGTTTCGCCAGGCGTGAATCCGGGAAAAGCTCATGTATGTCCAGATTACGTACCACCAGTGGCCGCGGCACAGCGTCACGCGTGATCAGCGGCATCGGCGCGGTCTTCGCACTCATCGAAGTCCTCTACATCCTGATGATCGTCCTCGGTGCGAACACGGGGAACGCGTTCTTCAGGTTCGTCGCATCTCTCGCCGAGCCCCTCGCCCTGTTCTTCCCCGGCCTGTTCCAGACCGGTAACTACAACGTCGATGTGCTCCTCAACTACGGACTGGCTGCGGTGTTCTGGCTGGTCGTGACGGGTCTGCTTGCCCGTGCGGTGTCTCGCTACTGAGGAGTAGATTCCGGGGCCATGCGGACTCGCGTGGTCTCTGTCGCCGCCGGAATCATCAGTTGGGTCGGCCTCGCGCTGGCGGTCGTGCTCGTGGTTCACGTGGTGCTGACCGTCGGCGGGGCCAACCCCGACAACCCCATCACCAGTACGGTCAAAGGCCTGGCCGAGCCGTTGGCGCTCGCGTTCAGGGATCTGTTCTCGCCGTCGGACGCGAAGTTGCGCACCATCGTCAACTTCGGGCTGGCGGCGTTGTTCTGGCTGGCCGTTCGAGCGATCGTCCTTAAGCTCGTCAGGCGTCTGAACTAGGTTCAGGCGTATGGCGCGCGACGACTTCTGCAACAACTGCGGCACCGCGTATGCGGACACCGCCTCCTACCCGCGCACGTGTCCGAGCTGCGCGCACATGGTGTGGGCGAACCCGTCCCCTGTCGTTGTGCTGCTCGTCCCGGTGAAGGACGGCCCGCGCACGGGTCTCCTCACCGTGCGGCGGTCGATTCCGCCGGTGGGGCAGCTTGCGTTCGTCAGCGGGTTCATCGATCGCGGTGAGTCGTGGGAGCAGAGTGCGGCGCGGGAGCTGCATGAAGAAGCAGGTGTCACCGTCGACCCGGATGATCTGCGGCCGTTGCACTTCGTGTCGACGCCGGACGGGGGGACGGTGTTGTTGTTCGCCACGGCGCCTGCGATCAACGCTGAGGACATGCCGCCGTTCGTGCCGAACGACGAGGCGTCCGAGCGCAAGGTCATCTTCGAGTGCGAGCCGTTGGCGTTTCCGCTGCACAACGAGGTTGCGACCAAGTACTTCTCAACCGAACAGTGACTGGCCCCAGGTGCCGGTGAAGGCGGTTTCGGACAGCGGGTGGCGTAGGCGTTCGCGCTGTTCGCGGGCCTGAAGGTCCTCGGGGAGGTCTTCCAGGCGGCCGGGGTGGCCGATTGCCATCACCACCAGCGGGCGGACGTCGTCGGGCATGTTGAACGCCTTGTGGGCGGCTGGTTTGTCGAAGCCGCCCATCATGTGTGCGATCAGGCCCAGGTCGACTGCTTGGAGGGCGATGTTCTCCATGGCCAGGCCCAGACCGAACTCGATGTTGGGCAGGTCGCCACGGGCATCGACAGTGATCACGCAGCCGATGAGCAGCACGGAGGCGCGGAAGGCCCAGGTCTTGTTGCCGGGGCGGAGGGTTTCGAAGATCGCGTCGAACGTCGGCGTGCCGCGGTGGCCCACGATGAAGCGGGCGGGTTGGCTGTTGCCGTGGGACGGGGCCCAGCGGGCTGCTTCGAGCAGGACGCGCAGTTCGTCGTCGGAAACTGTTGCGTCCGGGGAGAAGGCGCGTGGGCTCCAGCGCTTGGAGATCAGCTCGTTCATCAGATCGCATACTGCCAAACGGCCAGGGAGTAGGCGCCGAACCAGGCGCTCATGACCGTTGCCAGGCCCAGTGCGGTCAGCAGTGTTGACGTTCGGCGGCGGGCCAGCATCAAGGCCAGGGGGATCAGCAGGGTGAAGGCTGGGAGCAGGAGCCTTGCCTTGGAGTTCATCAGGCCGTTCGAGCCGATGTCCATGACCAGGACGCCCAGGCCGTAGACGATCAGCGGCCATTCGAGGCGTCGGCGGAACGCGTGGACCACCAGGATGATGGCCAGGACCAGGAGCCAGACGGTGCCGGTTTCGAGGACCGAGCGCGGGTTGCCCAGGTGGTCGAAGGTGAATTGAAGGGTGGCGGCGCCGCCGTCGAACTTCGAGCCCCAGCCGCGTTGCTGGACGCCGAACCAACCATCCAGGTCGCCGGTGCGGACGGACACCCAGGCCAGGTAGCCGAGCATGCCCAGCGGGGCGATCAGGGCTCCGATCCAGGCTCGCCAGTCGCGCCTGTCGGCGATCACGGCGACGATCGCGGCCAGGCCCACGGCCGCGATCAGGGCGGCTGCCGTGGGGCGGACCAGGCCCGCGGCCGCGCAGCACACGCCGGCGAGGATCCAGTGTTTCTTGACCACGCCCACCAGAGCCCACACGGCGAAGGCGCAGAACGTGGCCTCGGCGTAGGTCATGGACAGGACCACGGCCATGGGGGAGGCGGCGAAGAGCGTGACCAGGATCAGGCCGCTGCGGGTCGAGCCGCCCCGGACCGCGCGGCCCAGGACGAAGAGACCGTAGGTGCAGAACAGTCCGCTGATCAGGCTCACCGCGAAGGCGGCGCCGGCCACGTCCACGCCAGGCAGGCCGTCGACCCACCTGATCAGGGCCGGGTAGCCGGGGAAGAAGGCCAGCGGTGTCTCGGCCGAGCGGCGGCCGGCCGCGTCGGTCAGGCGGAGGGGTACGTCGTTGTAGCCGTGCTCGGCGATGCCGAGGAACCACTCGCCGTCCCACGACTTCAGCTCGCCCGCCGCTGTGCTGGTGCCGCCGCGGATCTTGTTCTGGTAGTCGACGACCAGCTGCAGCACGAACAGGCCGATCTGGCGCACGACCAGGTAGATCAGCGCGGGGGCGGTCCAGAGGGCCGCTGGGTGTCTGAGCGCCTCGGCCAACCGTGAGCGCGCACTGCTCTCATGCACGGCTGCTGGGGCCTCCACGACATCGGTGCTCGACGACACCCGGACAGAGTAGTCACGCGCGTCACGGCTCAAGAGTCTCACCAGGTGGTCCGGGTAGGCTGCCTACGACGTGGGGTTTTAGCTCGCGAAGGAGGTTGGGTCGGTGGCGCTCGTCGTCCAGAAGTACGGCGGTTCATCGGTTGAGAGTGCCGAGCGGATCAAACGCGTGGCCGAGCGCATCGTCGCGACCAAGAAAGCGGGCAACGACGTCGTGGTCGTTGTGTCCGCCATGGGTGACACGACCGACGAGCTGCTCGACCTCGCCCGCCAGGTGTCCCCGGTGCCGCCCGCACGTGAGCTCGACATGCTGCTCACCTCGGGTGAGCGGATCTCGATGTCGCTGCTCGCGATGGCGATCCACTCGCTCGGTGCCGAGGCGCGGTCCTACACGGGCTCGCAGGCAGGCGTGATCACGACGTCGGTGCACGGCAAAGCCCGCATCATCGACGTGACACCGAGCCGGATCCAGGACGCGACGTCCGAGGGGGCCATCGCGATCGTCGCGGGCTTCCAGGGCGTCTCCCAGGACTCGAAGGAGATCACCACGCTCGGCCGTGGCGGCAGCGACACCACCGCGGTGGCGCTCGCGGCCGCGACCAAAGCCGACGTGTGCGAGATCTACACCGACGTGGACGGCGTCTACACCGCCGACCCGCGCATCGTGCCGAACGCGAAGAAGCTCGACACGATCAGCTACGAGGAAATGCTCGAGATGGCCGCGTGTGGCGCCAAGGTGCTGATGCTCCGCTGTGTGGAGTACGCCCGCCGCTACAACGTGCCCGTGCATGTCCGTTCTTCGTTCAGCAACAAGACCGGAACCATCGTGTCCGGTTCAGTGGAGGACCTTCCCGTGGAACAGGCGATGATCACCGGCGTCGCGCACGACCGGTCCGAGGCCAAAATCACCGTGACGGCTGTCCCCGACCACCCCGGCATCGCGGCCAAGATCTTCCGGGTCGTGGCGCAGGCCGAGCTCGACATCGACATGGTCGTGCAGAACGTCTCGCAGGCGGCGTCCGGCCGCACCGACATCACGTTCACGCTGGCCAAGGTCGACGGCCCGCGCGCGGTGGCGGCGCTGGAGAAGGCTCGCGGCGAGATCGGGTTCGACCAGGTCCTCTACGACGAGCACGTCGGCAAGGTGTCGCTGATCGGCGCGGGCATGCGTTCGCACCCCGGCGTCACGGCGACGTTCTGCGAGGCGCTGGCCACGGCCGGCGTCAACATCGACATCATCTCCACCTCGGAGATCCGCATCTCGGTCATCTGCCGCGACACCCAGCTCGACGACGCCGTCCGTGCCCTGCACGACGCGTTCGAGCTCGGTGGCGACGAAGAGGCCGTCGTTTACGCAGGGACTGGACGATGACCGCGCCCGTACTCGCGCTGGTTGGCGCTACCGGTGCCGTGGGCACCGTGATGATCGACATCATGAACACCCGGTCCACCGTGCCGTGGGGCGAGATCAGGCTGATCGCGTCCCCGCGCTCGGCGGGCAAGACGATCAACGTCCGCGGCCAGGACCTGACGGTCATCGCGCTCTCGCCCGAGGCGTTCGACGGCGTCGACATCGCGATGTTCGACGTGCCGGACGAGGTCTCGGCCGAGTGGGCCCCGATCGCCGCCGAGCGCGGTGCGATCGCGATCGACAACTCCGGCGCGTTCCGGATGGACGCCGACGTGCCGCTGGTCGTGCCCGAGGTCAACGCGGACCAGATCGACAACCGCCCGCGCGGCATCATCGCGAACCCGAACTGCACGACGCTGTCGATGATGGCGTCGCTCGGTGCCCTGCACCGCGAGTTCGAGCTCAAGGAACTGGTCGTGGCCTCGTACCAGGCCGCGTCCGGCGGTGGCCAGGCCGCCATCGACCGCCTCTACGCCGAGATCTCCGCGATCGCCGGCAAGGAGGTCGGCGTGGTCGCGGGCGACGTGCGCGAGGTGCTGTCGGCCGCCGGTCTGCCGGTGTCCGAGTCGCCGTTCCCCGCACCGCTGGCGCTGAACGTGGTGCCGTGGGCCGGTTCGCTGAAGGACGACGGCTGGACGTCCGAGGAGCTGAAGGTCCGCAACGAGGCCCGCAAGATCCTCGGCATCCCGGACCTGAAGGTCTCGGCGACGTGCGTGCGCGTCCCGGTCGTCACGACCCACTCGCTGGCCGTCCACGCGACGTTCGCCCGCGAGGTCACGGTCGAGGCGGCGCACAAGATCTTCGAGGAGCAGCCGACGATCGTGCTCGTCGACGACCCGGCCGCGAAGAAGTTCCCGACGCCCGCCGACATGGTGGGCGAGGACCCGACGTACGTGGGCCGCGTGCGTCAGGCGCTGGACTTCCCGAACACGCTGGACTTCTTCGTGTGCGGTGACAACCTGCGCAAGGGTGCCGCCCTGAACACCTACGAGGTCGCGGAAGAGCTCGCCAAGCGACTCTGATGTGGCAATCTCCCCGCCGCCCGGCCGGTATGGTCGGGCGGCGATGGGGGAGATCAAGTGGTTGAGGCCGCCTCGGCTCAGTGAGGTCGTGGCCGTCTATCAGGGGTTTGCACAGGGCGCGGGTGTCCGAACAGGACTCGTTGACCAGTTGGTCGCGTGCTCGGCGGAAGATCCGCGCGAGGCATTGGCCGAGTGGGCCGCGCAGCCTGCCGTTCAGCCGGATCTGGTGTCACGCCAGGGCGCACGTCTGCTGGCGAAGAACGACTACCGCGGCGACGTGAAGTCGCAGGGACCCGGCGCGTTGATCTGGGCGTTGCCCGCCGCCGTGCAGCGGCTGGACGCCGAACGGATCCGCGAGCTCGTCGCGCTCACCCACGGCCCGGACTCACCGGCCGCCGATGCCGTGATCCTGCTGGCCGATCATCTCTGCACGTCCGGCGAGCTCGAACCTCCGGACGCCGACCCGTCGACCGCGGCGGGTGCGTTGGCGCAGGCACTCAAGGGTGAGGGGCGCGGTGTCGCGCGGGCCATCGCGGGTGCCCTGCAGGGCGGGCCCGAACACGACATCCGGCTCGTCGCGGAAGAGCTGTACCGGAGGTCGTGGTGACCACGCCGTTGACGCCGATGGAGCACGCGCTGGGTGCGTTGCAGGCCGACTTCGGGCACAAGAACGCCCACAACGACCTCCTGATCCCCGGTCAGGTTTCGTTGGAGCAGCACGACTTCCCCGAGGTGCTGGAGGTCTACACCGACGAGTCGCGGCTGCCTGCCGGTGTCGCCCAGTGGATGCGGGTGCCGCTGCACACCATCATCAGCAAGCTCGTCAGCACGTCGAAGTTCGTCGGCACCAAGCCGCAGCGGCTGCACGTCAACCCGGGCCGGCCGTTCGACACGGAGTTCGACCTGGTCGAGCTGGCCGATGCCACCGCGCAGCACATGCGGATCTGCGGGTGCTGGGAGCGGCCGTTCGTCCAGCACGAGGGCTGTGCGTGGCTCGACGGGCAAGGACGCCGGTTCTTCGTGGAGCGGCCGCCGGACGACGGCAGGCTGCGCGGCTGTCTCATCGCGGGCGCGATCGGGGACGCGCTCGGCGCGAACACCGAGAACCTGCCGATGGAGGTCGTCCACGAGCGCCACGGACCCGACGGCATCACCGATCTGCCCGACGAAGCGCACATCACCGACGACACGCAGATGACGCTCTTCACGTTCGAGGCGGTCATCCGCGCGCACGTGCAGGAGCGCACCACCGGCACGTTCGACCTCACCGGCGTCACGCAGCACGCGTACCAACGCTGGCTGCACACCCAGAAAACGCCGTGGGACAAGGCACGCGGCGTTGCGTCCACTTTGGAGGAACCGGACGGCTGGCTCGTCGGCCACCGCGACCTGTTCCGGATGCGGGCACCCGGCCTCACGTGCACGAGCGCGTTGCAGGAGTACGCCCGCACCGGCGAACAGGCCACGATCACCAAGCCCGTCAACAACTCCAAGGGCTGCGGCGGGGCCATGCGGGTCGCACCGGTCGCGTTCGTCAGCGACGACCCGGGCCGCGTGTTCGCGTTGGCGGCGGCGAACGCGGCACTGACGCACGGGCACCCGAGCGGCTACCTGTCCGCGGGCGTGTTCGCCGTGCTGGTGCACCAACTGTTGCGTGGCAAGGGTTTGCTCGAAGCCGTCGAGACCGCGATGAGCTCGCTCGCCCGCCGCGAAGGCCACGAGGAGGTCGCCCAGGCCATCGAGCACGCGATCGAACTCGCCGCGCTGGGCGACCCGAGCGTGGCGCGCGTCGAGGAGCTCGGCAGGGGCGGCGTCGGCGACACAGCGCTGGCGATCGCGTTGTACGCGGCGTTGGTGACGGACGACCCGAACGAGGCGTTGCTGATCTCGGTCAACCACGGCGGCGACAGCGACTCGACGGCGTCCATGTGCGGCAACCTCGTCGGCGCGCTGCACGGCATCGACAAGATCCGCCCGGACTGGGTCGAACGCGTGCAGTTCCGGGACGTGATCGAGCGGATGGCCGCGGACTGGGCGGCCGAGACGCACCCGCTCCCACCCGTGACCCAGGAGTGGTTCGTCCGGTATCCACCGACCTAGGGTGGGGGTCATGGCGATCGTTCTGGCGGTAGACCTCGGCACCACGGCCACCAAGGTCGTCGCGGTCGACGCCCAGGCCCGAGTGGTCGCGTCGACTGAACGTGGTTACCCGATGCGCACCAGCGGCGTCGAAGCCACGCACGACCCGCAGCAGGTGCTCGCCGCAGCCTTGGACGCCCTCCAAGAGCTGGCCTCCGACGACGTCCAGGCCATCGCGCTGACCGGCGCCATGCACTCGATCATGGGCCTGGACGCGTCGCTGAACCCGGTCACCGAGTCGCTGAGCTGGGCCGACAACCGTGCGATCGAGCAGACCGAACGCCTGCGGGGCACGGCGGAAGGCCGCGAGCTGCACCGGGCGACCGGCGCCCCGATCCACTCCTTCACGCCGCTGATGAAGCTCGCCTGGTTCCACGAGAACGGCGTGCGCGCCGCGAAGTGGTGCGAGATCAAGGACTTCGTGCACCTGCACCTGACCGGCGAGCTGATCAACGAGCACTCGTCCGGCTCCGGCACGGGCTTGATGAACATCCACACGCTGCAGTGGCACGAGCCGTCCCTGGCGTTCGCCGGCGTCACCGCCGACCAGCTCCCGCCGCTCGTCGAACCGACCCACTCGACGCCGTTGAAAGTCGCGATCCCCGGCCTGCGTCCCGGCATCCCGGTCATCGTCGGCGGCGGGGACGGCCCCCTGGGCAACCTCGGTGTCGGCGCCGCCACGCCAGGAGCCGGCGCGGTCTCGCTCGGTACGTCGGGCGCCCTGCGCGTGGCCCAGCAGGGACCGGGCATCGACGACGAGGGCCGCACGTTCAGCTACGCCATCGCCGAGGGCCTCTGGGTCCGCGGTGGTGCGATCAGCAACGGCGGCGTGGTGGCCCAGTGGGCCGCCGAGACTTTCGGCATCCCGGTCGGCGACCTGCTCTCCCAGGCTGCCGACGCGGATTCCGACGGCCTGGTAGCCCTGCCGTACCTGTTGGGCGAACGAGCGCCGTGGTGGGACCCGACCGCGCACGCCGCGTTGCTGGGCCTGCGCCGCGAACACACCCCGCAGCAGATCACGAAAGCCCTGGTAGAAGGCGTCTGTCAGCAACTCGCGTTGGTGCTGGACGCGGTTCCGCACGTGGAGTCGCTGCGGATCACCGGAGGGGCGTTCCGAGCTCCGGTCTGGGCCCAGACCCTGGCGAACGCACTGGGCATGCCGCTGCACCTGACCGAGGACACCGGCGGCTCGGCCGTCGGCGCGGCGCTGCTCGCGTGGCGGGCGCTGGGCGAGATCGACTCGCTGACCGTCGACCTGGTGGAGCCGACGCAGACGATCACGCCCGACGAGGACGCCGTCACGAGGTATGCGAAGGCACGCCCGTTCGTGGCGAAGGCGTACCGGGCGCTGGAAGAGCTGTACAGCGAGGGCAACGCCCCCAGAACGTGATCTCGGCTCGCTCGACGCGGAAGCCGGCGAGCTCGACCGCCGGTTCGAAGACGCAGTCGACGTCCTCGACCCGGCCGCATTCGCGACACACGAGGTGGTCCAGTGCTGGCACGGTCATCACCCTAGCCCTGAGATCTTGAACACATCAAGAAAACGAAGGGTTAAACATTTTGCGGGCCGCGTGAGGATGAGGCTGTGAACCTCGCGCCCTTCAAGCACGTCCTCATGCTGCCCGGGGTTCGCCCCTTAGCACTGTTGATGTTCTTCGCGAGGATGCCTCCTGCCGCGACCGGTGTGATCCTGACGCTGCACGTCGCCGTCACCCTGGACAAGGGCTACGGCGCGGCCGGGCTCGTGGGGGCGGTGGGCACCATCGGCATGGGGCTCGGGGCTCCGCTGATGGGCAGGTTGATCGACGAACGCGGTCTGCGGGCGATGCTCGCGGTCAGCGTCACGGCCTCCGCGGCGTTCTGGCTCACCGCGCCGCTGATGGGCTACTGGACGTTGCTGATCACGTCGTTCGGCGTCGGCCTGCTCGGCGTGCCGATGATGTCGATCGGCAGGCAGGTGATCACCGCACTCGTGCCGGAACACCAGCGCCGGGTCGCGTTGTCGGTCGACTCGATCTCGGTCGAGCTGTCGTTCATGGGCGGGCCCGCGCTCGGCGTGTTCGTCGCGACCAAGTTCTCCACCAACGCGGCGTTGATGTTCATCGGCGTCTCGACGCTGGTCGCCGGAGTGCTGCTGTACTGGGCGAATCCGCCGATGATCCACGAGGACGAGGTCGTGGACGGGCCGAAGCCGCGGGTGTTCGAGTGGCTGCGCGGGCGGATCGTCGGCGTGCTGATCGTGTGCGTCGGTGCGACCGTGTGCCTCGCGGGCATGGAGGTCTCGGCGATCGCGTCGCTGGAACGCATCGGCAAGGAGAGCTGGCTCGGCGTCGTGTTCTTCGCGATGTGCGCGGCGTCGATCGCGGGTGGCCTGGTCTACGGCGGTGTGAAGAAGGCACCGAGCGTTCTGCTGCTGCTCGTGGTGATGGCGGCGTTGGAGATCCCGGTGGGGCTGGGCGACGGCAGCGTGCTCTGGCTGTGTCTGCTCCTCGTGCCGATGAACCTCACTTGTGCGCCATTGATCGCCGCGTCCGGAGAGCACATCAGCAGACTCGCGCCGCCCACGGCCCGCGGGCTCGTGATCGGCCTGCAGGGTTCGGCCTTCACCATGGGCAACGCGATCGGTGCTCCGCTCGCCGGCGTGGCGATCGACCACGGCGGCGCACCGCTGGGGTTCGCCGTCGTCGGGGTCGTCGGACTGCTGGTGGCGGCCGTCGCGTGGGTGCTCGCCCGGCAGCATGACCGGGAGCAAAACCCGTTGCCAGTCGGGTGACGATGAGGGGGTGAACCTCGCCCCCTTCAAACACGTCCTCGCGCTGCCCGGGGTTCGTTCCCTGATGCTGCTCATGCTGCTGGCCAGGATCCCCCCGACGGCGGCGGGCGTCACGGTGACGCTGCACGTCGTGACCTCGCTGGACAAGGGGTACGCGGCGGCCGGCACGGTGGGGTTCGCGACCATGGTCGGCCTCGGTCTCGGGTCGCCGCTCATGGGCAAGCTGATCGACAGCAGGGGGTTGCGGATCACGCTGGCGCTCAGCGTGCTCGAAGGCGTCTTCTGGGTCACCGCGCCGTTGATGGACTACTACCTGCTGCTCGTGCTGGCGTTCGCGAACGGCCTGGTGGCGGTGCCGATGATGTCCATCGGGCGGCAGGCGCTCACCGCGCTCGTGCCCGAACCGCAACGGCGGCCGGCGTTCTCGCTGGACTCGATCTCGGTCGAGTTGTCGTTCATGGTCGGACCCGCGGCGGGCGTGCTGATCGCGACGAGGTTCTCGACCGGCACGGCCCTCGTGGCGATCGGCGTCGCGATCCTGCTGGCCAGCGCGGCGCTCTTCGTCGTGAACCCACCGCTGGTGCACGAGGACGAGGTCGTCGACGGACCGCAGCCGCAGCTCAAGGAGTGGTTGCGCGGGCCGATGATCGCGGCGTTGATCATCCCGTTCGGCGCCACGATGGTGTTGTCCGGCATGGAGATCGCGGCGATCGCGTCACTCGAGCACGAGGGCAAGCAGGGCTGGCTCGGCCTGATCTTCGTGGTGATGTGCGCCGCGTCGGCTCTCGGCGGGCTCGTCTACGGCAGCCTCAAACGGGTGCCGGGCGGTGTGGTGCTGCTGGCGTGCCTGGCGGCCCTGTCGATCCCGGTCGGCATCGGTGACGGCAACGTGGCGCTGCTGGCGATCGCGCTCATCCCGATGAACCTCGTGTGCGCGCCGACGATCGCGGCCTCGACCGAGCAGATCAGCAAGCTCGCGCCCGCCACGGCCCGCGGAGTCGCGCTCGGCCTGCAGGGCTCGGCGTTCACGTTCGGCGTAGCGGCAGGTCAGCCGCTCACGGGGGTCGCCGTTGACCACAGCGGACCCCCGCTCGGCTTCGTCGTCGCAGGTCTGGCCGGACTGGTGATCGCCGGTCTTGGGTGGGTCCTGTCGCGTCAGCGTCAGGCGGTCTCGGTCACGTCCTGAGCGGAGTTGGCCAGCGCGAGGCCGGTCCGGAGTGCGCCCACGGCTTCGGACACGGCCTCGCGGAAGATCCCGCCGACGCCGAGCACGTTCGCGAAGCCGTGGAACAGACCTTCGTGCCGGCGCAGCACGACCGGAACGCCCTCGGCGGCCAGGCGTTCCGCGAAGGCCTCGCCCTCGTCGCGCAACGGGTCGTAGCCCGCGGTCGCGATGTAGGTGGGCGGCAGGTTCGAGAGATCGTCGGCGAGCATGATCGACAGACGCGGGTCGTGCCGGTCCTTGCCGCCCTCGGTGTACTTGTCGAGGAACCAGTCCATCTTCTCGTCGGTCAGGAAGAACCCGTTGCCGAAGATCTCGCGCGAGCGGCGGCGCACCGAGGCGTCGACGCCGGGGTAGAAGAGCAGCAGGAACGCCAGGTCGATCTCGGCGCTGTGCGCGGTCACCGCGGCCAGGTTGCCGCCCGCGCTGTCACCGCCGACCGCGATCCGCTTCGCGTCGATCCCCAGGTCCTCGGCCTTGGCCACGGCGTAGCGCAGCACCTCGGCCGCGTCGTCGGCCGCCGCCGGGAACGGGTACTCCGGGGCGAGCCGGTAGTCGGCCGCCAGCACCCGGACACCGGCCTCCCTGGCGAGGAAGCGGCACAGCTGGTCGTGGCTCTCCAAGCTGCCGGTCACCCAGCCGCCACCGTGGTAGAAGATCAACAGAGGCGAGCCGGTGGCGAGGCCGTCCGGCGTGTAGAGCCGGCCGGCGAACTCGCCGATCGTCAGCTCTCTCGTGCCGACTCCGGTGATCTTCGGACCGGCCACGAGCTTCGAACTCAACTCCAGGTCGAGGCGGCTCTCGGATGCTGTCTTCGTGCGCCAGTCAGTGCCGGACAGCTGCTGGAGCCGCAGCAACAGCTGGGCTTCCGGGTGCAGGTCCTGGCCGTCCAGGCGGATCGGGGTACCGGCGATGAGCCGGCGCAACGGGCCCGGCAGACCGAACGCGAAGCGCAGTGCACCGGCCAGTACGCCGGCCTGGAAGTTCGACATGTGTTTCAGGTTACTAGCGAGTATTGCTGGATCTCCAGGTATCTGGAGGTGGAAGGATCGTTGGCATGACGGTGACGGTGGTGGGCATCGGTGGCTCGATCAGGTCCGACTCGCAGTCCGAACGGGCGCTGCGGGTCGCTCTTGAGGGTGCTCGCGAGCTCGGAGCGGAAACGATCCAATACAGCGGCCCTGAGCTGGTCCTCCCGTTCTACGACCCGTCGGTGCCGGAGCGCACGGACGTCGCGTTGAAGATGGTCGAGGACCTGCGCCGTGCCGACGGTGTGATCCTCGTGTCGCCCGGCTACCACGGCACCGTGTCCGGTCTGGTCAAGAACGCCCTCGACTACATCGAGGACCTCCGTGACGACGAGCGCCCGTACCTCGACGGCCGCGCGGTCGGCACCATCACCGCCGCGTACGGCTGGCAGGCCGCGGTGAACACGTTGTCCGCGGTTCGCTCGATCGTGCACGCCCTGCGCGGCTGGCCGACGCCGCTGGGTGCCGCGATCAACTCCGCGCAGGTCAAGTTCGACGGCGACGGGGCCTGCTCGGATGCCGACGTCGACCGGAACCTGAGGGTGATCGGCCGCCAGGTCGCCGAGTTCGCGCTCCGCCAGGCGTCTCATCTGGACGTGAACTGACTCACGATCGGGCAGATAAGTCGTGTGCGATCCGTTCTAACCGGTGGGTAACAAAACCACTGACTCAAGGGAGAGCGGAATGAGCACGCTGTACACGGCCGAGGCGACTGCATACGGCGAAGGCCGCAACGGCGAGGTGCGCTCCTCCGACGGTGTGATCGACGAGGTGCTGTCGGTCCCGAAGGAGATGGGCGGCCCCGGCGGCGACGCGACCAACCCCGAGCAGCTGTTCGCGGCCGGTTACGCGGCCTGCTTCAACTCCGCCCTCGCGGCAGTCGCGCGCGCCGGCAAGATTCAGCTCGCTTCTTCTGAGGTAACCGCCAAGGTGGGGATCGGCCCGAACGGCGCCGGCGGCTTCCAGCTGTCCGTCGAGCTCGCGGTGACCATCCCCGGTTTCGACCAGGCGGTCGCGGAGAAGCTCGTCGAGCAGGCCCACCAGGTCTGCCCGTACTCCAACGCGACGCGCGGCAACATCGAGGTGGCGCTCACCGTCACCGTCTAGGAGGCGCGTTCGACCATGGCCAAGAACCCGATCACCAGCCCGTTGTCCGACTCCGACCGCGACGCGGTCGGGTCTGTCCTGCAGGCGACTCTGGTCGACCTCGTCGACCTGTCCCTGATCGGGAAGCAGGCGCATTGGAACGTGATCGGCAAGAACTTCCGCAGCGTCCACCTTCAGCTCGACGAACTGGTCGTCCTGGCACGCAACGCCGCCGACCAGGTCGCCGAACGCGCGGCCGCTCTCGGTATCACGCCGAACGGCACGGCGAAGACCATCGCCGCGTCGTCCGGCGTGCCCGAGATCGCGTCCGGCTGGCTGAAGGAGGAGCAGGTCGTTTCCTCGATCACGGAAACGCTTGCGTCGCTGATCTCCCGCATGCGATCCCGCATCGACGAGACCGACAAACCCGACCTCGTCACCCAGGACCTGCTGATCGGCATCACGCAGGAACTGGAGCAGGCGCACTGGATGTGGCAGGCCCAGGCGGCCTAGCTCATCAGCCGACGGACGGCCCGTTCCTCGATGGAACGGGCCTCGTCGACTTTCCGGGCCAGTTCGTCGTGGTCGCCACCTCTGGCGATCTCCGACCAGAGCTCGCCTGACTGGCGGAATTCCTGTGCGCCAGGGAGTCCGGCTTCGTCGAGGAAGTCGGCGTAGAGCGGCCGGGTCGCTCCCGGTGCCGTGTACTCGACCTCCAGGCAGTCGTGCAGCCGTTGCATTACTTCGTTCCTGGTGTCGCCGGGCCAGCGCTGCGCCCAGCCCTTCTTCCCCTTGTCGCGCAGCTGTTCCGCGAGCTTGCGCATGCCGGAGAAGCCGAAGTTCACGTCGAAGTTGTTGCCCAGCACCGGTCCGGTGAGGTGCTCGCAGGTCATCTCTATGGCTGCTTGGACGTCCGGCTCGCCCGTGCGCTCACCGATGCTGATCATCTCGTGCTTGCCCTGGCCCCAGCTGGTCATGAACTCGGTGAGTTTCTGAGTGCTCGTGCCGTGGTTGTGGACCGTGACCGTGTCGCCGTCGACCCCGAGCACGCCGACCGGGTGCTTTTCCTTGCCCAGCAGGCAGATCACCGGACCCTGTGCGTTGCGGAGCTGGGTCTCGGCCTTGCGCGCGGACGTGGTGGTCGTGACGTCGTGCTGGATCTTCGCGTGCATGAGCGCGGTAGGGATGAACGGCGCCGGGTGGTGCCGCGCGACGATGGTCATCGTCGGCGTGTGGCCCTTGTACTCGAACACGAAGTACATGAACCCGATGCCGCCGGCGAGCCCGGCCAGCATCGCCTCGGACCACTCGTCGTCGAGGATCTCCCGCAGCAGCCACGAATCGTGCATCTGCCCAGTGGGCCGTGCCTTTTCGAGCACGTGCCGGCGCGCGGTGGTGTACGACTCGCCGGTGCGCTCCATCCGGGCTCTCACCAGGCGCTTGAACGACTTCTGCTCGGTCATGACGTGCCTCTCGCGGACGCGCTGGAGCCGTTCCCCACGCCTTGCTCTGCCCGTCCGGGAGTTGTGCGCACACGACTGACCGGCGCCGGGACGACAGGAATCCCCTTTGCCTCCGCGACGCCGGTCAGCGTGGGTGACCGATCAGGAGGTGAGGCGCTCCGGCAGCGCCGTCACCAGCATACTTCGGCGACTACTTCGCGAGGTGCCTCCGCGCGAAGTCCACCTCGGCCGCCGTCTGCCGCATCGTCTCGGCGACCACCAACGAGCCGTGCCCCGCGTCGTAGCGGTACATCTCGTAGGCGTGCCCACGAGCGGCGAGCGCGTCGAGGTAGTTGTCGATCTGCCGGATCGGGCAGCGCGGGTCGTTCTCCCCGGCGAGGATCAGCACCGGCGCGGTGACCTTGTCGACGTAGGTCAACGGCGAGCACTCCTTGTAGAGCTCCGGCAGCTCCTCCGGCGAGCCCCCGAACAGCGCCCGGTCGAACGCCCGCAGCGGTTCCATCTCGTCCTCGTACGCGGCGAAGTAGTCCGCGACCGGCACGCCCGCGACGCCGACGGCCCAGCGTTCCGGCTGCACGCCGATGCCGAGCAACGTCAGGTAGCCGCCCCACGACGCGCCGCTCAGCACCGAGCGCGACGGGTCGGTGAGCCCGGACTCGACCGCCCAGTCGTGGACGGCGGCGATGTCCTCCAGCTCGGTCAAGCCCGGCCTGCCCTCGATGGCGTCGCGCCACTTCGAGCCGTAGCCGCTCGAGCCGCGGTAGTTCACGTGCACGGTGGCGAACCCGGCGTCCAGCCACACCGCGCGGTAGGCCGAGAAGCGGTCCTCGTCGGAGGAGTGCGGGCCGCCGTGGATCAGGAAGACCGTCGGGAACGGGCCCTCGCCCGCCGGCTTCGAGACCAGCGCGTGCACCTCGCCGACGAACACGTCCTGCAGAGCCTCAGAAGTCGCGGGGACGGCGCCGGCAGGTTCGACCAGCACGCGTTCGGTGCCGTCGGTGGCCAGTGCGCGGATCACCGTGGACCTCTCGGCGGACGACCACGAGTACTCGATCGTGCCGTCCGGCCGCACGCCCGCGGAGCCGATCACGCCCGGCGCGGTGTCCAGAGTGGACAGCGCACCGGTCGCGAGGTCGTAGCGGTGCACGGTGTTGCGGGCGTGGTGGGTGTGCACGATCAGCAGCGCGGAGGCGTCCGGGTACCAGTCGGCGGCGACCTCGCCCGGCAGGTCGAGCACGATCTCCTGCTCGGTGTCCGCGGCGACGTCCCAGATCAGCAGCTCCTCGCGGCCGCGGCGCTCGTGCAGCACCAGCAGCCGCTGGTCACCGCGCACCGGGCTGAACGACACGGCGTCCAGTCCGAGGCCCTTGCCGTCCCACTTCTCGGCGACCGTCGCGCCGTCGGAGGCGTTCAAGGCGCGCAACGCCATGTGCCGGTTGTCGCCGTGCTCGGAGTGCGCGATCACGACCAGCGACTCGTCCTTGGACATCGCGGTCACGCCGGCGTCGTTGACGTGCTGGTAGAGCACCTCGGTCGAGCCGTTGCGGGACAACCACACCGTCGTCCCGTCGTCGGTGGACGCGGCCACCGCGGTCACGTCCCGGCCGATCTCCAGGCCCGCCGGGTAGCCCGCCGTGACGCCGGGGACCGCAGGCTCGGCCTTGCTGCCGTCGGCGTGGAACGGTTCGCGCACCCACACGCCGAACTCGTCGCCGTCGTGGTCGTCGAACCACCAGATCTCGGTGCCGTCCGGGTTCAGCGTGCCGTGCGACGTGCCGTTCGGGCGGTCCGTGACCTTGCGGTGCTCGTTCGTCGCGCGGTCCCAGGCGTAGATCTCCCACACGCCGCTCGCGTTGGAGACGTACAGCGTGCGGTCCGGTGCGTCGTCGGCCCAGCCAGGCAGGCTCATCCGGGGAGCGGTGAACCGCTCGCGCCACCGGGTCTCGGCGGCCGGATCGTCGAAAAGCTGGTCTGGAACGTTCGGAGCAGGGTGCGTTGTCACGTCTCAACACTAGAGTGAGCAGCTGTTCTAGGGGGATTTGAGATGACACAACCACCACAGTGGGGTGCGCCGACGCCCGCACCTCCGATGTATCACCGACTGCCGCAGATGCCGCCGCGGCTGATCATGGCGTGCCTGCTGCACGGGTTGTTCACCGTCACGCTGTGCGTTCTCGGCGCCTTCCTGTTCGTGGCCCGCTCGATGGACGGCGAGACCCTGTTCTGGAGCTTCGTCTACGGCGCCAGCCCGGCCGGGTTCGCCGTGCTCAACGTGGGCGCGATCTGGGGGATCTACGACCCGCACTTCCCCCAGATGATCACGTCGCGGCTCTCCAGCGTCGCCTGTTTCATCATGTTGGCGGGCGCGCTGGTCCGCTCATGGGACCGGGAAGACGTCAAGATCGCTCCGACGCTCGTGGTCGCTGCGATCATGGTGTTGTGCGTCCTCAACCTGTTCCTCACGTTCGGCCCGCAGGTGAAGCAGTGGCGAGCGGCCAGGCATCAGCTGTCCCTGAGTCAGGGACTGCGGCCGCGCCGATGACGTTCGAACTCGCCCAGGTCAACATCTCGCGGCTGCTGGCACCGCTGGACAGCCCGCTGCTCAAGGAGTTCGTCGACGCCCTCGACCCGGTGAACGCGGTCGCGGACGCCGCCCCCGGCTTCCGCTGGCGGCTGCAGAGCGAGGCGGGCGACGCGACCGCGATCCGCGTCTTCGACGACGACTGGCTGATCGTGAACATGTCCGTGTGGGAGTCACCGGAGACGTTGCTGGACTACGTCTACGGCGACGCCCACAGGGCAATCCTGCGCGGCCGGCGCAAGTGGTTCGAGCACCCCGTCGAGGCGATGACCGCGCTGTGGTGGGTGCCTGTCGGTCACCGCCCGTCTGTCTCGGAGGCCGAAGAACGCCTGGTTCACCTGCGTGCGCACGGCCCTTCAGCTTTCGCGTTCACGTTGAAGCAGGTCTACGGCGCGACGTCCGCGTAGCTCGTGCCGAGCTTGGCGTTGTTAAGCCAAGCTGCGGCGCGCCCGCTGTTGGGGCCGGACCGGTAGACACCCCACTTGGTGTTGACGTGCGTGCCCCACAGCGTCGCGCCGTTGTACCGCTTCTGCCCGTTGTTGAACGTCTGCTGCACGCCGTTGCGATACAGCTCGACCCACCCGTCGTTGCCGCGGCTGAGCTTGAAGCCGATCACCCAGTCGTTCCACTGCCCGGCCGGGAACGGCACGGTCCAGATGTGCTTGCTCCCACCGGTCGGCGCGGTGAGCTGGAAGTGCAGCTTGCCCTCACCGAGCGTGCGCAGGACGAACGGCCCTGACTTGGGCTGCGACCCGCTCGCCCCCGAGATGTGCAGCTGGTAGACCGAGATCCAGTGGCCGCCGTTCGGGTTGACGTCCCACTTCGCCCGCCACCCGAAGTAGAAGACCTTGCCCGTGTCGGCGCTCCCGATCCGGTACGGCGAGCCGTTCTTGCGCATGCCGCGGCTCTCGCACCGCTCCTTGCCGTTGGACCAGTCCCACGTCTCGTACTTGATCGACGCCCCGTACTTCGGGTCGTTGGCGACGGTGATGCTGCCCGGATCGCGCTCCAACCCGTCGAAAACGGCAGCCGGCCCCTTCGCGGGATCCGCCTCCCACAGCACGTTCTGGGCGTGGGCCTGGGTCGGTGTGATCAGCGCGGCAATGATCGTTGCGGTCAGCGCCCAATGTGCGCGCATCAGATCTCCTTCTGTGCAACGCCCGCGGCGAAGGCATAGATCGGATGTCTGCGGCGTGATTCGCACGGTATCGACGATCAATTGATCGCGCCAGTGTTCACCCGGCACCGGAATATCTAGGTTGCCGGCCTCTTCAGAGTTAACGTTGATGCATGTCCGAAACGACGGAGCTGCTGGCCGAAGCGGCCACGTTGGAGGAAGTGCAACGGATCGTCCGCACCACGGCCCGTTCGTCGCTGAGCGCCCACGGCGCCACGTTGGTGCTGCTAGACGGCGATCTCTGCTACTACGCGGACGAGGACTCGATGAGCCCGCTGTGGAAGGGCCAGCGTTTCCCCGTGGCGAACTGCATCAGCGGCTGGGCGATGTTGAATCGCCAGACCGTGACGATCAGGGACATCCGCTTCGATTCGAGGATTCCTCAAGAAGCGTATCGGCCGACGTTCGTGCGAAGCCTGCTGATGGTCCCGATCCTGCGCCCAGAACCACTCGGCGCGATCGGCTGCTATTGGGCAGTCCCGCACACGGCGACCGTCGAGGAGACCTCGGTGCTGGAGTCGTTGGCGTTGGCAGCCGGCGAGGCACTGGAACGCTTCCCGGAGGGCCTGCCCGCGCGGGGCTTCTTCAACTGAAGTGCCTGAGGGCGAGCGGCCGCTGCAGGTACTCGTCCTCGTCCGGGAACGTCACCGGGTCGGTCCGCCAGTTCTTGCCCGCGTAGTTCTCGAGCGCCTGCTCGTCCCGCCACCGGCTCACGTACTGCACCTTGAGCGGGTCCTGGAGGTCGACGAGCACTTCGTGACTGATGAGGCCGTCGTAGGTCTCGGGGAACGTCTTGACGAGGTCCCGCACCCGTTCGACGAACTCCTGCTCCCGCCCCGGCTTGGCGAGCGCTTCGGACACACGAGTGATCATGCGCCCGATGCTATGCGTTGAGCTCGTCCTCGAAGATCTGATCGACCTGCTTCGAGGCCCGCGAAAGTGCCTTGACCGCGACCACGACCGCGGCGAACCCGGCCGCCACCGCGACCGTGACCCAGGCCGACGTGAGCATGTAAACGATCGCCAACGACTGCAACACCACAATGGCTTTAGCCGCAACGACGACCCACGACCTATGGACAGGTTTGGCGGCGGTGACGGTGTCCATCAGAGCATCTCCCGACTGGTTCAAACGACTGCCGAACGCACGTCCCGTCTTTCGCGTTGATCTCGACACCCGTTACTTACCGTGAGTTGAATCGTCAACCTTCACCCGTAAGGGTTAACGTTACGTGCACGTTCCGTATAGTTTGATCCAGAACGGTGGCGCTGTGTACCCAACACCACGGTGACCCCTGCCGCCGCTCGTGTCGAGCTAGGTCACACGATCGGGTGGTAAACGGGAACGGCAGTGACCTTTCGCGAGCAGGCCACTGCCATTCGACCCTGGTCGAATTCATCCAACCGGCCAAACCCAACCCCGGCTGCCGTCCGAGGCGGGCTGTGGCCAGGCAGAGGCCACCGAAGTCGCGGAGTCGGGTACCTCGACTTCGACGGTCCCCGTGTAGCGCGAGTTGGGCAGGATCGTGTTCGACAGGCCGGCGGAAGACTCGGTGCACAGGCCCGGCTTCGCGTCGTGGACGAAGCCGTCGTTTCCAAGACCCTTGAGAGAGAACGGGTTGAAGATCGTTGGGGCGACGAACGCCGCTTCGGAACTCATCGTGCCGGTGGTCAGCGAGACGTGGAGTAGCAAGGTCTTGCGCCCGCCGGCTGCCGGAGTGCCGTACTGGTAGCACTTCGGGTTGATGTCGATCTTGTCCACGGTGAACTTGATCGAGCATGACTCGATGTCGGTCTTGCAGTCGTACCCGGAGAGTTCGCCGATCTTCTTCGGCAGGAAGCCCTGAGCGGTGTACTGGCGCTTCGGTGCGGCGGACGTCTGCGGTGCGGAGGAACTGCTCGGCGTGGGGCTTGGGGCGGGACTGCTGGTCTCTGCGGTTGGTCCGGTGCACGAGGCTGCGAGCACGACCAAGGCGCAGGCTGGGATGGCGGCGGGACGGAACATGGGCGACCCCTCAAGGCGAGGCTGTGTGGTGTACCCGTCCACATCGACTTCGGTCGCGGTGCGTTACCGAATTCACTCAGAAGGTGTCGCAGCGTGATCGCGGTCTCTGGCAAGCTGAGCGGGTTCCAAGAGGGATTCATCCGCTGCTATCGGGCGCCGAAAACAAAAATCGGGCCGATTCCAAAACAGAATGGAATCGGCCCGATTTTTAATCGGGGTGACAGGATTTGAACCTGCGACCTCTTCGTCCCGAACGAAGCGCGCTACCAAGCTGCGCCACACCCCGGCTGGGAACGAGTAGAACTCTACATCATGTCCGCGCCAGCTCCGAATCGGACCCCCTCATTCCGCCCCTGACCAGGCGTGACGGGCCGCGGAACCAAGGTCAGCAGGGAAGCCTCCGGCGGGCAGCAGAACCGCACCGGCGCGTACGGCGAAGTGCCCATCCCTGCGGAAACGTTCATCCACATGTGCGAGCCCCAGCGGGAAACGCCGCGGGCGCGCGAACGGTCCAGTTCGCAGTTCGTCACAAGGGCGCCGTAGAACGGCACGCGCAGCTGGCCGCCGTGGGTGTGGCCGGCCATCACGAAGTCGTAGCCGTCGGCGGCGAACGGGTCCAGCACGCGCGGCTCCGGCGAATGCGTGACGCCGAGGCGCAGCACTGCGGAGGGGTCTGGGGTGCCGGCGATGTCGGCGTAGCGGTCGCGCTTCAGGTGCGGGTCGTCGAGGCCCGCGCAGAAGATGTCCTGGCCGTTCACCGTCAGCGTCTTGCGCACGTGGGTCAGGTCTTCCCAGCCGCGCTCGATCATGCCGGCGCGGAGGTCGCGCCACGGGAGGGTCACGCCGTGGATGCGCTTGGTCTTGGACGACGGCAGCAGGTAGCGGACCGGGTTCTTCAACCTGGGCGCGTAGTAGTCGTTGCTGCCGAACACGAACACGCCCGGCTTGTCGAGCAACGGGCCGAGCGCGCGCAGCACGCCGGGGACGGCGTCCTTGTGCGCGAGGTTGTCGCCCGTGTTCACGACGAAGTCCGGGTTCAGGTCGGCCAGGGAGGCCACCCAGCGCTGCTTGGAGACCTGGTTCGGCGTCATGTGCAGGTCTGAGATGTGCAGCACACGGATCGGTCGGGCGCCGGGGGACAAGACGGGCACTGTCGCGGTGCGCAGGGTCCAGTGCCTGCGTTCGATTCCTGCCGCGTAGGCGATGGTGGCGGTGCCGACTGCGGCGGTGGCGAGGAGTGCGCGACCGAGCGTGTTCACGTGTCAAGGGTACGGAAGGCGGTTAACTCGATCGGCGCGGCATCCTGCGGGCGGTACCGTTCTGCGCCATGGCGGAGTTGAAGACGCGGTTGCAGAACGACCTGACTGTGGCGATGAAGGCCAGGGAGACGGTCACGGCCGGCGCGCTGCGGATGGCGCTCACGGCTGTCACCAACGAGGAGGTCTCGGGCAAGCAGGCCCGTGAGCTCAGTGACGACGAGGTCGTGAAGGTCCTCGCGCGTGAGGCCAAGAAGCGCAAGGAGGCTGCCGAGGCGTTCGACGGTGCCGGCCGGGCGGAGAAGGCCGAGCTGGAGCGCCAGGAGCTCGCCGTGCTGGAGATCTACCTCCCCAAGCAGCTCGACGACGCCGAACTCGCATCCATTGTGGACAAGGCGTACGACGCCGTCGCCGCGCAGCTGGGTGAGGCGCCGGGACAGAAGCAGATGGGCCAGGTCATGAAGGCCGTCAACGCCGAGGTCGCCGGGCGGGCCGAGGGTGGTCGCGTCGCCGCCGCGGTGAAGGCCAAGCTGACGTCGTGAACGAAGTGGCGCAGCGGCTGATCCGCTGCGGCACTCCCGTCTAGAACGCCTTGTCGACCGCGTCCGCGAACTCGCCCATCGACCCGAACTCCAGGTCGTAGCTGAACTCGCCGGACGGCTCCGGCGTCGCTCCCCAGCCCGGCCGGTCGTGCCGCCGGTTGATCCACACGGACGGCAGTCCCTCGCNCGTCCGCGAACTCGCCCATCGACCCGAACTCCAGGTCGTAGCTGAACTCGCCGGACGGCTCCGGCGTCGCTCCCCAGCCCGGCCGGTCGTGCCGCCGGTTGATCCACACGGACGGCAGTCCCTCGCGCCGTGCCGGAACGTGGTCGTGGAACAGGCTTTGCGCCACGTGCAGCAGGCCGGAACGGTCCACTCCCAGCTCGACGAGCTTCGAGTCCAACGCGCGGAAGTGGTTCGCGGCGGGCTTGTAGGCGCCGACGTCCTCCGCCGTGATGATCGCCGCGAAGTCCCCGTGCAGCTGTCGGTTGCTGCCCGCGAACCCGGCGCGGTGCACATTGGACAGAATGATCAACTTGTACCGGGAAGCCAACCGGGACAAGGCTTCCGCGGAATCGGGAAAAGCCGGCCAGTCCGGCACCGAAGCGCCCAGTCGCTGAGCCCACTCCGAACTCACCGGGCGACCCAGCGCCTCACCGGTCCGGCGGAACGCGGAAGCCAGCACGTCCGGATAGAGCGCGGAAGGCGTTTCCGCCTGCACGGCGCCCTCGTGAGAGCCGTAGGCGACCAGCAGCTCCTCATCCGTGAGGTCGAGCCCCTGCTCACGTGCCCACGGCGCGAGCACCGCGGCGATACCGGTCTCCCAGTCGATGAGCGTGCCGTAGCAGTCGAAGCTGAGTGCCTGGAACTTGGTGAGGTCCATGAGGTCAAACTGTAGTACAGTTCAACTGTAGGGCAACCGGTTAAACTGGCCACATGTCAGCTCTCGACGGCCTCGAAGTGCGCCGCACCACCACCGCCCAGCAGCTGGCCGACGGTCTGTCCGAACGCATCCTGGCCGGGGCTTTCGGGCCAGGTGACCGGCTCAGGGAAAGCGCGATCGCCGCCGAGCTGGGCGTCGCGCGCAACACCATCCGCGAAGCCGTCCGCATCCTGGAGCTGACCGGCCTGGTCCGCTACGAGGTCAACCGCGGCGCCGTCGTCATCGCGCCCACGCCGGAGATCGTCGAGGCGCTCTACACCGCCCGCGAACGCCTCGAAACGGCAGCGGTCGCGCGCACGCCGCGTCCAGAGCAGCTCGAAGCGATCACTGAAGCCTTCAATCAACTCAAGCACGCCGCGGAGACCGGCGACCTGAACAAGATCGTCGACCGCGACCTGGCCTTCCACCAGGCCGTCGTCAAGCTCCTCGACAGCACGAGGCTCGACGAGTTCTACGCCGCGATGACCAAGGAGCTGCGCTTCTACCTGACGGTGCTCTCGAAGGAGGAGACACCGGACGAGGTGGTCCGCGAGCACCAGGTCATCCTCGACGCCATCCGCTCCGGCGACCGCGACAAGGCGGTCGCCGAGATCCGCGCCCACATCGACGCGAGCGTCCAGCGCCTGAAAGACCTGTTCTAACGCCGTGGCACGGGTTCGGTGGGCAGTGTGATCGGTGGTGGTTCGTTCGGGTTGCCGGAGTTGCCGGGGTCGTTCGGATTGCCGTTCGTCGGCTCGGTCGGCACCGGCGGCGGCACGTAGCCAGAGCTCACCGACAGCGTGATGATCGTGCCGCGCAACGCGTTGCCGCGCGGCGACTGCGAGACGACCGTCCCCTTCGGCTGGTCGGAGTTGATCGTCTGCTGGGAGACCTTGTAGCCGGCCTGCTCCAGGATCCGCGTGGCGTCGTTGATCTGCTTGCCCACGACGTCCGGGATCTGGATCTCCCGGCCGCCCTTCAGGTAGCGCGGCTCGACCGGCTGCAACTGCTTGACCGGCAACGAAGCGTGCAGCTTCGTCATCGTGTCGAACCACGTCCGAGCCGGGATCGTGCCGCCGAAGATGGTGCCGTTGCCGCACAGCCGGGGCGGGCCGTTCACGCAGATCGGGCGCGGTGAGGTGCCGTCGTTGAACGTCTGCACGGCGCCCGCGAAGTCCGGGGTCGCGCCGATGAACGCCGCCGACTTGTACTCCTCGGTGGTGCCCGTCTTGCCGATCATCGGGCGGGTCCACTTGGCCGCGCGGGCGGCCCCTGCGGCGGTACCGCTGCCCTGGTCGTCCTTGCTCATGCCGGCGGCCAGGCCGTTCGCGAGGCCTTCGGCGACGACCTGCTCGCACGGCGCCTCGTTCATCGGCACGGGCTTGCCGTTGCGGTCCAGCACCTTGTTGATCGGGGTCGGCGGGCACCACTTGCCGCCGCTCACGATGGTCGCGACGACGTTCGCCAGCTCCAAAGTGGACACCGGCGCGGGCGACAGCGTGAACGACGCGTTGCCGCCGTTCTGCTTGTAGAACTCGGTCTGCGAGATGCGGTTCTGCTTGTCCTTGGCCTTCGGGTCCGGCCGGGTGCCCTGCAGGTTCGTCGCCATCGTCTCGCGCATGCCCAGCCGCGAGGCCATGTCGACCACCGCGTCCATGCCGGTCTGCTCCTCCAGGATCACGAAGCCGGTGTTCGGCGAGGTCGCAAGGGCCTGCTGCAGCGTCATCGACGACGGGTAGCTGCCGTCGAAGTTCGACAGGCAGTACCAGCGGGTGCCCGGCTCGCCGGTGCTCGGGCAGCGCTGGGCGCCACCCTTGAACACGCGCGAGACGTGGTGCGTCGGCGTCGGGATGACGTTCTCGATGCCGAGGCCCTTCTCCAACGCCGCCGCGGCCGTGAAGATCTTGTAGACCGAGCCGGCGCCGAACTTGTTCTCCACGCCGCTGGGCAGGTCGTACGTCGTCTGGCGCTGGTCCGCCTTCAGGCCGTAGTCGCGGTTCGCGACCAGCGCCAGCACGTCGTGGCGCTCCTTGCCGGGCTTCACGACCGCCATCGTGTTCGCGATGCCGTCGACGTTCTTGCCGACGCCCGCCTCGGCCGACGCCTTCGCCTGCGCGGTGACCGTTCTGTCCAAAGTGGTCTGAATGGTGTAACCGCCGGTGCGCAGCTGTTCTTCGCTGAAACCCGCGCGCTGCAAGTAGTTCACGACGTACGAGCAGAAGAAACCGTTTTCCGGTCCGGCACCCACACAACCGTTCGGCGGGGTGCGCACCGGAGTCGCGAGTCCGAGGCCTTCCTTCTTCGCCGCCTCACCCGCGTCGCGCGACAGCTTGTCGTTCTCGACCATCCTGTCGATCACTTTGTTGCGCCGCTCCAGCGCTTTGTCCGGATACGCTTCGGGGTCGAGCGCTGACGGACTGTTGACCATTCCGGCGAGCATCGCGGCTTGAGGAACCGTCAACTTGTCGGGCGTCGTGTTGAAGTAAGCCTGCGACGCCGCCGCGATCCCGTAAATGGTCGAACCAAAAGGAACGACGTTCAGGTACCGGGCGAGGATCTCCTCCTTGCCGAGCTTTCGCTCCAGCTGCAAGGAGATCCGGGCCTCGCGCATCTTGCGCGCGATGGTCTGCTCCTGGGCCTTGGCCTGCTCCAGCTTGTTGTTCCGCGCCACGACGTGGACCAGGTAGTTCTTGACGTACTGCTGGGTCAGCGTGGACGCGCCCTGCGTCACGGCGCCGCTGACCTGGTTCGTCAGGCCCGCGCGGATGGTGCCCTTCCAGTCCACGCCCTGGTGCTCGTAGAACCGGCGGTCCTCGACCGAGATCAGCGCCGCCTTCATGGTCGGCGAGATCTTCTCGGGAGGTGTCAGGACTCTGTACTGGTCGTACATGTAGGCGATCGGCAGCCCGTCCTTGTCGGTGACCGTGGTGATCAACGGGGGATCTGTGGTCACGAGGTCGGCGGAGATGCTGTCCACGGTGTCGCTGGCGCGGTTGGACACGAGGCCCGTCGCGCCCACGACTGGGAACAGCATGCCGGCGAGGAGAACCCCAGCCAGCAGGCACAGGCCGAGCATCTTGAGCACGCCATTCCTGACTCGCACGCGGGTCAGCGTACGCCGTACACGAACGGGTGACAGTGATCAGTAAGGGCCGTTACTCAGCATGAGTAGAGATACGCAAGACAGGTAACAACTCGGTGGCCCAGGGTTGGACGTGGAACCGAACGGCACTACAGTCCGTCAACGTCCAAGGAATGCAGCCGTAGCTCGAACGCTACGGCATCCGTGGCAGGGGTGTGGCGGATTTCCACATTTGGACAGCACTGAGGAGTGGGGGATATGAACCAGGGGGATTGGCGTATCAACGCTTCGTGCCGTGATGAGGAGCCGGATCAGCTCTTCGTTCGTGGTGCGGAGCAGCGCAAGGCGAAGCTCGTGTGCCTGGGTTGCCCAGTTCGCATGGAATGCCTGGCCGAAGCGCTGGACAACAAGATCGAGTTCGGGGTCTGGGGAGGCATGACCGAGCGCGAACGCCGTGCTCTGCTGCGCCGCCGTCCGGACGTCGAATCGTGGTTCGAGCTGCTCGACAACGCACGTCAAGAGCACCTCGAAGACACACGGGTGGGGTAGGGCCCAGGGCTCACTCCCCGGCCAGGCGCCGACCTATCTCTCGGAGGCCGTCCAGGTCGTGCACGTCCGCGGGCAACGCGGGCACGCCGACCAGCGCCACACCGGGGTGAGCACGCGTGAACCGGGCCAGCAGTCGTCGTTCCCGATCGGCGACTGCCACCCGGTCCGCGTGCAGCCTGAGCACTGCCGCGGCGAGCGGCGCCTCACCGGAGCGGTCCAGATCTTCCGCTGCGGCGAGGGCCTTCGCCGCGGGCAGATCCGTCGCGATGACGGGATGAGTCCTGTTCGCGACAAGCCCGCACAACGGCATGTTCTCGGCGCTGAGCCGCTCTACGAAATAGCTCGCCTCGCGCAATGCGTCCGGTTCCGCCGCCGCCACCACCACGAATCCGGTGCCCGGTGAGCGGAGCAGCTCGTACGTGCGCTGGGCGCGTTCGCGGAATCCGCCGAACATGCTGTCGAACGCCTGAACGAACGTCGACGCGTCCTGCAACAGCTGACCGCCGACGATCGTCGACACCGCACGTGTGAAAAGGCTGAAACCGGTTCCGACGATCTTGAGCAGACCGCGGCCGCTCGCACGCGCCGGCGCCGAGAGCATCCGGATGAACTTGCCGTCGAGCACCGTCGACAGCCGCTGCGGCGCGTCCAGGAAGTCCAGCGCCGACCGCGACGGCGGGGTGTCGACGATGATCAGGTCCCACTCGTCCTGCGCCACCAGCTGGCCCAGCTTCTCCATCGCCATGTACTCCTGCGTGCCGGAGAACGACGAGGAAATGGTCTGGTAGAAGGGGTTCGACAGGATCTGGTCGGCCCGGTCGCGGCCCGCGTGGGTCAGCACCATGTCGTCGAACGTGCGACGCATGTCGAGCATCATCGCGAACAGCTCGCCCTTGGGCTCGAAGCCCTCGACCACGACCTCGCGCGGGTGGTTGTCCAGTTCCCGCAGGCCCAGCGACTGCGCGAGCCGCCTGGCCGGGTCGATCGTCAGCACGACGACGCGCCGGCCGCGTTCCGCCGCCCGCAACGCCAGCGCGGCCGCGGTCGTGGTCTTGCCGACGCCGCCCGAGCCGCAGCAGACGAGCACGCGGGTCGCCGGATCGTCGAGCAACGGGTCGAAGTCGAGCCTGGTGGTCACCGCACACCCGCCGCGACCAGCACCTCGGCCAGCTCGTACAGCGCGGCCACGTCCACCCCGTCCGTCAGTTCCGGCAGCTCCACCGTCGGCAGGTCCGAATGACTGAGCAGCTCCATCGCTTCCTGCTGTGACTGCACGCGGATGGCGTGCTCCACCGTCTCGTCGACCAAACCTTCGAGCGTGAGCTCGTCGAGCTCCAGCCCGGTGGACCGGAGGCCGGAGAGCACGCGCGACGAGTCGACCCTGCCTTCAGCGGCGACCGGAACGGAACGCGCGGGCAGCCGGGCCGGATGCACCCGGTTGACCAGCACCGCGCCCGGTCGCAGGTCGGCGCCGTCGAGCTCCGCGACCGCGTCCAGCGTCTCCCGCACCGGCATCTCCTCCAGCAGCGCCACCAGGTGCACCGCCGTGTCACCGGAGTGCAGCAGCCGCACCACGCCGTCGCTCTGCCCCTTGATCGGCCCGACCTTCGCCAGGTCGGCCATGGCCTTGGTGACGTCCAGGAACTTGACCACGCGCCCGGTCGGCGGCGCGTCCAGCACGACCGCGTCGTAGAGGTGGCGGCCGTCCTTGCCGGTGCGGTTGACGCACTCCTTGACCTTGCCGGTCAGCAGCACGTCCCGCAGGCCCGGCGCCAGCGTGGTGGCGAACTCGATGGCGCCCATCTTGCGCAGCGTGCGGCCCGCGAAGCCCAGGTTGTAGAACATCGCCAGGTACTCGAGCAGCGCCGCCTCGGCGTCGATCGCCAGCGCGTGCACCTCACCGCCGCCCGGCGCGGACGCGATCCGTTCCTCGGCGTAGGGCAGCGGGGCGCGGTCGAAGAGCTGGGCGATGCCCTGGCGTCCCTCGACCTCGATCAACAGGACCCGGCGGCCTCCGGTGGCCAGCGCGAGCGCCAGCGCGGCCGCGATCGTGGTCTTCCCGGTGCCGCCCTTGCCGGAGACCACGTGCAGGCGGGCTCGGGTCAGCTCCTCGGTCCACGACGTCACACGTCCAGACTAGGTGTGAAATCGGTCGAAGGTGGACTGGTCGGTCAATCCATCATCGTGAGGAAGAAGACGGCCATCGCGGTTGCGGCGACGAGCGCCCACGCGACGACCGACGGCAGCCACAGCGCGATGCTGACCGTGATCACGGCCACGACCACGAGCCCGATCAGCCCCGCCTTGACGACGTCCGCGTGCTGACTGTGCTTGCGATCACGCACCTGCGCCATGGCGACGAGAACCATCACCAGCCCGCCCACTCCGAACAGGCTGGTGGCGATGATCCGCCAGGTCTCCATGTGATCAAGGTAGCCCGAACGGCGAGAACCGCGAAGGCGTCGATCGGGTGGCGCGTTACGCTTCCGCGCATGACGAAGTGGGAGTACGCGACCGTTCCGCTGTTGATCCACGCCACGAAGCAGATCCTCGACCAGTGGGGCGAGGACGGCTGGGAGCTGGTCACCGTGCTGACGAACCCGACGGGTGAGCAGCACGTCGCGTACTTGAAGCGGGTGAAGGGATGACCTGGAGCACCCGCCTGAAGGAGCTCGGCGTCGAGCTGCCCGGCGTCGCCGCCCCGCTCGCCGCCTACGTGCCCGCGACGCAGAGCGGGTCGTGGGTGTTCACCTCCGGCCAGCTGCCGTTCGTCGAGGGCAAGCTCCCCGCCACCGGCAAGGTCGGCGCCGAGGTCTCCCCGGAGGAGGCCAAGCAGTACGCCGCGACCTGCATCCTCAACGCGCTGGCCGCGGTCCACGCGCTCGTGGGGATTGACTCGATCAAGCGCGTCGTGAAAGTTGTCGGGTTCGTGGCCTCCGCCGAGGGCTTCACGGGGCAGCCGGGTGTCATCAACGGTGCCTCCGAGCTCCTGGGCGAGATCTTCGGAGACGCGGGCAAGCACGCCCGGTCGGCCGTGGGGGTCGCAGAGCTGCCGATCGGCGCTCCTGTGGAGATCGAACTGATCGTCGAGGTGTGACATGTCGGACACGTGCCACGAACTGCTGCTGAGGCTCGCCGGACGCCTCCCGGACGACCTGCTGTGGCGGTATCGGGACTGGGCGGCTTCTGACGCGTATGCGGTGCTAGCGCGGTCGCTGCCGCGCACCCTGCTGCACGGACGCGTCCCTCTGACTGATCATGAGATGCGCCTTTTGCAGGACGCGCTGGTGCCCTACGGGGCGGAACCCGGTGCTGTCAGTTCGGTCAAAGGGCTGGACGAACTGCCACCCACCGACTACACCTTTTCCCCGGAATCACCCGATCGGGTGCCGATGGGGGATTCCGCGACCGTCGTGCTCGGTGCCACGCTTCGAGGCCGCCACGGGGTCGGTGAAGTTCGCTCCTGCTGGCGCATCGGTCCCTCCGGGGTCAACCGCGTCCTGCTGGTCGCGGCGACCACCGGCCACGCCCGGCTGACCGGTGAGTTGCAGCGCGTTCTGCGGGCGTTGGGCGAACACGACCCGTGCGTCGAGGTCGTGCCGTCCGGTCTGGACCTTCCGCCCTACCACCGGGCGGCGTTGGCGGCATCGGAGCTGGTTTGTGCCGGCGCCGAGTCCGAGGAGCACCTGGTGCTCAGCTAAGGAGAGTTGACGTGACGAACGACGGTGTCGGCCTGCCGGTCCGTCTCCACGATCTCCTGTTGTCGATGGCTGGGCGGGTCGACGACGACGCCCTGTCGCAGGCACGAGAGTTTCTCGCGGTGGGGGAGCTCGACCGAGCGGTCGAGATGCTCGTCGGCACGCTTCTCGCGGGCAGCATCCCGGTGCTGCCGGACGAGAGAGCAGCCATCACGTGGGCGCTGCACGAGGTGCGTTCCGACGCGTCCTTGACCGACCGCCTGCCGGTCGTCGAGGTGCTGCCGTTCGTGCGTCACCGCTTCACCTCCGAGACCGACCCGGCCTCGGACATCGCGACGGCGCTGACCCGTGCGGTGTCGGTGCTGCCGGACGTGCGCTCGGTGCGTTGCGTCTGGCGTTCCTCACCTGCGGGCTCCACGCCGGCCCCGTTGCCGCAGCGCGTGGTGCTCGTGGACATCGGTCCGCAGGGCTTCGCGCCCGCGACCGCCTACCGGGTCGACTCGGTGCTGCGCAAGGCCGGCGTCCGCGCCGCGGTCGAGGTGCTGACCGTCGGCACCCAGCTCAGCGACTACCACGCCTCCGCGGTGACGTCGTCGCGTCCGGTGCCGATCTCCGGGGCTCCGATGGCGCCCCCGCCGCCGCAGTCACCGGCCATGGCGCACGAGCCGGCCGCCGCCTGGTTCGACCAGTCCGCCGAAGAACCTCCCGCTCCGGCGCCGGTGGCCGAGCCGACACCGGCGCCGGAGCCCGTGGAGGAGATCGGCTCACGTCGCGCACGTTCATCGTCGTCGACACTCGAGGGCTCGCAGCCCTTCCCGCCCAAGCCCGTCAAGCGCATCCCGATGGTGCCCGCGGAGCCGGAGATCGAGGCTCTTCCCGAGCCCATGCCGATCAACCGGGCCGAGGTGACCACCGAGCTGAAGCCGGACGAGCTGGCCGCACTGCAGGCCGCGCTCGCCGAGTCGCCGGAACCGTCCTCCGTGGACGCGAACCTGAGCGAACGGGAGCGGGCCCTGCTGCAGCAGCTGCACGAGGAGCTGGCGCAGCGGGAGCAGACCGGGGCGAAGTCGACCGACTCCGGCCGTTGGCAGATCGACCGCTCTTCGGCGCGTCAGTCGGCGTTCGGCGCTACGAACAACGGGCACCAGCCCCAGTAGTCAGGCACCGGCCTTGCTGCGCGCGAGGTCGATGATCCGCTGCAGGTGCAGACCGCGGCGCACGTCGCACTCGTGCGTCGTGGTGTCGCTCTGCACCATGGCCACGAAGTCGTCGAGCAGGTTCGTGAAGCACTCCGACGCGGGCGTGTCGCGGCTGTTCAGCGTGCGGTGGCCGTTCGTGCCGAACACGGTGAAGTCCGCGAACGGCGGCTGCAGCGGCAACGACAGGGTCAACGTCAGCGTGCTCGTGGCGCCGCTCTTGTGCTGCAGGATCAACTGCCACAGCCCGGTTTCCGACACGTTCGCCGCGATCACGTCGGTGATCTCGCCGAGTGCCGCGTCCAGCAGGTCGAACGCGTGCGGGCCGATGTCGTCCAGCGCGCCCTTCTCGTGCCGCCACGGCGAGTCCGAGAAGGGGCCGTCCAGCAGGGCACCGGTGAGCCAGCGCCCGTCCGCACCCGTCCAGCCGCCGGTGCGGTGCAGCTGGGCCAGCAGTTCCTTGGTCTCGGGGGCATAGCGGCGGGTCAGCACGACCAGCGACGCCACGTTGGCGCTTTCGACCGCTGTTGCGAGCTGCTCGGCCACTTCGACCGACTCCGCGATCGGCTTCTCCAGGATGACGTGCTTGCCGGCGTTGGCCGCCTCGATCGCCATCGGCGCCTGCACTCCCGGTGGCACGCAGAACGCCACCGCGTCCACAGTGGACAGCAGGTCCGCGTAGCTCTCGAACGGCTCCGCGCCGTGCGCGTAGGCGAGTTCCTGCGCCGCTTCCGGCCGTCGCGCCCACACTCCCGCGAGCTGGGTTCCGGGGTGGTTCGCGATGCCGGGGGCGTGGATCATGTTCGCCCACGGGCCCGCACCGACAAGTCCTACGCGCAGCTGTTCGTCCACTCGCACATCCTGCCTCAGGAGTAACTGGCCTTGGGGACGAAGATCTCGCCGCCGTTGTCGAACTTCAGGCGCACGCCGTCGTCCGTCGTCTCCCGGTCCGGGTCGTGCTCCCAGCCGTTGGGAACGGTGACGATGTGCCCGCGGTCCTCTGCCGGACCGAGCCAGATCTCGTAGTAGACGCCGCCGACCAGCCGTTCGACCTTCTTCACGTACACGCCGGGTGCGGTGGACGTCGGATCGACGCTGATCACGGTCGTGCGGTCCGGCACGAACATCACGACCCCCGCCACCGCGGTCAGGCCGGTGCCCAGCACCGCCCCGAGCAGGAACAGCAGGATCTGCACCAGACAACCGGAGACCTTCGTCGCCATCACACCATCCTCGGGTAAGCGCGGTCGTACGCTCGGAGAATGCCCGAGGACATGACCTTGCCGGGAAACCTGGTACCCAACACGGCGCCGGCTCAACCCGCTTCCGCCCGGGACGCCGTCACCGTGGTGCTGATCCGCGATGGTTCCGCCGGTCTTGAGGCCTTCCTGCTGCGACGCGTCAAGGGCATGGCGTTCGCGGGCGGCATGACCGTGTTCCCCGGTGGTGGCGTCGATCCACGAGACGCCGACACGTCCGTCGCGTGGGCCGGTCCGCCGCCCGAGTGGTGGGGTTCCGTCTTCGGCGTCGATCCTGCTCTGGCCCGCGCCTTCGTGTGCGCCGCGGTCCGCGAGACGTTCGAGGAGTCCGGCGTTCTGCTGGCCGGGCCCGACTCGTCGTCGGTCGTCGAGGACACCTCGGTGTTCGCCAAGGCCCGCCAGCAACTCGTCGACCGCGAACTGTCGCTGGCCCAGTTCCTGGCTGTCGAGGGGCTGGTCCTGCGGGCCGATCTGCTGCGGCCGTGGGCGAACTGGGTGACGCCTTTCGAAGAACCCCGCCGCTACGACACCCGCTTCTTCGTGGCCGCCCTGCCTTCCGGTCAACGTGCCGACGGCGAGACCACGGAAGCCTCCGACGCGTCCTGGCAAACGCCCTTCGAGGCCGTCCAGGACGCCCAGGAAGGCCGCCGCATGCTCATGCCGCCCACCTGGCGCACCCTCGACGAGATCGGCGCCCTCGGCACGGTCGCGGCGGTGATGGCCGAGGAACGCAGCGTCTCGAAGATCATCCCGAAGCTGATCCGCGACGGCGACGTCATCCGGGTGGTGTTGCAGTGAGCGGCTCCCCACTGATCGGCGCCCGCGCCGAGCACCCGCTTTACGGCGAGCTGCGCCAGGTCACCCCGCACGCCGCCGTGCTGCTCGCGGACAACCCCTCGCCGATGACGTTGGACGGCACCAACACGTGGCTTCTGAAGGCTCCGGACGCGTCGTCCTACGTGGTGGTGGATCCCGGTCCGCTGGATCCCGTGCACCTGAAGCGGATCGCGTCCTTTGGCCCGGTCTCCGAGATCCTGCTGACCCACGGCCACCCGGACCACTCCGACGGCGCGCGCTCGTTCGCCGAGCTGGTGGGCGCTCCGGTTCGGGCTTTGGACCCGACGTTCACGTTCGGCTCCGAGGGCCTGGTCGACGGGGACGTGATCACCAGTGCCGGGCTGGAGCTCCGCGTGCTCGGCACGCCCGGTCACACCAGCGACTCGCTGTGCTTCGTGATTCCTGGCGAGGCCGTGCTGACCGGCGACACCGTGCTGGGTCGAGGGACCACGATCGTCGCCCATCCGGACGGCAAGCTCGGCGACTACTTCGAGTCGCTTCGGTTGCTGGCCGAGCTGCCTGCCGACACTGCTGTCCTGCCAGGGCACGGGCCGGAGCTCGCGGATGCGGGTGAGGCTGCGCGTGCCTATCTGGCCCATCGGACCCAGCGGCTGGATCAGGTCCGTCGGGCGGTTTCTGCGCTGGGTGGTTCGCCCACCCCGCGGCAGGTCGTGGAGGTCGTCTACGCGGACGTGGACCGGGTGTTGTGGCCGGCTGCCGAGTGGTCGGTGCGGGCTCAGCTGGAGTACTTGCGCACCGAGGGCTAGAAGTACGCCCGCAACCGTTCGGTCAGCTCGGCCGCGTCGCCGGTCGGTGCGTCGGCCCATTCCTCGTGCCACGGGAGCTCGTCCGGCGTCCCCTGATGCCGCGCGAACACGTGCTGGTGGAAGTGGGCCACGGCGCGTCCCGCGATCGCGGAGAAGACGAACAGCGGGTCCAGCTCGGCCCGCAACCCCACGGCGGCTGATCGAGCTGCCCGCCCCACCGCCTCCGCCTCGGCGACCGTCAGCGCATCCAAAGTCGCTACATGCCGCCGCGTCTCCACGAACAGATACCCCAGCGCTCCTGCGGGCCGATGTGAGACCACGACCAGGTCGTCGGTGAACACCACTGGGCCGACCAGCGGTCCGTCACCGCGGTGCTTGGCGCAGATCAGGCATCCATCCGTCACCCGCTGAGACGACATGCTTGCGCTCCGTTCCGACGTCCGAAATTGTCAGGGGTGCTCGCTAGCGTCCCAGGCATGGACCTCACCGCCACGACTTCCGAGCTGGCAGGGGCCGCCGCCGAGGTGGCGCGGCTGCTTCCCACCCGCGTGCTCGACCCCGTGCTCGCCGGACTTCGCCTCCGCGCTGACACAGCCGTCGAGATCGCGGGCAGCGACCAGGAGCACGGCGTGCGCCTGACCGTGAACGCGACCGTCCACACCGAAGGCGAGGTGCTCGTGCCCGCGAAGCCGCTGGCGGCGACCCTCCAGGCGCTGGACGAGCCGCAGGTGAGGCTGGTCGTCGAAGGTCAACGGCTGGCGATCCGCACGCCGAGCAGCAGGTTCGCGATCCCGTTGCTGGACCTGAACAACCACCCCGGCATCCCGGACCTGCCGCCGCTGCAGGGCCACATCGACGCGGACAGGCTGAAGATCATCGCGGCGGTGGCGAGCGCGGCCTCGAAGGACGACGCGCTGCCGATCTTCACCGGCGTCCGGATCCTCTCGGACGCGCACAAGCTGCACGTGATCGCGACCGACCGCTACAAGATGGCCCACGCGACGCTGCCGTGGGAACAAGAAGGTCAACTCGACCTGTTGGTACCGACTAAGCCCATCGTCGAAGCAGCCCGGCAGGCCACAGGGCCGGTCGCCCTGCACGCGAACGAGGACCGCATCGGCCTCGCGTGGGACCACAACTCGATCTCCACCACACTCTTGGCCGCTCCGTTCCCGGACGACCGGGCGCGCCGACTCCTGGAGGCAGTCATCGACAGCACGGTGCTCGTGGACGCGGACGCTCTCGCTCGCGCCGTCCGCAGGGCCACGCCCTACGGCGGTCCGCACCAGGCGGTGACCATCCAGGTCGAGGACTCCGAGCTGCGCGTCAAGGGCAGCGACCCGCAGCAGGGCGAGTCCGAGGAGTTCGTGAAGGCCACGGTCGAGGGCGACCGGGTGACCAAGACGTTCCAGGCCCGCTACCTGGCGGATGCGCTGAAGGCGTTCGCAGGCCGCCGGATCGAGTTGAAGATCCAGGACGGCCTGCGGTCCACAGTGCTCACCTCGACTCCGGGCGAAGACGGCGTCGAGCTGACGTACCTGGTGGTGCCCTTGCGGTCAGTCGCGTAGTGCCGTGACCGCCAACCATCGCCGCGTCTTCCGACACTCAGCAGGGCGCCTCGCGGCACCACGGTGCACCCGTCTGACCGTCGAAATACGAGGCGAAGGCAGGCGGTCACGGCACTAGCGGGCGGCAAGCTCCATCTCGGAACGCGCCGGCAGCGGCTCCGAAGCCGGAACGCCCCGGCTGACCGTGCCGCGCAGCAGCCAGACCGCCAGAGCGATCAGCAGTCCGGCCACACCGGACGCGATGAACGCCGGCTGCGTGCCGAAGTGCTCGATCAACTGCCCGGACAGGCCCTGCCCGATGGCGAGGCCGACGGTCACCGAGGTGATCACCCAGCCGAACGCCTCCGCGGCCATGCCGTTGGGCGTGACCTGCTCGATCGCGGCGGAGTGCGCGGTCGACTGCGGCGTGATCAGCGTGCCGACCACGAACAGCGCGATGCCGAGACCCACCAGTGAGGCGGGGATCGCCAGCAGCAGCGACAGCAGGCCGAACCCGCCCAGCAGCACCGGCAGGCGCAGGTGCATCGGGCGCGGCCACGGGCGCATGCCGTAGAGCACGCCGAAGATCACGGAGCTGATCGACCACAGCGACAGCATCAGGCCACCCATCGAGGCGTGACCGGCGGCCTTGGCGAACGCCGGCACCGCGACCTCGACGAACCCGATGGTCACACCGAAGCCGAGCGCGGCCAGCGCCACGGTCCGCATGCCGGGGTAGGCGAACGCCCCGAGCAACGGACGCGGAGCCTGCTCGACCGGACCCCAGGCGCGCACGACGGGGTTGAACGCGAACCACAGCGCACCGAAGACCATCATCACGGAGCCGACGACCACACCGGTGCCCGCCCACGGCGCCGCCAGCAGCAGACCCGCGAGACCTGGTCCGAGGATGAAGAAGACCTCCATGCTGATCGACTCGTAGGCGTAGGCCGCCATTCGAGTCGGGCCGGAAGGCAGCATCCGCTCCCAGAGCGCACGCGACGCCGAGCCCACCATCGGTTCGGTCGCGCCGACGCCGAGGGCCAGCGGGACCAGCACGAACACCGTCGCACCGGCCTCGACGGCGATCACCGAGACGGTGACGAACAGTGCGAACAAAGCCGTCACGACCATCAACGGGCGGGTGGGGCCGAAGCGGTCCATCAGCCGTCCCTGGACGACCGAGCCCATCGCCACACCGACCAGCGCCGCCGCCGAGACCATGCCGGCGACCGCGAAGGAGCCCGTCGCGCGCTCGACGTAGAGCAGCAGCGAGAGCCCGACCATCGCGATGGGCAGGCGGGCGAGCAGCGACGCGACCACGGGGCCGCGCATGCCGGGGGTGGTCAGAGCAGCGCGGTAGTCGGATAGACGGGCGGAGTGGGACATGTGTACCAGTATGCCAAACCTGGTACGGATGTACCAGATCAGGTGCGCAGGGTCACCATGGTTGCGATTGGGTCACGGGAATGGGATGACCGGGTGAAACATGCAACGAATCGGCCACACAGGGGGTCCTTGAGGGTGAAAGGACTTGAGCGGTCGGGGTGGAGACATGCGAAAGTTGACTCATCCACCGAGACCAACCTCTGGCTTGAGGGTCGGGGCCTACGCGCCAGAGGGATGGAAGGCACGGTTCGTCGGGGGATGGGCCGTGCAACACAAAGGACCGGTGCGCCACGTCGGGGGTGGCGCCCGGTCCTTTGTGTTTGAGCCTTAGCGAGCCCGGCGAGCCAACCGCTCGGGGTCCAGGATCAGCACGCTCTTGCCTTCGAGCCGCAGCCAGCCGCGGTGCGCGAAGTCGGCGAGAGCCTTGTTCACGGTCTCGCGGGACGCGCCGACGAACTGGGCGATCTCCTCCTGCGTCAGGTCGTGCGTGACGCGGAGCAGGCCGGCCTCCTGCGAACCGAAGCGCTGCGCGAGCTGCAGCAACGCCTTGGCAACACGGCCGGGCACGTCCGTGAAGATCAGGTCGGCCAGCATCGAGTTCGTCCGGCGCAGCCTGCGGGCAAGTGCGCGCAGCAGCTGCTCGGCGATCTCCGGCCGGTTCGTGATCCACTGACGGAGCGCGGGGCGGTCCATGGACACCGCGCGCACCTCGGTCACCGTCGTCGCAGTGGACGTGCGGGGGCCGGGATCGAAAATGGACAGTTCGCCGAACATGTCGGAGGGTCCGAAGATCCCCAACAGGTTCTCGCGGCCGTCCGGCGACTTGCGGCCGATCTTCACCTTGCCGGACTGGATGATGTACAGGCGATCGCCCGGCTCACCCTCCGCGAAGATCACGTGGCCACGCGGGAACTCCACCGTCTCCAGGGTCTGCGCCAGCGCCTCTGCGGCTGCCGGGTCAACTCCCTGGAAGATGCCCGCTCGCGCCAGGGTCTCGTCCACCTCGTCCCTCCTAATCGACGCGACGGCACGCCTACCACCATCTTTGGTGGAGTCAGCGCCGTGCCGCCGATCACTGCGTTGCAGTCTAAGGGCTGTGTTGTGGATCGCCGCTCGGCTCGCCGTCTTACTAGGAAGAACCAGGCTGGTTCGATCCAGAAGCCCAACGAGCCAGCTTACGCCATCTAGCGGACGCGCTTGCGCACGCTTCCGCGACCACGGCGGCGCAGGCGGAAGAGCTCGAGGGCGCGACCGATGCCGTGTCCGTAGAGCGCCTTGACCTCATCAGGCCTGGCGGACTCCAGGAACTCCTCGACCTCGTTCTCCTGCACGGCGACGTGCCGGAGCTTCGCTTCAACCCGCTCCATGAAGAGCGCGAAGAACATGATCACGATCGGTACGACGATCACAAACCAGGCAGTCATGATGCTCCGCAGTGTGGCGCAAGTGGGATTCGAGTACGCGTCTAGGGGGTGGTTCCGGCGTGTTGACTACGCTGAATCAGTGCCCGCAACCAAGAAACCGGAAACCAAGCTCGGCCTGACCCGCAGGGCCCGCCGGATGGTGCGCGTGCTTGCCGAGGGATACCCCGACGCGCACTGCGAGCTGGACTTCACCACGCCGCTCGAGCTGATCGTGGCGGTGGTGCTGTCCGCGCAGTGCACCGACAAGAAGGTCAACGAGGTCACTCCCGCGCTCTTCGCGAAGTACCCGACGGCCGCCGACTACGCCGGCGCCGACAGGGTCGAACTCGAAGAGATGATCCGCCCGACCGGTTTCTACCGGAACAAGGCAACGTCTCTGCTAGGTCTCGGTGCTGCTCTTGTGGAGCAGTACGACGGGGTGGTTCCGGGCACGCTGGAGGAGCTGGTGAAGCTCCCAGGTGTAGGACGCAAGACGGCCAACGTGGTTCTCGGCAACGCGTTCGATGTGCCCGGCATCACAGTCGACACCCACTTCGGGCGGCTCGTCCGCCGCTGGGGGTGGACCGACCTGGAGGACGCGGTCAAGGTCGAGCACGCGATCGGTGAGCTCATCGAGAAGCGCGACTGGACGATGGCCTCGCACTGGATCATCTTCCACGGCCGCCGCGTCTGCCATGCCAAAACGCCTGCGTGCGGTGCCTGTCTGCTGATGAAGGACTGCCCGTCGTACGGCCTGGGCCCCGAGGATCCGGTCAAGGCCGCGAAGCTCGTGAAGGGCGACGAGAAACCACACCTGATCGAACTCGCCGAGCGGGTCCGGGCCGGTGAGAAACTGGTCGGGTGAACAACCGCACCCGCTGGCTCGTCCTCGTGCTCGTCCTGGGCGTAGCGGGCGTGGTGGCGCTGTGGCCGCGTGACCGAACGCCCGAGCCACAGCCCACGTCGTCCCGTCCGGCGCAGGACGTCAACGCGTTGCGCGCGCAAGCTCAGCTACGACCGTGCGTTCCCGGCAGCGAGGGCGGTGTCGACGTGACGTGCCTCGGTGACGGCACCCGGACGGCCCTCGCGCTGAAGGGGCCCATGCTGATCAACTTCTGGGCGACGTGGTGCCAGCCGTGCCAGGCGGAGCTGCCCGTGCTCGACAACTACGCGAAGCAACCAGGTGCCGTCCCGGTCGTCCCAGTTCTTGTGGAGAGCAGGGAGGCGGACGGCCTCGAGCTGCTCGCCCGGCTCGGCGTGCGGTTGCCGTCGGTCTACGACGGGCCGGACGAGCTGCGCAAGCGCGTGAAGGCCCCGATCGGGCTGCCGGCGACGTACTTCGTCGGTGCGGACGGCTCGGTCCGGCAGATCACGGACCCGCCGTACTTCACGGCGGCCGAGCAGGTGGAGAAGGCGGTGCGATGACGGAGGCAGTTGAGCCACCCGACTGGATGCAGCGCCTGGCGAAGGCCACCGAGACGATCGACGCACGAACGTTCATGCGGGTCCCGCGAGCGCCGTCGGACGGGGTGCGCGAGGCGTCGGTGCTGATGCTGTTCGGCGAGGGCGACCAGGGGCCGGACGTGTTGTTGCTGCGCCGCGCGGACACGCTGGGCTCGCATCCGGGCCAGGTCGCGTTCCCCGGCGGGGCTTCCGACCCGGACGACGACGGGCCCGTCGCCACGGCATTACGCGAGGCTTACGAGGAGACAGGTGTACTTGCGTCAGGAGTGAGACCACTGGCGCTGCTGCCGGAGCTTTACGTTCCGGTGTCCGGGTTCGTGGTCACGCCCGTGCTCGCCTACTGGGAACAGCCGAGCCCCGTTGCACCCGTCGACGCGGCGGAGACCGCCGCCGTCGCTCGGGTGCCCGTCGCGCATCTCGCCGATCCTGCGAACAGGTTCCGGGTGCGTCACCCTTCGGGCTACGTCGGAGCGGCCTTCTCCGCGCCGGGCATGTTGGTGTGGGGCTTCACCGCGGGGTTGATCAACGGCCTGATCGCACTCGGCGGCTGGGAACAGCCGTGGGATGCGACCGATGTGCGTGACCTTGAACTAGCGTTGCGCGCTACACAGTGAGGCGGAGGTTGTCGGTTGAACTGGGTTGACCTGCTCGTGCTGGGCCTTGCCGCGATCGCCGCGGTGTCCGGGGCCAGGCAGGGCATGGTCGTCGCGCTGCCCGCGTTCGTCGGTGTGCTCGTCGGCCTCATCCTCGGCACGCAGATCGCACCGCTGCTGGTGTCCCAGTTCGAGAACGTCGTCACAAAAGTCGTGTTCGCCGTGGGCATCGTGGTGTTGCTCGTGGCACTGGGCGAGACCATCGGCGTCTACATCGGCCGGACGATCAAGGCACGGGTGAACGCCTCGCCGTTGAAGGGCGCGGACAACGCGCTGGGCGCGGTCGTGCAGGGCCTGGTCGTCTTCGTCGTGGCGTGGATGATCGCGCTCCCGCTGACCTCGGTCGCCGGCCTGCCGGACCTGACCTCGTCGCTCAAGCAGTCGGTGATCCTCGGCAAGGTCAACGAGACCATGCCGCAGGCCGCCCGCGTGCTGTCGGAGGACCTGCAGAACCTCTTCGACGTCTCGGGCTTCCCGCAGGCGATGGACCCGTTCAACCGCACGCCGCTCAAGGACGTGGAGCCGCCGGACGGCGCGCTCGCGAACTCGCCAGTGGCGCAACGGCTGAAGTCCTCGGTGCTGAAGGTCCGCGGCCGCGCGCCGTCGTGCTCGCGAGCGCTGGAGGGCACCGGCTTCGTGATCGCCCCCGAGCGGGTCATGACCAACGCGCACGTCGTCGCCGGCACCAACGAGGTCACCGTCGAGGTGGGCCGCGGCCAGTTCGACGCGACGGTCGTGGCCTACGACCCGCGCACCGACCTCGCCGTGCTCGCCGTGCCGGACCTGGAGGCCACGCCGCTGCAGTTCCGCTCGGACGAGGTGCAGCCGGGCGAGAACGGCATCGTGCTCGGCTACCCGCTGGACGGCCCGTACAAGGCGTCGCCAGCCCGCGTCCGCGAGCGCATCCCGCTGCTGCGCGGCCCCGACATCTACGACGCGCAGACAGTGACCCGCGACGTCTACACCGTGCGCGCCGAGGTCCGCTCCGGCAACTCCGGCGGCCCGCTGGTCGACCCGACCGGCAAGGTGATGGGCGTGGTGTTCGGCGCCGCGGTCGACGACCCGGAGACCGGCTTCGTGCTCACCGCTCAGCAGGTGCAGTCGCTGGTGCAGAAGGCGCCGACGCTGACCCGCCGGGCCTCGACGCAAGGGTGTGCCTCGTAGCGATGCCGTCGAGCACGTAGCTCAGACCGGTGTCGAACAACGGCGCAGCGTTCGTGTGCTCTGCCTCGTACATGACCTTGGCGAGCGTCGGGAACTTCCCGGTGGCCAGCATCCGCTCCATGTAGGGACCGGAAGCCGCCTGCCACTGCTCCTCGGTCATGCCGCTGGTCTGCTCCTGGCGGGCCTCGGCGATCTCGTTGCGGACCGCGCCGTGGACGAACGCCATCACGGTGCCGACCGCGCCGAGCACGTGGTCGATGGTCGGGAACTCCGGCCTGCCGTCGAGGGTGGCCAGTGACGCCTCGATGTGCGCCAGCGAGTTCGGGCCCCGGTGCGGGCGGCCGCCGAGCAGGTCGACGAGCCACGGGTGCCGCTTCGCCGCCGCGTGGACGCCGTGTGCGATCTGCGTCAGGGCAGCGCGCCACTCGATCCCCGGCTCGGGCAGCGTGATCTCGCCGTAGACCTCGTCGACCATGAGGTCGAGCAGTTCGTCCTTGGTCTCGATGTAGCCGTAGAGCCGCATCGGGCCGGCGCCCAGTGCGGCCGCGACCTTGCGCAGCGACACCTCGTCGAGCCCGCCCCCGTCGGCGAGCCTGATCGCGGCTGTCACGATCAAATCCCTGCTCAACGGGGTCGGCGACGGCTTGCTGGGCGGCTCTGGGCGGTCCCACACGAGTTCGTTCGACATCGAGCTGGACGATACACCGTCTATCTGCGATACAGTGTATCGAGTGATACAGCGTATCGGGAGGATGCGATGAAGACTTCGGTGTTGGTCGTGGGTGGGGGACTGGCCGGCACGTCGGCCGCGCTGTTCCTGGCGTGGCGCGAGGTGGACGTGACGTTGGTGGAGAAGCATCCGGGCAGCTCACCGCACCCGCGAGCGGTCGGCTTCACGGCGCGGACGGGTGAGTTGCTGCGCGCGGTGGGGCTGGAGGAAGGCCTGCCGCCGAGCAAGGTGGCGAAGGGCTTCGGCGTTCGGCGGGTCCGGGTCGAGAGCCTGGTCGGGAAGCGGTTCGAGGAGACGTTCTGGTCGCCGCCGGCCGAGCAGTCCCAGATCGAGTACTCGCCGAGCACGGGTGTCGCGGTGGCCCAGGACCGGATGGAGCCGCTGCTGCGCGAGAAGGCTCGCGAGTTCGGCGCGGACATCCGCATGAGCACCCGGATGCTGGAGTTCAGCCAGGACGACGAGGGCGTCACGGCGGTCGTGCAGGGCGACGGCGAGCCGTACGAGATCAGGGCCGACTACCTGGTCGCGGCCGACGGGCACCGCAGTCCGATCCGGGAAGGCCTCGGCATCACCCGTAGCGGACGCGGCTTCATGCACACCTCGCGCAGCGTGCTGTTCCGCGCGCCGTTGGAGGAGTACCTGAAGGACGGGATCGGTCAGTTCATCGTCGACGGCGTCGGCTTCCTGACCACCTACGGCGACGGCCGCTGGGTGTTGATGCTGGAAGACCGCGAGTACACCGAGTCCGAGCTGCTCGAGAGCATCTTCCGGGCGATCGGCCGCGACGACCTGGACGTCGAGATCATCACCACCGGCCGCTGGACGATCTCGGCCGCGGTCGCGGACAGGTTCTCCGAACGCCGGATCTTCCTGGCCGGCGACGCCGCGCACACGTTGCCGCCGAGCCGTGGCGGGTTCGGGGCGAACGTCGGCATCGAGGACGCGCACAACCTCGCCTGGAAGCTCGCCGCCGTGCTGAACGGCGAGTCACGACCGTCCCTGTTGGACACCTACGACGCGGAACGGCGCCCGGTCGCGACCCTCTGCCACCAGCAGATCTTCGCGCGCAACGACGGCCACAACCGCGACGGCGAGCGGGAGGACGCGCCGCTGATCGACAACAACGCGATGCACTACGGCGTCCTCTACCGGTCGGACGCGGTGCTCGGAGCGGGCCCGGAACTGCCGCCCGCACAGCTGCCCGAGCTGTGGAACGGCCAGCCAGGCACACGGGCCCCGCACGTGTGGATCGAGCCGGGGAAATCCACTTTGGACCTGTTCCAACGCGGTTGGGTGCTGGTCGCCGACCACCCGCAGTGGGAGGAGGCGGCGCAGCGAGCAGGGGTGCGGTACGAGCGGATCGAGCAGCTGGACGCGTTCGGACTGTCCGAAAAGGGCGCTTCGCTGGTGCGGCCGGACGGCTACATCGCCTGGCGCTCAACGGACCTGCCGGACGATCCGGCTGGAGCGCTCGTAGAAGCGTTCAGGAAGTCTTCTGCAGGAACTCGGTGATCAGCCTGCTCGTGGTGTGGGACGCCTCCTGGTTCGGGAAGTGCCCCACCTCGGGCAGCGACCGGAACTCCGACCCCGGCCCGAGCCACGGCCGCGACTCCCGCGCCGACGACTCCAGCGTGATCGGGTCCAGCGCGCCGTGGATCTGCAGCACCGGGACCTGCATCGGCTTGTCCACGGCCTCGGTGAACCGGCGGCCGTCGCTGCGGATCTGCGAGCGCACCGCCCAGCGGTAGTACTCCATCGCGCTGTGGGCGACGCCGGGGATCGTCATCGCCTGCCGGCAGCGGCGGATCACCTCGTCGAACTCGGGCGCCGACCGCCACTTCGGGCCGGACCAGGCCGACAGCAGCCGGGCGACCTGCATCGCGTTCTCGCCGGTCAGCCAGCGTTCGGGGTAGATCGGGAGCTGGAAGCGCAGCACGTGCGAGTTGACCCTGGGATGCCTGCGGAACGCCCGGCGCATCGCCAGCGGGTGCGGCGCGGCCAGCACCGAGATCGACGAGACCAGGCGAGGGTGGATCGCGCCGACCGTCCACGCCGTGGCGCCGCCCCACGCATGACCCACCAGGTGTGCGCGTTGGGCGCCGAGCGCCTTGACCAGTCCGGCGATGTCACCGGCGAGCGTGAAGCCGTCGTAGCCGCGCGGTGGTTTGTCCGAGTCGCCGTAGCCGCGCAGGTCGACCGCCACCGCGCGGTACCCGGCCTCGGCGAGCGCGGTCAGCTGGTGCCGCCACGACCACCAGAACTCGGGGAACCCGTGCAGGAGCAGCACGAGCGGTCCCTCGCCGAGCTCGGCGACGTGCAGGCGGATGCCGTTGGCCGAAACGTCGCGGTGCGTCCACGGACCCGCGACCCGCACCACCGACGGGTCGGGTTTGCGGCTCAGTTGTCGTCGCCCCTGCGCGTGAGGGCCGCGACGGTGTCCTTCGCGGCCGCGATCGACTTCTGCGGCGCCCTGATCTTCTTCAGCTTGCGCACGCCGAGGATCACGCAGACGACCGTGGTCACGATCATGACACCGAACACGAGGAAGAAGCCGCCCGACGTGGGCCAGCCGAACCACTCGGAGAACCCGTAGCCGAGCGCCATGAACAGGAAGAACAGGCTGAAGCACAGCACTGTCAGCGCCACGATGAAGTAGACGCCGCCCCGCAGGCCCTTCTTGACCTCGGCGGTGACCTCGCCCTTGGCGAGCTCGAACTCCGCTCTGACCAGAGTCGACATGTGCGCGGTCGCGTCACGGACGAGGCCGCCGATCGACGCCTCGGCCGTCGGGTCGTCTGCGGTCAGCGGAATCGACGCGATGTGCTCCCTGGTGGTCACTCGGACATGGTGCCATGCGCCCGGCTGCGACGAATGAGCAACACCGCGGCGAGCAGCGACGCGATCATCGAAGCGAGCAGAACGGCCGCCTTCGCGGTCTCGGGTTGATCGAGTGAGAGGTCGGCGATCAACAGGCTGACCGTGAACCCGACCCCGCCCAGCACGGCCACCGCGATGATGTCCCGCGGCCCGGCACCGGCAGGCCAGACCGCCGCCTTGAACCACACGGCGAGCGCCGACGCCCCCACGATCCCGATCACCTTGCCGACGACCAGCCCGACCATCACACCGATGGCGATCTTGTCCGCGAAGAGCTTCCCGAACGCCTCCGCGCCCACCGGCACACCCGCCGCGAACAGCGCGAACACCGGCACCGCCACCCCGGCAGAGAACGGCTGCAGCCGGTGTTCGAGCCGGACCGCCGGCGCCTCCTGCTCGTACGGGTCGCGCCTCACCCGCGTCAGCAACGCCAGGGCGACGCCGGCGATCGTCGCGTGGATGCCCGACTCGTGCATGAACCACCAGGTCGCCAGCGCGATCGGCACGTAGAGGAACGGCGTGGTGATCCTCTTGTGCTGCAGGAACCAGTACAGCGCCAGCAGAGCGACGACCGCCCCGGTCGCCAGCAGGTTGAACTTCGCCGTGAACAGGATCGCGATCACCACGATCGCGCCCAGGTCGTCCACCACGGCCAACGACAGCAGGAACACCCGCAGACTCGACGGCAGCCCCGACGCCGTCAGCGCCAGCACCCCGAGCGCGAACGCGATGTCCGTCGCGACCGGAATCGCCCAGGCCTTCTCGATCCCCGGCTGGCCCCAGCCGATCGCCAACGCGATCAGCGCCGGCACGATCATGCCGCCGATCGCCGCGACCACCGGCAAGATCGCCGCCTTCAGCTGCGACAGCTCTCCGACGACGAGTTCGCGCTTGAGCTCCAGTCCGGCGACGAAGAAGAAGATGGCGAGCAATCCGTCCTTGGCCCAGTCACCGACGGACAGCGGCCCGAGGTGCAGGTCGCGCAGTCCGAAATAGGTGGGGGACAGCGGAGAATTGGCCCAGATCAACGCAATCGCCGTTGCTCCGAGCAGCACGGTGCCACCCACGGTTTCCGTGCGGAGGTAGCGGGCGAACTCGGCGACTACGGCCTTCTTGCGCGACACGGGGCTCCCAGGGCGGTCAGCGGATACGACAAATCCTCGTGCCGACCAGACTTCCCGGCTCACCCTGATGCGATCTTAACGCGAACGGGCGCCCTCAAGTGAGGACGCCCGTCACGTTTGCGCAGATCAGTCTTCGGACTTGCCCGACTGCAGACCCGCCGAGATCAGGTCCATGACCGACGAGTCGGCCAGCGTCGTCACGTCACCGACGGCGCGGTTCTCCGCCACGTCGCGCAGCAGGCGGCGCATGATCTTGCCGGACCGCGTCTTCGGCAGCTCCGGCACGACCATGATCTGCCGCGGCTTCGCGATCGGGCCGATCTCCTTCGCCACGTGGTCGCGCAGCGCCTTGATCGCGTCGGCACCACCGGCGTCGGAACCCGCGCCACCGCGCAGGATCACGAACGCCACGATGCCCTGGCCGGTGGTCGCGTCGGACGCGCCGACGACGGCCGCCTCGGCCACGGTCGGGTGCGAGACCAGCGCGGACTCGACCTCGGTCGTGGAGATCCGGTGGCCGGACACGTTCATCACGTCGTCGACGCGGCCGAGCAGCCAGATGTCGCCGTCGTCGTCGTACTTGGCGCCGTCACCGGCGAAGTAGAAGCCCTGGTCGGCGAACCGCGACCAGTAGGTGTCGCGGTAGCGCTCCTCGTCGCCCCAGATGCCGCGCAGCATCGACGGCCACGGCTCGTCGAGCACCAGGTAGCCACCGCCACCGTGCGGAACCTCGACGCCCTCGTCGTTGACGACCTTCGCGCCGATGCCGGGCAGCGGGCGCTGCGCCGAACCGGGCTTGGTCGACACCACGCCGGGCAGCGGCGAGATCATGATCGCGCCGGTCTCGGTCTGCCACCACGTGTCGACGATCGGAGCCTTGCCGCCGCCGATGTTCTCGCGGTACCAGATCCACGCCTCGGGGTTGATCGGCTCGCCGACCGAACCCAGCACGCGCAGGGAGCTCAGGTCGTACTTGGCCGGGATGTCCGCGCCCCACTTCATGAAGGTGCGGATCAGCGTCGGCGCCGTGTAGTAGATCGAGACGCCGTACTTCTGCACGATGTCCCAGTGCCGGCCCTCGTTCGGGGTGTTCGGCGTGCCTTCGTAGACGACCTGCGTCACGCGGTTCGACAGCGGGCCGTAGACGATGTAGCTGTGGCCGGTGACCCAGCCGATGTCCGCGGTGCACCAGTACACGTCGGTGTCCGGCTTGAGGTCGAACACGTTGTGGTGCGTGTACGAAGCCTGCGTGAGGTAGCCGCCGGACGTGTGCAGGATGCCCTTCGGCTTACCCGTGGTGCCCGAGGTGTAGAGGATGAAGAGCGGGTGCTCGGCGTCGAACGCCTCGGGGGTGTGCTGGTCGGACTGCGAGTCCACCAGCTCGTGCCACCACACGTCCTTGTCGGTCCACGCGACCTCGGTGTCGGTGCGCTTGACGACGATGACCTTCTCCACGGACGGCGCGCCGGCGACGGCCTCGTCCACGGCGGGCTTGAGCGGCGCCGGGTTGCCGCGGCGGTACTGGCCGTCGGTGGTGATCACGAGCTTGCACGAGGAGTCCTCGATGCGGGTGCGCAGCGCCTCGGCGGAGAAGCCGCCGAACACGACGCTGTGCATGGCGCCGACGCGGGCGCACGCGAGCATCGCGAAGATCGCCTCGGGGATCATCGGCATGTAGATCGCGACGCGGTCCTCGGCGCCGATCCCCAGCGACGTCAACGCGTTCGCGGCCTTGGAGACCTCGCGCTGCAGCTCGCCGTAGGTGATGGCGCGGGAGTCGCCGGGCTCGCCCTCCCAGTGGATGGCGACCTGGTCACCGTGGCCGGACTCGACGTGCCGGTCGACGCAGTTGTACGCGACGTTGAGCTTGCCGCCGACGAACCACTTCGCGAACGGTGCGTCCGACCAGTCCAGGACCTGCGTCCACTTGGTGTCCCAGTGCAGCCGTTCCGCCTGCTTCGCCCAGAACGCCTCGCGGTCGGCCTTCGCCTCCTCGTACAGCTCGGGCTGTGCGTTCGCCTGCGCCGCGAACTCGTCGGAAGGCGGGAACGTCCTGCTCTCCGTGAGCAGGTTGTCCAGGGCTTGGCCCTGGCCTGGCGACTGGGTCATGGTGCGAGACCTCCTGGAAAATCCAGACCGGTTGGGGATGCGGGTACTGACCGTAGTGCGAGCCAGTTCACTTCCAACAGGCTCCTCCCCCGAAAGGTTCAGACCAATCTGGGGTGGATGGAAACACGGCTGTCATTGTGTAACCCGTTTTGTCTGGTTGAAGCACGTGCGGCGCGTTGAACGGGCGATGTTGCGCGCTCAACGGTCCGGCCAGTGAGCTGGATCACGCGTTTCACCTGGTCAGGTACTCTGCGCGACCGTGACCGATCCGCTTGCTCCGCTGCTTTCCTTGCCTGGTGTGGCTGACGCCGCCAACGCGGCCAAGGACGCCGTCTTCCAGGTGCACCGCCATCGGGTGAATCTGCGCGGCTGGGCCACGACCGCGGCCGAAGCGTCCGTCCGCGCGGCCCGCGCGTCGGCTGCTCTGGAGGGCGGACCGACCGAAATTCCGGAGTCCGGCGAGGTCTCGGATCCCGTGCTGGCAGGGTCTTTGCGGATCGCCGAGGCCTTGGGCGGCCTCGTCAGCACCTGGCAGCGTGCGCCGTTGCAGGCTCTCGCGCGGCTGCACGTGCTCGCCGCCGCGGACCTGACTTCCGACGTCGGTCGTCCGCGGGTGTCCGAGGACGTGTCGCAGCGGCTCGACATGCTCGGGTCGTTGGTCACCGGCGGAACGTCCGTGCCGGCACCGGTTCTGGTCGCGGTGGTGCACGGCGAACTGCTCGGGCTCGCACCGTTCGACGTCGCCAACGGCGTGGTCGCCCGTGCCGCTGCTCGGATGACGTCGATCTCGACCGGCCTCGACCCCAAGGGTCTCGGCGTGCCCGAGGTGGCCTGCCTTCGTCGTTCGTCCGAGTACGAGGCCGCGTCCGTGGCGTTCGCGTCGGGCTCGTTGGAAGGCCTCGCTCAGTGGATCCTGTTCGTCTGCTCCGCGTTGGAGGCGGGCGCCCGCGAGGCCAAGAGCATCGCGGACGCCGCACTCAGCGGGTGACCTCGGCCAGAACCTCGGCGGCCCTGATCGCGTCCTCGTCGGTCACGTAGAGCGGCGCGAACCCGAACCGGAGGATGTCTGGCGGCCGGTGGTCGCCGATGACACCCTTCTCGATGAGCCTGTCCATCACGGCTTTGGCGTCGGGGCAGCGGACCGAGATCTGGTTGCCGCGGGCCTCCGGCGTGATGACTTCCAGGCCGGTCAGCTTCTCGACGTGCTCGCGGAACAACGCGGTGAGCTTGAGACCGCGCCGTTGGAGCTCGGCGAGGTCGATGTCGTCCCACACGTCCAGCGCCGCGTCGAGCGCCAGCATCGACAGGATGTCCGGCGTGCCGACCCGTGCCCTGACGATGCCGGGGTCCGGTTCGTAGCTCTGCTCCATCGCGAACGGCTCGCGGTGCCCGTTCCAGCCCGACAACGGGTTCTCGAACGTCGCCTGCCTGTGCTTCGGCACGTAGATGAACGCCGGCGAGCCCGGTCCACCGTTGAGGAACTTGTAGGTGCACCCGATCGCGAAGTCGACGTTCAGCGCGTCCAGCTCGATCGGCAGGACGCCCGCGCTGTGGCAGAGGTCCCAGACCACTTGTGCGCCGACATCGTGCGCCTGCTCGGTCAGCGCCTTCATGTCGTTCAGCGCGCCCGTGCGGTAGTCGACGTGGTTGATCAGCACCACGGCGGTGTCACTGGTGAGGTCCAAAGAGGACGGATGTGCGGCGCGAATCTTCAGCCCTGTCAACGAGGCCACCGACTGCGCGATGTACCCGTCGGTCGGGAACGTCGACTCGTCGCACACGATCTCGGTGCGGTCGGTGCCCTTGACCGCGCCCATCAACGCCTTGAAGACGTTGACCGACGTCGAGTCGCCGACCACGACCTGCCCTGCGGCGGCCCCGATCAGCCGGCCGATGCGGTCACCGATCCGTTGCGGCGCCTCCCACCAGCCCTCGGACCACGACCGGATCAGCCGCGTGCCCCACTGGTGCGTGATGACCTGGTGCACGCGCTCGGCCACGTGCGCCGGCGGTGCGCCGAGCGAGTTGCCGTCGAGGTAGATGACGCCTTCGGGGATGTCGAACAGCTCGCGCTTCACACGTAACTCCTGGCAGTCCACAGCTCGGGGAACACCGCGCGTTGGGTGCGCTTCTCCAGCCATGCAACACCAGCCGAGCCGCCGGTACCGACTTTTGCGCCCATCGACCGTCGAGTGGCCAGCAGGTGGTCGTAACGCCAGCGCGCGAACTCCTCGGCGATGTCCGTGAGCGCCTCACCGAGTTCCAGCAGGTCGCGGTCGTCGCCGCGGTAGATCTCCGCCCACACCTGCTCGACCTCGGGCGAGGCCTCGTACGCCTTGGTGAGGTCGCGGTCGAGGATGCTCTGCGGGATGTCGAAACCCCTGCGCTTGAGAGCCGCCAGCACGTCGTCGTAGAGCGACGGCTTGCTCAGCGACTCCTCCAGCTGCGCGTACATCGACGGCACCGCCCGGTGCGGTACGAGCATCGACGCGGACTTCTCGCCGAGCAGGAACTCCATCTCGCGGTACATGCCCGACTGGAAGCCGGAGCCCTCGCCGAGCGCGTCGCGGAACGAGTTGAACTCGGTCGGCGTCATGCGCGCGATCGGTCGCCACGCCGCCGAGAGTGCCTGCAGGTGCAGGTCAGAACGCCTGAGCGTGCGGACAGCAGCCTTGAGGTCGTCTGCGCGTAGTTCGGCCTGGGCCTGCCGCCACTCGAAGCAGAGCAGGCCGAAGTACAGCTCCATCACCTGCGTGATGACCAGGAACGACATCTCGCGCGGGTCTTTGGACCACTGCTGTTGAAGGGTGTGCAACACCGACGCGTGCACGTAGTCCTCGTACGGCGTGGTGCCGCCGAAATCCAGCTTGGGGGACACGGGGCAGCTCATGCCTCAATCCTCCTGGCTGGGCCCCATCACCTGAATGGGCGACGAAAGGCGTTCGGCCCGAACTTCTTCCGAACGCAAAACAGATCGGCGGGTAGCTTTGCGTTCATGTTGGATGAGGTCGACAAGGCCCTGTTGGAGGCCCTCCAAGAGGACGCACGCCTCTCGTACAACGAGCTCGCACGCCGCGTGCACGTCTCACCGCCAACGGTCGCCCAACGCGTGCGCCGGCTGGAGAACATCGGCGCGATCACCGGCTATCGCGCCGTGGTCGACCCCACCGTCGTCGGACGACCTGTCGTCGCGTTGGTGCGCATGAAGTGCTACGGCCCGCGGTGCATCACGGTCCACCCGGAGCTGCTCGACGACGTCCCGGAGGTCGTCGAGGTCGTGCGGCTGACGGGGGAGATCTGCTCGGTGGTGAAGGTCGTCACGACGTCGATCGTCGAGTTGGAACGGCTGCTGGTCCGGCTGGCGGCGCACGGGGAGACGTCGAGCGCGATGGTGCTCTCGACGCCCATCCCGTGGCGTCCAGTGCTACCCGGCTAGCCGGTCCAGGGCGTTGCGGACGTGGCCCTTCGTGTCCTCCAGGGCGGCGGCCGCACGTTCGGTCGGTTCGCCCGACAGCAGGTGCACCAGCGCTACCTTGAGGTCACCCGCCGCGTCCGCCAACGCTTGCGCGCAGTCGGTCTCGGGCAGCCCGGTGGCCTCGTGCAGGATCCGGATCGTCCGGCCGCGCAGCTTCGCGTTCGTCGCCCGCATGCTGACCATCAGGTTCGAGTAGGTGCGGCCGAGCTTGATCATCACCGCGGTCGAGAACGACGTCAGCACCAGCTTCTGGGCCGATCCCGCCTTCATCCTGGTCGAGCCGGCGATGGCCTCCGGACCGGTGTCCAGGGCCACGAGCACGTCCGGGGTGATCGGCACCGAGGCGTTGTTCGACACCAGCACCGTGTGGGCGCCAAGCGCTTGCGCCTCCTCCAGCGCGCCGATCACGAACGGCGTGCGCCCGGACGCCGTCACGCCCACGACCAGGTCTTTCTGCGTGGCGTGCCGGCGGATCTGGGCGGCGCCGGAGTGGTCCTCGACCTCCTCGACCGCGCGGACGAGGGCCTCGGAGCCGCCGGCGTGGTGGGCCACGAACCAGTCGGGCGGGACGTTGAACGTGGGCACGAGCTCGGCGGCGTCCAGCGTCGCCAGGCGGCCGGAGGTGCCGGCGCCGACGTAGTGCACGCGGCCGCCGGACATGATCGCGGTGACGCCGAGGTCGACCGCGCGGGCCAGCTCCGGCAGTGCCGCGGCGACGGCGGACGGGACCGTGCGGTCCTCGTCGTTGATCATCCTCAGCACTTCGATCGTGGGGACCCGGTCGATGTCGGCCGTGCGGGGGTTCCGTTGCTCCGTCGGAGATTCCACGCGCACCACCACACCGTTCCGGGGGGAGATCATTTAGTCGTCTCCCGTGGCCGTCGACGGCCATCTGGTCTCGCGCCTAGCCGGTGGCCGGACACCGCTTCGTAGGTCGCCTCCAGGGCGGTCTTCGCCGTGTCGACGTGGTGCTGGGCGACGCCGATGAACAGGCAGTCGATGACGGTGAGCTGTGCGATGCGGCTCGCCATGGCACCGGAGCGGAACGTCGTCTCGCGCGCGGCCGTGGTCAGCACGTGGTCGGCGACCTCGGTGATGGGCGAGCGCGGGAAGTTCGTCAGCGCGACGGTGGTGGCGCCGGTCTCGCGAGCCACGCGCAGGGCTTCGACGGTCTCGACGGTCGAGCCGGTGTGCGAGATGCCGACGGCGACGTCCGCGCCGGTCAGCACGGCGGCCGACGTCAGCGCGATGTGCGTGTCGTTCCACGCGAAGCAGGTCAGCCCGATGCGGTGCAGCTTCTGCTGCAGGTCGAATGCCACGAAAGCGCTGGCGCCGAAGCCGTAGACGTCCACGCGACGGGCGCCCGCGACCGCCTGGACGACCTTGTCGAGCGACTCGATGTCGAGCTGCTCGGCGGTCTCCTCGACGGCGCGGGCGTCAGCGAACGCGACCTTGCCGACGACCTGCTTGAGGTCGTCTCCCGGCCCGATGTCGCCGCCCATGTCGTGGTTGGCCCTGGCCTGGCTGCGAGCGGTGTCGGCCGCGAGCGCGATGCGCAGCTCCGGGTACCCGCCCACGCCGATGGCCTTGCAGAACCGCGTCACCGTCGTCTCACTCGTGCCCGCCTGCTCGGCGACCTCGGTGATGCTGCGGTGCGCGACCGTCGCCGGGTTCTCCAGGACCACCTTCGCGACGCGCTGCTCGGCGCGCGCGAGACCCGGCAGCAACGACCGGATCTTCACCAGCGGACTGGACTCGGCACTGCTCTCAGTGGACACGTGGGAAACTTACTAACCGCCACCCGAAGGGTCAACGGAGTGTGTCCGAAAGTCACTCTCCAGGCGGAGGCTCAGTGGACGTCAGGGGCCATCCGGGTGGAAACCGCGATCCGGTTCCACGAGTTGATGGTGAAGATCAGCGCGATGAGCTGCGCCAGTTCTTCCTCCTCGAAGTGCTTCGCGGCCTGCTCGTAGACCTCGTCGCTGACGTACTCGTGGCTGCTCATCACCGTGATGGCCTCGGTCAGCAGCAGCGCGGCCTGTTCCTTCTCGGTGTAGATGTCGCCCGCCTCCTGCCACGCGTTGAGGAGGTAGATGCGGGCCTCGGACTCGCCCTGCTTGCGGGCGTCGGTGGTGTGCATGTTGATGCAGTACGCGCAGTGGTTCAGCTGCGACGCACGGATGCGGACCAGCTCGGCGAGGGTCTCGTCGAGGCCCTCGCGCGCGGCGGCGTCGAGGGCGATCATGGCGCGGTAGACCTTGGCGGCCTTCTTCGGGAAGTCGATGCGGTTCGTCATGTCATCGAAGTTAGGCCGCCGATTGGCCCTTGGCATGGTGCAATTCAAGCGTGGAATCGTGGGCCAATCTTGACTTCCACCTGGACCTGTCCGGTTCGGGCGGACTGCGGCACCGGTTGACGGCGTCGCTGCGGGACGCGGTCCGTTCGGCGCGTCTGCCGCCGGGGACCAGGCTGCCCGCCTCACGATCGCTGGCCGCTGACCTCGGGATCGCACGGAACACGGTCGCCGAGGCGTACGCGGAGCTCGTGGCGGAGGGGTGGCTGACCGCGCGTCAGGGTTCTGGAACCGTGGTTGCGCAACGGGTTTCGCCGCCTCCGCCGGTCACACGCAGGGTTGCAGAGCCGGACGTGCGGTTCGACCTCACGGTCTCCACGCCGGACATCACCGAGTTCCCGCGCACGGAGTGGATCCGCTCGACGCGGCGGGCGTTGACGGCGGCGCCCTCGGAGGCGTTCGGGCCGGGGGACCCGCAGGGGCGGATCGAGCTGCGGACGGCGCTGGCCGAGTACCTCGCGCGGACCCGCGGCGTGCGGGCCGATCCCGAACGGATCGTGGTGTGTTCGGGGTTCGCGGACGGCATCCGGATGTTCAACCGGCTGCTGAAGCCACCGGTCGTGGTCGAGGAGTACGGGCTGGAGCCGCACCGGACGTTGTGGCGGTCGACGGTGCCGTTGGCGGTCGACGACCACGGCGCGAACACCGAGCAGCTGCCGGACGACCGGTGTGCTGTCGTGCTGACGCCGGCGCACCAGTTCCCGTTGGGTGGGCCGCTGCACCCCATACGACGTGCGTCAGCCGTGGCGTGGGCACGGCGCGTGGGCGGTCTTGTGCTTGAGGACGACTACGACGGTGAGTTCCGCTACGACCGTCAGCCCGTCGGTGCGGTGCAGGGGCTCGATCCGGAGCACGTGGTCTACCTGGGCACGTCCAGCAAGGCGTTGTCGCCGGCGTTGCGGATCGGGTGGATGGTGCTGCCGGACCGGTACGTGGATCCGATCCTGGCGTTGAAGACCGATCGCGAGCAGTACATCAGCATGCTCGATCAGCTGACGCTGGCGGATTTCTTGTCGTCGGGCGCCTATGACAGCCATGTGCGGCGGATGCGGTTGAAGTACCAACGGCGGCGTGACCGGCTCGTGGAGGCCGTCTCGCCGTACGTGTCGGTGTCCGGTATCGCGGCCGGCATGCACGCCGTGCTCGACACACCGCATGAAGCAGCCATCGTGCAGACCGCGCGCGAACGTGGGATCGAGATCAGTCCTCTCTCGTGGTTCAGGCATGAGAAGAGCGACGACGACCGCAGCGGGATCGTGGTCAGCTTTGGAGCGCCCGCGTTTCCACGGGCGCTTTCCAGCTTTGCCGAGGTGCTAGCGGCGTGCTGCTGACCAGCCCTCCGCCGTGACGTCACCACGGGCGTGGACGTAGACGCCACGTCCGTTGTACTGGCCCGCCTTGGTGTAGACGAAGCGGGTCTTCTGCTGTTCTGTGGCAACCCAACGGCGCTGTGTGGTGGTGATCGTGCGGACGTCCTGCCACTGAGTGCCGTCCCAGTGCTGGACGGTCAGCTTGTCGCCCTTGTCGACGTCGACGAAGACCTCGACCGGGCGCTCCGCGGTGAGGGTGCCGCCGGAAGTCGTTGCACGCCACTGCTTTCCATGCGACTTGACCGCGAGTGCGTTGGCCAGTCCGTCGGCGACGACCCGGCGGGCGGGGTTCACACTGCCCCAGTCACGGCTGGGGTGCACGCGGTTGCTCAGCAGGATCGCGATCGACCGGGAGGCCTTGTCGATCACGAACGACGTGCCGGTGTAGCCGGTGTGGCCCGCGGTTCCTGGAGCGCTCAACGCGCCCATGTACCAGCGCTGGTCGAGCTCGAAGCCCAGGCCGTGGGAGTTGTCCGGGAACTGCTGGTTGAAGTTCGTCAGCATCAGCTCGACGGAGTGCTCGTTCAGGATCCGGCGGCCGTTGTACGTGCCGCCGTTGAGGATCGTCTGGCCGAGGACGGCGAGGTCCTTGGCCGTGCCGAAGACGCCCGCGTGACCGGCTACTCCGCCGAGCGACCACGCGTTCTCGTCGTGCACCTCGCCGCGGACGATCCCGCGTGGCGGTGCGGCCTGGAACTCCGTTGCGGCCGTTCGGCTCTTGGCCTTCGGGTTGTAGCCGGTGTCATTCATGCCGAGCGGCTTGGTGATGCCATCTTTGACGGCTTCGTCGAGGCGTTTGCCGCTGACCTCGTGGACGAGCTCGCCGAGCGTGATCAGGTTCAGGTCGGAGTAGACGTACGTGGTGCCGGGCGTGGACTTCGGCTTCACGTCCATCACGGCTTTGATGCGGCTCGGGATGTCCGGGTACAGCTTCCACAACGGGATGAACGGTTCGAGGCCGCTCGTGTGTGTGAGGAGCTGCTTGACGGTGATGTTCTCTTTGCCGTTGACGCCGAACTCGGGCAGGTAGGTGGCGACGCGTTCATCGATGTCGATGCGGCCCTGTTCGACCTGCTGGATCACGGCGATGGACGTGAAGAGCTTCGAGATCGAGGCGAAGTCGAAGATCGTGTCCTTCTGCATGGGGACGCGTTCTTCTTCTGGCAACTTGGTCTGCTGGTCTTTGTAGAGAACGGCGTAACCGGTGCGGTCGTGCGTGACGATCTTGCCGTCGTGCACGTACATCGTGACGGCGCCGGCGAACAGCGGTTTGCCGTTGGCCTGGGGTTTCTGGAACTCGCGGAGCTGGCGCAGGGCGGCGTTGATCGGCTCGGGGTCGAGGTGCGCCCAGTAGGGGTTGGACGGGCGCAGCGTGGTCCACTGCGGCGCGAAACCGTCCTGGGGCTGGTCGAAGTGGCCGGGGATCGCGGCCGTCACGAGTGCGACGGCCAGTGCAGGGATGAGCATGGCGTCCTCACCGGTAGCGCAGGTAGGGCAGGCGGGTGCGGCGGAACTTCTGCAGCTCCTGTTGCCAGGCGCCGACGATCTCGTCGAGTCCTGCGTTCGCGTCGATCATCTTGCGCAGCCGGTCGGAGCCGCTGAGCTTGTCGATCCAGTTGTCCGGACGCCAGGCGAACACGGTGGGGTACAAGGACTTCGCGGTCTTGAGCATGGCGACGGCCGCCTTGATCGCGTCGAACTCGTGCGGGTCGGTGACGTGCAGGGTGACGCCGCCGCAGGTCTTGCCCTGGAACTTGTTGAACGTCGGCGCGAAGTAGGTTTCGCGGAACCTCGCGCCCTTGAGGTTCAAAGCGTTGAGAGATTCGGCCCAGCGCCAGTCGATGCCAGGCGCGCCAACGGTTTCGAACGGGCGGGTGGTGCCGCGGCCTTCTGACAGCACGGTGCCCTCGAACAGGCACGTGCCGGGGTAGACCAGCGCGGTGTCCTGGGTGGGCATGTTGGGGCTCGGCGGGACCCACGGCAGGCCGGTGTCGAGCTGGTTCCTGCGCCAGCCCTTGACGTTGACGACTTCGAGGTTGGTCTTGACGTCGAACTCGCCGACGTAGAAACGGGCCAGCTCGCCGACGGTCATGCCGTGTTGCTGGACGATCGGTTTCAGGCCGACGCCGGTGGCGTAGGCGGGGTCGAGCTGTGGGCCGTTCGCCGTGCCACCAATGGGATTCGGGCGGTCGAGGACGATGAAGTCGAGGTTCGGGGCGGCCTGCATCGCCGTGTACATCGACCAGATGTAGGTGTAGAAGCGCGCTCCTACGTCCGCGATGTCGAACACGACCGTGTCGATGCCGGCCTTCGTGAACATCGCTGCGAGCTTCGTGGCGTTGGCGCCGTACGCGTCGTACACCGGGATACCGGTGCGTGGATCTTGATAGTCGCCCTCAGAACCACCCGCTTGCGCTGTGCCGCGGAAGCCGTGTTCCGGGCCGAAGACCGCATGTGGCTTGGCGTCGTTGGCGACCATCGAGTCGACGACGTGGGTCTGGTCCTTGAGCACGCCCGTCGGGTTCGTGAGCACGCCTACCTTGCGGCCCTTGAGCTTTCGCCAACCGTCGTGCGCGAGCTGCTCAGCGCCGGTGGCGAGTCTCGGGGCCGCGTTGGCGGTGCCGGCGGTGACGAGTGGGACGGACAGTGCGCTCGCTGCGAGGAACTGCCGCCTTCTCACCAGGTCACCCCGTGTCCGAACTTGTAGGAGAGCGGGCCGGGCACGTCGACCGGGAGCTTGCCCTGCGGCTTGGTCTCGCCGAGCAGGATCCTGGCCAGTGCCTCCATCGAGACGGTGGTGGTCGAGTAGGTGGCGAGCCACGTCTTCGCGGCGCTGTACGCCACGTCGTACGGGTTGCTGGTGGCGGCCGCGATGACCGGTTTGCCCGTCGCGATCAGCTGGTTGAGCAGGTCGAGCTGGGCGGGCCGGGTGCTCAGGTTGTTGGTCAGCACGACGATCTTGTCGGCGTTGGCCGCCGCTGCGAGGGCCTGTTGGATCTGTGCGGGCGTGGGGCTCGTCGCGGTGACGACCTTGGTGCCCTTGATCCTGGTGGCCAGTGCCGTGGCCGGGGCGTCGCTGGTGCCGACGACCAGGGGAGTGGTGGCGTTGAGCGGGATCGCCTGCGCGTCGTTGCGGATCGCGGTGACGGTGCGGTCGGCGATGGCCTGCGCTTTTTGCGTGTTGGAGCCGACGATCTGGTCGACCTTGTTCTCGTCGACCTCGGCGGTGAGCATGACGCCGCGCATGAGCTTCATCTTGAGGATGCGCAGGACGCTCTGGTCGATGCGCTGCTCGGAGATCTCACCGCTGCGGACGGCCTTGACGACGCTGTCGATCGCCAGGCCGAGGTTCGGCGGCATCAGCAGCTGGTCCACGCCCGCCTTGATGGCGAGGATCGGGATCTCCGCGTCGTTGGGGTGCAGCTTGCGGACGCCGGCCATCTCCAGCGAGTCGGTGACGATCACGCCGTCGTACTTCAGCTCCTCGCGCAGCAGACCGGTGATGATCTTCGGGCTGAGCGTGGCCGGTTCGCCGGACGGGTCGATCTTCGGCACCTGGATGTGCGCGGTCATGATCGAGTCGATCTTGGCGGCGATGGCGGCCTTGAACGGCGGCGCGTCGATCTGGCGCCACTGGTCGAGGGTGCGGTTCGAGACCGGCAGGCTGGTGTGGCTGTCCTCGGACGTGTCGCCGTGGCCGGGGAAGTGCTTGGCGGTCGCGGTGACCGAGTCCGGGTCGAACCAGCGGCGGCCCTCGTAGCCCGTGACCTGGGCCTTCAGCATGTCGGCCGCGAGCGTCGGGTCGCTGCTGAAGCTGCGCACGCCGATGATCGGGTTCGCCGGGTTGGAGTTGACGTCCGCGTCCGGCGCGAAGTTCTGGTTGATGCCCATCGCGCGGAGCTCCTGCGCGGTGATGCGCGCGGCCTCTTCGGCGTCTTTCGTGGAGCGGCCGGCGCCGAGGGCCATGTTGCCCGGCAGTTGCGTGGCCGGCGGGCCGATGCGCGTGACGAGGCCCATCTCCTGGTCGGTCGAGATGAGCAACGGGATGCGGCTGGCCCTCTGCAGGCCGTTGGAGAGCTGCGCGATCTGCTTCGGGGTGTCGATGTTGTCGCGCGTGGAGTTGTTGAAGTAGATGACGCCGCCGGGCTTGTACTTGCGCACCATCTCCGCGGCGGTGGCGACGCCGAAGTCGGTCTGGTTCTTGGGGTGCGGGACGTCGGCGGCCTGGCCGTTGACGTACGTGACGAAGAGTTGGCCGACCTTCTCTTCCAGCGACATCCCGCGCAGCGTGGTCACCGTGGCGTCCGCTCTCGCCACCGGCGTGAGGGCGACCATGGCTGTGACCAGCGTGAACGCGGCGATTTTCCGCACTTGACCGTGCCTCCCGGTGATGTTCCCACAGGTAACTGGCGTATTTCGCAAGTTACTCACGGCTGTGGGGCGGGTCAACGGGTGGCCATTCTGCCGTTCGGAGTCACTTTTTGACCGAACAAGCAGACGGGGCACCCTCGAAAGGGTGCCCCGTCTTCAGCGCGGGCTTGCGAGTTACCAAGCGTGCAACTCTAGTCGTACAACCCTGGCCTCGGCGTCCGGCGTCCCGGTACGCAGGCCCTAGACGACAAGCCTCCCGCGGCGTGCTGCGCGTGGGTACTCGAAGTCCGCGCACGGAGCCCTGCCGGGGTGGAGTCTGGCTTCTCTTCGCCAGGTCCCTGGCCGACCCGAGTTCCGCACCACCCATTTAAGTGCGTGCCGCCGGTCACAGCAAGGGCTCGGACGGGTGCACCGTTCAAGCCACGTTCAGTAGTGAAAGTACTGCCGTTTCAGGATTTGTGAGCGTTTGTTCGTGTTCGGGTACCGCTGACAGGGCGGGCACGTGCACTCACGCGGACACCACGTGTGCACCGTGTTGCCACTACTGGCCGGTACGGGTCTCCATCGGTGCGGATGTCCTTCTTGGACTTGACTTCAGTCGCGGTTGCGCTTGCGGCGGAGGCCGTACCAGGCGGCGCCGGCCGCGGCGACCGCGCCGAGGCTGATGGCCGTGACCGCCACCGCCTTGCCGGACGGGGTGGGGATGCGGGAGCGCAGGCTCACCGGGTCCGAGAACTGCAGCACCGGCCAGCCCTTCTGCGCGGCGGTGCGGCGCAGGCCCCGGTCCGGGTTGACGACCGTCGGGTGGCCGACGACGTCGAGCATCGGCAGGTCCGTGACGCTGTCCGAGTAGGCGTAGCTCTTGGAGAGGTCGTAGCCGTGCTCGGCGGCGAGCTGCTTGATCGCGACGGCCTTGTTGTCCGCGGCGCAGTAGAAGTCGACGTCGCCGGTGTAGCGGCCTTCCAGGACGACCATCTTCGTTCCGACGCTGTAGTCCGCACCGATCATGTGGGCAATCGGCGCGACCAGTTCCTCACCCGACGCACTCACGATGACTACGTCGTGACCCTCCGCCTTGTGGTCGGCGATCAACTGTGTCGCTTCTTTGTAAACCAGCGGATCGACGATGTCGTGCAGCGTCTCGTTCACGATGCTGCGGATCTGCTCGACGTCCCAGCCCGCGGCCAATGCGGTGATGTGCGCGCGCATGCGGTCCATCTGGTCCGCGTCCGCGCCGGCGAGCATGAACACGAACTGGGCATAAGCGCTCTTCAGAACCGCGCGGCGGTTGATCAGCCCCTCCTGGAAGAAGGGACGGCTGAACGCCAGCGTGCTCGACTTCGCGATCACGGTCTTGTCGAGGTCGAAGAAGGCGGCGATCCGACTCATGTAGCTCAGCTTAGGTGTACTCGTCAGTAGGCCGTTCGGGCGGCATTTCGTTCGTGTACGAAATCGTTGTGGGACACGGTTACCGAAACTTGGCCCGCAGCTGTTGCCGAAGTTGCGCGCAGCACTGGCGCATGGGGATACAGTAGGAGAGTCCGGTTCGACGGACGGGTTCAGTCCGACCCCCCGGGACTGAACCATTGACGACCCCCGTCCCTCCCCCCTGGCGGGGGTCGTCCCATATCCGGACCCCGTTTCCTCGTGGCCGCGACTGGACCTATGCCGCTCTTGACGCCGTTTTAGGCGTGTGCTGAGCCCAGCCCTCCAGCGTCGCACACACCCCGGACACTCCCGGTAGTCGAGCGGTCTCAAGATCGCGACTTGTCCACACCCCCCGATTTGTCCACATCTGGATCTTCACCCGTTGTGTCGTTCATCACGACCCAGCACGGTGGACCCCATGACCCACCCCACCGCCCTGCTGACGGACCAGGACCTCCTGGACGAGGTCCTCCGCCTGGCCGCCGCCGCGGACTGCCCGCTCTCCTGCGCGCCGGACCTCACTTCCTTGCGCTCGCAATGGCATTCCGCCCCGCTGGTGCTCCTGGACCCGACCGCCGTCTCCGCCTGCGTGGACGCCGACCTCCCACGCCGCTCCGGCGTACTGGTGGTCCACGGCGGCGACCCGCCCTGGGCCCCGGCGGTCGCACTAGGAGCCGACGGGGTCCTGGAACTCCCGCTGGACGGCCGCGCCCTGGTGAGCGCTCTCACCGACGTGGGCGAGGGCCCACCCTCCGACCGAGGCCGAGTGGTCTCGTTCGTGGGCGGCCGCGGAGGCGCCGGCGCCTCAGTCCTCGCCATCGCCTGCGGCCGCGAAGCCGTGGCAGCAGGAGGCGAGGCGATGCTCGTGGACTGCGACCCGCTGGGCGGCGGCATAGACCTGGCCCTGGGCACCGAGTCCGAGGAAGGCGCCCGCTGGCCAGGCGTCCACTGCTCAGGCGGCCGAGTCCCGATGTCCGCCCTACGAGCAGCCCTGCCAACCTCAGGCAGCCTGAGCATCCTGGCCTGCGACCGCGCCGGCCCAGACCCAGAACCGGCAGCAGTGGCCGCAGTCCTGGACGCGGGCCGCCGAGCGGGCAACACCGTCGTCTGCGACCTGCCCCGCCACCCAACAGCCGCCGCCTCCGCAGCCCTGGACCGCACCGACCTGACAGTCCTGGTCGTGCCAGCCGAAGTCCGAGCCACCGCAGCAGCCACCCGAGTCGCCTCCCGCCTGCTGACCCAAGGCCGCAACCTCCGCCTGGTGGTCCGCGGTCCGTCCCCGGGCAACCTCGCCGCAGCCGACATGGCCGAGGTGATCGGCATCCCCCTGCTGACTCAAATGCGCCCGGAACCGGGCCTGGCCGAAACGCTGGAGCGGGGCCACTTCCCCCGCGACGCCAAGGGCCCGCTGGCCACCGTCGCCCGCCGCATCCTGAAGGAGCTACGCCCGTGACCTGTCTCGATTGCCTTCGCCTGTCGGTGATCCTGCGTCAGGTCATGCACGCCAACCCCAAGCTCCGCGAAGGCGTGGCCCGAGCCGCGCACGTCCCAGATCCAGCACCCTGCCGCAGCTGCTGCTCAACGCCAGGACAGCCCAGCGCGACCGACCCCCAGAACTGTCGCTCGTCAGGCCACGCCTCCCTAGGGGTGTCTGTGGCGCGCAACGGGTTTCCGTTGCGCGTGCCTAGTCGCAGCCGCGCCGTTGTGCCAGAGCACTTCGTGATCGAGGGGCGGCACCCGTGACGCTTCTCCGAATCGTGTGGCGGGTGTTGCTCAACCTGCTGCGCTACGGCCGTCCCATCCCGCCCCGCTACATCTTCCGGGAGCCGCCGAAATGAGCCGCTTCTTCGCCTGGTGCTACGAGTCCTGGCTCCGCCTCATGGGCCGCGACATCACCTACGGCCGCCACGCCCGCCGCCCAGATACCGCAACATGACGGCCGCCGCCAGACCTGTTGCCGCGGCGGGCATGTCCGGCGTCCGGAGGCTGCGTCGTGACGGTCGCGACCCGCCGCCTCGGGCGGGACCTGGAGGCCGCGACGGGCCTGCTGCTGCCCGACCCGTTGCCGCAGCTGGCACATCCGCTGGCGGGCCGGTTGGCACGAGGTTGCGCCCCTGGCGACCTGCCGACCCGCAGGCTCCACCCTCCGCCTGGAGGCTGCGCCCGTGACGGCCGCCCAGCCCAGAGGCCCCACCCGGCCGTGTGGAGGTTGTGGCGTGCCGCCAAACCCGTTGCCGCGACTGGCATTCCGGGTGTCTTGCGGTCGCGAGATGACCGCCGCCCGCCCCACCAGCCGCTCGGCGGTCGCGTCGTGATCTTCAGCCAACCGTTGCCGCAGCTGGCATTCCTGTCGTCCATGGGGTGCGCTGCGGCCGCCACCCCCACCCGTCACTTCGATCAACTGCTTGAAGAGGGCTGTCCGTCCGGCCGCTCGGCGGTCGTGCCATGACCGCCATGCGATCCGTTGTCGCCGCTGATGTTCCCGATGCCGGAGCTGTGTCGTGATTGCTGTCCGTCCCGCCGCTCCGCCCGGCCACTCGGAGGTCGTGCCGTGACCGCCGCCGAACCCACCGCCGCGACTGCTGTCCGACCCGTTGCCACACCGGCCGTCTGGAAGTCGCGTTGTGACCGCTGCCCAACCCGCCGCCCGAACTCGCAACCCGAGGAGTTTCAATGACCGTGTCAAGCGGCCTGGGCCGTAGGTGAGC